>CBDBOC010000003.1:0-989741 GCA_965208195.1 Phototrophicaceae bacterium | reverse complement strand
GACGCCAACCTGGCCGGGCATGATTCGCATGGCGTCATCCGCACCGCCTACTACGTCCGCTCGATCGACAGCGGGCAGCTGCAGCCCAAAGCGGCGCCCGAGATCGTCGACGAGAGCGCTTGCCTGGCGCAGATCTGCGGCCATTTCACCTTTGGACAGGTCATCGCCAAGCAAGCCACCGAGCTGGCCATCGACAAGGCGCGCGATCAGGGCCTCGGTTTGGTCTCGATGTATCACGAGGGGCATACCGGGCGGCTGGGCACGTACGCCGAGATGGGCGCGGATGCCGGCATGGCGTCGATGATTTGGGACGGCTGCATCGGCGGGCCGCGCTCAATTGTGGTGCCGCTCAATGGCACGGGCCGCAAAATCGGCGCCAACCCCATCGCCATGGGCTTCCCCAGCGCGGGCAAGGGCAACATCATCCTCGATTTCGCCACCTCGATATCGGCCGCGGGCAAGGTCATGGTGGCGGTGGATAAAGGCGAGCAACTGCCGGGCGACTGGATCGTCGATGCCGATTGGCAGCCGACCAGCGACCCGACCAAGCTGCGCGATGGCGGCGCCCTGCGGCCCATGGGCTTGCCTTATGTGGGGCACAAGGGCTACGCGCTGGCGATGATGGTGGGCTTGTTCAGCCTGATGGCGTCACTGCGCAGCGAGGCCCAGCCGCCGTTGGAAGACCGCTGGGGCACGGTCATCCTCATGATCGACATTTCGCGCTTCGGCCCGCTGGACGCCTTTCGCCAGCAGGTGGATACGGTGATCGACTTCGTCAAGGCTGACCCGCTGGCGGGCGAAGTGCTCCACCCGGGCGAAATCGAAGCGCGCAATCGTGCTGAGCGGCTGGCTGCGGGTATCGACCTGCCCGCCGCCACCTGGGGCGAGATCGCCGCCTGCGCTCAGCGATTCGGACTGGAACTGCCCGCCGTTTGAACCTGAGCCGTTTTTGGCCACAGAGGCACAGAGGCACAGAGGAACATTGTTAGGTTCGCCTGCTACTAGCCGCGCGGTTTCTACCTCACCCCCCGGCCCCCTCTCCGAATCATCAGAGAGGGGGAGCTAAGTGTACGCGCACTCAATGGCATTTGCGCAGAATTGTGGTAGTTTCGGGGAGCAATCGCCGGGTCGGTTTAGTCCGAGACGAGCTTTCCCCGTTGACAGGGCGGGATTGAGGGCGGCAGACCTAAGGCGAATGCGCATGATTTGGTAGCCGACTAGGATTGTAGGGGCGATACTGTGTGTCGCCCGAAAGCACACGATGAGAATGATGGGCGCCGCCCGAAAGTGCCCTCGCTGATGTCGCTGTGAATTGAACTCATGCCCACCCAAGCTGAGCTCTACGCCAACTTGCGCGCCGCCACCGACGCCGAAGCGCGCCGCGACCTCGCGCTGGAGTTGCTTTCCCGCACCAACAGCCGCCAATACCTCGACGAATGCCTGCGCGCCTTGCGGGCGGAGCGGGTGCGCGCCACGCTCGACGGGCGGCATCGGCCCGTCTTGCGCGAGAAGTGCCTCAGCTGGCACGCCGATTCCAAGCGCGACAAAGCCGGCCTGCTGCGCGAAGCCGTCACGCGGCTGCTGGTGCACATCGACGACCCGGCCGATAGCGACATCTACCTGCTGGGCGTGGAGACCTACTACTTGCAGCCGGTCGACGATGTGGCGCAGAATTTACGCGCGGCCGCGCTGGCCGGGCTGGCGCCGATCGACCCGCCTCTGGCTTGCCTCTACGCGACGCGCTTCTTGGGCGAGCCGCATACGTCGGTCTTCAACTGCGAGCCGGCGAGCACGGCGATTGACGTGCTGGTAGCGTCGAATCAGCGGCTGCCGATTTACCAATTCTTGCTGCGCGACGGGGTGACCATGGCGCAGACACGCCGCGGCGAGCTCACGGGCAAGGCGCTGGAGTCCCTCGGCGACGACTTCCCCATTCGGCTGTACGCCGGGCTGATCGACCAGTACGCCGAGCTGGATCAGCCGACAGCCAGCATGGGCATCATCAACTGCATCATCGAGGGGCGGCGGGCGGCGCTCTACGACCGGCTGGAGCGCCTGATCCTGGACACGCGCGACCAAGACTTGCGGCGCTACGGCCTGGTGATGATGGCGGCGGCGCGTGCCGACGCGCTAAGCGAGCGGCTGCTGCGCATGGCAGGCGTGGCGCGCTCGGCTGACATCCCGCTCTTCATCGAGGCGCTGGAAATCTGCCGGCACGCTGAGCGCGATGATGTGCTGGCGACCCTGCAAGCGCGGCGCTAAGCACAGGGGCAGTGATCCACACATTTTAACCACCGATGGACACCGAGCTAATCTGAGGACAGCGAGTACCGCGTTAGGTCTTTTGACATGCCGCGCGCTTGGCGTGTCCAACGGGGCCGGTTCGCTGCCGCCGCCCGCGCACACACAGACTCTGTGGGGTCGTTTCGTGAAATGCCCACGCTACTGCGGGACGGGCGTCACGGTATGTCGCCCTTACGAGTAATACCTGGGCAGGCGCTGTTGACGACTGTCGTTGCCACGACCCAGGTGGTAGATGTTTGCGCTACAACTCTACCACGCTGCGAGTCAGGTTGATCAGGTAGGCCCCGCTCTTTAGGGCTACCCACTCTATCCAGCTAGAATGCTGATCCGAGGCTGATCCTGCGCTTCATCCGGTCGCCCGGGCCGTAGGTCCACGACGTAGTTAAAGTTCCGGACAAGCCCTCTAGGCGCGGATCTCTGGCCGATATATGGCGGCGAAGCCCGGCTCTATCTGCTGCGCCAGATTGGCCAGCACCAAGGACGCGCTCACGCCGGCGCCTTCGAGCACACGCGTCGCCAAATGCACGTCAATCGCCACCAGATAGCGGCCGTAGGTATACAGCGATATCGCTTGCTCGCCGGCTTCATCCGCGCAGGTTGGCCGCTCTACACTGTAGCTGTTGTCATCGCCGGCGACCGGCTGATAGCCCTGGCTCTGCAGCAGGCGCGCCGTCAGCGCATCGCCCAAAGCGGCGGCCGCAGCGGCAGCGTCGGCGAAGACATCGACCTGGTAGCCGAGCGCTGTGAAGTAGATGTTGGCATCGCAATTGACATTTCTGATATGCGCCCGCTGGCGATACTGCAGGCCGTATTGCTCAGCGTAATCGGCGAATGGCGCTTGCAGATCGGCGGGCAGATTGGCGGCCAGCTCGGCGATGCTGAAGCGCCCGGAAGCGGCGGGATCAGCCGGCAGCGCGGGCGGCATGCTGCCTGTGAAGGCGTCAAAGGTCGCGCTGATCTGTTCTTGCGTCGCCGGCGCGAGCGGCTCAATCTCGCTACTGTCCACTTCAGCCGGGTCGGTGATGATGAGTACGCTGAGCAGCCCCTCGCCCGCGTCGGACGCCGTCGCCGGGTCGCGCTCGCGGATTGACTCGACCACATCCTGGCCGCTGAGCACATCGCCGAAGATCGTATGCTTGTAATTGAGATGCGGCGTGGGCGCGGTGGTGATGAAGAACTGGCTGCCGTTGGTGCCGGGGCCGGCATTGGCCATCGCCAGCAAGCCGGGACTATCGAAGGTCAGCCAGCCGACCGGCTCATCGCCGAAGCGGTAACCCGGGCCGCCGCGGCCTGTGCCCGTGGGGTCGCCGCCTTGCGCCATGAAATTCGGGATGACGCGATGAAAGGTCGTGCTGTCGTAATAGCCCTCCCCCGCCAGGAAGACGAAGTTATTCACCGTGATCGGCGTCAGCTTCTCGTACAAGTCGATGTAAATGGCGCCGGCGCTGGTGCAGAGGATGGCGCGATAATCTGTTTCGGCTTGCAGCACGTCTGCGGCCGCTTCAAATTGCATCTTGGTCAGTTCGGCCGCGTCAGCCGCATTGCAGAGTTCCTGCGGGCTGCGCGCGTCTTGCGCGATTGCCGGCATCACCCCCAGCGTGACTAGCATCAAAATAACGAAGGCGCGCATTACAGTCATGTCGGTTTCCTTTGCCGGGCGGCGCCCCGGCTGATCGTCGTGCGGCGGATTGTGCCCCACACCTCGACGCTTGTATAGGCGTAATCCCGCATGCGCGCGCGGCTTGGTCGGCGCGGGACAAGCTGCTACAATCCGCCACGAGCCGCCACGGACAAGGGACTAAGCATGAGCGACTTCCCCGGCTTTCCCGCCGAGACGCAAGGGTTCTTGCGCGAACTGCGCGCTAACAACACGCGCGAGTGGTTCGCCGAAAACCGGCCGCGCTACGAAGACCTGGTCAAGGCGCCGGCGCTGCAGTGGGTGGCGGCCATGGGCGAGCGGCTGCGCCAGCTGGACGCCGATATCGTGGTCGACTTGCGCGTCAACGGCAGTGGCGCCTTAATGCGCGCGGCCCGCGATACGCGCTTCAGCAAAGACAAATCGCCCTACAAGACCAATATCGCCATGATGTGGTGGCACGGCGCGGGCAAGAAATCGCAGCACCCGGCTTTCGGCATGCAAATCACGCCCGATGACGCCGGCTTGATGGCGGGCAAGTTCCACTTCGCCAAGCCGATGCTGGAGGCGTATCGGCAGGCCGTGCTGGACGAAGCGCTGGGCGCCGCGCTCATTGAAGCCGCTGCCGCCGTCACCGCCGCCGGTTATAACATCAGCGGGCGACATTACAAGACGGCGCCGCGGGGCTACGACAAGAACCACCCGCGTATCGAATGGCTGCGCTACAATCACCTCTATGCCGGCACGCATGATATCGACTGGCGCACGGTCAGCTCGCCCCGGCTGATCGATACCTGCTTTGAGCATTTCAGCGCGCTGGCGCCCTTGCTGCGCTGGCTGGTCGCGGTGCAGCAGCGCTTCGGCGGCGTCTAGACAGCTTGGCGCAGCGGCGCCCGTCCTCAGCCCAACTTTTGACCGCGACGGCCGCGCGGTTTTCCACTACACTTTACATGGTTGCAACCCTATAATCCCCGTCTAGGGGCCGACAGATGACAGATGCAATAGAATCGGTTACAGTCTGCGGCTGGCGCGCGGCCGCCCCGGCGCACTTGGAGAAGCCAACTTGAAACGACACGCCTTCAGAGCCATCCTCGCCCTGCTTCTTCTGCTGCCGCTGACTGTCGTTTCGCCCCAGGACGAGCGCGGTATCTCGCTCAACATCATCGGCATAGATTCCACCGAGTTGACGCAAGTCACGGTCAACGCGACCGTGTTGGATTCGAGCGGTCAGCTAATCTCCGGCTTGGATGCCGCTAACTTTAGCATCGGCGGCGACTTGGCCGGGCTGGCAGGTATTCAGCGCGTCGCCAACATCACCGATGACGAGCTCAATTTCGCCAGTGTTTTGGTGATTGATACCAGCAGCAGCATGGCGGGGCGCCCGCTGGAAGAACTGCAAGCCGCGGCGCAGGCTTATATTGACGCGCTGGGCCCGCGCGACCCGGTGGCCATCGTAACCTTCGGCTCGCAGGTCAAGAGCGTGGTCGATTACACCACTGATCGCGACATTTTGCAGCGCGAGCTGGACAATCTGGCCTATGGCGGCAAGACGGCGCTCTATGACGCGACTTACCAAGGCATCGAGATGGCGCAGGCCGCGCCGATAACGCGCGTGGTCGTCGTGATTTTGAGCGACGGCGGCGAGTACGGCGATGTCAGCCAGCTAACGCGCGACGAAAGCATCCGCGCCGCCACCATCCACGGCGTGCCGGTGTACGCGGTCGGCCTGGGCTGGAATATCGACCGCCGCTTCCTGGAAGCGATCACCTCCGAATCCAACGCCGAGTTCTATGATTCGCCGACGCCGGACGAACTGGGCGAGATCTACCGCAACCTGGCCTTTCTCTTCCGCAGCCAATACATCGTCACCATCAGCGCCGATGTGCCGGCGGATGGCAAACGTTATGACTTCACCCTGGATGTGACCACGCCCGACGGCCGCGCCGCCTCGGGCAGCGCCACCTTGCGCGCGCCCATCCCCACGCCGCTGCTCTTCCTGCCTGATGACCTCTTCGCCGAAGCCATCAGCGAAGACACCGTCATCAAGGTCGAGATCCAGGCCGATCAAGACATCGCCAGCATCGAGTACGCCGTCGACGGCGAAGTCGTCTCGACCGACGAGACCTACATCATCGAGCCAGAGCAGCAAGAGCCGGGCGAGCACCAACTGGATATCACCGTCAGCGATGTCGAAGGCGATACTGGCCGGCTGAGCACCGAGTTTGAAATCGCCGCTTTGCCGCCGACGGTATCGGACGACTTTGAGCGGGCGGCCGCCGATGACATCGCCGAAACTGAAGTGATTTCGGTGGATGCCGGCGGGCAAACCGAGATAACCGAGGTCGAATTCATCCTGGATGGCGAGGTTATCGCCAGCGATAGCGAGGCCCCCTACGAATTCGACCTCGACCCCTTCCAGCTGTTGCCGCAAGAGCATACCTTGAGCATCCGCGCCACCAACGCCGGCGGCCAGACCACCATTGTGGACAAGACCTTCGAGGTGGAAGTGCTGCCGCCGCGCCTGGAAGTCACGGGCTTGCCGGAGGACACGCTGGTCACCGATACGCTGAGCGCCAGCATCAGCGCCGCCGGGCAATCGCCCATTGTCAGCCTCAGTGCCGAGCCGGACGTGGGCGCCGTCGTTAGCGGCAACCAACTGGAATTCACGCTGAACGCCGCAGACTTGCCGCCCGGCCGCAATACCATCGCCGTGCGCGCGGTCGACGCCGCCGGGGCGGAAACGGTGCGGACCTTGGAGTTTGAAGTGGCCGCCCTGCCGCCGACGGTCGCGCTGAGCGGGGTCGCTGTCGAAGCCGTAATCGCTGGACCGCGCCAGGTCGATGTGGCCGCCGGCGGGCAAACCGATATCGCGCGCATAGAAGTGTCCTACGATGGCGGGCCGCCTCAAGTCGTGGAAGCGCAGCAATTCATCATTCCGGCCGAGCAGTTGGGCGATGGCGCGCACGAAGCGCAAGTCACCGTCACCAATGAGGGCGGCGAATCGACCACGGTCGTCTTGCCCTTCACGATTGACTTGCCGCCGACGCCCACCCTCACGCCCTTGCCCACCGATACGGCCACGGCGACAGCCACGGCTACCGCGACAGCTACGGCCTCGCTGACGGCCACAGCGACACCGACGCCGCCTTTCACGGCCACGCCCTCGGCTGCCCAGGCGACCGCGACCGGCGTCGCGCAAGCCACGCTCACGGCGACGGCGCTGCCCAGCGCAACCAATACCGCCCTCCCGACGAGCACTAGCACACCGCCGCCGCCGACGGACACCAATACGCCACTGCCAACGGAGACCAATACGCCACTGCCAACAGAGACCAATACGCCGTTGCCGACGGACACCAGCACGCCGTTGCCGACAGACACCATCACGCCGCTGCCGACAGACACCATCACGCCGTTGCCGACAGACACGAATACGCCGTTGCCGACAGACACCATCACGCCGTTGCCGACAGACACGAATACGCCGTTGCCGACAGACACCAGCACGCCGCTGCCGACAGACACGAATACGCCACCGCCGACAGACACCAGCACGCCGTTGCCGACAGACACCAGCACGCCGTTGCCGACGGAGACCAATACGCCACCGCCGACAGACACCAATACGCCGCTGCCGACGGACACCATCACGCCTCTGCCGACGGACACCATCACGCCAATACCGACGGATACCAACACGCCGGTTCCAACTGAAACGGATACGCCTGTCCCGACTGACACGCCAACAGACACGCCTGTCCCCACTGACACGCCGACTGATACGCCCGTCCCATCTGAAACGCCGACGGATACGCCTGTCCCATCTGACACGCCAACGGACACGCCCGTCCCGACTGACACGCCGACGGACACGCCTGTCCCATCTGACACGCCGACGGACACGCCCGTCCCATCTGACACGCCGACGGACACGCCCGTCCCGACTGACACGCCGACGGACACGCCAGTCCCATCTGAAACGCCAACGGACACGCCCGTCCCATCTGACACGCCGACCGACACGCCCGTCCCATCTGACACGCCGACGGATACGCCCGTCCCATCTGACACGCCGACGGACACGCCCTCTCCCACTGACACGCCAACGGACACGCCCGTCCCATCTGACACGCCGACGGACACGCCTGTCCCACTGACACGCCGACGGACACGCCCGTCCCACTGACACGCCGACGGACACGCCCGTCCCGACTGACACGCCGACGGACACGCCCGCTCCCACTGACACGCCGACGGACACGCCCGCTCCCACTGACACGCCGACGGACACGCCCGTCCCATCTGACACGCCGACGGACACGCCCGTCCCATCTGACACGCCGACGGACACGCCCGTCCCATCTGACACGCCCACGGATACGCCCGCTCCCACTGACACGCCGACGGACACGCCTGTCCCCAGCGACACGCCGACGGACACGCCCGTCCCCACGTGACACGCCGACGGACACGCCCGTCCCCAGCGTGACGCCGACAGCCACAGATACGCCAACGGCAACGGCGACGCCAACGGACACGCCGGATATCACGGCGACCACCGACGCCGAATCGACCTTGACCGCCCTCGTCAGAAGCACCGAGGACGCTGATACGACCGCCGAAGCCGTAGCGGAGACGGCCACCAGTGAAGCCCAGGCGACAACCGTCCCGACCGAAGCGCCGACCGAGATGGTGGCGGCCGAAACCGAAGCGCCCACCGACCAAGCCCTGATCGAGCCGACAGCGCCGCCCACCTTGACGCCGGTGACCATCACCGAGATTGAAGCGCCGGCCGCTGACGAGCCGGAAACGCGCGATACCGCCCTGGCTGTCGGCGCGGTGGCGATTGGCTTGCTGCTGCTGTTGATCTTGTTCTTGATCTCGCGCCGGCGGGGCGCCTAACGCAACGGGCGCGCCCCAATTCGCGTATAGTCGTTTAGCGGGTCCGCGCCAACAAAAACCGGGAGCCAGCTCATGCGCGCCTTCCTCATTCGTGTGCTGATCAACGCGGTGGCCATCGCCGTCACCGCCATGCTCATCCCCAATATCCATATCGCCGATAACGATGCCGGCACGCTGCTGCTCATCGGCCTGATTTTCGGCGCGGTGAATTCGCTGCTGAAACCGCTCGTGATTCTGCTGACCTGCCCGGCGGTGGTCTTTTCGCTCGGGCTATTCATCTTCGTCATCAATGGCCTGATGCTGATGATCACCGATTCTTTGGCGGGCGAGCGGCTCATCATCGAGGGCGGCATTTTCACCGCCATCCTCGGCGGCATGGTCATGGCGGCGGTATCCATCGCGCTGGAATCTGTGCTGCAGCTCGACGCGGGCGAGTCGACCGTGCAGAGCAAGGTCATCATCCAGCGCAAGCAGCGCCGCGACGACTGACGAGGACTGCTCGCCTGCGGGCTCGCGCGCCTGTAGATTCGGGCGGATTCTGCTATAGTTTGCTGCGGCCGTATTCGACATTCCAGGGGCACCCCCTTGCGCCCACGCAAAATCAAGGTCTGCTGGATCAGCAGCGCGCGCTATTGCCAGCCGCTAGACGCGACCTCCGCGCGAAAGTGGGATTTGCTCGCCGGCGCGCGCAACTTCGAATTTCACGTGCTGGGTTTCGCTGCATCGCTGCGGCCGCGGCGCTTCGTTGCGGGGGCGCATTTCACACTGCTGCCGCAACCGCCGACATCGCCCTTGCGCTACCTCGTCATGTTCATGCTGGCGCCGCCACTGTTGCTGGCTTTGGTGCTGCGGCATCGCGCCCGGCTGATCGTGGCGCAGAGCCCCTTTGAAGGCGCAATCGGCGCGGCCGTCAAGCTGGCGTCGCGCCCATTCGGCCTGCGCCCGCGCTTGATCGTCGAAAACCACAATAATTTTGAAGAAGACCTTTTCTTGCAACGGCGCATCCCGCTGCCTCAGTTGTATCGCCGGCTGATGCTGGGGGCGGCGCGCTTCGCCTTTCATCATGCCGATGCCCTGCGCGTCATCTCGTCATCAACCGCCGAGCGCGCCCGTCACTATGCGCCGGCCCTGCAACAAGCGCGCTTCATGACCTTCAGCGATACCGACATCTTCCGGCGGGCTGCCCGCAGCGTGGCCGTCGAGGAGGCGCTGGACATCGTCTACGCCGGCGTGCTCATCCCGCGCAAGGGCGTGCACCACTTGCTCAACGCCTTCGCCCGGCTGCGGCAGCCACAAGCGCGCCTGCATCTCATCGGCGGCGCCGAAAATGCCGATTACAGCGCGGCGCTGCGGCGGCAGGCGGCCGAATTGGGCATTGAAGCGCGGGTGCATTTTGCGGGCGCGGTATCGCAGGCGGAGCTGGCGCGGCGGCTGGCGGCGGCGCGGGTCATGGTCTTGCCCTCGCGCTCCGAAGGGCTGGGCCGCGTGGTGGTGGAAGCCATGCTGACCGGCATGCCCGTCATCGGCAGCCGCGTCGGCGGCATCCCTGATCTGATTCGCCACGGCGAAAATGGCTATCTGGTGGCGCCCGGCGACGAAGACGACTTGCTGGCGGCCCTGGAGCGGATTTACGCCGCTGATGTGGCCGATATGGGCGCGGCGGCGCGTCAATTCGCCCTGGGCTATTTCTCGCCCGAGCAATATGCCGCCGGCTACCGCGAGCTCTTTGCGCTGGCGCTGGGCGAGCGTGAAAATGCGCGCGCCAAAGCGGCTGATGAGCGCGCGCCGTGAACGCGCCCAATCCACTTACCAGCGAGCGCATCCCCAAGCTGATTCGCCAAATCGGCATCCCGGTCGGCATCGGCGTCTTGTTCAACAATCTGTTTCAAGTGACGGATACTTTTTTCGCAGGCGCCATCTCCAATGAAGCCCTGGCGGCGCTGGCGCTGTCTTTTCCCATCTACTTCATCATCTTTGGCGTGGGCAATGGCCTGGGCACGGGCGCGTCGGCTTTGATCAGCAACGCCCTTGGCGCCGGCGATCGTGACGAGGCGGCTTATCTGGCGGCCCAAGGCTTGACGCTGACCGTCGCCCTCGGCCTGGCGCTGGCGGTGGCCGGCATCGCCGTTTCACCGCGCCTGTTCGTTTTTCTGGGCGCCACTGGCCCGGCCGTCGACTACAACATGAGCTACATCACGCCTATCTTTCAAGCCGCGGTCTGCTTCAACCTGGTCTTTATGTTTCACGCCGCGCTCTCTTCCCAAGGGGAGACGCGTCCCTTCCGCAATTTTCTCATCTTCGGCTTCGCGCTGAATATCCTGCTTGACCCCTGGTTCATCCATGGCGGCTTGGGCTTGCCGGCTTTGGGCATCGCCGGCGTCGGCCTGGCCACGGCGCTGGTGCAATTCCTGGGCGCCATTTACCTTGGCTGGCGCGCCGCCCGCTCCGACCTGTTCCGGGGCTTCCGGCTCAAGATGCTGCTGCCCCATCCGCGCCGCATCGGGCAGATCATCGTGCAGGGCGCGCCGCCCGCCCTCGACCTCAGCACCATCTCCATCGGCGGTTTCGTCGTCACCTATTTCGTCAGCCGTTTCGGCACGGACGCCGTTGCTGCTTTCGGCATTGCCAGCCGCCTGGACGGCCTGATCTGGATTCCGCTGGTCGGCCTGGATGTGGCCACGCTGGTGCTGGTGGCGCAGAACAATGGCGCGCGCCGCTTCGACCGCATGTGGCAGACTTTCAATACGGCGCTGAAATACGGCTTGATGCTGATGATCGCCGGGGGCGCCGTCGTCTTCGCCTTGGCCGGGCCGCTGATCGCGCTCTTCACGGACGATCCGGCCATCATCGCAATCGGCGTGGTCTACATCCGCATCGCCGCGCTGGCGCACTGGTCGAAGCCGCTGGGCTTCATCGGTTTCGCCGCCCTGCGCGGCATCAAGCGGCCGCTGCTGCCGATGACGATCAGCCTGACGCGCATGATCGTCTTACCGGCCATCACGCTTTATGTGCTAGTGACCCTGCTGGGCGCGGGGCTGCTGAGCATCTGGTGGACCATCGCCCTCATCACCATCGGCACCGGCCTGGTGGCTTATGCCGCCGTCATACGCCTGATGCCGCGGGGCGCCCCGGCATGACTGAATCGCCCGAAACGATCGTCCGCTGCGTCTCTTGCGATGGCTACGGCTGGTTCGAGGACGATTTCAGCGGCGAAAGCACTGACTGCGACTGGTGCCGCGGCGTCGGCTATGTCTATCGCGACGCCGCCTCGCGCGATCGGCCCATCCCCCGCGCCGATTTCAGCGCCGTTTCAGCCGAGCTGGAAGCGCTGGAACTGCAGCGCCTGCGCGACCTGGGTTACCAGGGCGAAGCCAAAAAACCCTGGCAGCAGGCCATCCGCAAAGACACCTCACTGGGCGAGGACCCCTACGCCGACGAATGAACTGCCGCAAAAGAAAACGGGCGACCCGCCGGCCGCCCGCTTGCGCTCACTCAGGCTGGAAGCGCCCTCAGGCGTCGACCCCCTCTTCATCGACGGGCGTGCGCAATTCGTTGAGCAGCCGCGCGATATCCACCAGCAGATCATCCAGGCGGCTCTCGGTGCGCTGGCTGACTTCGCCCAGCCGCTCGATCAGCTTGGCCGTCTCGCCCGGCGGAAAGCTGCGATACGACCACCAATACACCAAGACGACGACGCTCAAGACCAGCACTTGAAACACTTGCTCGAAATCCATCTTCCCTCCCCTTTGCGGTTTTGGTTTGCTCGTGATTGCCTAGGCCGCGCCCAGGCTGAACGCGACGCTGCCGCTGGCGCAGTTGTCGCGTATGCGATAGACCACCAGCGTGTAATCACCGGCAGCCAGCTCGCTGAGGTCCAGTGAGATCGCGCCGTCAGCAAGAGCAGCCTGTCCGGCCAGCGCAGTTTCCGCCGCGCTGAGAATGGCGTAGGCCACTTGCTCATCGGCAGCCAGCCGACCGCCACTCACACTGAAGACCGCGGACGCGCCCGCGATTTGCGGCGCCACGCCCGGCCCCAGGCTGAGCGCGCCGAAGTTGTGCAGCAGGTCGCTGGCGCGTTGCTGCTCCGGCGGGTTGGCGCTGGCCAGGTGAATCCGCGCCATCCGGTCGCCGGCGGAGACGCCAATGGTGGCGGCGCCCAGCACGCCGCGCGCCACGATATCCAGCAGGCGCGTATCCAGCGTATGCCGCATCTTGATATCCATCGCCTAAATCTCCTTGGCCCAAAACTGCGGATGCATGTCGCTCACATTCATTCTCGCCGTGTTATGCAGCGATACCTTCCAGCGCAGCTTGAAGGTATGCTCGCCGGCGTTGAGCCCGGGGATGAGCAAGACGAATGACAGCGGTTTCTGCCGATTCGTCGCCGTGGTGTGGGCGATGCGCAGGCCGGTCATGCCGCTGTCCGCGAAGAAGTCTACATCGTCGACCGCTACATTAAAGTAGACCGATCCGCTATGGCTGCCGCATTCCACCGTGCCGGTGAAGCCCAGAAGCACATCGCCGCCGTGGGTCGTCAAGCGCAAAGCCAGCTTGTCCGCTTCCACATCAACGAATTCGGTCGCGGTCGTGCTCAGCGCCACAGCGCCGCTGACGATGCGGTTGACGCTGCTGTCCAGCCGATCTTTGAGATGCGTCTGGTTGTCCCGCAAGTACGTGTTCAGGTCGATCGAGGTCAGCGGCTCGCTCGACCAGGTTTTGGGGCTTGTCCATGCCATGGCAATTCCTCCGGCTCTGCCTTCGTTCCCTCCACGCTACAGCAGGCTGAAGCGCAAATGGCGACTATTTAGTCGCGCATTTGAAAAATCAAGCGCAAACGAACGCTTTTGCGCGTCATCGTCAAAGCGCATATAATTTGGTCACGGGCCTGCCCCAAACGCACAAAAGCGAATAGCACGCGCGATGCGGATAGAATTGCTGCTCTTTCTTTCTCTGTTGGCGATGATCGTCGTCATCGTCGCCTGCAGCCTGCCGCGCCGACAACTGCTCGTGCTAACGCCGACGTTCTTCCCGGCTGTGACCCTGACGACCTATGACCCGCCCGTTGTAGCGCGGGTCGGCCAGGAGCCGGCGCTGGCCGCGACCATCTTGCCGGCGCAAGCGCGCTTCCGCGCACTCGAAATCTCGCCACCGCGCTGCATCCAAACGCTGGCGCCTCGACTCACGTGCCTGGGCCAGGTGCGCAATCTGGGGCAGATCAGCTTGGCGCATGTGCAGCTGCGGGCGATATTCCTGGGCGCGGGTGGCGAGCCGCAGGGCGAAACCGTATTCAGCCCGGCTCAGCGGCGGATTGCAGCGGGGGCGGCGGCGCCTTATCGTGTGGATGTGCCCGTGGCGCGGCTGGAAGCGGCGGTGCTGCAGCTCGAGGTCGCCAATGCGGAAGCCGCCTCAGCCGGGGCAGCGCCAAGCTTGCTGCTGCGCGACGCCAGCGGCGTCGTGGATGCGCGGGACGGCAGCTACCGCCTGGAGGGAATTATCGCCAATGAAGGGGATCTGCCGGCGAGGGCGATTCGCGCGATCGTCACCCTGGAAGACAACGACGGCCGCCTCGTCGGCTATCGCGCCGTCGAGCTACCCGGGACCCTGCCCGGCGGCGAGTCAGCGCCATTTGAATTGACGCTCACGCCATTGATCGCCAGCCCCAGGCTGCGCCATCGCATCAGCCTGCAAGCGGAGAGGGCCGGGCCCTGACGTCGGCGCCTCAGCGCAAAGACGCCAGATAAGCGTCCAGCCGGGCAAACGTTTGGCTCATGCCCGCTGCCACGCCCATGTCGATGATCTGATCGCGCGCTTCTTGGGACGCGTACGCGGTCACGCCGGTGAAGACGGTGTCGCCGTCGAGCGCCGCAAAGGTGTAGTTGTTGCGCCCTTCCGGCAGGTCCGGGTTGGCGTTGCCCGCTTCATCAGTGAAGACATCGACTGAGGTGAAGCCGCGCGGCGCGTCGATGTCGCCATAGGTCATCTTGCCGCAAAAGCGATTGCCCTGCGGGTCTTCCATGCAATACAACCAGCTGCCGCCCGGGCGAAAGTCGACCCGGCAAATCGGCATGGTGAAGCCTTGCGGCCCCCACCACTGCCGCAGGTGCCGCGCCTGCGTCCACATCGCCCAGATCAGATCGCGCTCGCCCGCGAAGCGTCGCACAGCCTTGATCTCGCAGTCGGATGGCGTGCTGAACTCGCTTTCGATGGTCATGGTCTTTCTCCCTTCAGCCGGGCTTGGCGCCGGCCTCAGACGCGGATTACGCTTCGGGCGCCAGAATCTGCCCGTTAACGACTTGGTAAAGCTGGGCCCGCTGGCGGAAATCGGCGGCGAAAATATCCAGCCCGGTGGTCGTCAGCAGCGTTTGGGCGGCGCCATCCAGCCGTTCCAGCAAATAGCCGCGGCGGTTGGCATCCAGCTCCGCCACCACTTCGTCCAGCAGAAAGAGCGGATACTCGCCCAGCTGATCGCGCATCCAGGCCAACTCGGCGAACTTCAGCGCCAGCACCACCGTGCGCGCCTGGCCACGGCTGCCGTACAAACCGCAATCGCGCTGGTTGATCAGCAAGCGCAGCTCGTCGCGATGCGGCCCCGAGACCGTGACGCCACGCGCGACTGATTCCGCGCGCCTTTCGTGCAAGCGCGCCATGAATTGCGGCTTGATCTCGTCCGGCGTCAACTGCCGATTGAGATCCAGCCCCAGCACGTCAAAGGACAGCTGCCGGCCATCGCCTTCCGTCGGCAAGATATTGGGCTGGTACTTCAAGCTCAGCGTTTCGCGCGCCCCGGAAAGGTCGCTGTGGAGCTCGCGCGCTTTAACCTCGAGCTCGCGCAAGAAGCGCTGGCGGCCGGCGATGATGATGGCGCCACAGCCGGCCAACCGCTCGTCCCAATACTCCAGCTCGACCGCGCCGGCGCGCTTGTCGGCGATGCGCTTCAAGAGGGCGTTGCGCTGCGGCAAGAGCTTCTCATACTCCTGCAGCGCCTGATAATACTCGCGATCCACTTGCTGCAGCGTGGTGTTCATGAAGCGGCGCCGATCAGCCGGCGAGCCCTCAACCAGCGACAAGTCCTGCGGCAGGAAGAGCACCACGCTAAGCAGCCCAGCCACATCCATCACGCGCTTTTCGACATTGTTCAGCTTGACCGACTTCTTGAAGCGAGGCGCGCCGCTAGTCATGTCCAGCATCAGGGTGATATCCAGCCGGTTGAAGCCGTCGCCGCCCAGCTCGGCCGATACGCGGGCGTAGGGGATGGGGTCCTCTACCGCGCGCCAGTGAATGAGCTGGCGATCGCTGGTGGTATAGGGCGAGCTTGACGTGGCCAGGTAGTATATGGCTTCGAGGGCGCTGGTCTTGCCCTGGGCATTTTCGCCGTAGAGCACCACGGGCTTATCGGCCGGCGGGCTGAATTCCAGCCGGGCGAAGTTGCGAAAATTGGTCAGGGACAGGTGGTCAATGCGCATACGTGCCGAGCGAGCATCACGAAACGCCGCTCATTGTAATGCGGTTGGTGCGGGCGCTGTAGGGTCGCCCGGCCGGGTCGATGAGGCTGCTGCGCGTGGTCTACCCCCCTCGGTCCCCCCATATCAGTCGGGAAAAGGATTCGCCGAGAACTGCTTCCGGCAACGAAATGTCAGGCAAATGCTCCGAGCCCGCTGAAGTAAGCCCCCCTCCCTGATGCTTCGGGGAGGGGTAGACCTTAATATTGGCGGGCGACCCAATGGCTCGCCCCTACAGAAATCGATGACGCGGCCTAGCCGGCCACCCACTGCGGCAGGTAGGCGTCTTCGCTGATTTTGCGCTCGTCCCCGCTCGCCAGATCAACCACCCATACCTCCGGCGTGCCGTCCGGATTGGTGGCGCCGTCATCGTCGAGCAAGGGAAAACGCTGCATGACCAGCATATCGCCGGCCGCATTCCAGCGAAAGTACGATGTATTGTAGCGCTTGTCGAAGGCCACGGGCCGCAGCGAATCTTCTTCCGCGTCCACCGCTCGCAAGTAGATCTGGCTGCCCGGCGTCCAGCGCTCATCGAGGTAACGGCGGGAGAAGGCGACGGTCACGCCGTCCGGGCTCCATTGGGCGCCGCCATCGTCGACCGGCCCTTGCGGGTCGGTGAACGCGGTGAGCGACTTGTCGGCGATATCGGCCAGCTGCAAATGGGTGAAGAATTGCTCGCCACGGCGCGTCAGCTCGGGGAAGATGATGCGCCCGCCGTCCGGCGCCAGCGTGCCCATGGTGCCGTGCGAGGTCGGGATGAAGCGCAACTGCACCTCGTCATCGGCTCGCGGCGCGAAGTCGAAGATCAAGATGCCCGGCTGCAGTCGGTCGCCGGAATAGAAGGCAACGCTATTACTATCGCCGGACCAAATCGGGCTATGGCCGACTACTTGCGTATCCCCGATGAGCGGCCTTGTGTCATAGCCGACGCTAGTCATATCGATCAGCCAAATGCGCGACAAGCCGAAGCCGACGCTGCCGGCTTCCGAACGTTGATAAGCCAGCCATTTGCCGTCCGGGCTGAAGACCGGCGTGGTGCAATAAGCTTCCAGCGCTGCGCAATCGACCAGGTCAAGCAGGCGGCGCGTCGGCAGCTCCAGCAGGCGCAGCGTGACCGTGGCCTCGGCCGTGCGGTCAGCGTAAGCCAGCCAGCGCCCCGCCGGGCTGAAGTCGAAATCGTAGACGCCGTATTCGCTGAAGGTGAGTTGCTCGCGCGCTGCGGAGTCGTGAATATCCGCCAGCCAGACATTCTGCTGCGCCGACGAAGCCGGATAGAGATAGCCCACCCGCGTTGGTTGCCGCGCCGGGTCGCTGAGGTAAGCGCCCAGGCCCACGCCCAGGATACACAGCGCGATGATGATGATGACGGCGAAATCCAGCTTGTCGAATTTCATAGCGTTATCTGCGCGCGTCAGGGATACAAATAGGGTTGCCGCGGCTCGTCGACCGGCTCGATAACATCGGCCAGCAGCACGGGCAGCAGCTCATCGCCGAAAAGGGTCGCTTGCAGCGCGCCTTGCACCCGCGCCCAGGCGCCCGTCTCAAATTCAGGCGCATCGACCGCACTCACGGGCATGCCGATGGGGAAGGCGTCGGCCACGCAGCAGCTCATGGTGAAGCGCGACAGCATGAATTCATCGGCGGCGAAGGCGGGCTCACGGTAGACGAAGCCGATGACATCGGCCGGCATGTCATCAAAGCTGCTGGGCGCGGCGCGGTCGAATTCGCGCAGCCAATCCAGCACGTTGCGATCCAGCGGACTGCGGCTGAAGCCCGAGGTCGCGCTGACACCGACCGGGCTCAGGCTGACGCCGCCGTTGATGGCTTCCACGCCCAGCGCCCGCGATGGCACGATCATGGCCAGGACCAACGGAAGGGCGACGATAGCCAGGATGTCCCAGCCGATCTCATAGTGCGCGTGCTCGTCCTCAGCCGGCCGTAACATGCTCCAGACGCTGACGCAGCCCAAAACCCCGAAGAGCGCCGCGCCGACATAAGCCAGCCAGGCGAAACGTAAATTGATGTAATTGGTCAAGTTGCCCGTCAGAATCAGCAGGGCCAGGTAGGCGCCCATGCCCAGCAGCAGCAGCGACTTGGCCGCGGCGATACGGTCGTCGCCGTGATGGTGGTGTTTGTGAGTCGTTGTCGCGGTCATGTCGAGCCGTCCCGTCACACAGCGCTAATAGCCCAGGGCCACGTTGATCAGCACGCCGGCCAGCAAGTTGAGCGCGAAGGGCAGCGCGATCAGATAGAGCACGATGCGCCGCCGGAATACGCCGCTGAACATCAGCGTGCTTTTGATATCGACCATGGGCCCGAAGCTGAGAAAACCGACGATGGCGCCGGTGGTGAAGGTGTTGACGAAAGCCAGCGCCAGGAAGCTGTCCACGGTGGAGCAGACGCTGAGGATGTAGGCCAGCAGCTGCATGAAGACCACCGACAGCACCGGCCCCGTGCCCAGCGCCAGCAGGCTCTCTTGCGGCACCAGCGTCTGCAGCAGCGCCGCCAAGGCCGAGCCCATGATGAGGAAGCGCCCCATCTCGAAGAATTCGTCGCCGGCGATCTGCAGGGCGTGGCGCAGCTTGCCGCCGGTGGATGCTGGCGCGTGATCGGCATGGCTGTGCCCGCCACCGCCCAGCGCGATCGGCTTGAGCACAGCTTTCGGCCCCGCCAGGCCGCCGATCACCAAGCCGACGATGACCGCCACCAGGATGGTTATGACGATGCGGCTGATGAAGACCGGGCCGATGCCAAAGGCGATGTAGGTGCTGGCGAAGACGATGGGGTTCATGAAGGGCGCCGCCAGCAAAAACGCGATGCCCATCGACAGCGGCAAGCCCTTGCTGAAGAGCCGGCGCGTCACCGGCACCACGCCGCACTCGCAGACGGGGAAGACCAGGCCCAGGAAGGCGCCGCCCAGGGTCGCGCCCAGGCGATTGCGCGGCAAGAAGCGCAAGATGTCGTCGGCTTTGACGAATGTTTCGATAAGCCCGGAGGTCAGCGAGCCCAGCAGCAAGAAGGGCACGGCTTCAATGAAGATGCCGAGGAAGCGCGTGGCGAAAACGCCCAGCACCAATGTGAACTCCAGCTCGGCGCGGGCCGCTTGATAGCCGATGCCGCCCAGGAAGAGCAGCGCCAGCGCAGCCACTGCCAACAGCTTGACGGGAGAAACGGCGTCAGGCGTCTTGATGTTTTGCATGGCCCCAATCTGCTGATGCGCATTATCAATTCGCACCTGCCATTCTAGCAGAAATCATCCCGACGCTGGGATATCAGGCGGGGCGATCCCGTGAATCGCGAGCCCGTCAGCGAGCAATCCGCAGGGGTGATACTATGATCGCCCCGCCGCCAACCATGAGGTTGTAGGGCTTGTCCGGTACTGGGTCCAGAATGCTCGCTTTTTCTACCTCACCCCCCGGCCCCCTCTCCGAATCATCGTAGAAGGGGAGCAAACCTGGCCGATCACGGTAATTTCAAGTTGCCTCGCCCTACGAACGAACTGCTTTATGTTCTGGCTTCGCGTTTTCCGAGTTTATTTTGAGTAAGAAATGGAGTACCGGACAAGCCTTGTAGGGGCGATTCTGTGAACCGCCCATCTGCGGGCGACATACAGTGTCGCGGTGACCGTGCTTGTCTGGAAACTGGCTCTGACCGCTCAGCCCAGGGACCGGTTGGCGCCATTGTCCGCGGGCTTGTGGACGTCGATCAAATATGCCGTTTCGAAGGCTTCATAGCCGGCTTTCATCTTGCGCGGTGACATGGGCCGGCCGCTGAAATGCCCGCGCACCAGCTCGTAGGTAGCGGCGCTGACGATGATCTCGCCCGCCTCGGTGTTTTCTTGCAGAAATTTGGAGACGTTGGGCGCCTCCCCCAGCGCGGCGAATTCGATGCGGTTGGCGCCCCCCACCATGCCCAGCACGGCCGGGCCCGTGTGAATGCCGATGCCGAAGTGCAGCCGGTGATCTTGATCCACCACGGCGTGCAGCGCGCGCTGCGCCTCCAGGATGGCCTGCGCCGCCCGGACTGCCCGGATAGCGTGGTCGTTTTGCGCGTTGAGCTGGCTGTTCCACAGCGCCTTGATGGCATCGCCCAGGTATTGGTCGACGATGCCGTCCTGCAAGGTGATGGCATCGCTGGCCGCGCCCAGGTAGCGGTTGACGATGCGCATCAGGTCTTCCGGCTGCAAGTATTCGCTGAACGAGGTGAAGCCGCAGACATCGGCGAACATGGCCGTGATGACGCGCTCGGTCGGGCTGGTATCCAGCTCGCTGATAGAGCCGATATTGCGCAGGAGCGCCTCGGGTACGAAGGTGCCCAGCAGGCGCCGCTGCTCTTCCTGCTCTTTGCGCTCGGTCAAGTCATCGATAACCAGCGCCACGCCAGAATCAACCGAGTCGTCGCCGCGCAGGGGGCTGGCCACCACCTGCCAATAGCGCTGCCGTCCGCGGTGCTCAAAGCGCTCGGCCCACATGTGCTGCGTCTGCTCCCGCCGCACCCGCTCAAGATTGCCGAAGAAGCTCTCGGTCACTTGTGGCAGGACGCCGCCCAAGGCACAGCCGACCGCTGCGTCATTGGCGGTTTCGGTGATTTTCTCCGCCGCTTCGTTGCAGACGATGATGCAATTCTCGCCGTTGACCGTGATGACGCCGGAGCCGATCGAGGCGAAGATGTTGGACAAGCGCACCCGCATCTCTTCAATCAGCGCCAGCTGCGCGCGGATGTCCTCGAAGAGGCGCGCGTTTTCAATGGCGACCGCCGCCTGCTGGCCGAAGCTGGTCAGCAGATCCAGCTCGTTCTCTTTGAACAGGCCGGCCATGACGCGGTTATCGCAATAGGCCACGCCGATGACTTCGTCGCGCACTTTCAGCGGCACCGCCAGGATGCTCAGCAGGGCGAAACCGACGATGCTCTCGCTGTGGCTGATGCTCTCGTCTTCGCCTGCGTTGACCGTCAGCAGCGGCTCGCCGCTTTCCGCCACCATATTGATGACCGACCAACTGACGATGCGCCCGCCGGCGGCCGTCTCTTCGGCGCTTAAGCCGCGCGCCACGCGAAACTCCATCTCGCCGGTCTCGCGGTTGCGCAGCACGATATAGCCGCGCTCGGCCTGTGTCAGCTGGATGACCGTCTCCATCACTTCGTTGAGGACCAGATCAGTCTCCTGCGCCGAGTTGATCAGCGCGGTGGTATCGGCCAGGCGCCGCAGCTGTTGCAGCTTCATGTGCGTTTCCACCATCGCCAGGGACAGCTTGTCGACGCTGGAGCGGACTGTCCAGAGCCGGTCGATGGCGTTGCTGGGCAAGTTGATGCCGCGCCGCCGCAGCAGGGCTTGCTGCTTCTCCAACAGCGTCTTTACCTCTTCGGCCCGCTGCTTCAATTCGTTGAGCTGGCGCTGCATCGCGCCGAAGCCGCCAGTCGCGCTAGGCTGCGTCATCAGTTGCGGGTGACCTCGTAGGCGCGTAAGCCGGCCGATAGCCCGCGGCCGTAGATGGGCTCGCGGGGGTGAAATTCAACCTGCAGCGGGCCATCGCTGTAGGCGCGGATGTGATCCAGCGTCGGCTGCGCGATGGTGATCGTGCCGGGCGCGGCGTGCTCCTGAATGCGCTTGGCGGTATTGATGCTGTGGCCCAGGGCCGTGAACTCGCGCCGCTCAAAGCTGCCGACATTGCCCAACGTGGCCTCGCCGGTGTAAATGCCGATGATGTAATAGTGCGGCTGGGGATCAATGCCCATCCGCGCGTATAGCTCAACGAAGCGGTCGCGCATCAGCAGCCCGCACTCCAACGCGCGTTGGGCGTGGCTCTGCTGCGGGTTGAGCTGGGTGTTGAAGAGCGCCATCAACTCGTTGCCCATGTACTTGTCGATGATGCCGCCGGCTTCGTCGACGCAAGCGGTGGCGACCGCCTGATACTGGTTGAGCGTTCGCAACTTCTCGTGGGGCGCTTCATCGGGCAGCGTGCCCCAGGGGCGCACATCAGCGAAGAGGCAGGTGATCTCCCGCCGCAGGCCGCCCATCTCAATATTGGCGATCTCGTTGATTTTGTCCACCATGCCTTCGGGCAAGATGCGCCGCATGGCGTTGATGGTGATTTCGTGCTCGTGCAAATGCGTGACATCGTCCATGACCAGCGTGACGCCCTGCGTCATATCGCTGCTGTCCTTCAGCGGCGACAGCGAAAGCGCCAGCGCCACCTCGCCGCGCCCGGGCAGCTCCGCGCTCACCTCCAGCGTATGATCTTCGTCGCGCTCTTTCACCAGCGCCAGATGTTCCGCCAGCTGCAGGGCGGCATTTTGCAGCACCTCTTCCACCTCGAAGCCGACGGCGCGATCCGGCAAGACATTGAGGATTTCACCGGCGGCGCGGTTGAAGGTATGCACCAGGTCGTCGCTGCCGATGGCGATAATGCCGCTGCCCACTGACGAGAAGATATTGTCCATCAGCTCCTTCACGCGCGTTATCTCCGCCAGGATCGCTTCGGTGCGCGCGTACATGCGGGCGTTGCTGATGGCCACCGCGGCCGTATTGGCGAAGGCCGTCATCAGCTTCAGCTCGCGCTGGGTGAAGATGCCGGCCACAATGCGATTGTCGACGTAGACCGCGCCGATGGTTTCGTCCTTGTACTGCAGCGGAACACATAGCACCGAGCGCAACGCGAAGTTGACGATGCTCTGGTTGGCCGCCAGCCGTTCGTCCTTGTAGGCGTTATCCGCCAGCAGGGGCGCGCCGGTCGTCATGACATCGTTGACCACGGTCATGCTGATCTGGGGCCGCTCGCCCGGCGCCATTTGCGGTCCCAGCAAGCCGCTCTCGCTGCTGATGCGGAATGCCACCTCGCCACTGTCGTCATCGCGCAAAATGATGTAACCACGCTCGGCATTGGTGAGCACGATGACCAGCTCCATCGTCTCTTGCAACACCGTATCGATATCCAGCGAATCCGTGATGCGGGTGGACATATCGGCCAGGGCGCGCAACTGCTGCAGCTCGGTCTGCTCCTCCAGCATCTGGTCCTTCAGCTGCTTGAATTGCTGCTTTAGCGCTTCCAATTGCTGCGCTAGAACCGGCGGCATGGCCAAGCGGCGCCGCAGCAAGATCTCCCGCTGCGCCGCCAGCGATTCGCTCACCTGGTCGATCAGCGATTCCAGCTGCCGCAGATCGGCAACCAGGTTGGTCGCGTTGTCTTGCGTCTCAATCATGCCTTGCATCAGCCTCATGCCGCCTTGACGCTGCTACCACGAGTATACTCCAAAAGCGCTGGCGCAACATAATTGGCTGCCGACGGCACAAGCCCACTGTTGAAGATGCAGGGGCGGTTCTTGGCTGACCCCGTTGGTGGCAGAGCCGGCTGCGCGGACGACATGCCATGTCGCCCCTCAAGGCTTGTCCGGTAATGCGTCTAGTTTGCGTGCTTTTTCTACCTCACCCCCCGGCCCCCTGTTCCCCCCTCGGTCCCCCCGCTCAACGGGGGGCGGAACTGAATCATCGGAGAGGGGGAGGGAAGTTTGCGCATGCTTGAAAGGGTTTCCGCGGAATGGTGGTCGTCTCAGGGGCAATCACCCGGTTGGTTTGGTGCGAGACGAGCCTCCTCCCGTTGATACGGGGGGATTGAGGGGGGTAGACCCAAGCCGAAAGCACGTAAATTAATATCGGACAAGCCCTACAAATCTCGACCTTGGTGAGGTCGCGAGGGGCGGGAGAGCGAGACAAGTCTCACCCCTGTTTACGTTGCGGGCCAAATCCCAACGTGCGTACGGGCGAGCCGGTGGCTCGCCCCTACAGAATTCGACGGCGGAGGGCAAGGTGTTTTGCCTGGGCGGCGGCTGAAGCACGCGTATGTCTAAGCCCGCGCCCCTTGCATCAGCCGGGCGGCGCGGCGGCCGATCTCGACGGCGTAATTGGTGCCGCGGTCCCAGGGATACACTTGCGACATGCTGGCCCAATACAGCCCCGGCAGCGGCGTCTCCAGCGGCGGAATCTTGCGGCTGTGGTTGAGCGTGGGCACGGGCTGGGCATAGGGCGCGCGCCACACCCAGGACTTGCGGATCCAGTCGCGCTTGAAGGCCGGGTTGACCTTCGCCAGAGCCGGCAGGAAGCGCTCGATCAAGGCGGCTTCGCTGAGCCCGAAGTACTCGTGCGTCGGCGGCACATAATCGCCGCAATAGATGATGTGGTCGCCGCCGTAATGCTCGCGCGAAATGTAGTTGGTGTGCTCCACCAGCGCCAAAAAGGGAAAGGCGGATTTCGCCTTGTCGGGCGTGGTCGCGGGCAAGTTGAGCCAGTAGGTGTCATCGGGCAGCAGTGGCTGATTCAGCGCGAAAATGACGCAGATGCCGCCGATGCTGCGCAGCGCCGCGACTTGCTCCGCATAAGCGCTGCCATTCAGCGCGGGCGCCAGACGCAGCAGCAGCCGCGGCGATGTGGTGCTGAGCACGCGATCAAAGGTTTGCGGCCCATCAGCCGTCGTCAGCGACAGTTTGCCGGCTTCAGCAGCGATGCGCTCGACGGGTGCGTTCAGTCGAATGACGACGCCAGCCGCTTCCATTTGCCGCGCCAGCTCATCCAGAAAAGCCTGAAAACCGCCGATGTACGTGCCCAGCTTGAGCGTGCGCTTGACGATGCGCGCCCACATGAAGGACATCGGCACCTGGTCGTACTGCTCGGCGAATTTGCCGATCAGCAGCGGCCGGAAGAATTTCTCGTAGGCTTCCCGCCCCATCCAGCGGCGCATCCAGGCATCGGCGGTGACGCGCTCGAAGGGCTGCCAGCGCGGCGTCAGCTTGACGAACATGCCGGCCAAGCCCATGCGCATGGTGGCGCTCAACGACAGCGGCAGGAAGAGCGCCGAGGGCGAAATCTCGCTGCGCACGAGTTGCCCGTCCAGCCAGAAGCTGGTCTTGGGGCGCGGGAAAATGATGCGGTCGCGCACACCCATCTCCGCCGCCAGGGCGAGGATGTCGTGGTCGTTGGCGAACCAGTGATGGTAGAACTTCTCCAGGGTCCAGTCCCAGCCCGCGTCCTGGAAGCCGGCCGCCAAGCCGCCGACGCGGTCCGCCGCCTCGTAGATGGTGACGCTGTGGCCGGCGCGGGCCAGGTCCCAGGCCGCCGCCAGCCCGGCCGCCCCGGCGCCGATGATGCCGATGTGAAGGTGTGTCAATGGCTGCTGTCCTTTCGCAGACCCCGCTCGCGCCAATCTCACCGCAGAGAAAATTTCAGGTTAATTTCGCAAAACCAAACACAGAGAGCGCAGAGAAAACCGGTGGAGATGATCGATAAGCTGCACCGCAATCGTATGGAAAACTGTAGGGGCGAGCCTCGGCTCGTCCGCCAACGCACGCCAAAAGTTGTCCGACATTTCAGGGACAAATAGGCGGTTCAGTCCATTGAAGCCATGACTCGGTGTACTCACTTTCACGCTGTGCCCTCGGTGGTAAAGATGTAGATGCTCCGCCATAGCATACGCGGCGAAGCGCTAAGCGAGCGCACACTCGGCATAGACATCCTCGCCCAAACGCCAGCTGGCGCGCGCTTCAACATCGAGCGAACTGCGCTGCCCGGCCGTCAAGCGAAAATGCGCCGCCGCGCCGATCATGGCGGCATTGTCCGTACACAGCGCCAGGGGCGGGGGGTAGACGGGCACGGAAAGCACACCGCTCAACCTCTCACGCAGGGGCTGATTGGCGCTCACGCCGCCGGTGAGCAAGACTGCTGTCACGCCGAAGTCGTTCGCCGCCCGCGAAGTTCCGCGGACCAACGCGTCGATCAGCGCCCGCTGAAAAGATGCCGCCACATCGCTGATATCGATGTCCTGACGCAGCGCCGCTTCCCTCTCGGCGCCCCGCGCCCGCTGATTACGGCGGGATGTCGGCTGCACCGTGGCCGCGCGCATGACGGCCGTCTTCAAGCCGCTGAAGCTGAAATCGTAGGCGCCGTCCGTCTTGGCGATGGGAAACTCGAAAGCACTTGAGTCGCCGGTCCTCGCCGCGCGCTCGATGGCGGGCCCGCCGGGGAAAGGCAAACCGAGCAGCCGCCCCACCTTGTCGAAGGCTTCGCCGGCGGCGTCGTCAATCGTGCCGCCCAAACGCTGATAAATGCCGTGGCCTCGCATCAGCACCAGCTCACTGTGCCCGCCGGAGGCGATCAGCGCCAAGACGGGCCAGTCCGGCTCGGCGAAACCCTCCGTCAGCCAGAGCGCATAAATGTGCCCCTCCAGGTGGTTGATGCCCAGCAGCGGCAACCCGGTCATCAGCGCCAGCCCCTTGGCGAAGTTGATGCCGACCAGCAGCGAGCCCACCAGCCCCGGCCCCTGCGTGACGGCGATGGCGTCCAGCTCGGCGTAATCGGCGTCGGCTTCGTCCAGCGCCCGCGCCACCACCGCGCTGATGACTTCGGCGTGGGCGCGCGAGGCGAGCTCGGGGAAGACCCCGCCATACTGCGCGTGCAGGTCGATCTGTGAGGCGACGATGTTGCTGCGGATGCGCCGGCCGTCGCTGATGATGGCGGCGGCGGTCTCATCGCAAGAGGTTTCGATGGCGAGGATGGCGCTCATGCCGCGCATTGTAGCACTGAATTCGGCGGGCGCGGATGTATAATGGTGGGCGAGTGGGGCGCGTGGCGTCAAGGAGGCGCGTGATGTACAAGTCGTTTCGGGTGAAGAATTTCCGCTGCTTCAAGGACTTGCAGATCAACGATCTGGGCCGGGTGAATCTGATCGCCGGGAAGAATAACACCGGCAAGACGGCTCTGCTGGAGGCGATGTATATCCATTCGGGGAATAGAGAGCCGAGATCGTTTCTAAGAAAGGACCACATTAGGTCCGTGCACAGGAGGTCAGCCCAGTTCTACAGAAGTGAGTTGGAGGAGGATAGTACCAACATCATAAGCTGGGGTGAGATGTTTCACAATTTCAACAGACGTCACCCAATTGACCTGCATGGAGAGATACTTGATTATCATACGCCATTATTTGGCGATTCAACTCTTGTCAAGGTTCGGGTGGGTATCACTCAAGAGGGTAGCGAAGCATACGAATTGGCCCTAGAGAACTTGGTGCTGGACGACATTGAATCGTCACGAAGCGCAGAAATACTTGAACTTCGATCTGATTACAATTCAAATTCAACATACTTTGTTCTGCTCGATCGTTACATTTATGGCGGTCGATCTGACGCACAGTCCTTGTTCAAATCTGAGTTTCTGCGTGCGAAAGACCATACAAGCGATCTTGTTAATGTAAAGCGCTTCAGTCGACTGCGCCTTTCGGGCAAGTCTACTTCGGTTCGACGCGGATTGGCCGTGATTGAGCCGAGACTGAATGACATTGAATTGCTACATGATGGATATCGCATGCTCCTTTATGCGCATATTGGACTAAAGCAGCCTATTCCCTTATCTGCTTTAGGAGAGGGTGTACAGAGATTGGCAAGCATGACCTTGGCAATTACCGACGATCCAATCAACGCCGTATTCATTGACGAGATTGAAAACGGGATTCACTATTCCGTGCAATTAGAATTATGGAAATTCATCGGGGACTTGGCTCGCAGGCACGGCATCCAGGTCTTCGCCACCACGCATAGCCTCGAAATGATACGCGCCGCCTACAAAGCCTTCTCGAAAGCTAATGCGCTCGACGAGTTCCGCTATCATCGTTTAAGCCGGAGTCGCAAGTCAGGTGAATTAAGAGCCACGACCTACAATGAGCTAGACATGGAAGCAGTAGCGTCTTTTGACTTCGATCATGAGGTGCGCTGATGGCAGAGTTGATCCCGGATGGCAAAACTCGGCTACTGCTGGTAGAAGGAAAAGATGACGAAGTCTTCTTTGACGCCTTCATAGAGCATCTTGCAGCTAAATCTAGTGAGCGACTCGCAGCGGCTGAGTTGAAAATCATCCAATACGGAGGCCGAACTCAGTTGACGCGGCGGCTGCGCGGGCTGAAGAAGTCTGATAACTTTGAACACGTAACCCATTTGGGAATTGTGCGCGACAGTGACTTCAACACTGATGCGTTTCGCAGCGTACAAGACAGAATCGGAACCGTGAATAATGAAGGGCCGCCACATATTCAGACGCCCCTACAACCGATTGAACCGACAGAAGGTGTTCCCCAAGTGTCAGTCTTGATCGTTCCCTCATCAGACCGAGAAGGAATGCTAGACGACCTCGTAATGGACGCGCTGGCAGTCGATCCGATTGCGCCCTGTGTACACAACTACTTCGACTGTTTGGAGGAAAGGCATGTGGCGATAGTTCCGGAAAAGAGATCCAAGGCGCAAATACGTGTATTCCTCATCGGCAAGAATGTGGGAATGGGCACCGGCGTCAGTGGAATTTCCGACAGACTGTTTCTATCTAATGTATACGAAACGCACATCTGGCAGCAAGAGAATCTGTGGGAAAGTCCGAATCTAGCCGCCGCCAAAGCCTTCCTCACACAACTCCTCGCCAGCTAGACCGGGCGCGCGCACTTATGGTAACCTGAGGGCAACCCGCAGCCTGCCACCGGGAGCCCACCCATGACCAACGCATCGTATACCCTGCGCAGCCGCCTGCCCTGGCTCCTCGCCGCTGCCGCCGGCGCGCTGATCTTCGCCGCTTTCGCCATTTGGGGCGGCATCCCGTCCGGGGCGAACGTGGCGCTGTTCTGGCTGCAGGCCGGCCTGTTTTTCCTGGTCATCTGCGCCTTTGCGCTGGCGCTGTGGCACTTGCTGATTCGTCCCCTGGCGCCACGGCTGCGCAAGCCGCCCAGCGACCGTCTGCCCTTGAAGACGCGGCAAGCCCTGTCACTGCTGCTCGTCAGCGGCGGCATCGCCATATTCATCGGCGGCATCTGGGATGAACTCTGGCACCGCATCTATGGCATTCCCTTCGGCGAGGACTTGTTCTGGCGCCCGCATCTGCTGATGTATTTCGGCTTCGGCACCAGCATCGTGCCCGGCTTCTGGGCGCTGGCCTATCTCAACCGCAACCTGCGCGGCAACTTTCAGCAGCGCTTTCGCTCCAACATCATCGTCAGTCTGCTGATTATCAACGCCGCCTTCCTGCTCTACGCCCTGCCGGCCGATCCACTCTGGCATTGGACCTTCGGCGAAGACATCACCGCCTGGAGCATACCCCATCTGATCTTGCTCTTGAGCTATGTCGTAACGCTGCTGCTGGCATTTTTTGTGCACGAATCCACACTCCAGGAAAGCAAGTGGCGCACGGTCTTGCAGCTGCGCCTGAACGAGGCCTTCGGCTTGCTGATCTTCGCCGCGGTGCTCCTGCTGTGGCTGCAGCTCATGCTCATCGACTGGGACGCTGCCCTCTCGGGCGTCAATCTGGAGGGCGTCCAACTCTTTCGACCTGAGTGGCTGCTGGCGGCGAATCTGCTGGCGGCGGTGACTTTCTGCGGCGTCATCGCCACGCGGGTGCTGCGCTGCACGGGCGCCGCCACCGCCTCCGGGCTCTTGGCCCTCGCCATCCGCTTTGGCATGATTCAACTCCTTGAGGCGGAGATTCTGCAATTTGTCGCCTGGATCATCGCCCTGCTGCCGCTTCTCGCCATCGACATCTGGGCCTATTACAGCAGCGCCATCCGCAAGACAGAGCCGGAATGGCGCGGCGCCGCCCTCGCTGTCATCGCCGCTATGGCGCTCAGCGCGCCGCTGATCCGAAGCCTCTACAACCTGGACGAAGTTGACAACCTGGCTTACGCCGCCGCCATCATCGTCACCGGCGTCGGCACGAGTTGGCTGGCCAATCAAGTGGCGGATGCGATGCGCCGCAGACGCGAAACAGTCGTGAGCGGGCCGGCCGATAGCAAGACGATCACGCCGGCCGTCTCCGCCGCGCTGCACAGCGCCTTTCTCATCTTCATCTTCTTCTTCATCGTAACCGCGGCGCCGCCGATTTAGCCCCGTCCAACGGCCATTGCGCGCTGCCCGGTCGTGTGGCCATCACCTGGCTCCGCCGAGACCATGGAGTCCCCGCGCCCGCTATGGTTGGTCAGCCGGCAGATGACCGCTTCAGCCAACATATTCAGCTGCGGCGGACGCTGCCGCTTCTGGATGTGCCGCTCGCTGATGCTGAATTTGCGCAGGTAACTTCTCCTGCTCCGCGCATGATGCTATTCTAGTTCAATGACCCGCCTACTTGTGATTTGCAGAGGGACCCGCCCGGCGACAATCTTGTGGTTGTCGCTGGCGCTGATGCTGGCGGCTTGCAGCGCGGTCGAACTGGACCGGCAGCGCATCGCCGACGATGCCCGGGCAGCCACCGCCATCGCCGCCACCGTTGAGCGTACCGTGGCCGCCGCCCGCGCCCAGGCGGACGAGGCACAGGCGACCGCGATTGCCCTGGCGCGTGATCTCACCGAAAGCGCCCGGGCGATCACCACAGTCGACGCGCCGCCAGCGACCGCCCCGCCCGCCCCAAGCGACCTCAGCGCGGCCGAGGTCAGCGTCTTCGGCCGCGCGCCCATCGATAGCGACCGGCTCAATATCATCGCCGCGTTGGCTTTTGACGCCGCCGGCGATCTGCTGGCTGTCAGCCGCGCCGGCGAGATTTACCGTCTGCCAGACCGAGACAACGACGGCACAGCCGACGAGATCGCCCTGGTCTACGCCGATGCAGCCGAGCAGCTGGGGCCGGTCTCGGGCATGGCCACGCGCGGCAACGGGCTGATTCTGCGCAACGGCGGGCGGCTGAGCCTGTTGCGCGATGCCGATGGCGATGGCGTCTACGATGCGGTGACTCACTTGTCGGCTGCGCTGCCGGCCGATCAATCGCCGCAATTGGCGGGCAACGGCTTGGCTCAAGCGCCGGACGGCCGCCTCTTCAGCGTCGATGTCAACACGGGCGAGATTCTGCAAATCAGCCCGCGCGAGTAAGCAATACAGCCGCTATTGGCTTCACGGAGCTCATACGAATATGGATTTCAAGAACAATGCCCGCCTGGAAATTGCTGTCAGCATCGCGGTCTTCGCTTCCATTTTGATCATGGCGCTGGAAACATTTTCGCTGCCGGACGAATGGATTCATGCCCTCTTTGTGGCCGATGCGGTGCTGTCCGTCATATTCGTCGTTGAGTACGCCTTGCGAGTTCTGACATCGGAAAACAGACGCGCCTACATCACCAGCTTCTACGGCATCATCGATCTGGTCGCCTTGCTGCCGATCCTGCTTCACGCGGCGGCCAGCCTGCGCGTGCTGCGGCTGCTGCGCGTGCTGCGCGTCCTGCGCCTCTTGAAAGTGACGCGCTATACGAACGCCCTGGACCGCTACAAGCAGGCGCTGAAGTCGGTCGCTGCCGAGGCGACGCTTTTCGCCAGCGTGGCTTTCGTCTTCGTCATCAGCTTCGCTTTCCTGATTTACGAGGTCGAGCATGAAATTCAGCCGGATATCTACAGCAATATCTTCGACTCGTTATGGTGGGCGGTGATATCGCTGACCTCGGTCGGTTACGGCGATGTCTTCCCCGTGACAACCGCCGGCCGCCTGTTGACGCTGGCGATGGTGCTGACGGGCATGGGCGTTGTCGCCGTGCCCACTGCGCTGTTGGCCTCCGCGTTGAGCCGGGCGCATCACCCCGAGCCGGACGACAACTGAGCTCGCGCCGGGCATGATCAGCATCGGTGGCCGCTGGCGACTCGTCCCTTCAATTCTCTCTTGTGACGGGGTCTTGTTAGCGCGCTTTTTTCTACCTCACCCCCCGGCCCCCAGTTCCCCCCTCGGTCCCCCCGCTCAACGGGGGGCGGAAGTGAATCATCAGAGAGGGGGAGCTAAATGCGCGCGTACGCAAATGCATTTGCTCTGAAAGTTGGCTGTTTCTGAAAACTCAACGGGGCAATTTAGTTCGAGAACGCGCTTCCCCTGTTGATACGGGGGGATTGAGGGGGGTAGACCAAAGCCGAGAGCGCAAGATTTAGTATCGGACAAGCCATACAGCGTTCGCTGATGCAGCGCAGCGCCCGGATTCCCTGCGATACGCCGCCTGCCGCGCTACGCCTGCTTGCCTGCGCGTCCAAAACTGCGTTATGCTTTGGGCAGCAGCGGAGTTGCCCACGAGGTCCATCATGGCCGAAATAATCGCCGAGGCCGAAGCCATCACCAGAGGCGCGAGCGAGCAGGCGCCAAAACCACGACGCTACGACTACGACATCGTCATCATCGGCTCCGGGCCCGCCGGGCACCGCGCCGCCATCCAATCAGCCAAGCTGGGCAAGCGCGTGGCCGTCATCGAGAAAAAGACGCTGATCGGCGGCGTCTCGGTCAACACCGGCACCATCCCCTCCAAGACCCTGCGCGAAGCCGTGCTGCACCTTTCCGGCTTTCGCCAGCGCAGCATCTACGGCGCCAGCTACATGGTCAAAGAGAACATCACCATGAACGACCTGCTGCTGCGGGCTGATCATGTCATCCGCCACGAGATCGAAATCAACCGGCATCAACTGCAGCGCAACGGCGTGCAACTCTTCGCCGGCATCGCCACCATCGTCAACGAGCATACCGTGCACCTCCACTTCGTCGGCAGCACGGGCGAGGACGAGCTGACGACCCGCTGCATCATGATCGCCGTCGGCACCACCGTGGTCAAGCCGCCCGATATCCCCTTCGATGGCGAGATCATCTTCACCAGCGACGGCTTGCTCAAGCTGGACCACCTGCCACGCACGCTGACGGTCGTCGGCGGCGGCGTCATCGGTTGCGAATACGCCTGCATGTTCGCCACGCTGGGCGTCCGCGTGACCCTGGTCGAAATGAACGAGCGGCTGCTGAACTTCGTCGATCACGAGATCGTCGACGCCCTGGTCTATCACATGCGGCAGCAGCGCGTCACCCTGCGCCTGGGCGAGAATGTCCGCGGCATCGAAAAGGTCGAGACGCGTTACGGCACGGGCGTCAAAACGCGGCTGGCCAGCGGCAAAGAGATCGTCACCGAAATGGCGCTCTACGCCATCGGCCGGCAAGGCGCCACGCGCAGCCTGGGCTTGGAGAATATCGGCATCGAGACCGACAAGCGCGGGCGCATCGCCGTCAACGAGCATTACCAGACGGCCATCCCCAATATCTACGCCGTCGGCGATGTCGTCGGCTTCCCCAGCCTGGCCTCGACCTCGATGGAACAGGGGCGCATGGCGGCGTGCCACGCTTTCGGCATCGAGCATCAGAGCATCCCCGAGCTCTTCCCCTATGGCATCTACGCCATCCCCGAAATTTCGACCTGCGGCGCCAACGAAGAAGAGCTGACGCGCGCCGGCATCCCCTACGAGATCGGCAAGGCGTATTACAAGGAGATCGCGCGCGGGCAGATCATCGGCGATACCATCGGCATGCTCAAGCTGGTGTTCCATCGCGAGAATCACAAGCTGCTGGGCGTGCACATCATCGGCGAGGGCGCCAGCGAGCTGATCCACATCGGGCAGACGGTGATGGCTTTCGGCGGCAATGTGGACTACTTCATCAACACGGTCTTCAACTACCCCACGCTGGCCGAGTGTTACAAGACCGCGGCCTTCGACGGCGTGAATCGGCTGATTTAGGGGGTTGCTAGCTTGTATTGCTGCCCTCATCCGGCAAATATGATTCTGATGAAGATTCGATTAGCGCGCCGCGCTCGCTACGCCGATTGCGATTCCTTAGCAAGAACGCGCCGACAACAACCGATACAGTCGCGCCGATTCCAAGTAAACCTTCAATGATTTGTCCCTGTTGGATAATGCCAATGCTTCCGTCAATCAACCGGTATGCCAGAACGAATGCGGCGCCCAACGTCAACAGATCCCAGACGAAGAGCAGCGCCTGGCTGCGGCTCTGCATTCCGGTACGATGTTTTCGGTTCTCTACTGCCTCGTTTACGATAGCGCGCTGAACTTCGCCATCGTATTGATTGAGCACTTCGGGCGGCGGAATCGGACCGGAGAAGCGCTCAACATAAGTAATCTCGTTGGCGAACTGTCGTAGCTCAGCGCGCCTCTCTTTGGGAATGTCTTCAAGTATATGAGAAGGTATGGGCAATTCCGGCCCCGGTTTGTCACTGCCCGGGGCACTTTCGGCGCCCTCTGCGTCATTCACACATTGTTTCCTTTTGCCGTGCGCCTCTCATGCTCGCCAATAGCGCGCCACAGGTCTGCGCCAACCGCTTCCCAATCGGCGCGCATATCGTCGGCGATTGACCGAGACAGGACTTCATCAGTAAACTCTTTACTTTCCGAACGCGTGAAGTCCATCAGGCTCGCGAGCGCTCGCAAGATTGAGTTCTTCGGCAGGGAGAATGAATTGGCGATCTTGTTCTTGTCGTATGCCATGTCCGCCTCCAGCTAATCGTCCACAATATACACGCAAACCGTCGGCAATGTCAACATTTTCACCCGTGCACAGCGTCGATGTCGCCGGCCGTGGACATCGCCAGAATCCACCCCGTACTATACTGCACGGGACCCGGCAGCAGGCCCAGCCGTGGCAGCGGAGCATCGTCAGCGTGGACAGCGAGTGTCAGCGGGAGTTGATTTGAATGCGAGGCACATCCAAAATCCGACAAGTGCGATGGATTGTCAAGGCTTGGATGGCAAATCAGACTCTTTGTCCAGCGCACTTGAACCAGTTTCAGACTTAGACTGTGTCCCAGACATGTTCATACGAGCATATGGATTGTTTATGTTGTCGGGACTGTAAGGATTGAATGCTTGCCCTGTTCGGCTGTACGGGCTAAGTTCACCTCGGGCTTCATCCCAACTTCTTTTTCGACGCTTTTGGGGACGAAATATAGACATGTCACTCCTCCTTCGTCGGTAATACAACGCAGCTTGTTTCTTTGCCCACACCAGGCGCGACCTGGCTCTTCTCTTTCGCCGTTTTTATCATCTCCTTTACTTCCGAAAAACCAAGTGACTTATGATAACTGTCTCCAATCATTGACGCAAGAACATGGGGCGCACCCGAACCTTCCGCCGCATATCCCAATGCATCAACACAAATTGCTGTTCCAGGATTGTTCACAACGTATATGCCAAATCCTTTCTTTCTTGGACCAACGAGAATAAAGTCCACGCCCATGTTCTCGTTGGCAAGTGCGCCATCCACCATGCCTATTATGTTTGGGTTCAAGATCGGATGCATTTCATAGTACTTGTCAAGCGACAATCCACGCGGAGCTAACGTCTGCTCGATGATATATGAAGTTCGAAATTTCATATATGAGTTACCAATAATGTTAGCGAGCTCGTCTATGTTATGCGCTCCGTTCTCTGGAATCACTTCCTTCGACATGTTGATGATGTGATCCCCAAAGAGCACAGTCCCTGCGAACATTGCGTAAGCATTGTCCGCCAACTTGTGAATCTTGCTTGTCCGTGTATCTTCATATTCATAGCCTACCGGGATATGTGCGGTGATCATGTGATCAGAAGCAAGAATTGCGCCTTGTCCATTGTCAAACAACGCCGCTATACAAACAGTCATTCACCCTCCTAGTGCTCGTATTCTGATGATCAACTAGCAATGAAAATGCACAATTATAGGGACATTACTTGTGATCAAATATATGCCTTCAAATCAAGAGTGCGCCTGGACTTGTAATTGTATACAGTTTACCACACGTAAGTAGAGGGAAGCATTTGCGCAGCAACGACGAGGGCAGATGGAGAAGCGTGACTCGCTATTCCACTATGCCCCCTCTGTGCCTCTGTCGCAAATTAATCCATCAACCTAGCCCAGCCCGCACCCCGGCAAACACCGCCTTCACGCTCTCCCGATCCCGCGCGAAGAGCAGCCCGGCGCTGACCTCGAAAGCCAGCTCGTCCGGCAGCGCCGTCACCTCGAAGGGCCGCGCCTGCTCGGGCTTGTCCAGCCGATTCAGCGCGAACCGCTCCCACTGCGCCAGTTCATCCGGCGCCGATTTCGCGGCTGAAGCCTCGCCCGCTTCATGGGGCAGCGGTTTGGGGTGGGGGTCCGCCCCAACCGGCCCCTCGCCCCAGGCCACCGGCGGCAGCTGGAAGTACTCGGCCCGCAGCTCGTTGATGCTCAGCAGCGGGTAGGCGGCGCGGATCTCGGCCAGGCGCGCCTGCGTATCGGTCGGGCGGATATCGTCGAAGGCCGCGACCAGCTCGCCGCCGTAAAAGGGCAGCAGCTCCTGCGTGATCTTCTGGGCGATGCGCACCAGCTTCGGGTAGAGCGCGCGCTCGATGAAGAGGCGCTCGGCGACTTTGGCGTTGGCTTCGGTGGCGTTCTCGCTGACCAGGGCCACCGGGATGCCGAAAATGTTGAGGATTTCGTCGCGTTGGGCGCGCCGCCCCTGCAGGAAATCGAGGTCGCTGTGGCTGAGGCCGATGTGCTGCCACTCGATCTGGCCGCCGCGCAGGAAGGCGGTCTTGCGCTGCGTCCCGCCGTAGTTGCTGCGCCATTCGCGCTTGATGCGCTCGAAATCGGCATCGGTGACGAAGTCGCGCAGGTTGACGATGCCGGCCGGCACGCCGCGCTCGACGCCGAAAGTATTGCGATTCCAATCGGCCATGTGGCGGTCGCTGAGGATGGCGCAGCGCGCGGCTGATATCGGCGACAGGCCGTAGAAGTCGTTATCCGGATGCCAGCGGCGGAAATGCACGACTTCGATGGCGTCCAGCGGGATGCGCTCCCCGCCGACCTGGTAAAGATACCCGGCGATGACGCGCTGCGGATGCGGCACGATGCTGACGCGATCAGGCCGCAGCAGCCAGATCTCGCGCGGCCGCCCCGCCCCATCGCCGGCCAGGTACCAGTAGGCGTTGCCATGCAGCTCCAGCGCGCCCAGGGTCTGCTCCAGCAGCTCGAAGCCGCTCGTCAGCGGATTGGGCTGGCTCAGCAACTGCTCCAAGGGGTGGTTGCTGATGCCGACGCGGCGCTCGTCCTCCAGCCGATATACGCGCAGCGGAACCAGCGCGCCGGCTTCGGCGATGCGGTTGATGGCGATGTAAACCCAGGGTGATTGACCGTAGACGCGGGCGCTGTTGACATCGAGCGGCGGGTCGAGCGGGTAGCCGTGCTGCGCGGTGATGCTGGCGATGTGGGGCGCGGCCTTGCGCAATCGGCGGCGCCCGGCGAATAGATCCCCCAGCCAGTTGAACATGTGTCGCTCCTTTGCTTTGCTTTCGCGCAGGCTAGCACCTGCCGCGGCGCAATTGGCGACTATATGTTCGCAGGTTGGCGAATCCAAACGAAATTCGCTCGACATAATTGAATCTGTAGGGGCGACCCACCGGGTCGCCCGTACGCACAGTCGATTTGATATGGATGGGCGCGCCGCTCAGCAGAAGAAACCCAAAGCTAAGACAAACTGGCGAGCGAAAGGAAGATCACACCAAAGATTGAGCGCGTCGACAATAGCTATACTCATTATAAGGAAGCAAAATGTGTTGAACGAAAGCATCAAAAAAGCAACACAACCAATCAATTTCTAACAGCCTATTTGTTCGCTGTCTCTGGGTCGGATGCTACCGCCAGTATTCCGGTCAGTGTTATCGTGTGTTGGGAAAGGCCCTTGACCAGCAACTCCGGAAGTTCGCGTTTGCTTCGGTTCCTCATATGTGTAATCTTCCCCAATTGACATAATGCGATCCCACGCAACCAGCATGTTCATTACATTCGCGTCAGTAGCTGTACGATTTACTGCCGAATCTCGCCTCCAGCAGCATTTCCCAATTGGCCGGAATTTGGCAGCTCAGATTGCTCGAGGTATCGACTAGCAAGCGAATTGCAGCGCCAGCACGATATCGCGGATGACGGGCAAATCGCACCACAGGTTCAGCTGATCGATGATGACCAGCGCGATGCCGGCGAAGCAAACGAAGACCAACACAAAAAAGACGAAGCAGCCCAGGATCAGCCAGGGCGATGTGCCGCCGCTTTCCTCGCGCACGGCGTAGGGGTCGTAATCGTAGCCGGGGTAGCCTTGTGGCGGGGCGGGCGGCGCCTGGTAGCCGGGCGGCACACCCTGATAATAGCCGGGTTGTGCCGGGGGCGCGGCCGGCTGCTCGCCATAAGCCGGATAAGCGGGTTGCGCCGGCGGATAGCCTTCGCCAGCGGGCGGCGCATAAGGCTGCTCCGGGGTTGGCGGCACGCCCTGCAAGCCGTAATCCGTGGGCGGCGGCGTGTAACCGGGCGATGGTTGCGGCAGGTCATCGATCGCGGACGGCATCAGCGGCATGGGCGTTTCAGCGCTTTCGGGCGGGTCGATAGCGGCGGGCGCGGCGCCCGGGCGCAGGACCTCAAGCGCCAGCGTGACCGTCTCGCCCAGGCCGATCATGTCGCCATTTTGCAGCGGCGTGATGCCCGTGGCGCGCTTGCCATTGACGAAGGTGCCGTTGGTGGAGCCGAGGTCTTCGATGGTGACGGCATCGCCCGAACGAATGACGCGCAGGTGATGGCGGCTGGTTTCGCGGTCGTTGACGACGATATCGTTGCTGATATCGCGGCCCAAGGTGGTGACATCCTGGCTGATTTCGAAGGCCTGATTGGGCTGCGGCCCGCGCCGCACAACCAGGCGCATACTGTCGTTCTGCTGCATCGTCTCCTCCTCGGTCGGCGCGCGCGTCGCCCTATTCGACAAGTCCGCCGATTCCACCGCATTATACCGTGTTTTGCATCGCGATGAGAATTGTCGTTGATCAGCCGGCCGGGCATTCGCCGCGGACCATCATTCGCGCAAGCCTTGAAGCTTCGCACGGGCCTGCCGGTGGCTCCCCCTGATTTAGCTTGCGGGTAGATCTGCCGCCACCAGCCCCCGGCAAGCCTGAGCACTTGTAGGGGCGTTTCGTGAAACGCCCGCGTACCCGTTAGCATCTGCGCGGAAGGGTGGATGTATCGGGAAATCCCAAGGTCGACAAAGTGCCAGACGAGCTTCCCCCCGTTGATACGGGGGGATTGAGGGGGTAGACCCAAGCCCTACAGAATTCGACGGCGAGGGAGCCAAGCGCCCGCGTACCCGTTTACATCTGCGCGGAAGGGTGGATGTATCGGGAAATCCCAAGGTCGACAAAGTGCCAGACGAGCTTCCCCCCGTTGATACGGGGGGGGGTTGAGGGGGGTAGACCCAAGCCCTACAAGATTCGACGGCGAGGGGGAGCTAAGGTCGCGCGTACCCGTTAGCATTTGCGCGGAAGGGTGGATGTATTGGGAAATCCCAAGGTCGACAAAGTGCCAGACGAGCTTCCCCCCGTTGATACGGGGGGATTGAGGGGGGTAGACCCAAGCGCTACAAGATTCGACGGCGAGGGGGAGCTAAGGTCGCGCGTACCTGTTAGCATCTGCGCGGCAGGGTGGATGTATCGGGAAATCCCAAGGTCGACAAAGTGCCAGACGAGCTTCCCCCCGTTGATACGGGGGGATTGAGGGGGGGGTAGACCCAAGCCCTACAGAATTCGACCTTGACGGCGTTGCGAGGGACGGGCGGGCGAGCCAGTGGCTCGCCCCTACTCTTGTTCGGCGCCAATCGGCAGGGGCAGCCACAGATCGAGCAAGGCGGCGCCATCCAGCCAGCGCCCGCCCAGGCTGATTTCCCAGTGCAAGTGGGGCGCGCTGCTGCGGCCGCTATTGCCGCTCAAGCCGATGATCTGGCCGGCGTCGACGGGCTGGCCCGGCGCCACCAGCAGTTGCGACAGATGAGCGTAGCCGCTGAAGACGCCATAGCCGTGATCAAGATAGACAGCCAAGCCGCGGAGTTCGAGCGGCGCGGCGAAAGCGACCCGTCCGGCCGCCATGGCCCGCACCGGCGTGCCTTCAGGCGCATTCTGATCCCAACCCGTGTGGCGCGAGCGGTAGCTGGCGTTCCATTGGCGGAAGGCGCCGAAGGGCGAGGTCAATGGGCCGGGCAGGGGCAGCGCGAAGCCGGCCGCGTCCCAAAGCGGCGCGCTGTGAGCATCGGCGAAAATCTCCCGCAGCCTGTCGCTTTCCCGCGCCTCCGCCGCCGGATTGACGAGGGCGGGGCTGAGTCCTTCCGTGGTCACCGCCTGCAAGAGGTAATCGGCGCGCTCGACACGCACCCGCCGCTGCAATGTGACGGCGCCGCCGGCTCGCTCGAGTGTGACCGTCAGGCTGTAGTCGCCGGGCGCGGCATCCATGCCCGCCATGACCAGGGCGTAGCGCGCGCCATCCGCAGCCGCGAACAGGGGCGTTTCGGCCTTGTCAAAATACAGCCGCGCGTCGGCGATATCCGCGCCGATCAGCCGCAGCAAGCCCAGCCCGCCCTGCCTCAGCGACGAAAAGTAGAGCTCAAGCCGCAGCTCGCCGGCAACCAGAACGGCGCTCGGCAAGGGGCGCGGCGCCGGCTGAAAGACCGCTGTGGGCGCGTCCTGCGCATTGGCGTGGCCCAGCAGCGCGCCCGCAATCAGGCAGAGCGGCAGCCAATAGGTGGGGAGCAGCCGGGCGATTCTCATGCAGGCACGATCGCGTTCAAGTGCTTTGGCGCTGTCGCTCCATCATACCGCATCGCCTCGCGCCCATGCCAAAGCCGCCCCAGTTTGCGTTGGGGGCCACCCCTCACCCCCCGGCAAGCCTGAGAACGTGTAGGGGCGTTTCGTGAAACGCCCACGTACCTGCGCGACGGGCGTCATGGCATGACGCCCCTACAATAGCTCGTCACGGTATTTTGTTTGGGCCATGGCTGCGCCGGGCGAGTGTATACAGATTAGCGCAGGCAATCGCGGTCAGCGGCAGCATATCAGCCCCGAAGGACACCTCAAGCGCGCGGCGGAAGCAATTTCTCTATGCGCGACCATATAGTCGCCTTTTGCGTTGCGATTTGCAGTAGGTTGAGCTCACGCGCGGCTGAAGCGCCGTGATTCTGCCGATACATTCCGGGCGCCAAACCATGACCTATTTCCCCGCCATGCGGTCCATAGATGTACACCAATATGTGCGCGAAACCAGCGCCTGGCTCGACATCGGCGGCGATTATCACTTCGTCTACGGCCCCCATCAGGGCGAAGCGCTATTCACCCGCGCCAGCAAACACGCCCGGGAGCGCGGCCTCGAACTCGAGCCGGCCCTGGCGCAAGTCGTCCGCGACTACGAAAAGTACTTCGTATCAAAGGTGCTGGGCGAGCCGCCGCCCGACACCCCCGAGCCGCCCGCAGCAGCAGCAGCCCCGAAGCTTGCGGCGCCCCAAACAGCAGCGCCCGAGCCAAAGCGCTTCTTTCGGCCTGACGAGCTGGATCAGCTGCCGCGGGTCGCGTGGTTGGTCAAGGGCATCGTGCCGGATACGGGCACCGTCGTCTTCTACGGGCGCGAAGGCAGCGGCAAGTCTTTCCTGGCGCTGCGCCTGGCCAATATCATCGCCCGCGAAAAGACTGTGGTTTACATCCCCTATGAAGACCTGCCCATCCTGGGCGAGCGGCAGGCGGCGCACGATGACTACTTCGGCTGCCGGCCGGCGCCGGGCTTGCGCTACATGGCCCTGGATATGCCCGTGCTGAACGAATCCGGCGCCGTCGACCAATTCACCGCCCGGCTGACGCGCGAAGGCATCCGCCCCAGCCTCATCGTCTTCGACACCCTCCGCGCCGCCACGACCGGCCTGGAAGAGAACAGCGCCAAAGAAGTCGGCGCCGTCATCGATGTGCTCAAAGCCATCAAGAGCGCGCTGAATTGCGCCATCCTGATCGTGCATCACATGGGCAAGGAGAGCGGACGCGGCGCCCGCGGCTCCACCGTCATCACCGCCGATACTGACCTGTCCTTCGAGGTCGAAGGCGCTGATTTCCGCCAGGCCAAAGCGCAGCTGCTGCTCAAGAACCACAAGAACAAATTCGCCGCCAAGCTGGCCGATACCTACGTCGACATGATCCCGCATGGTGGCTGCCTGGTGGCTGATTTCGCCCGAAAGCGCGCCGTCATCAGCGGCAACAACGCCAAGGTCTACGCCGTCATCAAGAACGCCGCGCGTCCGCTGACCTACAGCGAGATCGTCGCCCGCAGCGGGGTCAACAAAAACAGCATGGGCACGGCGCTAAGGTGGCTGGTCAAGCATAACAAGATCGCGAAAGACAGCAAGCGCTACCACTGCGAGACGAAGTAGGTGTGCCACCCTGTAGGTTGCGTGTCCCTAAAGGGACGGGGACACGCAACCTTAGTGTCAGGCGACGTGTTAGGGTGTCAGAATCAAAATGTATGCACGCACGTTGAAGGAATGTCAGTCGGTCGACACGCCTTGCGAGGGACGGGCGGGCGAGCCAGTGGCTCGCCCCTACAAGATTCGACGGGAGGGGGAGCTTAGCGCGCGTACCCGTTAGCATTTGCGCGGAAGGGTGGATGTATCGGGAAATCCCAAGGTCGACAAAGTGCCAGACGAGCTTCCCCCCGTTGATACGGGGGGATTGAGGGGGGTAGACCCCGGGAGCTTAGCGCGCGCGTACCCTTTAGCACTTGCGCGGAAGGGTGGATGTATCGGGAAATCCCAAGGTCGACAAAGTGCCAGACGAGCTTCCCCCCGTTGATACGGGGGGATTGAGGGGGGTAGACCCCGGGAGCTAAGCGCGCGCGTACCCGTTAGCATTCGCGCGGAAGGGTGGATGTATCGGGAAATCCCAAGGTCGACAAAGTGCCAGACGAGCTTCCCCCCGTTGATACGGGGGGATTGAGGGGGGTAGACCCAAGCCCTACAAGATTCGACGGGGAGGGGGAGCGTGACATTGCGCGGAGGTCTACAGAGCCTGTGTAGGCGCGGGCGGCGAAGTGGTATACTCTGCCGATGCAATCAGCCCACACGGAGGACACGATGAGCGCCGCTGACAATCGACGACTGCTGGAGTATTTGCGCGAGCACACGGACGACATGGTCGCTGACCTCAAGCGGCTGATCGCGCTGGAATCGCCGACATCCTGCAAGCCGGCCGTGGACGCGTTGGGCCGGGCGCTGGCGGCGGAATTAGGCGCGCTGGGCGGCGCGGTCGAGGTCATCCCCAAAGCCGAAGCGGGCGATGTGTTGCGGGCGCGCTGGAACCCGGGCGCTGGCGGCGTGGTCATCCTCAGCCACATGGACACGGTCTGGGATGTGGGCACGCTGGCCGGGCGGCCCACGCGCATCGAGGGCGACCGCATCTACGGCGTCGGCGCCATGGACATGAAAGGCGGCATCGTCATCGCGCTTTGGGCGCTGCGCGCGCTGCGGACGCTGGCGCTCTTCCCGACCCAGCCCATCACCTACCTGCTCAACACGGACGAAGAGACGGGCAGCCGCCACTCATCAGCCGAGATCGAAGCCGAGGCGCTGGCGCACAATGTCGTCTTCGTCACCGAGCCGCCGCAGGATGGCGCTTACAAGACGGCGCGCAAGGGCATCAGCCACTATGAAATCACGGCGCGCGGGCGGGCGGCGCATTCGGGCGCTGATCACGCGCTGGGCATCAACGCGATTGAAGAGATGGCGCATCAAGTGCTGGCGGTGCAAGCCATGACGGATTACGCCATCGGCACAACCGCCAATGTCGGCGTGATTCGCGGCGGCACGCGCCCCAATGTGGTGCCGGCGGAAGCCAGTGTGCAAATCAACGTGCGCGCCACCACCAAGGCGCGTCAGGCGGATATCCACCAGCGCATCATGAGCCTGAAACCGCGCCACCCCGAGGCCGAGCTGGTCATCGAGGGAGGCGTTGGCGCGCCGCCGATGGAGCGCACGCCAGCCATCGCCGCGCTCTTCAAACAGGCGCAGGCCAAGGCGGCCGAGATGGGCATCGCGCTGGAAGAAGGCAGCACCGGCGGCGGCTCCGACGGCAACAAGACGGCGGCCCTGGGCGTGCCGACGCTGGATGGCATGGGTATCGTCGGCGATGGCGGCCACGCGATTACCGAGTACGGCGAGATTTCGTCGCTGCCGGAGCGCGCGGCGATCATGGCGGCCATGCTGCGCGAGACATTGTAGGGGCGGCCCAACCCCTCTCCCCCCGGCCCCCTCTCCCACAAGGGGCGAGGGGGAGCTAAACAGCGCGGGCGGCGCTGTGATTTGGGTGGGCGGCGGCCTCTTGACGCGCGTACGGGCGATCCGGTGGCTCGCCGTGTATGGGCGCGCGGTTGGCGAATATGGGATGGACGGGCGGGCGTATCACGAAACGCCCCTACAAAGCGTTAGGAGCACAGAAACATGACCACGATCGCGTTGGTGACGGGCGCCAATCGCGGCATCGGCAAAGAAGTCTGTCGCCAATTGGCCGCGCTGGCCTATGCGAATATCAGCCCGCTGCAGCTGGATGTCACCGACCCGGCAAGCATCGACGGTGCGGCGGCCGCGGTTAGCCGACACGATGGCCCCACGGGTGGCTTCTTCCGCGATGAGCAGCGCTTGGATTGGTGAGCCATGCGCATACTGAATTGGAATTCGCAGTGGCTGAGCCCGCGGAGCCGCGGCGGTCGCTTCGCCAAGGCCAAGGCGCTGATTGAGCGCTTCGACCCCGATGTCATCTGCCTGACGGAAGCGCGAGCGGAAACCATGCCCCAGGGCGGGCAGACCATCACCAGCGAGCTATCCGGCGCCGGCAACATCGAAAACCGTGGCGGGCGCAAGGTGGTGCTGTGGAGTCGTTTCGGCTGGACGAATGTGGACTCGCTCGGCTCGCGGCGATTGCCTGAAGGACGTTTCGTCCGCGCCGAAACGGAGACCGCCGGGCAGACCTGGACCTTCATCGGCATGTGCATACCGTATCATGCTTACCGTGTCGGCGAGAGATGGGGCGAGGGACAGCTTGGCGTCTGGCAAGGCGCTTGCCGCTATCTTGACGCGCTTCGCGAGGATGTGCTGCCACGCTTGAAAGGGCGCGAGCGCATCGTGCTGCTGGGCGATTTCAATTTGCAGATTCCCGCCAGAGGTTATCCAGCGGCAAAAAGTGATGTGAATCAGCTGCGCAGGCGGGCATTCTCAGGCTGGCTGATCCCCACTTCCGACTTACGTCGCCACTTTATCGACCACATTGCCATGTCGATAGATCTGCGGGTTGAATCGATGCAGGTCGTGAGCAAGAACCCGTCCGCTGGCAAACCCCTTTCTGACCACGACGGCGTCTGCATTGATATCGCGCTGGCTTGAAATACGGAAATTGCGGGTGATGCAAGGCTCGCCCCGGTGTACGCTGCGGGCCAAAGCCCAACGTGCGTACGGGCGAGCCGGTGGCTCGCCCCTACAGATTCATGCGGCTGACCCAGCCAAGCCGCCCGATTCTCTCTGTGCCCGCCCTGCGCTCTGTGGTTAAATCGCTCTCGAATCGCCTCAGCTGACAGGACATGCCGCCATGAAATACGCCCCCTTCGAGATCGAGCGCTTCTTCCGCCAGCACGAATTCAGCGCGCCCTACGGCATCAGCGCTTCCGATTGCGAGCCGCTGACCCTGCCCGAGCTATTGGCTTATGCCAGCCCGGCGCGGCGCGAGCAATTCGAAACGCTGAGCCTGGGCTACACAGAATCGCAAGGCCACCCCGAGCTGCGCGCTCAGATCGCCGCCATGCACGCGGGCATCGCGGCCGCTGATGTGCTGGAAGTCGTGCCCGAGGAGGGCATCTTCCTGGCGATGAACGCGCTGCTGGACGCCGGCGACCACGTCATTGCCATGCGGCCCAGCTTCCAGTCGCTGTGGGAGATCGCCCGCGCCAAAGGCTGCCGGTTGAGCTTTTGGGAGGCGCGCCGCGACCAAGCAGGCTGGACCTTTGATGTCGCCGAATTGGAGGCGCTTATCCGCCCCGAGACCAAGCTGCTCGTCATCAACTTCCCGCACAACCCCACGGGTTACACGCCGCCGCGCGCCGATTTCGAGCGCGTCGTGGCACTGGCGCGTCAGCACAATCTGATTCTGTTTTCCGATGAGATTTACCGCTTCAGCGAGCAAGACGCTGCGCTGCGCTTGCCCGCGGCCTGCGAGCAATATGAGCGCGCGCTTGTGCTCGGCGGCACGTCAAAGTGTTTCGGCACGCCCGGTTTGCGCGTCGGCTGGCTGATCACGCGAGACGCGGCGCTGATGGATGAGCTGCAAGAGTTGAAGAGCTACACCACCATCTGCGGCAGCGGGCCCAGCGAGCTGCTGGCGCTGATCGCCCTGGAGAATTGGCGCGCGCTGGCGCAACGCACCGTCGATATCGTAAGCGCCAATATCGCCGCGAGCCGCGCGTTTTTCGGGCGCTACGACGGGCTGTTCTGGGCCGATTATCCGCTGGCGAGCACGATCACGCTGGTGGAGCTGAGAAGCCGGCTGCCGGTCGATGATTTCGCTGAGCAGGCTTTGCGGGGGGCGGGCGTGATGGTCTTGCCGGCCAGCGTCATGCTCTTCGAGGGCAACTACTTCCGGCTGGGCTTGGGCCGGCGCGGCTTGCCCCATGCCCTGGAAGCGCTGGATGACGTGATCATGGGCCATTTGCGTTAGCTCGACGGGCGGGCTGCCCCTCACCCCCCGGCCCCCTCTCCCACAAGGAGAGAGGGGGAGCTTGACACTGCCGGAGGCGAGGTATTCTGCGTGGGCGATGGTTGTGTCGCGCATGTGTCCACAGAATTCGATGTTGGTGGGGATGGGATGGACGGGAGGGCGAGACAAGTCTCGCCCCTACAGAAAACGACGTGGCGGGCGGGCGAGCCAAGGAGCGCCCCGACAGAATCCGCTGTGGCGGGCGAGTTCACGCTGCCAGCGTGCGCGCAGCCTGGGCAACGAAGCGATCGACCATATCATCCAGCGCGAAGACGGGCCGGCCGCTGATATAGCTGTAAGCCTTGTTGTTGAAGTTGCGCGTCCAATGCGAGGGGATGGCGTCGATGCCATAAGCCGCGCCGAAGATGCTGCCGACGGTGGCGGCGGTGCAGTCATTGTCCAAGCCCATGGCCACCGTCTGGCCGATGGCTTTGGTGTAATCATCACCGCCGATGGCCAGGCCCCAGACGGTCAGCACAGCGTTGTTGATGGTGTGGATCATGTGCATGCCGGCGTAGCGCTGGTCGACAGCGGCGCGCGCCTCGCGGTAATCTTTGATATCAGCCGCCCGCGCCAGCGCCCAGCGCAGCTCCCGCGCCAGCAGGCAATCAGCCGGGATCTCGCTCAAGCCGGCCGCCAGCGCCTGCATCGGATCGCCCAGGGCGAAAGCGGCTGAGATGACGGCGGAGAAATACATGGCGCCGTAGATGCCGTTGCGGCGGTGGCTGATGCTGGCATCGCGGTGGGCGAATTCGGCCGCTTGCTCTGGCCAGCCGGGCGCGGCGTAACCCCAGGGGTCGGAGCGGATATCAGCGCCGATCCAATACATGAAGGGGTTGTCGATTTCGGCGGCTTGCGACGGCGCGATGCCAGCATGCAAATTGCGCAGGGCGACGCCTTCTGCTGTAGCTGCATGTGGTAAGTATTGCATCCAAGCGGCGCCGACATCGTCGATGCTGAAGTCCGGGCCGTAGTCTTCCAGGATGAGCAAGCCCAGCTGGGTGTAGATGGTGTCGTCATCGGTGGGCACGCCGTCCATGCGCGAACGGGTGAAGTTGGGCCGCGGGCTGGTCTGGTATTTGAGGTCGTATGGGCGCTCGACTTCGATCCAGTAATCCACCGGCGGGAAGGCATCGCCCCAATAGGCGGCCCAGCCCTCCATCTTCTCGATAGGCCAGCATTCGACGATCGAGCCCAGCGTGCAGGCGGCGTAGCGCCCCAGCAGCGCGCCTTCGAGGCGACTACGAAAATCAGCCGGGGCAGCGGACCAATAGCGGCGCGGGCCGGCCGGGCGCAGCGCGCGGATGCCGTCCAGATCATCGGGCTCGGCGGCTCGCAGCGCCGGGTCCTCGGGCAAAGCGCGCAGCTCGGCCAGTTTCTCCGCCAGCAGCGCCTCGATTTCGGCGACTTTGTCGGCCACGCCGGCGGCGCCGGTCTCGGTCTTGAGCTGCGCCCAAAGTTGCAGGTTTTGGCTCAGATCAGCCTGGACATCGGGGTAGTTCAGTTTGGACATGGTTGTTTCCCTTCTTACGTCACGTGGGCGAGCCGCCTGGCGATTAGTCTACCCCCCTCAGTCCCCCCGTAGCAACGGGGAGAGGCTGCTCCTGCGCTCCCCCGCTCGGATGCGTCGGGGAGGGGTAGCAAGAGCGGGTGGGCGAGCCGCCGCCTCGCCCCTACGAAGGCGACGAATGCACGCGCGCGGCTTGGGCGATGAAGCGGTCGATGACATCGTCGATGGCGAAGGTCGACTGGTGATACAAGAAGGTATGCACCTTGTTGTTGAAGTTCTTGTACCAGTGCTTGGGGATGGCGCCTTTGCCATAGACCGCTCCCCAGATGCTGCCGGCGGTGGCGGCGGTGCAGTCGTTGTCCTTGCCCATGGCGACCGTCTCGCCGATGACCTTGGTGAAATCTTCGCCGCCGATGGTCAAGCCCCAGATGGTGAGCACGGTGTTGTTGATGGCGTGGGCGCCGCCCATGACAGTGTAGCGTTCGTCGATGGCGGCCGCGGCATCGCGATAGTTGGCGATAGCCGGCGCTTCGTCCAATGCCCAGCGGATCTCGCGCGCCAGGGTGCAATCAGCCGGGATTTCTTCCAGGCCGATGCGCAGCGCCTCGACGGTGCTATCGACGGCGAAGGCGGCCGAGATGGCGGCTGAGAAGTACATGGCGGCGAAAATGCCGTTGCGCCGGTGGCTGACGGTGGCATCGCGATGGGCGAATTCGGCCGCTTTCTCCGGCCAGCCGGGCGCGGCGTAAGCCCAGGGGTCAGAGCGGATATCAGCGCCGATCCAGTTCAAGAAGGGGTTGTCGCGCTCAGCGGCTTGCAGCGGCGGCACACCCTGGCGCAGGTTATCCAGCGCGATGCCCTCGGCGGTGAAGGCGAAGGGCAAGTATTTGATCCAGGCTTCGCCCAGCTGCTCGGTGGTGAAGTTGATGCCGTATTCTTCCAGGATCATCAAGCCCAGCAGGGTGTAATTGAGGTCATCGTCGGTGGGCACGCCGTCCATTTTCGCCGGCGTGAAGTCTTCGCGCAGGCTGGTCTGATACTTGCGCTGGTGGGGCTGCTCGGCCTGGCTCCAGTAATCGACCAGGGGGTACTCGTCGCCGAGGTGGGCGGCCCAGGCTTCCATGCGCTCGACGGTCCAGCCTTCGACGATAGAGCCCAGCGTGCAGCCGGCGCAGCGGCCCAACCACGAGCCCTCGAGGCGTTCGCGGAAATCAGCCAGCAGCGTTGACCGCATACGGCGACCCCCGGCCGGGCGCAGCGCTCTGATCGACGCCAGGTCGTCGGGCTCGGCTTGCGCCAGGGCGGGGTCGTCGGGCAGCGCGTCCAGCTCGGCGATCTTTTGCGCCAGCAACGCTTCGATCTCGGCGACCTTTGCATCCACGCCGCTCGCGCCGAATTCGACCTTTTGCTGGGCGTAGGCGTTGATCTTGCGCTCCCAGCCAGCGATCTTGTCAACATAATCGAACAGTTTCATTGTGCACCTTCCTCACTTCTTCGCTCATGTGAAACCGGCCCGATTCCGTTCAGAATCCCGGTGATTACGCTTGGATCGAGCGATGGCTCGTCCGCCACCCTATCATACCGTGTTTCAGATGCGCAGTAGGTCCAACCGAGTCAAGCAAATATCGCTAGCGCTACGATCTGCGGGCGCGACATACCGTGATGCGCGAATCCACAAGCAGCAGCGGTCGCGATCAACCAAATTGGTCGCCCATACGTAGTTTACATTTTCGCAAGACTAACCTGGACGAAGTTCTGTACTTTCTATAATGAATGCGCGGTAGGCGCGGCCTGTTCCGCCATTGCGCATTGCGGCGCGCAAGATAAGAATAGCGGCTGATACGGCGGGCAGATCAGGACAGAGCCGGGCATGGCGCGACCCATTCGACTCGCGGCGGTACTGAACCATGGCGATTCGCTGACGCAGTGGCGGACGGCGGGCTTGCTGCGCGTGCAATCGGCCCTGCTGCGCGAATTTCAGCGGCAGGGCATGGAGATCACGCTGGTCAGCTTCGGCGGGCGCGACGAGCTGGAGCTGGCGCCGCAGCTGCCCGGCATGACAATCCTCTGCAACCATTGGGGCTTGCCGGAGAAATTCTATGCCCGGCGCTTGCATCAGCTGCACGCGCGGCAGTTGCTGCGGGCCGACCTGGTGCAGACGATAGACGCGGGCGCCATCGTCGCGGCTTTGCGCGTGGCCTGGGCTTGGCGCATCCCGCTGGTCTATCGCTTCGGCTTCGTCTTGTCCTGGACGCGGCAGCGCACCTTCCCGGCGGATACCGACATCATCAGAAACTTGTCGAATATGGAGCGGCGCGGGCTGGAGCGGGCGGCGCAGGTGATGGCGCCGACGCAGGAAATCGCCAGCGAAATGATCAAGGTTGTGCCGGCCGTGGCGGACAAGATGACCGTCATGCCCAATTTCGTCGATACCGAGCGCTTCCGCCCCGTACCCGCGGAGAAGCGCTTCGACTTGATTTACGTCGGGCGCACCTCGGCAGTGAAGAACCTGTGGGCGCTGCTGGGCGCGGTGGAGCAGCTGGATGTGTCGATCGCCATCGTCGGCGGCCCCTTGCCGCGCGAGCTGGGCACACGCTACGACCAACTGGCCGGTTTGCAAGAGCGCTTCGGCGATCTCGACGGGCGGATTCACTGGTTCGGCCGCGTGCCGCAAGAAGAGCTGCCCGGCTACATCAACCAGGCGCGCGCTTTCATTCTGTGCTCCTTCAGCGAGGGCAACGCGCGCTCCATGCTGGAAGCCATGGCCTGCGGCATGCCCGTCATCGGCACCAATGTGCCCGAGCTCAAGTATATGCTGGAGCACGAAGTCAGCGGCTACCTCTGCGAGACCGATGCCGACAGCATCGCCGCCGCCATCAGCGCTGTGCTTTCGCGGCCCGGGCTGATGCGCCGGATGGGCGAAAATGCGCGCAAGGTTACGCTGGAGCAGCATTCGCTCTTGCCGCTGGCCAAGCGCGAATACGACTTGCTGGTGGAGCTGGCGCGCCGTCAGCCGGTTGATGGCGCGGCCAAGCGCGTCAGAGATTACCTCTTGCGCCGCGGCTGATGGGCGGGCCCCGCGCCTGCGGGCTCGTGGTTTGCGCGCTTATTCTACCTCACCCCCCGGCCCCCAGTTCCCCCCTCGGTCCCCCCGCGGGGGGCGGGCAATACCTCTTACGGCAGCCGGCGCGTCAACCGGGCCGGTCGCCGCGGGTGGGTCGGCACTTGCTGGTGGAGCTGGCGGGTTTTGCGTCAGCTTAATCATCTCAACGGGGGGCGGAAGTGAATCATCAGAGAGGGGGAGCGAGACGCTGTGCGGAGCAAGGTAGTTTGCGCGCTTATTCTACCTCACCCCCCGGCCCCCAGTTCCCCCCTCGGTCCCCCCGCTCAACGGGGGGCGGAAGTGAATCATCAGAGAGGGGGAGCGAGACGCTGTGCGGGGCAAGGTATTTTGCGCGCTTATTCTACCTCCTCCCCCGGCTCAGTTCCCCCCTCGGTCCCCCCGCTCAACGGGGGGCGGAAGTGAATCATCAGAGAGGGGGAGCGAGACGTTGTGCGGGGCAAGGTATTTTGCGCGCTTATTCTACCTCACCCCCCGGCCCCCAGTTCCCCCCTCGGTCCCCCCGCTCAACGGGGGGCGGAAGTGAATCATCGGGAGCGAGACGTCTGTGCGCTTCCCCCCTCGGTCCCCCCGCTCAACGGGGGGCGGAAGTGAATCATCAGAGAGGGGGAGCGAGACGCTGTGCGGGGCAAGGTATTTGCGCGCTTATTCTACCTCACCCCCCGGCCCCCAGTTCCCCCCTCGGTCCCCCCGCTCAACGGGGGGCGGAAGTGAATCATCAGAGAGGGGGAGCGAGACGCTGTGCGGGGCAAGGTATTTTGCGTGGGGGGGGATTGCCGGGCGCGTGTCTACAGCTTTGCGCGTCCCGGCGGCTTTTCGGTGTTGACGTATGCGCTGTGAATCAGCAGTATCGGCGCAAAGAGAGTTTGCAAGCGAGTTGAGCCATGTCACAAGAAGCAACGAATCGAGGCGGGGCGGAGACGCACGAGCCCAAGGCGATCGCGCACGGCGCCGGCAACATGCCGCGCGACTTTTCCATTTCGCTGGCGGCCAAGGGCGGCGCGGATAAGCTGCTGCATCAGCCGGGGAGCGAGCGCGCCCAGCCCATGCGTGGCTTCGACGAGACCTACGTCGACATCATCGACTACATCGTGCGCATCACGCATCGCATCTGGGAAGAGAAAGACATCGGCTACATCTACGATACCTATCGCCACAACTCGCGCGTTTACGACGACTTCGGCCTGCAATACGGCAATGAGAAGATCGTGGCCGATACGGCGCATACCATCAACGCCTTCCCCGATATCCGCCTCTACGCCGATGAGATCATCTGGGCCGGCGATGACGCGGTCGGCTTCCACACCTCGCATCGCACGGTCATCAGCGGCCACAACACCGGCTACAGCAAGTTCGGCCCGCCGACGGGCAAGAAAGTCCTGCTCTGGTGCATCGCCAATTGCGTCTCGCTGGAGAACGAGATTTTCGCTGAGTGGGTCTGCTACGATACGGCGGCGCTGATTCGGCAACTGGGCTTGGACCTGGCGGAGACGGCGCGGCAGCTGGGCAATGAGCTGGCAGCGGCCGGCAGCAGCGACCCGCGCTTTGGCGAGGCTGAGCGCCTGCCCGGGCAAGGCAAGCCCGCATACGTGGCGGCGCCGGCTGATGAAAACGGCTTCGATGTCGAGGCATTCGCGCGGCGCAACTGGCACAATATCTGGAATCGGCGCAGCCTCAGCGATGTGCGGCGGGCATACGACCCGTCGCTGCGCTTCCGCGGCAGTACGGGACGCGCCTTCACCGGCCGCGGCGAATACCAGAGCTTCATTTTGAGCTTGCTGGCGCTCTTCCCCGATTTGATGGCGCGGGTCGACGATATCTACTGGATGGGCAATGAGGCTGAGGGCTACCTGGTGTCGCTGCGCTGGAGCATGGTGGGCACACATCGCGGGCACGGCATTTACGGGGCGCCCAGCGGCCGACGCGTCCACCTCTGGGGCATCACCCAGCAAGAGATCAAGAAGGGCGTGATTCAGCGCGAGTGGATGCTCTTCAACGAATTCGGCGTGATGATGCAGATTTATCGCGATTGACCGTGGTAAACAATGTGGACGTCACTGGCGCGCGGCAGCTGACACTTTTACCACCGAGGACACCGAGTTCAAGGGAGTGTAGGGAGCGGGCGAGCCAAGGTTTGGGCCTGCAAAGACTGTTATGGACGGGCGGGCGAGCCAAGGCTCGCCCCTACATGGAGCTGTGTTGGGGCGGAAACGTCATCGGGCGCGGCGGAGGCGCTCGGCGGCCAGCTGGACCAGGCGCGGGCCGTCGACATCGACGCAGACATTGACCGGGGGCCGCCCTTGCCATGCGGGCGGGATGTCAGCGCCCGTCGCGGGCCAGGTCTTGCCGCGGCCCAAGCCCTGCCTGCCGACGCGGATGGGCCAGCGTTGCACTTCAAATAGCGACGGATCAAGCAGGTAGGCGATGGCGCTGGAATCGTGCACGAAGATGCCTTCGGCGTCATAGTTGGCTTCGAAGTAATTGCGATAATGCGGCAGGATGCGCGTGATGTGATCGGACAGGGCGTTGCCGTGGGTCGCGTAATCAGCGATATCGGCCGGCGTCATGTGCACGCGCAGCGTCACATCCAGGCCGACCATGGTGACCTGCCAATCAGCGCCGAAGACGAGATCGGCGGCTTCGGGATCATTGCGGATATTGGCTTCGCCGGCCGGGCTGGCGTTGCCGGGGACCAGCGCGTTGCCGCCCATCAGCACCACCTCGTCCACCCACTCGACGATGCGCGGCTCCAGGCGCAGGGCCAGCGCGATATTGGTCAGCGGGCCGATGGGCGCGAGCGTGATTTGGCCGGGCCGGGCGCGGGCTTGCTCGACGATGAATTGGGCGGCTGAGATGGCGAGCGGCGCGCGGGACGGCGCGGGCAAGTTTGTATCGCCCTGGCCATCAGCGCCGTGCACAGACGGGGACGGGCCCTTCGAAGGGGCCGGTCAAGGCATCGTCCGCGCCGGGCGCCACCGGGATATCGTCGCGCCCGGCGATCTCCAGCAAGCGCAGCGCATTCGTGGTCGCCAGCGATGTGCGCACATTGCCGAATATGGTCGTCAGGCCGATCACGTCCAGCTCCGGCGAGCGCAGGGCGAGGAAGATGGCCATGGTATCGTCGACGCCGGGGTCGGTATCGATGATGATTTTGCGGGGCATAAGCGTCCTCCTGATGGCGAAAGGGGCTTCAGGCTGAGACCAGCTCGGTACGGTTGATGACGAAGTGCGCCACGCCGAAGAGATAGACCAGGCCAGCGAAACCGCCGGTGATGGCGATCAGTAGCAGCCACAAGACGGCATGGCCGATTTGCTCGCCGAAGCCCAGATGGCAACGCAGGCGCGCGCTGGGCTGGCCGGCTTCGTCCGCGATGACGATAGACTCCAGGATCAGCCTGGCGGCGGCGTAGGGCCAGAAGAAGGCGCCGATGCCCAAGGTGATCAGCGAGATCAGCAGCCAGATGACGGCATGGCCGATGACTTGAAAGATCGACAATTCCGCCCGGCAGCGGCCGATTGCGTTGAGCCGCGGCGCCCCGGAGAATTGCATCTGCTCCACTTTCTGTTTTTGCATTTTGTTCTCCTGTTTATGTTGCGGACGGGCCACCCCTCACCCCCCGGCCCCCTCTCCCACAAGGGGAGAGGGGGAGCAACGCAGCGCGTGTGTCGACATGCTGCGGAAGATGTTGATGTTGTCATTCGCATTACAAGAATCGGCATTTCTATCTCGTTGCTGATTCAGCGCGGTGGACGCAAAAGTAATCCTCTGCGGCGTATTCAGCCGGCGATGATTTTGACCTGCACTGTACGGCGGCGCGGGCCGTCGAATTCGTAGAAGAGGATGCTCTGGGACCAGCCGACGAGCAGCTCGCCGCCGTCGATGGCCAGCGTGATGCTGTTGCCGATCAGGCTCGCTTTGATGTGGCCGGCGGCATCGGCGGGCGTGTCGTACTGGTGGGCGAAGTCGACGCGGGTGGGCACCAGGCGCTTGAGCTCGGCCAGGATATCAGCCGGGGTGGCCGCGTCCAGGTTGGAGTTGAGGGTGATGGCGGCGGTGGTGTGGGGCACGATCAGCGCGCAGAGGCCGGCCTCAACGCCGCTGGCCGCCACCTGCGCCCGCACATCCGCCGTGATGTCGACCAGGGCATCGCCGGGCGGCGTCTCCAATGTCAGTGTAGTCAGCATGTCAGTTTGATTCCCGTATGGTTCTCGGTCAAGATGCGCTGCACAGCGGCACTAGTCGGCAGATTGCGCCCGGCCCCGGTGAGCGTCACGCTGGCCGCGCCCATAGCGTTGCCGATAGCGCCGCAATCAGCCGGGGGATAGCCGGCGAACTCGGCCCAGATAAAAGCGCCGGCGAAGGCATCGCCCGCGCCGATGGTATCGACGATCTTGGCGACGGGAAAGCCCGGGCAAGCGACATCCAGCCCGCGCGAAAGCAGGTGGCAGCCGGCCGCGCCCCGCTTCAGCACGATGCGCAGATCGGGGTAATCAGCCAGCAGGCGGCGGCAAGCGGCGACATCGCTCTCAGCGGCGGCGACGAAGCGAATCTCGTCATCGGTCAGCAGCAGCACATCGGCGGCGCGCAGCACACGATCCACGCCGGCCGCGTCCACCTGGCCCAGGAAGGGGCCCACGTCGATATAGAGCGGGGTCGCGCTGCGTTCCATGAATTCGAGCACACCTTCGACCAGGGGCGTCAGGCGTTGCTCGACCAGGCTGTAGCCGGAAATGTAGACCACATCAGCCCGCTGCAGCTGGCGGATGGCGGCCGCGGTCAAGGGGATGGGCGGGCTATCGCCGTAGTTGCCCAGGAAGACGTGGGCCGGGTTTTGCGGGTCGCTGAGGGCGATGACGGTGGTGGTTGTGCTGCCGGGCGGGATGGACAGGGCCGAGGCGTCGATGCCGGCGGCGGACAGCATATCCAGCAGCAGGCGCCCGTGCGGGTCGTCGCCTAGCGCGCCCAGCATGGCGGTTTCCAGGCCCAGCTCGCGCGCGGCCAGACAGGTCGTAGCAGCGCCGCCCGGCTCGATCAGCATGGTGGGCGTCATGGCGTGCGCGTCGGCCCGCAGCGGCAGCCGCGTCTCCAGCAGAATGTCGAGCACGACATCGCCGACGGTGACCAGGCGCTTAGACGGTTTCACCCCCACCCCCAACCCCTTACCCATCAAGAGGGAGGGGAGACGATGCGTTCTGCAGGCCAAGTCCAGTCGTGTTCTCTCGCGCAAGAATAAAGAGGCCGCGGGCGATGCCGCGCGCGTTGTAGTCGCGGAAGACGGCGTCCGCCTCCAGCACAGCGATGTCGGCGGCGGGGATGGCGTCGAAACCGGCGTAGGCCCCGGCCATGGCGCAGGCGATAGCGCCGATGGTATCGGCATCGCCGGAGAGGTTGGCCGCCAAAATCGCCGTCGCTTTGGGGTCGCCCTGGCCCATCGCCAGCAAGCCGAAAGCCGCGCCGACCGTCTCCGGCACATTGAGGGTGGCGCCGACTTCGTCGAATATGCGGCGCAAGCGTTCGCGCTCAGCGCCCGGGCCGTGGACGATGGCCAGCGCCTGCTCAATCTTGAAGGGGACTGAGCAGCCGAACCAGCGCCGCCCGTGCTCCCCGCCCAGCTCAGCGCCACGGATGCCCGCCGCGATCACAGCGTCCAGCGTCGCGCCGTCGATCATGGCTTGGGCGACGGCCGCCGCCACTGCCGCTGCGCCGGATACCGCCGGCTGCGTGAAATGCGTTGGCGTGCAGACCGTGACGGCATCAGCGACGGCGCCAGCGATATCTCCCGGATGCAGCGTGCCGATGGGCGCGATGCGCATGGGCGCGCCGTTGGTATCGCCCCAGAGGCCGGTCGTAAGTGGGTCGCCGCCGGCTTTGAGCGCGTTGATGCCGCGCCGCGTGCTCGGGCCGACGTAGGGCGAGTTGTCGCCGTCGACGCGGTCGTACCAGGTCGTCAGCCCTGTGACCGCCGCTGCGAGCGTGACGCCGCCGGCGTCGATGACGGCTTGGGCGATGGAGAAGGCTTGCTCGGAATCGTCGGTGATGCGGCCGGCCGGCAGCCCGGCATGCACGATATGGTCGTCGGGCGCGGCCTGCCAGGTGTCGAGCCAGCCGAAGCAGCGCTCGGTGTCGTCGGGGTGGACCTGGGCCGGCATGGCGAAGGCATCGCCGAGGGCTTGGCCGTAGAGGCAACCGAGGATTCTATTGTGCCGGGAATCCATTACGAGGCGACTTGACCGGGCGCGGATACCGGAGGCTCACAAGCGCTCGCGGCGCTCTTCAAGCTCACGGCGGATGGCGTCAAGCAACTCAACGCTACGGGCATGAAATTGGTTGGCTTCGCCGGCGCGGTCTTCGACGCGCTGCAGATCCGACTTTATCTCCAGGCGCAGTTTATCGCCTTTGGCGTCTTGCTTCTCAAAGCCCTCATTCATATCAGAGCGCAGATTGTCGATTTTGGCGTCTTGCTTCTCGAAGCCGTCGTTCATATCCGAGCGCAGACTGTCAAACTTGGCGTCTTGCCTGTCAAATCTGGCGTCTTGCTGCTCAAAGCGCGCGTTCATATCAGAGCGCAGATTCTCAATTTTGGCGTCCTGCTGCTCAAAGCGCACGTTCATATCAGAGCGGAGATTCTCGATTTTGGCATCCTGCGCATCAAATCTCTTATTCTGCGCATCAAAACGATCCAACAGATGCTGGATGCTATCTTTTGTGGGCATCCGCCAGACCATGCCGATGATAATCAGCGCAAAGCCGGCAAGTTGAATGATGACATTTATGTCCAAGTTTTGCATACAGCAACCCTTTGGCAACGCGGGTTAATTGTAACACACTTGAATGGCGTTGACGCCAACATGAGAGGCCAAAGCTAGGTTAGCGCCACGCCCGATTTTGCCGAGCGCCCTGCGGGTTCTGGAACTCATTCGACAGCGTGTCTCTGCAGCTGTTGTCCGACGCCAATCAGCGTGCTGCGTGTAGGCGCTCATGTTGCTCGTCCGCGTTCCAGACGCTGTTGACCCAGGCGTAGAATTCCGCGACCGTCATTTCAGTCGTCCTGGACTGTGCTTCGTCCTTCACCCAGACGCGCCATTGTTGCTGCACGCGTTCGGGTATGCTGCCGAAGTACTTCAGCAGTTTGTCCGGCTTTTTGCTGACCTTGCTGGCGAGGAAGGCGTTCGGTCGCTGGACGCAAGCATCGCTGGTTTCCGTCGCCAGACAGAAGCGGTAGCCCGAGCTGTAACTGGCGGACTCAAAAACCTGGAGAAGCGCGCCCGCAAGCGACACTGCCAACATGGTCAAGAGGACGGCGCGAAACAGTGTTTCGACCAAGCGCCCCAAGAAGTCTTTCATTCCTTTGGGAATCAGATTCGGCGCTCGTTTGGGCTTGCTGTTCATGTGTCGTGCTCCCTAGGCATCCCCCCGCATCAGCACGCGGCCGCCGATCATGTACCAGACGACGCCGCTGGCCACCAGGCCGATGATCAGCGCCAGGACGGGCTCGAAGAAGAGCGTCAGGAAGAGCGTCAGGTAAATGCCCAGCGAAATGACCGTCACCGCCGCGCTCGCGGGCCAGCGCTCCTGGATGCGGAAGATATCGTTGACGAAGGGCAGGCTGATGAGGAAGAGCACGATGGAAGCCGCGCCGATCAGCAAGCCGGCGGGCACAGCCGTGTCCGCGCCACCGAAGCCGTTGGGCGCCGAGAGGATCGCGCCGGATGTCACCACGCCGATGACCGCCACCATCATCAGCAGCATGTGCAAGATGCTGATTCGTTGGATGGCGCCCCAGAAGGCGGCGTCGAAAGCCGCGCCGGATGCCGTGCGCATGGCGCTGACCCGCTGCGAGATGCGACGTTGCAGGGCGTAAATCACCAGAGCCAGCACGGTGGCGAAGTAGGGAATCGATTGCGGCAGCTGCGAGGGGATCTCCAGCGAGCCGATGCGGATGCCCAGGGCGTCGAAGAAGCCGAAAATCGACGAGGCGATCATGGCGCCGATGGGTGTGCCGCCGCCCAGCGATGGCGTGACCAGGGCGATGAAACCGCGCCCGTTGGTCATATCGCGCTGGAATAGCTGCAGGTAGCCCATGCTCATGTGGATGCCGCCGAGGCCGGCGAAGAAGCCGCTGATCAGCAGCGCCGAATAGCGAACGCGCTTGACGTTGATGCCGACCGATTCGGCCGCTTCCGGATTCTCGCCCACGGCGCGCAAGTGCATACCGAAGGGCGTGCGGTACAAGAAGAAGGTGACGATGAAGACCATGACGAAGGCGATCCAGGTCATGACGCTCTGGTTGTCGAAGACGCCGAAGATGAAGCCGCCGATCAGCGGAATATCGGCGATGAATTCGGGCAGTTGGATGAAGGGCATCTGCAAGCTGGCCAGGGTGCTGGTATTGCCGCGGTCGCCGGTCAGCTCAAACATGATGGCGACGGTGGCTGAGGAGCCGAAGATATTCAGCGCGATGCCGCTGAGGAAGAGATCGCCCTTGAGATCGAGGTGGAAGAGCGCCAGGATGAACGAAAGCAGCAGCGAGACGCAAACGCCCAGCAATAGCCCCAGCCAGGGGCCGATGGCCAGCCCGGTCTCGTAACCGAACCAGTCCTGCGAGAAGGCGCTGACGACCACGCCGGTGAAGGCGGCCGAGAGCATCATGCCTTCCAGGCCGATATTGAGCACGCCGGCTTTCTCCGAGATCAGCGCGCCCAGCGATGGCAGCAGGATGGGCGTGGTCACGCGCAGGATGGCGGCCAGGAAGACGGCGCTGAAGATTCCTTCAATGACATTTTCAAACATGGCTAGGGCCCCCATCCCCCGGCCCCATCCCCCAAAATGAGGGAAGGGGAGTAGAATACAAGATTGGAGGGCAGTTGAAGCCCCTCACTCTTTATGGGGGAGGGGTTTGGGGTGGGGGATTTATCAAACATCAGCGCTCTCCAAACTCTCGGCCGTGTGCCCCTTGGCGTCGATATCGGCGCGTTTCTGCCGTGCCTGGAAGAAGGTCACCAGCGCCTCCGCCGTGATGAGCAAGATGATGATGGCCTGGATCATACGCACGACTTCGAAACTGACATTGGCGTCGCGCTCCATGAATTGGGCGCCGGCGCGCAAGTAGGCGTAGAGCAAGCCGGTGAAGGGCACGACCAGCACATTCAAGCGCGCCAGCAGCGCCACCACCACGCCTTCAAAGGCCAGCGCGAAAGAGATGTTGAGGATGAGCTGGCGGTGGATGCCGTTGGCCAGGTGCATGCCGGCCAGCCCGGCCACGATGCCGCCGATGGCCATCACCAGCATGATGGTGCGCTTGGAGTTGACGCCGCCATAATCGGCAAAGCGCAGGTTGGAGCCGATGATGCGAATCTCGTAGCCCAGTGGCGTGCGGCGGATCAGCAGCCAGCAGACGAAGACGACAACCACCAGCAGGAAGGCCGCGATGGTGACTTGCGTGCCGTTGACGATGACGGGCAGGATGGCGTTGTCGGTGAACTTTGACGAGGCGACATAACCGGCGTCCGGCGGCTTAAGCTGGAAGTTCAGCACCATCTCGAAGAAGCGCGTGGCGATGACGTTTAGCATCAGCGTCGAGACCAACTCGTTGGCGCCGAGGTAGGCTTTGAGCGCGCCGGGGATGAGGCCGTAGATGAAGCCGGCCGCGCCCGAAGCCAGGATGATCACCGGGATCAGCAGCACGCCCGGGATATGCGGCGAGTTGAGCGCGATGATGCCGCTAACCAGCGCGCCAAAATAGAGCTGCCCCTCGGCGCCCAGGCTGAATTGCTGGGCGCGGAAGACGATGGCGAAGGACAGACCGAGCAGAATCAGCGTGATGGCGTCTTGAATCCAGACGCCCCAGCGGTTGACGCGCTCGATGGGGCCCAGCAGCAGCGCTTCGAACGCGAGCTGCGACTGGTTCATGGCTTCGCTGAGCGTCGTGCCCAGCTCGACTTCTTCCGGCGCGGCGTAGAGCGTGTAGACGCCAGCGGCCGGCAGCGCGTAGCCCTCGATGACGGCGTCGCGAACGCTGACGAGATCGTCGAAGGTCTCGTCGACTTGCAGCTCGGTGGCTGATGTCGCCGTGGCCAGGGTCGCGCCCGCCGCATCGCGCAGCTCGACCATTACATCGACGGTGGAACGGCGATTCCTGGCGTAAGCCAACAGCGATACCACATCGCCTTCGCGGCCGGCGAAGGTCCAGGCGACTTCGCTGACCGGCGCGACCACATTGGGCTTGTTGAATTCACCGCCGCGCACGCGATTGTAGTCGAGGTCAACCTCGTCGTTATCAACCGGCTCGGCTTCACTGACGACTTGGGCGCGGAATTCGCCAGTCTTGAAGCGATCGGCGGCGTCCAGATTGAAGATGAAGGTGACGAGGAAACCCAGCAACAGCGCCACCACCACCGTCAGCAGCACGCGTATCGCCCCGCGCCGCAGCTCGACCACGAAGAGCAGAATACAAGCGCCGACCAGGATATTGACCAGCAAGATATTCTCCCAGGTGGCGGTGCCGGTCATCTTTTCTGCCGAGCCGCCGAAGAGGTTGTGCGTTACGAACCAGGTGACGAGGGCCCCGGCCAGCAGGCCGATGAGCATCAGAGGGTAGCGTCGGAGAAAGGTCATGCGTAGCGCTCCATTTCTTCGGCTGGCTGCCGCTCCGCCCCCAGCATGTAGTAGCCGATGCGCTCTTCGGTCAGGCTGGCGTCGTTGGGGAAAATGCCGACGATTTCGCCCTCGTACATCACCATGATGCGGTCGGAGAGTTTCATCACTTCTTGCAAGTCCGCCGAGATGAGCAGGATGGCCAAGCCGCCGGTGCGCTGATCAACCAGCTCTTGGTGGATGAACTCGATGGCGCCGATATCGACGCCGCGCGTGGGTTGCGCCGCGATCAGCAGCATGGGCGAAGACGAGAGCTCGCGCGCCACCACGACTTTCTGCATATTGCCGCCGGAGAGCGCGTTGACGGGAATCGTCCCGTTTGGCGCGATGATATTGAATTCGCCGATCAACTGGCGGCCGTTCTGCACGATGGCGTTGATATCGAGCAAGCCGCCGCGGGTGAAGGGCTGGCGATAATAGCGGTCGATGATGAGGTTGTCGTCGATGGATGAGGTCAAGGCGACGCCGTTGGTCAGGCGGTCTTCGGGGATATGCGCCACCTGATGCTCGCGCACTGAGCGCGGGCCATGCCCGAGAATTTGCTCCTGGTTGATGAAGGCCTCGCCGGTGGTGGGCGGCCGCAAGCCGGTCAGCACCTCGGCCAGCTCGGTCTGGCCATTGCCCTCGACGCCGGCGATGCCCAGGATTTCGCGCTCGTACACGTTGAAGTTCACGTGCTTCAGCAGCTGATGCCCGCTGGCATCGGCGTAGGTCAGGTCGTTCACGGTCAGCACTGAGTCGCCGCGCAAAACCGTCGGACGGTCGACTTGCATGAAGACCTCGCGCCCCACCATCATACGCGCCAGCTCGCGCTCGTCGGTCGCGGCCGTCTCCACCGTGCCAACTTGCCGCGCATCGCGCATGACGGTGACGCGGTCGCTGATCTCGATGACTTCTTTGAGTTTGTGGGTGATGAAGATGACGGTCTTGCCGCCCTCGACCAGGTTGCGGATGGCGGCGAAGAGGTCTTGCGTCTCGCTGGGCGTCAGCACGGCGGTCGGCTCATCGAGGATGAGGATTTCCGCGCCGCGATAGAGCGCCTTGAGAATCTCGACCCGCTGGCGCATGCCGACCGGGATATCTTCGATTTTGGCGTCCGGATTGACTGTCAAGCCGTATTCTTGCGAGAGCGCCTCGGTATCGGCGACGGCTTGCGCGAAGTCGATGCGGATACCGTTCTTCGTTTCGCGGTTGAGGATGATGTTCTGCGCCACGGTGAAGGAATCGACCAGCATGAAGTTTTGATGCACCATGCCGATGCCGCGCTCGATGGCGTCTTGCGGGTTGTCGATTTCGACTTCTTCGCCGCGGATGAAGATGCGCCCCGACGAGGGCTGCTCCAGGCCGTAGAGCAGCTTCATCAGCGTGGACTTGCCGGCGCCATTCTCGCCGACCAGGGCGTGGATCTCGCCCGGCTCGACCGAGAAGTTGATGTCGTCGTTGGCGTGCACGCCGTTGGGGTAGGTCTTGTGGATGGCTTGCGTTTCGATGATCGGCATGTTATTTCACCACAGAGACTCGGAGGGCACAGAGATGATCTTCTTCAATATCCTGAATAAGCATTCGCCGGGGCGAGCCCGGGCGGGACCTCCCGCTAATCAGTGTAAATCACATCGTCCTTGACGAAGTCGAAGTCTTCGATGGACGGGATGCGAAAGGAGAAGGTCGTGGCGCCGTTTCGGTTTGATACAGCGAAGTCGCCGCGATTGATGATGTCCATACCTATAATGACATCAATGTCTCTCACTGCGGACAAGCCAACGCGAACATCCACGATCGGCGAGCTGTTATAGAGCAAGAAATCAACATGATAGAACGGTACGGCGGCAGCTACGCCCCCGGCATGTTGTATGTTTACGAAGCCATCCGTCGGCAGCTTGAGTTCATCAACCACGCGCTCATTCACCATGCTGAATGAAGCCCCGGTATCCCATATTGACCTGAATTGCCTGGTAGAAAACTGGGCGGCTTCGCTGGCATGCCTGGAGCCAATCGAGACTAAGCACGGCGTCACAAGCTGCCGAAGAATGCCATTAGCCTTTACCGTGAAGCTGCGCCTACTTGACACAATCAATGAGCTTCGACTTCTGAAACCGGGTAAATGCCGGTAAAGTACTCGTAATCACGGCCTAGTTCCTGCATAAGCACAGTACCACGTTCGTGCTTGACGTAGATCGCATTAGCCGCTTCCCGGTAGTTTTCGAAGATTCCCAAGACTTCGCGGCTCTTTATCGCGACGTACTTTCCGTTATGCTCCCTGGCCAAATCCTCCCGGATCTCGAGGTAATACTTGTATTCCTTCTCCAATGGTTTCTGCATCTGAGCGCCCCCACTGAGCAAGCTATTCCAATTCCATTCTATCATCATGCTTCAGGCGCCGGCGGGCGACTCAGGGAGCCGCCCCCGCATCTTGTACGCAGTGGCGTGTGGGCGACTCAGGGAGCCGCCCCTACAGCAATGCAAAATAGACGGGCGATGGGCTACATATCGTCCATCATCAGCTCGTCGATGGACATGCCGGCCGTGGGCATATCGGCGCAGGACGTGCCGACCGCAGCCATCATGTCTTCGCTGGTGAAGACGGTCTGGACTTCGATATCACCGGCGACAACGGCCGCCTCGGCCGCTTCCACCATGGCGCTGATATCTTCCGAGGTGGCCGCATCGTAGAATTCGTTCTTGGCCAGGCCGACGCCGCCTTCGGGGATGCCCAGGCTCTCGGCGCTGCCATAGGGCAGCTCGCCATCGAGGTGCAGGGTGATGGCGCGGAAGATCGAGTTATCGACATTCTTCATCATCGACGTCAGAATGCGCTCGGCTTGGTCGGGGTCGGTTTCGGCCACGATGACGGCCTGGTCGGAATCGACGCCGATGGCGAAGTGGCCTTGCTCCTGCGCCGCTTCAAAGACGCCGACGCCGGTGCCGCCCGCGATCTGGAAGACGATGTCCGCGCCCTGCTCATACATCGCCAGGGTGATTTCCTTGCCGCGCGCCGGGTCATTCCAGCTGCCGGCGTACTGGACGATGCTCTGCGATTCGGGATTGACCAGGCAGGCGCCCTGCTCGTAGCCGACGATGAAGTCGTCAATGACCGGGATCTGCTGGCCGCCGACGGCGCCGATGATGGGGTCATCATTGGTGCCTTCCACCATGCTGGTGGTGATGGCGGCCGCGTATACGCCGGCCAGGAAGCTGCCCTGGTTCTGCGCGTACATCATCGAATACACATTGGCGCAGCCCTCAACACAGATCTCGGCGTTGTCGTAAGGCATTGGCGCGTCGTAGAAGATGAAGTACTTGTCCGGGTAGTGATGGGCGTTGGCGGCCAGGAAGTCGATCATCTGGAAGGTACCGGTGATCAAGATGTCGTAGCTGTCGCTATCGGACATGACGTCCAGCAAGCCCGATTCCCAGTTGGCTGGGTCAATGCCCAGCTCGACCGTGTCGATCTCGAGATCGTATTCATCGGCGACGGCGTCCATGCCGCGCTGGGCGCTATCGAAGAAAGACTTGTCGCCCAAGACGCCGTTGACAACCGAGACGACCCTGAGCGGCTCGTCCTGGGCCAGGGCGCCGAAGGCCGTCATGCATGCAAGCATCACCACGAGCACAAAACATAGCTTTTTCATTTGAGTCCTCCGCAGAAAAGTAGGTGAAATCAGATGAGTTTCTGATAGCGACATTATACCCAGCGGCTGGCGATAGGGCAAAACTTGGCGAAGGGCGGGCTGGGCCAGGTCCAAAAGCGAGGCGAAAAAACGGCGCAACACGTTAGCGGCCCAAAAGAGACATCCTGCCACGGACGCGAAACGCGCGCCTGCAAGCGCTGATTCGGCGCGACTTAGTCGCCAATGCCGGGCGCGGGCCAGTCGCAATCGCCGTCGCTATCAGCCAGCCAGGCGGCGCTCCAGCCGTTTCGCTCACGATAGCTCACATTGAACCAGGACTTCGTTCGCGCTTCGGCCAACACCGCTGTGCCGCCGGGAATGATAGCCAGAACCCCGCCCCAGGGCGCTGAGCGCAGGCGCAAGTTGACCCGCGGAACGACCCGGCAGTTCTGCAATGTGATGGCGCTATCCACCGCGTCATCAGTGCCCGGCCGGCGCGCGTTCGTCGACGGCGGCGCCGTTTCCGCAGTCTCGGCCGTTTCATCCGTATCAGCCGACGCAACCAGGACCAGGGTGCCGGCGCGGCCCAGGCTGGCGCAGGTATATCCACCCTCGTAACTGATAGTCGACGTGGACGACGCTGCGCGGCGCGGTGGCGGCGTCGAGCAAGAGGATGCGGCCGCGACCGGGAAAGCAGACCTGGTAGCCGCTGCCTACATTCGCCCAGACATCGACGGCGTCAAGCAAGCCCATGTCAATGACTGACTGAATGCCGATGCCGCAAGCATTCAGCCGCCGGAATTGTATGCCGCTGCCCAGGCCGTCGGTGGCGCGCAGCTTGAGGCCATCCAGCGAAAGACCAGCCGCCACACTGCAGGAATCGCTAGCGGTCTCGCTTTGGCCAGCGCCCGGGCTGCCCCCGCCTTGCGCGCCCGCACCGTCGCCAGTGGCGCAACGCCAGAATCTATTGCCGACTGGCGATACATGGCTTATGGACGCGCTGTGATTGGCGGCGCAAATCGACCGGGCGGAACGCGCACTGCTCGCGTAGGCAACGCCACCCAGATACCAACCGCTATCGTGAGTCGGATGACGGGTCTGACAATTCGCGTCCGCATACAGCGGGAACCTGCTGCCGAAAAAGTTTCTACCCTGCCGATCAATGTATTCGGCGCCGCCGGTAGAGTGACGAAACAAGATGCAGTCCGCCTTTGCCGCTGGCGCCGCCAGCAATAGCAGCGGGATCAAGACGAGCGACGCCCAGCGGATCAAGCCCGGCGAATGGAATGCTTGCGCTAGATATGACAGAATTATCCCCAAAGCTATTTCGAAATACATAATTGTACAGTGATTGTATCGCGCCGGCGGCGGCCTGCCAAGAAACTGCTCCGCGGACGCTGGCGTGGGCGGCTGGGGTATCGCGTGTGTGTACGGAATTCGACGGGGATGGGGTGCAATGGCGCGTGAGAGGCAAGGTGCATTGGCGTGGCCGGATGGTCGGTGCGTATGTCTACATCTTCTCATGGTCACGGCCCGGGTATGCTACGTGAACCAAGTCTTGAGCGGCGTCAGCCTAAGACTAATGAGACGGTGTACTCTGTTTGTCTTCGGTGTCCTCGGTGGTAAAGATGCAGCGCCTCGGCCCTTTGGCGATTTGCGGGTGGCTGCTGTTAATCCCCCGCCACGCGCCCCAGCGGCAGCGTGTACGCGTCGAGCGCCTCGTCCGTCGCCAGCGCAGCGTCGAGGGCCGGGCCGTCGGGGAAAACGTACCAGTCGATCTCCAGCGCCAGCTCGGTCGCGGCGGCGTCTGGCGGAATGCGCAGGACGTAGTCGTCACGGTAGTCGACGCCCAGCGTCATCCAGGGGTGCGGCATCGTGCCCCAGCCGGGCCAGGTCTCGATGCTCGCGAGCGCATTGCCGTCGGCGTCAATGAGGCGCAGGGTCAGCGCGTAGGCCAGGGGCGATTGGGCTTGGGCGCGCCAATAGAAGGTCAGCGGGATCTCGTCGCCGGCTTGCCAGGTCCGCGGCGCTGGCAGCTGGTAGCCGCTCAGTTGCAGGTCGCCCCAATGGACAGCGGCGGGCGCGGCCGATTGCGGCAGTGCGGCGACGGGCGATGGATGATCGTAGTGGGGGATGATATAGGCGAAGGGCGCGGCGATGCTGAAGGCGAGCAGGGGCAGCGCGATCAGCCACGCCGGGAGGCGCAGCGCGGTCAAGCCCAGCGCCAGGAAGATGCTCGCCGAGGTGATGTAGGGGAAGAGCAGGCGCCCGGTGCTGGCCCAGGTCTGTGTGCTCCACCAGATCAGCAAACCCGCGCCGATAGCCAGCAACAGCCCTAGAAAAGCCAGCGCCGTCATGACTTGGCTCAGCCGCCGCTTACGCCAGAGGAAGAGCGCGAAACCAAGGGCGCCCAGCAGCGTCAGCGCGTCCATGACACGATAATAGGCTACGTCGGCGATGATGTTGAAAGCGCCGAAGACAAGCCAATAGCTGATGCGCAGGCCCTCGAATTCGTCCCGGAAAAGTTGCCCAGGCGTCAGCGAGCGGCGGCCGAAATTGTCGAGCATGGTGGCCGTGCCGGTGAGCTCGCCGTAAAGTTGCAAATTGCGGACGTACCACCAGCCGGCGACGAGCAGGGTCAAGCTGAGTGTCGCCGCGCAGAAGATGACGAAGCCGCGCCGATCGCGAGAGCGAATCAGCAGCCAGAGCGCCGCCGCGCCGACGACCGCGCCCGCCACCAGCCCGCTGAGCTTGGTCAGCGCCGCCAGGGCGATCAGCAGGGCCAGCAGCAGGCTGCGCCGCGCCTCGAAGCCGCGCGCAGCATCAGCAGCAGCTGCCAGGCGATGAGCGCGGCCAGCATGTTGATCAGCGAATCGTTGCTGACCGAGGCGCTGATGAAGAGGAATTGCGGGTTGAAGGCGGTCAACGCGCCAGCCAGCAGCGCCACATCGCCGCGGCCGGGCATGACGACCTGCGCCGCGCGATAGACCGCGGCCACCGTCACCGCGCCCATGACCAGCGACAGCGCGCGAATGACGTAGAGCGCCAGCGACGAGCCGCGCAGATCCGGCGGATAGACTTGCTGGTAGATGACGAGATTCTTGTTGCCGGGGGACAGCGGGTCGCCCACGACGATGAAGGGGCTGGGCAGGTAACGCGCCTCGAAGTCGGCGGTGTCGAAGGCGTTCCAGACCAGAGCCATCAGGGCGTAGTAGAGCGGCGGCTGGCTGGCTTCCTGGCCGTAGAGTTGGTCGTGATCGGCGGTCTGCAGCGGTAGCTCGCCGCGCTCGGCGATCCACTTGAGCATGCCGATGTGCTGCACCGTGTCCGAGGCTTCGAAGTTGGGCGCGGCGTAGAGATAGATCAGCCCGACGAGCAGGAAGGCAATCGGCAGCAGCCAGCCCCAGGGCGCGCGTTCAGGCAGCATTTGCAGACCCAATTCGATCGCCTCTCGCTTTGTCCGTGTCGCCTGTCATTCTGGCGCCTCTATCCTCAGCGCGTGCGAGTAAAACATGCAAGAAAAGCAAACTACAGAGAACGCAGAGCACGCGGAGATATTCCAAGCCGTCAGCGTGATTCTTGAAGCAGGCGATTCACAGAATCGGCCCGGCAACCGACCTAGTTTCAAGAGTTGCATGACTTACTTTCATTTGCTTCTGTGCCCGCTGAGGTGAATGAACTTTGTGCCTGCTGCACTATTGCGGGTATAGTATCCGCAATTCCCGCCTTAAGCGAAAGCGCAGCCTCTATGAAGATGATTATCGACACCGACGCCGGCGTGGACGACGCCCAAGCCATCATGCTGGCGCTGAGCGACCCGACTGCCGATGTGCTGGCCATCACCACGCTGACCGGCAACGTGCACATCGACCAGGTCAACCCCAATGTGCTGACCATCCTCGAGGTCATGGGGCGCGATGTGCCGGTTTATGCCGGCATCGACCGCCCGCTGATACAGCCCTGGGAGGACGCGGCCGAGTTTCACGGCGGCGATGGCCTGGGCAACTTGCGCGAGCGCCCGCCTTTGACGCGCGCCATCGAAGACGAGCACGCCGTGCCCGCGCTGCTGCGCCTCAGCCGCGAGCATGAGGGCGAGCTGACGCTAATCGCGCTGGGCCCGCTGACCAACATCGCCGCTGCGGTACGCCTCGACCCCGACTTTCCCGCCCGCATCAAGCAATTCGTCTTCATGGGCGGCACGATAGCCGCGCAGGGCAATACGCCCATCGTCACCGCCGAATACAATATCTACACCGACCCCGAGGCGGCCTGGATCACGCTGGACGCCTTCCCGCATTCGACCATGCTGAGCTGGGAGACGACCCTGGCGCACGGCTTCGCCTGGGACAAGTTCAACGCGCTCTGCGATATCGACACGGTCAGCGGGCGCTTCTTCCGCGCTATCTCTCGCGAGACGGCTGAGCGCCTGAAACAAGGCTTCTCGCGGCCGGCGTACCTGCTGCCCGATCCGCTGGCGATGGCGATCACGCTGCAGCCGGGGCTGCTTCAAAAGAGCGGCGATTATCACGTCACGGTCGAGCTGAACGGCGCGCAGACCCGCGGCCAGACCGTCATCGATTACATGGGCGTCGCGGGCAAGCCAGCTAATGTCAGCGTGGCGCAGGCGCTGGATACCGAGGGCGTGTATCAGCTGTTTGTTGCGGCGCTTTTGGCATAAGCTTGGCGCCTACGGGCGAGCCAATGGCTCGCCCCTACAACGTGAGTTTTTCTCTGTGTCCTCTGTGCCTCTGTGGTGAAATAACCCGTGACAACTACGCAAATCCATGCACCTCCTCGCTCAAATCGAGCGCCGACGCGGCCGCCGCGCCCGAGGCCATTTTCGCCCTGATCGAGCGCTTGCTCGACGCCCCCGCGCCCAACAACAGCTGCCTGCTGCCGGGCGCCGTCGGCGAGGTCATCCGCGAGATCGCCGCTGAGCTGGGCTTGCCTTGCGCCGAGATCGGCACGACAGGCAACCTCGGCATTGAGCTGGGCGAGCCCGGGGCGCCGCTCGATCTGCTGCTGACGGCGCATATGGACCGGCCCTGTTTCCGCGCCCCGGCTGTGGCGGAGCGTTCGCTCGTCCCGCTCTGCGCGATACGTGTGCCGGGCGCTGATTACCGCTGCGGCGGCATCGGCTTGCGCTACATCGACGGCGCGGTGCGGATCAGCGCGCGCGGCCAGCTGCGCTTCCGCCGGGGTGAGGGCGGCACTCACATCAGCTTCCAGCCGGACGACGGCGAATTGCTGCCGGGCGACACGGTGATGATGCATGCGGCGCCGGTCTTGCGAAACGGCCTGATCCGCGGCGCGGGCCTGGATAATGCGCTGGGCGTGGCGATCAGCCTGTTATCGGCCGCCATGCTTCGCCGATACGCCGCTGATGTCTTGCGGGGACGCCGCCTCATCTTCGCTTTCACCGACCAGGAAGAGGGCCCGCCTAGCGGTCTCTTCGGCCAGGGCGCCGCCCGCTTGAGCCATGCCTTGCCCCCGCCGCGAATGGGCTTCATCAATATCGACGGGCACAATGCCGATGCCGCCGTCGGCCATGTCAGCGGCGTCGGCGCCTCGCACGCCTTCGTCTCGGGCGAGGGGCGCGGCTCGGTCGTGCCGCTGGATTATCAAGCGCGGGCCGATTCGCTGGCGGAGCGGGTCAATCGCCTGAGGCCGGGCACGGTGCGGCTGAACACCAGCTATGTTTCGCGCAGTGACGACATGCTGCTGGCGGCCTGGTCGCGCCCGCTGGGCCTGACCGGCGTCATCGTCGCCAATGCGCATACGACCGAGGAGACGGCGGCGCTGGGCGATGTGGCGGCGGCGGTTTGTTGGTTGGCGGTGTTTGTCAGCCAAGTCATGTCAGGAGCGTGAGCCGTTGGCGGGCGTATGACACAAGATTTGAACACAGAGATCGCAGAGGGCGCAGAGGTACTACCACAAGAGCAAGGTCAGCTGGACGTTGGCCGAAGGGCTGGCGGGTTGGAAATGAACGCGGGTCTCAATGACAGGTTGAAACTGATGCGAAGCGTGAAGTTGAGATTAGCTTCAGAACATGCTAAGATGCAAACGAACCACACGATGCTGATGGTGTATCGAGGCAACTCATGGCGACATTGGAAAGCGCTTCTTCAATGCAAAACAGCGAGCCAGTTGATACGCCGACTCCAAACGAGCGAATAGCCCGGCTGGAAGAACGGTCGCGCCATGCGGCGACGGTGGCGCAGTTGTATCGCGTCGCCTTGACGATCATCATCGGCATCGTAGGAACTTTGGGCGGCCTGATCATCCACTTGCACAATCAGCAGATTGCCTTGATTGAGAAACTTCTAGCGAACTAGTTTGCAACCGTCGCGTTGCTTCCGCTTGTACAAGACGCTCTGCATAAATGCAACCCTAGGCCTCCGCCTCTCCGCGCCCTCTTAAGACTCGGAGCACTCGGTGGCGAAGGCGCTTTGTGCCCTTTGTGCCTTTGTGCCCTTTGTGGTTACAATGTCCCACGCCAATACCCACCACGCAAAGGACACCCCCATGCCCGACCGCAGCCCCATGCACCAGCAGATCGACACCCTGCCCGCGCTCATCCGCGCCATCGCGCAGCCCTTCGACGCCGCCGCGCGCGCCGCGCTCGACTTCGAGACCTGCACGTCCGTTAAGCGCATCTACCTGGTCGGCTGCGGCGACAGCCACCACGCCCCGGTCGGCGCCGAGCTGGCCTTTCATCAGCTGACCGGCGTGCCGACGCAAGCGCTGAGCTCGCTGCCCTTCAGCCGCTACACCGCCGGCTACCTGCCAGCGACCGGCCCCAAGACCAACCTGGTTATCGGCGTCTCAGTCTCGGGCAAGGTCAGCCGCACCATTGAAGCGCTGGCGATGGCCAAGCAAGCTGGCGCCACCACCGTTGCGTTGACCGGCAACCCCGGCGGGCCTTTTGGCAGCATCGCCGACAATGTGCTCGAGACCGCCGTGCCGCCCCTGCCCGATGAACTGGCCGGCATGGTCGTGCCAGGCATCCGCAGCTACCTGGCGTCGCAGATCGCGCTGATCCTGGCCGCCCTGCGCATCGCCGAGGTCCGCGGCGCCCTGACCACGCGCGCTGCCGATGCCGAGCGGGCGCAAGTAGGCGCGTTGGCCGATATCATGGAAGAGACGATTCGCACTTGCGAGCCGCTGGTTGATGCGCTGGTCGAGCGCTGGCGCGAGCTGTCGCAGTTTGAATTCGTCGGCGCGGGTCCGCTCTACGGCGTGGCCATGTTCAGCGCCGCCAAAGTGCTGGAAGCCAGCGGCGACCCGGCCCTGGCGCAGGAAACGGAGGAGTGGTCGCATTTGCAATATTTCGTGGATTCCGCCGGTATCGGCACGCTGCTGCTATCGGCGGATGGCTTTGACGCTGACCGCATGGCCGAGGTGGCGCGCGCCGCCCGCTGCATCGGCCGGCCACTGGCGCTGATCGCCCCCGAAGGCGCCGAGCAAATCCGCCGGCATGTCGATGCGCTGCTGCCCGTCCCGGCGGATGTGCCGGAGCGCTACGCCTCGATCGTCTACAGCATCCCGGGCGAGCTCTTCGCCGCCGCCCGCGCCGCTGCCCTGGGCGCGCCCTACTTTCGTGATTTCGCCGGTGGCCGCAACGTCGATTGGGCTGATGGCGCCAGCGCGATTTACGAGAGCAATATCATCAGCGAGTTGAGGCGGTAAGGCAGATATCCGCCACAGCCGCTCGCAAGTATCGAAATGGCGAAGGATCTACACCTTTGCCACCGAGTTCACCGAGGCAAAAGAGTACACCGAGGTATGTATTGGATTGTGATGCCGGACAGGTCATGGCTCGCGCATAACAATGTAGACGTGAAAAACGGGATTTGTAGAGGCGACCAATCTGGTCGCGCGCCGCGGCGATTGAGTGGACACACGGACGACACACAATGTCGCCCCAGATTACGTTGCGGGCTGCAAACCCCCACCCCCCAGCCCCCTCCCCCATAAAGAGGGAGGGGGAGCTTGACACTGCTAGAGGCAAGGTATTTTGCGTGGGCGGCGGCAATGATGGCCGTGTGTCTACAAATCGCCTTTGTGTCCTTCGTGTCTTGGTGCACTTTGTGGTTAAATGTCTCTGTGCCCTCTGTGTCTCTGTGGTGAATGAAATCGTGTCAAGCCCACTACCTCGCCATCGGCAGCATCATTATCGACGACATCGTCTACCCCGATGGCAGGACGAGCATGGCGGTGCTCGGCGGCGGCGGGACGCACGCGGCCTACGGCATGGCCATGACGGGCCAGCGCCCGGGGCTGGTCGGCTTGGTCGGCGAGGACTTGCCGGCCGAGATCCGCGCCCGGCTGGAAGGGGATTTTGACTGCGCCGGCTTGGCTTGGACAGGGCATAAGCAGGTGCGCGGCTGGCAGATCTTCGAGTGGGACGGCACGCGTAACGAGATCTTCCGCGTGCCTGTCATTGAGCCTTTTATGCATCAGCCCGCAGCCGAAAGCGCCACCCTCCCCGCCGCGGCGCAGGGGCTGACGCTGCTGCGCAAGCCGGAGTATGTCGAGGGTTGGCGGGCGCGCTTCCCGCGGGCGACGCTGTTGTGGGAGCCGACGCGCGCCTTCATGCTGGGGGCCGACCGCGCGCGCTTCCTCAGCGGCATCCCCCACGCCGATATCGTCTCGCCCAATCTGCTGGAAGCGCAGACCATGTACGGCGTCGCTGACGAGCTGGAGCTCATTCGTCGGCTGCTGGCGGATGGCGTCGGCATTGCGGCCTTGCGTATGGGAGAGCGCGGCTCGCTGGTTGCGCGGCGAGGGGATGACGCGGCCTACGCAATACCCGCGGTCGATGTGGCTGAGGTGGTCGATCAGACGGGCGCCGGCAACAGTTATTGCGGCGGCTTCGTGGTGGGCTGGCGCGGGGCCGGCGACCTCATCAGCGCTGGCTGCGCGGGCGCGGCGGCGGCTTCCTTCACGCTGGAGCACGTGGGCTGCGCGCATATCCCGGCGGATCTGGCGACTGAGTGGCCGCGACGCCTGGCTGAGGCAAAAGCTGGCGCGCGATCGATTCGGCTATAGTCCGAGGCCCCTATTCGGCCAAGCCAATTGGGTATTTCACCACAGATACACAGAGACACAGAGGACACAGAGGAAAGCTGTAGGGCTTGAGCGGTATTGGGTCTAGTTGGGGTGCTTTGTCTACCTCACCCCCGGGCCCCCTCTCCGAATCATCAGAGAGGGGGAGCAAGACGCTGTGCGGGGCAAGGTATTTTGCGCGGACGGCTGCCGGGTAGCGCGTGTGTCTACACGGTAATTTGTGATTCTTTGGTCTATCACCCGTCGACGAATTGGCGCTGCCATTCTTCCAGCGTGAGCAGGGTCCACAGTTGGCGGCTGTGATCCCGCTGGCCTGACGCGTGCTCGTCGATCAGCCGCTCGACGGTGGCTAGGTTCAGCAAGCCGCGCTCACGAGCCCGCCGGCTCAGCAGCAGCTCGCGCATGGGTTCCATATCCCGCCGCAGCCAAGCGCCCAGCGGCACCCCGAAACCGTGCTTCTTGCGCCCGATGATCTCGTCGGGCAGCAGGCCGCGCGCCGCTTCTTTGAGGATGTGTTTGCCGGTCGCGCCGCGCAGCTTGAGGTTGAAGGGGATGGCCGCCGCGTACTCGGCCAGCGCATGATCGAGGAAGGGGGCGCGCGCCTCCAGCGACGCCGCCATGCTGCAGCGGTCGGCTTTGATCAGCAGGTCGTCCGGCAAGTACGACCACATATTGGCTTCGGCCAGGCGCGCCAGCGGATGCGGCTGATCGGCGTTGAGGTAGCGGCTGATATCAGGCGGATTCCGATCAGCGCCGGGGCAAGTCTCCGCCAGCAGCTCGACATCAACGACGCGCACCCAATCGAAATAGGCGTCCTCAAGCCGCTGGCCCGCCGCCCGCGTGAAGCGACGCGCCCGCTTGACCGGGTCGTAGTAACCCGTGCCTTCGGGCAGAAGCGCCAGCAAGCCGGCCGCCGCGCGCATCATCACCGCGGGCACAACGCCGAGCCGGCGCATCAGCTCAGCGGCGTAAAAGCGCTCATAGCCGACGAAGAGTTCATCGCCGCCATCGCCCGTCAACGCCACGGTGACCTGCTCGCGCGTCAGCTTGCTCACCAGGTAAGTCGGGATGGCGCTGCTATCGGCGAAAGGCTGATCGTGCGCCCGGACCAGCTCAGGCAGCAAAGTCAGCGCCTGCGGACGCACGCGAAAGCTGTGATGCTCCGTGCCCAGGTGGCGGGCCACGCGCTCGGCATGGGGCGTCTCGTCGAAGCTGTCGTCGCCTTCGAAGCCGATGCTGAAGGTCTTGACGGGCGCGTTGCTGTGTTGGCGCATCAGCGCGACGATCAGGCTGCTATCGAGGCCGCCGCTGAGGAAGGCGCCCAGGGGCACATCGCTGACCAGCCGCAGCTTGACCGCCTCGTCCAATTGCGCGCGCAAATCGCCGACGTAATCAGCGGCGCGCGCCCGCGGATCAGGCCCGGCCAGGGGCGCCAATTGCCAATAGCGCCGCGTCTGCACCGCGCCCTGCAGGTTGACCTCGAGCGTCGTGGACGGCTCAAGCATGTGGATGCCGCGGAAAGCGGTCTCTGGCGCCGGCACATAACCGAAGCTCAAATACTCGGCCAGCGCCCGCCGATCCTCCGCCGCAAATCGCGACACCGCCGGCACATCCGGATGGGCCAGCAGCGCCTTGATCTCGCTGGCGAAGGCGAAGACCTTGCTGTCCTGGTAGAAGTAGAGCGGTTTTTGGCCGAAGCGATCACGCGCCAGCAGCAGCTTGCCCCGCCGCGCATCCCAAAGCGCCAGGGCGAACATGCCGCGCAGCTGCTCCAGCGCGCCGCCGCCGTAGTCTTCATACAGATGCACGATGGTCTCGCCATCGCCGTCAGTCTTGAAGCGATGCCCGCGCGCCACGAGCTCTCGGCGCAGCTCGCGATAATTGTAGATTTCGCCGTTGAAGACCAGCGCGAGCGAGCCGTCCTCGTTGTGCAGCGGCTGATCGCTGCCCTCGATATCGATGATTTTGAGCCGGCGCATGGCCAGGCCGACGGCGCCGTCGACGAGATAGCCCGCGCCATCGGGCCCGCGGTGGGTCAGCCGGTCGTTCATCGCGCGCAGCAGCCGCCGCGTGACGGGCCGCCCGTCAAAGTGGATTACGCCGCAAATGCCGCACATCGCGCGCGGCCTCCCTTCGCTGGGGTCTCACGTGTGTAGTTTATACACCAGATTTCGATGCCGCGGGGAATGGCGCTAAAGACGATTTCACGACACTTTTACCACCGAGGACAGCGAGCCGGTTTGAGTACACCGAGGGTGACTAAGGGCGGCGAGGGCATCCTGCGCTGGGGGGAATGTTAGGGACGGGAGGGCCAGACAAGTCTCGCCTCTACAAGGCTTGTCCGGTAATGCGTCTAGTTTGCGTGCTTTTTCTACCTCACCCCCCGGCCCCCTGTTCCCCCCTCGGTCCCCCCGCTCAACGGGGGGCGGAACTGAATCATCGGAGAGGGGGAGGGAAGTTTGCGCATGCTTGAAAGGGTTTCCGCGGAATGGTGGTCGTTTCGGGGGCACCCGGTTGGTTTGGTGCGATCACCCGGTTGGTTTGGTGCGAGACGAGCCTCCCCCCGTTGATACGGCGGGATTGAGGGGGTAGACCCAAGCCGAAAGCACGTAAATTAATATCGGACAAGCCCTACAGATTTCCACGGGTAAGCGAGATTTACATTGAGCGGCGCAAGGTATTTTTGTGTGGGCCGTGGCTGTGGCACACGCGCGTCTACAATTTACTCTGTGGCTCTGCGCCTCTGTGGCAAAGCATCAGCCCAAGTCCGGCGAGCGGGTGTGCCAGTCGGTCGCGCGTTGAAAGGCCGCGCCGATTTGCAGCAGGCGCTCTTCGGTGAAGGGCGCGCCCAGGATCTGCAAGCCGATGGGCAGCCCGGCCGCGTCAAAGCCGCAGGGCAAGCTCAAGCCGGGTAGCCCGGCCAGGTTGGCCGAGATAGTCAGCTCGTCAGCCAGGATCATGCGCAGCGGGTCGTCCATGACCTCGCCGAATTTGAAAGCCGTGCTGGGCGCGACCGGCGCGATCAGCACATCGACCGCGTCGAAGAGGGCGGCGAAGTCATCGCGGATCAGCGTGCGCACCGCTTGCGCCTTGCCGTAGTAGGCATCGTAGTAGCCGGCTGACAGCGTGTAGGTGCCCAGCATGATGCGCCGCTTGACCTCCGCGCCGAAGCCGAGGCCACGCGTCTTCTTGTAGCTGTCGATCAGGTCGACGCCATCGACGCGCGCGCCAAAGCGAACGCCATCGTAGCGGGCCAGGTTGGCGCTGGCTTCCGCCATGGCGATGATGTAGTAGGCGGGCAGGCAATAATCAGCATGGACAAAGCTGACCTCGCGCGCAACCGCGCCCTGCGTTTCCAGCTGCGCCACCGCCGCGCGCACAGCGGCCGCTACGTCCGGCTGCAAGCCCTCGGCGAAGTACTCGGCGGGCAGGCCGATCTTGAGGCCGCTGATAGCGTCATCCAGCGCCGCGGGATAATCCGGCACGGGCGCGGGCATACTGGTTGAATCCAGCGGATCGTGCCCGGCGATGACTTGCATCAGCCGCGCCACATCGTCGACCGAGCGGGCGAAGGGGCCGGTTTGGTCGAAGGAGGAGCCGTAGGCGATCAGCCCATAACGCGAGACGCGGCCGTAGCTCGGCTTCATGGCGCTGACGCCGCAGAAGGAGGCCGGCTGGCGGATGCTGCCGCCGGTATCCGAGCCCAGGCTGGCCATGGCCAGATGCGCCGCCACGGCCGCCGCGCTGCCGCCGCTGCTGCCGCCGGGCACATGCTCGAGATTCCAGGGATTGCGCGTGGGGAAGAAGCCGCTGTTCTCGGTCGACGAGCCCATGGCGAATTCGTCCATATTCAGCTTGCCCAGGGAGACCGCGCCCGCCGCCGCCAGCCGCGCCACCGCGGTCGCGTCAAAGACGGGTTTGTAGCCTTTGAGAATGCGGGAGCCGCAGGTCGTCTCGACGCCTTTGGTCGAAAGCACGTCTTTGATGCCGATGGGGATGCCCAGCAGAGGTCGCTGGTCGCCGGCCGCCCGCGCAACGTCAGCCGCCCGGGCCTGTTGCCGCGCCAGCTGCGGCGTGAGCGTGAGGTAGGCGCCGATTTGCGGGTCCAGCCGCTCGATGCGCGCCAGATGCGCCTCGGTCAACTCCAGCGCGCTAATCTCGCCGGCTCGCAGCAGCGTCAGCGCCTCGGTGATGGTCAGGCTGGTGAGTTCGGTCATTCATGCCACCTAATATCGTCTTTGGCCCGGTTCAGATTAGTTGATCGCGGCCCATATTCGCTAGCACTTCCTCAACACCCGTCTGCGCTCTCAGTGCCGCTATATCTCAAGGCGCTTCCACAGACGAGCCTCGAGCTAGTTGGTCAGCGGACCCGTGAGTTGATACAGAATCACAGCAACGCTAAAGAAGGTCAAGCCGGTAAATAGACATGCTGCCTGAAACGCGCTGGTCTTCGAAGCGATGACATCCTCGTGCTCTTTCCATAACTTCGTGTACTGCGCCAGCAAGTTTGCCCGGTATGGCACGGGTGTCAGCTGGCGCCACTTTTCCAGGGCATGCTCTCTCGGCTGTATGATGACTATAGGCTGATATCGCGGCCACATGACGGCCAATGTACAGAAAACCGCAAGAAGGTCCCAGAGTGCAAAAAATCGAATGGCGTCAACACTCACCTTTGCCTCCAGTTCGGAGACATTGGCATAAGCAAACAGCACAAAGGCCATGGCGGAACTCAGGACGGTAAATCCAAATTTCGCCTTCGACTCCAGGATTTCGTGTGTTTTTATCGTGGATTCGAAAACACCATCCAGGCGTCTGATAATATCTTGTTCCGCTTCCAGCAGATCGTGTGCTAAAATACTGGTGTCAGCGTCCATATCACCTCAAGGTGAAGAACTATGGCCAATGAAGAACGGCAGAATGATAACAGCCAACAAAGCGAATCGGTAGAATTCATACCCTTGGCGACGTTGCTCGAGAATCCTGACCCGGACTTTGACGTGGTAATACCAAGGCGCAACGCAAGCTTCGCCCGTCGGGCTGTGCAAGCCTTGTCTGAAATTCGCTCGGCGCTCACCAACACCGAAAACAAGGCGTCCTAGCGGTAACGCAAACGTTCCTCTTTTCATTCGGGGGTGGGCGATGCACAAAATCTCCCCTACAGCCGTCCCCCTCTGCGCCTCTGTGGCCGATTCACCCATTTCGCCGCGCTGAAGTCAGCTCACGGAAAGCCCGCTCGACCTGGGCGCGGGTGGCGTCGATATCGCCGCTGTTGTCGATGACGACATCCGCCTGGCGCAGTTTGTCGGCCTGGCTGTTCTGCAGCTTGATGCGCCGCTGCGCTTCGGTCGCCGTCATGCCGCGCGTCGCCATCAGGCGCGCCCGTTGCGCGTCCGCTGGCGCGTCCACCACCCAGACGGCATCGACCGCGTCTTTCAAGCCGCCTTCGAGCAGTTTGATGGCTTCGATGACCACAACGGCGTTCTCAGCAGCGCGCACTTGACGCTCAATCTGGCGGCGGATGGCTGGGTGGGTGATGGCTTCCAAGCGCTGCAGGGCGGCCGGCTCAGCGAAGACGATGGCGCCCAGGGCCGGCCGGCTGATCTCGCCGTCAGCGCCCAGGATGCCGGCGCCGAAAGCCGCCACCACATCAGCGTAGGCCGCGCCGCCCTTTCGCAGGGCCTGATGCGCGACGCGATCGGCATCAATCGTCGCCGCGCCCAGTTGCGCCAATTGCGCCAGCACCAGGCTCTTGCCCATGGCGATATTGCCGGTCAACCCGATGAGTGTCTTGCCCGGAAAACGACCGCTCAAAGCCCGCGCTCCCCCGCCCGCTTCGCCCGCGCATTATAGCATGGCGCCAACGCGGCGGCGCTGAAGACTCGAATGTTTGAATCCGCCAACCCGCGACTAAATTTGCGCCATTTCGTAGCACTTATGTTCTACGCTCTATCCATACAGGAAGAGATGCCCATACGCGCGCGGCAGCTGAGCCGCAGACGCCAAGAGCCGGACGGCGAGAGATGGGGATCTCTTTCCTGATTTTTGGGGCGTGGAGGCGAAAGCAGATGCACGAAGAGCACCACCTAGACCGCAAGATCGAAGCGCTTGACTTGCTCGACCGCCACGATAGCGATTTCGAGCGGGCCAGCCAGCAATTGGACTTGCCGGCCGCGACCTTGCGCCGCTGGCGGGGTGACGAAGACGAGCTGCGCCAACGCTATCGCGAGCGGCAACGACGCCGGCGCGAACGGCTGACGGAAGATTTGGTAATCGAGCTGCTGGAGCGCGGCCTGACGGTCGTCAAGCGGCTGGATAGCGACGTGGTGGCCAAGGCGCCGCTGAATCAACTGGCATCGGCCGCCAGTTCCCTGATCGCAAACGCGCTGAAGCTGGAGGAGGCATTGGATCAAATTGAAGACGAAAGCGGCGAAGACAAAGTCCTGCGATTCGAATACTACTATGACGGTGAAGTTCAAGATTCCCCACCATGGACAGGGTCTAGTGCTGGAAAGCCCCGCGCGGTTCAAGGTGGTCTCTTGCGGACGCCGCTGGGGCAAGACGGAATTGGGCAAGTCGGTCCTGCTGAAGGCGGCGCTGGGGCGCAAGCAACGGACCTGGTGGCTGGCGCCGACGTATCTGATGGCGAGTGAAGTCTGGCGCGAGCTGAAGACGGGAGTCCGCAGCGTTGAGGGCCTGCGAATCAGCGAAAGCGAGCGGCGCATCGATGTCTCCGGCGGCGGGCTGATCGCCGTGCGCAGCACCCACGCGCCCGATAACCTGCGCGGCGCTGGCCTGGATCTGGCGGTGCTGGACGAAGCGGCTTACATCGACCCGCGGGTCTGGCCCGAAGTTGTGCGCCCGATGCTGGCTAACACTCGCGGCAGCGCGCTCTTCCTCAGCACGCCGCGGGGCCGCAACTGGTTCTGGGAAGTCTTCAAGATCGGCCAGGACCCGATCGAAAACGATTGGGCTGCTTTTCAATTCGCCACCGAGACCAACCAGCTCATCTCTGCAGTGGAGCTGGAGAACATCAGGCGGCAGACCAGCGAGCACGTTTGGCAGAGCGAATACGAGGCGCACTTCACGGACGCCAGCGGGCAAGTCTTCCGCCGCATCAAAGAAGCGGTCCGGCACGGGCGCGGCGCCGAGCCGATTGAGGGGCACGAATACGTGGCGGGGGTCGACTGGGGGCGCAGCCACGATTACACCGCCATGGCCGTCATCGACGCTGGCGAGCGCCAATTGGTGGCGCTGGATCGTTTCAACCAGGTCAGTTGGGAATTGCAGCGCGGTCGGCTGGCGGCACTGGCGGCGCAATGGCGGCCCCGCGTCATCTGGGCGGAAGCCAACAGCTTCGGCGAACCCAATATCGAGGCGCTGCAGCGCGAAGGCCTGCCGCTGCGCAGTTTCGTCACCAGCGCCGGGAGCAAAGCGCCGCTGATCGAATCGCTGGCGCTGGCGATTGAGCGCGGCCAGCTGGCGCTGCTGGACGATCCCGTGCTGCTGGGCGAGTTGTCGAGCTATGCGCAGGAGCCGCTGCCGGGCGGCGGCCATCGCTACAGCGCGCCACCGGGCATGCATGATGACACCGTCATCGCCCTGGCTTTGGCCTGGCGCGGCGTCGAACACGCTGGCGCGCCGATCGGCTTTCTATGATGCCTCGGTCCGTACCGCCGTCCGCGACAGCCATTGGAAGAGTCCGCCGGTTGCCCCATTTTGCCTTGCGAGTCACAGCCCAACGCGCGTCCGGTATTGGCTGCGCTTAGTCTACCTCACCCCCCGGCCCCCTGTTCCCCCCTTGGTCCCCTGCTCAACTGGGGGCGGAAGTGAATCATCAGAGAGGGGGCGCTAAGGCGCGCGTACTCAATGGCATTTGCGCGGCATGGTGGTAGTTTCAGGTTGATCGCCAGGTTGGGTTAGTCCGATAAGAGCTTCCGCCCGTTGATACGGGGAGATTGAGGGGGGTGAAGCTTAGCCGCATGCGCCTGATTTAGTACCGGACAAGCCTTGCAGGATTCGACGGCGAGGGGAAGCAGAGCGCTGCGCGACGCAAGGTGCTTTGCATTGGCCGTGGCTGGGCCGGGCGCGTGTCTACAGACGCCTCGCCAGTTCAGCGCTCGTTCAACGCCTGGCGGGCTTGGGGGCTGTCGATGCGCCCGAGTGCCTCCCGCGCCAGTTTGCGCACGCCGGCGTTGCCATCGCGCAGGGAGAAGATCAGCGCTGGCACGGCCCGTTCGCTGCCGATCTTGCCCAGGGCTTTGCAGGCGGCGCGCTTGACGGCGTTGCTGGGGTCGAAGAGCGCTGTGGTCAAGCCGGGCACGGCCGGGTAGCCGATCTTGATCAGGGCGCCGGTGATGCCCGCGCGCAGGAAGATGTCGTCATCCCGCAGGGCGCGCAACAGCGTTGGCACGGCCGCCTCGGCTTCGTCGCCGATCTGCCCCAGCGCCTTGGCCGCCAGGTAGCGCGTGCCGGGATCAGCCTGGCGCACCAGCTCCGTCAGGCGCTGCACGGCGGGGGCATAGCGCCGCTGGCCCAGGTAGCGGATGGCGTCGGCGCGGCGCTCGGCATCATCGCCCTTGTTCAGCGCCGCCCAGGCATCCTCCATCGTTGCAAATGCGGTCATCAACCTGCCCTTCCCGGTCGCGCGATCATCGGGTTCCTCAACGCGCGCGATTCTAACAGAAGCCCCGTGCCGATTGCCAGATGCGCGCGAACTGGAATGGGCGGGCGGGCGGCATCCTAACCCCTCCCCCAGCCCCTCCCCATCGCAATGGAGAGGGGAGCGTCGCGCAACCTGGCAATGCTACGCCAGCGTCGAAGCCAGTCACCCTACGTTGCTATGGGGAGAGATTTAGAGGGGGTAGACCGAAAGCGTGGGCGATCCACAGTGTCTCCCCTGTTACGTTGCGGGCCAAAGCCCACCGTGCGTACGGGCTTGCCGGTGGCTCGCCCCTACAGGATTCGACGGCGGCGGACGGGCGGGCGTTACCAGCCGATGCCGGTGGTGGACGAGGGGTTTTGCGGTTCGTTGCGGTAGCGGATTTCGAAGTGCAGGTGCGGACCGGAGGAATTGCCGGTGCTGCCGACATAGCCGATGATTTGGCCGGCGTAGACAGATTGGCCGCAGCCGACGGCGATGCTGTTCATATGCCCGTAGAGCGTCGACCAGGGGCCGTGGCCGATGACGACGGTGCGACCATAGCCCCAGTTATTCCAGCCGGCGTAGAGCACGGGCCCGCCATTGGCGGCGTAAATCGGCGTGCCGGTGGCCGCGGCGATATCGATGCCGCTGTGGCCGGCGTAATAGCCGCGCACCCAGGTGCCGTTGGGCAGGGGATTGACCCAGGCCGTGCCGCCGCCGCTGCGCGCGCCGCAACTGTAGGGGCTGCCGGGGTCGAAAGCGACCACGTTGCCGGCGCCGTCTTGCTCGACCGGCGCATTCCAGGTGACGACCTTGCCTTCGCCGCCGGGGATGAAGAGGCGGTAATTGCTGGGCAAGCGCGTCTCTGGCGTGACATCGGCCAGGCCGTTGGCGGGCGTGTCAATGACGACAAAGGGGTCGTCCACGCCATATTCCGCGGCGATATCGCGGATGGTCAGGCCTTGCGTGCGCAAGACCTTGTGGCAGGCGCCATCCGCCGGCGGGATGGTGACGATATCGCCGGGGCGCAGGATCTGCGCGATGATGGGCGAATTGCACCAGGCGATGGATTCGCGCTTCAAGCCGTAACGATGAGCGATGCCGTCGATGGTATCGCCGCGTTTGGCGGTGTAGGTGGTCATCTGCATGCGCGCGCGGTCGGGGATGATGGTGAAGGGATCGGCGTTGCTGCCCGCCAAGGCTGCGTCAGCGGGCGGCTGTGGCGGTGTCGCCAGGATAGCTGCGATCTGGGCTGCGCTGAGTGTCGGCCGCGCGTCGGCTGATGCGTCGCGGGGCGCGTCAGCGGGCGCTTCGACGATCTGGGTGGCCGGTATGAGCGTCGGCGTTGGCCCGCCGGTGGCCTCAGTCGCGACGGCTTCGCTGGCGCCACTGACGGGCGGTGGCGCGGTGACGAAAAGCAGCGCCGCCGCCGATGCCAGGACGACCGCCGCCAGCAGCATCAGCCAGCCCAGCGCGCGCCGCCAACGGGGCACAGCAGCGACTTCGGCGTAGGGCGAGACTCGTGTCGCGCCGCCGGGCCGGTATGAGGGAAAGTTGCTCATGGATCGCTCGCGCTTCGTGCTTGCACCAAGACTAACGGCGTCGGGCGCGCCGGTCAAGCGGGCGGCGGGCAAGCGCGGGGTGGCTGTGGCGCGAGATCGAGTGTAGGCGCGCCTCTACAAGAGTCGACGTTGGTGGGGGTGCGAGGGACGGGCGGGCGAGGTGCCGTCTCGCCCCTACAGACACTTCGGGCGCGGGCGGTTCACGGAGTCGCCCCGACAAGAGTCTTGGATGAGGCGAGAGCACGACCTGAACCAGAAATCAGAGGGGTACTCGCTGTGCTCAGATGAACTCGGTGACCTCGGCGGTAAATGTGTGACAGCTTCTGCTTACGTGCTGATCGCCCGCCTTAAGATGCGGACGAAAGGTCAATCACGTCGAGCGCGAAGGGCAGTTGCGGGCGCGTGCCGAAGCCCAGGCTGAACTGATTCCAGTTGGTGACGAAGAGCCGACTGCGCGCCGCATCGTAAGCCAGGTCGCTGGCGCCGCGGAAATCCCGCGCCAGCATGACCAGCGCGCCAGCCTCCAGCCGGGCCACGCGATTCCAGTTGAGCAGCGCCAGGAAGATGTCGCCGGCGGGCGTAACGCTGACGCCATCAAAGCCGTAGTCGTTGCGCGCTTGGTCGTCGAAGAGGACCTCGGTAGCGGCTGCGATGTCAGCCGTGTTTACAGGCACGCGGTAGACGGCATCACGCTCGCTGTCCGTGATGAGCAGGGCAGCGCGCGCGGCGTCGTAGGCTAGCCCGGTCGGCGCCGCCATTTCGTCCCCCGGCGGCCGCCAGAAGAGGCCGAGATTGACGCCGTCGCTGGTGTAGCGCCAGACGCGGGCCGGCTCGCGGTCGCTGATGTAGATGCGAAGGTCGCTGTCGAGGGCGATGTCGTCCGGCAGCATCAGCCCGACGGCGGGGTCGGGCGGGATCTCGACGAGGGCGCTGAGCTCATCAGCGGCGTAGCGCCAGACGACGGCGCCCCGGGCATCCAGCGGCGTGACGCGATCGAGAATGTAGAGCGCGCCATCGGCGGCCAGGTCCAGGCCGGTGACCGAGCCGATGTGTTCGCGCGCGCCCGGGATTTCGCGCACAGCGCCGGCCGGGCTGACTTGCCATAGCGCACCGCTCTGGTAGCTGCCGGTGTAGAGCGTGCCATCGGCGGCGATGGCCAGGGCGGCCGGGTAGGCGTCGTCATCGGGCAGGGCGGCGAATTCCGCGACCGTGACGCCCACGGCGACCGGGATGGCGATGCTGCGCCCGGGCGAGCCGATGACGAACCAGGTAAGCCCGAGCATGACAATCACGCCGATGAGGAGCGCCAGCAGCAGCGTCAGCAGCGCCTTGAAGCGCGTGAAGCGGCTGGGATGTGGGTCAGACGGGGAAGCGGCCATGACGCGAGTGTAGCACGGGATGGAGTTTCACCACAGAGGCGCAGAGGGCACAGAGAAAAGGGGATTGCAGTTGGCTCTCTAAATCGCCCACGGGCGTCAAGTCGCCGGGATGGCGAAATCCGTATCGCGAGCGGGCCAATGACTTCGCAATCGCCCGCAGCGCAATTATGATATGGACAATGGAACGAGCAAGCGAAAGGCGCGCATATGTTAGACCGACTTTTGCCGAGGACGGCCGACAACCAATACCGGGGGCATCCAGTCGCCAAGTGGACATTTGTCGCCCTGACGCTGATCACGCTGGGGCGCAGCTTGGTGCACATGTTCGCGGAAGATGGCGGCGCGCAGAGCATCGCATCCATCACGCTCGATGCCTTCAGCGAGGGCGGCGCAATGACCGTCATCACCGTCTTCGGTTTGTGGGGGCTGTCGCAACTGTTATTCGGGCTGATGTACGTCGTGGTGCTCTGGCGCTACCAGTCGCTGATCTCGCTGATGTACGTCTTCTTCTGCGCCGAGTATTTCATGCGGCTGATTGCGGGCGCCTACACGCCGGGCCTGGCCAAGCTGGAGACAGCGCCCGGCGAGGTCGGCAATCTGATATTCTTGCCGCTCGGCCTGGTTATGCTGTGGTTGTCACTACGTCAAAGCGAGGCCTGAATCTCTGTATCCGGCACGCTGACGGGCGAGCGACCGCCGGCTTCGACGCGCCCCAGCAGAACATCGGCCGCCGCCCGCGCCGCGCAGGGGCGGAAGCTGAAGGTGCAGACGTACGTGCCGATATCGGCGAATTCCGCCAGCTGATAAGGCTCGCAGAGCGCCAGCACGATCAGGCGCAGGCCGGCGGCTTGATGCAGCGCGCGCACGAGTTCGGCTTGGTGCGCCCGGTCGAAGTCCATGCCGGGCAGGGTGTAATTCTCGGTGACGGCGATGATGGCGCCCTCAGCCGGCAAGTCGGCGGGGTTGAAGTCCTCGGCGGCGAAAATGCGCGGTTCGGCGGTTCCGGCGCGCATGGCGTCGGCGAAGACATCAAAGGCGGCCAACGCCTGGTTGGGCCCGATGCCGCGCGTTTTGGTCAAGACATCGTACGCGCTGCGCCGAGTGGTATTGACGATGGTGAGCGGCGCGCCGGCGTCGAGCGGGAGCAGCCCTTGCTGATCACGGATAATGCTGACGGCGCGGCGGGCGACATCCAGCTCAATCGCGCGATGGGCCGGCCCGCCCACATGCGCGACATCAGCCGGCAGCGGCTCGGTGCTCCAGCCGGCCTCGGACTTGAGCCGCAGAATTCGCCCGACAGCCTCGTCGATGCGCGCGCCGCTGATGCGCCCGTCCTCAGCCGCGGCGATGACAGCGCCGATAAGCGCGCGTTGATCGGCCAGGTACTGCCCGGCATCGTGGTCGTAATGCTCTTCGGCCAGCATCATCAAGTCGACGCCGGCGTTGAAGCCCTGAATGACGGCGTCGGCCGGCGCGTAATTGCGCTTCATTGAGCCCATATTCATGCTGTCGGAGACGACCACGCCCGCAAAGCCCAGCTCGCCGCGAAGCAGGTCGCCCAGAATCAGCGGCGACAGCGTGGCCGGCCGGTCAGGATCCAGCGCGCTGAAGATGATATGCGAGGTCATGACGATTTTGGCGCCGGCTTTGATGCCGACGGCGAAGGGATGCAGGTCGATGCGCATGAGTTCGTCGCGGCTGCGGTCGACGGTGGGCAAGCCGCGGTGAGTGTCGAGGCGGGTATCGCCATGGCCGGGGAAGTGCTTCAGCGCGCCGACGGCGCCGTTGTCATGCAAGCCGCGCAGGGCGGCGGCCGTCATGCGCGCGACCAGCTCAGGCGCTTCGCCGAAGGAGCGCATGCCGATGATGGAATTGTGCGGGTTGGAGTTGCAATCGGCGGCCGGGCCCAGCGCCACATTCAAGCCGACCGCGCTCATTTCGCGGGCGATGACGCCGTAGATCTCATAGGCGGCTTCGGGGTCATGCGTCGCGCCCAGGGCCATATTGCCCGGGCCCATGGCGCTTTCGGCGGTCATGACGGACCAGGTCCCCTCTTGATCGGCGCCGAGCAGCAGCGGGATGCCCAGGCGCGTATCAGCGGCGAAGCCTTGCAGCGTGTTACACAGGCGCAGCGCGGCCGCGGCGGTAGGCACATTCTCGTCGCTGATGTAGGCGCCGCCCACCAGGTGGTCTTGCATCAAGATGCGGGCTTCGTCCAGTTGGTCGCCGGCGAAAGCCAGCATGAACATCTGGCCGATTTTTTCTTCGGTGGTCATGGATTGGATTGTGGCTGGGATATTCATTTTCCCCTCATCCCCCGGCCCCTTCTCCCACAAGGGGAGAAGGGGAGCTAACGTTAGTCGGTGTCGATTTTGACGTCTGAAAACTGACCATGCCCGTTTCCTCTTCGGCCGCGACGCTGAACCCGGGCGGGATTCCCACAAGGGAAGACTGCAACAACGTACGGCGAACTCTCATTCAAATCAAAAAACGCTTCACGTTACGAGGCGTCTTGTCTCGCGCCAACTAGTTCGCGGGGCGAGAGCGCCTTTATCCCTATTGCTGCGCGCATACACGTACGCTCGGTGAATGGACTGAGGCACGGGCTCGACTCAATCACCGAAAGCGATGCGAATTCTATCCAGCGCTTCCGCCAAATGGCTCTCGATCTCTTCGTTCTCCAGTCTGACAAAGCGAATTCCTAGCGCTACAATTGATTCCTGCCTAATTTGGTCGGCTTCCTGCTGACTTTCGTGAACGGGACCATCTACCTCCACGACTAGACGTTCGGCCGCGCAGTAAAAGTCAACAACAAACGCACCTATCGGCACTTGACGGCGAAACTTGCGACCGTCGAGCTTGCGATTACGGATTGCCTGCCAAAGCAACGCTTCGGCTGGCGTTTCATTCCGCCGAAGGCTACGTGCTACACTGTGCATGTGGCGTTTGAATTCCGCTGGAATGTCCCAATTCTCTTTTTGTTTCATAATCACCCGCATCCCGTCGCACATTCCTCTAAAGGGAGGAGACAGTGCATCCGGGGAACCGCTACGCGTTTCAAGAAGGTGTGCTTTTGGCGAATCTCATTATATCGCAACAAGCTCATAGTGCTACGTAAGCCCTTCTCCCTTTATGGGAGAGGGGTTTGGGCTGAGGGCGCCGCTCAACCGCCGTGGTAGTAGACGCGCTTGGCCGAGCTGCGGAAGATGATGAAGGTGAGGATCAGAATCACCAGGAAGAGCAGCCAGGCCATTGCCGAGGCGTAGCCCATCTTGAAGTAGGCGAAGGCGTTGTTGAAGAGGTAGAGCGAATAGAAGAGCGTGGCATCGCCGGGGCCGCCTTCGGTGATGATGTAGGCTTCGGTGAAGTACTGGAAGGCGCCGATGAGGCCGACGATGGTGTTGAAGAGGATGATGGGGCTGATCATGGGCACGGTGACATGGCGGAATTTGCGCCACAGGCTGGCGCCGTCGAGAGAGGCGACATCGTAGAGCTCCTGCGGCACATCTTGCAGCGCGGCCAGGTAGATCAGCATCATCCAGCCGGTGCCCCACATGCTCATCATTATTAGCGCCGGCTTGGCCCAATCGGGATCGGAAAACCAGCTGATTATTGGCAGGCCCAGCTCCGCCATGATGACGCTGACGGCGCCGTACTGCGGGTGCAGCAGCCAGGTCCAAACGATGCTGGTGGCGACCAGCGGCAAGATGCTGGGCAAGTAGAAGATCGTGCGGAAGAGGGACAGGCCCTTGACCTTCTGATTCAACAGAACCGCCAGCGCCAGCGCCAGCATATTGCCCAGCGGCACGGCGAAGACGACAAAGTACAAGGTGTTCGCCAGCGCCTTGGCGAAGAGCGGGTCGAAGTAGAGCAGCTTCTCGTAATTGAAAAGGCCGATGAAGCGCGGCGACGAGATCGGCGAATAGCGCGTCAAGCTGTAGTAGAAGGAAGCGATGATGGGATAGAGGTTGAGCGTCAGGAAGCCGACGATCCAGGGCGAGATGAAGACCAGGCCGACGCCGATTTTGCGCAGCTCGCGGCGCTTTCGCGGCGTCAACATAGGTATTCACCACAGAGGCGCAGAAGCAGAACAAAGCAAGTCATGCAAATCTCGTCTCAAGGAACTTTTCTTTTACCACAGAGCTAAATGAGGATACACAGAGGGCACAGAGGGTTCTGGCTGATGTCGATTCTGCCGTGATTTGGGCGACCGTCCAACAAATGTGGACTTTCGCTGGCATACCATCACTTCTTTGCATTACTCGGTGTCCTCAGTAATCGAAAGAAAATAGTCCAACCTTTGAAATAAAGTCTGTTGTAGGGGCGATACTGTGAATCGCCCGAAAATCAACATCTCTGCTTGGGATCTCTCTGCGTTCTCTGTAGTTTGTTTTTTGTGCATGACTTACTTGCGCTTGCTTCTGTGAATCCTCTGTGTTCTCTGTGGTAAGCATTTGAACGACTTGCTGGCACTTACTAAGGGCACTGAGGATGTTCTGCGCTTGATGAAGTAGGCAAAGTGGTGAAGCTTTGCACGGCCTAGCCTTTCAAGCCCGTCAGCGAGATGCCTTGGATGAAGACGCGCTGCATGAAGAAAAAGATCAGGATGATGGGCACGACCGCCATGGTCGACGCCGCCATCAAGATGCTGAAATCGGTGATGCCCTGCGAATTATGGTAGAGCGCCAGCCCCAGCGACATCGGATACAGATCGCGGTCGTTGAGGTAGATCAGCGGGCCGATGAAGTCATTCCAGGACCAGATGAATTGAAAGAGCGCCACGGTCGCCAGCGCCGGCTTGCACAGCGGCAAGATGACGCGCGTCAGCAAAATCCATTCGGTGCCGCCGTCGATGCGCGTCGCCTCGGAGAGTTCTTTGGGGATGCCGAGCATGAATTGGCGCAGCATGAAGATGAAAAAGGGATGGCCCAGCCAGGCGGGCACGATCAGCGGCAGCCAGGTGTTGACCCAGCCGATCCGGCTGAAGGTGACGAAGAGCGGGATCATCACGACATGGTAGGGCAGCATCAGGGTCGACAGCACGAGTACGAAGACGATATCGCGGCCCTTCCATTCGACGCGGGAGAAACCGTAGGCGATCACGCTGTTGGAGATGACGGCGCCGATGACCGCGGCGGCAGCGATCTGCAGGGAGTTGCCCAGATATTGCAGGAAGGGCTGCGCTTCCAGAGCCATGGGGTAATTGTCGAATTCGAGCGGCGTGGGGATCCACACCGGCGGATCGAGCAGGAGCTGGTCGATGGGTTTGAGCGAGGTGGTGATCATCCAGAAGAGCGGCAGGATGAAAGCGGCCGACAACACGACCAGCATGACGAAGGACACGATATTGTTCAAGTTGTTTCGTTGAATGCCGAGACTTGAAAACATAAATTATGGCAATGGCGGGCGACTCAGTGGGTCGCGCCCGGTCTACCCCTCTCTAAATCTCCCCCCATCGCAATGGGGGAAGACTTTGTCTACCCTAGCCAAGTCCGTGTATATGAAAGGATTCACTTTTGTGCCTGCGCTCAATTCAGCGTATCGCTCCCCGAGTTAAGTCCCCTCCCTATTGCGATGGGGAGGGGGTTGGGGGTGGGGTTGGGTTTGGCGCGCTTAGAATTGCCGATACTCGTTTTCGACGGCGGTTTGAACGGCGTCGAGCGCTTCCTGGGCCGATTTCTCCAGCCGCAGGGCTTGGCTGATCTCCGAGCCCAGGCGGTCGGTGTAGAAATTGGCGACCGGGATCATCGGCGTGGTCAAGCCGCGCGGGCTGCCCATGGTCTCAAAGAAGGAGCGGTAGTCGGGATGGTCGTCGAAGAGGGCCGTGATGCGCTCCACCTCCAGCGCGGCCAGCGAGCCGGTGGTCGTGGTCGGTGTATCCTTCCAGGCGGCGACGATGGACATAACATCGGGATCGGTGATGCCGGACCACCACTTGGCGAATTCGTAAGCGGCGGCCGGGTTGCCGGCGCCAGTCGGAATGCACTGGTAATTGCCCCAAATCCAGGAGCCGCTGCCGGTGCTGTCTTCCTCGCCCGCGACCGGTGGCAAAGGCGTCACGCCCCAGCGGAAACCATCGGCGGCGAAGCGGTGAAAATCGCCCAGCTTCCAGGGGCCGATGAGATGCATCGAGAGACGGCCGGCGATGAAGGGATCTTGCGTGCCGCCGCGTTCGCCTGACAAGCCGGACTGGAAGCGCTGCAGGCGGTCGACGCCGTATTTTTCGCTGTACGACATCATCCACTCGAGCGCGCGCACATTGTCCGGATGGTTGGCGGTGATGGCGTCGTTATCGGCATCGTACAATTGGCCGCCGAAGTTGCCGAACCAGGCGCGCGGCATGCCTCCCCCACCGAAACCGAGGTGCAGCAACCCCATCCGGTCGAAGTTGCCGTCGGCATCTTCCACGGTCAGCAAATCGGCCCATTCGTCCAGTTCTGCGATCGTGCTCGGGCCAACGTCGGGGTCCAGCCCGACTTCTTCAAAGTGGGACTTGTTCCAGGCCAGGTTGTATACGCCGAAGCCGCTGGGCGTGCCGTAGAGCGTGCCATCGACCACCCCGCCGGCCCAAGCCGCTGGCGTGAGGAATTCTTCAAAGGCGGCGACATCATCCGCCGGCCCCAGGTCAGCATAGGGTGTGATGCCGCCCAGCGCGGCCAAGCCGGGAATCTCGTTGGAGCCGAAGAAGGTGACGATATCGGGCGGGCTGCCGGCGGAGATGGCGGCGGTCAAGCGCACCAGAAAGTCCGCGTAGGGCACGACCAGCGGCTCGACGCGAATGGCGTCCTGATGCTCGTGGAAGGCGTCGACGATGTCCTGGACGTAATTCTCCCATTGCTCGGTCCAGCCATGCCAATAGGTGATGGTGACGGGGTCTTGCGCCATCACGCTTGCGGCCGGCAGCGCGCCGAGGGCGACCGCACCCGTGCCGCCGGCGATGGCCTTGAGCATGTCACGGCGTGACAAACTTGCTTTCTTGCGTTGCGTCATGAGATTTCTCCGTTCTGGCAATAGGTAACTTTAGCTTGAGACGCTTGCTGCTAGTGGTATTCGCGCATTGGCGCCTCCTGTTGGTTTGCCTGTCAGCCCCCGCGTCGAAATCGATAGCCGGGGAACTGAATTCCTCTCTAGTATATTCAAGGCTCGCGGACTTCGCCAAATCTGTGTCGCCGGCTGGTCTAGGGCGGCGAACGCGGAGCGACTCACACAAGCGCGCCATCAAACTCAATTGACGCGACATCAGCTGCCAGCAAGAGCTTTCAACCATGCGAGATTTGGAGGACAGCAGACTGCAATGCTACAATTGAGCGTGATCAATAGGGTGTGGATGCGATGCCGCGATGGCTACTCTAGAGCGCCTGTATACCGTTGAAGACGTGTGGCGATTGGCCTGCGCGCCGGAAAACGAGGCCAAGAGAATCTGTTTAATTGACGGGGCGTTGGTCGTAGCGATGTCACCGGGATTTGCGCATGCGAGGATTGCGAGCGAGATTGCGCGACTGATGGGCAACTTCGCCAGCGAGCAGGACGCAGGCATAGTGACTGTCGAGAGCGGGCACTATCCACCGCAGGACCGTCGCACGCTCGTGCTGCCGGACGTGGCTTTCACCAGAACGGAGCGGGCGCCCGGGCCAGACGCGGCAGAATACGTGCCTGTCATGCCCGATTTAGCCGTGGAGATTATCTCGCCGTCGCAATCGCTGCCCCAAGCGCGCCGCAAAGCTCATGTCTATTTGAAGCACGGCACAACCGTGGTCTGGCTGGTAGACCCGGCGGAGAAGCGCGCTGAGCAATGGAGTATCGGCGACACCGCAGCCCCGCGACGCGTGTCCGTCGGGACTGAAGGCGAACTGAGCGGCGGTGGCGCCTTGCCCGGTTTCACTATGCCGCTAACGAACCTATTCCGCGGCTGATCGCACGCCTCACTTCACCGCGCCCATCGTCAAGCCGCGCACGAGGTAGCGCTGGAAGAAGAGCGCCATCAGGAAGGGCGGCAGCATGGTCACCACGGCGGCGGCCGACATGTCTTCCCAGGCGACCTCGTACTGGCCGATGAAGAGCGTCAGCACGATGGTCAGGGGCTGCGAGTCGTCGGTGCGCGTGAAGATCAGCGGGATGAGGAAATTGTTCCAGGTTGATAACATGCCGACCAGGAAGACAGCCACCATGCCGGGCCGCGCCAAGGGCAAGATGATGCTGTAGACCAGGCGCCAGCGGTCGGCGCCGTCGACGCGGGCGGCGTCTTGAATCTCGTAGGGGATATCGCGCACGAAAGTCGTCATCATCCACACCGACAGCGGCAACAGCAGCGTCACGAAGATCAGCACCAGGCCCAGCAGCGTATCCAGCAATTGCAGCTGGGTCATGATGAAAAAGAGCGCGATCAGCGAGACCCAGATGGGCAGCGGCAGCATCAGCATGATCAGCAAAAAGAGCGCGTTCTTGCCTTTGAAATCCATGCGGGCGAAGGCGTACCCGGCGCCGGTCGCCATCAGCGTCACGATGGCCGCGGAAGCCACGCTGATGATAACGCTGTTGCGCAAGCCGGCGCTCATGAGATCGGCGGTGGGCGAGAAGCCGCCATCGCGGAATTTGGCGCCTTGCGTGAAGATGGTGCGGTACGATTCCAGCGTGGGCTGGCTGGGGAACCAGATTTTGTAGGGGCGGGCGTAGAGCTCTTGCCGCGTCGAGATGCTGCTGACCGCCACCCAGTAAATCGGCGCCAGGGCCCAGACAAGCACGATGGCGCAGCAGACGTAGATGAAAGCCAGCCGCAGCCGCTCTTGCCCGCGCAGCCCCAGGTTCATTGCTCTTGCACCCCTTGATTGTAGACGCGCATGACAGCAAATCGCCGCCAGTCTACCTCACCCCCCGGCCCCCTCTCCGAATCATCGGAGAGGGGGAGCAAACGGCGAGACCACGTTGTCTTGCGGCAAATTTCAACAAACGCGCGGATAGAGTCGAATCCTCGATTTCGAGTCACCCTTCCCTGTTGATACGGGGAAGGGCCGGGGATGGGGTAGAATGAAACGTGACCCGCGCAGCCCCAGGCTCATTGCTCTTGCACCCCTTGATTGTAGACCGCATGACAGCAAATCGCCGCCAGTCTACCTCACCCCCCGGCCCCCTCTCCGAATCATCGGAGAGGGGGAGCAAACGGCGAGACCACGTTGTCTTGCGGCAAATTTCAACAAACGCGCGGATAGAGTCGATCCTCGATTTCGAGTCACCCTTCCCTGTTGATACGGGGAAGGGCCGGGGATGGGGTAGAATGAAACGTGACCGCGCAGCCCCAGGCTCATTGCTCTTGCACCCCTTGATTGTAGACGCGCATGACAGCAAATCGCCGCCAGTCTACCTCACCCCCCGGCCCCCTCTCCGAATCATCGGAGAGGGGGAGCAAACGGCGAGACCACGTTGTCTTGCGGCAAATTTCAACAAACGCGCGGATAGAGTCGAATTTCGAGTCACCCTTCCCTGTTGATACGGGGAAGGGCCGGGGATGGGGTAGAATGAAACGTGAGCGCAGCCCCAGGCTCATTGCTCCTGCACCCCTTGATTGTAGACGCGCATGACAGCAAATCGCCGCCAGTCTACCTCACCCCCCGGCCCCCTCTCCGAATCATCGGAGAGGGGGAGCAAACGGCGAGACCACGTTGTCTTGCGGCAAATTTCAACAAACGCGCGGATAGAGTCGAATCCTCGATTTCGAGTCACCCTTCCCTGTTGATACGGGGAAGGGCTCGCCGCCAGTCTACCTCACCCCCCGGCCCCCCTCTCCGAATCATCGGAGAGGGGGAGCAAACGGGGTAGAATGAAACGTGCCCGCGCAGACCGAGGCTCATTGCTCTTGCACCCCTTGATTGTAGACGCGCATGACGAAGATGACGCCGACCGTCAGCGACATCAGCAAGATGATGTAGGACAGCGCCGCGCCCAGGCCGACGCGCAAATCACGGAAGACCAGCTCGTAATTGTAGAGCATCAGCGTCTTGGTGAAGGGGTTCATAGCGCCGCCGACCGAGCTGCCCGCGGTCAGCGTCCAGACGACATCGAAAATCTGAAAGGCGGCGATGAACTCGACGACCAGGGCGATGCCGAATGAAGGCAGCAGCAGCGGGATGGTGATGTAGCGGACGCGGTGCAGGGCGTTGGCGCCATCGACCTTGGCGGCGTCGAAGAGGTCATCGGGGATGCTCTGCAAGCCGGCCAGCAAGATGATGGTGGGGAAGGCGTAGCGCGTCCAGGTCTGCACCACGGCCACCCAGAGGATCTGGCTTTCGGGCGCGCGCAGCCAATACTGATAGTCGTCGATCAAGCCGAATTGGTACAAGAAGCCGTTGAGCGCGCCGTATTCGCCGTTGAGCAGCCAGCCCCAAAGGAAGCCGTTGACCACGCCGGGCAGCATCCAGGGCAAGATGGCCAGCGTGCGCACCACGCCGCGGCCGGGGAAGCGCTGATTCAGCAGCATGGCGATGCCGAAAGCCACGGCCATCTCCAGCGGCAGCGTCAGCCCGACGACCACGAAGCTGCGCCCGGTGACCTCCCAGAACTCTTCGTCTTCGACCAGTTTGACGTAGTTGTCCAGGCCGATCTGCTTTGGCGGGCGGCGGACGCGCAGGTTGCGGTTGGTGGTGCTTTGGCCGAGGGTGTCGATGGCGGGGTAATAGATGAAGAGCGCGATCAGCAGCACGATCGGCGTCAGCACGACGACGAGGTAGAGTGAATCGGAGGAGAGGCGGCCGGTATTGAGTTTCATATTTTGTCGTTAGCTTCTCGCGACCTACATAATAGCCCTTACGATTCCGGCATTAGCAAACGCCGTAGGGGCTTGCCTTGGCAAGCCCGCCACTGGGCAAGCCCGCCATCAGCGCCTACATGACATACAAACTGTCATCATGCCACCTTGCGGGATTTTCAAGGATGTATTTTCGTATTTTGTTCAACGATGCCTCGTCCCGCACGATATGGTCGTAATAGTTCCGCTGCCAGATTTGCGTTCTACTGCGCATCTGGTTGGACCAAACACTCCGGCTAACCGCGCCCTTGAATTGATTGATGATCGAGCCCAGAGAACTCGCTGGAACGCCACGTCGCTGCGCCGACAAGGGACCTTCCGAGCACTGCTTACAATTGGCACTTATCTTTTCGGTAATGATCAACAGGCCATGCAAATGATTGGGCATGACGACATAATGGTCGATCTCGACATTGGCTCGGGCTTGCGCGATGCGTCGCCACTCGTCGCTCACGATCTCGCCAACTGAGCTTAGGGACACAATTCCTCCTAATACCGTGCCAAACAGTTTCCTTTTCTGATAGGCGCAGATTGTGACGAAGTATATGCCACATCGCCGGTAGTCGTAATTCCGCAAACGGGTAGGTCTGCGCTTGCTATATTGTTGATTGGGCGTCTGCAATGCAGTATTTCCCTGCCATATGATTTGATGTTGGTTGCGGTGGGTGGGCTTGCCAAGGCAAGCCCCTACAGTTCAGAAGCGGGCGGGCGCTTTGCAGTGTCGCCCCTACAACAAGTTGATTCATGCCAGTCGTCGGATTGGCGCGTTCGTTACCAGCCTTGGACGCGCACGGGCGGTTCACAGCATCGCCCCTACAACAAGTTGATTCATGCCAGTCGTCGGATTGGCGCGTTCGTTACCAGCCTTGGACGCGCACGGGCGGTTCACAGCATCGCCCCTACAACAAGTTGATTCATATCAGCCATCGAACAGGCGCATTCGTCCGTGTCCCTGATGTGGGCGAATCACGCAATCGCCCCTACAGCAAGTTGATTGATGTGCGTCGTCGAATTGGCGCGTCCATTTCATCGTGGATGCAGGTGGGCTTGCCAAGGCAAGCCCCTACAAGATTCGCCGTCGAAGCGGAGCTTTACTCGTACTCTTCCTTGAGCTCGTTCCACTCTTCGGCGAGCGCGTCGATGACATCGTCGGACGACATGCCGGTGGCGGCGCCTTCGCGGATATGCTCGCTGACTGATGTTGACCAGGGTCCCCACCAGAGCTCGGCGCGCGGCAAGTCATTCACGTGCATAGCTTGCTCCACCATCTCCTCGTAGCCCTCGATGGCGCCTGCTTCGTTGAGCGCGCTGCTGACGGAAATCCGCGAGGGATAGAGGCCGAAGGCATTGTAGATGTCGTTCATGTTCTGGTCGCCGACGTACCACTTGATGAATTCCCAGGCGGCCTCGACATTCTCCGAATCGACATGGATGCCGATGCCGGCGGGCAAGTTCCAGGTATTGCCGACTTCGGGCAGCACCATGTAGGCTACATTCGGCGCATGCGCAGAGATATCGGGGTTATTGCCGACGCGGACGGAGCCTTGCCAGCCCTGATGGAAGACGCCGACGCCGCTCCACCAAATGGAGTGCTGGCTGATGCTGCCCGCCAGAATCTCGGGGCTGATCAGCTCGTCAGCGAACCAGGTATAGAGCAGCGCCATGGCTTCGCGCGCCTGGCTGCCTTCATCGGCGAAGACGGGGTTGAGATCTTCGTCGAACATGGGGTCGCCCTTGCTCAGCGCGATGATCCACCAGGACCAGTGAATGGCGTTCATGGCGATGGGATATTCATCGACGCCGGCTTCTTTCGCGGCCCGCGCCATCATGTCGAAGTCGGCCCAAGTAGTGGGCGGCGCGTCAAAGCCCGCTTCGGCCAGCTTGGCGGTGTTGTAGTCCATCATCACCAACTGCAGATAGCTGGGCACGGCATAGTTATCGCCGTCAATAGCGAAGAAATCCAGGAATTCGAAGTCATCCAGGTCGAGATCGCCACTAGCCAGCAAGTCGTTCAGCGGCAGCATATTGCCGGTGGCGACCACGTTGGAGATGCCCTCTTCGGTGATGAAAATGACATCGGCGGCGGCTTCACCGGCGGCGGCCGCCACTTGCACGCGGCTGAAGAGATCGGCCATCTGCACCGACTGAATCTCAACAGTGATGCCACTCTCTTCCATGAAGGCGTTGAGCGCGTCTTCGCTGGGCGGCACGCCCCAAGATGGCGTCAGGAAGGAGATGGTGGTGTCCTGCGCCTGTGCCCCGAAAGCGAGGCTGAGCAGAAAGACTAGCAGAGCAAGGCCAAAAATGCGTTTGTGCAGCTTCATTTGAGTGTTCCCCTTTCAGTGGTTTCTAGTGGGAATTGTACTCGTCAAGGGGTGGAGACGCAAAAGAAACGGCGAGGCTATGCCGAAAGCGGCATGGCGCCGTGGCCTGCCCTTAGTCAATTTGCAGAGGCTGTGCTGGTTGGGCCGAGCCACCGTCTCGCCCGTTTTTAGACTGGTTCGCAGATAGGGGCGGGCGACCTGTCAGGCTGCCCTTACGTCAAGTCTATCAGGTCCCTGCCGCTGCCGGGCGCTTGCGGCGTGGCGTAAAACACATCAATGTGGGGCTTGATTGATGTCCTGCGGATGCTGGTCTTCTTCGCAAGCAACTCGCGCGGCTGTCTCATGTTCTTCCGGCTTTGACGAAAGCCATTTGACATTCAGTTCAAGCAGGTGGCGGTAAATCTCAGCGCGGATTTCGTTGCTAATTTCCCGTCGCAATTGCTCGTGTTTGGCGCTATCCTGGTCTTCTACCCATCGAAATAGCACCACAACCGCCGTTACTACCCCGGCGGCCACGCCCAGGAATGCGAGCAGAGCTTCAGGCGTTATTGTCAACTACGACCACCACTGAACGGCCAAATAGCTCATTGAGACGATTGCGAGAAGGAGCATCGCGGACACCACGGCAACCGCCACCGCCGTAGACATGGGCCGCCGCCGCCTTTCTCGATCCCGATTGGGAAAATCCATTTTGCCCTCCAGATCGCCACGTCCACATCTTAGCACATTATGGGTATGTCACAAACTGCACCGCGTATTCAGCAAGTCCGGGCGTTCCTCGCAGAGCCTCCGTGAATTTCAGTGTATGTAATGCGGGTGACCTGTCCGGCTGCCCCTACATCAAGTATATCAGGTCGCTGCTGCTGCCGGGCGCTTGCGGAGTCTGATACACCCCGCCGTCGACGCGGGCCGGCCGTGTGAAATGCGGGCGAAGATGCGGGATGTACTCGAGGAAGACGACCTGGTGCCCCAGGGCGATATGGTTGAAGAGCACAAGGTGCTGATGAATCTGCCCCATATCGCCGACGTGCGGCACGACCGGCACGCCGAATTTGCGCGCCAGCAAGCTCACCGCGATGAACTCCCCCACCCCGCCCAGGCGCACGCAATCCGGCTGCAAGAAGCCGGCCGCGCCCAGTTGCAAGTAATTCTTGAAGATGACTTGATTGGGCACATGCTCGCCCAGCGCCAGCTTCAGCGGGGCGATTTCGCGGCTCAGCGTTTGATGCGCCAGCACATCATCGGGATGGGTCGGCTCTTCGATCCAAAAGGGGTCGATATCACGCAGGCGGCGGCACATGTCGATAGCTTGTGGCAGGGTCCACTGCTGGTTGACATCAAGCATCACGCGGGCCCCGGCGCCGGCGGCTTCCCGCACCAAGCGCGCCCGGCGGACATCGCGTTCGGGATCGGCCGAGCCCACCTTGAGCTTGAGCGCGTCGAAGCCTTGGGCGATGGAGCGGCGAATATTCTCGCGGATGACATCGTCCGCATACTGAAACCAGCCGATGGACGTGTCGTAGCCGGGGTAGCCGCTGTCGATGATGCCGAGGCGTCCGGCGCGCCCTGCCTGCTCAGCGCACAGTAATGCCAGCGCTTCGTCGCGGCTGAGCGCATCTTCGAGGTAGCCCAGGTCAATCGTGCTCAGCAGCGCCTCGGGTGACAGATCCAGCAAGAGCCGCCAGAGCGGAACGCCGCGCGCCTTGGCCCACAGATCCCAGCAGGCGTTGGCGATGGAGGACAGCGCCAGGTGCACCACGCCCTTATGCGGGCCCAGCCAGCGGTATTGCGGGTGATCCAGCATGGCGCGGTAGACATCGGCGAAGCCCGACATCAGCGCCTCGATTTCGCGGCCGATGAGGACGTCGCTGAGCGCCTCGCTGGCGCGGCAGACCAGGTCGTTGCCGCCGCCCAGCGTGAAAGCCAGCCCGATGCCGCTTAGGTCGCGGTCGGTCTGCAGCTGCGTCACAGCGTAGGAATATTGCGGGTCAGCATGGACGCTATCGGCGCCGGCGCCCGGCTCCAGCGTGAAGCGCATATCGTGGGTCTCGACTGAGGTGATGACGGTACTGGGCATGGGGATTCTCCTGCGGGTGGACCTTGCGCTAATTCTAACCACAGCCGCTCGGCAGCAGCGAAAAGAACCACCGCGCTCACACGAAATTACATACTTGCATGGCTACCGCAGTCAGCAGTTTGAGAAAACCGATATCACTGAGGGCATAGAGAGACACACCCATAGAAGGAAACGGTGTGCCGAGTCATGTTCGACGACGCGGTTTTTGCTCACAAAAAGTTGTTTTGCAGGCAAAATACGGTATACTCTGGGCGAATTCGTCGCTGTCGCTGGCGCCGACGAGAGGTGTTTGGGCAGTGGCGGGCGGGTTATCCGCCGGTGGCGAGGTCCGCCGTCGGGTTCGCAATGTTTTGTCAGCGTAAAGAAGAGCAACAGGAGAAAGCGGATTATGCTACGCAAATTGACGACACTCATAGTGCTGCTGGCGCTGCTCAGCGGCGCGGCGATCAGCGCCCAGGACGAGCCGCAGTACGCGGGCCTGGACATGGATTTGTCCGGCATCACCATCAAGATGGCCAATATCGGCGGTGGCCAGTACGAAGTCATGTACGATTCCATTTCTATCTTTGAAGAAGCCACGGGCGCCACTGTAGAGATCATCGCGCTGCTTGACGGCTTCGCCATTGATCAAAAGCTGAAGGTCGACTTCGCCACCGGCGCGGCCGATTATGATGTGGCTTGGGATCACACCAGTTTCGTGGCGCAGTACACGCCCTTCCTGCTGCCGCTGCAAGATTACTTCAGCGAGGAAGAGCTGGCGGCCTTCAGCCCGGCCATCCTCGACGCCGCCACCATTGACGGCAACTTGTTCCTGATCCCGCGCCACGCCGATATCAGCCCGATCCACTATCGCGCTGACCTCTACGCTGACGAAGCGATCGCCGCGGCCTACATGGACGCGACTGGCGAAGAACTGACCGTGCCGACCAATCTGGAGCAGATCGACCGGCAAGCGCGCTTCTTCGTCGATAACGGTCACAGCGCGTTGGGGTATACGCTGGCGGGCAAGGAAGAGGCGCTGACGGGCCGCTTTTACGAGATGCACTTCGCCAGCGGCGGCTCGCTCTTCGACGAGAATTATGAGCCGACCTTCAATGACGACATCGGCGTCGCCGTGGCCGAGCTGCTGGCCGGCTGGTACGCTGACGGCATCATCCCGTCGGATACGACCTCGCTGTTGTGGGACGGCGTGGCGCAGTATTTCTGCAACAACGATGTCGCTATCAAGCTAGAATGGTATGGCTGGTACGCTTACTTCCAGGATTCGGATTCCTGCCCGGTAGCCGGCAACTTCGGCTTGGCGCGCGGCTTCACCGGTCTGTCCGTAGGCGGCGACGCGGTGCGTCCCTCGGGCTGGGCGGGCGCCCATGCTTTCTCCGTGCCGGCGACGGCGCCCAATCCTGAGGCGGGCGTGCAGTTGGTCAAGTTCCTGTCTTCGGAGCGGGTAGCTTACGAAGAGGCGCTGCTGGGCTTCTTGCCGACGCGCAGCGATGTCTGGGATCGCATCATCGCCGATGCCGCCGATGCCGAGAATCCTTTGGATCGCGAGCGGCTGGAGTTGGCGCGCATCCAGGTCGGCGAAGACTTCAAGACGCCGCCGCTGATCGCCGAGTGGATTCCCTTCTCCAACATCTTCTATCCGCACTTGCAAGCTATCATCCTGGGTGATGTCAGCGCGCAAGAAGGCCTGGACGCGGCCGCGGCCGAAACCCGCGAGATGATGGCGGACGCCGGATACTATTAGGCGGATACGCCAGGCGCTCGCCGGGCCGGGTCAAGATCAATTCATGTAGGGGCGGGCCACCGGCTCGCCCTTACGCACGAAGTTAGGTTGCCAACGGCACGTCCGTACGCACGAAGCGAGAATTGCGAAGCGCGCAATGCGTAGCATCTCCCATCAATTGAATCAGCCTTCCCCTAGTTGATACGGGGGACCGAGGGGGGTAGACGGATTGAGGGGCGCCTAACGACTGGCGAAACCTGGAATTGACGGGGTCTGCGAACACTTCATGCTCCGCCGGCAACAACGAAACGACGAAAGTGACGCGCCGACCCGCGTCATCCAGCCCAGCCGCATTGAGGCGGGCGCCTTCCCCTATCTGTTGATATTGCCGGCGGTCGCCGCTATCTTGTTTGTGGTCGCCTTCCCCCTGCTCTATTCGCTCTATGTCAGCTTCACGCCTTACGAGTTGCTAAAGCCGAACAGCCTGAACTTCACTTTCAGCCGGGCGCTGCGCAATTACCAGCGGCTGCTCAACGACGCCATCTTCTGGCGCTCGCTGGGCAATACCGTCATCTTCCTGGCCATCTCGGTCAACTTGAGCTATGTGCTTTCGCTGGCGCTTTCACAGTTGCTGGCGCGCGTCACCGTGGGCCAGAGCCTGGCGCGCACGCTGTTGATGGTGCCGATGATGTTCGCGCCCATCCTGGTGGGCATGCAATTCCGCTGGTTCTTCAACGCCAACGTGGGCCTGGTGAACAATTTTCTCATCAGCGTGGGGCTGATCCAGGAACAGGGGCAGATCGCCTGGCTGGTGGATGTGCCGCTGGGCATGATCACGATCATCATCGCCTCGATCTGGATGAATATCCCGGTGCTGACGATCATCCTGCTGGCGGGCACGCTGTCCCTGCCGGTGGAGACATTCGAAGCGGCCGAGGTCGACGGCGCCTCGGGCTGGCAGAAATTCCGCTTCATCACCTTCCCGCTGTTGGCGCCCTTCTCGTACATCGCGCTGACGATCATGTCGCTGGATATCGCGCGCGCCTTTGATATCGTGCGCATCATGACCGATGGCGGGCCCGCGCGCCGCACGGAAATGCTGTGGACCTACATCACGCGGTTGGCCATTGAAGACACCAAGTTCGGCCTCGGCAGCGCCATGTCCTGGATCACAGTGTCGCTATCGGTTTTGTTCACGCTTTACTTCTTCCGTCAGTTGGTGCGCGCCAGGATCGTGCAATGATCACCCGCAGCGTGGGGCCAAATCGGCGCCGCAACCAATTGATTTGGAACGCAGTCGCCTGGGCTGTGTTGCTGCTGCTGGCGCTGCCGGCCTTCTGGATCATCATGACGGCCTTCCGCCCCAATATCGAGATCAACACCTTCCCGCCGGTCTGGATCCCGCAGCGGCTGACGCTGGAAGCTTACGCCAATATGTTCGGCTTGAACCCGGATGTGCAGCAGCGGGTCGCCGTCGAAGCCTACCTGCGGAATTCGCTGACCGCGTCGGGCATCAGCACCATCGTCGCCGTGTCACTGGGCACGCTGGCCGGCTATGCTTTCGCCCGCTTCCGCTTCCGTTTTCATACATCGCTCTTCCTCGGCATCATGCTGTCGCGGGCGGTGCCGGGCGTCGCGCTTAGCTTGCCGCTCTTCCTGCTTTTCAACCGCGTCGGCCTGGTCAACAATGTGCTGGGCCTGGCCTTCGTCTACATCGCCGTCAACATCCCCTTCACGGCCTGGCTGATGGACGGCTTTTTCCGCCAGATCCCCAAGGAGCTGACCGAGTCGGCTTACATCGACGGCTGCGGTTACTGGTCGGCCTTCTGGCGCATTGAGCTGCCGCTCTCGCTGCCGGGCTTGGCGACGGCCGCCATCTTCGCCTTCCTGGCCGCCTGGAATGAATTCCAGATCGTCAGCGTGCTGGCGCGCAACAACGCGGCCAAAACCTTCCCGCCCGGGCTCTTCGCCTTCACGGAGCAGTTCACCGTGGATTGGCGTGGCATGGCGGCGATGAGCGTGATCATGATGATACCGGCGGTCATCTTCGTCATCCTGGTGCAGCGCAATTTGGTCAGCGGCTTGACCTTCGGCGCGGTCAAGGGGTGAGCGAGGATTAGCCACAGCCGCCGGCAAGTCTCGGTTTGGCGGCAGATACGCGCCTTTGACACCGAATCCAACGAGGGAATAGAGCACACCGAGCCATACCTCGGTTGTTGACGCAGGTCGCGGCTTGGTCCGCACAAAATATGAAACACGCCAAATGGTAGCGACACTAGGGACGAGGCTGTGGCGCGGCCGTATAAGGCCTGTCCGATAAATTGAGATTCACCTATCTGTCACTGACTTTACAGTGCGCCAATGCCATCACACCGGTCGAATCAGCGCGAAAATACCGATTTAGCACCAATTCCGCTGATTCTAGCTCCCCTTCCTCCAATGCATTGGGGGAAGGGGCCGGGGGATGGGGGTTGAATTGGCGGAATGAGGTCGGATTACCGGACAAGCCTTATAGGGCCGAATCCCAACGCGCGTACGGACGAGCCGGTGGCCCGCCCCTACAGAATTCGACAGGGAGAGGGAGATATAATCTGCGGGATTCATGGGATTTCGCGTGGGCGGCGGCCGGGCCGCGCGCGTGTCTATAAAAGCCTCGTTAAGTGAGGGTTTCACAAAGAAGCGTACGCAGAGCCCGCGGGCAAATACAAAGCCGGGAGTTTGAAGTTCGGGCGATTCACTGCAAGGCCCCGGCTACAGACTTGGTTGCAGAAGTTGCACTACACCCATTCATCTAGTGCTATGCTCTTGTGACGCCGGCAGCGAGAGGAGTCGAACGATGAAGATCACGGATGTCGAAATCAGGCTGTGCAAGCATCAGGAGCAGGTCATGAGCGAGAATGAGTTGCGGGATTCGCACCGCTCAGACCTGAATTTTCTGCTGATCACGCTAGCGACCGATGCCGGCATCGACGGCGTCAGCATGGGCTTCGCCGGCATGGGGGCGGAGATGGCGGGCCACATCGCGGCGCAGTCGATCAAGCCCTTCTTCCTCGGCAAAGACCCGCTGGCGCGCGAGCGGCACTGGCACGATTTCCGCCGCTACGAACGCCACTGGCACTTGACGCCGATTTATTCTTACGGGCCCTTCGATATCGCGCTTTGGGATATCGCCGGCAAAGTGGCCGGGCTGCCGCTATACCAGCTGCTGGGGCACTGCCGAGAGAAGGCGCCGACCTACGTCAGCTCGCTCTATCTCGATACGCCGCAGGATTATGCTGAGCAGGCGGTCGAGTTCAAAAGGCGGGGTTTCCACGGTTATAAGCTGCACCCGCCCGGCGATTTTCAGGAGGCGCTGGCGGCTTACCGCGCCTGCCGCGAAGCCATCGGCGATGATCCGCATTTCAAGCTGATGGCCGACCCGGTGACGGCGCATACCTACTATGACGAGGCGCTGCGCATGGGCCGCGAGCTGGAGAAGCTGGACTATTATTGGTTTGAGGAGCCGCTTTACGATGTCGATTTTGCCGGGCTGCGCAAGCTGACGCGCGACCTGGATGCGCTGCGAGGTGCACACGGCCATCTATCCGGCGCTGGATTCCAATCTGCGGCACGGAGGTGCTGGCCGGCGCGCATTACTCCACGGCCGAGTGCATCGCGAGCGGCGTGGTCGATATCGTGCGCAGCGATGTCTCCTGGAAGGGCGGCGTGACGGCGGTGATGAAGACGGCGCATCTGGCGGAAGCTTTCGGCATGCGCTGCGAGGTGCACACGGCCATCTATCCGGCGCTGGAGATCGTCAACCTGCACTGCTGCTGCGCGATCAACAATTGCGAGTTTTTCGAGGCGCTCTACCCCGGCTCGTTGATGAAGCTGGGCATCAAGAATCCGATTGAGGTCGACGCGGAGGGTTACGCGCATCCGCCGCCGGGGGCGGGTCTCGGCATTGAGTGGGACTGGGATTTCATCGAGGACGCGACGGTGGCGGTGTTGTAGGGCGCGGCGGGCTTCTTGACCGCTTAATTCACCACAGAGACACAGAGGGCACAGAGAAAAGTGTAGGGGCGAGCCACCGGCTGGCCCGTACGCACATTCGATTGTTCTGAAGGTAAGGTTTATGCTGCGATCATTTGCATTACTTACTCTGATCTACCGAGGGCACAGAGATAAGTGTAGGGGCGAGATACCGGCTCGCCCGTACGCACAGTGGGCTTTTGTGTGATTATGGGCGGCATATCCTGGCGCCCGTTACCTGCAATTGCCGGCGCCATGCGGGCGACCCAATGGGTCACCCCTACATCTTCACGGGGCGGCAAGGGCAGACCCCTAATCCATGTGGAAGACTTCGGGGATGGTATGCCACCATTCGCCCTCGGCGCGCTCGGCGACCGGCTTCTGCATCGGCATGCAGAGGTCCCACCAGCGCTGCGTGGTCTCGTCAGCCGCCATCGCCGCCATATCGGCTTCAAAGTCATCGCCGTGGTATTCCATATAGGCGAAGAGCAGATCGCCGTAGCGATAGATGGAATAATTGCGGATATTGCAGGCTTCGATCTTCTTCAAAACGCCGGGCCAGACATCCGCGTGCAGGCGGATGTATTCGGCGGCGTCTTCCGGGCGCAAGCCGATAACTTGTCCAAATCGCTGCATGTCCCTGCTCCTATTCGCTCTCTGTGTTGAAGTTTTCCGGGTGGCGGTATTTCACCGTCTGCAGGTGCTCGCAGTAGAGCGCCAGCACGCCCTCGTTCTTGTAGACCTCGTAACTCACTTTGACCAAGCCCATCTCGACATATTTGGGCTCTTTGCTCAAGTGCGTGCGCACGGTGTAGATGGTATCGCCGATGAAGACCGGCTTGATGAAGCGCAGCCGGTCGTAGCCGTAGCTGAAGGTATGCACATTGTTATGCGCCATCAGCCCCAGGCCGATGCTGAAGACCATCGAGCCGGCCACGAGCCGCTTGTCGAAGATGCCCTCGTCACGGGCGAAGATCTCGTCGGCGACGTAGGGGTGCATGTCGAGCACGATGGCGTTGAAGATCATGCACTCGCCTTCGGAGAGGGTGCGGCGGATCGACTTGATCTTGGCGCCCAGCTCAAAGTCCTCGTACATCCAGGTCTCGGTATTGAACAGCGGCAGGTGCGCGTGCATTTCGACTGGTGTGTTTTCAGGTTTTGGCATGGCACTCCCTCAATTCTCAATCGCGAATTCGCTCATGATGCGCCCGGTGTCTTCGCCAATGCGCGGCGCGCCCTTGCCGCTCTTGAGGATCTCGCCGTCAATGCGGATGGGGCAGCGCGTGGTATCCAGCTTGATGTTCTCGTCGCGCGCCACCTGCTGGATCATATCGATGACCTGGAAGCCCTCGTGCTGCAGCAGCCGGTCCCAGGTCAGCACATCGGCGCACCAGATATCTTGCGGCTCCAAAATGCCCAGCCAGTGCGCTGTCGACCGCGCTTTCAGGTGCTCGACCAGAATGGCTTTGATCTCGTCCCGCTGGGTGAACCAAGAGGCGGTATCGGCGTAGGCCAGTAGCGGCGGGCAATCCAGCAAATCGCCCAGCACGGTGATCGAGCCCATCGCCAGCGCCAGGTAGCCGTCGGCGGTCTCGTAGATGCCGTAGGGCGCGGCCAGGTAGGCGTGCGCATTGTTGATGGCGCTGCGCTGCGGCAGCTTGCCGCCATCGTTGAGGTGGGTCGTCAGCACCTCAAATTGGAAGTCGAGGATAGATTCCAACAGGCTGACCTGCACCAGACCGCCCTCCCCGGTGATGCCCCGGCGCACCAAACAAGCCAGAATGCCCTGCACCAAGTGCGCGCCGGCGAAGAGATCGACGACCGCCAGGCCGAAGGGGGTCGGCGGCCGATCGGCATCGCCGTTAAGCCAGACCAAGCCCGTTATTGATTGCAGCAGCAGGTCTTGCCCCGGCTTGTAGACCCAGGGGCCGTCGTTGCCGTAGCCGGTGATTTCGCCGTAGACGATGCGCGGATTGATGGCGCGGACGGCCTCGTAATCCAGGCCCAGCCGCGTCATGACGCCGGGGCGGAAGTTCTGGATGATGACATCGGCCCGGCGGATGAGCTCCGCCACGCGCGCACGGTCGGTCGGGTCTTTCAAGTTGGCGGCGAAGCTCTCTTTGTTGCGGTTGATGGAGTGGAAGAGCGTACTCTCGCCATCCAACTCCAACTCCGAGATGTAAAGCTGCCGGCACAAATCGCCACCATCAGGCCGCTCCACCTTGATGACGCGCGCGCCCAAATCCGCCAGGCGCAGCGCCGCCGACGGCCCCGACAGAAAGATGCTGAAGTCCAGTACCAGTGTGCCTTCCAGTGGTCTCATCGTTTTCCGTTTCTCCTGAATGAAGCCCCGCGGCCGGCGCCAGCCATGCCAAGTGGGCGCCGCTGCACCATTTTGCTTGCAAAAAGACTTTTTGTCCGTAAAATATAGTGGGCAATGGGCAATCTGTCAAATTGGCGCCGCACTGCGTTTCCCCCCACCCCAACCCCTCCCCCAAAATGAGGGAGGGGTAAGGCCGCCGTTGCTTGGCGCCCTTTTTTGCAAATGTAGGGATCAGCATCTTCTGAGACCACTTGTGGGACGATAACCTTGCGGAGGCTCTCATGCTTACAGTCGATACGCATCAGCACTTTTGGAATCTGGACGAGGTGGCCTATTCCTGGCTGGCGCCGGAATACGGACCGATTTACCGCACATTCGATCCTGACGAGCTGGCGCCGCAACTGACCGCGGCCGGCGTCGACAAGACGGTCATCGTGCAATCAGCCAATTCCTACGCCGATACCGATTCCATGCTGGCCATCGCCGAGGACTACGATTGGGTCGCTGGTGTGGTCGGCTGGGCGCCGATCCACGACCCGGCCGAGACGGCGCGCAAGCTGGACGAGTATGGGCGCAACGCCTATTTCAAGGGCATTCGCCACTTGATCCACGATGAGCCCAATCCCGATTGGGTGGTGCAGAAGCAAGTCATCGAGGGCTTGCAGATCCTGGCCGATCGCGGGCTGACCTTTGATGTGGTGGCCGTCTTTCCCAATCACCTCAAGCATGTGCCGACCCTGGCGGAGAAGGCGCCGAACCTGAAGATGGTGATCGACCACCTGGCCAAGCCGCCGCTGGACGAAGCCGAGCGCTCGGTTTGGCGCGCGCAGATGGCCGCCGCCGCTGAAAGCCCCAATGTCTACGCCAAAATCTCCGGCTTGAACACGGTGACGCCCGACTTCGAGAACTGGACCTACGAAGATATCAAGCCGCTGATCGACTACGCGCTGGAGACCTTCGGCGCTGAGCGGCTGATGTTCGGCAGCGACTGGCCCGTGGCGGTGCTGGCCGGTGATTACGCCAAAGTCTGGGCGGAGACGAACAAGTGCCTGGAAGATCTGTCGGCAGACGAAAAGGACGCCATCCTGGGCGGGACGGCGAACACCTTTTACGGCCTGAGCCTCTGAGCGACATTGAGTCTGAGCTCAACGCCTGCTGTTTGTGTTCTCTGTGCCGCCGCATTATCGTTTCAGCATCCGTAATTCGTGACGTAGCTCTCGGTTTTCGGAACGCAATTCTGCGATCTTGTCGCGATATTCCATGTGTAGTTCGTGAACGGCGTCCCGTATTTTGCCTTCCAGGTGACTCACGACCAGGAATATAGTTAGTGCGAACACAATGAGCACGCTGTCGAAGGAAACTGCAAAGTCCATGATCATTCCTCGGTTCTGGTCTCTAATCGAGCAATTGTGAGCCGCATAAGTCTGGCTGACGTTTAGGACAATCACACCGCCGGCAGAGGCGTGCCGCCACGCTCGCTGGAGTCGTACGCCGCTTCGACGGTCGCCATCGTCTGAATCGCGTCTTCCGCCGCTGTCGGCAACGCTGATGTCTCGCCATCGACGTAGCGCATTAAGCTGGCCATGGCGCCGATGAAAGCTTCGGGGAACCAGGAGCCGCTGATATCCAGCGTCGCCCAGCTGGGCTCGGCCTCGCCATTTGCGAGCACATATTCAAAGCGATCGGGCACGCCATCGGGATAATTCATATTCAGTCCGGCGCGGATTTGAATGGCGCCCCGCGTCCCCTCGAATTTGACGTAGGACTGCTGCTTTTCCGGGCCGTAAGCGTGGTTGTGGTTGGTCATGACGTTGACGCGCGGGTTAGCGCCGTAGTCCATGATGATCATGGAGCGTGTGCCGCCGTGAAGCTCGGGCGCGGTCGGGTGGCTCAGCGTCTTGGCGTAGACGCCCGTCGGCGTGCCGCAGAACGAGCGCGCCAGGTCGATATAGTGGATGCTGTGATACAAGATTTCCACGCGCGGCAGCGGGAAGAGGAAACTCCACAGATGCCAGGGCGTGTTGACCTGCACGCGGAATTCCATATCCGTCAGCTCGCCCAGCAGCCCCTGGCCGATCATATCGCGCGCGGCGATGATGAAGGGGGCAAAGCGCAGCTGAAAGTTGATGGCCGCCGTCAGCTCCCGCTCGCGGCAGATACGCAGGATCTCGCGCGCCCCGGGCAAGTCATCGCCCATCGGCTTTTGGATCAGCACCGCGCAGCCCCGCGGCAGCTCGCGCAAGATGCCGACGATCGCCACGCCCGGCACGGCTACATCGAAGACGGCGTTTTCCGGCGCTGACGAGATCGCCTGCGTCAGCGTTTCGTACAGCACGGGGATGTTGAACTTCTGCTGCATCATAGCGGCGCGCTCGGCATTGATGTCGAAGCCGCCGACGACATCAAAGCCGGCCTGCTGGTACGCCGGGTAGTGCGCGTCGTGCACGATGCCGCCCAAGCCGATGCTGATGATGGGTCGCGGGCTGCGCGGCAAGATCGCGCTTTGTCGATAGTTGAAAGGAGTCATAATTCCCGTCCTAAGTGATCTATGCTCAGGCTGAAACTTGGGCCAGGCCTCGACGCCGCGTTGGCCCGCGCAAACCAGCGCGCTCGTTGATTTGCTGGGCGCAGTGACGCAGGGCCGCCTTGACCTTTTCCGGCTCGCTGACCGCGCGCGACGCCGTCAGCTGGGTCACCGCCACAGCCGCCATCACGCCGATTTCGGCATCGCCCGCCAGCACGGCCGTGTCTTTCAAGCCGATGAACGATTCATCATCAGCCACGGAGAAGCCAGTGCGCCGGATATCCGCGATCCGCCGCCAGAAACGCGCCCGCTCCGCCGGCGACATGCGCTGATAATCGCCCTCTTCGGAGAGCAGCGCCTTGAGGCTGAGCTCGTCCAGCGCCGCCAGCAGCAAGCGCCCCGATACCGTCGACACCAGCGGGAACGAGGCGCCCACTGACACAGTGATCTGCACTGCTTCCGGGCTTTCCACCTGGCCCACCACCAGCAGCTGCCGATGCTGCATGATGCTGATATGGCAAGATTCGCGGATGGCCCAGGCCAGCTCTTGCATCGGCGGCCCGGCCACCTGGAGCAAATGCTTCAACGGCGAATGGCGGTTGGCCAGCTCGAAAAGTTTTAGAGTCAAGACGTATTTGCCCGAGACCTCGTCTTTGATGACGTAGCCGCCTTCGACCAGGCAGTTCAAGGTGCGGAAGAGCTGACTGGCGCTGTTGGCCGTCATCTCCGCCACTTGCGACAGCGACAGCGGCTCGGACGCTTGCGCTAGCAATTCCAATACCGCCAAGCCCTTTTCCAGGGCCGGCACGCTATAGTTGGGCTCCGCTCGAAATTCCGCCATCCCCGCCTCGTCGATGTGAGCTGGCGCGGCGCAAGCCAATTTGGGCGCGCCGGCACACCCGGCTATTCGCTCGCGGCGGCCTGGCGCTGCACCAGATAGAGATGCTGGCATGCCAGTACGATCTTCCCGTGCTGATTGAAGATCTCCACCTGCTCCACCAGATAACCCAATTCCGGCCGCTTGGCGTAATCGCGCTTCTCGGCGATGGTGGCTTTGATGGTGATGGTATCGCCGATGAAGACGGGCCGGATGAAACGCACGCGATCGTAGCCGTAAGAGAAGGCCACCGGGTTGATCTCGTTCGCCGTCATGCCGATGCCGACGCTTAGGATCAACGTACCGTGGGCGATGCGCTCCTTGAATTCTTGCGTCTTGACCCATTCGGCATCCATGTGGTGCGGGAAGAAATCGCCGGTCTGCCCGGCGTGCAAGACGATATCGGCTTCGGTGATGGTGCGGCCCGTGGTCTGGCGGCTGGCGCCGATCTCGTAGTCTTCGAAATAGGTGGTTTTGATCATGGAATTGTCCTGACGGTCTTGTCACAGTTTGTAGCCGGCGCGCCTTGCCGACGATTCAGATACAGGTTAATTGGCCACAGAGGCACAGAGATTATTCGCGAGGCGAAGGGTCTCAGACAAACTCTACGCTGTCTCTTCTGGCCCAGTTGACAAGGCCTGTATCACTCACTATATTTTGCAGACAAAATCTGATTTTGCAAGCAAAATCAAAGTCGTGGTTGTGGCAACTGACGATGAATGGAGCGCTCCACCGTGACGCCGCTCGTAAAATGTAGATACACGCTTGGCAATGCACCGCCCACGCAAAATACCTTGCCCTTTCCGTCGAATTTTGTAGGGGCGAACCACCGGCTCGCCCGTACGCACGTTGGGGTTTGGCCCGCAACGTAAACCGGGGCGGCTCTGTGGCGGGCGCAAGCTGGAGCAAGATTGTGGTGGGGGAGAGTCTTGGCTCGCCCTTTCGTTTTGCTCGAGTTAACTCGGTGTACTCCGCGGCAAAAGTGTGTGGAATACTCAAATCGTTGTAAAGGGCAAGCGCGAAGCAGAGAGGAAAATCACGGAATGGCGGCCAAGACCACGCTAAAGGGCATCACCTGGAATCATTCGCGCGGTTACGTCTCGGTCGTGGCGACCGCCCAGCGCTTCAGCGAGCTGCGCCCCGATGTTGAGATCAGCTGGGACAAGCGATCGCTGCAAGCCTTCGCCGATGAGCCGATACAGGGCTTGGCCGAGCGCTACGATCTGCTGGTGATTGACCACCCCTGGGCTGGCTTCGCCGCGCACAGCCAGGTGCTCCAGCCCTTGCAAGAGCTAATGCCCGCCGAATACCTGGCGGATCAGGCGGCCAATTCGGTCGGCCACTCGCACGCCAGCTATATCTTCGATGGCAATCAATGCGCGCTGGCCATCGACGCCGCTACACCGGTGGCGTCCTATCGCGCCGACCTGCTGACGCGCTACGCACTCGAACAGCCGCGCACCTGGGACGACCTGCTAGACCTGGCGCGCGCGGGCCGCGTCATCATGCCCGGCATCGAGATTGACACGCTGATGAACTGGTACATGCTCTGCGCCACGCAGGGCGAGCCGCCCTTCGCCGAGCGCGAGTGGACCGTCTCCGATTGGATGAGCCTGCGTGCCCTGGAGCAACTGCGCGAGCTGGCGTCGCTGTGCCCGCGCGAGATCTTCGGCTGGAACCCCATCGCCGTATACGAAGCGCTCTCCCGCCGCGATGACTACGTCTATTGCCCCTTCGCCTACGGTTACTCGAATTATTCGCGCGTCGGCTATTCGGACCAGGTGCTGACCTTTGACGACATGGTCGATATCGCCGGCGGGGGCCGCGGCCAGACCACGCTGGGCGGCACCGGCCTCGCCATATCAACCAGCTGCCGCGCCGTTGACGCCGCTCGCGATTACGCCATGTTCACCGCCGCGCCGCTGACCCAGCGCACGCTCTTCTTCGACAACGGCGGCCAGCCCGGCCACCGCGCCGCCTGGCTTGACGCAGAGGTCAATCGCCGCGCCAATGATTACTTCCGCAATACCCTGCCAGCGCTGGACCGCGCGTACCTGCGGCCGCGCTTCCCCGGCTACCTGCACTTCCAGGACGCCGCCGGCGCGCCCATCCGCGACTACCTGATGCACGGCGGGGATGAGCGGAGTGTGCTGGCTGAGCTCAAGCGGCTCTTCGGCGAAGCGACGCGTCTTCACACCTAGGGCGCCGCTAGCCGCCACGCGAAAGCACAACATTTCCCCTTACCACCGAGTTCACCGAGTTAAGGTTCTGCTTGGCGCAAACATGACAATCTGCCCTGCGTCAGCAGCGCCAAGTTGATGCTCCGCTCATGGTGGAATCTTCAGACTAACGCGCGGCTCGAGACGCCGTTAACGCGTGACACCTTGACGAGACAATGTAGGAGCCGCCCGTCCCGCAGGCGCGCGGGCGTTTCACGAAACGCCCCTACAAAACGCATTGACGCAGATCCTCCGCCACGGCCTTGCTAGCCATCAACTTTGCAATCGACCGGCGGATTTGTTATACCTTGAGCCAGTTAACGATAGATGGAGGCAGAAGAAGATGCTTGGCAATCACAAACTTTTCATACGCGTACTTGCGGTCGTCTTGATCATTGGCGTCTTCGGCGCGCTCAGCGTCGGCGCGCAAGAAACGGTGGAGTTGCGCTGGCTCAGCCACACCTTTGAGCCCTGGAATGTCGCCCTGCAAAACCACGCTGACGAATTCATGGAAGCCAACTCCGGCGTCAACATCACCTATAGCCACGTGGTTCACGCCGATTTGAATGTCGAGATCGCGACCGCTCTGGCCGGTGGCGAGCCGCCGACCATCATGGGTGTCTACGGGCCCTGGATGCCGCAGCTGCTGGCAGCCGGCGCGCTGGCGACCGTGCCGCAATGGGTGGAAGACGATTTGGATGACAACTTCCCGGTCGTCATGAAAGAAGCCGCCACCTACGATGGCGAAGTCTACGGTTACGTGCAGCATATCGGCATCCCCATGCCGATCGTCAATCCGGTGCTGCTGGAGCAGTATGGCATGGACGCGCCGACCACCTGGGACGATGTGCTGGCGCTGGACAACGCCCTGGAAGCTGACGGGCTCTACGGCCTGGTGCTGGACCCGGATAATGACGGCAGTTGGAATGTCATCCACTGGTCGTCGATCTTGCAGGGCTACGGCGGGCGCATCTTGAGCGAAGACCTCAGCGCGGCGGCCTTCAACGACGAAGCCGGCCTGGCCGCCAGCGAGATCTACGCGCAACTGGCGCAGAATGCCGAGATCCAGCCGGGCGATGCCTTCATGCTGGAGTTCAGCGCCATGGGCTATTCGGGCCCCTGGATGAAATCGGCCTTCAACGCCGAAGCGCCCGACTTGGTCTACGAAGCCATCCTGCCGCTCGAAGGCGCCGCCCAGCAAGCCACCTCGGCTTACGTCTGGTTCTGGGTCGTCAGCTCCGCCGCCAGCCCCGAAGAGCAAGAAGCCGCCTGGCAATTCTTGAGCTGGGCATCTAATGGCGAGCAATACGCCGACCTTTATCGCGAGATCGGCCTGCTGCCCATCACCAACGAGATTCCGGCCGAATTCGACGACGACAGCTGGGTGCAGACCTTTAACCAGGGCTTGGCGAATGCCTACATCTACTACGAGAAGCACCCGGAATGGGAGCAGATTGATGTCGCCATCGGCGAGGAACTGGAGCGACTGGCTGTCGGCGAAATCACAGCGCAAGAGTTCCTCGATACCGCCGAGGCGCGCGTCAACGATATCCTAGGCGCCTAAACCGCGACTGAAACATCGGATTATGGGGGCGGCCTGCGGGGTCGCCCGCCGCTGTGCGCATCTGTTGGGATTGTCCAGTACCAGGTCAGACCAATATGCGTTTTCTACCCCACCCCCGGCCCCCTCCCCGAAAAATCAGGGAGGGGGAGCTAAGGTCAGCGAGCTCGGCGCATATGTTTGAGATTTAGCGACCAGAAGCAAATCTCGGCGAAACCTTCCCCCCATTGATATGGGGGGACCGAGGGGAGTAGACCACTAGCAGACAAGCCTGGTAGGGGCCACTTAGCAAGTCGCCCGAAGTTGATTGAGTGTGACGCTGGTGGATGAGGCCTGCACATGGTCACTGCTGCCCAAACGACCACGGTAACGCCGCTGAGCACCACCAAGGTGCAGAAGCGCCTCTTCATCTGGGTCAGCCTGACGCCCATCCTCGGCTACTTCCTGGTCTTCTCCCTGGCGCCGATCATCGGCGCGCTCTACATCAGCCTGCACGAATGGCCCTTGTTGGGCGGCGAGCCGAGCTTCGTCGGCTTGCAGCACTTTGTCAGCATCCTGGGCGAGGAGCGTTTTTGGAACGCGCTGCAAAACACCGCCTATTTTACGGTCGCTTATGTGGCGCTGGTGCTGGTCATCGGTTTGGGCCTGGCGCTGCTGCTGCTGTCGATGCGCGAGCGCGTCCGCTTCATCATGCGCCCCATCTATTTCGTGCCGCAGGTGACATCGGCCGTCGCCGTCGCCATCATGGCCGCCTGGATGTTCCAGCCGCAAATCGGCATCATCAACTCGGTGCTCAAATCGCTGGGCTATGAAGGCCGCCTGCTCTGGCTGAATTCGACCGAGCTGGTCATGCCGACCATCATCGGCACCGCTGTCTGGCGCTCGGTCGGCTACAGCATGGTGATCTACACCGCCGGCTTGATGAATATCCCGCCCGATCTTTACGAAGCGGCGCAGGTCGACGGCGCCTCCAAGTGGACGGCATTCTGGCGCATCACCCTGCCCCTGCTCAAGCCGACCACGCTCTTCGTCTTCGTGACGAGCACCATCTCCGGCTTTCAAGTCTTCATCGAGCCCTGGCTGATGTCCGGCGGCGGGCCCGGCACCGCCAGCCGCGTGCTGATGCTGGAGATCTACGACCGCGGCTTCCGCTTCTTCAATATGGGCAACGCCTCGGCCATGGCGGTCTACCTGTTTCTGATTATCGCCGCCATCGCCTGGCTGCAGATGCGCTACCTGCGGCAGGAGTTTGAATTCTAATGGCGGCCATCAGCGTACAGCGCCACTCGGAGCGCCGCTATCGCGCCAAGGTAGCGGCTTTCGGCGCGCTCAAATACAGCTTCGCCATCGTGATCGCGCTGCTGATGATCTTCCCCTTCTACTGGATGATCAACACCTCGTTCAAGTCGATTCGCGAGACGCGCGTCTTCCCGCCGACGCTGGTGCCGGAAGAGCCGGTCGGCTTCGAGAATTACGACGCCGTGCTGACGCGCATCAGCTTCTTCTCCTACGTCAAGAACAGCGTCATCGTCACCTTCTGCATCACCGTCGGCGCCCTTTTCACCAGTTCGCTGGCCGGCTATATCTTCGCCAAATTCAACTTTCGGCTGCGCAACCTGCTCTTCTTTCTCATCGTGGCCACCATGATGGTGCCCTTCCACGTCGTCTTGATCCCCGTCTTCCTCATCATCCGCGAGCTGGGTTTGTACAACTCGCTGCTGGCGGTGATTGTGCCCGGCCTGGTTTCGCCTTGGGGCATCTTTCTCATGCGCCAGTACATGCTCAACTTGTCGACCGAGATGCTGGACGCGGCGCGGGTCGATGGCGCCTCGGAGCTGGGTATTTTCCTGCGCATCGTGCTGCCGATATCGCGGCCGGGCCTGGCGGCGGTCGGCATTTTCATCTTCATGTATCACTGGAACGACTTCCTCTGGCCCCTGGTGGTGCTCAAGGACGAGCCGCTGCGGACGCTGCCGCTGGGCTTGGCCGTCTTCAGTGAAGGCTTTGGCATCAGCCGCTGGAATATCGTCACCGCCGCGGCCGTGATGGCGGTGATCCCGATCTTCGTCGTCTTCGCTTTCGCCCAGCGCCACTTCATCGAGGGCATCACGCTGGGCAGCACGAAGGGCTGAGTTCAGGCGGTCTCTCAGTCGGCCGCCGGCATCAGCGACAGGCAATTCTACCCCATCCCCGGCCCTTCCCCGAATCATCAGGGAAGGGTGACTTTTCAAAGAACGCCAAGTCGTTCATCGATGTAGTCAAGTTACACCGCATTTTGACATGTCCTTGCAATGCGCTCCCCCTCCCTGGCTTGCCGGAGGTCTGCCCCCCGTTGAGCGGGGGGACTGAGGGGGGAACAGGGGCCGGGGGGTGGGGTAGAGCGCAGCGTGCGCAAGCACATGAAACTTATCTTGTCTTCAGCCGGCGGGCGCCTTGTAAGAAGCCGGCATCAGCGACAATTCGTCAACGAAGCCCTCATCCAGCGCGCAGATGAAGTGCGCCAGCAAGCGCCCGCAACGCTCGATGTCTTTGAGATCCAGCGTCTCCACCGGCGAGTGCATATTGCGCAACGGGATGCTGAGCAGGGCCGTGGGCACACCCGTCCGCGATACCTGAATCGCCCAGGCGTCGGTGCCGCTGCGCGCGGGCATGATATCCGGCTGCCACTTAATCTCGTGATAGGCCGCCACCGCTTGCAGGCGCGCCACCATTTTGGGGTGGAAGTTGGCGCCGATGCCCAGTTGCGGCCCGCCGCCCAGCACCCCCGCGCCGGTCGTCACGCCGGGCTGCTCAGCGAAGCCGACATCGAGGGCGATGGCGCAATCGGGCGCGATGTGGTTGGCCGCCGTGGTCGCGCCGCGCAAGCCGACTTCTTCTTGCACGGTGGCCGCGGCGTAGACATCCCAGCTGTGCCGCATCGTCCGCAACAGCTCCAGGCAAGCGGTGATGACGGCGATGCAAGCGCGGTCGTCCATGGCTTTGGCCGCAACCTGGCGCCCCTGCAGGTCGATCATGGGGCCGTCAACCGTCACCAAATCGCCGATGCTGACCAACTGCGCCACCTCAGCGGCGGGCAAGCCGACATCAACCACCAGCGCGTCAATCGGCGGATACTGCCTGGTCTCATTCGCGCTGAGCATGTGCGGCGGCTTGCTGGCGACAACGCCGGGCAAGGGGCGCGCGCCGTGCACCAACACCGGCTGCGCCAACATGACGCGCGCATCGATGCCGCTGACGCGATGCAGATAGATGAAGCCGTCTTCGATCTGCCGCACCATCAGCGCGATTTCGTCCATGTGCGCCGCCAGCATGATCTTGCGCCGCGGCTCAGCAGCGATGTCGCCGCGCTTGATGCCGATCAAGCTGCCCAGGCGGTCGCTGTCAAAGTCGTCGACCAGCCCGGCCCACTCATCGCGCAGTCGGGCGGCCACCGGCGCTTCGTAGCCGCTGGGGGCGTGAGTCTCGACCAAGCGTCTGAGATGCTCTTTGGGGTTGTACATCGTGCGCGAACCTCGCGACTCCAATCCTTATCCACCGCAGTGTAACGCATATCCGGCAAATTTTGAGGGCGCGTCGCGGCGCCTGGCTTGCCGTGCACTCGCGCGGACGCCTGCGATATAGTGGGGGTGTGCGACCGTTTAGGGACTGAGCCAAAATGAAACCGCGCCTTTCGCTAGTCGTCATCGGGCTACTCTGCGCAATCAGCAGCGCGCAGAGCCCCGCCATCAGCCGCATCGCGACCGGGTTGGAGAATCCGCGAGGGCTCGCCGTCTTGCCCGATGGGCGGCTGCTGCTGGCGCAGGCGGGCACGGGCTACACGACCAGCCAGACGTCGGGCCTCAGCGGACGACTCAGCCTGCTGACCGACTGGAATGAAGACGGCGACTTCGATGATGGCGCCGAAGTCAGCGACATTGAGGAAGGCTTGCCCAGCTACAATATCTTGTTTCAATCGAGCCCGGGCCGCGATGAAGTCATCGGCATCGGCGATGTACTCGTCACCGACGAGGGGCGGATCTTCTACACGCTTGATGACAACTTCAAGCGGCTGGCGATCGTCGAAGTCTCGCCGGACTTCGAAAGCAGCGGCGAGTTTTACCGCGGCGACGGCACGATGAACAGCTTGGCCTACGACCGCGAGAGCCAGACGATCTACTTCACCGAGAGCACCAACAACGCCATCGGCGCGCTAACGCTGGCGGGCGAATACCGCAAGGTGGTTCAGTTTGAACCGCTGGCGCAGGGTCAGCAAGCCGTGCCGGCCGGCATCGCCATCGACCCGTCCAGTGGCGAGCTGCTGGTCGCGCTGTTCAGCGGGCAATTGTGGGTCTATTACGATAGCAGCCTCAGCTATATGCCCGGCGACGCCAAAGTCGTGCGCGTGCATCCGCGCCTCGGCGCCTACCGCGACGAAATCACGGGCCTGACGGCGGCGGTCGATGTAGAGGTCGACGAGCACGGGCATATCTACGTGGCCGAGCTGAGCACCGGCTGGCCGACGCCGATGCTGGCGCACAGATTCGACCTGTTCGCGCCCGATTCACCGCCCGATCCCGGCGGTTATCCGCGCTTCAGCGGTCGCGTCTCGCGCTACTCGGCTGGCGGTGGCGCGCCCGAAATCTTGGCCGACGACCTCGACCAGCCCACCAACCTGACCTACCACGACGGCCGGCTCTACGTCTCTACCGGGCAAGGCACGCCCGGTCGCCGCGTCTGGACCCGGGACGGGATTCGGCGCATCACCGGCGAAGTCTACGTGATCGAGCTGGAGTCTTGACGCGCGCTCACCGGTTTATCGCGGGGCGGTCCGGACACTAGCCAGACCACCTAATGACAAGGGCGACGCTCGGGTCGCCCACACAGTGTGATCTTTTGTCTCGGCGAACTCGGCGGCAAATGTGCCGAGCAGCCGCAATCGCGCAAAGTTACTGCATGCCCTCAACGCGCACGCCGGGCCCCATGGTCGAGGTCAGCGTCATGCGCCGGACGTAAGCGCCCTTCTGCGATTCCGGCTTGACCGCGCGCACGGTGTCGACCACGGCTTGCAAGTTCTCGGACAATTGCTCGTGCGTAAAGCTGGCTTTGCCCACCGGCACGTGCAGGTTGCCGGTGCGGTCGTTGCGGAATTCGACCCGGCCCGCCTTCAACTCGTTGATGACGCGCGGCAGGTCGTCCGGCTGCACCACCGTGCCCGCCTTGGGGTTGGGCATCAGCCCGCGCGGGCCGAGGATGCGGGCGATCTGCCCCACTTTGCGCATCATGGGCGGCGTGGCGATGGCCGCGTCGAACTCCAGCCAGCCATCGTTGCGAATTTGGCTGATGACCTCGTCCGTGCCAATGATATCAGCGCCGGCCGCCAGCGTCGATTCTTCCAGCCCCTCATCGACGAAAGCCAGAATGCGAATAGCCTTGCCCGTGCCATGCGGCAGCATCACCGTGGTGCGCACTTGCTGGTCGCTGTGGCGCGGATCAATGCCGAGGCGGAAGTGCGCTTCGATCGTCTCGTCGAACTTGGCTTTGGCATTGTCCTTGACCAGCTTCAGCGCTTCCTCCATCGGGTACTGCTTGGCCCGGTCGAAGGTCTTCATCGCGTTTTTGTACCGCTTGCCCATTGGCTTCTCTCCTCGTGGTCAGCGGGCGGGCTGCCCTCCCACAATACAACCACTGATTCGCTATCGTGCGTTATTGCGCGACCTTGATGCCCATTTGCCGCGCCGTGCCTTCGACCTGGCGCATGGCGCCGTCGATGTCGATGGCGTTCATATCGTTGAGCTTGACCTGCGCGATCTGCCGCACCTGGTCGGTGCTCAGTGTGGCGACGGTCTCCGTCAGCGGGTTCGACGCCGCCTTGTCCAAGCCGGCCGCCTTCTTGATCAGAAATGATGTCGGCGGGCTCTTGAGCGCGAACTTGAACGAGCCGTCCATGAAGACCGTGATCTCGGCCGGCACGATCTCGCCCATACGGCTGGAGGTGCGCCCGTTGTACTCTTTGCAGAATTGCATCAGGTTGATGCCGTGCTGCGCCAGAGCCGGCCCAATCGGCGGCGCCGGGTTGGCCTTGCCCGCCGGAATCTGCAACTTGACGATCGCCTTGACTTTCTTAGCCATGTTCTTGCCTCACTCGCTTTCAAAAGCAACCCGGCCTCGCGCCGGGCATATCCAATCTCACGATGGCGCTCTACATCCGTTCCACTTCCATGAAGCTGAGCACCACGGCGGTCTCACGGCCGAAGAAATCGACCATCACGCGCACTTGCTCGCGGCCGGAGTCGATCGTGGCCACTGTACCGGGAAAGTCGTTGAAGGGCCCGCCGACAATGCGGATGCGCTCGCCGATCTTGTAATCGACTTTGACGACTTTGTCTTCCGAATCCATGCGGTCCATGATGCGCTTGACTTCTTCGGGCCGCAGCGGCGTGGCTTGAATGCCCGCTTCGTGATCGGCGCCGACGAAACCGGTCACGCCCGGCGTATTGCGCACCGTCGACCAAGCGTCATCGTGCAGGCGATTGGTCTGCTTTTCGTCGTCCCAGAACCAGCGCATCTGCACCATGACATAGCCGGGGAAGACGCGCTTCTCTACTGTGCGGCGCTTGCCGTCCTTGACCTCGATCTCGTCTTCAGTCGGGATCAGCACATCGTAAATCTCGTCGCCCATGCCCATGCTGTCGATGCGCTGGCGCAGGGCGTGCTCCACCTTGCCCTCGTAGCCGGAATAGCAGTGGATGAAGAACCACTCGCGTTCGGTCTCGTCCTCGCCGCTGCCGTCATCCAGCGTGATATTCAAGCCGTCGACATCGTCGTCTTCGGCCAGGATGACCGGTTCCGGGTCGTAGTCCGTCAGCGGTTGGTTGGCTTGCCGTTGTTCGCTCATGCTGATTCTCGTTCTCTTCTCGGCCTGGGCGCGCTTAGATAGAGCCGCGCCGGATCATCATGAAGGCGCCGCCGACCATGATGACGATCACCGCCAACAGCATCCAGGCGTTGCCCGGGTTCAAGCCGATGCGCATGAACTCCGACCAGATGACAGCCAGTATGCCCAGGAATATGGCCGAGGCGATCGTCACGTTGATACAGAGAATCGTTAGGCGGCGGGTATCGTAGCGGCTGGGCCAGGCCACCTTCTGCAATTCCGAGCGCACGTTGACGAAGTAATCCAGCGTCGTGTACAGCGGGCGCGTCACCGCATTGCCTTGTGGCTCCGCCTTGACTTTCTTAACCTTGCGCGCGCGCCGGCCGGGCGTCGCCTTGCCCTTCTTCTCGGTGATGGCGCTTCGCGTCGTTTCTTCTACCGCCATTGGCGCATACTCCTCAACCTTACCCGGGACGCCGCCTGTTCGGCTGCGATAACTAAACACCGCCGCGGAGGACGGTGTCTGTGACTTCCAATACAGGGGCAGAAAGACTCGAACTCTCGACCTACGGTTTTGGAGACCGTCGCTCTACCAACTGAGCTATACCCCTTTGTACCCTGCGCGTCCTCAGCCAACTATACACCAATACGCGGCGCGAATCTACTTGGTTTCGCGATACAGGACATGCCGACGCAGGTAGGGATCGTACTTCCGCAACTCCAGCCGGCCCTGCGTATTGCGGCGGCTCTTCTCCGTGATGTAGATGTGACCGCTTTCCGTGCTGCGCATCTTGACGACGATGCGTTGTCCCTTCTTCGCCATATCTGCTCTTCCCTATCCCCGGCCCTTCCCCCATTAGGAGGGAAGGAAGAAAAGTAAACCGCTTTTGCGAATAAGCCTAAAAGCTCTCCTAGCCAAGAGCCTCCGATGAGATTTGAACTCATGACCTCGCCCTTACCAAGGGAGCGCTCTACCCCTGAGCTACGGAGGCGTTCGCACGCCGGCATCAGCGCGGCGGCGCGTCTTGCAAGTGGGCCGGACTGGATTCGAACCAGTGTAGGCTCTCGCCAGCGAATTTACAGTCCGCCCCCTTTAGCCACTCGGGCACCGACCCGCTTGATTCGGCTGTTAAGCCTGAGCCACCACTGGGACTCGAACCCAGAACAACTTGTTTACAAAACAAGTGCTCTGCCAATTGAGCTATGGTGGCGCAACGGCGCAGTTTACCACGCTGACAGAGCCGCCTCAAGGTTCGTTTCCCGCGATGGGCAACCGCGCCATTGTACGACGCCGGCGTGGCGATGTCAAGTGTGCGGCGCCGCGGGAGTGAACACTGGGGAAGCGCTGCCGGCGATCGGTCGCGCGTTAGAGCAGGCTGACGCCGCGAGACGAGCTACCGCGGGTGACAACTTCGCGACATCACCCTTACCTACAAAAGGCAAACGGACGCGCCTTCAACATACGGCGCGCCCGCCCACAATGTCTATTCGGTTTTCACGCGATCGCTACGTCATAGTTGCGCGATCACGCCTCGGTCAGCACGGCCCGATTAGCGGCGCCAGCCCGGCCGACGCCCGCGCCGTCCATCAACCATCAGCATTTCAGCGCTGCTGTATTGCGACTGGTAGGCGTAGGCTTCCATCTGCATAGCGCTGCTTTGCGCCGCCAGCACCATGGCGCAGCCCTGGCTGAAGCAGCGCAGCACATCATCGCCCGGCCCGGTCTGCGTCAGGACCATCTGCGTCCGCTCGGCGTAATACAGGTGCTTCTCCATTTCGTGCAGGGCTTCCTGCCCGTCGTAGAAGAGCACGCCATTTTCGCCCTCGGCGAACATGCGCACCTGCGATGCGGCGAAGCGCTCGCGCTCGCTCATCTTGAGCACACGCTCGCTCGTCACGATCATGCTGAGCTTGGGCTGCAGTCGGTAATGCCGCAAGGCGGATTCGGCCTCGCGCCGCTCCAATTCGCTCCGCTCACGCAGCTGTTCGCTCTCAACCAACGCGTTTACCGCCTCGCCCAGCCCACGCTTCAAGTCGTCACGCTCGACGGTCAGCCGGTTGATCTGGTTGCGCGCGACATCCAGGATATGAGCGGTCTGCCGCAGCACATGCGCCTTGGCCACGAGTTTGTCGTGCTGGCTGTTGATCTCATCATGCGCCCGCGCCAGCTCGTTCTGCGTCGCCGCCAACTCGCTCTGCGTCAGGCCCAGATGATATTGGCTGGCAGCCAACGCGTCATAAGCCGCTGACAGCTCGCCCGTCAAGTTTTTCACGCCACCAACCACCAAAACGGCGACGATGGCAAACGTGATGAGCAAGCCAAGCAACCGTGACCAGAACAGGGACCTTCCATTTGTACGTTTCATATCAGCCTCCAAATAAGTTTCCATTTGAACGGGCCGCCCGGCGCATTGATCAGCGCTTGCCGGGCAGTGTCAACTCAGTGTATCGCATCTGTTTCGATAATGCCAACAGTTGAGCCTTTTCGTATCGCCAATTTGACTTCGCCGATGGCTTTGGTGACTTCAATCTCCCGCGGGCAAGCGGGCGTGCAGTTGAAAATGGTGCGGCAACGCCAGACGCCATTGGGCTCGCTGAGCACATCCAGGCGTTCTTTGCCGGCTTGATCGCGCGTATCGAAGATGAAGCGATGCGCCTGCACAATGGCGGCCGGCCCGACATAATGCCCGTTGGCCCAGAAACTCGGGCAAGACGTCGTGCAGCATGCACAAAGGATGCACTTGGTCGTATCATCAAATTGCTCGCGATCGGCTTGCGTTTGCAGGCGTTCGCGGCCGTCTTCCGGCAGTGGATCGTCATTGACGAAGTAGGGCATCACTTGCTTGTAATGGTCGAAGAAGGGCGCCATATCCACGATGAGATCCTTGACCACCGGCAAGCCCAGAATCGGCTCAACCTGGATTTTCTCGCCGACATCGCGCACCAGGATCTTGCAGGCCAGCCGATTGACGCCGTTGATGCGCATGGCGTCCGAGCCGCAGATGCCGTGCGCGCAAGAGCGCCGCAGCGAAAGCGTGCCGTCTTGCTCCCACTTGATGCGATGCAGCATCTCCAATACGCGGTCGGTCGGCTCGACATCGCTGAGCACGAACTCTTGCCAGTAGGGCTTTTCCTTGCCCGGCACATCCGGGTTGCGGCGTCTGATTTTGAAGGTCACATCCATTCGAACACGTCCCGTTTAGGTGCGGAAGATAAAGACAAGCGCCAAGCTGTAAATTGAGACCGCCACAATTGTCGCTAGCATGATGCGGTCGTACTTTGACAAGGCTTTGAAGTAGAATTCTATTTTCACCGCTTCAATCAGCGCGGCCCCCGCCGCTTTGAGCATGTAGTATTGAATATATAGTTGCAGCTTGCGCAGGTGCAAATACAAATATTGCAGCAGCAGCCAATACAGACGAAGGTACTTGACGAAGAGTTGAATGATCGGTCTATCCATGTCGTTGGTCTCGTCTACTTCTGGTAAATTGTAGCGCCAATAGTCGTCACGAGCGACATACAGGGTCGCCCCTTATGCCTACAACCCTAATCCGTCCTTCTCAGTAATTCCAAGTAAATGATGCAAATGATCGCAGCATTAACCTTACCTTCTGGACAATCGAATGTGCGTACGGGCGAGCCGGTGGCTCGCCCCTACAAGGTCAGGATTTTCGCATGACTTAATTGGTTTCACTTCTGAGCCTCTGTGGCAAGTTTTCTCATGCAAAAAGTCCGGCCTAGTAGACCCGCTCGATCGGGCGGAACTTCTGATCTTCTTCCGGCAGGCCGCGCGCCTTTTCTTCCTCCCACAGCGACAGATCAACCGGTTTGTCGAAATTGGCCTGATAGCTCGGCTCGGCCCAGTTGCCGTCTTGCGTCACCAGCGAATGCGCCAGCCAGTTTTCGTCATCCCGCGCCTGATAGTCTTCGCGGCTGTGAGCGCCGCGGCTCTCTTTGCGCTCGACGGCTGCGCGCGCCGTCACCTCGGCCAGGTCCAGCAGGCAGCCCAGCTCCCAGGCTTCCATCAGATCGGTGTTGAAGACGCGCGATTTGTCGTCGATATGCAAGTCGGTCTGGAAGCGCCGCCGCAGTTCCGCCAGGTCGTCGATACCCTGCTGCAAGGTCTCCTGCGTGCGGAAGACGCCGACATTGTCCATCATCGTCGCTTGCATCTTCTGCCGCAATTCACCGGGGCGCGAATTGCCCGCGCCGCCGCGGATGCGCGCGAACTCAGCTTCGATCTCGGCGCCGGCGTCGCGCGGCAGCGGCGTCCAGTCCGCGCCCTTGACGTACTCGGCCGCCTTCATGCCGCCGCGCCGCCCGAAGACGACCAGATCCACCAGCGAATTGGTGCCCAGTCGATTGGCGCCGTGCACGCTGACGCAAGCCGTCTCGCCGGCCGCGTAAGCGCCGGGCATGACTGTGCCAGCGCCATTGACGATCACCTCGGCGTCGATATTGGTGGGGATGCCGCCCATGGCGTAATGCGCCGTCGGTTGCACCGGCATCGGCTCCTTGACCGGATCGACGCCCAAATAGGTGCGGCAAAAGTCGAGGATGTCGGGCAACTTGCGCTCGACCGCCGCATCGTCGATGAAGTCGGCCCGATCGCGCCCTTCTTCGGCGAAATAGCGATTGACCGTCTGCGGACGCACATCGAGGTGCACGTAGCCGCGGCCCTTGATGCTGCGGCCGGCGCGCGTCTCCAGGTAAATCGCGCGGCTGACGACATCGCGGCTGGCCAGGTCTTTGGCGCTGGGCGCATAGCGTTCCATGAAGCGCTCGCCCTGGCTGTTGATCAGCACGCCGCCTTCGCCGCGCACGCCCTCGGTGATCAAGATGCCCATGCGATAGATGCCGGTGGGGTGGAACTGAAAGAACTCCATGTCTTGCAGGGGCACGCCGCGCCGCAAGGCAATGGCCGCGCCATCGCCCGTCAGCGAATGCGCGTTGCTCGTCACCGACCAGCAGCGCCCCCAGCCACCCGTGGCGAAGAAGCTGGCTTTGCCGTGGAAGATGTGGAACTCGCCCGTGCCCAGTTCAATCGCCACCACGCCGGCGCAGACGCCATCCACCACGATCATGTCGACGACTTGAAACTCGTCGAAGAACTTGACATCGTTCTTGATGCACTGCTGATACAGGGTCTGCAGAATCATGTGGCCGGTGCGGTCAGCCGCGTGGCAAGCGCGCCGCACCAAGGCCTCGCCGAAGTTGCGCGTATGCCCGCCGAAGCGCCGCTGGCTGATGCGCTGCGCCGAGGTGCGGTCGAAGGGCAAGCCCATGTGCTCCAGCTCGATGACGGCGTCGACCGCGTTCTCCGCCAGGATCCTGGCCGCGTGTTGGTCGGTCAGGTAGTCGCCGCCCTTGACCGTGTCGTAGGTATGGTAGATGGGCTTGTCTTCGTCCAGGTTGCCCAGGGCCGCGCCGATGCCGCCCTGCGCGGTGCCGGTGTGGCTGCGCGTGGGGTAGAGCTTGCTGACCACGGCGACATCCGCCCCGCCCTTGCTGGCATAGAGCGCCGCCATCAGCCCGGCGCCGCCCGCGCCAATGATGATCACGTCGTGTTGGTGAGTCTGCATCTAGTCGCTGCTCCCGCGGGTCCGTCGCGTAAGTTCGTCCATGTACATCAAGCAGTTGGCTGATTCAAGTCGTTCCAAGGTAGTATTGAGACACCGCCGCTATTCTACCCCATCCCCGGCCCTTCCCCGAATCATCAGGGAAGGGTGACCCGTAGCAGCAGATGTCAAATGATCGTAAGGCGTGTCATCAGCGCTGACCCAACTAGGCGCCCTCGTCGCTCAGATAAGCTTCCAGCGCCGCCGGCACTTCTTCGCCGCGCAGTTCGTATATCTCGGCCGTGGCCGCCATCGCCTCGTGGATGATGTCCTTCTCCAGCGGCACGAATAAGGCCGCGCCGCCCACCGCCAGCAGCACCGCCGCGATCACCGTGCAGAGCGCGACCGAGGTGCGCCGGGCGAAATCGTTGAAGCTGGTGTAATCGGTCAAGACATAGCGCAAGCCGTTGAAGCCGTGCAGCGTCACCAGAACCAGCAGAAAGAGATCAAAGACGCGCCAGACGAACAAACCGCCGGCGGCGTAACTCCAGCGATGGTAGACGAACTCGACCGCGCTGGGCACGACGCCGATGCTGCCATTGGACGCCAGCGTGCCCGCCACTTCACCGGCCGCGGTGATATCAAAGACGCCTTGCACCACGTGCATCAGCGCCAGATGGGTGAAGACCAGCGGCACAATAGCGATACCGCTGAGGCGCATGAAAGCCCACCAAAAACGCTCGACCGGGCTGGCTTGCGGTTTTTCGCGGCGCCCGGCATCGCCACGCAGCAAACCAAATACGGCCGCCAACACGATGGCCGCCGCCAGCACAGCTACAAAGCCGACCACGAAGGGCAGCTGCTCTATGATGGAGAAGACCACCACATCCAGCATGCGGTCGCCGGCGATGCCCGCCTCGTGCACATAGAAGTCGATGACGTGCCCGGCCATGCCCAGGAAGACGGGCGCCAGCACCAGCAGCGTCGCGATCAGCACAGCCGCCGCCGCTTGCGATTGGTGCCGCCACAGCTCCGGCTTGTAATCAAAGATGATGATGCGGATGCCGTTGAAGGCGTGATACACCACCGCGAAGACGAGGCCGAATTCGCCGATGGTGAAGATGGGCGATTGATAGGCCGCGATGGCTTTGACGTAAAGATCGGGGTAGAAGACTGCCCAAGAGGTATCGATGACGTGCAGCGCCAGGAAAAGCACCACGCCGACGCCGGACAGCCGGTGCAAGACCCAGCTCCATTGGCCGATGGCGCCGCGGTAACGCAAGGTCTCCCTGACAGTTAGCACAAGAGAAGTCACGCCAATGCCTTTCTCAAGTTAAGCCGGCTAGCCGGTGCAACGCCGCTCATTATAACACGGGCGGCGGCGGGCGAAAGGGGCTGGGCGGCGCGCCGGTTGACAGGTCGGCGAATACGGGTAAGCTGAATTGGGGTAACGCGGGAGGAGTGCACTTATGGTCATTGGCGACTTGCTTGCGACATTGGACGGGCTTAGTCTTTTCGTTGGCGGGGCCGTCGGGTTGCTCGGCGGCGTGCTCTTGCTCTTGTTCAGCCGATTCAGCATGAAGCGATCGTTTGACCGTGCAATGACAGAGCAGAAGTCAGCCTTTGACGCCGCGCTAAGCGACAGCAAGAGCGCTTACGAAACAGCCACAAACGAAATGAAGTCGTCTTTTGAGAGCTTATCCAATGAAGCGCTGCTGAGAAATCAGACTCAATTCTTGGAATTGGCAAGCGGCCGATTCGAGGATCAGGAAAAACAGCATAGCAATGCCCTTGAAGGCAAGAAAGAACTCATCGACACGCAGCTGCAGGCCATGTCCAAGTCGATGAGCGAGACCTTGAACACCGTGCCCGAACGGCTCGACAAGAACGAAAAGACAGTCGGCGAAGTCATCGAGAAATCGGCCAAAAGCCTGGAGACTTCCAACAAGACGCATTTGACGCAGTTACAGCAGCGCTCCGACACGCAGACCAAGGAGCACCTGTCCAAGCTTGATGAGAAAGAGTTGCAGATAAATCGGCGCCTGGGCGAAATGGACGCCAAGCTGGGAGAAGTGCAGACGCTCATCACCGAATTTGAGAAGGCACGCGAAAGCAAACTCGGCGCGCTGGACAATCAACTCAAGAATTTGACGCAAACGACATCAGCGCTGCAACGCGCGTTGGCGGATAACCGCGCTCGCGGACAATGGGGGGAGCGGATCGCCGAAGACTTGCTGCAACTGCTGGGCTTTGTCGAAGGCCGCAACTATTACAAACAGATGACGCAAATGTCCGGTGAGCGCCCTGACTTTACCATCTGCCTGCCCAATGGCCTCTACGCTCAACATGGATGTCAAATACTCTTTTGACAACTATGATTCCTACCATAGCGCGGACAGCCCGCAGGAGCGGGAGAAATACGCCACGGCCTTCCTGCGCAACGTCAAGAGCGTGGTCAACGATGTAGCCAGCAAGGCCTACATCAACGAACAGACCGTGGACTGCGTACTGCTTCTAATTCCCAACGAGCCGGTCTACCGATTTATCCACGAGCAAGACTACACCATCATGGACGCGGCGTTGCGCAGCAAGATCATCTTGTGTTCGCCGCTGAATTTGTATCCGGTTTTGGCCGTCATCCATCAGGCAGCGCAAAGCCTGGCCTTCGAGCGTAAATCGCGGGAGATTTTCGCCGTGCTCACTGAAATACGAAGCGAGTGGGCCAAATACAGCGAGCACATGGATGGGATGGAGAAGAACTTCGCCACGCTCGAGCGCAAGTTCCGCGAATTGACCGGCGCGCGCTCTAATCGCTGGACCGCAAGTTTGACAAGATCGACACCCTGCTTGCGGACAATGGATCTGCAAACCTGGGAGGGTGCAGCGCTCCCCGAATTGCCGCCCTAGTTCCAACTGCCGGCGGGCGCCACCCGCTCCGTCATCAGCCCCAGCAGCGCGTCGGCGATGAGCTCCGGGTTATGGCGGATGGTGTCCTGCTTCTGCCACAACTCGCGCTTGCCCGAGGCGGTATCGGCCACATCCGCCAGCACCGGCGTCACATTCATCGTCAAGATTTTGTGCACTTCGTCGGTCGTCGGCAGCAGCACATCCACCCGCTCCCGCGCGTAGAGTTCCATCAATTCGGCGCCCGGCTCGGCCGCGTTGAGCACGACATAATCCAGCACGCCGATGCCCAGATAAGACATCACCTGTTGCACATGATCCGAGAGCGAGAAGCCGTCGGTCTGGCCCGGCTGCGTGGTGGTATTGCAGACGAAGACTTTGAGCGCGCTCGAATCGCGGATGGCTTGCGAGATCTCGCGGAAGGCCAGGCAGGCGATGATGGTGGTGAAGAGGCTGCCCGGCCCGATGGTGATCAAGTCGGCCCGCTGCAGCGCGTCGATGCAGGGCGCGTAGGCGGTGGCTTGCGGGTTTTGCACGAAGATGCGCTTGATGGCGGCCTTGTCCAGCTGCCGCACGTAGAACTCCTGCTCGACAATCGTGCCGTCCACCAGCTCGGCGCAAATATGCGTATTCTCTTCGGTCACCGGATAGATGGCGGCTTGCACCTCGAGCATGGCGCTGAATTGCTGGATAGCCGTGATGAAGCTGCCTGACATTTGCGTCAGCGCGGCGATGAGGAGGTTGCCGAAGGCCATGCCATCCAGCTGCGGATCGCCGGGCGCGGCGATGCGATGCTGCACCAGTCGCGTCAGCAGCGAATCGTCATGGCGCGCCAGCGTAGCCAAGGCGTTGCGGATGTCGCCCGGCGCCGGGATCTGGGCGAATTCGCGTACGATGCCGGTGCTGCGGCCGGTGTCTGTGACGGCGATGATGCCGGTCAGATCGTCCGTGTGCTGCTGAAGCCCGCGCATGATTTGTACCGCGCCCAAGCCGCCACCGATGGAAACGACCCGCATCCCGCCTATACCCATTGCTGCCTCGTAGTCCCGTTTCGGATATCGCCTTAGTATAGCGCAGTTTCGTTCGCCCGATGCGCGTCGCTGCCGCTGGATTGCCGCGCGATTTTTCGCCGGAGCGCTGCCGCGGAACGTCGTCAAGCAGGCGTTATCGCACAGAAAGCGCTACCGCCGGGGTCGCTTGCCCCGCCCGTCTCACGCGCCTCAGCCCGGATGCAGACGGTGGCAAAGCGTCGGTTCTGTGCCATGATTGGGGTATTGTACAGCGCTGAAGTGTACAGGCAGATATGCCCCCAAGTCGCGCCCAACAGTTCCCCTTAGCGCTCATCCTGCTGGGCTATTTTGTCGCCGGCGCTCTCTTCGCAATCTACACGCCTGCTTGGCAAACCCCTGACGAACCCGCCCACTACAATTATGTGCGGCATATCGCCGAATTTGGCTGCTGCCCGCTCATTGAAGACGGCGATTGGGATGGCGAATACCTGTCATTGCTCACGACCGTCAGATTCGCGCCGGCTGAGCTGGGCGCCCTGGACACGATGCAATACGAAGATCATCAACCGCCGCTCTACTATCTGCTGGCCGCGGTCGTCTTCCGGTTCAGCGCGGGCGACCTGATCGCGCTGCGCCTTTTCTCGGTCGTCATCGGCGCCGGCGTGGTCGGGCTGAGCTACGCCATAAGCCGTCGACTGCTGCCGCATCAGCCGCAGGTCGCGCTCGGGGTCATGGCGTTGGTGGCATTCCTGCCGCAGCACCTGGGCATGCTCAGCGCCGTCAACAATGACGCCCTGGCCGAGCTTGTCGTGGCGCTGGCCCTGCTTCAATTGTTGCGTTTCCTGGATGGCGAGACAGTGCCGCCCTGGCAGTTGGGTCTCATCGTCGGCCTGGCTTTCTTGACCAAGCTCACGATCTATTTTCTGGCCCTGCTGATGCCGCTGGCCATGTGGCTGCGCTGGCGTCGTGATCGTGGTTCGCCGCGCGACCTGGCTCGCCAGCTCGCCGTCTTCGCCCTGGTCGCCGGGCTGATGGGCGGCGCCTGGTGGCTGCGCAATATCGGCGTCTACGGCTTCCCCGATGTCTTCGGCCTGGCCGCGCATGACGCCGTCGTCCACGATCAGCCGCGCAGCGCCGACTTCATCGCGCAGCATGGTTTCACGTCTTACCTTTCGCAAATGGCTGGCGTCACCTTTAGGAGCTTCTGGGGCCAGTTCGGCTGGATGGCGCTGCCGCTCGATCAGGTGCTCGGCGGCTGGATTTACCTTGGCTTCGGCCTATTCAGCGCGGCTGGCCTGGCCGGGCTGGCGCTGATGGCCCGGCGTTGCTTGCCCACCGGCCCGCGCCTCGATTTCATGCTGATTTTGCTGGTGGCGCTGGCGCTGGTCCTGCTGCAATTCGGCTACTACAACCTCGAGTTCCTGCAGTGGCAGGGGCGCTATCTCTTCCCGGCCCTGCTGCCAATTAGCGTCGGCCTGGTCTGCGGCGTCGATGCCTGGCGCGCCCGCTTCTTGAGCCGTTGGCCGCCGGCGCGCTGGCTGATGGTATTGGCGCTCGCTTGCCTCTTCGCGCTGGATATCTATCTGCTCGTCCGCGTGATCGTGCCGGGGCTGGCGCCGTGACATACAAACGCTGGTGATGGCGGGCGACCTGATAGGCCGCCCCTACATATACCTCGCAGCTGGAGGATTCACTTGCTGACGCGGGTGACGTAGGCCTCTTCTTCGAGGTTGACCTTGACCACATCGCCCACATTGATGAACATGGGCGCGCTGACCTCAAAGCCGCTTTCCAGCTTGATCTTCTTGGTCGGGCTGTTGGCGGTGTCTCCGGCGATGGCGGCTTCCACTTCAATCACCTCGTAATCCATCGTTTTGGGCAGCTCATAATCGATGATCTCGCCCTCGTAGCTCAGCAGCTTGATCTCCATGCTGTCCTTGATGTACTTGAGGTCGTCGCCGAATATGGCGCGGTTGAGCTGTGGCTGCTCATAAGTTTCGGTGTTCATGAAGGTGATGAAGTCGTCATCGGCGTAGAGGTACTCGACGCGATTGGCTTCCACGCGGATATCTTCGACGCGCTCGCCCGAGTTGAAGGTCATCTCAAAGGTGGCGCCGCTGCGCAAGTCGCGCACGGTCACGCGGATGGTGGCTTTGCCCCGGCCGGGTTTGTGATGCCGGTACTCCAGCACGCGGTAGAGGTTATCGCCCTGCGTGAAGGTCGTGCCTTTGCGCAGTTGATTAACGTCAATCATTGCAGTCCAGTCCTCGGTTGTACATCGCCCGACTAAGCGCGGGACAGTATAGCAGAGCGGGCGGGCGCTGCGTAGGCTATTCGCCCAGCCGCGCCACCGCTTCGATCTCAATCAGCGCGCCCAGCGGCAAGCCACCCGCTTGAACCGTGGTGCGCGCCGGCGGATCAGCCGTGAAGAATTCGGCATAGACAGCGTTGAATTCGGCGAAGTCGTCGATATCCGCCAGGAAGACCGTCGTCTTGACCACTTGGTCGAGCCCGCTGCCAGCCGCTTCCAGCACGCCGCTGATGTTGTTCAGCACCTGACGCGTCTGCGCTTGAATGCCGCCCTGGCGCAGCTCTGACGTGCCCGGGATCAGCGGAATCTGCCCGGCGGTGAAGACGAAGCCGTCTGCGATGATGCCTTGCGAATAAGCACCGACCGCCGCCGGCGCCTTGTCTGTTGAGATAACCTGTTTTGGCATGAGATGATCCTTCTCAAGTGGTTAATTGCCTGTCGCTTATTTTATCCACAGCCGCTCAGCGGCAGCGAAAAAAACTTCCTCGCTTACACACTAAGGAGACGTCTGTTCTCGCGAGCAGCCAGGTTCATAAAAGAAGAGACACCGAAGACACATACCAGCAATTGTGACTTCAAGCTAATTGCCGCGCCGCCGCGAACCATGACATCGCTTGAACTTCTTCCCGCTGCCGCAAGGGCAAGGGTCGTTGCGCCCGGCAGCCGCGAAAGCCCGCTCCAGCTCGGTATCATAGCGCGCCATTTGCAGCATCACATTGGCCGGCGGGCGCCGCTGAGCCAGCTCAGCCGCCATGAAATTCATCGTCGGCCGCAGGTGGTTGAAGAAGGCGCGATAACCGGCGCAGAGGTAGTTCAAGCCCGGCTCGCCATCCGGCGTCGATATGAAGCGATTCTTGGGGCAGCCGCCGTTGCAGACGAACTTGACCTCGCAGTCGAGGCAGTATTGCGGCAGCGTATCGCGCTTGTCCTGGCCGAACTTGACTTGCTCGTCCATCACCACGATCTCGCTCAGCGGCACCTCCATGATATTGCCCAGCTTGTAATCCGGCTCGACATAATGGTCGCAAGAGAAGACATCGCCGTTGTGCTCCATCGCCAGCGCCAGGCCGCAGGTCTCGTCGAAGATGCAGAGGCCGGGCGGCGCGCCCGTCCAGGCGGCCAGCGCAATATCAAAGATCTGCACGAAGACCCGCCCCACATCGCGCCGCACCCACTGCTCGTACATGTCGATGAGGAATTGCCCATAGCCGGCCGCGGTCACTGAACGGTCGGTGACGCGGTCGCCTTCCTGATAGCCGGTGTCATTATCGCGCTCGACGATGGGGATGAACTGCATGAACTTCGTGCCGACCTCGTCGCGCAGAAACTCATATACGCGCGCGCCTTGCCCCTCGTTGGCGGCGTGCACGGTCGTAAGCACGTTGTATTCGGCTTCATGCTTCTGCAGCAAGCGCAAGCCCGCCATCACCTTGTCGAAGGTGGGGTTGCCACCCTTGTCCACGCGATAGTAATCGTGCACATCACGCGGGCCGTCCAGGCTGACGCCGATGAGGAAGTCGTTCTCAGCGAAGAAATCGCACCAGTCGTCGTCCAGCGTGACGGCGTTGGTCTGCAGCGCGTTGGTGATGCGCATGCCGGCCCGCTTGTGCTTCTGCTGGTAGCCCACCGCCTGCTTATAGAAATCCAGCCCCATCAGCGTGGGCTCGCCACCCTGCCAGGCGAAGTTGATGTCGTCCACCTGCTGCGCGTCGATGTACTGTCGGATGTACTCTTCAAGCAGCGTCTCCGACATGCGGAACTTGCTGCCCGGATAGAGCGCTTCTTTGGAGAGGAAATAGCAGTACTTGCAGTCGAGGTTGCAGATCGCGCCCCGCGGCTTGGTCATCAGGTGGAAGGCGGTGGGTTGTTGCGTCGTGGCTTGCATGGTGGGGAGTATAGCACGTCTTGATTGAACTACAGAGGACGCAGAGCGCGCAGCAGCGGCAAATGATTAGGCGCAAATGTTAATGCTATGATATACTAGCGTCATTCGATTTATGCCGTTGCAATGAAGGAGAGTATAAATGGACCTCATTGACCGCATGCGCGAGATTTCTAACCAGGCGCCTCGTCAGCTTGATTACATCAAGACCGAAGAAGCAACCAAGAACGCATTCGTAATGCCATTCATTCAAGCGCTTGGCTACAACGTCTTCAATCCATTGGAGGTGGTTCCCGAGTTCACCGCTGACATCGGCACCAAGAAGAACGAAAAGGTTGATTATGCAATCATGCAGGACGGCAAGCCAATTATCTTGATCGAGGCCAAGTCAGCGACGGCGAACCTAAACGAAGAACATGCATCGCAACTCTTTCGCTATTTCAGCGTGACCGAGGCTCGCATAGGTATTCTGACCAACGGCCTTGAATATCGCTTCCACTCAGACCTGGAAAAACCAAATCACATGGATGAGAAGCCGTTTCTCATTATCGACTTGCTCAACTTCGATACGCGCCCCATAGCTCAGCTGAAGAAGTTCTCTAAATCAGCTTTTGATGTCGATCGGATCCTGTCCAGCGCCAACGAGCTCAAATACAAGCGGGAGATAAAGCTCTTGTTAGAAGGCGAGTACAACCAGCCTTCTGACGACTTTGTTCGACACTTTGCCAAGCCGGTCTATTCCGGGCAGCTTAGATCGAATGTAATCGCAGAATTTACGGAAATCGTAAAACAGGCATTTCGCGAATTCCTTAACGACCGGGTCGCCGATAGACTGCAATCCGCCATCAATTCTACGGCTGGCAACAGTGAGGGCAAACGCGAAGAAGAGACGGATGATGCGGAAGTTGCCCTCAAGACGGACGGTATCGAAACCACAGAGGAAGAACTGGACGGTTTCTACGTCGTCAAGTCGATTCTGCGCGAAACTATCGACGTGTCAAGAGTGTTCATTCGAGACGTTCGGTCTTACTGCGGCATCCTTCTCGATGACAACAACCGCCAGCCAATTTGCAGGCTGCACTTCAACAGATCGACCAAGTATGTCAGCTTGTTCCACAGCGATGAAGAAGCGCGTATTCGCATAGAAGCGGTCGACGACTTATACAAGTATGCGGACGCGTTAAAGGCGACGGTTGCCAAATATGACTCGGACGATTAGCGCGGAAGCGTGACTGCAGATCGCCCCCCGCGGCTTGGTCATAAGGTGGAAGGCTGTGGGCTGGGCGGTCGTCGCTTGCATGCTGGGGAGTATAGCACGTTTGATTGAACTACAGAGGACGCAGAGGGCGCAGAGAAAAGCGTCTTAAGGGCGGATGTGTTAGAATCTTGCGGTAGCGTCAAGTTAGCCGTTCCTGGAATGCAGCGATGGAAGTTACCAAGAGACTGCGTAAACTCGCTGATGAAGTTGAAGGGAGACTGCCGCCGGCCAAACGTAGCGAAGCAAGTACAAGTCAGTTTTTGGTAATGCCCTTCTTTGAGGCTCTCGGCTACAGTGTACACAATCCCAGTCACGTCGAGCCGGAATTCACAGCCGATGTCGGCATCCAGCGCGAAAAAGTGGACTTTGCGCTGAAGCAAGATGGCAATCCTGTCATTCTGGTCGAAGTGAAGTACGCTGGCGCAAACTTGGATAACCAACATGCTGCCCAGCTTAGACGCTACTTTAGCACGAAGTTGGATGTCAGATTTGGCATACTTACAAACGGTCTCGAATTCCGCCTGTTCTCAGATCTCGAACTTCAAAATGTTATGGATGATGAGCCATTCCTTACGCTAGATTTGCAGCGCCTCGATGAGACAGCGCTTGATGTATTGCGGCAATTTACGCAAACTGGCTTTGAGAAGGACAGAGCCATTCAGGCTGCGCGGTCGGCGAGGGATAGACAACGTGTCCGCCGAGCATTGAAAGCCGAGTTTGCTCCACTTTCGCACAGAACCGTAAACTTTCTCTTGGAAATCATTCAGCCAGGGGTGATTGAAGAATCTCGACGTTCAGAGTTGGCGCGTCTGGTCAACCAAGAGTGGAAAGCGTTTCTTCGCTTTCAAGGCAAAACAGCGGACTCTCAAACTCGCGAAGAGAAGCAAGAGACGCCGATTACGCCGAATCCTGACGATTCGACACGTCTAGGCAAAACAGGGTTCTTGGCAAATTACTCGCTAGACGGAAGTGTAGAAATACCGGTTTATGCGGATGTCGAGGGACATGTACTTGAAGCAAGGCTGTCGTTATGGGGCAGATTACATAGCGCTGGAGCCATTGTGCTATACGACGAGGAATGGTTAACGCCTAAGGAAGCGGGCCAGAGAGCGCGAAAAACTGTTGATCCAAATGCCAACTATTATGTAAATGGCATGACTTTCTGGCTCTTGCGTGATCCCTTAACAGACAAATCGCGCCCCATCAATGATCTAAGATATGATGAAAAGCTTCTGCGACGGGTACTAAGCAACGCCAAAATGTAATCTCCGCGCCCTCTGCGTTCTCTGTAGTTCAATCCCCCACCCCGGCTTCACCAGCCTATCCCGAAACGCCATATCAAACCCTTCGTGACCTTTGTGTCTTTGTGCCTTTGTGGTTGAAAAATCTCTCTGCGCACCCTGCGCTCTCTGTAGTTCAATGCCCCTACCGCAGCTTCTCCATCACGCTACGCAACCCCACAGGCAGCTCGCTCACAAAGCGCAGCCGCTCCCCACTCACCGGATGCGCAAACGCCAGCTCATGCGCGTGCAAGAATTGCCGCTTCATCCGCAAGCGCTGCTTCCGGCGCCCATAGACCGCATCCCCCACCACAGGACAGCCGATGAATGCCAGATGCACGCGAATCTGATGCGTCCGCCCGGTCAGCAGCTTGAGCTTGACCAAGGCCCGCCCGCCCTGGAAGTCATCGTCCAGCACCTCGAATTCGGTCTGCGCCGGCTTGCCGCCGCGCCGCACAGCCATGCGTTGACGCTGCCGCGGATCGCGGGCGATGGGCGCGTCAATGAGGCCGCTGTTGCTCTCGGGCCGTTGCTCCAACAGCGCCAGGTAGCCTTTGTCCACAGTCCGCGCCTGAAACTGAGCCATCAGCGCCAGCAAGCTCGGCTTGTCCCGCGCCGCTGCAAGCAAACCGCTCGTGCCGCGATCCAGCCGATGCGCGATGCCGAGGCGCTCCCGCGTCGCCGGGTCATCTTGCATCGCCGCCAGCTCGGGATAGCGCGCCAGGAGCGCATTGACCAGCGTGCCCGTCTCGTGGCCATGGCCGGGCTGAACCACCAGGCCCGCCGGCTTGTCGATGACGGCGATATGCGCGTCTTCGTAGACGATTTCCAGCGGGATGGCTTCCGGCTTAGGCGCCGTCTCCACCCGCGGCGGGATGCAAACGCGCACCGCATCGCCGCCCTTGAGTTTGTAACCGGCTTTCTGCCTCGCGCCGTCCACCAGCACATGCCCATCGCGGATCATGCTCTGCACCTGCGTACGTGAGACGTCGGGCAAATGCGCCAGCACGAATTTGTCCAGCCGCAGCCCGGGCTGTGCGGCGATGAGGGTTAAGCCTGGCGCTGGCACGGGTAATTGCCCAGCAGCCGCTCGCCATAGCGCTGCTCGACGCGGGGCGCCGCGTTCAGCCGCAGTGCCACCACCGTCGCCCGACCTTCCGGCGACTGTCCAGAAAGCGATGCGTCCTCATTTACTTGAAAGTGCTCGCCCCATACTTGCTGCCGCGGATTGAAGAGCCTGGTCGCCTCGCCTGTCAGTGGGTCTATCGCGGCGACTTCAGGGCCTTTGTAACGATTGCATTCGCCACAAGATAGACAGAGATTATCAAGCAGATCTTCGCCGCCGTGCTTTAGAGGGATAATGTGATCGATTTGAAATGCGACAGGTTCTCTGCCTTCGCCAACGCGGCAGTATTCGCAGCAGTTTCCAGCCCGCTGAAATACAATTCGACGTTGTTGCGCGGAGACCGTCACGCTTTCAGGCCCCGCATCCGCAGCTCGGTTCTGATTTTCAGTGTCGTAATCATGCGGTTGGCGCGCATGTAGTCATCCAACTCATGCCGCTGTTCACAGGTCAACTCGGATTCCCGGTTGAGGACCAGCAAATGGCTCACGCGTTCTTGCAAATCGTCCGGCAGCTTATAGGCGAGCAGTTCTTCATCGCTCGGGTCTGCCGCAAGAAAGTCTGTGATGACGGCAAATACATCTCTCACTGGCGATTTAATCATGGTCAATCTCCTCAGCCCTCGCCCCATTATACCGCGGATTCCGCGTCCAATCTCGCAGTGCCGATTACAGCGTGCCCAGCGCCGAGCTCAGCAGCGCGGCCACGGCGCCCGCCACCACAATCGCCAGCAGCATAATCAGCGCCATGCGCAGCAGCTTGCGCAGCGCCGCTCGCTCCGCCGCCGACCAGCGCGCGCCCCCCGCTCGCTCGTCCGCCATCGTCCGTCGCTTAGTCTCGTCCCTCATATCCACGCGTTTATCTGCTCTCGCCCAACCTCATTATATGTTTGCCGTGCCCTTTTGTAAGCTGCGCCGGCCACCCCGCCGATTGACCGCCATAGCGAACGGGCTATAATCTAAGCGCGAGGGGGACTGGCGATGAAGGTTTTGGTCACCGGCGGCGCGGGCTACATCGGCAGCCACGTCGTGCAAATGCTGATGGAGCGCGGCTACCACGTTGTGGTCTTCGACAATTTGAGCACGGGCAATCGCGCGGCGGTGCACCCCGACGCGACGCTGGTCGTTGGCGACCTGCACGACCGCGAGGCGCTGACGGAGGTCTTCGCCGCGCACGACTTCGCTGGCATCTTGCACTTCGCTTCGCTGATCCTGGTCGGCGAAAGTATGCAGCGGCCCTTCAAATACTTGCGCGACAACCTGTATACGCTGATCAACCTGCTGGAATGCGCCAGCCAGCACGGGGTCAGGCGCTTCATCCTCTCGTCCACCGCCAACCTCTATGACCAGCCAAAGCGCATCCCCATCGACGAGAATGAAACGCTGATTCCCGGCAGCGTCTACGGCGAGACCAAGTACATGGCCGAGCGTTTGCTGGGCTGGATGGACCGCCTCTATGGCATGAAATACTGTAGCCTGCGTTACTTCAACGCTTGCGGCGCCCACCCAGACGGCCACATCGGCGAAGCCCACGATCCCGAATCGCACCTGATCCCGCTGGTGCTGGGCGTGGCCTTGGGCCAGCGCGACGTCATCGACATCTACGGGACGGATTACGACACGCCCGATGGCACATGCATCCGCGATTATGTTCACGTGCTCGATCTGGCGCGGGCGCATATCTTGGCGCTCGAAGCGCTGGAGGACGGGCACAGCCGCGTCTACAACCTGGGCAGCGGCAGCGGTTACTCGGTGCTGGAGGTCATCAAGGCCGCGCGAGCTGTCACCGGGCGCCTTATCCCAACGCGCGCCGCGCCCCGCCGGCCCGGCGATCTGCCCGTTCTGGTGGCCGATAGCGACCAGATCGGCCGCGAACTCGGCTGGGAGACACATTACAACGACCTCGAAAGCATCATCCGCACCGCCTGGAATTGGCAGCGCCGCCATCCCCACGGCTACAACGCCTGAAACACGCAACCGCCCATGACCACCACCGAATTGGCCGTCACCACTCTCATTCTGTTGTACTCGCCTGTTTGCGCGTTTGTCGTGTGGCGGCTCTTCCCCCGCCTGTCACCGACAGCAAGGCGCCTGGCGATGGTCTTTCTAGTGGCGCAGATGTTGCTGCTTCTGCGCGCGCCGGAAGTGGACAAACCCCCGACCATCGACCCGGGCGGCGGAAGGATTTGGTCAATCGATAGCGAAAGGGTTATTCCCTCCGCAGTGGCGTCGGCCCAGCTGTTTCTCGTGGCTGCAGTCGCCCTGTTCGCGGCGGTATGCGCCCGGGTGCGGCCTCATTGGTATCGCCTTTATCTGCTAGCCATGGCCGCACTCTTCCTTTTCCTGGCCTACGACGAATACTTCTTGTTTCACGATCACAACAAACTCATGGCGACGCCCTTTGGCGTCTTGCCTTGGGAAATCGTCTACGCCTTGCTTGGCGCCATCGTGGTGGCGGTGACGCTGCTGGTCGCCCGCGCTTCGCCACGGCCGGCGTTAAAGTGGCATCTCTGCCTGCTCTTCGGTTTGGCCATTGGCGCGGGCGGCGCCCTGGCGCTGGAGCAGTTGCGCTTCGCCGAAATCTGCCCCCTATTGGGCCCGCTCTATTCCAATGAATGCAAGGTCTACGTCGTCGAAGAAGCCATGGAGTTTCTGGGCATGTGGCTTGTGCTGGTCGCCGTGCTGGGTCAGCTCACGGCGGTGGCGCCGCGGCCGGGTCGCGCGCTCCGCTGGCTGCTCTACCTGGCGCCCCTGGCCTGGCTGATGCTGATCCCGACGCGCGTCGAATTTCAAATTGTCGAAGTGCTGACATTCTGGCTGGCGCTCGTCGCCCTTGCAGACTTGCCGGCGGGCCGCGCGCCAGGTCAGAGCCGGCGACTGCGGCAGATTATCGGCGTGCTCTTTACGCTTTGGCTCGCAGTGAATTTCCTGCCGCGCCACCTCAGGTACATTGAGTACCTCTTCTTCACCGAGCCGGCCGCGGTCGTCTATGAGTCGGGCATTGAGCTGCCGGCCTGGCGCGTTGAGCAAAACGCCAACACGGTGGCGGTCAGCTTCTTTGCTGAGTCACACTATTGGTACTTGTTCAGAGAATTGGGCTTCTCCCTGCATCTGGTCGATCAAGCCAGCGGCTCGTCGATCGCCGGCGTCGATGCCTCGGCCCGCCGCCTGGATGCGTCGCCTTATCGCAAGGTCCTGGATTTCCAATTCATCTACAGTCAAGCGCTCGAAATTGACATCCCGCCCGACGCGCCCCGCAACCGCGCCCTCTGGCTGGTGCTGACCTCCTGGAGGCAAGACGGCGATCAATTCACGCGCCAGCGCATCGAAAGCAGCGACCGCCGGCTGCTCAGCGACACGCAGGTGGTGCTAAGCGAGTTCGCGCTGCGGGCGCCGCCGACTGCCGCCACGGACGACCCGCTGGCCACCTTCGCCGACGGCTTCCGCCTGCAAGCTGTCGACATGCCCGCGAACGTCAGCGCCGGCCGCAACCTGGAAATCACTTTCACCTGGCACAGCGATAGCGAGGGCGACCAGGACTTCGGCCAGTTTCTGCACCTGCGTCATGCCGAGACCGATGCTTACTGGGGCTTCGATCAAGCACCGCTGGGCGCCCGCTTGCCGACGCGCCTCTGGTATAGCGGCTTGGCCGATAGCGAAACTTGGGCAGTGCCGCTGCCGGCTGATCTGGCGCCGGGCCGCTACGAAGTGTACACCGGCTTGTACGCGCAGGATAATCTGGAGCGCTTGCCGGTAAGCGACGCGGTGGGCACGCCCTTCGTCGATGCGCGCCTGCCCCTCGGCACGTTGACGGTGGAAGCCGCCTAGCGCCGCAGCCGCCACATTCGGAGTCTGCGGGAGCGATCCACAGGCTCGCACGCACAGACGGGCTTTGGCCCGCAACGTAAGCGAGAGCGGTCTTGGCTCGCCCTCTCGGTGTACTCATTTTCCCTCGGTGCACTCGGTGGTTAAGGTGCGGATATTCCGCCAGATCGCAACTTGCCTGCCGCGGTGGTGAAAATGCCGCCCACGCTTGTATCACGTCTCGTACAAGGAGGCGCCGCCATGACCCGCCTGGCCATTCTCGCCGATATCCACGGCAACCTGCCCGCCCTGCAAGCCGTCATCGCCGATACGACGCAATTCGCCGTCGACCACGTGATCGTTGCCGGCGACAGCGTCAACTGGGGACCCTTCTCCCGCGAGGTGATGCAGCTCATCAGCGCGCGCCGCTGGGCCGTCATCCGCGGCAACAACGAGCTCTACGCGCTCGACTTTGAGACGCCGCGCATGCCGCCGCACTGGGCTCGCTTCACCCTGCCGCCGATCTTGCGCGATCAACTTGGCGCCGAGTGGCTGGGCGCCATCGCCTGCCTGCCCGATGAGCTCTGCCTGCGCTTCCCCGATGCGCCTGCCTTGCGCGTCGTGCACGGCATCCCCGGCGACCCCTTCCGCGCCATCTATCCCGCCACGCCCGCCGATCAGATCAGCGCCTGGCTGGCCGATGTCGACGAAGCGACCGTCGTCTGCGCCCACAGCCACATCGCGCTCGAGCGCCGCGTCGACCGCTGGCAGATCTTCAACCCCGGCTCGGTCGGCATCCCGCTCGACGGCGAGATCAGCGCCAGCTATTTCATCATCGATGGCGCTGAATCCGGTTGGGAGCTGTTGGCGCATCGGCGCGTACCCTTCTCCAATGCGGCCAATTTTGAGGCTTTTGCGGCGCAACGCTTCGCCGAGCGCGGCGGCGTCACCGCCCAACTCGTCATCGACGAATTTCGCTGCGCCCGCCTGCGCCTGCATCCCTATCTCGTCTGGAAGCGTGCGACGCATCCCGATGCCGCCGATAGCGCCGAATTGCTGGCCGCCTTCTGTCAGTTGGATGACCTGTGCGAGTACACGCTGGCGGATTACCGCGACCTGACGCCCGAGCTGCATCGCGACTGAGCCGCGTCCGCGTGGTACGATAGGCGCTCGCCAGTCCGCAAAACGGGGGCCAGCCATGTGCCGCAATATCCGCACGCTATTCAACTACGACCCGCCCAGCACAGACGCCGATATCGAAGCGGCCGCGCTGCAGTATGTGCGCAAGATCAGCGGCTATCGCAAGCCATCGCAGGCCAACCAGGCCGCCTTCGAGCGTACCGTCAGCGATATCGCCCGCGCCACCGCTGCGTTGCTGGATACCTTGGAAACCAGCGCGCCACCGCGGGATCGCGCCGCTGAAATCGCCAAAGCGCGCGCCCGCAATGCCAGGCGCTTCGCCAACGCTTAAGGCGTTTACAGGCAAGTACGCAGAAGCTAGACTACGGCAGGCTTCAGCAGAAACGGACGAGGACCGACTATGACGAGCAAGGGCGAGCTGATGCGCGCCGTCATCATGGTAAATATCGGCCGACCGCGCGTGCTCAAAACTGTGCGGCTGGCTCGCCCCACGCCCGGCCCGGGCCAAGCGCTGGTCAAAGTCCACGCCGCTTCGATCAACCCGTCCGACCTGCTCTATCGCCGCGGCCGCCTGGTCCTGCGCAAGCCCATGCCGCATATCCTCGGCGCTGATCTGGCCGGCGAAATCGTCGAGCTCGGCGCTGATGTCGCCGGCTGGCAGCCGGGCGATCGCGTTTGCGCCTGCTTCGAGCAACTGGGCAGCGCGATCGACGGCGCTTACGCCGAGTATTGCGCCCTGCCTGCGGACGAGTTGGTCAAGCTGCCCGACGACCTGCCCTATCAAGCGGCTGCAGCGGCTGGCGCTTCCTTCGCTCAAGCCTACCTGGCCCTGATTGCGCAGGGCAAACTGAAGAAAGCCGATACACTCGTCGTGCGCGGCGCGGACCAAAGCATCGGCAGCGCCGCTCTGCAGATTGGGGCCGCCCGCGGCGCCAAAGTCATCGCCATCGGCCGGGCGCAGTACGCCGCCCAGCTGCGCGAGCTCGGCGCCGATATTGTGCTGGATGATGCCGCCGCAGATCTGGTGCGCCAGGTAAAGGTCGCCACCGACGAGGCCGGCGCCAGCCTGATTCTGCATGGCCAGGAATCGCTCGATCTGGCCGATTCGCTGGCGATGCTCGCGAACGGCGGCCGCCTGGTCATCGCCGCGCCCGTTTTCAAGCCGGCGTCCAAACTCAACACGCTGGAACTGTACCAACGCAACCTCAGCTTGCTCGGCGCCTGTGGCGGGCTCAAGCCCAAGGACATGGAGACGATTCTTGCCGGCTTGATCAAGGGGCGCTATCAGCCGCTGATTCACGCCGTGCTGCCGCTGAGCCAGGCGCGTCAGGCACACCGCCAGCTGGAGCGCCAGCCCGTCTTCGGCAAGATCATCCTCGTGCCCGACGCCGTGCTGGAAGCGGCCCGCAAACCCGATAACTGGGTGCCCATCGAGTAACGCAGCTCAATCCACGCCGGGATAATCCAGCACCAGCGCATCCAGCATCAGCCGGATATTGGCGTTGGTGCCGGCGCTATCGAGCGCGCGCCGCGTGGCCTGCAAGGCGAACAGCGCATCGCCGGCTTCAATGCGCCCGGCCAGCGCGCCAATCTCGGCATGTCGGTCGCTGTGGCAGGGCTTGACCGGGCTGCCGCAGCATTGCAAGAGCACATCGCGCCAATAGCTCTGCCAAGTCTCGAGGATGGCGCGCAGCAGCAGCTTGTCGCGGCCGATGCGCTTGCTCAGCGCCTCCGTCGCCCGCAGCCGCCCCAGCGATGAGCCTCCCACAATGTCGCGCAGGCTGTCCAGCGTTTCGCTGCGGAAGGCCAACGCTGCCTCGTCCTCGTGAGCGGCCAATGCCCAGCCCAGCCGGCCGCTGCTAAGCCGCGCGATGAGATCGGCGCGCTCCGCCTCACAGCCGCGCCTGACCAGCTCCGCCGCGATGAGCGCAATCGGCGCCGGCCGCAGGGGGATCAGCTGAGAACGGCTGCGTATGGTGGGCAGCACCGCCTCGCCCGCGCTCGCCAGCAGGATCAGCACTGCGTAGGCCGCCGGCTCCTCAAGGGTCTTGAGCAAGGCGTCTTGCGCCAACGGCGCGACCAGGTCAAAGTCGGGCAAAATGGCGATGCGATAACGGGCGGCGTAGGGCTGCAGCGCCAGCCGGCGCGATACCTCGCGGATGGCGTCGATCTTGAGCGGCGCCCCCTCATCCGTCCGCGCGATGATCAAGTCGGGGTCGCCCCCGCGGCTGATGGCGACGCAAGCGCGGCATTCGCCACAGGGCCGCGCGCCCGCTTCGTCGCGCTCGCAGTTGAGGGCCCGGGCGTAAGCGAGCGCCAGCGTCATCTTGCCCAGCGACGCCGCGCCGGTAATCAGATAAGCGTGGCGCTGCCGCCCATTAGCCAAGCTGCGCCGCAAGAAGTTCACCGCCCAGTCGTGGCCGATGACGCCCCAACTGTTGTCCTTCATATTCGCAGCGTCCATGCGCGGATTATAACGCGCCCCCAGCGAGCCGTCTGTAGGGCATGTCCGCACCCAAGCCGACGAGGACAACAGGCCCGCCGCACCGCGGGTCAATGCAGGGGCGACGGTTCAGGTCGCCCGCCCCGCCACAGATCAATGTAGGGTCAATTCAGTGAAACGCCCACTTTGCGCACTCACCGAACTCGGTGCGCTCGATGGCAAGCGTGTGCAGACTTCTGCCTGCCGAAGTGCTGATCACGCGCCACGTAAACGCCGTGTAAACTTCGCGCTCCAGCCGGTCAGTTGCCCTATACTTGATATCAGCGACTCCATACAATGAAGGGCGTGTCGACCAGAACGTCAAGCAGCCCGACCGAGGAATGACCTATGCCATCCTGGATTGCGCGAATCGCTTTGCTTGCAGCGCTTATGGGCGCGCTGGCCCTGCCGGTGATCCCGCAGGACGCGCCGACTGTGACCATCTCGCCGACAACGGGCCCGGCGGAGTCGGCCGTCTTTGACATTCACATCAGCGGCCTGGACGCCGAAACGGACTACAGCGTCGAGATCGTCTTTGAGGGCGAAGTCGTATTCAGCAGCCAAGAGACCAGCGATGCCGACGGCGCCATCGCCTATCCCATCAGCAGCACCGAGGGCGATGCCCCCGGCATCTACAGCGTCCAAGTCTTGCTCGCTGGCGAGGTCGTCGCCAGCGCCGATTTCGAACTGACCGCCGCTGCTGATGCGGCTGATGCGGCCGAGCGCGATTTGCCGGGAGATGTCACCATCGAGCCGGCCACGGCGCCCTTCGGCAGCGTGCATACGATCACCATCGGCGACTTGCAGCCGCGCACGGACTACACGCTGGAGATCACCGCCAACGAGACGCTGCAAGTCGTCTATCGCCTCGGGCAGACCAGCGATGCGGACGGCTTCATTGAAGTCGGAGTGTTCGCCGAAGCGGATGACAGCCCGGGCCTTCACGCCATCGCCCTGTACGACGCGGCCGGCGACCTGATCGCCGCAGGCGAATTCACCATCGAGGCGCCGCCCGAGCGCGAAGTCAGCCTGACGCTGAGGCCGGAAGTCGTTGCGGCTGGCGGCACGGTCAATATCACCTTGGCCGGCCTGGCCGCCTTCGACAGCGTCACAGCGCAGATTACATCCGCCGATGATGTGCTCATCGATACCGTGCTGGCGCGCGCCTCCAGCGAAGGCGAGGCCCGGCTCAGCTTCACCGCGCCCGACGACCTGGCCGACGGCGATTACAGCGTGGTCATCTTCGTCGAAGGCGAGCGGCAGGCCAGCGCGATCCTCACCGTCAGCGCCGCGTTGCCCGCCGTCGACGCCCGGCTGAGCATTGAGCCGGACAGCGCGCCAATCGGCAGCCAGCATGTAATCACCGCAAGCGGCTTGCCCGCCACGGCCGATTTCAGGCTGGTCATCCTCGACCCCGCGGGCGACGAAGAATTCAGCGCCGAGCGCTCGGCTGATGCCGGCGGCGATTACAGCCTGACCATCTCCAGCACGGACGAAGACGAGCTCGGCGAATACACGGTCGAGCTGCGTTCAGTCGCCGACGACACGCTGCTGGCGCGGGCAAGTTTCGAAATCAGCGCTGTACCCGTGGATGAAGCGCCCGCTGCCACCAGCGACGCCAGCCCCATCGCGAGCATCACGCCGGCCGCCGCGCCTCTGGGTTCAGCCCACCTCATCACTGTGCGCGGCCTTGAGGCGGGCGAAATCGTCACATTTGATGTCGTGTTCGCGGGTCAGTCCGTGTTCCAATCGCAGAAGACGGCTGACGCGGAAGGCCGCGCCGAGATCGAACTCGTCACCAGCGATACGGATCAACCCGGCGACTACACCATCACCGTGCTGCGCGCCGCCGGCAACCAGCCCGCAGTCGTCTTGACCGCGCAGCCCAAAGGGCAGAGCGTCATCACTGCAGCGGCAGTTGGCGATGCCCAGACCGTCAGCGGCAACTTGACCGACGGGCGGGCTGAAGTCGCCTTCAGCGGCGCCGCCGATCAAGTCGTGCTGGTCACTGTTGCCAGCGATGACTTCGATTCGGCCGCGGCTCTGCTGGATCGGGACGGCCGCGAGCTCGCCTTCAATGACGACAGCCGCGGCCAGAAAAACGCCATGATCGGCCCGCTGCGCCTGCCCTACAGTGGCGACTATTCGCTGGAAATCACAGCGGAACCGCTGATGATGCCGCGCGGCGCGGAAATCGGCGACTTCACGGTCACCATCGAGCCGGTCGCCCTGGCCGCCATCGACCGCGCTGCCGATGTCCGCTTCACCCTCGATGCTGATACGCCGGCGCGCTATTACGCCCTGCCGGTGCAAACGGGCGACAGCCTCACCGTCAGCATCGACAGCGACGGCGCGCTGGATACGCTGCTGCAAGTTGTCTCGCCATCGGGCGGGGAATTCGCGTTTGATGACGACAGCGGCCCCGGCTTTGATGCCGAGCTGAGCAACCTGGTCTTCGATCGCGCGGCGACCTATGTGCTGGTCGTCTCGACATTTGAGGGCGGCGTCAGCGGTGAAGGTAGGCTCAGCATCCGCCAAAATCCGGTGCATTCGCTGGACGATGGCGAGATCATCGTCACGCTCAACGACAAGGCCCTGCGCGACCTGGTGGTGTTTGACGTCGCCGAAGACGAATACCTCATCCTGAACCTCGAGAAGCTGCGCGGCGATGTCGAAGACCTCTACGTCACCGCCACGATTGAGGGCATGGAAGTCATGTCTTACAGCACGATGGGCGTGCCCGATGAGCTGCCGTTGGCCTTCGTCACGCCGATGAGCGGGCGCGTGGTCGTCACGCTGGAGAAGTTCGGCTTTGATGACGGCATCGCCCTCGAGGTCTCGCTGCAGCGGCCCTAAGCGCAGACGGGCGGTTCGTGAAACGCCCACGCGCCTGCGGGACGGGCGACACGGCGTGACGCCCCTACAATATCGCGTCAAGGCATTTTGTGCTGGCCGCGGCTGATCCACGCGTGTGTCTACAGATTCTCCCTTTGTGCCCTTGGCGTCTTTGTGCCCTTTGTGCTAAGCCATATGCCTTAGTCCGCGCTCAATACACCTGCAAGCCGCGCGCCTCCCGCCGGCCATCGCGCCAGGCTTCGTTCTCGTTATGCAGCGGCAACTGCTTGACTCGCAAGCCCGAAAGCGCCGCGTCCTCGCGCTCGGCGTAGAAGCCGTCCAGCAGCGCCTTGTAGCGGGCGGCGACATCCGTATGATCCGCGAAGACGTTGCGTTCCTCAGCCGGATCCGCCGCCAAATCGAACAAGTCATGCGGGCCATCGGGGTAGCGCCAGACCAGCTTCCAGCGCTCATCACGGGCCATACGCAGATCGCCGTATTCGCCGAAGCGCAGCCCCTCCCGCGGGCCCGCCGTGCCCCGCAGCACGTCGGCATAAGATTGCCCGGCGGTTGCGCCCGGCGGCAAGGCGGTGCCCGCCAATTCGCACAGCGTCTGAAAGGTATCGTAATGGTCAATCAGCTCGGCGCAAACGCCCCCTTTCACGCCCGCGCCAGCCACGATCAGCGGCACCCGCAGCGACACTTCGTACATATTCAGCGGGCGCGTGCTGTTGCCCTTGCCGAAGAAGCCCTTGTGCCCCAGGGCGCAGCCGTGATCCGATGTGTATATGATGACCGTATTCTCCCACTGTCCCCGGACCTGCAAGGCGCCGATGATGCGGGCGATATTGTCGTCGATCTCGCTGACGGCGGCGTAGTAGCCGATGTAACGGTCGCGCAGCTCGGCCCGGCTAAGCTCGTCAGCGCCGCCTTCGTTTTTCACCCAGGGGTGCGGCGCGTAGGGCGGGATCTCGGCGAAGGCGCAATCTTGATAGCGCGCTGTCCGCGCCGGATCATGCGTTTGCTGCGCATAAGGCGAGTGCGTGGCGATGTAGCCAATGTTGAGGAAGAAGGGTTGATCAGCCGGGGCGCTGTCGAGGAAGTCGATGGCGTGGTCGCTGATGAGCCGCGACTTGTTGCCGTCCAGCTCGACCAGTTGCCCATCGCGCGCGAAGGTATATGGGCCGTTGTGCGCGCCCTGCCAGCCGGGCAAGCCAAAGTGAAAATCGGCCCCGCGCGGCGCCAGATGCGACTGGCCCAAGTGCCATTTTCCGCTCAAGCCCGTGTGATAGCCGGCCTCGCTCAGATAGTCGAAGAGCGTGCGCGTATCGCCCAGCCAGTCGCGCTCGCCGACCGCCGGTATCGCCTCTTGCAGCCAGTCGTGGATGCCGACCTGCGACGGCGTCTTGCCGGTCAGCAGGCAGGCCCGCGCCGGCGAACAGACCGGGCAGGGCGTAGTACGCCCGGTCGAAGCGCGCGCCGATGGCCGCCAGCGCGTCCAGCGTCGGCGTCCGCACCTCGCCGTTGCCGTAACAGCCGGTCGCCCAGGCGCCGTGGTCATCGGTGAGGAAGAGCACGATATTCGGTCGGCCGTCCATGGGCGTTCCTCAAGGGTTATGCCGTCAAGCTGTCGAAGTGTAACCCATCGCCGACCAATCCGCAGCGGCGGCCGCTGATTACGCGGGCATCCGCACACCTTAACCACCGAGGACGCCGAGTTTGGACGAGGACACCGAGGCGGATCACACTGGGCGAGGACCAAACTCCAAATTCCGCGCACGTTCGTATGGGCGAGCCGGTGGCTCGCCCTCTCGGCGCACTCAATTCCCTCGTTTTACTCGGTGGTAAAAGTGTGTGGACTACTAACAAAGCGCCGTCGGCCGCCATGAGCGCTTGACAGCCGCGCCAGCAGCAGTACACTTGCCGGCAAAGCGGAGGAGGAGAGTGACGCCCATGGCTTTGGTCACGCAGGAACAGATCGATCAATATCACCGCGAGGGCTATTTCATCCTGGAAGCGGTCATCCCGCCGAATGTGCTAGCGGCGCTGCAAGACGAGTGCATGCGCCACGTCGACATGCACGACCGCGCTATGGAAGCTCGCGGCGTCACGACAGAGGGCATCACGCACTACAAGAAGCGCTATTTCATCAGCAACCGCAGCGCCGCCAGCCCCATCATGACCGACTTCCTCTTCAGCCCGCTGATGGCGGAGATTTGCCGCGCCACCTTGGGCGATACCGCCTACCTCTTCAACGAGCAGTATGTGGTCAAGGCGGCTGATAGCGACAGCAAATTCGCCTGGCATCAGGATTCGGGTTATGTCGGCCATTACCATCGAGGCTACCTCTCGTGCTGGTGCGCGCTGGATGATATGTCCGTGGAGAACGGCACGGTATACATCCTGCCCTACTCGCGTGATGGGCGCGCGACGACCGACGAAATCATCGACCATGAGGTAGAGGCGCAGTCCAACGACAAAGTCGGCTACAAGGGCGCTGACCCGGGCGAGCCGGCCATCGTGCCCGCCGGCAGTATCGTCGTCTTCAGCAGCCGCACCTTCCACCGCAGCGGCGCCAATATGACCGATGCTTACCGCCGCTGTTACCTGGCGCAGTATTCGGCTGAGCCGATCATGAATCGCGATGGCACGCAGCTCTGGGGCCGCGCCGAGCCCGTGCTGCGCGCTGGCGAGCGGGTTGTCGTTTGAGGTTGATCACCACAGACGAATAAGAAGTAGAAACGCGCCAATCAAATTGTACAATCTGGCGTTCTGCTTCGCCTTCAGGATTGATAAACACGCCTCGTCTGTTGATAAAGAATCGAGCCCCGCACGATTTCGAAAGTTGTCGCAGCAACTTGGTAGGAGCCTGCACGTAGTGTCGATCGTCGGGTTGCGATTGGCCGCATAGCTCGGCCATACTTCGTCGTATTGGTTGCAGCTAAATATCGCGTCGCCGCGCATCTGCTCGGTAAGATCCAGCACTGACCCCTAGACCGCTCTGGACAGACGAGGTTAGGGGAAGGCGACGAATCCCTCGCGGGGTTCCCACGGCTCTAAGGGGCCGACTTATACGGCGAGCCCTCGTCGGCCAGGCTACGGTCAAAATGTCAAGGGAACGGCAAACCACGAGCCCGTGCTGCAGCGGGTGGCGCGCCCGCCTAACCAAATAGCTCGAGCGTGCCGCGCATCTCCATCGGCAGTGTGAAAATCTGCTGCGCCGCCAGCATCAGCAGCAGCAAGACCAGCGCCCAGGGCAGCAAACCCCATAACGCTTTGCGCCGATACAGCCGCAGCGCCGTTTTCTGCGCCAGGCGCAGGCTCCAGAAAAAGCCGCCCAGCAATACCAGCAGTTGCAGCAGGCCGATGAGGCTGATATCCGGGCTGAAGCTCCAGGCGGCCCAGTCGCCGGGCGCGCCCAGGAATTCTTGCAGCACTGGCACGATCAAGCCGGGGCCGACCAGGAAGTGGAAGCTGTAATGGGCGAACCAGATGCCGAAGCCCAGCGGGGCGAATGCCGGCGCGAAGGCCGCGACCGTATCCCGCAGAGAATCGCGCTTGGCATACGCCGTCCAGTGACGCCCCAATTGTGCCGCCGCGCCCGCCGCCATGGCCGGCAGCAGCAAGTTGGCCGCGCCGAAGATCAGCAGCAGCACGGCGAATTCACTGCTGATGCCCAGCCGCAGCGCCAGCGTCTCTTGCAGGGCGTAGTAGGGCGGGACCATGCCGAAAGCGTTGGAGACGCCCATGAATGCCAGCGCGATCACCAGCAGCGAGATATCCCAGCGGCGCGGCCAGGCATCGGCCCGGCTTAATTCGGCGCCCGGCGGACGCGTGAACCAGCTCACATTGTCGTGCGGGCAAGCGCGTACGCAATCCAGGCAGAGCGTACAATCAAGATTGCCGCGCATCTGCGGCGCGAAAAGCTCGGTGCCGCAGCCCAACGCGCCACCCGGCCCGTGCTGGACTTCGCGCTCGCTGAGTGCGCCGTCGGCCAGCGGAATCTGATCGACGCGGATAACGGGCTGGGCCGCGTAGCTGCCGTTGATGCACTCACGGCCGACGCAACTGGCGCAGACATCGTGCGACTTGACGGCGATGCCGCTGGGCGAGAGCGTCGAATAAACGAAGTTGAAGGAGCCCAGGGGGCAGACATATTTGCAGAAGGCCGATTCACGGAAGATGGCTTCCAGGGCGAAGGCGGCGGCGAAATACGCGGCGATCAGCCAAGCCGTCAGCCAGGGGCTGGCCCAGAGATCGAGGTATTCATACACGAAGAAGAGCGCGAACAAGCTGAAAATCGCGGGCCACTTGTTGCGCAGGCGCTGAGGGAAACGCCGCCCCCGCAGCGACAGGCGCTTGGCCAGGCTGCGCGGCAACGCGAAGGGGCAGCCCAGGCAAAACAGATTGCCCGCCAGCAGCAGCGCCAGCACCACCAGCCCGCGCAAGTGCACCCAGGGCGCCACCGTGGCCAGGTTGCGCGCGGCTGACTGCGGGCCGCTGAAGCCGTCGATCAACAATGCCAGCGCGCCCAGGCTGAACAGCAGTTGCAGCGCCAGCCGACCCTGCCGATGTCGCAGCGCCCGGCCAATCAGCGGCAGCCGCAAGATATCGCGCCCCAGCGCCGGTTGATGCGCCGGCCGTTTCGAGATGGCTGCCATCAGCGCCTCCCGCGCTACATGGCCGTGCCGCTGGCCAGGGTATACAAGACGAAGACGGCGTAGAGCAGCAGCAGGGTCCAGCCTTCGCGCCGGCTCAATTCGCGCTTGGTCGTTAAGAATAGCGCCAGGACGAGCGTGGTCGCCACCAAGATGCCGATAGACGTCCACAGGTCGCCCGTGCCCACATCGATGCCGCCGAGCCCGAGCAGCGACAACGCGATGGTCCAGGGCAGGGCCAAGCCTACCAGCAAGTCAAAGGTGTTGGAGCCGACCGCGTTGGCGACCGCCATGCCGCCTCGGCCCTCGCGCGCCACATCCACCGAAGCTATCAAGTCCGGCGCCGAAGTGCCGGCCGCCAGCAGCGTCAGCGCCACGATCACCGGCGGGATGCCAATGCCGGCCGAGAAGACGATCGTCGCTTCCACCAGCACATAGCTCAAGGCGACGATCAGCGCGATAGATACAACAAAAGCCCGGACGAAGTTGCGCTCCGGCGCGCCAATCACCCGCGCAAGACCGCCGCCACCAGCGCTTCCAGGTGATGCCAGCCCGCCACCTGCTGCTGCTGTGGCGTGGGCGGCGGCTCCGCCTCGTCCGCTTCGTCCTCCTCAACTTTCAAGTACTTCCAGACGATGAGCAGGCCCATGTAAACGACATAGCCGACCAGACCCAGAACCGCTTCGACAAGCGAGACATGGCCATCGAAGAAGACCAGGCCGAGGTAGAGAATCGAGATCAAGTAATAGACGATATCGCGGCCGACGGCGAAGATGTGGATGTGCAGGCCGCCGGCCACAACGGCCGATACGCCGGTGATGACCAGGATGTTGAAGACGGCCGAGCCGACGATGGTGCCGATGCCGACATCGCTGTGGGCGCCGCCGTCGGTGAAGAGCGCCATCAAGGCGATGGCCAGCTCGGGCGCTGACGAGCCGATGGCCATCAGCGAAGCGCCGGCCACCTCGTCCGACAGCTTCAAGCGGCGCGAGATCTCGTCCAGGCTGGGGATGAAGAACTTGTCGGTGACCACCGCCAGCACAAATACCGATGCGAGGATCGCCGACAAACTCATCAGAACTTCCGCCATCGCCTACTCCCTCGCGCGTGCCCGCTCCTATGTGAAACCAGTCCCATTCTGTTCACCGTCTCGTCGAAATCTGTAGACGCTCGCCCGGCCCAGCCGCGCGTGTGTCTACCAGTCGTTGATTCAACGAAATTTGCATTAACTTATTGGTACGCCTTCTGCTCATCAATAAGACATGTAACTCGGTGAACTCTATTTTCTCGGTGTACTCGGTGGCAAAAGTGCGGATCCTCCGCAATACGTTTACCAGCGAGCCCCTGTGGCCCGCCCCAATGATACTGCGTAGCGGCGCCGGCTTCTAAGCTCGCGCCGTGGGCCAGCGCGCCACCAGAGCGCGGAACAGCATTTCCCGCTCGACCAGGGCATCGGGCGCCTCGCATTCGCGCTCCAGCCAATCCGCCAGGGCGCGGGCCGCTTGTTGATGCACCGCCGGGGGCAAGCGCCAATCGCTGCTGAACATGCGCGCCGCCCGCCGCTCCACCATGATGCGTGGCGAGACCGGCTTCTCGCGATAGCGCAGCAGATCGACGAGCTCGACTTTGGCGCCCTCCGCGATCAGAAATTGCTCCATAGCCGCGTCGGTCAGCCAGATGCCTTGATCCGCGTCCTCCGCGCCGATGCCGAGATCGCGCAGGATGGCGTCCCACTGCCCCTGAACAATCGCCCAAGGCGGCGGATCAGCGCCCGGCGGCGGCAGATTCTCCACGATGACCAGCGCCCCGCCCGGCCGCAGCACGCGCCGCGCCTCAGCGATGCAAGCGCGCCAGGCGCTCAAGTGGTGGAAGACGCGCACGGCGTGCACGATATCGAAGCGACCGGCGGCGAATGGCAGCCGAGCGCAATCAGCTTGGGCCAGGCGTGGTTGCGCGCCCACCGGCAGCTTGGCCGCGATCAGGCGCAGCATGCCGCGCGACAGGTCGATGCCGATGTAGCCGTGCCCGGCTTGCAAGAAGGGCCGCGCGATCAGGCCGCTGCCGATGCCCAGCTCCAGCATTCGCGCCGCCGTGTCAGCGCCAGTGAGATCGAGCAGCGCCGCGCGAAAACGTTCAACCACGCCCTCGCGGTAGCCGCGCGTGGCATCGTAGAATTCGACCGCTTCATCGTAGTTGATTGGCATGGACCATAGCCAAAGGCGGGTTCTCCTGCCAGTATAACGTTTCTTGCGCGGGCGCGTTTCACAGAGGCGACGTCTCAAGGCGGAGTAGCGGCAGATCTGGTCGTAGCTTCGTCCGGGCGCGCCGCTGGCTCGCCCCTGCAAACACAGCGCTATTTTGGAGGCGTTCGGATATTGCGCATTTTCGATTTCTCGCTCGCCTATCAGAAATTGACCATAATTAGTCATGCAAATTTCGTCTCAAGGAATCTACCCTTTACCACAGAGGAAAATGAGGATACACAGAGGGCACAGAGGTTGCTGGCTGATGTCGATTTTGCCGCGATTCGGGGCCCATCCAACAAATATGGACGATCGCTGGCATATCATGACTTCTCTACATTACTCGGTGTCCTCTGCGTATCCTCGGTGTTCTCTGTGGTTAGCATTTGAAAGACTTACTGGTACTCACTGAGGCGCAAGATGAACACGTACGACATCAGGCTGATATTCGACTACAATCAATGGGCCAACGAGCGCATCCTGGACACGGCGGAGAACCTGACGCCGGAAAAACTGCGCGCGCCCAACGCGCTCGGCTGGGGCGATCTGCACGGCATGTTGACGCACATCCTGGACGCCGAGTACGGCTGGCGCAATTATCTTGCGGAGCGCAAGGACCGGCCATGGTTGAAGAGCGACGACTTCGCCAATTTGGCCGCCATCCGCGAACGCTGGGGCCAGGAGAATGCGGCGCTGGCGGCCTACCTCGGCGGCTTGAGCGCTGCCGATCTGGACGGCTTGGTCGATTATGATTCCCGAGGCGAGACGCGCTATCATGTGCTCTGGCACTGCCTCTATCACATGGTCAACCACGGCACGCAGCACCGCAGCGAATGCGCCGCCCGGCTGACTGAGCTAGGCCATTCGCCCGGCGATATGGACCTCGGCGTTTTCCTCGGTGGCTATCAGGCGCAGACGGCGGCAAAGGCAAAGGGAGGCGAGACAGCCATGAGACACAGCGATATTCAGCTGATTTTTCAGTACAACGAATGGGCCAATCGGCGCATCCTGGAAGCGGCTGAGGGCATCAGCAGCGACGAGTGGACGACGCCGAACGCACTCGGTTGGGGCGATTTGCGCGGCATCCTGGTGCATATCGTGACGGCGGAAATCGGCTGGCGCAATCGGCTCAGCGGCCAGGGCGAGCTCGAGCGGCCGGCGCCGGCAGACTTCGCCGATGTCGCCGCCCTGCGCGCGCGTTATGAAAGCGAAGCCGCGCTGCTGCGGGATTACATCAACGGGCTGAGTGACGCGGCGGTGAACGATGTAGTGACCTTTGAGCGCGGCGGCCGGACTTTCGGCAGCACGCTCTGGCATTTCCTGCTGCATCTGGCCAACCACGGCACGCAACACCGCAGCGAATGCGCCGCCCTGCTGACCGACCTGGGCCGCTCGCCGGGCGATATGGACTTCACGCTCTTCCTCCGCCAACGCGACCAGACAGCCTGACGATGCGCGCAGACGACATCCGCCTGCTGCTCGATTACGACGCCTGGGCCAGCGACCGCATCTTTGATCTTGCAGCGACGCTGACGCCGCAGCAGTTGCGCGCGCCGATCAGCGCCGGCTGGACTAGCTTGCTGGGCACGCTCTTCCACCTGGCCGAAGCGCATTACGCCTGGCGCCACATGCTGACCGACGGCGCCTTCACCGACTACCTGGCCGAGGCGGACTACCCCGATGTGGCATCCATCCGCGCGCTGATGCTGGCTGAGCGGGAACGCTTGAGTGAAGTCTTGCGCGGCTGGGGCGATGCTGAGTTGGCCGCGCCCTTCAGCTACGACACAGAATACGGGCCGCGCCGGCGCCTCCGCTGGCAATGCCTCTGGCACCTGGTCAACCACGGCACGCAGCACCGCGCCGAGTGCGCCGCCATCTTGACCAAGTTGGGCCATTCTCCCGGCGACCTGGATCTCAGCGTATATCTGCGCGCGCGCTGAGCTTGCACGGCAACTGTGAGCATCTGAAGCGGGCGCCAAGGGCTCGCCCATCGGCAACACTCGCATGTCGGCTGTGGGCGACTCACCGAGCCGCCACTACGAATGCCTCAATGGATGCGGGCACGCAAAATGGCCGTGACGCGCCATTCCCTTCGCGATGACTTGGCTGTCTTGGCCGGGGCAGCCTGCTTCCAACGCTTTGCGCTGAGCGCGTGGTTACGTTACACTCGGAGTTGTTGTGGGCGCCCCGGCATCGCTTCGGTAGACGCCCGGCGAGTGCAAAGTTAATCCTAACTTGGAAAGGAATTTCATCATGCGCAAGTTCACACTTCTTGCAGTTGTACTGCTCGTATTGGCCGCCGTCGCGGCATCGGCGGCGCTGGCCCAAGACGCGCCCAAAGTGACTGTCGTCACCTGTTGGGGCGGGCCCGAGGGCGTCGGCTTCAACGCCGTCAACGCCGTCTTCACCGAGCAGACCGGCATTGAAGTCGAGCACATCGACGACCGCGATTGCCACCTGCTGCCGCAGATCATGGCCAGCGCCGGCAACCCGCCCGATATCAGCGGCATGCCCCGCCCCGGCGTCATGGCGGAGTTGGCTCGTGAAGGCTTGATCATCCCGCTGACCAGCGGTGACGACCCGGTCATGACGCCGGAATTCGTAGCCGACAATTACGGCCAGGCTTTGATTGATCTGGGCTCGGTCGATGGCGAATTCTACGGTGTCATCAGCGCCGTCAGCTCCAAGAGCATCGCTTGGCGCCGCACGGATACCTTCGAAGATATCGGCGAAGACGCGCCCGCATCCTGGGACGAGTTCATCGAGTACCTGGACATCCTGGCCGAAGAGGGCATCCCGCCGCTGGCGCTGGGCGCGCTGGATGGCTGGACGCTGACCGACTTCTTCGAGAACCTCTACCTCAACATCGCCGGGCCGGAGATGTACCACCAACTCTTTGTGACGCACGAGGTCGAATGGACCGACCCCACCGTCATCAGCGCGCTGGAGCACTTCGCCGAGGCGGTATCGCCGACCGACACGCGCCTGCTTGGCGGCTCGGACGGCACGCTGGCGCGCGGCTTCATTGATGCCATGGACGCGGTGATGAACGGCGATGCCGGGCTCTTCCCGCTGGCCAGCTTCATGCGCAGCTTCGCCCAAGCCAACTTCCCGGGCCAGACTTGCCCCGATGACTTCGGCTCCTTCCGCTTCCCCACCATCAACGAGGACTACGCCAACTCGGTCGTGCTCGGCGGCAACTTCTGGCTGATGTACAACGACCGGCCCGAAGTGCGCGAATACATGCGCTGGATGGCCGGCGCCGAAGCCCAGGAGTTGATGGCGACGCAAGAAACGGGCCCGCAGCTTTCGGCCAATTACAACGTGTCGGCTGATGTCTATGCCGAGCCTTGTGACGGCGCGGCCGCGGCTATGGTCGCCAATGCCGCCTTCGTCGCCTTTGATGGCTCCGACCTGGCGCCGGGCGCCATCGGCGGCGATGCCATGTTCACCGGCTTGCAAGACTTGATCGCCAACCCGGACGCTGTGGCTGAGGTCGCCCAATTCATCGAGGATGTCGCCGATACCGCCTATGACATGTAGGCCGATTCAAGCATCAAGCGCGAGGGCAGTCCGCGGAGGCTGCCCTCTTTTGAGCCGGCGCCAATCAGCCGCAACCGCCTGAGCCAAGCGTTAGAGCCGGCGGGCAAATCATGCAGTCGCGCAGATTCAGCAAATTGATCCCCTGGCTCTTCGCCGGGCCGGCGCTGATTGCGCTGGCGCTCTTCTACGTCTACCCCACCATCGTCACCATCGCCTTGAGCTTCACACGCGGCACCATCACCACGCCTGCCAAAGAATTCGTCGGCCTGGAGAATTACCGCGTGTTGCTGACGGAAGACCGCTTCTTCCTCAGTTTCGAAGACGGCGTTTTCAGCGGCGCGCTGGTCAACAGCTTCGCCTGGCTCATCCTCTTCCCGACCGCCATCGTGCTGATCGGCCTGCTGGTGGCGGTGCTGGCCGATAAAGTGCGTTACGAAGCCATTATCAAGTCAGTCATGTTCATGCCCATGGCCATTTCCGCCACGGCGGCCGCCGTCATCTTCCGCCTCTTCTACAACCAGAACCCCAACCTCGGCTCGCTCAACGCCTTGCTGACCTCGCTCTTCCCCGATTTCGAGCCGGTCGCCTTTCTGGGCAGCGTCGATGTCGCCAACCTGGCCGTCATCTTCGCCGGCGTTTGGATCTCGACCGGGCTTTCCGTGGTCGTGCTGTCGGCCGCCTACAAAGCGGTGCCGGCCGAGATTCACGAAGCCGGTCGCATCGACGGCGCCAACGCCTGGCAGCTATTCTGGCGCGTCTCCCTGCCCATGCTCAGCGGACCAGTGACCTTCATCGCCGTCACCATGATCATCAACGCGCTCAAGATGATCGACCTGGTGCTGGTGATGACCAAGGGCGCGCCGCGCGGCGCCACCCGCATCATCGGCTACACCGTCTTCTGGGAGACCTTCAACAATAATCGAACTGGCTATGGCAGCGCTGTGGCCGTCATCTTGTTGATTCTCGTCTTGCCCTTCATCGCCTATCAAGTGCGGCGCGTCCGCCGCGATTTATGAGGCCGCCTTGAACGGGCAAAGCCTGCAATTGCACCGGCGCGCAAGCCACGCCGAAGCGCTCATCTCGCTGACGCGGCGCGGGCCCGTGCACGCCATTTTGCTCATCATCGGCCTCATCTGGCTGGCGCCCTCGGTGGGCTTGGCCGTGACCTCCTTTCGCACACGCGGCGATATCTCGGCTTCCGGCTGGTGGACGGTGGCCAGCGGCGAGCGCACCCTGACCGACCAGCGCTGGCAGTTAGCGGTTGTCGCGGCGGACGCGGACGGCGACGACACAATCAACGCCGGCGACAGCATCAGCGGCGACTTGCTGACGGACGCGGTCGAAGGCCTGCCCGCCGCAACCATTGGGCGCGTGCTTATTGAAGAAATCAGCGGATCGCTAAACGTCGAGGCTTTCGACCAACCCGTCGAGCTGCCTGGCGTCGGCGTCGCCACCCTGCGTGCGGACGGCACAGCCGACTTCGCGCCCGCGCCCGGCTATGAGGGCGCCTTCGTACCCGATTTCGAGAGCGCTACGCCGCCCTTCCTCTTCGAATTTCACTTGCAAGGCTTCGAGTCGATCCAGGGCGAATTGGAGATCGAGGCGCTGGGCGAATCGGAACGCGTACCCCGCGCCGGCGCCATCACAGTCTACGAAGACGGCAGTTACCTCTTTGAGCCGCGAGCCAGCTTCGTCGGCACATTCGAGGCGACGGTTGATGCGGATGTTGCTGCAAACGCGCCCTTTACGATTGCCTACAGCATGGAGCGCGCGGGCGCCCCGCTGCTGGCGGTGCAGGCCGGCACGACCATCGAGCTGCCGCTGGCCGGCACGCTGCGTCTCAGCCCGGATGGCCAGTATACCTTCACGGCCGCGCCCGATTTCACCGGCGTCATCGACATGGAAATCGGCGTGCTGAACCCGCTGCTGACGCTGGAGAATTACGAAGAGATCTTTACCCGCGAGCAATTGGCCGAGCCCGGCTTTCTCAACTTCTTCAAGAACAGCTTCATCATCACCGTGCCCAGCACACTGCTGACCATCGCCTTCGCGGCGACGGCGGCTTATGCCTTCTGCTGGCTGGACCTGCCCTTCCGCAATGCTTTCTATCTGCTGGCCATCGCCATGCTGATCGTGCCCATGCAGACGACCTGGATCCCGGTGCTGCGCATGCTCAACGCCGCTGGGCTCATCGGCACCTGGGCCGGCATTTGGATCGCGCACGCGTCTTACGGCACGCCCTTCGCCATCTTCCTGCTTTACAATTTCTTCCGCGATTTGCCCAGTGAGCTCTTTGAGGCGGCCCGCGTCGACGGCGCCTCGGAATTTGGCATGTTCTTCCGCATCGTCATACCGCTGTCCATGCCCGCCATCGCCTCGCTGGGCATCTTTCAATTCGTCTGGATCTGGAATGACTTGATGAACGCGCTGATCTTCCTGGTCGATCAGCAACTCTTCCCGCTGACCGTCGGCATCCGCCAGCTGGTAGGGCAATACGCCAACGAATGGGATATCCTGGCCTCCGGCGCATTCATCACCATGGTCGTGCCCCTGATCGTCTTCTTCAGCTTGCAGCGCTATTTCGTGCGCGGCGTGACGGCCGGCGCCGTGAAAGGCTAGCCCATGCCCAGCGCATTCATCCGTCTGATAGTGTCCGCGCTCGTCCTGCTGACGCCCATATCGGCGGCGCAAGGGTTGAGCGAAGTCATCCAGGTGCCCGGCGACTACGCGTCCATCAGCGCAGCGCTGGCGGCCGCGCCCGATCACAGCATTATCGCCATCGCCGCCGGCAGCTACCGCGAAGCGCTTACTATCGAGCGGCCGGTGACCTTGCGCGCTGCGGATTCGGGCGAGGCGCTGCTCAGCGCAAATGACGTCGCCGCCGTGATCTCCATCGCCGATACGCAAGACGTGACCATCGAGGGCTTGACCGTCATCGGCGGCGAATACGGCATCTTCGTCACGCGCAGCCGGGATGTAGTCATCGCCGACAATCTGGTCGCCGGCAGCCGCTTGACCGGCATCAAGGTGCGGCTGGGCGCGGCAGCTATCGTCGACAACACCGTCATCGACGCCCGCGCGCCCTATGGCATGGGCATCCACATCACCAATACGACGCAGTGGCCGGCCTCGCTCGTCAGCCGCAACATCGTCATCGGCAATGCCCGCAGCGGCATCTACACCAATATGACGGGTATGATCACCATCGAGGACAATGTCGTGCGGGATAACGGCGCGCATGGCATCGCCGTCACCGAAATGTCGCATGCCGATGTCTGGGGCAACCTGGTCGAAGACAACGCCCTCAGCGGGATTCAGTTGCTGGATATGTCCATGGCGACCATCTGCGACAATATCGTGTCGGACACGCTCGGCTCCAGCGCCGCGCCGCAAATCCGCCAGGGCAACGGCATCACAGTCGACTTTCACTCGGAGGCGGTCGTGGCGGGCAATACCATCGCCGGCAGCGCGCAGCACGGCATCAGCGTGCTCTACGCTTCCAAGGCCTGGCTGCATGAAAATGCTGTCGAAAACGAGGTCTTCGTAGACGAGAGCGCGGTCTACGATGGCAGCGGCTGCGCACATCCCTGAGGCGCGCGGGCAGCTTTTGCCAGTTAATACGTACCCAGGCCGAGAAGACTATAGTACTGTCGCTTCGATTCAGAATCTTCCAGAATATCTTCCACAGAAAACCAGTAATTCACATTGGCTTTATTTGAGTCTATGTCGATCTTGGCTTGCTCAGACATTGAAATAGCCGGCATTACAAGGATAGTAATGGCCCCCGGGCTTTCATCTTTCGCTCGGCTTAAGCTCTTGATAGCAGCACCTACACGTTCCAAGACGCCTGCGGGGTCAATTCCGCCTTTAACCTCAACCGCGGCATGAATTCTGAAATCATTGTAGATCTTTATGTCGGGTTCCGCTCCCAAACGAACTGTACGCCCGTCATTGAGATGTATCTCCACAACTCGAGTGGCTACATCAACAACCATATCGTTGGGAAGCAGGCCGGCGGCCTTAAGCTGCGTAAGCAAGTCCAGACGAATCATCAGCTCAGTCTGGTCACCCTTTCTATTTTGCCATGAGCCTTGTGCTTGAGAGCCTGCCGCCATACCTCGCCAGATGTCAAATTCACGCATTGCGATATCGTTTTCCATTTCAATCAGCGTGCTGACCAACCTGTTGACGCGCCGGGCGATGGCGAGCGCAGTATCTTCAGGGGGAAGCCTGTCCTTCTGTTCAAAGCGAGTTGTGGCAAGACCAATCTGACCCATAGACTTCTGTGACACCATGGCCAGCATTCGATAATAGCTAGTTGCATAGGCGACTGTGGTCAAAACATCCGGATGGGCAAATACAATTATCGGTTTGACGCCGCTGTGAATGATCTTGTTCCAGGCAACATCGGAGATCTGTAAGTCCTGCAACTCCCACGCGAGCGACGCGCCAGAGACGCGTTCGATAGCGTCCGCAATTTCCAACATTCGCCACTCGTGGAGTTTCTGATGAAAAAACACGCTTTTTTGCAGTTGATCCAGCGCCCAGGCGCGTTGCCTATCCGACTGCATCAGGAGTATCCGGTTTTCTCCAAATCATCACGCTTTTGCGCAATGCTTCCCGGCCGTATTTGCCCATCTGTTGACTGCTATTGCCTTTGCGTTGCGGTAGCACATAAATCTTCTCTGCAACAAATCCAACTCTCTCGGCGATGTCCGACATAAGCAGATCCACGGGAATAATCTCGCCGCTGTACCGCACATTGTCGTTGACGATGGCGACGGCGGCGCCGGGTTTGCACACTCGAAACAGCTCAAAGGTTACAAATGCTAGTTCAGTAAAGTAGCCTTCGACCATAGAAATAATGCCGCGATTGTTGACTTCGCCACGCCGCTGGCGCAACTTCAATGCGCTCAAAATCTCTTGAAAAGCATCATGATAGGCTATGGTCTCAATTATTCTGTCGCAGTCATCGGACCGCCCCAGCTGAGCGTAGAACTGACGCAGTTGCTTTGACTTTGATCGGTTTTCAACTGTACAACTAAGTAGGCGCTGCCGCAGACGCAACATTGCTTCTTGGTCTACACCGAGAAAGGCAAGCTCCAAAGCGTAGGTCCTGGTGTAGTCATAACGATTGCAGTAGGGCGGAGAGGTAATGACAGCGTCAAAGCGCTCGGCGTCCAGCAGCGGCAACTCTTCCAAAACCGTGCCTAGCAAGAGCTTCTGTTCACTCCTTGCGCGTTGAGTACTGACCTGGGTAGACAAGTCAAAGACTATTAGGTCTAGCGCCCCAATTATGGCGTTTCTCACCGGTAGAATATCACGCTTCACGAAAGGCTTTGCGGGTTTCTTCCCCGCCGCAATACGCCGTTCATTTCGCTCTCGCATCTTGCCTGAACGGACATCCCAACGCAAAAACTGGCCGTCCTTACTGGTAAAACTGATGTCTTCGAGAATCGACATCAGTACAAACTTGAGCAAATGCTTTGTGGTCTGGTCGACGTCAAGGGCTTCAAATTGCTCGTCGTACCACATAAATTGCGCTTCCTGCGCGCGGTCAAACGCATGACGTGTGATGGGAATGTGCGGAAAGCGCCGCATGGAGGTTCCCGGCTGAGTCGAAACCACCCATTCACGTGTTGCGCGCAACTGGGCCAAATTGTATTTGGTCGCGCTCGACTTCGCCCGCCACACCAGTTCGCCGATTGGCAGTACTTCTATTCCTGTCGCGCTAATCCCCATAGATTGCGCAACCAGCAATGAAGTTGATACGCCCGCAAAGGGATCGAGAATACGCTGCGACGGCTGCAAGCCAAAGTCTCTGATGAGGCTGTGAACGAGTTGCGCCGAAAAGCCTTCCTTGTATTTGAACCAGCGGTGCATACGAACTGATTTATTCGCCTGGTAGCTAACAAGTTGGCGATTAAACCGGTGAGTCGGCTCGAGAATTGGCTGGTACTTCCGCTCAAGAGCAAACCGCGCTGACGAGGGCGAAAGGCCGTCCGAGTGGTAGATTGCGCGCAGGGCATCATCTGATGCAGTAACGCGATCGAGTAAGCTAAGCTGTTTGATGACCAATCCTGTCATATCGCATACGACACTCTGTGAGTATAACTCACTGTCGACGCCAAGGCGCGGGCCTACTCTCCCGCATCGTCGCGCCGGCGCCGGCGCCGCTTCAAGAGCTGATCGCCCAGATTCACCACTTCTTCATCGAGCAGCTTGAACTCCGGCTCCAGCGCATCGCGGCCCTTGGTTATCTTCGGCGGGCCCGCCACAACGGGCCCAGCACTGGGCGCAGCAGGACCGGCAGGCGGCCGTCGCGGCCGGAAACTGAAACCATCGTCATAACGCGTCGTGGCGCGGCTGCGACCGCGGGCGCTGAAGAGGGCGCGCATCTGCTGCGTGCGCGCTTGGTCGCCATCGCCACGGCTGAACCAGGCCCGCAAGCGCGCCAGGTCTCCCCGCGTGATGATCAGCCGCCGCACCGCGATATCCAGCGGCAGCAGCAACAGCGCCAGCAAGACCAGGCTGCCCCAAATATCGCTGGCCGCTTGTTGCTCGCCCAGGTCGTGCGCGAAGACCGCCTCCGGCTGCCCCGTCAGATCGGCCCCGCCGGTGATCTCTGCAAGTTCGGCAAGCAAGCCCTCGTCACGCGGGCGCGGGATATACTCCGGCGAATACGAGCGCACCCAGCCGTTGAGGTCAGTCAGCGGCGTCACGCCTGTGCTGAGCTCCGCCTCGCCGCTCACAGTGAGAAAGTAAGCGCCTTCATCATGCGGGGCGAAGCTGGCTTCGTAGCGCCCGGGCGCCGTCTGCTGCATGGGCAGCCGCGTGCCGCCGCCGGCCGGGTTCAAGACGGCGCTGTTGAGCTGCAAGCCATCGAGAAATTGCCCGGCGTCATCGCGGGCGTCGACCACAATACGCGCCCGGTCGTTCTCCAGCAGCACGCGCGTCTCCAGGTTCTTGTTGACGCCGGCGTTGATGCTCCAGGCCACGGCCTGGCCCCAGAAGCGCGAGAAATCGTCCGTGCCCGCCCATTGATTGGCCCAGCGCGCGCTGGCATCCGAGGTCCAGGCCACGGCGCGCCCCAGGCCATATTGCCAGGCCGCCAGAATAGGATCGCTGTAAGGTTCCGGCCCGCTGAGGATGCGCTGCGCCGCCACCTTGGGCGTTGTCGCCACATAACCGCGCAAGGGCGGCAGCGCGCTGATGCCGTCGATGATGGCGCTGCTGCCTGTAACCTGCGGCGTGAAGCTCTCTTCGACGATGTAGGAGCGCGAGGCCAGCACCGTCTCCTGGGCGAATATCAGCGGAATCTGCTCGACATTTTCCACGCGGTAATAGTTGCCCTGCCCGGCTGCCGCCATGGGTTCCAGCACAGCGCCGGGGCTGCGGCCGATGGCGATTGCAGACAAGGTCACGTTGAAAACTTCGTGCAGGCGCTCGGTCAACTCGACCAAGCCGGTCGGGCTGGCGCCGCCGTCGGTCAGCAGAATTAGATGCTTCAGCTGCGACGGCTCTTCGATGATGTCCCGTTCCACCAAGCGCAAGCCGGCCAATATATCGGTGCCGCCGCCGGAGCGGATGGTGTTGGTCATGGCGATCAGCGCTTGCGCGTCGTTGACAGGCTGAAAGGGCACGACCCAGGCGCCGCCGGTATCAAAGGTGCCGATGGCCACGCGGTCCGAGGGCTGCAGCAGCCCCAGCGACAGCACAATGGCGCGCTTGGCCAGCTCCAGGTTGGGCACGCCACTGCGCCCGATCTGCCCCATACTGCCCGAGCGGTCAATCAAGTAGGCAATAGTCAGTTGCGGCAGCCGCTTCTGATCCTTGATCTGCATTTCCACCGGCAAGGTCCGCTCCAGCGGCGTCTGATAGTAGCCGCCCGGCGCGTAACTCTCCGGCCCGCCGATCATGACCAGGCCGCCACCGATGTCGCTGACGTAGCGATCGAGCAAGACCATCTGCGCCCCGCTCAAGGCCGCCGCCGGCACATTGGCCAGGATGACGCTCTTGTAATCGGCCAGGCCCGCCATGCTCACCGGCAGCCCGTCCGGCGCCGCCACATCAACGCGGATGCCCGCCTGCTCCAGCGCCGGCAGCAGCGCCTCCGTTTCCGCTTCATCAACCCGAATCAGCAGCACCCGCGCCGGGCCCACCACCTGGCTGAAGGCGCCCAGCCGGTTATTTTGGTTGAAATTGTCGTGCTCGCCCGGCACGACGATCTGCGCTGTAAAATCGAGGAAGCCGCTGCGCTCGCCCGTCTGCGTCAAACTGTAGCGCGTCTCGCCCGCCTGCAAGTCCAGCGCCTCTTCGTGGATCAAGCGCCCGCCGGAAAAGACCAGCAGCGTGGCCGGCGTGGCGCTCTCCGCCTGAATCCCGACCGAAATATCGAAACTCTGGTCCTCGGCGACGCGCCCGGGCGCGTCCAACGAGGTGATGCGAACATCGGGCGTCGCCGCGCGCGCCAGGGGCACATAACTGATCTCCACGCCGGAAACCGCGGCCCGCTGCGCCCGCTTGATGGCATCGCCGGCGGTGGCGGCCCCGTCGCTCATGATGACGATGCGCCGCGCCACATCCGGCGGGAACATCGAAAGCGCGGTTTGGATGCCGTTGGCGATATCCGTGCCGCTGGTCGTCGGAATGGCGGAGAACACTTCAATCTCGCCGACCGGGCTGAAGTCCGTTTCGGGCACGGCGTTTTCGCCAAAGAGCACCGCCGCCCAGACATCGTCGGCGCCCTTGGTCGCAATCGCCCGGCGGATGAATTCCAGTTGCGCGTCTTCGGCGCTGCCGCCCATACTGTCAGAAGCGTCCATTAGGAAGACGACCGCCAGCCGGTTGACCGCCTGCACCCGCTGCAAGCCGGCCAGCGCCAACACCAGCAGCACCACAATGATGCTGCGCAGAATCACGCTGCTGATATCGCGGCGGCGGCGGAAGGCATGGCGCGGAAAGCCGGCATACCAAATGACTGGCAAGACGACAATCAGCAGAAGAAGCGCCTGCGGTGTGGTCAGCTGCATACCATGTCCACGTTCTGTTGGCGATCGAGCGCGGCAACCGGGCGCTGCCGCATCAATGACGATTCTAACGCATTTGGAGGCGTTGAATGTAGGGCGTGTCCATTAGCCGGGCACTGTGGCCAAATGTCAACTCCCGCAGGCTCAAGTCGTCGCGCCAACTTACGGGCTGCGTCTGCGCGCCCCGGAGAGTCGCCCTCGGCTGCATCGCTGCCAGCCCGCTGACGCCGACGTATAACTTAATCTAACGACGAGTCTGGCAAAAGATGGTCACATTTGTACAGGTGTCGTTGGCAGATTCTCTACGTAAATGTATGATTCGTAGACTTACGGCAAAAAAAGTTGTAGAATTCTGTTAACATACCTGAGGCAGGTCGAAATACCCGGTACTGCATGAGGGGGGACAAATGTCCGAATATGATAGCAGGGCGCCGCTAGGGGATTCCCACGTGGAGGAGATCGGCGCCTACGTCGATGACGGACCGGACGTGATTAAGGTGTCGGCGCGCTCGCGGTCAACAGCTGTTGCAGGCGCCATCGCCGGTGTCATGCGGCAGCACAACATGGCCGAGGTGCAAGCCATCGGCGCGGGCGCGGTCAACCAGGCTGTCAAAGCGCTGGCCATCGCCCGAGGTTACCTGGAGCGTGACGAGATCGACATCGTCACCACACCTTATTTCACCGAGGTGGATATAGACGGCCAGGAGCGTACCGCCGTGCGCTTCCGTGTGGAGCCGCGGCCGGAGTAATCTCCACGACGATTGCTGCGATCGACATCTCAAGAGCGTTGCGCAACTAATGCGGATACGGCGTATCCGTATTTTTGCAGTTGCCCTTTGTCGCCGCCCGCAGGCTGCTATAATGCAGCGGTTACTGTGCCTGGCAACAGACAGGAGTGCCCCGTGCCCGATCTAAAGACGCTCGCCATCAATACCATCCGCACGCTCTCGATGGACGCGGTGCAAAAGGCCAACAGCGGCCACCCCGGCCTGCCTATGGGCGCCGCCCCGCTGGCGTATACCCTCTGGCTGCAGCACATGCGCTTCAATCCACGCAACCCTGCCTGGGCCGACCGCGACCGCTTCGTGCTCAGCGCCGGGCACGGCTCCATGCTGCTCTACTCCCTGCTGCATTTGACCGGCTACGATGTCTCGCTGGACGATATCAAGAACTTTCGCCAATGGGGCAGCAATACGGCGGGCCACCCGGAATACGGCGACACGCCCGGCGTCGAAACCACCACCGGCCCCCTGGGGCAAGGCGCCGCCACCGCCGTCGGCATGGCCCTGGCCGAAGCCTACCTGTCGGAGTACTTCAACCGCGACGGCCACAAAATCGTCGACCACCACACGTTCGTCCTCGTCAGCGATGGCGACTTGATGGAAGGCGTCTGCCTCGAAGCGGCCGCGCTGGCCGGGCACTGGGGCCTGGGCAAGCTCATCTTCCTTTATGACGACAATCAGGTGACCCTGGATGGCGCCGCTGACATGACCTTCAGCGAAGATGTCGCCCTGCGCTTCCACGCCATGGGCTGGCATGTCAGCCGCGTCGCCGACGGCACGGACACAGCCGCCATCAGCGCCGCCATCGCCGCTGCCAAAGCCGAGGCCGATCAACCCAGCTTCATCGCCGTGCGCACCATCATCGGCCACGGCAGCCCTAATAAACAAGGGACCAGCGCCGCCCACGGCAGCCCCCTGGGCGAAGCTGAAGTCGCCCTGGCCAAGCAGAATCTGGGCTGGGGGACGGACGAGCGCTTCCACGTTCCCGGCGAGGCCCTGGAGCATTTCCGGGGCGCCATCGACAAGGGCGCGGCCGCCCAAGCCGACTGGGAAGCCCGCTTTCAAGCCTGGCGCGCCGCTTACCCCGAGCTCGCAGCCGAGTGGGATCGAGCGCAGGCCGGCGAATTCGCGCCCGGCTGGCGCGATGCATTACCCAGCTGGGGCGCCGACGCATCCATCGCCACGCGCAATGCCGGCGGCGACGCGCTCAACGCCCTGGCCCGCTTCGCCCCCACCATGATCGGCGGCGATGCCGACCTGGCCGGCAGCACCAAGACGCTGATCAAAGGCGCGGAGAACACCGGGCCCGGCCACGCGACCGCGCGCAACCTGCGCTTCGGCGTCCGCGAACACGGCATGGGCGCCATCGTCAACGGCCTGGCGCTGCACGGCGGCATCGTCAAGCCTTATAGCGCCACCTTCTTCACCTTCAGCGATTACATGCGCCCGGCCATCCGCCTGGGCGCGCTGATGGATATCCCCACCGTCTACGTCTTCACCCACGACAGCATCGGCCTGGGCGAAGACGGACCGACGCATCAGCCGGTCGAGCATCTGATGTCGCTGCGGCTGATACCCAATCTGCACGTCTTCCGCCCCGCCGACGCCACCGAGACCGCCGGCGCCTGGGCCGCCATCGCCGCGCTGGATCATCCCGCCGCCATCGTGCTCAGCCGGCAAGATTTGCCCGTGCTGGCCGGCAACGACCAGGGCATCCACGAAGGCGTTGCTCGCGGCGCTTACGTGCTATCCGAGCACGAATCCGGCGATATCGACGCTATCATCCTGGCCAGCGGCAGCGAAGTCTCGATCGCGTTGGCTGCCGCCGGCCTGCTGGAAGAAGCCGATATCCGCGTGCGCGTCGTCTCCATGCCCTGCTGGGAGCTATTCGAAGCGCAAGACGCGGATTATCGAGAAAGCGTGCTGCCGGCCGCCATCACGCGCCGCGTCAGCATTGAAGCCGGCGCCACGCTCGGCTGGGGGCGCTACATTGGCGACGCCGGCATCGCCATCGGCGTCGACCGCTTCGGCGCCAGCGCGCCTTATATGGAGATCTACCAGGCTTACGGCCTGACGCCCGGCCACGTGGCCGACGCGGTCAACGCGCTGCTCGACGCCTGACCCAGCGCGAGGTGAGCATGACCGCTACGCCGCCCAATGTCGTCGTCGTCCTGCCGACTTATAACGAGCGGGAAAACATCGTTCGCATCGTGCCCGCCCTCTTCGCCCTCGATCTACCGCGACTCCATGTATTGGTCGTCGACGACAACTCGCCGGACGGCACCGGCCGCATCGCCGCGGAAATGACGGCCGCCGATGCCTACGCCGGCCGACTGCACGTCTTGCATCGCGCCAGCAAAGACGGGCTCGGGCCCGCCTATATTCAGGGATTCAAGAAGGCGCTAGAGCTGGGCGCTGACCTGGTCATCCAGATGGACGCCGATCTTTCGCATCAGCCCAAGTACATCTCGCAGCTGCTCGAGCGCGTGGCGGATTACGACATCGTCATCGGTTCGCGCTATGCCCCGGGCGGCAGCGTCGACGATAGCTGGGGCCCCCTGCGCAAGCTCTTGAGCTGGTGGGCCAACCGCGTCTATACGCCCACGATTTTGCGCCTGCCCGTCCGCGACGCCACCGGCGGCTACCGTGTCTATCGCCGCGACTGTCTCATCGGCCTCGACCTGGACAAGGTGAAAGCCAACGGCTACGTCTTTATGGTGGAACTGGCGTACGTGGCGCACCGGCTGGGTTATGGCATCGGCGAGATCCCGATCCACTTTCCCGATCGCCAACACGGCACGTCGAAGATGTCGCTGCGCGTCGCCGGGGAAGCCGCCCTGCGCGTCTGGCAGATCATCCTCCGCCACCGCGGCCTGCATCCCGCCGACCGCCGCTCCCGGCCCTACGCCGCCGACGCCTAGACCACCCTGGCAGAGCCGCGAAATCCCCCCCATATCAACGGTCGTAACTGACGCCGAAGTCTGTCGGGGCGAAATAGTATGTCTCCCTCCCCCACCGCAGATCCATGTAGGGGCGAGCCGCCGGCTCGCCCGTACGCACATTGGAATTTGGCTCGCAACGTAAACAGGGCCGAGCCTTGGCTCGCCCTCTCGTTGTCCTCGCTTTTTGCTCTGTGACCTCGGTGGTAAAGGTGCAGAATCTCCGCCAGAGCCAGAATTGCGCGCGACCGACGCTACAAGCTTTCGACAGCCCAGAGCAAGCCGCGCCGCACAATCTCCCGCGCTTCCGGCACATCAAAGTCGCCGATGACGTGTCCCAGGGAGCTGTAGAAGACCTTGCCCGCCCCGTACCTGCGCGTCCAGACCACCGGCATCACACAGCCATCCACCCAGGGCGCGTGGTCGCCATTGAAAGTCGTGGTCGCCAAAACCTTGTTCGACGGGTCGGTGTGCATGTAATACTGCTCCGAGTGCATGGCGAAGTCGCTGATGCCCGCCGTGATAGGATGCGTCTGATTGGTGACATTCACGCGATAATCAATGATGTTGCCCGGATGCGCCACCCACTGCCCGCCGCACATGAATTGATATTCGGTGTTCTGGCGGAAAGCATCGGCCATGCCGCCATGCCAGCCGCCGATACTGACGCCGCGCTCGCGCACCGCCTCCAGCAAGCCCGCTTCTTGCTCCCGCGTGATGCTGCTCATGGTATAGACCGGCACCACCATATCGACCGCGCCCAGCAGCTCGGCATCGAGGAAGCTGTCGAGCGTCTGTGACAAGGTCACGCGCAAGCCAGCCGCTTCCAGCAAGCCGGCGAAAAGGTGCGTCGTCTCTTTGGGGTCGTGCCCATCCCAACCGCCATACACCATCAGTACATGTTTGCTCATAAGTCGCCCACCTGGTTTCGTCAAGAATTCGTCCGCCGCTACTATAACGGCTATGGGCTTCCCCTGCCAAGCGACAAATCTAGCCGTGTTGGCGGCCACATTTCCTCTAAGAACATCCAATGTTCAGCGTCTCAATTAAGCAATATGCAGCAACTTGAGGAATTACGACCGCGACAGAAAGGCATGCGTACAGACGAAGCAAGATGTGCGTACGGGCGAGCCGGCCAAACAATATGTGTGTACGGGCGAGCCGGCCAAACAAGATGTGCGTACGGGCGAGCCGGTGGCTCACCCCTACAACCCCCTCAGTGTACTCTGTGTCTCTGTGGTGAAATCAGCGTGTTGATTGCTCTATCGCCGCGCCGGACCGCCGCTAGTCGATATTCATGTCAATGCGGAAGATCGTGTTGCCCGAAGCCACATAGAGCAAGTTCTGCTCCGGATACGCCACCACAGCCGACATCAACGCCAGCTTGTCCGGGTCATGCGCCTGCACGCTGTCCATGAAGGTGCCGGCGGCCGTCGTCTCGAAAATGGTGCGCGAACGCCGGCTGACGAGAAAGAAGCCGGGCGCGATCAAGCTGTCGTTGAGGTAGAAGCCTTCGGTCAAGACCACGTGCGGCTCGCTGCCTTCATTGAAGCCGCTGAAGGCGAAGGACTGCTCGTTGCCGCCGACATAGCGCTTCATCACGCCATCGCGGTACAACACGAAGACATCGCCGGCGGCGTTGATGGTGAAGTCGACCACGTTGCGCAAATTGGGCTTGGCCGCGCCGGCGAAGTATTCCCGCGGAGCGCTGACATAGGTGCTGCCCGAGGCGTCGTAGCGCCAGATCTGGCCGCCCTCGCTATCCAGAATGTAGAGGCGGCGCGCCCAAATATGGAGCGCAATCGGCTTCTGCCAATTGTCAGCGTCCAGCACGCGCTGCACATCGCAATTCAGAATCAGTTGCGGCGCGCAGCGCATCAGCGTGCCATTCTCGTCCAGCATGGCCAAATCGCCCGATTGATCGTCAAAAGCGATATCCGCGATGCGGCCGATGGTATAGCCATCGTAGGTTGCGCCCAGGCGCATCAAGGGAACCGGCTCTTGTCGCAAGGGCACGGCGCCGTCATCGGACAGCTTGATGCGGTAGACCAGGCCATTGCGGTCATCCAGGGCGTACATATCCGTGCCCTGCAGGCGCAAGCGCGTAATCTCGGCGCCCTCAAAATTGGTCAAGGGCGCGGCTTCCCGCCGTTTGACGTTGTTGAGCGTATCGATCAGCGACTGCGCTTCCCGCCGCATCGACGCCACGAATGGGTCGTCCGGGCGCATCACATCGCAGAAGTCGGCCACTTGCAGCGCGGCATTCCAAGCCTGGGTGACGCTGCGCCGATTGCTGCTGTCGATTGAGCGCGCCAGGTTGGCCGTATTCTGCAATTCGCCCAGGCACTGCTCAAACTCGGTCTCGCCCAGGTTCGATACCCAGGACAAGACGACGATGCTGACGATAATCAGCGGGATCAGCAGCACGGTCAGGATCAAAGTGCCGGACGAGAAGCGGCGGGAAGGCGCCGTCCCCGGCAGCGGAAAAAAGCGCTGAAACAGATCGCCCAAGAGGAAGAAGACACCGGCGATGCGCCCGGCCAGCCGCGCCAGACCCCAGCGCAGCAGCGAATTGAAATCACCGCGCCGCGGCAGTTGCCACTGCGAAGCTTCCGCCTCCAGCTGGTGCCTCGCCTCGCCCAGCCGCATCGTTACCTCGTGCGAGGACGCGCCCGGCGCCGCCAACAGCGGGCCTTCGTATTCCGGCGGCACCAGCTCCACCAGCATCAACTGGCTTTGAATCTTGATGGTGCGCCGCAAATTGCCCAGGACCTGCTCAATGTCGTTTTCCAGCATGACGCTGGTCAGGCGATCGCCGGGGATATCAGCCAGGTTGGCGTCCGAAAGCAGCAGGCGGCTGCCGGCATTGACGCCGTAGCGCACCATTGCGATCTCCGGCTCCGGCAACAAGCCCAGCGGCGTGCTGAATAGCGGCTCGTCCTGGCTCAAGTCTTCGGGGAAGGTCAGCGTCAAGCCGGCCGTCTGCAATACCGAGACCACCGGGCCCACCCGCGCCACATACATGTCGTCCTCGTGCAAGACGGCGGCGATGAGGCTGGTCTCGAATTGCTGCTGCTGCGAATCGCTGTGCTCCAGGTTGTGCTCGTACAGGTTGCGGTTGATCAGCTGGAACATGGTGCGCAGGGCGATGGTGACGCTGCCGCCCATGCTGAAATAACGCTCGGCCGCCAGCTGCGCCAATTGCTCATAAAATGTGGTCGGCGCGATGGCGCCCGAAGGCACGATGAGGATGAAGAATGTGTCGCCTTCACGCCCGCGCGCGGCATCGGGCGGCGCCGCCTCCACCAAGGCGCCGGGCGGGTTGACGTTGATGACGCGCCCGCCAACGATATATAGATGCCCCACCAGGGCTTCCAACTCAAAAGCCATGCCGTACCAGAAGGGTCCGCCAACGCAATACTCTCGATTTTACAGCAATGCCTAATCAGCGCTAGCCAACTACGCGCCGACATTGACGCGCGCATTCGTTTAGACGCGCCGCTAAGGTTGGATTCAACTGCCATGACGATTACAATGGCAGCAAGACAGCAGGAAAAGGACGGCGCATCATGGCCAGAGCAATATCAGCAGAGCGACCGCTGCCAGCTTCTTCCGGCCCGCGCGCCATCAGCGGCGCCCCGGCCCATAGCCCGTCTTTGGACTGGGCAATCGCCCTATTCTCTTGCATCAATGTCTTCGGCTTGTTCCTCGATGGCTGGGCGCATAATCACGGCTATGTCGATGACACCTTCTTCACCCCCTGGCATGCCCTGCTCTACAGCGCCATCCTGGCGTCCGGCGCCCTCTTGATCGTCACGCATTTCCGCAACGTCAGTCGCGGCTATCGCTGGCGCCAAGCTCTGCCGGCGGGTTACGGCATCTCGCTGGTCGGCTTCTTCGCCTTCGCCGCCGCTGGCTTCGGCGATCTAATCTGGCACGAGACCTTCGGCTTTGAAGAATCGCTGGAGGCGCTGCTGAGCCCGGCGCACCTCCTGCTGGCGTGCACAGGCTTGCTGATCATCAGCGGTCCGCTGCGTGCCGCCTGGCGCCGCGATTGCGACCCGTCCTGGCGCGGCCTGCTGCCCGTAATCCTGACAACCACCTGCATCGTCTCCGTCATCACCTTCTTCACCACCTTCGCCGCCGTCACCAGCGAGCTGGACGCCTTGACCGGCCGCCGCCCTGGCGAGCATACGCTGCTCGACATCTACGGCATCGTGGCGTATGTCGTTCACGGCAACATCATGCTGGCTGCGGTCTTCTTCCTGGCACGGCGCTGGCATTTGCCCATCGGCACATTCACGCTCATGTTCGCCATAAACGCCCTGCTGAATACCTGGCTGCATATCCGCCTGCCCGGCGAATTCATCTTTGCCATCGGCGCGGGCGCGGCCGGCCTCCTGGCCGATATCTGGCTCCACCGCCGCGGCCTGGCGCCATCGCGGGCTACGCGCGCCTTCGCCTTCGTCCTGCCCTTCGTCTACAGCCTTGCCGCCCTGGCCCTGACCAGCATCCTGGGCCATCACGTCTGGGGCAGCGGCGGCCTGTGGTGGGAGATTCACATGTGGTTGGGCGTTCCGCTGTTGGCAGGCGTCTGCGGCTACGGCTTGAACTTGCTGATCGACCCGCCGGTCTCGCCCGGCGTCTAATGACCAAGTTTCTCCCGGAGGTTGCTGTGTCCATAGCGCCGCTGCTCCGCTGCGCCCTTATGCTGCTGATCCTGCTGCCCGCCGCCTGCCGTCAACAGCAGCTCAACACCTTCGAGCTGCAATTGGATCTCAAGGTCAGCGATCACATTGTCGGCCAGACCACCTTGCTCGTCAGCGTCAACGACGCCGCCGGCCAGCCACTCGCCGAGCCCGGCGCGCTGTCCCTGCGCGGCGATATGGCGCACGCCGGCATGGTTCCCGTCTTCGCCGAGGCCGATGCCGCCGTCGACGGCGTCTTCAGCCTGCCCTTTGAATGGACCATGGCCGGCAGTTGGATGGTCGAAGCGACCCTGACCCGGCCCAATGGCGAGACGGCCCGCCAGACCTTTGAGGTCGAGATTCTTGCCGAAGCCGACGCCGTGCCGATGGACCACAGCATGATGGACCGCGATGAGCCAGCCGACATGCACGACGGCCCGCCCGGCGAAATCAGCGCCGCTTACATGCGCATCCACAACCGGGGCGCAGTCGATATCACCCTGGTCTCAGCCGCCAGCAACGCCGCCGCCCAAGTCGCCTTTCACCAGACGATCGTCGAAGATGACATGGCGCGCATGGAAGCGCTCGACGGCTTGCGCATCCCGGCCGGCGAGACGATCGAGCTGCGCCCCGGCGGCATCCACATCATGCTCATGGACCTGCATAACGACCTCGTTCCCGAGGGCCAACTGGCGCTGCAACTCAGCTGCGACAATGGCGAGACTTACGACCTGGATGTCAGCGTCATGCACATGCTGATGGGCGAGCTGGACGATGCCGTCGAAATCGGCGACCTGGTCATCAGCAACCGCTGGGCGCGCCCAGCCAGCGCCGGCACAGCTGAAATGGCGGGCGACGAAGCCCGCTCCCACTAGTGGCGTGCATCCGCCCGGCCACCGCGGCAGAAGCCCACTGGCTGCAAACCAGCTTTGACACTCGGATGGGCTGGGCCAAGCCCGCCGGCTATTTCCAGGCAGTCGTCGAGCAACAGGCCGCCGGCGACCTGGTCCTGCTGATCGCGCTGCTTGATGCGGGCTACGCCGGCCACTGCAAAGTCGTCTGGCGCAGCGCCTACCCCGGCTTCCGTGAGCGCGGCATCCCCGAAATCCAGGATCTCAACGTGCGGCCCGATTGTCGCCGACGCGGCATCGCCTCGCGCCTGCTCGACGAAGCCGAGCGCCGCATCGCTGAACGTGCCGAGTTCGCCGGTATCGGCTTCGGCCTCTATGCGGATTACGGCGCCGCCCAGCGCCTCTACGTCAAACGCGGCTACCTGCCCGATGGCCGCGGCGTCTTCTACGGCGAGCAACCTGCCGTCCCGGGCCAGCCCTACCCGGTCGATGACAATCTCGTGCTCTACTTGCTGAAGCGGCTCTCGTAGGAACGAGACGGTGGCTCGCCCGCGCCTGTGAATCGACGGCGGGCGTCCTCATACCCTGTCCCGGTTTACGTTGTGAGCGGGTGGGCGACTCACCGAGTCGCCCCTACAAAGCTCGACGTTGGAGGCGCTGAGAGAGACGGGAGGGCGAGACAAGTCTCGCCCCTACAAATTTCGACGAGGAGGTGGAGCTGACGGCTGCGGGGCGCAAGGTATTTTGCGTGGGCGGTGCCTGCGCCGCGCGTTTGTCTACAAATGCAAATCTCCGCCGCCGGGCCCTTACAGCGACGCCCCGCTCACCCAGCGGGCTAGCGCCTGCCCGCGCGCGCCCTCCGGCAGCAAACGCAGCAGCGCCGCGCCCTCGGCAGCGTCAAGCGGCTTCAGCAGCAGCAAGACCACCGCATACACCGCTACGCTGATCAGGAGCCCCGGCAGCCCCCCGCCCAGCAGCGCCAAGCCCGCCAGCATCGCCGCCAGTGCCGCCAAGGGCCGCCAGATCAAGCGCAGGAGACTGACATCGCGCAATCGCCGCTGCGCCAAGACGATGAAAGGCAGGAAGAGCACCAGCTCCGAGGCGATGGTCGTCAGCGCCGCCGCCTGAATGCCGTACTGCGGGATGAAGAGCGCATTGGCGACGATATTGAAGACGACCGCCACCGCGAAAGCCCGCGTGATCAGCCGCTGCAAACCCAGCCCGACCAAGGCGTATTGCAGCAGGCTGTTCATCCAGCCGATAGGGATGCTCCAGATCATCAGCCGCAGGGCATCGGCGCCGAGCGGCAAGTAACGCGCCCCGCCCAGGATCAGCGTCAGCGGCTCCGCCAGCGTGGCCAGCGCGGCCGCCAAGGGCAAGCTCAGCGCGAAGAGCAACTTGAGCCCGAAACGCAGCGAGCGGCTGAAGGCGGCGCGGTCCTCCACTGCTTGCCGCGAAAGCACCGGGAAGAGCGCCTGCGTGAAAAAAGCCGGCACGATGTTGATCGCCAGCAGCCACTTATAGCCGGTGCTGTATTGCGCCACCGTCTCCGCGCCGCGAATCGCCTGCAACAGCAGAATATCGACCTGGAAAAAAATGGTCGCCAGCAAGTGATTCAGCATCAGCGGGAAGCTCTCGCCGATCATCTCGCGCAGCAGCGCCCGTTCGGGCCGCCAGCCGCCGATGCGCCCGATGAGCTTGCGCCCGGCCCAGAGCAAGACCAGCAGGGTCAAGACATTGTTGAAGATGCTGACCGCCGCCAAGCCGACGATGCCATAATTCAGCAGCAGCACGATGACGCCAAAGACGGCTTTGTTCATCGAGGTGATGGTGGCGATAGCAGCCGGTTTCTCGGCTTGTTCATTGGCGTAGAAGAGCGAGGTCAAGCCCTTCGATAAGCTGGCCGGGAACAAGCCGATATAGAGCAAGCCCACCACCGCCAGCCCCTCGCCGCTGATGGCTTCCGCGCCCGAAGCGCCCCAGAGCAGCATCACGCCGGCCAGCAGCGGCACGCCAGCCAGGCAAAGCGCCAGGCGGAAGACTGACGTATTGTAGAGGGTGCGCCCGGCCCGCGCCCGCTGTTGCGAGGCTTCGCGGATCAGGAACAGGTCCAACCCGAAATTGGTGAAGATATCGCAAGCCACGAAGAGCACCACCGCCACGCTGTACATGCCCACATCGGCCGGCAGCAGCAAGCGATACATGACGATGGCGAAGATGAAGTCAATGCCGCGATTGAACAAGTTGAGGATGATGGGCGCGATGCTGTTGCGCGCCACCCTGGCCAAGCCCGAAGACTCGTCACTGTTCAAGCCGATATAGGCGCGCCAGAACCAGGCGCCCAGCAAGAACACAATCAGAGCGACACTGATGGACGAGGCGAACATGCCCACGCTGACGCTCTCCGGGCTGTAAATCAGCCGCAGCGTCCAATCGCCCGGCGGCAGCTCCACGCCCTGAAAATTCGCCAGCACCAGCCGCACCGCCAGCCCGAATTCGGCGTCTTCACCAGCGTCGGCCGGCCGAGCAAAGGCGCGCCAGCCCGGCGCATAGCTCTCGCTCACCACCAGCCAGCTGGGCCGCTCCAGGCTGATGTCGATGAATTTCTCACGCCCGCTATCCCGTGTGATGATCGCCGGCTGATAGCGCTCGACGCGCAAGCCGTCGCCGCTGATGCCGAAGTCGCCGAAGTTGAAGCCGCCGCCCGTCTCCGCCAGCCAGATTGGGTTCCAGTCCGCCTTGTCGATGGTGAAAGCGCGCGGCAGCACTCTCTCGTTCTCCCAGATGGCTACGGCCGCATCGCGATAAACTTCCTTCCAGCCCGGCACGCTCATCTCAAAGTCGTGCGCCGTCAACACATAGCGCAGGTTCAGCAGACGCAGCAAATCCGACTGCAAGACGCGGTCGAAGCCGACGTAATTCAGCTCGGGCGCGCTGGAAAGCGGCGCGATGCGGTTGAAATCCAGTTGATGCTGCGGCTGCAGCGCGCGCATAGTGGCGACATAACCGGCCGGGATGATGCTGTCGTAGCCGCGAATGTCGTCCAGCCCGAATTGCATCGCCAGGTTGGGGTTGAGAATAGGACGGTCGCCGGGCCGCTGCAGGCTGGTGATGCGGAAATGCCCGGCCTGCCCCTGCAAATGCTGCACCGCCGGCGGCGTGAACTCGAGCAGGGCCGGGTCGCTGGCCGGATTGAAGCCGTAAGACGCCAGCAGCAAATCCACGGCGACCAGCAGCAGCGCCACCCCACTGCCCAGCGCCGCCGCGCCGCCCACAAGAACGCCAGCCCGCTCAGCGAAAGCAGCAGCGCCAGCCCCAGCGTTTGCGGCAGCACATAACTGAAGAACATCCGCCCATCAGCGAAGGCGCCCGCTGCATAAGCCAGCTCCGCCACCAGCCGGTCGAAGACGGGCGCCAAGCGGTCAAACTCGCGATACGCCAACGCGCAGGCCGCCGCTGTGATCAGGCCCGCCGCCAACGCGCCCAGGCCCATCGCCGTCGCCAGCCTGTCGCGGCCAGCGCGCGCTCGCCCCGCTTCCGTCAGCAGATGCAAGCCGATGCCCGCCATCACCGCCAGCGCCGCCGTCAACGCGTAGACCCAGCGAAAGGGCGTGTTGAGCTGGTTCATGCCCGGCAGCGCGAAAAAGACGCCGTAGATAGGCGCGCCGAACATGAAGGCCAGCGCCAGCAGCGCCAGCAGCCCAAAACACAGCAGAGTCGGCGCCAGCGCATGACGCCGCCAAAAGCCGCTGACAAGCGCATAAGCCGCCAGCAGCAGCGGCAGAATGCCCAAGTAGAGCGCGCCCTCGACGTAATTCTTGACGCCCCAATAGATGCGCTCAATGGGCTGGCCGGCCGCGTCCGTCAGCGCCGTGATCTGCTCGCCGCTGAAGACATCGACGATGCTACGATGCGCCGGATTGCCGTAGATATTGGGCAGCAGGAATTGCAACAGGTCCCTGGCGTGCATGCGCATAGCCCAGCACGGTCTCCAAACTGGCGCGCTCAGCCCGCCAATTGTCGCTGACGAATTCATACAGCGGCAGCAGTTGCAGCGCCGCCAAGCCCACGCCCAAGGCCACCAGCGCCAGCAACCACAGCGTCGAGCTCAAGGCCCAGCGCAGCGGCAAGACGCCCTCGGCCCGCCAGCGGCTGACGCCAAGCCAGAGCAGGCGAAAGGAAGCGTAGTAGCCGGCGATCAGCAGGGTATAGACCGTCATCTCGATATGCCCGGCCAGGATGTTGCAGCCCACCGCCAGCGCGCCGATCACCACCCACAGCAGCGCCGTGCCCTGGAAGATCCACAAGCCCCGGCCGCGCAAGATATTCTCGATCATCCACAGTATCAGTGGCAGCCAGACCGCCGCCGCCACGATCATGGGGAAGACGGCGCCCGCGATCATGAAGCCGCACAGCTGATAAACCAGGCCCGCCAAGCCGGCGCCCGCCCGATTGACGCCCAGCGCGCGCAAATAACCCGCCATGAACAGCCCCGCCAGCCACAGATTGGCCACGATGAACCAGCCATAAGCCGCGCTCAAGGGCAAGATGTAATAGATGACGCTCAGCGGATACAGCGCGGAGTGTTGCCCGGCGGCGAAGAAGGGGATGCCGGCGAATTGGTGCGGGTTCCAAAGCGGGACTTCGCCCTGCGCCATCTGTGCGCGGATGAATCGCTTCCACTGGTAATTCTGCAAGACCAGGTCGGAAAGCAAATCGTTGTGAGGCACAGCCGGCGCGCGCGCCACCTCGCGATAGGTGGCGAAGGGCGCGTCCTGATACAGATTCTCGGCCGGCAGCAGCGTGCGGTCGCCCAGGGTCTGCTGATGAAACATCAGTAGCGGCGCCACCAGCAAGAGGGCGACCAAGGCCAGATCAGGCGCGAGGCGGCGTAGTGGCATCGACATCCTGCGTCAGCGTCTCCGTGTCGGCCCTGCGGCATCCCATGCGGTACGCCATCAGTTATACACAGCCGCCGCAACTTTGCCTAGTCGACACGCGCCCGGCCCAGCATCGGCCCAGCCCCGTGAATCTCCCAAGCGCAGCCAGCCTCATCCCAACAATTTTGCGATATATTCCTTGCGCGTCGGTCGAACAAGCCTACAATAAATGTCATCCGAGCGTACCTTCCCCCGTGTTCCTTGCGTTTCGCACCGATGCGCGGCGCGGCCGGCGCGCGTGCGGAGATTCAATGACATGCCGGAGCCAAGCGCAAGCAGCAATGCAACTGGAATTGCAGCAGCCTCTGAGGCCGACCGTCATGGCCAATAGCTTGTTCGACAATCGCTACCGCTATGACTATATCTACCCCCGCGGCCGATCGGGCGAGACCTTGCGCGCCGTCGATACCCAGGCCGATGACCGGCCGGTCGTCATCAAGCGCCCCAACCCCAGCGACGCCCCGCCCATCCGCGCCGGCCAGGAAGTCAGCATCATCAACGAGCGCGAAGCCCTCACGCGCCTGGCCGGGCACCCGGTGCTTACCGAGCTGCTGGGCGCGGGCCAGTTCTTCGTCGGCGGCATCCCGCAGCAGTACATCGTCATGGAGCGCGCCCAGGGCGTCATCATCGCCGACGAAGTCACCCGCCTCGCCAGCCAGCAACAGCGCCTGCCCCAGCTGGAAATGGTGGAGATCATCAGCCGCGTGATTGACCTGCTGGGCGCCGCGCACGCCAAAGACATCGTCTACAACGATGTTGACGCCAAGCATCTGTTTTGGCAACGCGAGCAATACCAGCTCAAGGTCATCGATTGGGGCAACGCCGTCTTCCTCGAAGGCGACGAAGCTACGCTGGCGGGCATCAGCCGCCAAACCGACATTTATCAGTTGGGCGAATTGCTCTATTTCATCTTGTCAGGCGGCCACCGCATTGAAGTGCCGCGCGATGGCGATGCCGATTTCCAGGTCGATTTCCACGGCGATAGCAGCGATATCGACTTCCGCCTGCAAGCCATCGTCACCCGCGCCGTCCATCCCAATTTGCGCTACCGCTACGCCGCGCTGAGCGAATTCAGCGCCGACCTGCAGCGCTTCCGCCGTCCGCTGGAGCGAGAGCGCGACGCTATCGTGGCCCGCGTCAACGGCAAGCTCGGGGCAGCCAACCTCAGCCGCAACGATCTGCTGGCGCTGCAAGCCAATTTGGGCGCCGCCCTGCGCCAGAACCCGGCCTACCCCGCCGCCCGCGCCGCCGGCCAGGATATCGTCGACCGCCTGCGCGACCTGGAAGTTTCGGCCGATCTGGACGCGGTCAAAATCTACCTGCAAAGCGATAACTGGGCCCGCGCGGCCGAGCTGCTTTCGGAATTGCGGGACCGCGCCGGCAGCAAGACCGCCGGCTTGGTGCGCCTGCTGCTGGATTGGTGCCTGCTGCTGGCCGATAGCCCGCTCAGCAGCGCGCCGCCCGGCCTCGCCCAGGCGACGGGCCTGCTCTTCGATTATCGGGCCGATAAAGCCGCCAACACGCTCTTGCTCAGCGACACCGATGATGATGCTGTCCGCGCGCTTTGCCTGCAATTGGCCGAGCGCGTCTCGGCGCATTTCCCCGCTGTCTTGCTGCTGCAGCCCAACCTGCGCCGGCTCGACGCAGCCCTGCGCCAATTGGAAGCCGACGGCATTCCCGTTGACGAAGCGCGCGACATCCTCGCCGCCGTCCGCCGCTCGCTGGAAAGCGCGCTGCAATTGCCCAAGCCCGGCGCCGGCGCCATGCGCGATATCTATGGCGATGTCGTCGACAGCTTGAGCGCCCTCCACGCCAACTTGCAGGCCCTCAGCCTACAGCATGAATTCTCCGAGCGTCGCCTGCCGCTCAACGCCCTGGCCCGCGCGCTAAACGCCGCCAAGGCCCTGGCCGACAATATGCGCGTCATCGGCAAGCAAGCCGCCGGGAACCCGCGCGAGGCCCTGGCCGCCCTGGATGCCAGCCGCGCCATCGACCCGCCCAACCCCGTCTGGGACACAATCGAAGACTCCCTCAGCCTGCTCTACGAATTATTGAAGAGCAGCCAGACCTTCGTGCCAGCGGCCGACGGCTCCGATGTTGAGTCCTGGCTGAGCGAGCGCCGCGACGACCTTTCGCCTTTCGCCGGCATGCTATTCGACGACTCGCTGACAGCCATGCTCGACGGCCTGGAGAGCGCGGGGGCCGCTTGGGCGCGCTATCGCGATGTGGTCATCGCCGGCGACAAGACCGAAGCGGTCCGCGTCTTGACCGACGCCGGCAGCGCCGTCAGCGCCATCAGCCCGACCCTTTCCAACTGGTTCAACCAGCTGCGCAGCGTCGTCGAAAACGCCAATTATGTCGAGCGCCATTCCGTGCCTGGGCACCTGGGGCGGACGCTGGCCGATGGCTGGGCCGCCTTTGATCGCGGTCAGCTGGCCGATGCGCAGCGCCTGGGCCAACAAGCCCTGGAGATCGCCCGCAATGACAGCGAGCAATTCATCGCCGAGCGTCTCTGGCGGCTTTCGCGCATCGTGAGGGATTGGGTCGAACGCAACGGCGCCGAAAGCGAAGACCGCAGCGAAAAAGCGCTGCTCGAAATAGAAGACCTCTTCACAGACGCCGAAAACCGCGCTATCAACAGCTTCGCCACCCAAATGCCCAGCACCGAAACCTACCTCAAAGCCATGGGGCAGGGCTTGGTCAGCGCCCTCGGCAACAGCAACACCGCCGCGCTGCGCATCCTCTACGCGCAATATATTCTGTCCGGCGTACTGGACGCCCACGACGGCGCCATCGACGATGCCGGCTTCTGGCACGCGGCTGCCCTGCGCGCCCTGCCTGAGGCCGCCGAGCGCCACATCGCCACGCAGAAGCTGACCGAAATCACCCAGAAACGCCGCCACTTGCTGGCCGCGCAGTCCAACCTCAACGATGTCACCGGCCCGCAGATCGTCGACAGCCTGGGCGAAATCGCGCGGCGCCTCGAGCATAACCCGCAGGCGCGCCTGCTGGTCTCGGGCGTTCAGAGCCTGCGCGCCTTCGAATCGGCCGTGGCCGATTGGGCCGATGCCGAATTCCGCGCCGCTGGCAACAAAATCGAGCAAGCCCTGCGCGGCATCACCGAAGTCGAATCCAACGCCAGCATCAAGCTGCCGGCCTACCGCGCCTGGCTGATGGAGCTGCAAGCGGCGCTGGCGGAATTGAGCGTCAAGCGGCGCAACCTGCTCAACGAGATCGACCGCCAGCCCGATATCCCGCCGCCCGCCATCCGCGAGGCCATCCACGCCCAGGCCGATATCACCGAGGACCTGCTCGGCTACAAGACAGCCCAAATGATGCTGGGCTGGCGCGATACTTACGAAGCCTTCCACAGCGCGTACAGCGGCGACAAACGGCGGGGCGAAAAGCTCGACCACATGGATGAGCTCTTGAAAGACATGTTCATCGACCGCCACCCGGCTTACCCGCTCTTCCGCCACTGGTACCGCCAGGTCGAGGCATTGCCCGAAGAGCCGCCCGAACCCGAAGCGCCGGCGCCGCTTGAGCCGGCTGCAGTGACCGCGCCGGCCGGCGAGCACGCCTGGAAGGGCGAAGAAACCGCGCCCCAAGACGAGAGCCAGGCGTCGAAGTCTGGCGACAGAGGCTGGCTATTCAACATCGCTGCCCTGCTCGGCGTCCTGCTGATACTCGGCGGTTTGCTGTCGCTGGCGAACAGCGGCAACCTGCAAGACATGCTGGCCGCGCTCGCCCCCGCCGCAACCGCAGCGCCCGCGGCCGATGCCGATGACCCCGCCGAGGGCGTCGAGGCTGATGCCGAAGCGTCGTCCGCTGAGGATGCCGAGGCAGCGCCAGCCGCCGATGACAGCGCCCTCGATCAAGCGCCCGAACCGGCGCCAGCCGCTACAGAGGCGCCCCAGCTGACGGCCCCGCCTACTGAAGCGCCTGACCGCGCTCTTCTGCCGACGGCCATCCTGCCGCCGGAAGGCTTGACCGGCGCGCAGAATCTGCTGGCGCTGTATCGCGACGCGGCGGATTGGGACGCCGAGCATTTCAGCCCGTCCGACGCATCCTGGCGTTTGGGCATGGCCGACGCCTCCGACGGCGAGACGATCCGGCTCGCGCCATCAGCCGACTTGCTCGATAGCACATACGGCGCCACAGCCTCGCGACGCATCGCCCGCCTCGAAGCCGAACTCGCGCTGCACAGCGCCAACCCCGCCCTGGCCGACGATGACGCGGTCTATTTCGGCGTTTTGCTGCAAGGCGCCACCGGCGAGCGTAGCGCCGGGCTGCAAATCCAGCAAGAAGCGCCCGACGTCATCAGCCTGGCGCTGGTCGTCGATGGCCAAGCCGATGTCATCAGCCAGCGCGCCGTCAACAATCTGATCACGCGCTTGCGCCTGCAGCGCGACCCAGCCTCCGGCGCCGTCAGCGCTTACTTCAACGATGCTCAAGTGGGCGACGCCATCGACTTTGTTCCGGCTGATGCCGCCGTCGAGCCAGTCATCTTCGTCAAGGATGGCGTCATCATCAGCGTCACTGCCTGGGAAATCACGCTCGACTGAAACCTGTAGACGCGACAGCGTAATGCGCCCGCGCCGACGCGGCTTCATGCCAAGCTTGTCCGGTCCACATACGCGGCGATGGCATTTCGCCCCCTCGTCTCACGCTCAATTCCCCCTCAGGTTGCGCTCGATCCCCGCTTGAGCCACCCTCGGTCACAAGACGATTTCGCCGTGGTTCGCCCTGGGTCAGCCCCATCAGCCCCTTTGCGCCCCCTTAGTTCCCGCCGAATGCCACCCGTTTGCCCGCCCCGCGCAGCAGCGTGGCGCGGCAATGTCAGTTTTATGTCCGACGGAAAAGTTTTTTCGGACATAAAACCTGTTTTTGTGTCCGGCCGCCGGTGACGCGTGGTTGTTAAGGCGCAGTCTGTGAGCATGATAGCAGGTATAGCTGTGTGGGTGGTGTACAAATGTTCGCGGTTTTGGCGCAATGGTGATGAGTTGGGACGCTGTGAGGCAAGCCGTGTAGGGGCGGGCCAGGGCCCGCAATGCGTACGGGCTAGCCGGAGGCACGCCCCTACAGCATTCAACGGAGAGGGCGAGGTATTTTACGCGTGGCGGGCAGAACCCTACCGCGCCACCGCCTCGACCACCGCTTCCGTCTCGGCGGAGTCAGCGCCGTTACCAGTCGAAGCTGGCGCCGCGCCCGCGCCCATCGCCCCGGCGATGCCTTGCACCATGCTCGTCAGCTCCATCGGCATGACGAACTTGGTCGACGGGCTGCTGCCGACTTTCTCCAGCGTCTCCATGTATTGCAGCGCCATCGTCTTGCCGTCGACAGCGCGCGCTTGTTCATGGATGGCTTTCAGCGCCATGGCATAGCCCTCGGCCTTCAGCATCTGCGCCTGGCGCTGGCCCTCGGCTTCCAGGATCTGCGACTGCTTCTTGCCCTCGGCTTCCAGGATGGCCGATTGCTTGCTGCCCTCGGCGCGCTCAATGGCCGCTTGACGCTCGCCCTCGGCCAGCGTGACCTCGGCGCGGCGATCGCGCTCGGCGCTCATCTGCCGGTTCATGGCGTCCTGAATGGCGCGCGGCGGCTCAATCTCGCGGATTTCGACGGTGGTGATTTTCATGCCCCAGCGCTCGGTCGTCTCGTCCAGCTTGACGCGCAGCACATCGTTGATCTGGTCGCGCCGCGAAAGCACATCGTCCAGCACGATGTCGCCGATGACCGCGCGCAGCGTCGTGGTGGCGATCTTGCCGGTGGCATCGACCACGTTGCCCACCTTGGTCACCGACAATTCCGGATCCGTGATGCGATAGTAGACGAGGAAATCGATGCCGATGGAGGCGTTGTCCTTGGTGATGGCCGTCTGCGATGGGATGTCGATGATGCGTTCGCGCATGTCGACGCGGATCGCATTTTCAACGAAGGGGATGACGAAGGTCAGCCCGGGCCCGCGCACGCTGCTGAAGCGCCCGATAAAGAAGATGACCAGGCGGTCGTATTCCTTGACCGCGCGTATGGTGCTACGCAGCAGCATCACCACCGCCAGCACGATGATGACAACCAGCACCCCCTGCCCGCCCGCGCTCAATGCGCTTGTCAAATCCGTATTCATGTCCTTCTCCTCTCGCGCTCTGCGCTTTTCATGCCGACGCGATTATCCGCGCCGCTCTTCGGTCTCTTCCCGTTTGGCTTTCTCCACATGCAGCTCCAGCCCATCTTGCTGCGTCACCACAATCTCGGTCCCGCTTTCGAGCCTTGCCCGGCTGCGCGCCGTCCACAGCTCACCACGGACTTGCACTGTGCCGCGCTCTTCGATCGGCGCCATCACCCGTCCGCGCGCCCCCACCAAGAATTCGTCTTTCTGCGTTGATGACAACTGCCGCTGCTGCTTGAGGATGGAGCGCAGAATCGTGCGATGGTAAGCCCAGCCGAGCAAGACGCCGATGGCGATCAGCACCGGCGATACGCTAGCATCGGCGAAGAGGAAGAAGCTGGCGATGGCCTGGGCCGCCAACCCGGCGATGGCGAAAGGCTCCCACTCGGCTTTGAGCAGCGGCAGCAGAAAGAAGAGCGACGCCCCGGCCACCAGCGCGATCACAGCGAGCCAGTTGGCCGCCACCAGGCTCAGCAGATACACCGTGCCCAAGATTAAGCCAGCGCCGGCAACCTCGGCGACGCCCGTGCCCGGGATGTAGGCGCCGATCGCGCTGGTCCAAAGCCCGGCCATCAGCAGCAGGTAGATCAGGTTGGGATCTTGCAGAAACTCCATAAGCCCGCCCTCATTCAAATGCCGCGGCTAGCGCGCAAATCACGATGATCGCGATCAGCCCCCACAGCCCCAGACTGAGCAGCAGCGACAGTACAGCGACCACGAGGCCGATCAGCAAGCCCAGCGCGCCCAAAATAGCGCCGCGGAAGATAAACGCTAATATCAATAATACCAGACATCCCATCGTCGCCGCCCCCTTCCTTACATATCTCTAGTATAGAGAAAGCCTCAGCGGAAAAACCCACAATAATTGGGGTAGAGGCGGCTTGCCTCTCAGCGCCAAGGATGGGAAGCGACCAACAATTCTCTGTGCCTCGGAGTTCTCTGTGGTGATGAACCTGTGCAGAGCGCGCTCATGGGGGCCTCAGCCGATATACCGCCAGCCCGTCCCGCTGATAATCGCGGGTGACGCCGAAGCCGGCTTCGTCCAGCGCCGCCAGCCAGTCGTCGTGCGGCTGATCCAGCGGCGCCACGAAGTAACGCTCACCGTGCTCGTCCAAGGCCAGCGCGCCCTCAACCAGCGCCGCCGCCGTGGGATAGTGCACGCGTCGCTTGTCATGCCAAACGCCCAGATAATAGCCGAGCTCCCAGCCCAACCAGGGGTCGTAGATCACGGTCGCCACCGGCTTGCTGTTGAGATAATCCGCCAGCTCGTCGATGCCGTGCCGCGCGCCCACACCGCCGCCGATGGGCGCCCCGTGCTGCAGCGACCAGCCCGCGCCGAGCAGCAGCGCGAGGGCACAGGCCAGGGCCAGGCTCTTGCGCCGGCCGCCGATTGCAATCAGCGACGCCAGTGCACCGGCCAGCGGCAGAATCAGCAGCGGCAGCAGCGGCAGCAGATAGCGGTCATAAAGATTGAAGCTGAACACGACATGCGCCAGCACGTAAATGGCGCTGTAGCCCAGGAAGATCAGTTCAAGAGAGCGCGCCTCGCCGGCCTGACGCCCGCCACGATGAGCGCCAACCGCCAGCGCCATGACGCCGACTGTCACTAGCGGCGGGCCCAGCAGCCACAGGCTCCACGATAGCCATTGCGACAGGCGAGGCAGCCAGGTCGACGGCGGCGCCACAAACTCAGCCGGCGCATTATTGGCCGCCGCCAGCGCAAAGATGCTCGCCTCGGGCCGCGCGGCGTCCCAGAGCAGCAGCCCGCCACAGACGACCGCCAGCGGCAGCGCAAAGCGACTCCACTTGCGCCCACCGGAACAGTGCATGGCGAGCAATGCCATGACCAGAGGCACAAAGAAGACCGCCTGCTGTTTGCTCCAAAATGCCAGGCCCAGCGCGATGCCGGCGAAGGCAAAGCGCCGCTCCAGCGCCAACATTAACGCGGCCAGGCTCCAGAATAACAAGCTGATATCGGTGAAGGCGGACGCGCCAAAAGCCAGCAAAAAGGGCGATGTCGCCGTCATGAGGCTAGCGAGCAGGGCCGCCGATTCGCGCCGGTAAAGCCGCCGCGCCAGACGCAGCATCAGCGCCACCAATAGAATCGCCAGCAGCGCGTTGGGCAAGCGCCCGGCGAACTCACCCGCGCGCCCATCCAAATGCAAGACGCCGGCCTCATCAGCCACCACGCCCACAGCGACAAAACTCAAAGCTCCGAGGTATAGTGACAGCGGCGGCTTGTCCAGCGCCCCCGGCAGCAGCCAATCGCCCGGCACCGCTGCGCCGCGAGCGAAGGTCAGAAAGTGCGCTTCGTCAGGGTGCAAGCGTTGATCGCGCGCCGTGTGATGGAATTGCAGCCAGCTCGCCAGCAGAATCAGCGCCAGACGCGGGATGAGCCGGCGCAGCCCGCGATCCGGCCGCGACTGACCCTCAGCCAAAGCGCTCCCGCAGGTAGTCCAGCGCGATGCGGTCGATTGTGCGGCGATTGGCTTCGGGCGTCCAGCGCATCTCGAGGTTTTCGTTGCCGATCAGCAGCCAGAAGACTTGCTGACACACTTCGTCCCAGACGCCGTTGATCTCGCCGGTCATATAGCCCTGCTCAATCATCATCGTCTGCAATTCGCGCGCGATGTCGGCGTCAATCGGCAGGCTGTCTTCGGGCCGGGGCGGCTGAAAATACAGGTGATGCAGCCCTACCAGCGCTTGTAATTGGCGCACCGGCTCGTCGGCGTCATCCACGCGCAGGTCGAGGTAGCGATCGTTGTCGTTGCCATAGCCGCCTTGCGGGCGCACCACCAAGACAGCCGCCGATTGCTTGCCGCGCCGATCGCCACCGGCCCGCTCGCCCGCCAGCAGCGCCGCCACCAGCCGATCCGCCAGCTCGCCCTCGGCGCGGACGAAGCTCGCCGCCATGCCACTGACGACCGCCTCGCCGGCCAGCAAGTTGCCCTGCACGCTGAAGCCGTCGCCCGTCTTGTGGCCCGCCCATTCGTGGCACTCACTGCCGGTATGGGCCGCCACGCCGCCGGCGCCATCAACCAGCGCCACTTGACGTGTCTCGCGCCCCTCATCGGCGGCCAACAAGCGGCTGAGCGCCTCGCGCGCCGTCATGCCTTCGCGCATCAGCGACAAGCCGTCGGGGCCAAAAGGCAACTTGGCGTATGATTGCGTCGCCACCGCGCCGCTTCCGGCCGCCGCCCAAGGCACCACCGCGCCCACCGCCGGAAATTTGCTCGCGACCGCCACGCCCCACGCCGCTTCTTCGACGCAATGCGCCACGATCGAAAATGTGTTGATCTGCATGGCTTGCTTGTCCCCTATGCGAAACGCAGATTATAGCAGACATCCCCAGCCTGCCAACGCAAATCGCACTCGCATTCGCGCCTGGCAGCCAGCAAAATAAGGCGGAATTTCACAGTCAATCACGAGGACCTGTCATGGAATACCGTACGCTGGGCCGCACCGGCTTACGTGTCTCGGCCATGGGCATCGGCGCCGGCGGACCCAGCCGCTTGGGCCAGCGCGACAATCTGCGCACGGAAGCCGAGTCGGTCGCGCTGGTGCTGCGCGCGCTCGACGCCGGCGTCAACTTCATCGATACCGCCGAAGCCTACGGCACCGAGAGCATCGTCGGCGCCGCTATCGCCCAGCGCGATCGCGGCAACATCGTCATCTCGACCAAGAAACGCCTGCGCAACCAGAATATCTCGGCGGCCGATCTGCGCGCCGGCCTGCACGACAGCTTGCGGCGACTGCGCACAGATTACATTGACATCTACCACCTGCACGGCCTGCGCCCCGAGCAGTACGACTACTATCTTCAGGAGATCGTGCCCGCCATGCAAGACTTGCAGCGCCAGGGTCTTGTCCGTTTTCTCGGCGTCACCGAGCACTGGAACGATGACCTGGAACACACGATGCTGGGGCGCGCTCTGGCTGACGGCGTTTTTGACGTCGTCATGGTGGGTTTCAATCTGCTGAACCAGACCGCGCGCGAGACCGTCTTGCGCCCGGCGCTGGAACATGACATTGGCACGCTGATCATGTTCGCCGTGCGCCGCGCCCTCAGCCAGCCGGCCAAGCTGCGCGCTACGGTCCAATCCCTGTTAGACAGCGGCGAACTCGAGCGAAACGACATCGACCCCGAAGATCCGCTCGGCTTTCTCGTGCGAAGTGGCGCTGCCGAAAGCATCCCCGACGCCGCCTATCGCTTCTGCCTGGCCGAAGCCGGCGCCCACGTCATCCTCTCCGGCACTGGCAACCCGCAGCACCTGGAACACAACCTGGCCAGCTTCAATCGCCCGCCTCTTGACCCCTCAGCCGTCGCCCGCCTGCGCCACATCTTCCGCGATGTCGCTTCCGTCACCGGGCAGTAAACGGACAGCCCGTCAGTGTAGCAACCTGAAGCCTCATGCCCGGCAATGCCGCCGCCCACGCCAAATACCTTGCACCGCCTGATGTAAGTCTCCCCCGCCCCGTCGAATTCTGTAGGGGCGAGCCACCGGCTCGCCCGTACGCGCGGAAGGCTTTGGAAATCGCTGCGTGCTCTGCATCAGGCCGACGCGGCTCGCCGGCTCACCCACATGAATTGCCATGCCTCGATCACCAGGCAACAAAAAAGGGCGAGTCTCGCGACCCGCCCTCGGCGTTACTTGAATTTCTTCGCGGCTCAATGCCCCATGCCGTTGCAGCCATCGTAGCGCGGCATCGACATCGGTACCGGCTGCGTGACATCCACATCCACGTTGATGGTGCCGTTGGCGCCGCCCTCGGCATGGCTGACCACCAGCGTATATTCGCCACTGGCCGGCAGCTTGTAATCGCTGATGACGGCATCGTATTCGCTGCGCGAAATATCGTCATCGCCGATCAGCGCCTGGCCCTCGGGGCCGATCAGAATGATGAGCGGGTCAACGAAGCCCGGCGCCACGGTCGAGACGCCAATGTCCAGCTTCTGGCCGCGCTTGGCGTCGAAGGGAATGCTGTAGACCCAGCCCTCGCGCATCGGCAGCTCGAATTCGCTATCGCCTTCCAGCTCGGCGTGGAAGAGGCTGCGGCTGCGATTGAGCTCGACATAGCGCAGGTAATCGGCCGCGCTGGCTTCTGCTTCGCCCATATTCTCAAAGGTGATGCCGCGTGACAAGTAGGGCAGCGTATAGCTGTCGTCCAATTGCATCGCCATCGAAATGTGGCTGATTGAGGCGTCATACTCGCCCAGGTAGCGATAGGTCACGCCCAGCCAGTTCATGGCTTCGGCATCCTGATGGTTCAGGTTCAAGGCGCGGCGGAAGCTCTCCTGCGCCGCCTGATAGTCGCCCGACATCAAGGCGCGGTAGGCATCGCTCTTGAAGCGCGCGATATCGTTGCCCAGCGTGAACTCGCCCGCGAAGTCGAAGGACACTTCAATGCGGCCCTCCATACTGCCGCCGGCGTGCGTCAAGACGATGAGGTATTCACCGCTGACGGGCGCGCGGAATTGCACCAGGCTGTCCCACCAGTCGCCGGTGTCGTCATTGGCGATCAGGGGCTGCCCTTGCGGGTCGAGGATCAGCAGCAGCGGGTCGGCGTCAACATCGCGCTGTACGCTGACGGCGCTGGCCACAATGTCCTGCCCGGCGCTGATCGACACGGGGAAGATGTAGACATAGCCCTCTTGCATCGGCACTTCCAGGCTGCCTTCCCAAGCCAGATTGTCGTTGCGAATGACGCGCTGCTTCTTGCGCTTGGTCCATTCGACATAGTCGTTCATGGCCGCCGGCATCTCGCCCATCTTCTCGAAGACAATGCCGCGATTCAGATAGGGATAGTCGGCTTCCGGCACCAGCGACATCAGCTGATTGCAATCCGCCAGCGCGCGCTCATATTCGCCGATTTCGCTGAAAGCCCAGCAGCGGTTGTTCAGCGCCGACAGATTCTGCGCATCGGCCTGCAAGACCACCGTGTAATCATGCGCCGCCGCCCTATGCTCGTCGATCATGCTGTAGGCATAGCCGCGGGCGAAGTAATTGTTCAGGTCCCCATCGCCTTCGCCGATCAACGCGTCGTAAAGCGCGATGGCCGAACGATATTCTTCGTTGGACAAGCTGGACCAAGCCATATTCTTGGCGGCGGAAGCGCTCAAGAACCCACCCGGCGCCTCGGCGAATTCGGCCGCCTGGGCCATGGCTTCAGCAGCCTGCGCCAACGCGGCTTCCTGCGCGGCGATAATGGCTTCCAACTCGGCAATCACCGCATCGCTGTTGTCATCGACCGGTGTTGCCGGCGTTAGAAAGCCGATGGTGACCACAACTGCGACCAGCACCAAAAGCGCCTCAATGATGAGCGCGCTAGGGCGCTGGCCCAAAATGCGGTCTTTGAGTGAACGTCTGGGAATATCGTATTCCTGGTATTGTTTCTTCATAAATGCACCCCTCGCACTTTCAGCTAACGGCCACAATACGAACATCCTGATACTGAGTATACCCACCTGGCGTCTCAGCCGTCAAGCCACCACGCCAGACCGTCACCATACACACGGGCGCCTCAACCCTTCGCTTCTACGCCCAAAAGCGCGGCATATCGGCTGAAACTCGCCTGCGCCGCCTCCGCATACCCCAGTGTAGCGTATACTTCGCTGATTTCCAAATACATGTCCGGATAAGACGATCCAATATACACCGCCAGGTTGAAATGGCGCACCGCCCGGTCCAATTGCCCTTGCGCCAAGCGAACGCGCCCCAGGTTGTAATGCGCCAAGGCGCAGACAGCGTGATCGCAAGCCGGGATCACGTTCAGCGCCGCCAGGCAATCACCCGTCGCCGCCTCATATTGGCCCATCTCCACGCGCAGCCAACAGCGATTCTCCAGCGTCACCATGCGGTCAAAGGCGGAAGCGGCCAATGCCAGCGCGATATTGCAATGCCCCATTGCCGACGTGAAGTGCCCCAGCTCGCCGTAAGCCCAGCACATGCCGTTGTGGGCGTCGTAATCCGCCGGCTCCAGCCGCAGCAGCTGCAAATAATCGCGTTGCGCCGCATCGTATTCGCCCGCCATCATCGCAGCATAAGCGCGCCAGCCATAGTATGTGGCTTCATCATGCTCGGCAGCGACCAGCGCTGCGGTGGCGTCGGCCTCTTTCTCCAGCGGATCAAACACATCAAAGGCGAAACCCGCCGCGACCGACAAGACAATCGTCAGCGCGATTTCCAGCATAATCGCGCGCCAACTCTGAGCGAAGAAACGCTGTATGAGATTGTTCTGCGGCACGTCATACACGGGATACTTGTCGTACATTTCCGCCCTCGGCTCAGTCTTGCGCACAGTATAACGCATATCACGGCGCATTTGGCAAGTTTTTCTCTACGCTTGCCTGACGCTTTACCCGCGCGCCCCGGCTACCGCTCTCGATATCAGCTTAGCAGCGCCACCTTAGCGTAACATTAACGCGTTCGACTTTCAAACAGCCCGCGGCGTCCGGCCCGCTCCGCAAGCAATCCCTGACTTCCGCCGTGTTATAGTCTCTCTGACTGAGTTCGATCAACACGATGACGGAGGTTCGCGCATGTCCGATAGCCACCTGCGAATGCAACTGACCAATGCGCTAACCGTCCGGCAAGCCCACCAGTCGCTCGCCGATGCCGTCAAAGACTTCCCCGCCGCCCATTACAATACCCGCCCGCCCCATACGCCTTACACCTTCTGGCATCTGCTCGAGCACATCCGCATCGCCCAAGCCGATATCCTGGATTACATCGAAAACCCGCAGTATCGCTACTTGCAGTTCCCGGATGACTACTGGCCCGCGGCCGATGCCGTCGCCGATCCGGCCGATTGGGGGCGTAGCCTCGACGCCTTCCACGCCGATCTGAACGCCCTGGCCCGCATCGCCGCTGATCCAGCCCGCGACCTCCACGCCCAAATCCCGCATGGTCAGCCCGGCCACACCATCCTGCGCGAAATTCTGATCGTCGCCGCGCACAACGCCTATCACACCGGCGAATTCGGCATCCTGCGCGGGACGATGGGCTTGTGGTAACGGCGCCATGACGCCCATGCTGTCACCTTCGGACTTTCCAAGATACAATTGCCGTGCAGCGAGTTGATGTGAGGATCAACATGGCCGTCCAAACGCCCGTCCGTCTCACGGTCGAAGAGTACCTCGCCTGGGAAGAGACCAACTTCGAGAAACACGAATACATCGATGGCGAGGTACGTCGTATGGCAGGCGCGAAGGCCTATCACAATCGCATCATGATGAATATTGCCATCGCTATAGGAAGCCAGCTGATAGACTCTGACTGTTACCTGCTGAGCAGTGAGATGAGAGTGAGGGCAGGGGAAACGCGATACCTGTATCCCGATTTGTCCGCAGTCTGTGGAGAAGCGCAATTTGCCCGCGACAACGAATTGGAGCTGCTCAATCCCGTCCTCGTTGTCGAAGTGACGTCGCCCTCATCCCTCGACACCGACCGCGGCGAGAAGCGCGACTTCTACTTTGACCTGCCTTCTGTCCAGGCCTACCTCATCATCGACCAGGACCGCCCATGCCTTGAGCTATGCACCCGCGCTGATGACGGCTGGCACACTGCGACCTTCACTGATCTCGGCGATTTCGTCCCGCTGCGATGCCGCTCAACTGCAATCTGGCCCTCGCCGATGTCTACCGCGGCATCGCCTTCGACGCCCCGCCCGACTAGCCCTTACGCGCACGATTGCCACCCGGACCCCATCCGCGCTACAATCACACGACATCAGCTTGATGTGAGGATCAACATGGCCGTCCAAACGCCCGTCCGTCTCACGGTCGAAGAGTACCTCGCCTGGGAAGACACCAACTTCGAAAAACACGAATACATCGATGGCGAGGTTCGCTGTATGGCTGGAGCCGCTCTAAAGCACAATCAGATTGCCTCAAATGCGTCGGGCGCCCTTTGGCAAGCGCTCGGTGATTCCGGCTGCATGGTGTTGAGCAGCGATATGCGTGTCAGAGTCGGCGCAACGCGTTACTATTATCCCGATTTGTCCGCAGTCTGCGGCGACGCGCAATTTGCCCGCGATAACGAGATGGAGTTGCTCAACCCCGTCCTCGTTGTCGAAGTGACGTCCCCCTCATCGCTCGATATTGACCGCGGCGAGAAGCGCGACTTCTACTTTGACCTGCCTTCTGTCCAGGCCTACCTCATCATCGACCAGGACCGCGTCCGCGTCGAGCTTTGCACGCGCGCTGATGACGGCTGGCGCACTGCGAGGTCTTCACTGATCTGGCGATGTCGTCCCGCTGCGACCGCTCGACTGCAACTTGGCCCTCGCCGATGTCTACCGCGGCATCGCCTTCGACGCCCCGCCCGACTAGCCCTTACGCGCACGATTGCCACCCGGACCCCATCCGCGCTACAATCACACGACATCAGCTTGATGTGAGGATCAACATGGCCGTCCAAACGCCCGTCCGTCTCACGGTCGAAGAGTACCTCGCCTGGGAAGAGACCAACTTCGAAAAACACGAATACATCGATGGCGAGGTTCGTCGTATGGCTGGAGCCGCTCTGAAGCACAATCAGATTGCAATGAACACAGGCGTAGCCATTGCCAATCAGATTGCCAACTCCGGCTGCATCGTCTTGAGCAGTGATATGCGCGTCAAAGTAGGCGCAGCGCGCTACTTTTACCCCGACCTGACGGTTGTCTGTGGAGAAGCGCAATTTGCCCGCGACAACGAAATGGAGCTGCTCAACCCCGTTCTCGTAGCCGAAGTGACGTCGCCCGCATCGCTCGATATTGACCGCGGCGAGAAGCGCGACTTCTACTTTGACCTGCCTTCTGTCCAGGCCTACCTCATCATCGACCAGGACCGCCCATGCCTTGAGCTATGCACACGCGCTGATGACGGCTGGCACACTGCGACCTTCACTGATCTCGGCGATTTCGTCCCGCTGCGCCCGCTCAACTGCAATCTGGCCCTCGCCGATGTCTACCGCGGCATCGCCTTCGACGCCCCGCCCGACTAGCCCTTACGCGCACGATTGCCATCCGGACCCCATCCGCGCTACAATCACACGACATCAGCTTGATGTGAGGATCAACATGGCCGTCCAAACGCCCGTCCGTCTCACGGTCGAAGAGTACCTCGCCTGGGAAGACACCAACTTCGAAAAACACGAATACATCGATGGCGAGGTGCGATTGATGGCCGGGGCTAAAGGCAGACACAACCGCATTATGGCTAACACGAATACGGCAATAGGACGTCAGCTTGACGACTCGGACTGTTTTCTTCTCAGCAGCGAGATGCGGGTAAAGGCTGGGGCGTCGCTATACGTCTATCCGGACTTGACCGCCGTCTGTGGCGAGGAGCAGTACGAGCATGAAAATGAGATGGAGTTGCTGAATCCGACTCTGGTGATTGAAGTGACTTCGCCTTCCACAATTGACACCGACCGCGGCGAGAAGCGCGACTTCTACTTTGATGTGCCCTCAATCCAAGACTATCTCATCATCGACCAGCACCGCGTCCGCGTCGAGCTTTGCACGCGCGCTGATGACGGCTGGCACACTGCGACCTTCACTGATCTCGGCGATTTCGTCCCGCTGCGCCCGCTCAATTGCAATCTGGCCCTCGCCGATGTCTACCGCGGCATCGCCTTCGACGCCCCGCCCGACTAGCCCCGCAGCTCCCTCAACAGCAGCCGCAACGCCGCTTCGACGCTCGCCGCTTTATTCGCCAGCCTGTCGCCAGCCCACACCTGCCGCTCCACGCGCAACAGGCTTTCGGGCCCCGCCATGCCAATGTATGTTGTGCCCACGGGTTTATCAGCTGTGCCGCCGCCCGGCCCGGCGATTCCCGTGACGCTAAGCGCATAATCCGCCGCAAACGCCGCCCGCGCCCCCCGCGCCATCTCGGCCGCCGTGGCTTCGCTGACCGCGCCATGAGCGATCAGCGTCGCCTCGCGCACCTTCAGCAGCTGCATCTTGGCTTCATTTGAATAGGTGACCAGCCCGCCCGGCACGTAGGCCGAGCTGCCGGCGATATCCGTCAGCGTGCTCAGCAGCAGCCCGCCCGTGCAGGACTCAGCCGCGCAGACTGTCGCGCCCCGATCCGTGAGCGCGGCGCCCACTTCTTCTGATAGCGCCAGCAAATCACGCGACATCAAACCTGAACCAGGATCAGCGTATTGCCTTCGCAGTCTTTCAGCATGACGAAACGCCCCCAGAACTGCGTCTCCGGCTCGCCCAGGAATTCGACGCCCCGTTCCTTGTAGACGCGGTAGGTCTCGTCAATGTCCTCGCATTGCAGTGTCAGCGATTGCGACTGCCCGAAGGTCGAGCGGTAGTGCTCCCAATTGTCGTCGAATTTGTAGAGCACGATCTGCGTCTCCGCCCCGGCCGGCGCCACCGCCAGCCAACGCGCATCGGCGCCCGGCCAAATCTCGTCGTCCGAGATCAACTCCATGCCCAGCTTCTCGGTATAGAAGGCCTTCGCCCGATCCTGATCTTCCACAAATATCGATACTGTGCCCACCCTGCTAATCATCGCCAGTTTCCTTTCCCGTAGAAAATGTAAACTCTCGCGCGACAATGCCGCCGCCCACACAGAATTCTTGGCGCTCCGCTGCTCATAGCTCCCCTCCCTCTATATGGGGGAGGGGCCGGGGGTGGGGGTTTGGCTAAGCCCGCTCGCCCAATACAATCTGGTTGCCCTCGGAGTCAATCAACATGACGAAGCTGCCCCACGCCTGCGCCTGCGGCTCGCCGACGAACTCGACGCCTTTGGCCTTCAACTCGGCGTAAGTCGCCATGAGGTCATCGCAGTGCAGCGTGAAGCACTGTGGCTGGCCCATGGCCGCGCGATAATGCTCCCACTGCCCGCCCATGGGGAAGAGCGTCAACTGAGTCGGGCAGCCGGGCGGCGCCACCGTGATCCAGCGCATACCCGCGCCCGGGAACATCTCTGAGTCGCTGATGAGCTCAAAGCCCAGCTTCCGCGTGTAAAACGCCTTCGCCCGCTCCTGATCCTCCACAAACACGGTGACAGTCGCGATTGATGTGATCACTCTGTTTCTCTGTGCCCTCACCATACACCTAGTAGAGACAGTATACTGATGTTTCGGCAAGAGGGGAGACCACGATAGGAAAGGCGCGTAAATTCAGTCCGGAGTTTGAGGCGCAGGTTGTGCTGGAGATTGTGTCCGGCGGCAAGAGCTCGGCTGAGGCGAGCCGGCAGCATCAGGTCAAGAAGAGGGTATTGTCTGGTTGGAAGGCGCAGTGTCTTGATGGCGCGCCGCAAGCTTAAGGAGGCGCCGGGCAGCAAGAATTGCGTCGCAAGAATCGCCTTATATTAGGTCGCCAAGCAGGCTCATACTTTGGTCCTTTTGCTGTGCTGGAATAGTTGTGCAAATGAGAGAATACAAAGGTATGCCCCGCGTCGCAGGCTCGGCTTGAAAGGGCCGGTTTGTCGCGTCCAAGGAAACAGGACCACTACAATGAACGCCTGCAACTGCAGCCGGGGCAATCCGCTACTTTGACCTTTAATCTGGACCCGCGTCATCTGGCCTTTTACGACCGGCGCATGGACTATGTTGTCGAGCCGGGAATAGTAGAAATCTTGATCGGCAGCTCCGACGCTGATATTCGCTGTGCCGCGAATCTTGAGATTATTGGCGATACTCAGCTAGTCGATACGGTTTACCAGACGCCTGTAGATATTGCGCTTCACTGACGAGGCCCATTGCTATCACGTTCATGCAGGCGCTGCATGCCTCTCCCGGCTAGGTGATTGCAAATTCCCCTATGCCTAGCCGATCTTTACCAGCGCTCCCGATGCGGCGGACCTGTAGCCGGCGACCAAGGCAGCCAGACACTCACGCCCGTCAACCCCGGTTGGCCCATAGGGCTTCGCGCCCGACGGGGAGCGGCTGACATAGCTGGATACTTCGCGTTTGTAGTGATGAATATGCGGCTCGACCCAGCTACTTAGTTCCGGCAAGAGACATTCCGTATATAGGGCGACTCCGGGGCGAGTTGGATGTATTCTCGAGGATGAGATTGCCTTTGCTGCCATAGAGCTCGGTGACATTGCGCATGCCGCCGTCGATCGCCAGGCTCCAGCTGGTATTGACTTCTCCCAAAGCGCCGTTGGCAAACCTCAGCAAGGCGATCGCCTCGTCCTCGACCGGCGGGCGCGTTTTCACTTTCTTCGTCGTCAGCACGGATATCGATGCAATATCACCCGATAGCCAGCGCAACAGGTCAATTGCGTGCGATCCTTCATCGATCCAGGCGCCTCCCCCGCCCAACACCGGGTCTTCCATCCAGACGACGCCTTTCAGCATTCTGGTTGTCACCGCCAGCCTGGCGACGATTCCGCCTTATCTATAGGAAGCCGCTCGCAATGACGGCGCCGGGGAGTTCCGCATCTTCTTCATCATCACCTTGCCCATGCTCAGAAACGCGCTGATCGTCCTGACCGTGATCCGCGGCGTCGACGCCTTCCGTGTATTGGACATCATTGACGGCTGCAGCAAGATGCAGGTCTTTTGGGAGATCGTCTTCCCCTTGCTGCGGCCCGTCTCGCTTCTTCAGTCATCCAGGCCATGCAATTGTCATGGAACGAATTGCTCTTCTCGCTGCAACTCACCGATGTAGACACCTACACCTTGCCGGTCGGTATCGCCAAATTCGTCGGCTCAATCTCGGTCGACTGGGGCAAAAGCAGCGCGGCAGCTACAGTGACCATGGCGCCGATGATCATCATCGGCTTTTTCCTTCAGAAGTATCTGGTCCAAGGCATGGCGATGGGTTCGGTCAAGGGGTAGCGCGCCAGAACTTACGGGCCGTTTGCCAATGCTTCTGCATTTGCACCGGGCGCGGCGAGTCGCCACTGGGCACAGTTCCAAAGCGACGTACGCGTCCGTGAATCGCCTATCCTTTGGCGCCGCCCCCGGTAATGGCGATTCCCTGCATGATGTATTTCTGCGCAAACACAAACAGCAGGATTGGCGGTAGCACCGTCAGCACGGCGGCGGCCATCAAGCTATTCCACAGCGTCGTGCCCGATTCCCCGAGAAATCGTGAAAGCCCCACGCTGAGCGGCAGTTTCTCTTTCGAGGTCAAATAGATCAGCGGGCCCAGAAAGTCGTTCCAGCTCGCCATAAAGGTGAAGATGGCGACTGTAGCCAATGCGGGTTTCGCCAGCGGCAGGACGATGCGCCAATAGATGGCGAATTCGCTGGCGCCATCAATCCGCGCGGCATCGTCCAAATCAGTGGGGATCGTCATGAAGAATTGACGCAAAAGGAAGATATACACCGCGCTCCCGCCGAAGAACGCCGGCAAGACCAGCGGATTATAAGTGTCGATCCAGCCCAAACGGGAATAGCCGACAAAGAGCGGTATCAGCGTTACTTGCTCGGGCAAAAATATTGGCGTCAAGATGAAGGCTGCTGATCCAAGGCCCATCAGGTTCTCTCGCGTTTCGCCTCATAATAGACCCACAAGCGCGACAATCGAAATCCTTACGAATATCCGGATGGCATCTACGACGGTCAGGCTGATGGCGGAGATTTCACCGTGGGCGGTGTCCATCGTTCAGGTGAGCCAGGTAATTTCTTCAACGGATTGCTGGGTGGTCTGGCAGTATATCGCCGAGCGCTCACGGGCGAAGAGCACTACAAACTTGCTTGCCTGCCGAAGATTATGGGGGCCGAGTCTCTAACCACGCGTGATTCTGGGCAAGGTTGAATCGTCTGCTAATCAGGATGTGTCGGCGCGTAAAGTGGTGGACAAGGCTACGGCGGCGGCCTCGGAAAACGCCTGACAGTACCTGCGTCAAAAGCGTAGTGATCTGAACTTGCGCAAGATGACTGGGAATCCGCGTCAGATATAAAGCACAACAAATTCTTCTTCGACCTGCACCGGGAAGGTCTCCACCGACGGATCGTCTTCCGTCATCGATTCGACAGCGACATCATAAGTCTTCACCCGCATCCGATGTGGATTGTAGACCGAACGACCGGTGGTGATGTCGAATTCCCAGCCATGCCAGGGGCAGCGCACGATTTCTCCATCACGTGTCATCTGCAGCTGCAGCGGTTCGTCGCTGACCGCCAAGCCGGTGATAATGCCGCGGCACAATGGCGCGCCCTTATGCGGGCAGGTGTTGCGCAGCGCATAAAAGTCGCCGTTGATATTGAATATGCCGATGCTGCGTTTTTCTGCTTCGACGATGTGGACGGCGCCGGGCTTTAACGCCTCAGCCCTGCAGATGACGTGACGGCCCATGCGCTCAATCCAGCGGCTGCATTTTCGGAAAAGTCTCTAGGGCGCTCTCACTGAAAATACGACGGCGCAGTTTATCTGGCAGGCGCGTCAGCGTCTTTTGCGGCTCATCAAAGTCGAAGTGCGGAAAATCGCTGCCGAAGAGCAGAATCTTGTCGCCATGCATCCACTCGATGATCGTCTCCAGATCGCGCTCATTCGCCGGTTCGTCGATCGGCTGCGTGTTGACGCGGACGTGTTCCTTGACATATTCGCTCGGCGGCTTCTTGACCCATGGCACCTGGTAGCGCAACGACTTCCAGTCGGAATCCATGCGCCAGAGATACCAGGGCATCCAGGCAAAACCCGCCTCGATATTGACCACGCGTAGACCGGGGAACTTCTCAAACGTGCCTTCGAAGATGAAACTGGCCATGTGCGCCATGTAAACCGGCGCGCGCATCATACGGCCTTCGACGTAGTGAGTGGGCCAGCCGGCCGCAGTCGGCGGACCGTTGATGCCGACGCCCTCGCCGTTGAAGTGGAGCATCACCGCCAGCTGATTGCGTTCGCAGGCTTCGTAGATAGGGTCATATACGCGATTGCCGTACGGTTTTGTAGCGCCACCAGGCATGATGATGGCGACAACCGCCGGATGACAACCGATGCGGTCAATTTCTTTCGCCATCGCCGGCGGATCCTGTGTATTGACCGCCATAGCCACGCGGAAGCGCTCATCGCTCGCGACCCAATGCTCGAGCGTGTAATCGTTAAAGGCGCTGCAAATCGCCGAACCCAAATCGGCATCGGGCATACTGCAGGCGCCATAGGCGGTTGAGCCAGTCAAGATTGCAATATCGATTTCGCAGTCGTCTAACAGTTGTCTTCGGGTTGAAATTATTGGATCATCGAAATCCATGAAATCAGCGCGAGTCCCACGGATACCGCCATTGTGCCAATACTGGCTGGAAGGACCGCTTCCGCCATGGTCACGCAGGCGCTCGGCATAAACTTGGGGCAGGTACGGAAAAAGATCAGACCAGCCTTTGACACCATGATGCACATCGGTGTCCACGATAAGCAGATCACGCTCTCTCTGCCGCCGACGTAAAAGCTCTGCTTCCGCTTGCATGATTCTGTATCCCCGGGATCTTTATCGAATGCCAGAGGGATGGGCGGGGCACACCAACGCAGCGTCGGCAATGGCCCGCCCTTTAGCTATGCTCGGCTAAGCGTCGTTCACCCAGGTCCGCGTCAACAGCCAGCCCGAGCTCGGCGTCAAAGCAATGTCTTGTACCCGTTCGCGCGCGGCGCCGATCACTGGGATGTTGCCCACCCAGACGTAGGGCGCTTCTTCGAGCTGAATCGTGACCAGGTCCGCCCAGGCCTGCGCGCGCACAGCTTGATCCAGCGTGGTGCGCGAATCCTCGATGCGGCCCCAGGCGACTTCATTATTGTAGTCGGCGAAATTGACGATCCCGCCTGGCTCGAAGAACATCGCCTTGCCATCAGGATCGCCCGGCGTGACGCCATTTTGGAAGCCGGCCATCTGGCCTTCTGTATTTTCGCCGGCGCCAACCAGCCAGATATCGAGCCAACTGGTGCGCTCCAATGCCTGTATTTCAATCCTTATGCCGACCTGAGCCAACATCGCCTGGACAATCTGCGCCATTTGGGCATCTACTGTGCGGTTGATGTGGGTATAGACCACATCCAAGCCATCGGGATAGCCGGCTTCCGCCAGCAGTTCACGCGCGCGGTCGGGATCGTAGACTTGGCGCGGCTCTTCAACCCAGTACCAGGCATCCAGCGGGAAGGGGAAGTTGGCGTAATAGCCGATTCCTTCGCTGAGGTTTTCAATCAAGGCGTCGGGCTGCAGGGCGGCCTGCACCGCCAGCCGCAAGCGCACATCATCAAAGGGCGGCTGACTAACATTGAAGGTCACCGTATAAGCGGTGGCGTTGACGGTTTCGACCACCTTCAAGTCGGCATCGCTCTCGATAGCCGGCACATCACGCGGCAGAATCCGCTCGTTCAGGTCGAACTCGCCACTCTGCAAGTTGAGCAGGCGCACGGTGTTGTCTTCAATGCCGGTGAGCACGACGCCATCAAGGTAAGGCAGCGGCTCGCCATCAGCGCCGATTTCCCAGTAATTCTCGTTGCGTTCCAGCACGGCTTCGTCGCCCGGCGTCCACGATACCAGCTTGAAGGGGCCGGAGCCGACGGCGTTGAAGCGATAGTCTTCGCCATATTCTGCGACGGCTGCTGGAGAAAAGACTGTGGCGGCGCCGGCGAGTGTGGAAAGGAAGGGCGCGTTAAAGCCATTCAGGACGACTTCTACCGTCTGATCGTCTATGACATTGACGGATTCGATGGCAGTCAAACGACCGGCAATATAGGATTCTGATTCGGGATCGCGCATGCGATCAATGCTGAATTTGACCGCCTCGGCGTCGACCGCAGTTCCGTCATGGAAAGTTACGCCGCTGCGAATGTGAAAAGTGTAGTTGAGCCCGTCATCGCTGACATCCCATGATTCGGCGATTTCGGGCAAAATCTCGCCGGCGGTGTTGATACGAATCAACTGGTTGTAGATCGCGTCGTAAGCGACCCGATCGCAGACGCCGAGTTGTGTGCTCTGCGGGTCAAGGCTGGTGATTGCTGCCACGCAGACGCCGCTGACAGTTCCGCCCCGCTGCGGCATTTCCGACTGCGCGATTACCGAAACGCTTGAAAACACTAGCACCAAGAAAACAGTCATGAATGAAACTCTACGCAAAGACATTGTTCCTCTCCTTATAAGCCCATTTGCAACTATTGATTCTAGCCACGGCGTAACTTGGGGTCAAGCACATCGCGCAAGCCGTCGCCCAAGAAGTTCAATCCAAGCGTCGTAACAGCGATGGCCAGGCCCGGAAACAGGCTGAGCCAGATCGCTGTTCCCAGATACGGATAGCCAGTTTGCAGCATGCCGCCCCAGCTGGGCGTCGGCGGGCGCGCGCCCAAGCCGACGAAACTCAGCGACGCCTCGGTGAGGATAGCGCCGGCGCTGCTGACGGCCGCTGCCACGATGATCGGCGCGACGCCATTAGGCAAGATATGTCGCAGGATGATATGCGCGTTGCTGGCGCCCACCGCCCGCGCCGAAAGCACATAATCCGTCTCTTTGATCTGCAGCGTCTGCCCGCGCATGAGACGGGCGAAGCCAGGAATGCTCACGATGCCGATGGCGATCATGGCATTGGTCAAGCCTGACCCCAACACCGAAGCGATGACAATCGCGAGCAACACGGCCGGGAATGCTTGCAAGCCGTCCATGATCCGCATGGTCAGGTTGTCGATGCGCTCGCCATAGAAGCCCGCGACCAGTCCCACCGGCACGCCGACGACCAGACCGATGCCCACCGCCAGCATCGCCACCTGCAGCGACACGCGCCCGCCATAAACGATGCGCGCGAACTGATCTCGCCCCAACTCGTCGGTGCCGAAGAGCGCTGTTGTCGAGGGCGGCAGCAGATCGTTCATAAGGTCCAATGCCGCCGGGTCTTTAGCGATGACCGGCGCCAACAGGGCCAGTAGCGCGAAGGCGCCGACGCAGACCATCCCGATGAGCATCTGGCGATTACGACGCGCGCGATGCCATAGCCCGGTCCGCGCCTCCGGGACAGTGGCCACGGCGCCGGACGTGGCATCCGGCTTATTCGTAGCGGATTCGCGGGTCAAGGAAGGCATAAAGCAGGTCCACGCCGAGATTGATCAGAATTACGAACAGGGCAAGCACCATCGCGCCCGCCTGGATGACGGGAAAATCGCGGTGGAATATCGCCGTCACCAGCAGGCTGCCGACACCGGGCACCAGGAAAATGCTCTCCACGATCAGCGAGCCGCCCATCAGCCCGCCAAGCGTCAGCCCCATAACTGTTACGACTGGAATTAGCGAGTTTTTGAGGGCGTGACGCAAGAGAACGCGGCGCTCCTGCAAACCCTTGGCGCGCGCGGTACGGATGTAGTCATCCCGCAGTACTTCCAGCAGGCTGGAGCGTACATGACGCATCAATCCAGCCGAAGCGCCGCCACCCAGTGCCAGCGCCGGCATAATCATGTGGCGCAAACCCGCTACCGGGTCCTCGAAGATGCTCGTATAACCGGATGCCGGCAGCCACTTTAACTGCACGGCGAAGAGCCAAATCATCAAGATGCCGAGCCAGAAATTCGGTATCGCGAGCCCCACCACGCTGATCAAGCTGGCAGTTAGATCCCAGCGGGAATTGACGCGGATGGCGGCCAGTATTCCCAGCGGCACGGCAATGATCGCAGCGATTGTGATGGACACCACGGCCAATTCTATCGACACCGGCAGACGTTGAAACAATGACTCCGACACCGGATGTTTATTGCGCGTCGAGCGTCCCAAATCGCCTTGCAGCGCTCTGCCCAGCCAGTTGACATACTGGATCGGCAGCGGCTGGTCGAGCCCTAATTCCTTGCGCGCAACCTCCAGAGACTCCATTGTGCGGGCGGTGTCAGGTCCCAGAATAGCGACGACAGGATCGCCTGGGATGAGGAAGGTCAAGCCGAAGACGATGATGCTCATGATGAATATGACAGGAAGCGTCTGGATTAGACGGCGGAGGATATATTTTGACACGAACCAGGACCTACCGGCTGCAAATGCGGACAGTTCAATTATCCTCAATTGAGGCGTACGCGTCCACAAGTCTTCGGGCGCCGCTTTGCTGGTGATCCGCGGGCCGCCGTCACAGCTTTCGCCTCACCTTGTCCTTGTCAGGGTCGCCAGCCGCCGACGACTTCATCACCGGCGATTTCGCAGCTCAGCCGGCGCGGGTCTGCGGGTGCGGTTGTGCCGATCGCTTGAGCAGATTGTCGCGATTTTCAGAGACGCTTTTGCCTTCTTCGCGCGCTCGCCAAATACTGGCAAGGCCGCAGGATGGCGACCTCCACCGCGCGCCGGGCTTGGGCAGGATGTCCCCAGCTTTGTGGAAGAATCCGCCGACGGGCGACTTCAGTGACCATTAGCGGCATCGCCGGATCCTGTTCATGCGCCTGGCGCCCTTAATTTGCGACCGAAGACAAGAATGGTTAGAATGTAATCGATTGCACTTAGTTCCAAAAGGAGATTTAAGATGAAGTCGATCAGCTCAATATCACTTCGCGTGTTCTTGTTATTTGCCATGCTTCTGCTCATCGTGGGGGCCGTTTACGGTCAAGACGAGTCGATGCGCGTTGCGCTCGTCGCCACACAAGCGGCGGGCGACAACGGACCAATTGACGGTCTGATCGCCGGGCTGGATATGGCGGCGGAAGCATTCGGTGTGGAGACGCAGTTCATCGAGGCGCTTGACCCAGCGACCTTTGAATTGACGCTGCGCAATCTCGCACGGACCGGCGTCGATATCATCGTATCGACCTTCTATGCCATGGGCGCGGCCTCCTGGGAAATCGCGCCCGACTTCCCCGATACCACCTTTGTCACCATCGTGGGCTTGCCGAGCGGCGACGAGCAGCCCGACAACGTCCAGCTGATGGAATATCAGTTCTTTGAAGGCGCCTACGTCGGTGGCGTCTATGCCGCCCACATGACCGCGTCCAACCAACTAGGTTATACCGGTGGCGTGCCCCTACCCTTTGCTTGGGCGGATTTCAACGCCTTCACCGATGGCGCGCGTTCGATCAATCCCGATATCGAGACGACAGCGGTCTTCATCGAATCCTTTGAAGATCCCGTAAAAGGACGTGAATTGGCGGCGGGTCTCTACAGCAGCGGCGTCGATTTCATATTCACGGGCGCTGCCGCCAGTGACATTGGCGTGGTCGAAGCCGCTTCCGACAATGACGCGCTGGTCATGGTGGCTTCAGCGCCGCTGGTCGAGCAATCGCCGCAGAATGTCGCCATACTTGTGTTGATCGAATGGGAAAAGACGATCATGCAGGAGATTGAAATGGCCATGGACCCGGAAACGCGCGGTGGCTTTCGCTATGGCAATGTGCAGTCGGGCGAGATCAGCTTCGCGATTCCGGACGCCTTCCTCGAAGCCACAACCGACGACCGCCGGGAACGGGCCGAGGCATCGCTGGAAACGATTGAAGCGTTGATCGAAGACATCACCAGCGGCGACTTCGTGGTCGAAGAGGATAATCAAGAGCGGATGGCCGAGGATGAGAGCGAAGGCGACAGCTAGGGCTGATGCCGTATTGCGCTGCCAAGAAATCGCCGTTCGCTATGGTGATGTGGAAGCGCTGCAGCCGACATCGCTGTCCTTCACCCGCGGCGAAATCCACGTATTAGTCGGCCAGAATGGCGCGGGCAAGACTTCATTTGCGCGCGCCATCGCTGGCATTATCCAGCCCGCATCCGGGCGCTTTTGGATCGACGGCCGCGAAGTGCGCGACGCCAGCGTTCAACTGGTGCGCGCGCTTGGTTTGGATATCGTGCATCAACGTTTCACCCTGCCACCGAGCTTCACGGTAGCGGAAGCGCTGGAACTGGTCTCGGCGAAGAAGTACGCCGGGGCAGTGTTCTCGCTGTCAAATCTGGCGGAGGCTTGGCGCGCGGAGTTGCAATTGGGCGCGCTGGATGTAGCGCCCAACGCGCGCATTCGCGACTTGCCGATCGAGACTTTGCAGTCGCTTGAGATTGTGCGGGCGCTCGCCGGGCGTGCGAATTTCTTGATTCTGGATGAACCAACCGCGTTGCTCTCACCGGCCGGCGTCCAGCGGCTTTTCGCGCGCCTGCGCCAACTTCGGGATGCCGGCGTGACCCTGCTGCTGATTCTTCACAAACTGCGCGAAGTGATGGAAATCGCCGATACCATCTCGGTCTTGCGCGGTGGTCAACTGGTGCTGCCGCCAACTGACATCGCCGAGCTGAGCGAGGAAGCGCTGAGTGACCATATCATCGGGGAAGGGGCCAGCGATTATGCGGCCGGCAGCGTAGAGTCGCCCTCGGCCGCGACCGCCGCGCCAATCAACCTCGCGCTGAAAGGCGTGACGACGCAGCACTCGGAGACTGAACCGGCGCTCCGAGCTGTTTCGCTGTCGGTCAAGGCGGGCGAAATCCTGGGTGTGGCCGGTGTAGAAGGCAATGGCCAGCGCAGCCTGGTCGATGTTTTGACCGGTCTGATGCCCGTTCTTGACGGCGACGTGAGCCTGCTGGGCCACAAAGTCACACGGCTGAAACATCACCGGCGGCGGGCGATCGGTTTGCGCGCGGTGCCCTTCGATCGCTTGTCGGAAGGCGTTAGCTTGTCGCTGCCGCTGTGGGAAAACGTGACAATCTGGAACGCCGAAAACTTTCGCCAGTCGAAGCTGCCCTGGCTGCACGTCAGCGCCATGCGCGCGGCTGCAAAGCGGGCTTTGGCAAAGTTCGCTGTGCAGTACGAGTCGCTGGATCAACTAGCCCTTTCGCTCTCCGGCGGCAATATGCAGCGGCTGATCCTGGCGCGTGAACTCGCCGATTCGCCCCGGGTCGTAATCGCGGCGCAACCAACGCGCGGTTTGGATTTCCGCGCGACGCAGTATGTCTGGGGCGTCTTGCGCGGCCTGCAACGAGACGGCGCGAGCATTCTGCTGGTGTCTTCCGACCTTGATGAGTTAGTCAACTTGTCTGACCGCATTCAGGTCATCCGCGGCGGGCAGTTGGCCGGCGAATTCCTGCCGGCTTTCGATATCCGCGCGATTGGCGATGCCATGATCGGCGCAACCCGATGAGCAGCTGGCTCGAAAGTTGCATCCGCGCGCTCTTGCCGATTCTGTTGGCATTCGTCCTCGGTTTCATTCTCTTTGCTATCACAGGCTACGATGTCGGCGAAGTCATCGATGGCTTGTGGCAGGGCGCGGTGGCGGCGCCCGGCTCGCTGGAGCAATCCCTGCGCTGGGCGATTCCCCTGGCGGTCGTCAGCCTGGGCATCATCATCACACTGCGCACGGGCGAGTTCAATATCGGCGCGCAAGGCCAGATTCTGATGGGCGGCCTGGGCGCGGTGCTGGCGCCCCTGCTGCTGCCGAATTGGCCGGTGGTCGTTGTCATTCCACTGTCCATCCTCCTGGGCATCATCGGCGGCGCGCTTTGGTCGGGAATCGCAGGTGTCCTCAAAGTCTGGTTCAACGCGGACGAAGTCATCAACACCCTGATGCTCAACTTCATCGCCGCGCTGCTGATTCAATGGGTGACGACCGGGCCGCTGAAAGATGACGCCACTCGTGGTGAAACCGCCTCGACGCCGCGCATTGATCGCATCTTTCGCCTTTCAGATGGCACGGGCGTCTCATTTGAATTGCTAGCTATCCTTGTGCTCGCCGCAGTAGTCGCCTGGATCATCATTGAGCGCACGCCCTTTGGCTTGAAGAGCAAGCTGGTCGGCAGCAGCCCGAAAGTGGCCGCCTGGCAAGGATTGCAGATCAAGCGTATTCACCTCATGACCTATTTGCTCGCGGGCGCTTTCGCGGGCCTGGCCGGCGCGCTCGAGGTGCTGGGTCCCAGCGCGCGCGTCGTCACCGGCGCGACGCCGACGCTTGGCTTCACGGCGATCGTGGTCGCCATCGTGGGTATGCTGCGCGTGCCGGGCGCTCTGCTGGCGGCGCTTTTCTTCGGCGGCTTGCAAGCGGCGATCTTGTTCCTGCCCATCATCAGCCGCTTGCCAAGCTCGGGCTTGCGCATCATTGAAGGGCTGGTCGCCCTGCTGATCACAGCGCAGTTCATTTGGCTGCGGCGCCAACGCCATCGACGGCCGCAGGCGGCGTCCACCGCCGACGCAGAGGCATAACTGGGAGCGGGATGGAACAGTTTGTCGTCACTACCATCCGACTGTCTGTACCGTTGATCCTGGCGGGTTTGGGCGGCTTGTTCTCCGTGCGCGCCGGCATCTTCCATATCGGTATCGAAGGCCTGATGCTGGCTGGCGCATTTGTCACCGTCGGCCTGGGCTCGGCGCTGGGGTCGGTTTGGCTGGGCATACTGGGCGCGATCGCTGTGAACCTGATCCTGTCCTTTGTCTACTGGTATCTGATCGACCGTCTCAAAGCGGACATGATCATCGCCGGCTTGGGATTGACGACTTTATGCGTCGGCGGCGCCGCATATATGATGAACGCCATCTTCGGCGTGCGCGGATCAATGTCATCCGACGTGCGTTTGCCGCAACCGGTGGTCGGCCCGCAAGAGGGCGCCCTGGCCTACGTGTCCGAGCTTTCCATTCTCGCCTGGTTGCTGCCGCTCTTTGTTGTGATCGTATGGATCCTGCTGCGGCGCTCGCGGCTGGGTTTGCATATCGCGGCTGTTGGCGAATATCCTTATGCGGCGGAAGCGGCTGGCGTCGATATCAGCCGGACGAAATTATATGCTATGTTGATCACCGGTCTCTGCTGCGCCTTGGCGGGCGCTGAATTGTCAGTCGGTGGACTGGCGGCGTTCAGCGAGAACATGACCAACGGACGCGGTTTCATCGCGCTGGCGGCAATACTTTTCGGCTCGATGGAGCCAATTCGGACGACTCTGGCCGGCTTGTTTTTCGGCTTGGCTAATGCGGTTGGCATCAATAGCCAGATTTATGCCGGCGAAAGCAATGTCCCACGCCAGTTTATTCTGATGATTCCCTTCCTGGCCACAATCTTTTTTGTGACCTTGCGCGGCATCCTGTCGCAGCGGCGCGCGTCCCATAGCTCCTGAATCGAAGACTAAAGCATTTGGACAGCGATTGTGCTAAGCATTCAAGCGCAAGAACTCTTTGACGATATCCGCCGCGCGAACCTCGCAGGCGGCGACAACTTCGATTTGGAGACGGAACGCCACAATTCGGGTCAAGCGGGTGTATTGACCGGGGACCCGGCCGATGTCGCTGTCGAAGAGCAGACGATAGCAGGTAGGCGGACTTTGGTCTTGCGACCGGCGCTGGAAGATTCGCGGCGTAAAGTAATATTCTTGCACGGCGGCGGCTTCGCCATGATGTCGCCGGAGACCCACTGTCGCTTTGCCGGGCATATCGCCAATGCTTGTCGCGCCGAGGTTTTTGTGCCGGCCTACAGCATGGCGCCCGAGTGGCGCTATCCACAGGCGCTGGACGAATGCGTTGAATTTGCATGTTATTTCAGCGAATCAGGCCGATTCTCCGACTGCCAGTTTGTTCTCTCGGGAGATTCGGCCGGCGGTGGTTTGGCCTTGAGCGCAGCGATAAAAATGCGCGACCTGGAGCGCAGATTGCCTGCTTGCCTGGTTCTGCTATGTCCGTGGCTTGATCTGGCATTGAAGAGCGATTCGATCAACCGGAATCGTGACAAGGCAATTATTCTCAAGCGGGGCAATCTGGAGGCTTTCGCCAATCTCTATGTCAATGCCGCGACCGACCCTACCGACCCGTACATATCGCCGCTATATGGCGATTTGAGCGGATTGCCGCCGATATACCTTCAAGGCGCTGAGAACGATCTGCTGGTCGATGATGCGACCCGATTGCAGCAGCGGGCGCTCGCAGCCGGGGCGCCGCTACGCTACGAACTGTTTCCGCAGATGCCACACAGTTTTCAGTTTTTCGCCGGCACAATTCCGGAAGCTGACGCCGCGATCAGCCAGATTGGGCACTATCTGGATTCTACATTCGGCGCTTAGTCAGAGGGCAGGGTCGCGATATCGGCTCAGATTCATGAAGGGTTGGACGCTGACATGCCCCAGAAGTTCGCCGTCACGCTTCAGCGCGCTGCTGATCTGGTAGATCAGGTTGCGCGCCATGCTATAGAGCGGATATTCAACTGAGATGAAACTGCCTGCGACGGGCAATGCAGCATCCGGCACTGGATCGAGGCAGATGATCGTTGTCCCTTCGCCGCCAATGCTCGATGCGGCCATGACTTGGTCAAGCCGTAGAGCCACGTCCGCGCTGGCGCATACCGCGATATCGTGCGAATCTGCGCCCTGGCGGCCCAAGACATCAGGCGCTAATGAGGGTGGCGCGCTCGGCGGGGCATCGACAATGACAGAGGCGTCCCGGCCGAGATTCGCCATTGCCGCTTGGAAGGCGTCGCGCTTGGCCGCAGCGGCGAATGCGGCCGGATCGTCATGATATCGAATCGACTTGATGGGCCGGCCGCGCAGGTAGCGCAGTGCAAATTCCACCCCGGCTTGATAGTTCAGGTGAACGGCTAACGCATTTGTCGATTCGCCATGTCGATACAACTGGTAGACCGGAATGTCCTCTGCCAGCGCGATCTCGATGGCGGCGGCGCTTCCCACGGGATCGACCGGTACGATGAGCAAGGCGTCAATACGCTGCCCTAGCAGCCGCTCCACTTGGACAAATTCCTTTGCGCATGAACCGAAAGAAGCCATCGCCGCCAAGACAAACTCTGCCCTGTAAAGTTCCTGGTTGAGTGCGCGCAGCAAGTCCCGCGCGTAAGGAATGGCGTAATCTGGCAAGATCAGGCCGACAAGATTGCTGCGCTTTTGCCGCAGAGCGCGCGCCACATTGTCGAAGCGGTAGCCGAGGTCTTTGGCGACGCTGCGGATGTGAGTGGCGGTTTGCGGCGCCACCCGTTCGCTGCCGGCCAGCGCGCGTGAAACCGTCGCGGTTGACACACCCGCAACTGAGGCGACGTCCTTGAGCGTGATCGCCATGGCGCTACCTTCACTAGCGTGACTTCATCAACGACATTATAAAACGTGCGACTGACTTATCAACTGTCCAGGCTAGCGCTCCGCTGATGGTCGGGGCGAGTCAACGATAGCGGGAAGATACTGAATGCAAGCGCGCCAGCTTTGTATCACCCTCCAGTCCTGGACCGTGCAACTATGCCCATAAGCCGTTCAGTATCGATCTGAGCCGCGACACGCTAGCCCGCTGGACAGCCTGCCTCATAAGTCGTCTCTTGGCTAAATGGAAACAGATCAATCATAATCCAGGACCATCCAACCAAGTAAATGCCAGCGAGTCATGCGACTCTTGAAACCATGGCGGTTGTCAGGCTTGTTCGGTACTGCAATTCTTACTCAAAGTAAACTTGGAAAAAGCCGAATCAGAACATAAGGCAGTTCGTTCGCAGGGCAAAGCAACTTTCAATTACCTTTATCGGCCAGGTTTGCTCCCCCTCTCTGATGATTCGGAGAGGGGGCCGGGGGGTGAGGTAGAAAAATCACCTAAACTAGACCCAGTATCGGACAACCCTTGTACGGGCACGTCACCGGCTACCCCCCTTGCGTGAACTGCCTCTAAGCCGAATCACGACTCGGCGTACTCTCTTTTCCTCGATGCGCTCGGTAGCAAAGGTGCAGTTCCTCCGCCAGAAGCGCTCCCCGTCCCCGATTCATCGGGATGCTTCCCCCGTGAGGCGGGGGACCGAGGGGGCGCTGGCCCGGGGATGGAGTAGAGCCGCCCTACGTGTTCTCCACACTCTCGCTCAAGAAGGCGCTGTAGCCATTCTCCGGGTCATTGCGCACCACCAGCATGCGCTTGCCCCCCACGTGCGAGATGCCCGGCACCTCGTAAGCCTTGGCCGGGTTGCCCTGGCTATCCAGCCGATTGCACCAGTAGATGTGGTCATCGCGCTGCCAGATATAAATCACCGGCACATCGTCGACCACGATCTCCATGCGCTTGCGGCTGAAGGGCGAAAACCGCGGCGGATGAAACCAGGGCACCCAGGCCCCCGCCGTCTTGTCCGTCTTCATCGAAACCGCGCTCTGCGGCAAAATTTCCTTGCTGTCGCGCGGCGATTCCTGGTTGATGAACTTGATCGTCTCGTCGGTCGTATTGAAGACCGATGTCAATTCTGTCACTGGCATAGCTGTCCTCACCGCATACGAACCTTCGCTGATCGCCTTGCCGGTCAAACCGATGCCTCTGCCCACCAACTCCACCGACTTGGCAATGCCCTTCACGACTTGACCGAGTACCTTCAATCCGTCCATAGCGTCAGAACCGGCGTTTCCCCTGTCGTTCGCTCTCACATTATACACAATGCCGCCCGGCTCAGTGACGCGCCTATCATCATATACGCCACCGGCAAGCCGTCGGTTGCGAAGCGGTCATTGGCCGGCGATGTGATTGGCGCCGCGCATATATTCGACTGAATCGCTGATGATCTGCCGCAACACATCCAGGTCGATATCGTCCAGCTTGTTGATATACAAGCAACTGCTCCCCGTCCTATGCTTGCCCAGCTTGGCGAACAGCGCCTCATGCCGCTCGTGCCCGCCCATGATGTACAGCGTCAGCGACTGTTTCCGCGGCGCGAAGCCGGCCAGCATAAAATCGCCCTCGCGCCCGCTTTCGTATCTGTAATGATAACTGCCGAAGCCGACGATGCTCGTGCCCCACATCTCCGCCGGCTCGCCCGTCACCTCTTCCATCAGCTTGAGCACCACCAGGCTGTCTTCGCGCCGGCGCTTGTTCGCCACCGATTCCAGATACGCCATCACATCGCCATCATTGCGCTGCGTCTTGTTCTGCGCCATGTCTCGCTCCCCCTCTCAGTCGAATTCTGTAGGGGCGTGCCACCGGCGCGCCCTCCCGTCCCTAACAACGTCAAATTCTGCAGGCGCGATTCTGTGACCCGCCCGCGCTTTCGGCGCCAGGCCTACACCCGCCCGGCCCAGCCGCCCACACAAAAGCCGCTTGAATCCGGCAATGCTTAGCTCCCCTTCCCTCCTTGTGGGAATTCCGCCCCCCGTTGAGCGGGGGGACTGAGGGGGGAACAGGGGCCGGGGGATGGGGGGTGAACCACCCGCAACCTATTCTTGGTTGGTGGTGGCTACTCAATCCTCATCCAACGGATCCAGCACGATCTGGTCGACGCCCGCCTCAGCAAGCGCCACCGGCTCGGGTATCACCGTCTTGACCTCGGCGAAGTCCAGTTCCGCGCTCGCTGATCCCGTGGCCGCTTGCATCAGCAGGGTCAGCCGCGCCGCCATGCTCGCCGGGTCCGGATGGATGCCGTCTTGCAGCAGCGCCGTCTCAAACACCTGCTCAACCACGGCGTCGATCAGCGCCCCATCGCCATTCGCCGCGATCAGCCCGCTCAAGTTGTGCATCAGCGGATGCCGCGCGTTCAGCTCCAGCGCCTTGACCGGCAGCTCGTAATCCTGGTCCAGCAAGCGGTTGATGCGGAACATGTAGCGGTTGGCGCTGGCGTCTTCGCTGACCAGCCGCGCCGGGCTTTCGACAAGGGTCTTGCTCTCGCGCACTTCGCTGACTCTCTCGCCCAGCGTCGCCTTGACCCGCTCTTTCAGCGCTTCGAATGTCCCCGCCTCCAGCGGCTCGCGCTCGTCGTCAGTCTCTTCGCTGACCTCGCCCACATCCGCCAAGTCAAGCTCGGCCGAATCAACGCTGACCAGCTTGTGCCCCTTGAAATCTTCCAAGCCCATCGGCAGCATGGCGTCCACCGGCTGCGTGAAGTAGAGCACCTCGATGCCGCGCTGCCGAAAAGCGTCCAGGTGTGGGCTGCGCGTCCCGCTGGCGTAATCATCGGCCACCACATAATAGAGATCGTCCTGATTCTCCGCCATGCGCTCGACCACGTCGTCCAGCGACCAGTAGGCGCTGGGGTCGTCATCGTGCGTCGTCTGGAAGAACATCAGCGGCTCCAGGTCGCTGCGGTCCTCGCTCGCGATCACCAACCCCTGCTTGAGATAAGCGCCGAATTCTCGGAATATGCCGAGGTATTTGTCGCGGTCGTTTTTCGCCATGCGCTTGAGCTCGCTCAACAGCCGCCGCGTGATCGTCTTCTTCAAGCCCGCCATCACGCGCGTGGCCTGGATGCTCTCGCGGCTGACGCTCAGCGGCAGGTCTTCGCTATCGACCACGCCTTGCACAAAGCTCAAATACTCCGGCAGCAAATCGCGATTGTACTCCTCGATCAAGACCTTGCGCGCATACAGCTTCAAGCCCGGCTCCTTGCGCGGGCTGAATATATTCTGCTGCCCGCTGCCCGGCACATACAGCAGCGCGTAAAATTGCATCGGCACATCGGCGCGGATGTGCACATGATGCGCCGCCCCGCCGAAGTCCATCGTCAGCATCTTGTAGAAGCTGTCGTATTCCTCGTCTTCCACTTCCGATGTCGCCCGCCGCCAAATCGCCTGCTGCTTATTGGTCGGCTCTTCGTCATCACCCACATAAATGGGAAAGGCGACATAATCCGAATGCCGCCGGATGATATCCTTCAAGCGGAAACCGCGCGTGAATTCGTCTTCGTCGTCCTTGAGATGGATCGTGACCTCAGTACCGCGCACGTCTTTTTCGGCGCTCTCCAGCGTATAATTCGTGCCGCCGGTGGCCGACCACTTGACCGCCTCGTCCCCCGGCCGATACGAGCGCGACACCACATCCACCTGCTTCGCCACCATAAAGGCCGAGTAGAAGCCGACGCCGAATTGCCCGATGATGTCGGCCGCGTCGGCCGGCTTGTCGCGCATCGCCTCGATGAATGCCTTGGCGCCCGATTTGGCGATCGTGCCCAGCCCGGCGATGATCTCGTCGCGGTTCATGCCGATGCCGGTGTCCGCCACCGTCAGCGTTTTCGACTCCTCGTCGAACGTAATGTGAATCTCCAAGTCCGCGCCCGCGTCTTGCACGTCATCGTTGGTCAGCATCTCGAATTGCAGCCGATTCAGCGCGTCCGACGCATTCGAGATCAACTCGCGCAAGAAGATCTCTTTCTCCGTGTACAGCGAGTGAATCAGGATATCCAGCAGTTGTTGCGTTTCGGCTTGAAAGGTGTGTTGCTCGCTCATTCCCCGTCCTTGTTAATGACCATATCGTCCCTGTTTTATCACAACCGCGTAAGATGTAAATGAAGGATTGGCGCCAGAGTCGTTCCAAGCAACTGATGCAAATGTTCGCAGCATGAACTTAACCTTCAGACTTAGCGAAACTATGTAGACATTCGCCCGGCAATGCCGCCGCCCACGCAAAACACCTTGCATCCTGCGGTGTCGATTTCCCCGGCCCTGGCTTGCCGGAGATAGGGCCGGGGGGTGGAGTCAAAGGCTCGCAACGTACACAGGGACGAGCTAGCTATTGGCTCGCCCGCCCATCTCTCGCACGATTAATTTGGAACAACTGAGTGACACTTTCAATCATTTCAGCCCACCTAGCGTACTGAAAAAAGTCCCTCCCTCTTAATGGGGGAGGGATTTAGGATGGGGGCCTACCCCACCAGCCACGGCTCCGCAAAATACTGCCCCTCATACCCCTCGGCGATCCAGCCCACCCGCCCTTCATATTCCACCTGATACCAGGCGTAGGGCCCGCCGCAGCGCGCCCCATCCAGCACCAAAAAACCCTCCAGCGGCGCCAACTGCACGATGACATCATGCTCAGTGCCCGGCCCGGCGCGCATATTAAGCCACTTGCCGTCTTCCGTCAGCGTCACCCGCCCGCGCTCGCCCACGATCAGCCGCGATTCCAGCGCGCCCTCACAATAGACGTGCGGCGTCAGCGTCAGCCAAGCGGCGGCCGTGGCGACCGGCGTGACCGTCGGCGCCGGCGTTTCCGCCGTCATGCGCAGCACCGCTGTCGGCGTCGACCTGCTGATCGGCCCGCCCGCGCAAGCCGTCAGCGCCAACAACAACCCAACCCACCACATCCGCTCGATCCAACGCTTCATGCGCCCATTCTACTGCAAAGCCCGCCCCATCCCAGCCTGACCACCCGCCGCGAAACTGCTATACTCGGCGCGAATCCGCCAGCCCTCAGCCGGAGAAGCCAGCCGATGAAAGCCGTACAAATAATCGCCCGCGGGCAGCCCGTCTTCGTCGAGGCGCCCAAGCCCGCCCTGCAGCCGGGCACGGCCATCGTCAAGACCCTGCGCCTGTCCCTCTGCGGCAGCGATATCCGCCACCTGCATTACCTGCCCGATGAACGCTATCCCACAGCCATCGGCGAGACCGGCCACGAAATGGTCGGCATCATCGACGCCATCGATTCGCCCAACGGCGCCCTCCAGCCGGGCGACCGCGTGCTCTGCCTCGCGCCCGATCATCAAGCGATGACCGAGTACTACCGCGCGCCGGTCGATTGGCTGATTCCGCTCGACCCGGCCACGCCCCTCGAGCACGCCGTGCAAGCCCAGCAATTCGGCACCGTGCTCTACGCCGCCCAGACCCTGCCCGACCTGCGCGGCAAGTCAGTCGCCGTCATCGGCCAAGGCTCAGCCGGCCTCTGGTTCAACTTCGCCCTGCAACAGCGCGGCGCCCGGCAAATTATCGCCCTCGACCGCAAAGCCTACCGCCTCCAGCTCAGCCGCGACTTCGGCGCCACGCACACCATCCACAACGCCGACGCCTCGCCCGCCGTGCAGCTGCGCGAAATCTGCGGCGGCCACCTGCCCGATGTCGTCATCGAAGCCGCCGGTGAAGCCGATGCCATCCGCCTCGCCGTCGAAATCACCCGCCCCGACGGCTTCCTGCTGCTCTTCGGCGTGCCCCGCTTCGACGAGATGGTGTTCCCGATTTTCGAGGTCTTCTGGAAGACGCTGACCCTCAAGTCGATGGTGGGCACGATCAACGACCCCGGCCACGCCTGCACGCGCCAGGCGCTCGAATACATCAGCAGCGGCGCCGTGCCCGTCGCGCGCATGATCACGCATACGTTCAAGTTCGCCGATGTCTTCGCGGCTTACGAGCTGCACCGCATCCAGGACGAAGGCGCGGTCAAGATCGTGGTGGATATGGAAGGGTGAGGGCGGATAGCAAGAGAAGAATTTCGAATGCGTCAACTCATAATCGTGCTGTATAATTTGTTGCATCGAATGCTTCTCGCTTTAGGTTGCTGATGACATACCGGGTTGTTGACGTATTTTGCGGTGTGGGAGGGTTGACACACGGCTTTATCTTGGAGGGGTTTGAAGTTGTTCTCGGCATCGACAGCGACCCTTCGTGCCAATTTCCTTTTGAACACAACAACAATGTGCCATTTCTCAACGCAAAGGTGGAAGAACTGACTGAGTCCGAAATAGCCGGTCTTTTTCCGGATGGGACGAAATACAGAATCTTGATTGGCTGTGCTCCATGTCAGCCATTTTCCAACTACATGACAGGCAAAAGTAGTCGGGCAGACAATTGGCAACTTGTCGACGATTTCGCAGTACTAATAGAAGAGATTGCACCTGAAATTGTATCTATGGAAAACGTACCTTCGTTGCAAGGCTTCAATAGCGGTACAATCTTCAACGACTTTGTCGCGAAACTCGAAACTCTTGGTTACTTTGTTTGGAGCAAGAACGTATATTGCCCCGATTACGGCATTCCGCAACAACGATCTCGACTAGTGTTATTAGCTTCAAAGCTCGGTCCAATAGAACTTCTTCCTCCAACTCACAACCCAGATGCGTACCGTTCCGTTTGGGATGCCATCGGCACCTTGGAACCTCTGCAAGCCGGTGAGTCTAATGATGCCGATCCCTTACATCGGGCCCGCGACCTTTCCGAGCTGAATCTTGAGCGCATTCGGCAGTCTAAGCCTGGCGGGAGTTGGCACGATTGGGACGAAGAATTGGTTGCGGCGTGCCACAGACGGAGCTCTGGTCAAACTTACAAGAATGTATACGGCCGTATGAAATGGGATGAACCTGCACCGACAATTACAACACAGTGTTATGCGTATGGAAGCGGGCGCTTTGGGCATCCAGAGCAGGACAGGGCGATCTCTCTGCGGGAAGCTGCCCTACTGCAAACGTTTCCGATGACGTACCAGTTTACAGAACCGAATGAACAAGTTACCTTCAATAGCGTGGGGCGCCATATTGGTAACGCTGTGCCGGTAAAATTGGCACGTGTGATCGCCAAAAGTATCCGTCATCATTTGGAGAATGTCTGTGACTCGCAATAGGAAGTTCAAGATGTCAATAAGCCTCAACGTTCTCAATCACTTGGGGATAGGACTCTATAGCCATATTCCACCTGTGCTTTCAGAAATCGTCGCAAATGCGTGGGACGCCGACGCTACCAAGGTGAAGATTACAATCAATGAGTGCAATGGAACGATCTCCATTTGCGACAATGGCATTGGAATGTCTGAGAGGGACATCAACGAACGATACCTGAGGGTTGGTTACAATAGGCGCTCATCTGAAGGTACAACTACACCTATCCGCCGTCGGCCAGTTATGGGCAGAAAAGGAATTGGTAAGCTCTCCGTCTTTTCTATCGCGAAAACCGTGGAAATCCACAGTGCAAAGGAGGGAAAACGCCACGGCCTGGTCATGAATGCCGATGCCATTCAAGAGAAAATCAAAGAAGAGGCAAACGCTACGGACGAAGAAAACCCGGAAACCAAGGACTTCAACTATTACCCTGATGTGGTGGATGAAAAAGACATTGACATTCGAACCGGCACCCTAATTGTACTTCGAGACCTGCATACGGACATTAATCGTACTACCTCGCATTTGCGTCGGAGACTTGCCAGAAGATTCAGTGTTATAGGCGCGATGCACGAGTTTCAAGTATTCGTCGGGGAAGAAGAGGTAACTCCGACGGACAGAGAATTCTTCAATTACCTTGAGTTTATGTGGTATTTCGGCAACGAAAGCAGCGAGTATCTCGAGAGAACTGGAGAGAAGTTGAGCAAGGCAACAAAGCTCTGCAACGTTGTGGATCCGGCAGAAGGATACAGAATTACTGGATGGATCGCAACCGTAGATGAGCGAAAAAATTTCAAGGAGTACGAAGATAATATTAACGCAATCGTTATATTTGCTCGGGGCAAATCCGTGCAAGATGATATCTTGTCATCATATCAGGAGGGTGGAATCTACTCAAAATACCTGATTGGTGAGATCCAGGCCGATTTCTTGGATGTCAACGAGGAGCCGGACATTATCACAAGCAATCGCCAGAATGTACGACAGGATGCCGAGAGGTATCGTAAGCTCAGGAAGTTCATTTGGAAGCAACTTAAGACAATTCAATCAGATTGGGCAGATCTTCGGAAAGAAGCCAGTATCCAACGAGCTACTGAGAATCCTGCGATAAAGAAATGGTATAGCAAGTGGAAGGGCGGCAATCGCAAGGCAGCCGAAAGACTTTTTCAAAAGCTGGAATCCCTTCCGTTTCCCAATTCAGAAGCAAGGACAGAAATGTACAAGGCTAATCTTGTAGCCTTTGAAACTCTCGCATTAAGAGGGTCGCTCAACGCTTTAGACCAGATAGAAACTGAAGAACAGTTTGAGACAATGATGCAAATTTTTCGGGATCTCGATGAATTGGAGGCAATGAGATACTACGACGTGGTTGAAGAGAGAATCGCAGTTGTAAACCATTTAGACTGCATCAAACCTAGCGCATTAGAGGCGACACTACAGGAATACATTTATGATCATCTTTGGTTGCTGGATCCTTCGTGGGAGCGTGCGGCTACTGACAAAAGGATCGAGAAATCTGTTACGGAAGACTTTGACGCGATCGACGCTAAACTAACGGAGTCTGAAAAGAGGGCACGGCTTGATATTCGTTACAAGACCGCTGCCGGCAAGCACATTATCGTAGAGCTAAAGAAGGCTGACCGCCCTGTTGATGTACAAGATTTAGGAAGACAAATTGGCAAATACAAGAATGCTTTGGAGAAGTGCCTAAGAACACTGAGACCCGATGAGAAGGAGAATGTTGAGTGCATTATCTTGCTAGGAAAGCCGCCAAGCAATAATGGTGGGGTTGAAGACATTGATCAGTACCTGCGAATAAACTTCAAGTGTAGATATATCTTCTACGATGCCCTCAAGAAGACACGTTAAGAAACTATAAGGCGTACCTTGAGGCACAAGACGAAGTGTCTAAGTTTCGTAGACTGTTGAACGAATTTACTAAAGATATGGTCAAGTAAAGAGCATCGCACTACTAACGAATAGCTCGTCCGCGCCCGCGCGCCGTAGCCCTCCAAACCGCGACCATATAGTCGCCCTGTCGCATCCAACCTGTGCTACGCTCACGCCATGTCCGCCTGCGTATACATACCGCCGCGCCACCGTCCGTCCAGCAAAGCCCGTCTTTATTGGACAAAAAAATATTCCGATTCCAATTGGACGTCCAATAGACAACGCGGCCCCGGTGTACTCGGTGAACTCGGTGCCCTTCTGCCCTGTGCCTCTGTTTGTGTTCTATCTTCCTTCTACTATGCTAAACTAAGCCATGAACCTCATCGACTACGCCAACATCCTCATCCGCCGCGGCTGGATCATGCTCTGCTCGCAATCATCGCCGCCGGGGCCGCCTTTCTCTTCAGCCGCAGCCTCGACCCCGTCTACCGCGCCACCCTCAAAGTCCGCATCGAGCCCAGCCGCACCGACTTCGGCTTGACCCAGGCCGCCAAGCAACTGCTCAACAGCCACGTGGCCTACCTCGATAGCACGCTCATCGCCGCCGCCGTCATCGACCGCCTGCAGATGGACATGACGCCGCAGCAGCTCCGCGCCGATGTCCGCGTGGCGCCCAATCTCGACAGCCTCGTCATCCAGATCGACGCCGAGCACGTCAACCCCGGCCAAGCCGCCAGCATCGCCGGCGAATGGGCGCAGTTGCTCATCCGCTACCGCAACGACCAAAACCAGCAAGCCCGCCGCGAAGACCGCATCTACGCCAGCTTGCAAGACAACCCCGTCATCAGCCGCGCCCGCCCCAACGTCTCCATCAACACCCTGGTCGGGCTGATCGCCGGCCTCTTTGTGGGCGGCATCATCGTCTTCGCCCTGGAATATCTCGAGAGCGCCATCGTCCGCCGCCGCGAAGACATCGAAGCCCAGATCGGCCTGCCCGTGCTCGCCGCCGTCCCCCCGGCTGATTGACGCGCAAATACGGAAACTGAATATGAACGACCTTGAACTGCAACAGTATCTCTTTGACCTGAACGGCTACCTCGTCATCGAAGACGCCCTCAGCCCGGCCGAGGTGGCCGAGCTCAATCGGCTGATTGACGCGCGGAAGCTGCCGCCGCTGAGCGAGTCGCCGCGCTTCGGCAGCGCGCCCACCCTCGGCTCATCGCTGATCGCGCCCGAAGGCGACTTCCCCGAAAGCGCCCAGCTCGAGCGGCGGGCCGCCCCGGTCGGCGCCGGCTTCCTCAATTGGGGCGCCCCCTTCTGCGATCTGCTGGATCACCCGGCCATCATGCCCGTGCTGCGGCTGCGCCTGGGTGACGCCTTCCGCCTCGATCGCCTCTACGGCATGCGCATGACGCGAGGCATGAGTTACGGCCTGCTGCATGCCGATTATGGCGCCACCGCTCCGCAGTCGGGCGTCGGCCCCGGCGAATACTACGCCTTCCGCAGCAACCAGATTTACGAGGGCTTCATCGTGGTGGCCTGGACCCTGTCCGATGCCGGCGGCGAGCACGGCGGCTTCTGTTGCATCCCCGGCAGCCACAAGAGCCACTACCGCCTGCCGACACAGATCAGCGACAACTTCCAAACTTCGCCCCACGTCGCCATCCCCAGCATGCCCGCCGGCTCGGTCATCCTCTTCTCCGAGGCGCTGACCCACGGCACCGCCCGCTGGAATGCCGCCCACGAGCGCCGCACCCTGCTCTACAAATATTGCGTCTCCAGCCTCAGTTGGACCTCGCGCCGCGTCGAGCCGCCGACCGAATTCGCCCTGACGCCGCGCCAGAGCATCCTGCTGCGCGAACCCGGCGATCCCCTGCGCCACTTCCCCTCACTTTTCGAGGAGGCAGCCGTCTGAAATCGCAGGGGGACCCGACGCGTCACTCTCTCGGTGTACTCGGTGGTAAAATCCTGTGATAATTTCCGCCGACAGCGACCGCCCACATCATTCCGACCCCGCCAAAATCTCCGCCAACACAGCGCTGTCGATATTCCCGCCTGATACCACGCAGACCACCTTGCCGGGGCCAGCCCGCCCGCTCAGCGCCGCCGCCACCGCTGCCGCGCCCGCGCCCTCGGCGATGACCCGCCCCCGCTCCGCCAGCAGCCGGATCGCCGCCCGCACTTCGTCCAGCGTCACCACGATCGACCCGTCCAGCAGCGCTCGCGCCAGCGGCCACATCTCGGGCAAGACGCTCACCCCGCCGATGCCATCGACGAAGCTCGGCTCGTACTCGACTTCGACCGGACGCCCCGCCCGCAGCGAGGCCGCCAGTGGCGCCGCCGTCTCCACCTCGGCCGCATACACGCGCACGCCCGGCTTCAACGCCCGCAAGGCCGAAGCGATGCCGCAGCTCAAGCCGCCGCCGCCATAGGGCACGATCACCGCAGCGACATCGGGCAGGTCTTCGACGATCTCCAGGCCGATCGTGCCGTTGCCCGCCATCACCGCCGGGTCGCGCACGGGATGAATGAAGTGCCCGTCCAAGCCGGCGAATTCGCCCGTCTCGATGACGCGCCACCAGCGCGCGAAGGGCACGCTGATGACCTCGCCGCCCAGCCGCTGGATCGCCGCCAGCTTGGTCGCCGGCGCGTGATCGGGCACGACCACCTGGCAGCGGATGCCCAGCCGCCGCGCATTCCAGGCCACGCCCTGCGCCATATTGCCCGCGCTAGCCGTGAAGACGCCGCGCGCGAGCGATTCCGGCCGGGCCAGCGCCATGGCATTGCCCGCGCCGCGCAGCTTGAAGGAGCCGATCGGCTGCAAATTCTCCAATTTCAGGTGAATCTCGCCCGGCGCGTCGTCCACGGGCAGGCGCAGGGTCGGCGTCCGCGTGACCGTCCCGGCCAGGCGCTCAGCCGCCGCTTGAATCTCCGCCAGCGCGATCATTCAGCCGCCGACGGCGCACTGCGCCAGATATTCCAGGTCGACATCGACGCCCAGGCCCGGCCCCGCCGGCACCGCCACGAAGCCGTCTTCGGCGCGGAAGACCGGGCGGGTCAGTTGGTCGCGCAGCGCATTCTCCGAGCGATCCATCTCCAGCAGAGGCTCCGGCAGGCGCAGCCGTCCGGGCAGCGGATCCAGCGTGCTCACCAGGTGCAAGCCGGCAGCGAAGGCGATGCCCGTGCCCCAGCTATGCGGGATGACATCGGTCTGGAATGCGCCGGCCAGCGCCACGATCCGGTTCACTTCGCTCAGGCCGCCGGCGGCGCAGATATCCGGCTGCGCGATATCGACGCAGCGTCCGCTCAGCAAGCGCCGGAAGCCCGCCAGCAGGTACTCGCATTCGCCGCCCGCGATCGGGATCGACGTCCGCCGCCGCAGCTCGGCATACCCCTCGTAGTCTTCCGGCGAAACCGGCTCTTCAAAGAAGCTGATGCCCAGCGGCTCAATCTGCCGCGCAAAGTCGATCGCCTCACTGAGCGAGTAGGCATGGTTGGCATCGACCATCAGCTGCGCCTCATCGCCGATGGCCCGCCGCACCGCCCGCACATGCCGCAGGTCCGTCTCGACGCCCAGCCCCACCTTCATCTTGATGGCGCCGAAGCCCTGCGCCACATAACCACGCGCCTCTTCAGCCAGCGCGCCGACCAAGTCGTCCGTCTCGGTGAAGTAGAGCCCGGTGGCGTATACCTTGACCCGCTCGCGCCGGCGCCCGCCCAGGAGCACCGAGACCGGCTGCCCCAGCAGCTTGCCGCGCAAATCCCACAGCGCGATATCAATGGCGCTGATAGCCGCCACCAGCACACCCCGCCGCGCGTAGTCCAAGGCTCGCAGGTGCATCTTGTTCCAGATCGCCTCGACATGCAGCGGGTCTTCGCCCAGTACCAGCGGCGCCAGAAACTCGATGCCGGCCTTCACCACCGCCGCCGGCCCGTAGCCTTCGCCCCAGCCGTAACTGCCATCAGCCGCCGTCACGCGGACCAGGCAGACCTGCCGCCGGTCGAAGCCGAATTGCGAAAAATAAAAGGGTGTCTGCAAGCGCTCTTCGGCGACGAATGCCTCGATACGATCAATCTTCATGCGGGCGCGCTCTTCCCCCGTCGGGCAATGCGCTATAGTCTAGCCGATTCTGCCAAATCTCGCGCCGCCAAGGATGATCGCAAAAGCCGCCTGATGAGCAGCCACCCAGCACTGGCCCCCTTTCCTGAGGTCGAACGCATCGTTGAGCGCCTGATCGATGGCGTCAGCGCCATCCTGGCCGATCAGCTGGTCGGCGTCTATCTCTACGGCTCGCTCATCACCGGCGACTTTGACTTGCGCGTCAGCGACATCGATTTGGTCGTCGTGATGACGCGCGAACTCGACGACAACCAGTTCGCCGCTTTGCACGCGCTGCATGGCGCGGTCGTGACCAGCTGGCCCGCCTGGGACAATCGCCTGGAGCTGGCCTATATCTCAGCCGAGGGCCTGCGCAACTTCCAGACGCGCGCCAGCAACATCGGCATCATCAGCCCGGGAGAGCCCTTTCATCGTATCGAGGCCGGCGCCGATTGGCTGATCAGCTGGTACGCCCTGCGCCAAGACGGAGTCGCCTTACACGGGCCGCCGATCCAGTCGCTCATCGCGCCTATGCCGGTATCCGCCTATCTGGATGCCGTGCGTGACCATATCGCCCACTATCGCCACAGCGCGGAAAAGCCGCACGGTATGCCGGCCCTCGCCTATATCGTGCTGACGGTCGCGCGCGGTCTCTACACGCTGGTTCATGGCGCGCCGACCTCGAAAGTGAAGGCGGCCGCCTGGGCCGCTCGGCGCTACCCCAGGTGGGCGCCGCTGCTGCAGCGCGCGCTAGGCTGGCGGCTCGATCCCGATGTAGACGCGCCCGAGGTCGACGAAGTTCGCCCGCAAGTTCGCGCTTACGTCAGCGACATGTTGGCGCAGATCGACGAGGAATGCTGTGAATGAAGCTGAAAAGTCGAGGGGCAGGCGGCTACTCGCAGATGCCGGCCGTGTGCACGTATTCGGCGCTAATCCAGCCATCCATGCCCAAGAACTCGACGAAGAACCAACCGGCCGTCCGCGCCCGCGCCGGCAGCGTCACCCCAAATGGCGCCAGCGCTTGCACCACATCGCCGTCCGCGGCGTCGCGCAGGCGCAAGACATTGGCGGTGGTAACCAGGCAGTCGGTCAAGGGTATTGACGCTTCCTCGGTCAGCGACGCCACATGGACGACGGTTCCGCTTTTGTTGATGCGGGCACAGAGCAAGCCGCGCTCTTCATACAGCGGCAGCCGCGTCACGGCCGGCGGCGTGAACTCCGTGTCCATGAATACCAAGGAACCGCTGCCGGAGATGCAAACTTCCACGCCCTGTTCCATTTTGCCCCAGATCTCGACGGCTGCTTCAATGCCGGCGTTCATAGACGGATGCTTGTCGATATCGCTTATCTGCACGATCTCACAGCGTATATCCGGGCTGCCGGAGTCGATGAAGATTTCAAAGGGAATGTCATCACAAATAAATGGATCTTCGGGCGAGGGCTCGTCACAACCGGGCAAGCTCAACACTTGGCCCACCGACAGCGCATCGTCCGTCAAGCGATTGAGTTCACGCAAGAATTCTATCGTCGTGCCATAATGCAGGGCGATCGTATACAAGCTGTCGCCTGTCGCCACAATGTGAACGCAGGGGTCGGGCGGGGGCGCTTCCGTCGGTGGCGGGTCGACTGTTTCCGGCTCGGGCTCGGGCGGTTCGTCCGTCGGCTCGGGCGGCGGATCATCGTCCCAGGGAACTTCAAAGGCGCCGATATCGCAGCCGTCGCCTTGCGGGCGGCTCGTATCCACCAAGTCGGAATCGGGGTCGCTCAATGCTTCGCACATTTCCAGGTTGGCGGTGTCGATGGCCGGGCTTCCTTCCCGCAGCGGGTAATAGACAACGCCCCGCCAGACGCGCGGCTCGCCCAACTGGACATCAGCCATAAGCGCATCCAGGTATTCTTCTGTTGGCAGCTCTGCCTCGTCCAAGGTCAGGCCGCGCTCATCGGCCTCCTCCGCCTGCAATATGCGAAATTCCTCTTCATCAGACGCCGACTGACTGCTGGCGTCTTCTTCCTCAGTTTCGGGCGGCGTCACCAGCGGGCAGGAATCATCGCTGATAGCGTTGCGGACGTATGCAGTGACGCTGTATTCGCTGACGCCGGGATGACACTGGGTGACGCCTTCGGCCGTTTCGCCGGAAATAATGGTGTTGCCGATGCTCAGCGTCGCCCGGGCGCCGGTGAGGGCAATGGCCGCGCCACGCTCGTCAGCGGTATTGTCGGCCATGGTCACGTGGACCAGGGTGACGGTCGAGCCATAATCCAGATCAGCGCCGGCGTTGATGCCGCCGCCTTCGCGCGCGTGGTTGGTGCTTATCGTCGTATTCTCTACCCGCAGGCTGCCATTCCAGATTTCAATCATGCCGCCTTCGTCGGCGCTGTTGCCGCTGAAGCTGCTCTTGTCGATGATGACGATGCCGCCGGCCACGCGTATTGCGCCGCCGTCTTGCGAGGCTTTATTGCCGCTGAATACGCTCCACTCTTCAATGTGCAAGGTGTGCGCGGCGCCCTCGCTGGTGAAGTACAATCCGCCGCCGCCACTGCGCCCGGCGGTGTTGTCCTTGATTTCGCTGCCGCTAATGTGGACGTTGCTGTTGCTGGCGTAGATGCCGCCGCCAGCGTCGCCGGCTTGGCTGTCCTTTATCACCGAGTCTTGCAGTGTGAGGTGGCCATTTTCGACGTGGATGACGCCGCCCCGCGCGCCGGTGCGACCATTTGTGAGCGTGATGTCCTTGAGCGTCACTTCCGCCTCATCAATGGTCAATATCTTGGCGCTGTCGTTGCCCGACACGGTCTGGTCCGAGCCGTCGATGGTCATGTTTGTGGTGATCGCGGGCAAGACGTTGCTGAGCGACACGTCGCCGGTAAGCGAAATGGTGTCATCGCCATCGCCGGCGGTGCATTTGTCAAAGGCTGCGTCGTTGTTGGCGGCGATGATGGCTGCGCCCAAGGTGCAGTCTTCATCCACCGAGATGTCGGCGGCGGCGGCTCTCCCCAGTGACGGCAGCGTTAGCGCGATGCAAAGGAGAATCGAACCCAGCCTCGAATATCGAGCTGACCGCATCAATTGAAGTCCCGTACTTTGCGGACGAACATGCTTCACTCTGTCACAACATTGCATTATAGCCGCGCGGTGGCAACGAGCAAGCAGATTAGCGCCCGATTAGTGGGGCATTTGCGGCGGCGCCCCCGACAGTGGGCCGGGCAGAGCAGCTACACACAGATCCCGCTGGTCTTGACATACGCGGCGCTGACCCAGCCGTTCATGCCCAGGTAGCTCACGTTAAACCAATTGCTGGTGCGCGCGCTGGCATTCAGCGTGACGTTGAAGGGCACCAGCGCCAGGACGCTTGCGCTGCCCACATCATCCCGCAGGCGCAGGGTTTGCGTGGTCGTCACCAGACAATTTGTCAGTTCCAGATACGTGTCGATCTCGGTGATGGTCGCCACCAAGACGACCGTGCCGATCCGCTCGATCTCGCCGCAGGTCATGCCGACGGCGTTTTCGAAGCTGGCCAGGGCGCGCGGTGTTGGCGGGTCCGATGTCGCATCCAGGAATACCAGGTCGCCAATGCTGCGGAAGCAGACTTCCACGCCCGAATCGACGTAGCCGAAAATGTCCACTGCCGAGATCATGCCGGATGCCAACGCGGGGTGTTTATCGATTGCATTAACATCAACCGGCCGGCAACCTACGACTTGGCTCTCCGAGCGCACCACCATGCTGTCGTACAGATTTTGACACTTGTATTCAAGCGAGGCGCTGCCAAGTCCTTGCCCCGGCTTGAAGCAGTCGGGCACGAACAGCTCTTGGCCGATGAATAGCGTGTCGCCGCTGAGCTGGTTGAGCGTCCGAATGGCATCGGCAGTTGTGCCGTACGTCAGCGCCAATCCAAATAGTGTATCCCCGGCCACAACGGTGTGGGTGCAGCGGGCGCCGGGCCCCGGCGAGGCGGTCGGCGAGGCCGCTCGCGTCCCGGTGAGTTCAATCTCGGCCGCCGTGGTAGCTGTGGCGGCGACCGAGGTCGCTGCGGAAGCCGATGTCGCGGTCGCGGCGAATGCTGTCTGCTCAACCGGCGGCAAACCCGCCACCACCGTCTGCGTCGCAAAGGCGTTAATGGTGGCGGTCTGGCCAGCTTCAAAGGTAGCGAATTCGGCGGTCTGCGTCATATAGATCGCCGTCTCGTTCAGCCAGAATTCTCGCGTCTCTGTCGCCCCCGCATCGACTGTAGCCTTGGCCGCTGTCGCTGTCGCGTCCGCATCGTCCACCGGGACTTGCGGGCCCTGTGGGTCCGGCTCGCTATTGGGGTCGGGCGTGTCTGTCGGCGGAACCGGCGTGTCTGTCGGCGGAACCGGCGTGTCCGAAGGCGGAACTGGCGTGTCCGAAGGCGGTGGTGGAACCGGCGTGTCTGTCGGCGGGTCTTGCGGGTCTTGCGGATCCTGCGGGTCCTGCGGGTCTTGCGGATCCTGCGGGTCTTGTGGGTCTTGCGGGTCCAATGGACCCTGCTCGCTTACGGGATCGGGTGTGTCCGTAGGCGGCGGCGGGACGGGCGTGTCCGAAGGCGGTACCGGCGTGTCTGAAGGCGGTGGCGGGATGGGCGTATCCGACGGCGGAACCGGCGTGTCTGAAGGCGGTGGCGGGATGGGCGTGTCCGACGGCGGAACCGGCGTGTCTGAAGGCGGTGGCGGGACGGGCGTGTCCGTCGGCGGAACCGGCGTGTCTGAAGGCGGCGGCGGGATGGGCGTGTCCGTCGGCGGAACCGGCGTGTCTGAAGGCGGTGGCGGGACGGGCGTGTCCGTCGGCGGAACCGGCGTGTCTGAAGGCGGCGGCGGATCGTTGTCGGCTATGGTCTCCAATTCCACACCCGTGCGCGACTCGATCGCGCCGATATCGCAGTTGCCGTACATGGGCCGGTTGGTGCCGATCTGATCTTGCTCGGGTTCCAACTCCTCACAGATATTCGAATCTGAGAAGTCTTGGGCTTGCTGGCTGCGGATGGTCTGGCTCTCAGAACCTTCGGCGCTTTCGGTATTCTCGGTGGATTCAGGCAAGCTGCAGACATCCATATCTGCTCGATTGATAGCGATGCTGCCGTCCAGCAGCGGGTGATAGGCCGGCTCGCCTTGCAAATCGCCGAGATTGATCGGGCCGTCTTGCGCGCTACAAGCGGGCTCGCAAGAGTTGTCGCCGATGTACATGCCGATATTGTGGTCGATTTCGTCGCGCGCGACGCAGTCGCCGCCGCCCGTGCTGCCGGCGATGATCGAGTTCTGCAGGTAGAGCCCCCACTCCACCGTTTCCGAGTCGGGATAGAATTCGCTGTCATCAACCGAAAACAGACCGCCGCCTTCGTCGCCGGCCGAGTTCTCATAGATGGTGCTGTGTCGGAGAATAAGATCACCAACGATGACATAAACACCGCCGCCGTCCGCATCAGCGCGGTTGCAGGACACGGTGTTGTTTTCGAATAGAAAGCGCCAGGCATTGGCGTAAATTGCGCCGCCATCGGTACCGGCTTTGTTGCCAATGAAGCTGCTACGTCGAATCGCAATGTCTCCGCCTGAGAGACGCAGCGCGCCGCCGCTGGCCCTGGCTGAGTTCTCTGGATCCGCGCTGATATCGGCGGCCGCGCAGCCGCTAGGAACGTCTTCGCCGAATGTGGTCTGGTCGATGAGCAGCGTCGCCAGCTCATCATCGTCCGTCCAACCGACGTCGTTTGGTGACAGCGAGAAAAAGGACAGAGCGCCACCCAGCGATCCGGACGTGTTGCCGACGAAGACGCTATTTCTGATGACGACATTGGTATTGGATGTTGCAATGGCGCCGCCCAAAAGCCCGGCGTGGTTGTCTTCCAGTCGGCTATTGGTAATGGTCAAGGCGGAGCCGTCTTCGGCGTTTATCGCGCCGCCGTAATTGAGCGTTTCGCCGCCTGTCAGCGTGATGTTGTTTACGGTCAGATCGCCGCCATCAATGAAAAAGATCTGATATTCGTCGTTGCCGTCGATGTCGTAACCGGCGCCTTCAATCGTTATTTCCGATGTGATTTGTGGCATGACGGCGGCCAGCGTAATGTTCACCGCGAGCGTGATGGTATCGGCGCCGCTGCCGGCCGGGCAGCCGTTAGTGGCGGTATCGGTGTTGGCCGCGGTGATGGCGTCCCAAAGTGTGCAAGCGCCGCTCGTGTCGTCATCAGCGGTCTTGTCGACCGTGATCGACGCGGCATGCGCTACGCCCATCGGAATCGACAGCGAAAACAGGGCGCAAACCATCGCAATTAGCGCGTACCGCGCGCTAGACTTGTGGAGTCTAATGACGCCATTCTCCTTCAGCAACGGGGCTGCTCGACACAAAACATTATAGGATGACCCCAGAAGGCGCACAAATGAAACCAGGGCGAACTCCGTCACAGCAGAATCGCGAGCTTCAATGCACGCGATGACGGCAACATGACGAGACGCGCAAGTATAAGATTGAGTCGGCAGTTCTCAGGTGTTCCAGGAATGCAATGCGAATATTCACGGCACGGACCAATACTCCACAAGAGTCGACTGCGTGTTGGGGCGCGCCGGTGGCTCAACCGCGCTTCCGCGACAAGCTCAAACATTGTTCGCGCCACGACCTTGGATTTGCTTCCGTCCACTGGGAAAGAAACGCGCCATGACACTTGCCTTTGAGCCAGCCAGGCGACGACAAACCCGATGCCTTCTGCAGATGGTTTTCGTCCTCTTCTGCCTGACCGCCTGCAATATCGGTGTGCCAACGCGTACTGCCGTACCGCTGGCCACGCCGGCGCTGCCCCGAGTCGAAATCCTGTTTCCGGCGCATAACCAGCAAGTGGTGGAGGGCGTCATTTTTGACATCGAGATTTTGGCTTCGGACGCAACCACGGGCATCGAGCAGGTTGAGCTATTTGTCGATGAGCAGTTGCAGCAGACGAGTGAAAGCGGCGCAGGAGGCCTGGCTCACTATCGCGTGACGATGAACTGGTTCGCCCAGGGCATTGGCTGGCACAAGTTCGCCGCGGTCGCCTACCGCGCCGATGGCACTGCCAGCCATCCGCACATCATCGCGCTGGAGGTCGTCCCGCCGGGCTAGGACCGCGCCCGCGAATTGGTCAATTCTTGAGACTACGTTACAATGGGATATTGCGTTTTGGAGTGATACGCGGCGGCCGCTCTGCCATGGACATTGAACTGAGGAATATCCACAAACGCTTTGGACCCGTGCACGCCAACAACGACATTAGCGTCAAGTTTAACCATGGGCGCATCGTCGGCATCTTGGGCGAAAATGGCGCCGGCAAATCCACCTTGATGAAGATCCTCTCCGGTTTTCAGCCGGCCGATGCAGGTGAAATCCTGATCGACGAGCGCGTCATTGACTACACCGGCCCGGCAGCCGCCATCGACAACGGCATCGGCATGTTGCAGCAGGATCCGCTGGATGTCGGCGCCTTCACGGTGCTGGAGAATTTCATCTACGGCGTCGCCGAGGGCATCACGCTGGGGCGGCGGCAGGCGGAAGCGCGGCTCAAAGAACTGACCGAGCGCTTCGGCTTCGAGCTGGATGCGCACCAGCCGATCGACAACCTCTTGATTGCGGAGCGGCAGCAACTTGAGATCATCCGCTTGCTGGCGCTGGGCGTGGAAACGCTGATCCTGGATGAGCCGACCACGGGCATTTCCGCCGAGCAGAAAGACATCCTCTTCAATGCGTTGCGCAGACTGGCGCACGATGAAGGGCTGGTCGTCTTGCTGGTCTCGCACAAGCTGGAGGACGTCATCGACCTCTGCGATGAAGTCGTCGTCTTGCGCGCCGGACTGATGGTGGGCGCGATGGACATGCCGGCGAGCAACGGCAGCTTGTCCGCCGCCGTCATCGCCCGGACCAAGCAGCAACTGGTGACGCTGATGTTCGGCGAAGAGCTGGAAGCCCAAAGCCGCCCCCATCACGACATGGGCGCGCCGGTGCTGGTGGTGGCAGATTTGATCGCGCAGGACCTGCGCCTGGATATGCAGCCGATTTCACTGACGGTGCATGCCGGCGAAGTCATCGGGCTGGCGGGTTTGGGCGGCAGCGGCCAGGAATTGTTCATGCGCGCCTGCGCCCGCCTGGGCCGCGCCAACAGCGGACGGCTGGAATTCGACGGCGTCGATATCCTGGGCAGCAGCTACCGTCAGCTCTTTCAGCGCGGTTGCGTCTTCGGCGCCGAGGGCCGGCTGGAAGAGGGCTTGATCGCCGGCTTGACCCTGACCGAGCACACGGCGCTGGTCAGCGACGACAAGCTGCAGATCGACTGGAAGCAGGTGCAGCAGCGCACTGCCTCCCGCATCGACCAGTACCGCATCAAGGGCCGCGCCGGCGACAGTATTGAACAGCTCTCCGGCGGCAATCAGCAGCGCGTGCTAATCGGCCTGCTGCCGGATAACCCCAAGCTGCTGATCCTGGAGCAGCCGACCCGCGGCCTGGATGTCGATTCCGCGCGTTGGATCTGGACCCAGCTGCTGGAGCGCTGCGGGCGCGGCGCCGCCATCCTCTTTAACTCGTCCGACCTGGAGGAACTCGTGACCTACAGCGACCGCATCTTCGTCTTCTACGCCGGGCGGGTGCATGAAGTGCCCGATGTGGCGCAGACAAGCATCGAAGAACTGGGCTACCTCATCGGCGGCGAGTTTTGAGAGCGATGCATCGAAGGAATTTGTAGGGGCGACTTATCAAGTCGCCCGACACAAAATTCCATCACCCGGCGGGCGACCAGGTTGGTCGCCCCTACAGCGTAAATCTTGTGTGTTCGGTGAATCGAGAGAAGATATATGCCACTAAGTGAAAAGCACGACGACACCAAAACTTACGACGACGTCCTCAACGCCGGCCCGCCGCTGAGCCAACTGGCCAAGGACTTCGTCACGCCCAACCACCTCTTCTTCGTGCGCAACCACGCCCGCATTCCCCATTTCCAACTGGATAGTTACCGACTGCGCGTTCACGGCCTGGTCAGCCGCGAGCTGGAGCTGAGCCTGGACCAGATCAAGCGCGATTTCGCTTCACGCACGCTGGTGGCGACGCTGCAATGCGCCGGCAACCGCCGCCAGGAACTGGTCAGCTACAAGCCGATCGACGACCAGCTGGCCTGGGGCATTGAAGCTATCGGCACCGCCGAGTGGAGCGGCGTGCGCCTGGGCGATGTTCTGGCGGCCGCCGGCATCAGCGGGCCCGAGGCCGAGCACGTGGCTTTCCTCGGGCTGGATACCATGCTGCGCGATGGCCAGCGCGAAGGCTACGGCAGCTCCATCCCGCTGGACAAAGCCCTGGGCTGCGAAGTGCTGCTGGCTTATCAGATGAATGGCGCCGACCTGCCGCTGGCCCACGGCTGCCCGCTGCGGGTCATCGTGCCCGGCTACATCGGCGCGCGCAGCGTCAAGTGGCTCAGCGAAATCCGCGTGCAAGACCGCCCCTCGGACAACCACTTTCAGCAGGTCGGCTACAAGCTCTTCCCGCCGCATATCAACATGTATAATGTCGATTACGCCGATGGCATGCAACTGACCAAGCTGCCGGTGAATTCGGTCATCGTGCGTCCGCAAGACCGCAACCTGCTGCCGGCGGGGAGAGTCGTCGTCGAAGGCTATGCCATGAGCGACGGCGAGCACGAAATCACCTGGGTGAGCGTCTCGCCCGATGGCGGCGAGACCTGGCAACGCGCCGAGTTCCTCAATGAGCCGCAGCTGTGGACCTGGCAGCTGTGGCGCACGGAATTCGACCTGGCGCCGGGCCAACATGAGCTGGTGGTGCGCGCCTGGGACAGCGCGGCGAATTCTCAGCCGGAGACGATCGCGAGCGTCTGGAATTTCAAGGGCTATGTCAACAACGCCTGGCACGGGTCGGGATTACGGTGAAGTGAAGGCCTTATCATGCTATCGATAAAATCCCCCCGCCAGCCTCGCCATTCAAGTCGAAAATCAGCGACCTCATGTCGGACCCATCGATCTCTGCTGGCGGTATCCGCGCTCGTCATCGCCGTTCGCGACCCGAACTTGACGTCGTCGAATCCCTCGGATCGGCGCCTTTCCGCGATTCGCGCAAGCTGGGCGGCGTCTTCAACTTCTTGGATCCCCCTCACTGGTCAAACAAAGCATCGGCATGAAGCCGTCATTGAGAAACTCTCTCTTTGGCGATCAGTGGCCACTATAACGATCGGCACCTATATTTGAACTTGTCTTCTCGCTGGAAGTCGAACATTAAACTCTACGCCGCTGGTGGAACTCATGGAGCGCGTCTGCTTAATTGGGAAAGTTGAGCATGTTCTGCCCGGATCCCATTGCTTCGATGGTCGGCCCTATTGAGTTATCGCGTCGGCCTCGAACGAGCTTATCGGGCGACTGGACGCAGCTGGATGACTATTTCTTCATCAAGGAAGGCATATTGGCAACTCGCGCTTCGGCGATTCCCGCAATACGAGATTCTCGGCGGCGTTGAAACTTTTGCCCGGCTCAACGTATTACATTCTGGCGAAAACATCGTCCACATCATCTGCGGCCCATCTGGTCAACGCCGCAGACTTCGAACGATATTCCGGCACTTTTCTTGAGAACAAGCAAGCGGCCGATCCGCGCGCTGCTTGTACGGATTGCCTGAGCGGATGACATTGAAACAGGTCGAGCTACAAATAGTCAGACCGCAGTACCGCCGTCAACATGTATCATGATGGTCCATCGAGACATTGAAGAGTTTTTTCTGCCGGATCCAATTCGTCATTACGATGCCACCTATAAGAACCAAGTCGATGGGGCCTTCAAAGATTGACGCAATGCTTGCAGTTGGCGCAGACTGCTCGCGGCGCCCTGCAGCTGGGTCGAGCCGCCGCGTGTTCAACAGCACCTCATTTCGACTATTCTGCGCTTCGTTATATGGAGCAGCTGGCATGGGCATCGAGCCAGTATGATCGTAATCAGGCCAGGTGCTCGTTCACTTTCGACAATACCATCTGGCATGACGCATATCGCTTCGAGCACTTGGAAATCCGCGGATTTCCTTATCGCTTCGCCGCGATTTTGACCGGCAGCACGCGTCTGCAGTTTGCTTGTACGCGCCCTTTAGATGGAGGACGCTCAAGCGGATTCGTCGTGGCCGGCGAACTCCTGCAAGGCATGTTGGTGCTCTTCGTCATCCTCATTCTGCCGGCGTCGCTGGCTTCGCCGTGGGACGCGACCCGATCGATCGTCGAATCCCTCTGGCGGCGCCTCGCGATTCGCGCAAGCTGGGCGGCGTCTTCAACTTTTGGATCCCCCTCACCCTGGTCAGCATCGGCCTGGTCGTCACCTTCCGCGCCGGCTTGTGGAATATCGGCGTCGAAGGCCAAATGATGATGGGCGCATGTCTTCGCCAGTTGGGGCGCGCATATTCATCCTGCTCGACGGCAGCCTGTCGCCGCTGCTGCACATCATGCTCATCGCGCTGTCGGCTGTCGGCGGTATGTTCTGGGGCTTCGTGGTCGGCTTCCTTAAGATACGCCTGGGCGTCAACGAGATTTTCGGCGGCGTGGCGCTGAACGCCCTGGTCAATGTCATCTCTACCTCATCTCCGGCCCCTGGCAACCGCGCATCGGCGGCTCCGCCCAAGGTCCCGGCGCCGGCGCTGCTGCCCGAGTTCTCGCCGACATTCCCCGTCAACATGTGATCGGCCTCGTTATCGCCGCCTTCGCCATCGTGTATTTCTTGCTCAACGCCACGCGCTGGGGCCTGAACTTGAAAGCGGTGGGCCGCAACATGCGCTCGGCCCTGCTGCTGGGCGTGGCCACCGAGCGCACCTCGATGAGCGCCTTCCTGGCTTGCGGCGCGCTGGCGGGCATCGCCGGCAGCTACCGCGTGCTCTTCACTTTCGACAATCTGCGCCCGCTGGCATCCGGCGGCATCGGCTTCCTCGGCTTGCTCGTCGTCCTGCTGCTGAGCATCCGCTTGCTTTGGGTGCCGCTGGTTTCCTTCGCCTTCGCCGCGATTTTGACCGGCAGCACGCGCTTGCAGATCGCGCCCTCGCTCAAGCTGGATTCGTCGCTGGCCGGCGTCCTGCAAGGCATGTTGGTGCTCTTCGTCATCCTCTTCCACGGCGTACAGGAGGTCTTCTTCCCGGGGACCCTGGCTGATGATGACGCCCCCACCGCGGACCCCTCCGCCACGAAGAGGGAGGGGCAATAATGACTTGCGTGTATCAAGTTCTTATCCTGCCTCCCTCCTTGTGGGGGAAGGGGCTCGGGGATGGGGGGTAAGATGAACGAAGAATTCCTCAACACCCTGGGCAGCATCATCGGCACCGCCACGCCGCTGGTCATCGCCAGCTTGGGCGAGACCATCACCGAGCGCGCCGGCGTGGTCAACCTGTCGCTGGATGGCAGCCTGGCGCTGGCCGCCGTCACCGGGTTCGCCGCCGCCTGGACCGCGCAGGAAGTCGGCATCCTCGATGTGCCGGCACAGATCATGGTTGGCATCGCCGCCGCCATGCTCATCGGCGCGCTGATCGCCCTGCTGGTCGGCTTCTCCAGCATCAAGCTGCGGCGGGATCAAGTGGCCGTCGGCTTCGTGCTGACGCTGCTCGCGGCGGATCTGGCGCGCTTCCTCGGCGCTGATTACACCCGCATCCCCGGCCCGCAGATCACGCGCTTCGCCCTCCCGCTGCTGGAGGACTTGCCGGTCGTGGGGCCGATATTCTTTCGCCAGAATCTGCTCGTTTATTTCAGCTACATTTTGATGTTCGTCATCTGGTTCTGGCTCTTCCGCACCAAGGGCGGCTTGACGCTGCGGGCCATCGGCGAACGGCCCGAGGCGGCTTACGCCCGCGGCGCTCGTGTCCAGCGGCTGCGCTATTGGTACACATTTTTGGGCGGGGCGCTGGTGGGCTTGGCCGGGGCCGCCTACTCGCTCAACGTCAAGCCGGGCTGGTCCAGCCCGCCGGCCATGCAAGGCGACGGCTGGATCGCGCTGGCCATCGTCATCTTCGGCGGCTGGCATCCCTTCCGCGTCGTGCTCGGCGCGTACTTGTTCGCTGCCCTGCGCGCCGTCTCCAGCAATATCCAGACCAACGGCCTCTTCATCTTCGGCCAGGAGATCAACTTCCCCTTCGTGCTGCTGAATACCCTGCCCTGGCTGCTGATGATCGTGACGCTGCTGATTGTCAGCGGCGGGCTGACAGAACGCCTGCTGCAATACCTGCCGCGGGCCGTGCAGCGTCGCCTGCGCGCCTTCCTGCGCAGCGACCCGCCCAAGGCCCTCGCCACACGCTTCGAAATGGAGTGAGCCGCCTACGCCAGTGTTTTGCGGGCGCAATGTATATCTCCCCGCATCCGTCGAAAACTGTAGGGGCGAGACTTGTCTCGCCCTCCCGTCCCTCGCAACCCTACCCGATGGATTTCCTCGGCGCTCTCCCTTAAACGCGGTACACTCGGTGGCAAAAGTGTAGACCCTGCGCTAATTCTTGACGTGCGAGCACTATAGTTAACACTAATTGTACGCTCCGGTGGCGCATAACAAACACATGGCCAGGAAAAAGAAGAAGAAGCGCATCCGTCCCCTCGCCATCTGTATATTCCGCCGCGGCGAAATGATCTTCGTCGCCCGTGGCTACGACGCCCGCAAAGACGAGACCTTCTACCGGCCGATCGGCGGCCGCATCGAATTCGGCGAGCGCGGCTGCGAGACAGTCGCCCGCGAAGTACGCGAAGAGATCGGCGCCGAAGTGGCTGACATCGTCTATCTGGCTACGCTGGAGAACATCTTCACCTACGAAGGCGTTGCTATGCATGAGATTGTGCTGGTCTATGACGGTCGCTTCATCGACCCGGCGCGCAACCAGGACGACTATTGCGTCATCGGCCACGACGATGGCGAGGTCTTGTACCAGGGCAGTTGGAAGTCGCTGGATTTCTTCCGCGTTGAGGGCGCGCCGCCGCTCTACCCGGAGGGTTTGCTGGCGCTGCTGGAAGCCCGGTCGGCGGCGGGCTAGCCTCGTCGACGCCCAACCTAGATGGGATTGCGAACGGCCGCGCCCATTCGCTTTCTTGGCGCTCGTTCACGCGGGGCTGCTATAATGCCCTTGTCGACACGCTGAGCAACTGAAGCCTATGGATATCCGACTGCCTTTGCCGGCAGCGCTGCGGCAACGCGTACGCGAAGACGAAAGCCTGTGGGCCCACGTCACTTCGCTGTTGATCAGCCCGCCGGTGGTTTGGTCACTGTGGGCCTATGCCGTGACGCTTTCGCGGGTTGCCGACCCTGGCTCAGCAGCGGCCCAGGCCACGCTCTTCGCAATGCTGGTCTGTTTTGGGCCCATGTTCTTCATCGCCTACATGGTGCGTATCGGCCGCATCGGCGATTTGCACATGCGCCTCAGCCGCGAGCGTTACTTGCCCTACACGGTCGCCATCAGCGGCAGCGTGGTCTGCGGGCTGGTGTACTTGCGTCTGGAGGCGGCGCCGATTCTGCAGCTGCTGACGCTGGTCAGCATCGTGCAATTGACCATCATGCTGCTGGGCACCTTTTTCCTGCACCTCAGCTTGCACGCCATGGCCATGGCCAGCATTGTTTCCGCGACCTATCTGGTCTATGGCATGGGGCAGGCGCTGCTCTTGCTGCCCTTGCTGCTGCTGGTGGTGGCGGCCCGCCTGGTATTGCGGCGGCATACGCCAGCGCAGGTGATCAGCGGCGCTTTGATCGGCTTGCTGACGCCGCTGGTGGTGGTCGTTGTCGTTGGCGCGTTCGTTTAGCGCCGCTTCAGACCGCCCAAACCCGCGCCGAGCCATCCCATGACCAGGACAAGACTTGTGTGGCCGCGGCATTCCAGACGGCGCCCCGCACCAGGTTGCCATGGCGGAAGCGCTGCGCGAAGCCCTCGGCATCCCACAGGTAGACGTAAATATGCGACCAGGACAAAACGCGCGTCTCCTGCGGATCCCAGTTCGCGCCGATCACCCAATCTTCGTGGCGGTAGATTTGCCGCGTGCGTCCATCGTTCGCTGACCAGACGTGCACGGTGTCGTCGCCGGCCCAGGACATCACCAGCGATTCATCGCTCGACCAGATCGCGCGCTGCACGAAGCTGTTGTGGCGCACGCCGCTGATACGCCCGCGGCCGATGCTGACGCCGTCGGATTCGTACAAGTTGACCAGCCCATCGGTGAACCAGGCCAAAACGCGCGTATCGTCTGCGTTCCACTGCAAGCCGAGCAGCATGCCGCGGTGTGGCGGCCGCGTTTCGTCAGCGGCGCCCGTCGTCAACTGCCAGCTGTAGACCGCGCCGTCTTCCGACCAGGCTCTCACACGTGTGTCGTCCGCGCTGAAGGCCGCGCCGCTGATTTCCGCGCCGAAGGAAAAAGCAGTTGCCACCGCGCCGTCGGCCAGCGACAAGAGCGCCCCGCCCGCCAAATCGGTGAAGATCAGCGCCCGTTCTTGCGCCGCCGTTAACTCAAGCGCAACCGGCATGCCGGAAAACTGCCAGCTCTGCACGGTTTCGCCGTCGGCCGTCGCGGTCAAGCGGACAGCCCCGCTTTCGTCTGCCGATAGAATCTGCGCGCCGCCATCAACCCAGAGCGCATGCGTCAGCGGGTTGCCGCCATGGTCGATCGTCAGCAGCAGCTCGCCGTCCGTCGCGGACCAAACCTGGACCAAGCCGCGCTCCGTCGCCGTGAGGATGCGCGTCTCATCGGCGTTCCAGGCCGCCGTGACCACGCCGGACGCGTGCTCCAGCACCAGTTCCGCTTCCGGCGCCTGCGCCAAAGCGGGCACGATCAACAGCAGGGCCGCCAGAATACTCAGGACAAGAGGACGCATGTATTTCACCTGCTCGTAGTGGTATGCGATTATGCGCTTAGCATAGCACAGGAATCTTACTTTCTGATGACGAGCTGAGAATATCAGGCTCTTTGCCCGCCCCACCCTCAATCCAATTGGGAGCGGCTAATGCGCGAGTTTCAACCGGCGTGTGATAGCGGCAGTAACCTGCGCGCAAGACCTACGCGTCATCTGAACTTCAATCTACGCCCTCGGCCACAGTCGCTTGCCAGCGACGCCCTCACGCTGTATCATCGTCGCAACGGTCACGCGAAAACGGACTACCATGAGCCGACCCAATTTCCTCTTCATGATCGCAGACGACCACCGCCATTCGGCCATCGGCGCGCTCGCAACCGAAGGCGTGCAGACGCCGACGCTCGACCTGCTCATCCGCGACGGGACTTGCTTCACCCAGGCGCATATCATGGGCTCGACCTCGGGCGCGGTCTGTATGCCCAGCCGCGGCATGCTCATGAGCGGGCGCAACCTCTTTGACACGCCCGATCCGCTGCCGGACGACGTGCCGCTGCTGCCGGAATTGCTGCGTCAAAGCGGTTACACCACTTACGCCACGGGCAAATGGCATAACCGGCGCGGCAGCTACGCCCGCTGTTTCAGCCAGAGTGGCAAAGTGTTCTTCGGCGGCATGTCCGATCAATTCGCCGTACCGGTCAACGACTTTGACCCGGCCGGCGCCTACCCGCCCGAAGACTCTTACATCGCCGGTGGCTTCTCGACGACCGTCTTCGCCGACGAAATGATCGACTTTCTCAACACGCGCGGGCCAGGGGACGAGCAGCCCTTCTTCGCCTACATCGCCTTCACCTCGCCGCACGACCCGCGCACGCCGCCGCCGCCCTACGACCAAATGTACGATAGCGGTGACATCTCCATCCCGCCCAATTTCGTGCCGGAGCACCCCTTCGATATCGGCGTGCGCGATATCCGCGATGAAGTGCTGGCGGGCTATCCCCGTTCCCAGCTGGAGATCAAGCGCCACATCGCCGATTACTACGGCATGATCTCACACATGGACATGGAAATCGGCCGTATCCTGGAGGCGCTGGCAGCGCGCGGCCTGGCCGAGAATACCGTGGTCGTCTACACCTCGGATCACGGCCTGGCTGTCGGCCAGCATGGGCTGATGGGCAAGCAGAACCTCTACGAGCACAGCATGCGCATCCCGCTGATCATGCGCGGGCCCGGCATCCCAGCCGGCATGCGCAGCGCCGCCCTGCTTTACCTGCTGGATCTATACCCGACGCTCTTGGACATGGCAGCCCTGCCCCGCCCCGAGACCGGCGCCGGTTATAGCCTTGGCGCCTTGCTCAACCGAAGCACCTCCAAACATCGCCGCCAGGTTTTCTCCGCCTATCAAGGCGTATTCGGGCACCCAGAGGGCCGACCGTATCAGCGCAGCCTAAAGGACGAGCGCTGCAAGCTGATCCAGACGGTGGTGGAGGGCGCCGTGCTCTGGCAGCTCTTCGACCTGGACGCCGACCCCTGGGAACGGCGCAACTTGATCGACGAACCGGCGTACGCGCGCCAGGTCGAGCGCCTGCAGCGGGGCCTGAAACAACGCCAGGCCCGGCTCAACGATCCCGTTCTGGCCGATGCTTGAGCCGCCCGCCCAACCGTAGCTCTATGTAGGGGCGAGACGGTGGCTCGCGCTCCCGAACCCAGATCCATGTAAAGGCGCCCCGGTGAGTCGCCAGCTCGGTGACCTCGGCGGCAATTCTGTGTACAATACAGCCCAAGTGCAGCGCGCCTGCACGACCACGGCAAAAGGAGGAAAGCCATGACCGATCACATCCGCATCGACGGCCAACGCCTGTGGGACAGCATCATGGAGATGGCGCAGATCGGCGCCACGGCCAAGGGCGGCAGCCACCGCCTCACCCTCAGCGATGAGGACAAAGCCGGGCGCGACCTCTTCGCCGAATGGTGCGCCGCCGCCGGGCTGAGCCTGACCATCGACCAAATGGGCGATATGTTCGCCCGCCGCCCCGGCCAACGCGACGGGCAGGCGCCCGTGGGCATGGGCAGCCACCTCGATACTCAGCCCTACGGCGGCAAATTCGACGGCGTCTTCGGCGTCTTGGCCGGCCTGGAAGTCGTGCGCACGCTGAACGACCACGACATCAAGACGGACGTGCCGCTGGAAGTGGTGAATTGGACAAACGAAGAAGGCGCGCGCTTCGCCCCGGCCATGCTGGCATCCGGCGTCTACAGCGGCGCCTTCGAGCTGGACTGGGCGCACGCTCGCGTCGCAGTTGATAGCGGCGCGACGCTGCTGGACGAACTAAAGCGCATCGGCTATTACGGCGACTTGCCCGTGCGCGATCACGAATTCAGCGCTTTTTTCGAATGCCATATTGAGCAGGGCCCCATCCTGGATAGCGCCGGCATCGCTGTCGGCGTGGTCAACGCGGCTCAGGGCTTTCGCTGGTACGATGTCTCGCTGCAAGGCTTCGCCCAGCACACGGGCTCCACACCCATGATCGGCCGGCGCAACGCCTTGCTCGGCATGGCGCGGATCGTGAGCGCGGTCGACGACATCGCCCATGAGCACGCGCCGCTGGCCCGCGGCACCGTCGGCAGCCAGGTGGACGTGGGGCCGGGCTCGCGCAATGTCATCCCCGGCCGCGTCGACTTCACCGTTGATATGCGCCATCCCGCTGCCGATACGCTGGCTGCCATGGACGCGGCCCTGCGTGAAGTCTGCCGCGAATCCGCCGATGACATCGGCCTCGAGCTGTCCCTGGAGCAGATCTCGCATACCGCCCCGGTCGCCTTTGATGCGACTTGCGTGGCCGCGGTCAAGGGCGCCTGCGATCGCCTGGGCGTTTCGCATCAGTACATCACATCGGGCGCCGGCCATGACGCCTGTTACGTCGCCGATCGCGCGCCGACCGCCATGCTCTTCGCGCCCTGCAAGGACGGCATCAGCCACCACGAATCCGAAAGCGCCGAGCCGGAAGACCTGGAAGCGGTCTGCAATGCGCTGCTGCACGCCGTGCTGGAGCTCGCCGGCGTGGCCGCCTAATCGTGAAAGCGGCTTAGCGCTGCATAGATCTTGTCCGTGCCGAAGTCCAGCGCTTCGAGCGGGATGCGTTCGTCGGCGGCGTGCACCGTGCTGAGGAAGTCGAAATCCTGCGGCAGGTCCATGGGCAGGAAGCCGTAAGACTGGATGTTCAGCCGGCTGAAATGACGCCCGTCCGTGCCGCCGGAAATCAACAAGGGCACAACTTGCGCCTCCGCCTGCCCCTCCGTCAAGATCTCCGCCAGTGTGGGAAACAGGCCCATATCGAGATGACCATTTCCGGCGCTGTGGCGCAAAAGCTCGACCTCGCCCAAGGCGCCGATGAGCGCGCGCAATTCGTCCAGGGCTGCCGCCGGGTCAAAACCGGGCACCAGGCGCATATCAATTTCGATCTCGACCTGGCCGGGCACGACATTGATCTTGTCGCCGCCGCGCAGGATATTGGGGCTGGCGGTATTGTGCAGTATGGCGTCGAACTGCCGTCCCCATTCACCCAGCTCGTCCAGCACCGCGTCAGTCTGCGCCGGGTCCAGCAGCCGTCGCAAGGGCGTCGCCGCTTCAGCGCTCAACCCATCGGCGATGGCGCTGATCATATTGTCCGCCGCCGGGGTGATATGCACCGGCAAGCGATACGTGTTCAGTGCCTCTAGCGCTTTGGCCAGCTTATAGGTGGCATTCTCCGGGCTGCGGCGCGGCACAGAGCCGTGGCCGGCCGGCCCGCGGAAGACCACTTTGGTCCAGCAGATGCTCTTCTCCGCCACTTGCAGGGCGAAGAACTTGCGCCCGCCGATGTAAATCGGGAAGCCGCCGAATTCGCCGATGGCGTATTTGACGCCCGCGAACAGCTCGGCATGCTCTTCGACCATATAGGCCGCGCCCAGTTCGCCGCCGGCTTCTTCGTCGCTGAGAATGCACAAGATGACATCGCCCGGTAGCGACAGCCCCTCCGCCTTGGCGCGCAGAAAAGCGGCCGTCATCATGGCGACGCCGCCTTTCATATCCAAAGCGCCGCGGCCCCAGACCATGCCATCGGCGATCGCGCCGGAAAATGGCGGCTGCGTCCACTGTTGATTGGCCGTGCTGACCACATCGACATGGCCGTAGAGCAAAAGCGGCGCCGCCCGGCCCTCGCCCTTCAGCCGCGCCACCAGGTTGGGCCGCGCCGGGTCCTTGGCGTAGGTCTGCGTTGAAATGCCGAGGCTGTGGCAGAGCTCGGCGATGTAAGCGATGCAGGCGGCTTCGTCCCCGGGTGGATTGGTCGTGTCGAAGCGGATAAGGTCCTGAAGCAATGCAACCGGTCGCTGATAGATAGTGGTTGGTTCCGTCATCGTTGGCTCCCTCTTAGTCTAGTCTTGAGACCGATACGCGCGTCAATGATAACCCAGCCGCTAGCCCGCCCGTAGCGCAGCCCGCCGCGCCGCTGCGAAGGCCGCGACTGAGCGCCGCACATCGTCTTCAGTTGTCATCCAGGAGCAGACGCTGATGCGGATGGCAGGCTCGCCTTGCCAATGCGTGCCGCCGCAAAAACACTCGCCGCCCGCCTGCAAATGCGCCAGCGTACTTTCCGTCAGCTCCGGCGTATTACAAGCGACCAGCACTTGATTGAACACGACATCGTTCAAGATGCGAAAGCCTAGTGAGGCCAGCTCCGCCGCAAATTGCCGCGCCCGCCGGCATAATTGCGCCACCAAAGCGTCGATGCCTTCGCGGCCCAGCGATTTTAGCGCCGCCCACAGCTCAATGCTGCGCGCCCGGCGCGACATCTCCGGCGTATACAGCATGCCATCGCGAGCGCCGCTCGTCGGAATGTAGGCCGCGCCCAAGCTCAGCCCGCTGATGAGCGCATCGCGATCGCGACACAGCACGATGCCGCAGTCGTAGGGGCTGTTGAGCGTCTTGTGCGCGTCGGCGGACCAAGAGTCGGCCAGCTCAATGCCCGCGGTCAGATGACGCGTTTCGGCACAGGCGCGCGCCCACAAGCCAAAGGCGCCGTCGATGTGCGTCCAGGCGCCGGCAACCCGCGCCGCGGTGCAGAGCAGTTCAAAGGGGTCGAAGGCGCCGCTGTTGACATCGCCCGCTTGCAAGATCAGCAGCGTCTTCGCATCCAGCCGCGGCAGGGCCTGCCTGTCGAAGCGCCCTTGCTCATCAGCCGGCACGACCGTGATCTGCGCCCCGCCGATGCCCAGGATCGCCAGGGCGCGGCGCACCGTGGCATGCGCGCCGCTGCTGAGCACGACGCGCAGCTCCGGCGCGCCGAAGAGCCCCTGCTGCTTCACATCCCAGCCTTGCCGCCGCAAGAGCGCGTCTCTGCCCGCCAGCAGGCCGCAGAGCGTTGCTGTCGAGCTGCCGCTGACCAAGCCGGCCGCGCTGCCCGCGGGCAATTCAAATAGCTCCGCCAGCCAGCGCTCGCAGGTCGCTTCCAGCGCCGCGGCCAGTGGCGACATCACTTCCAGCGCGGCGTTCTGATCCCAGAAATCGGCCAGGATGCGCGCCGCCATCGCCGCCGGCAGTGCGCCGCCGTTGACGAAGCCGAAGTAGCGTCCGCCGGACTGAGCGACTGTTGACGGCGATCCGATCAAGTGCAGTTGCCGCAGCACATCTTGCGCCGGCGTCGCGTCGTGCGGCAGCGGTTCGTCGAACGTCTTCAGGGCGGCCAGCGCATCGTCGGTGGGAACGACTTCCCGCTCGCCCAAGCGGTCAAGGTATTCACAACCATAATCCAGCGCCGCCTGATAGATGTCCCGCCCGCTGTGCTCACTTTCCAGCGCGGCGTAGAATTTTGCTTCGCTGTCGAATTCGTGCATGCATTCGCCTCCCTCGGCTGAGCGCCACCTTAGCAGCTTTCGCCATTATCTCCAGCTGTCGGCGGATTCGGCGGGCACATGTCGATTGTTAGCCGTCTGTAATCTCCGGGCAATACAAATGCCACAAAAGCTGGTTTATAATGTGGGCAACTGAGATCGACGGAGTGCCTATCATAATGGACACTATACGCAAACCAACTGTCTGGCTGGGCGCTCTCGCCGGCGCTTTGCTGACCTTTCCGCTGACGGCGCTGCTGTTTTTGGCCGATCAGCTTGCCGGGCTGCCTTTCATTCCCTTTGACGTCTTCGACTTCCTTTCGCGCCTGCTGCCGGGCCCGCTGGTGACCTTCGGCATCGACCTGATGGTGGAGATCATCATCGCGCTAAACCTGGGCGAGACTTCGGCCGCGGCCAAACCGGCCGAGCAGCTCATCGGCCTGGGCAATTTCCTCGGCATCGGCATCGTCGCCAGCGCACTGCTTTACGGCCTGCTCAACCGAAGCAAGACCAACGCTCGAAATCTTTATCCCGGCGCCATCTTCGGGCTGCTGACCGGCGCGCTGATGATGCTGATTTCCCTGCGCGTCAACGTCACCGCAACCGCGCCGCAAATCGCGCAACTGGTCTGGGTTCTGGCGGCTTTCCTGCTCTGGGGAGTCGGCGTCAACTGGATCTACAACATGCTGGCGCACAGCGATTCCAAGACCAAGACCGATGAAGAGACCGGCGAGACCATCACGGTGGAAGCGCTGAATCGGCGTCAATTCCTGGTGCGCATCGGCGGCGCCAGCGCAGTGCTCACCGTGGCCGGGGCTGGCTTGGGCGCCCTGGTCGGCAATCGCCCGGGCGAAGGCGCGGTCGTCTCCGAGTTGCCGGCCGGCGAGCTGCCCGAGGGCGCCTTCCCCAATGCCGACGACCCGTTACAGCCGGCGCCGGGCACGCGCCCCGAATATACGCCGCTGGACGACCACTATCGCATCGATATCAGTTCGCGGCCGCCCGTCATCGATTCCAACGAATGGCGGCTGGAAGTGACCGGCCTGGTGGATAACCCGGTCAGCCTGTCGCTGGGTGACCTCTACGACAAATTCGAGCGCGTCGAGCGTTTCGTCACCTTGTCCTGCATCAGCAACCGCATCGGCGGCACGCTAATCAGCACCACCAAATGGTCGGGCTTCCGCGTCCAGGAATTCCTCGATCTGGTGCAGCCGCAAGCCGAAGCCGTCGCGCTAAAGATCACCGGCGCCGATAACTTCGACGAATACGTCATGCTTGATCTCATCCAGTCGGACGACCGCATCATGTTCGCTTACGAATGGGACGATCAGCCGCTGAAGCAGAAGCACGGCTTCCCGCTGCGCATTTACATCCCCGATCGCTATGGCATGAAGCAGCCCAAGTGGATCAAGAGCATCGAGTTCGTCGACGCCTGGGCCGAAGGCTATTGGGTGCGGCGCAGCTGGAGCAAAGAAGCCATGGTCAATACCACGTCGGTCGTCGATGCTGTCGCCACTGACGCCATTCTCAAAGACGCCGACGGTTACGTCGTGCCCATCGGCGGCATCGCTTACAGCGGCGCAAAGCAAATCTCCAAGGTCGAGGTCAGCGTCAACGACGGCGAGTGGCAAGAGGCGCAGCTGCGGCAGCCCCTCAGCGAGCTGACCTGGGTCATCTGGCGTTACGACTGGCGCTTCCAGGAAGGCAGCTTCAAATTCCAGGTGCGCACCTACGACGGCGCCGGCAACTTGCAGAGCATGGAGAGCCGCGGCACTCGGCCCGATGGCGCCACCGGCGTGCATCACAAGAGCGCGTCCATGCCGACCCTGGCCGACCTCGAGAACCCGCCGGAACCCGAGGCGGAGGGCTAGTCGAGCGATCGCAGTCGGTTGCAGGGGCTTGGCTGCATAGGTCTACCCCCCTCAGTCCCCCCGTATCAACGGGGGGAAGCCGGTCAACGACTGCATTGAGCTTGTGATTGTTCAGCAACGGCGAACTATCCGCGGATACGTTACTACGTCCGCCTGCAGCTAGCTCCCCCTCCCTGACTCGTCGGGGAGGGGGCCGGGGGGTGGGGTAGAATTGCCCGCAACGTAAACAGGGGCGATCTAAATGGGTCGCCCTTTGGCTTGTGCGTCGCATGCCCTCAGCCGGCCCCATCATTGCACGGCGAATTGCGCAACCGATTTCGCAGTGGTATCGTCTTGGCACTGTCACCAAGGTCCCAGGCGCAGGTATGCCGCGTCGTATTGCTCTACCGCTTGCTATCCTAGTGCTGCTTTCGCCGCTAAGCCACGCGCTGCGCATCCACGCGCCGGTCACTGTCGAGGCGACGCCGCTGCAACCGCGCGGGGACTGCGCCGACCGCTTCATCGCCCACCAACTCGACCACATCACCCAGCCGACCGCGATGCCCATCGGCTTCTACGACAGCAACGGCGCCGGCCTGGCGGTCAACGACTTGAATGAAGACGGCCGCCTGGACATCGTGCTGGCGAATCTGGCCGGCGACAATCACATCTTTTGGAATCGCGGCGAACTTCGCTTCGATCGGGCGGCGCTTGACTCGCTGGCGCCGGCGCGGGCCGCGGCCATTATCGATGTCGACGGCGATGGTCGGCTGGATATCGTCTTCACGCAGCAGGCGTCCGCGCCCCTGTATTGGCGCAACCTGGGCGGCGAGCGCTTCGAGCGGCAGATCATGCGCGGCGTCAGCTATATCGGCTACGCCATGATTTGGCTCGACCCTGACCGCGATGGCGACCTCGACCTCGTCACCGGCTCTTACGATGTGGAGAACGAAAAGCTGCTGGGGCAATCAGCGGCGCGCAACGGCGTCATCGCCTACGAGAATCTGGGCGACCGCTTTCGCGCAACCCGCCTCGATGACCGCAGCAACACGCTCGCCATCTTGAGCGACATCGACCCTGCCGGGCAGCATCAGATCACCATCGGCAATGATTTCGCCGTCGAAGACCGCTATTTCACTTACGTCGATGGCGCTTGGCGGCGGGCAGCCGCGCCCGAAGTCATGCCCCACAGCACGATGAGCTACGCCGCCGCCGACCTCGACAATGAGGGCGGGCGCGAAGTCTTCGCCGTCGACATGAAACCTTACGCCGCCGACGCAGACACGCTGGCGCAATGGCAGCCGGTGATGGACATGATGATGGACCTGCCCCACATTGAGGGCGACCCGCAGATCATGGAGAATGTGCTATACGACCGCGATGAAGGCGGGGCGCCCCGCAATATCGCCCGCGACCTGCGGCTGGATGGCACCGGCTGGAGCTGGTCGGCGCAATTCGGCGACCTTGATAACGACGGTTACCAAGATCTCTACGTCGTAAACGGCATGATCTCGGTCGAGATGTTCTCGCACCTGCCGGGCAATGAGCTGGTCGAAGAAAACCAGGTCTATCGCAATCTGACCGGCGCGGGTTTCCAGCCGATGCCCGCTTGGGGGCTCAACGACCAAGCCAGCGGCCGCGGCATGACCTTGGCCGATCTCGATAACGATGGCGACCTCGACGCCGTGGTCAACAATCTGGCGGGCCCGGCTGTGCTCTTTGAGAATCGGCTCTGCGCTGGCGCTGCCCTTGCGGTGGATTTGCGCTGGCCCGATAGCGCCAATACGCGCGGCATCGGCTCGCGGCTGATCCTGGAGACGGATGCCGGCACGTATCGCCGCGACATCGCGTCGCTCAGCGGCTACCTGTCGGGCGAAAGCAGCCGCCTCCATTTCGGCTTCCCCGCCGGCGTTAGGCCGCTGCGGCTGACCGTCCACTGGAATGACGGCCACGTCAGCGAAATCAACGACCCGCCCGCCAACACCCGCCTCACCGTAACGCGCTGATAGTCACGCGCATAGGGCCCCGCCTCAACCGGAATACAATGCCGCCAGCGCCGGACGCAGTTGCACCGCCTCGCGTAAATCGGTGCTGTCGCTGAAGAGGTCGATGTTGCCGATCAGCGGACGCGCGGCGATCGCCTTGACCTCAGTGTCGGTGATGCCCGCGACCAATGCCTGGCTGTAGCGCCAACCCTGCGCGATCATAAAGCCGCGACCGTGAAACTCGCCAACAGCCGGCCGGATCGGCGGAGTCAAGCCCAAGCCATTGTGCATCGCGTTGAGCTGCTCGTAAGCCGCGCAGAGTTGGCGCTCGCGCTCGCGGAAATCGTCGCCCCGCTGGACCGCGCGCAATATCGGGCTCAGCGCCGCCGCACAATCGAGCTCGTAGAAGGCCCGGCCCAGCCACTTGGGATAGGGGGCGTAACGCCGCTCCATCAAGAAGCAGAGCAGCATGATCGAGCGGACGAGGCGTCCGGCGATCAGCGCCGAGCCCAACTCGTCACCCAGCGCGCCGGCCCGCGGCGCCAGATGCTCGTCCTGGCTGATGCGGCTCCAGGCGCAGGCCAGCAGATAGAGCCAGACATCGTGCGGATACCAAGCCAAGCGATCGCGCGCGCCTTCCAAGCCGAGATCGTCGTGAAAGACCTCGCCGCGGGTGAAGCCGAGCAAGCGCTGCTGCGGCAGGCTGAGCCAGTCGGCCGGGCGCATCTCGTCCGCCAGCCACAAGCACAGATACGATGCCGCGAAGCCGTCGATCGTGTGCAGCTCAATGCGATGGTTGACTTCGCCGCTTGTGGTTGGCTGCATCAGCTGCGTGCCCTGGTCGTCATCTTCGGTCTTTGGCGCGCTGAAATTGGTCGGGTAGCCCATGAAGCTATGCGGCAGCTCGCGGCGAAACATCGTGGTCAAGGCGGCGCCGAGCACATCGAGATCAGCAGCCGTCAGAAACAGTTGCAAGCGCGGGCCCCAATTGTGATCGGTGGATGTCTCGTCATCGTAGCCCAGCACTTCCGAGCCGCTGCCGATCAAGGCGCTGCTGTAGGCAAGGCGCGGGCACACTGCCGCCAGCAAGGGCCGCGCGGCCTGCTGATAAAACGCGCGCGATAAATCCAAACCCGGGACGAACGCCGGCATAATCCACCTCTGTGAAACCAAGTATGTCTCGCGAAAATCCTGACCTTGCAGGGGTGAGCCACCGGCTCGCCCGTACGCACATTCAATTGTCTCAAAAGGCAGTGTTTATGCTGCGATCTTTTGCATTACGTACTTGGACCTACTTCTGCGCCCTCTGTGTTCTCTGTTGTTGAAACAACCTGTGTCAAGCTCGGTATGCAATACTTGTTCACAATTATAGACGCTACGGGCGCCGCCACAATTTGACACCGCTGCGGTGACGTGTTAGAGTATGGTCTCAGTCACGTAATCGGTTTTATGACATTCCTGCCCGACAGTTCGGTGCGCCATTTTGACTATGATTTTGCAGAGATTCCTTCCTTCTGTGTACGCAACGTACCCGCAGTCCCGCCCGAAGCATAACCAGACGGGAGCCTTGTCGTGGCGGCGCAACTAGCCAAGGTCGACGGCGGTCAAGCGACCAAACGCGGCGGACTGGACGAGTTCAGGCGCGGCTTCAGTGGCTTGCGCCGTGGCGAGACTATCGCCGGCTACCTGTTTCTGGCGCCGAATTTCATCGGCTTCGTCATCTTCATGCTCTTCCCCATACTCTTCGCCTTTTACATCATGCTGACCGATTGGAGCCTGGCCAAGGCGCCCGAATTCATCGGCCTGAAGAACTTCGACACCATGGTCAACGACCGGCTGTTTTGGAAGTCGCTTGTCAACAGCTTCTATTACACCTTCGTTGCGGTGCCGACCGGCATCTTCATCGCCTTCTGGCTGGCGCTGGCGCTCAACCGCAAGATGCGGGGCATCATCTTTTTCCGCACGGTCTACTTTTTGCCGCAGATCACGCTGACGGTCGCCGCGGCAACCATCTGGCGCTGGATCTATCAGCCCGAAATCGGCATGATCAACCACTTGCTGAGCATATTCGGCATAGATGGCCCCAAATGGATTCACAATACGCAGTGGGCCATGCCCAGCGTCATCATCATGAGCAACTGGCAGGGCATCGGCTTCGCCATGCTGATTCTGCTGGCGGGCTTGCAAGGCATCCCCGAAGAATACTACGAAGCCGCCTCCATCGACGGCGCCAGCGGTTGGCAGCGCATGCGTTTTGTGACCCTGCCGATGCTAACGCCAGCGCTATTCTTCGTCATCGTGACGTCGCTGATCGGCGCCTTCCAAGCCTTTGACCAATTCTATGTTTTGACGCAAGGGGGGCCCGCGCACGCCACGACGCCGCTGACACTCTACATCTTTCAGAACGCCTTCAGTTTCTTCAAGATGGGCTATGGCGCGGCGCTGGCGGCTGTCTTGTTCGTGATAATTCTGATCATCACTATCATCCAGTGGCAGCTGGCGCAGCGCTGGGTCTTTGGCTTTGAGCAAGACGCATAGGCACGGCGGAACAGGCGAAAGCACATGGCCACAGCGAGCGCAAGAAAAGGCAGCCTAATCGGGCAGAGGCAGACCAAACTGCTGATGGACCTGCTCGTTTACATTGTGCTGTCGCTCGTCGGCATCATCTTCATCATGCCCTTCGCCTGGATGGTGGCTAACTCCTTCAAGGACATCCGCGGCATCTACACCTACCCGCCCGATTTCATCCCTGAAGTATGGCACTTCGAGAATTACACCCAAGCCTGGACCATGACGCATTTCGACCTGGGCTTCCTCAACAGCGCTCTGGTGGCCGCGGCGGTAGTGCTGGGCCAGCTATTCACCGCCAGCCTGGCCGGTTACGCCTTCGCGCGCTTGCGCTTTCCCGGGCGCGACAAGCTCTTTCTGCTTTACATTTCGCTGATGATGGTGCCCTTCACCGTCTTGCTGATCCCCCTTTACGTGCAGATGCGCTTTTTCGGCTGGGTCAGCACGTTGCAGGCGGTCATATTGCCCTTCCTCTTCACGCCCTGGGGCACCTTCATGATGCGCCAATTCATGGTGACCATTCCGCGTGAACTGGAGGACGCCGCCCGCATCGACGGCTGCGGCTTCTTCCGCACCTATTGGCTGATCATCCTGCCGCTGACCAAGCCTGCCCTGGCCACGCTCGCCATTTTCACTTTCGTCAACACCTGGAACAGCTTCCAGTGGCCGCTGATCGTACTGGGCAAGCCCAAAGTCAAGACGCTGCCGCTGCTGCTGGCCTCCTTCCAAAACCAATCGGGCATGCGCACGCCCTGGCATCTCATCATGGCGGCCGCCACCTTCGTCGTCATCCCCGTTTTGATCGCGTTTATCGTCGGACAGAAGTATTACGTCCGCGGTATCGTCACCAGCGGCATCAAAGGAGGTGGCTAACCGAGATTATTCTTCATCGTACCGTATTCGTATTTTCCGTTAGGGAAAGGAAAGACAGATGTTTCGCAAACTTGCACTGCTGTTGACCGTCTTGGCGCTGCTCAGCCTTGGCTTCGCCGCTTCAGCGCAAGACATGACGGATTGGACCTGTGGCACATTGGACGGCGATATGGCCGGCGCCATCACCATCACCGGTTGGGAAGGCCCGGGCGAGGTCGACAAGTTCTTGCTGGCCTTCGACGAGTTCTTTGAAGAATACTATCCCAACGTGGAACAGATTCTCAATACGGGCGTGAATTGGGGCGACTACTGGACGACCCTGCCGGCGCAGTTGGCTGGCGGCGCCGAGATCGACATGGCCTGGATGCACGATACCCGCAACGACACCTTCGCCGCCAACGGCTGGGCCCTCAACCTCGACAGCTACCTGGAAGCGTGCCCCATCCCCGGCTGGCCCGAGAAGTTCGTCAAATCGCAAGTCGACGCCTTCAACTATCAGGGCAGCCAATACGCCATTCCCTATGACCTGGCGCCCGGCGGGCTTTACATCAATCTCGATCTCTTTGAGGCGGCGGGCATGGAACCGCCGGGTGAAGGCACCACGTTTGAAGAGTTCACCGAGATGGCGATCGCGCTAACGCAAGATACCGATGGCGATGGCGATACCGATGTCTGGGGCACCAGCAATCTGGTCAGCGTCGGCCGCGGCGCCGGCGGCGCTTACTGGGTCATCAAGAGCTTCGGCGGCGAAATGTTCAACGAGGAGAACTCGGCATCGGTGATGAATACGCCGGAGACGGTGGCCGCGATTCAATGGATGGCGGACTTGCTCTGGGATTCGGGCGCGCACCCGACGGCCGAGAACATCGCCGCTTCCGGTTTCACGACGGAATTCCTCTTCGCCAACGGCAATGTGGCCATGCACTACGCGCTGAATGACGCCGCTTCCCGTATGTGGGAGCTGGTCGGCGACAGTTTCAACTGGACGGTCGTACCGACGCCGACGGGCCCCGCCGGCCGCTACAACTTCATCGGCGGCTCCGCCTTTTCCGTCCCGACTTCGGCCGCCCATCCCGACCTGGCCTATGAGCTGATTCGCTTTACGCTGGCCAATCCGGATCACCTCTGCCGCACCGCTGCCATGGGCGCAGCGCTCACCAGCCAGTCCGAGTTCCACAACTGCGCCGCCCCTGATGACGCGCCTTACGCTGACGCCTACCATGAGGTCTTCTCCGTCATTGGCGCCCGCGATGGCGTCCATCCGCCCTACCATTCGCAGTATCTGGAATGGGAGTCCTCAGTCTGGGTGGCCAATATGGACCTGCTGTGGACGGGCGAGGAACGCGACGCCGCAGTCGTGGTCCAGCGCGTGCACGACCAGACCAACGAGCTGCTGGGCGGCTAGCCGCTGCCTACACATCTGCAAACCCCTCTCCCAATTAGGGAGGGGGGCTTCCCCGCTACACGACAATTCGATCATTTTCAGCTTGCTAACTCAGGTGCGGCATCGGCTCACAGAATCGCGCCTACGAACTGCGGCCGTCTTCCGCGACCGGGGAATGTTCCACGGTCACCGACTTCTGCGGCGCTTCGTTGACGGTGAGCTGGAAGACATCGGGGCGGCTGTAGTGGCCGACCACGTCAAAGTCGAGGTGGCCCTGGTGGATCTGGTTCAGGTCGAGCTGGGCATAGAGCAGGCCTTCGGCGCCATAGAGCGGCGGGCAGATGAACTCGCCGAAGGGGTCGACGATAGCGCTGCCGCCCCAGCACAGCTCCTCCGGCAAGTCCGACAATTCGTCATACAGCGCCAGGTCCTGCGGGTACATTGATTTGGTGAAATACTGATTGCAGCCCAGCACGAAGCAGCGCCCCTCGCAGGCGATATGGCGCAGCGTCGCGCTCCAGGAGTCGCGCTGATCGGCCGTGGGCGCCAGGTAAATGCTCACGCCTTTGCCATACATGGCCATGCGCGCCAGGGGCATGTAATTCTCCCAGCAGATCAAGCCGCCGATGACGCCGAAGGGTGTTTCCAGCGTCGTGAGCGTGCTGCCATCGCCGCTGCCCCAGATCAGCCGCTCGGCGCCAGTCGGCATCAGCTTGCGGTGCAAGCCCAGAATTTCGCCGCGCGGCCCCAGGTAGAGCAGGCTGTTGTAGAGCGTGCCGCCTTTGCCCGCCACGCCCCGCTCGGAGATGCCGATGACAACGTAAGCGCCAGCCGCGGCGGCCGCCTCGCGCAGTGGCGCCGTCTCCTCAGCGTTGACGCGCAGCGAGGCCTTCCAGTAACGGGCGAAGTCTCGCCGGCCCGCGCCGGTGCGATTGCCGATATAGGCGCCGTAAGTGAAGCCGCGCGGGTAGCCGGGGATGAATGCCTCGGGCAAGACGATCAGGTCAGCGCCCTGCGCGCCCGCCTCGGCGATCAGCGCCGCCGCTTTGTCGATGCAGGCCGCTTTGTCGGCGAAGACCGAGGCCGCTTGCGCCACCGCTACTTGTATGTGTGCCATGGTTTCGCCTCTCTGCGCGTTTGCAGGGCTCGCGCGGAGTATAGCGCGGCGGGGCTGGGTTTGTCGCCTTGAGCGATGCCGGGGCGGGCGAGACAAGTCGCGCCCCTACAAATTCGACGTTGGCGGGGTCGTGAGAGACGGGCGGGCGACACAAGTCTCGCCTCGACAGGTTTAGACGGGGAGAGGGCAAGAGATTCTGCGTGGGCGGTGGCGGGGTCGCGCGTTTGTCTACACATACTCACGTCGGTGAACATTGATTGCCGGGACTCAGCCGCCGGCGACGCCGGAGAGCGGGCAGCCGCGATTGGCGATGGGCCCGGCTTCATGCGGGCACTCGTCATCGGCGCTGTCGAGCCCGTCGTCGTCAAAGTCACGGCAGCCGCGCGGGCTATCAGGCGCGAATTCGTTGGGGCAGAGATCGGCCGCGCCGCGGATGCCATCGCGATCGGGATCGTCGAGCCAGGGGCAGCCGGCATTGTCAGCCGCGCCGGCTTCGGTGGGGCAGTTGTCGACGGCATCGGCCACGCCGTCGAAATCGGCATCGGGGTTGGCTGAAGTAGGGCGCCGCGTCGGGGACGGCGGCACACCGGTGAAAACGGGCGTGGGGCTGACGACCGTAGGCGCGCTGATGGTCTGCGCAGGCATGGGTGTCGGCGGCACATATTGCACCGGTGTGGCCCGAGGCAGGCTCAGCGGCGTGTTGGTCGCCAGGCTCGGCGGGCCTTGGGTCGGGCTGGGCGCGGGGAAGAGGTTTGCGCCCAGCGGTGTGAAGGTGGCGTTGGAGAGCGGCGTCGCGGTTGGGCGCGCGGCGGGCAGGTCCACCGGAGCGCTGCCGATGACGTAGATGGCGAAGCAATAGAAGGGGAAGGTGGCGGCGATGATCAGCAGCATCAGCAGGCGCAAACGCTCGTTGCGATTACTGCCTCCTTGAATGACGTCGATGGTTCTCATGCTACGGCTTCAGGCGCAGGTATGGCGACCGGCGCAATTCAGTCTTGTTCACGCTGTAGCGCCGCATCGGGCCTGGCTAGCTCACGGACCTGATAAAGCTCGCCATCGACGAAGCCACGCTTGCGATAATACTCGCGCGTGCCGATGGCGGAGATGACCGCCAGCCTGGCGTAACCCTCGAAGCGCGCCAGACTGGCCGCCCGCTCGATCAGCCCTTTGCCCAGGCCGGCGTGCTGGGCGCGGCCCGCTTGAGTCGCGCCGATGCCCAGGGACAAGCCATAGACGTGCACTTCGCGGATGATGGCGCAGTTGGCCAGCTCGTCCAGCAGGGGCGGCTCGTCTTCCCCGGGCAGGGCCAGGCGCAAGAAGGCGGCGATATCGCCCTGGTCGGTCACGAATTGCAGGAAGACTTCTTCGCCGGCGCTGGTATCGTAGCGCAGGCAGTCCAGATGCAGGGCCGCTTCGGTCACGGGCTGGCGGCGGATTTCACGGGCGCGGATATCGCGGCTGCGCTGGCCCCGGCGCTCTAGCTCGCGCTCGACCAATTGGCGGAAGTTCGTCACCTTGTTGCCATCGACGATGTCGGTGCCGGGGATATCGCGGATGACGCGCGTCAGGCGGCAGTATTCCGGCGTCCTCAAGAAGCAATCCACCAGCAATTCCAGCAGCTCGTCGTGCGTATAGGGGCGCCATTCGCCCGCCTGATACTGCTGCATCAGCTCGGCGCTTTCGATCAGCGAGCAGGGGTAGATTTTGAGCTCATCGGGCCTTAAAGCGGGATCGGCGAAGAGCCGGGCGTAATCAACGCGGTCGGCCGCCGGCGATGAGCCGTAGAGATTGGGCATCCAGTGGGCGTGGATTTTGAAGCCAGCCCGGCGCAGCAGGCGCAGCGCCCGGCGCGTCGCCGCCACATCATGGCCGCGTTTGTTCAGCGCCAGCACCATGTCATTCAAGCTTTGAAGACCGATCTGCACTTTGGTGCAGCCGAGGCGTCGAATGCGTATCACTTCGTCTTCGCTGATGTGGTCGGGCCGCGTCTCGATGACCAGGCCGACCGAGCGGCAGGCGGCCGTCTCGTTGTGTCGCTGGGCCGCTTCGAGCTCGGCCCAAGTGGCGTATTCATCGGCGGGCCCGCGCTGACGCTCACCAATGGCAATGGCTGCGGCCAAGCCGCGCGAGCGATGCATCTCCTCGGCGTAGATGTCTTGCACGGTCTGGTTGTAGGTCTCGTTCAGCGCCGCGCCCTGCAGCGTTACGTTGCTGACGCGCTCGCCAGTGAAGAGGGACTGCTCGCGCAAGGCGGCCATGACTTCTTCGCGCCCGTCGATGCCGGCGCCGAAATCGTGCAGGGCGTCGAAGATGCGCTTGACGAACCAGATCTGGTAGGTCTCGGGGTAGAAGGACCAGGTGCCGCCCAAGATGATGATTTCGATTTTGTCGGTGGAATGCCCCAAATTATGGTAGGTCTGCAAGCGCATCCAGGCCTGCAAATAGGGGTCGAAGCCGTTCTTTTCGGCCCGCTGCGCGCCGGGTTCATCGGCCAGGTAGCTCTTGGGCATGCGCACATCGTTGGGGCAGAAGATGCAGGTACCCGGGCAAGGGAAGGGTTTGGTCAGCACAGTCAGCGGCGTGACGCCGGACATGGTGCGGACGGGCTTGCGCCGCAGCTTGTGCAGCAGCGCCTCGTCATATTCGGGCAGCCCGTCTTGGCCGGCGAACGCGCGCCAGCCTTCCACGAGGTTGGCCAGGCTGTAGAAGCCCGCGCCGGCAGGCTTGGGGTAGCGGCGCATCAGCTGCTGATGCTCGCGCGGGCTGAGGCGGCGCGGCTGATCCAGGATCACCTTGAGCAGCGGGATGAGCTGCGCGCGGTGTCGTTGCACATCAAATTCGTATTTGCGGTCTTTGCGCATTGGCGGCGTTTTCGCTTCGGTTAACCTATTCTAATGGCGAAACGGGCGAAGTTAAACGCGAAGTTGCCGGGCGCGCCAGGCATAATCCTGCGTTATTGCCATTGGGCTTTTCCGTTACACTACGGCTTGAACGGCAATGGCAAACTCGCGGTGACTCAATGTACGGTCGCCAGGTCACATAAGTAGCTGAGAGCAGGTCATGCAATGCTCAAAACGAAGTCGGTTGTAAGGCTTGTGCGGCACGCTGTCGGGCCGATTGCATTTCGCCCCCTTATCTCGCGCTCCGTTCCCCCTCAAGTTACGCTCGATCCCCCCATGATTCACCCTCAGTCTCAAGACCATTTCGCCTTGGTTCGCCCGGGGTCAGCCGCAAAAGCCCCTTAGCGCCCCCGCGGTTCACGCTCAAACCCCCCGGTTTCCCCGCCGCACGCCGCAGCCTGGCGCGGGATAGTCGATTTTATGTCCGACGGAAAACTTTTTTCGGACATAAAATGTGTTTTTGTGTCCGGCCGCCGGTGATGCGTGGTTGTTAAGGCGCAGTGTGTGAACATGATAGCAGGTTTAGCTGCGTGGGTGGTGTACAAATGTTCGCGGTTTTGGCTCCGCTTTTATGTGTTGCGACAAATTGGGACAAGCCTTGCATTCTCAGCAGTTGCAGGTAAGTAGTGCATGAAATCATGGCAAGGCGCCGGGGCGAATCTGTGAATCGCCCAGTATTGTCATCGTGTAATTTCGGGCGACAACAGTGTCGCGCCTACAAGGCTTGTCCGGTACTAAATTGCATGCTTTTGGCTTGGGTTTACCCCCCTCAATCCCCCCGTATCAACCGGGGGAAGCTCGTCTCGAACTAAATCGGCCGGGCGTTTTTGCCCTGAACACCCTTCATGCCGCGCAAATGCTATTGAGTACGCGCTTACTTAGCTCTCCCTCTCTGATGACTCGGAGAGGGGGCCGGGGGGTGAGGTAGAAAGAGCACGCAAACTAGACCCAGTACCGGACAAGCCTTACAGCACTCCTCGGCGGCAAAAGTGTCGATCCTCCGCCTTGTGGTGACTTGCGTACGGATGTAGTTTACCTTTATTGTGGGACCGAGCTGTGCATAGCTAGAATGAAGGCGCTTTGATGAGCCACCTGCTGCCGCCGCTGACACATGCGCTGATGCGGCGCCCGGCGCGCAATTTCGGCGAGGGGCTGACGGACGCCGCGCATCTGGGCGCGCCCGATTACGAGCGAGCGCTGCGGCAATACGAGGCGTATATCGCCGCGCTGCGCCGGGCCGGGCTGCGGGTGACTGTGCTGCCGGCTGATGAGCGCTTCCCGGATGGGCACTTCGTGGAAGACGCCTTCGTCATCTTTCGTGACCTGGCTTTTCACTGTCGTAGCGGCGCCCCATCGCGGCAAGGCGAAGGCGAATCGTTGAAGCGCTTTCTGCCGCAGCGCCACATCGTGGAGGCCCCGCCTGAAGCGCGCATCGACGGCGGCGATGTGCTGATCTGCGCCGACCGCGTGCTGGTGGGCATAGCCGAGCGCAGCAACCGCGCCGGCTATGAAGCTCTGCGTGAAGCCTTGCGGACCGTTCAGCGCGGCATCCGCGTCGACGCCGTGCCCTTCGACGGCGTTTTGCATCTCAAGAGCGGCTTGACCGAAGTGGCGCCGGGCGTGCTGATGCATGATCCGGCATTGAAGACCGACTATGACTTGTCCTGGGCGCGGCTGATCAGCCTGCCGCCGGCCGAGGGCTACGCCGCCGATGTGCTGCCGGTCAACCAGACGCTGTTCGTCGCCGCCGGCTGCCCGACCGCGCTTAATGCCGCGCGCCGTCATCACGAGCGGGTTGTGCCGCTGGACATGAGCGAATTCGTCAAGATGGATGGCGGCTTGACATGCCTGTCCCTGCGCTATTGAAGCGGCTGGGCGCTGTCGCGACTTTGCTGCTGATGCTGGGCGGCCCGGCCCTTATGCGCGCGCAGACGCCGGAACTGCCACGCTGCGGCGACCGCCCGACTCTCATCTCCGGCGAGATGTATACCGATAACCGCCGCTGGTGCCTGGAGACGGTCATTCATCAGCCCGAGCTTGAGGCCTACGCCTTCACCGCGATGGTGGCGGCGCCCGACGGGTCACTCTATGCGACACGTCCCATCACCGGCGAGGTCATGCGCATCTACGACAGCGATGGCGATACCTTGCCCGATACCATGGAGGGCTTCGTCAGCGGGCTGACGCGGCCTAATGGCCTGGCATTTCACGAGGGCCAGCTCTATATCGCCGGCGGCCCAGCAATCACGCGCGCTGACGCCGATGGCGCCCTGACGACCCTCGTCGATGACTTGCCCAGCGGCAGCGGTTTTTGGACCGGCGGCCTGGCTGTCGGGCTGGACGAGCGTCTGTACGTCGCCATGGGCGCGCCCTGCGACAACTGCGAATATGATGCGCCCGAGCGCGGCGCCATTTTGAGCCTCGCGCTGGATGGGGGCGACCGGCGAGTCGTGGCCAGCGGCTTCCGCCACCCGGCCGATGTCGAGTTCTTCCGCGGGCGGCTTTGGACCCTCGATAGCGCGCCGCGCCAAAGCCAGCGCAACGCCCTGGACGAACTCAATCACGTTGAGCCGGGCCGGTGGTACGGCTTCCCCTATTGCCTGGGGGCGGGCAGCGTCAATATCGCGTCTGACGCCGTCGATTGCGCCGACGGCGTAGCGCCGGCCATGCTCTTCGGAAGCGGCGCCGTGCCCAGCAGCCTGGCCGCTTATCCCCATGACATATTGCCCGGCACGGCCGATACGCTCATCATCGTGCTCAGCGGCGACCCGAGCCAGATCGACCTCGTCGGCTACAAGGTCATCATGGTCACATTTGACGCCGCCGACCAGCCCATCGGCGCGACGGTGCTGGCGCCCTATCGCTACGAAAGCAATCGCGTCGCCTACCTGCCCTACCGGGGCGAGGGGCTGTACTTTGAGCATTTCATTCACGTCAACGAAGTCGGCTTCGGCTTTTACCCGCAGCAGCCGCTGGGGGTGGCGGTGAGCCCGCAGGGTTGGATCTACATCAGCCTGACCGGCGGCCGCATCGTCGCCTTGCGCCCGCGCAGCCAGGCCAATGTGCCCGCCGATAGCTACCCGTTGTGGACGCCGATGCACCCGGATTTCGCGCCGCCCGACCCCGGCCGCTGACTTCTACTATAATGAGGCTGAAATCACCAGACGTGGATGCCGACAGACATGCCCAAAGCCGCCTGGCGCTGGCTCATCGCCATCACCCTGCTTATGCCCGCGACAGGCGTTGCCTTGGCGCGCGTCATGCAGCAAGGCGAGCAGTGCGAGGTGCCTGCGGGAAGCGTCATCCGCGGCACGCTCTTCGTCTTTTGTCAGCATCTATCGATAGCGGGACGCGTCGACGGCAACGTAATCGGCTTCGGGCTGCGCACGGTCATCAGCGGCGAAGTCGGCAAGAATGTGTACATGGCCGGGCTGGAATATATGGTGACGGGCGCAATCAGCGGCGACTTGCACTTTGTGGGCGCGACGCTGGACGTAAGGGCGCCGGCCGCGGCCGGGCCTGGTCCGGTGGGCGGCCAGATCATCTTCGCGGCGCTTTCCGCCCAAATTAGCGACAGGGCCGCGCTCGCCGGCCCCATCACTGGCGTGGGCTACCAGCTCAAGCTAGACGGACGGGCGCGCGACGAGATCAACTATTGGGGCTCCGCCTTTTATCTTCAGGGCGATGTGACAGGTGATGTCTATGCGGCGGTTGGCAACCCGGATTCGGGGGTGTCGGACCTTGAAACGCTGTTGCTGCCGCTGGAGCTGGAGTTGAACTTTTTGCAGCCGGGCCTCGTCATTGCCGAGGGCGCGCAGATCGGCGGCCGCCTGGAATACACTGGGCCGGCAGCGGGGCGAATCGACGGCGGCGTCAGCGGTGGAATCACTTATCAGCCGACGGCGCTGGCTACCCTGCCCGCCTTGCCGGACGCGGGCCTGGGGGCGATTTTTGCTGACCAATTCCAGCGCGAGTTCGCGGCCCTGATGACGGCGGGGCTGCTGGGCCTGGTATTTCTCCCGCGGCAATTCCAGAGCGCGTTGCGCCCCATACGCTGGCGCCCGGTGCAGAGTTTTGTCATCGGCATGCTGTCGTTTATTCTGTCGTTCCCTGTTGCGCTGCTGCTGCTGCTGATATCATCGCTATTGTTGCTGGTCTTGGCGCTGCTGCGGCTGGAGGGTGTGCTGTTGGTGGCGGGCGCCGGGCTGGCGCTAGTGAACATCAGTGTTACGGGGTTCTTTTACTTCACGGCAATATTCATTGCGCGCGCCGTATTCGCGCTGGGGCTGGGCCGCCTGGTAATCCAGCTGATCTTCGGGCTTGACGCGGCAATACGCGCGCCGCGCCTCAGCCTTGTAGTCGGCGTGGCAATGCTTTCGCTGCTAGTCTCGCTACCCATTGTCGGCTTTGCATTTAACGCGGGCGCCCTCTTTGTTGGGCTTGGCGCTATCGCCACGGTGACGTTGTTGCGCATCGACAGAGCGCGCCGCAGCAACCACCCTTTGCGCCAGGATATGGGCGGTCCAAGGCGCTTGCCGCAGGCGGAACTTGCCCCGCCCGGGCCGGAGGGAGCACAGCGCAAGACCGCGGCAGCCCTACTGAAGAGCGCAACCGGCAGGGCGCCGGGACTGTCCAATCTGCCGAAAGGTTTTGACGCGGATTCGTTTTTCACTGATGATTGAAATTGTCCAAAAGATGCGCGTTGCCAAAAAACTCATTGGGGATTACAATGCCGAATCAGCAGCGAGATCAAACACAAGGTGAAGCTATTTTTTTCGGAATAACTGCCACGGTAGTGTATCTGAATGTGGCCAGGAGCGCGCGAAAGCAGACAAGAAAAAACTAACCTGCGAATGCTATGTTATTGAGGATGGTCTGAATGGTTATTATAACTGCATACAGCTACAGAAATGCGGCCGGACATGTCTGACCAGCGCTACGTGACGGCGCGGGAAGCCGCAGAAGAACTGGGCGTGAAGATTGCGACCATCTACGCTTACGTCAGCCGTGGGTTGATCCGGTCGCTGGCTTCCGCCGAAGGGCAGCGCAACCGCCTTTACTCTTACGAGGATGTTACCAGGCTGTTGATACGCCGACAGATGCGGCTGAGCCTGGACCCGGCCAACAAGGACAGCGCGAATTGGCCGTCGCCGATAATGGAGTCCGGCATCAGCCTTATTGAAGATGGCCGGCTCTACTATTGTGGCATCCCGCTGGAAGAAGCGGCGGTGATGCTATCGGCGGAGGAGCTGGCTGCTTTGGTCTGGACGCACGATGCCAGCATGGCGCCAGTATTATTTGACCACGAGCGGCACCCGTCGGTGGCCCGATATCGCAAGACTTTGCTCGACCTCGGCGTCGACCGCAGCGACTTGCTCTCAGTGCCGACCTTCCAGATGATTTTGCCGATGGCGATGGCGGACGACCCGATAGCCTTCGATATGCGCAGCGAGTCTATCGCCCGACGGGGCGCGCGTATCTTGCGCCTGTTGACATCGCTGGCGGCCGGGGATGTGCCCGAAGATATCAGCCTGGCCGAGATGCTGCAGCGCGGCTGGCAACCGCATGACGAAAGCAGCGTCGACCTGTTCAACAAGGTGCTGATCATCTGCGCCGATCATGAGGTCAAGCTGGCGACATTCGCCGTGCGGGTGGTGGCAGCCCTGGGCGCGACGCCTTACGCCGTTATCAACGCGGGCATCACCGCGCTCGCCGGGCCGCAGCAAGGCGGCTATACCGAAGCGGTCGAAGCCTTCCTTGATGAAGTTAGCGCGTCAGCAAACGCCGCCAGCGTCATCAGCGCCCGCATGCGCCGCAGCGAGACCCGCCCGGTGCCGGGCTTTCACAATCCGCTCTACCCGGAGGGCGACCCGCGGGCCAAGCTCGTCTTGGGCGCGCTCTATGGCCGATACCCTGATTCACCGGCCATAGCTTTGGGTCGCTCGCTGCAAGACACGGTCCTCCAGATGCGTGGCGAGCAGCCCAAGATGGAGTTCGCGCTGGCGATCTTTCGCCGGCACTTCCAGTTGCCGCCCGGCAGCGCGCTGGCCATATTTGCACTGGGGCGCACCATTGGGTGGATCGGCCATGCCATCTCGCAATACGGTTCGGAGCAAGCCATCCAACCGCGCACCCGCTATGTCGGGCCGGCGCCGCAACGGCAAGTCTGAGTTTATGCCCGCGCTGGACATCATCGCCGCAAACAGAATCGTCGCCATCGTCCGCCTGGATGACCTCTCGATCGCCGGCGACTTAACGCGAGCGCTAATCGACGGCGGCATCCGCGCCATCGAATTCACGCTGACCAATCCGGAGGCGACGCGCGTCATCGGCGAGATCCGCGGGCAGGCCAGCGAGGGCATCGCCATCGGCGCCGGCTCCGTCATCAGCGGCGCGCAAGTGGCTGACGTGGCGCGGGCGGGCGCTCAGTTCGTCGTCTCGCCAGTGACGTCGCGGGAAGTCATCGACGCCTGCCAGGCGCATGGACTGCCGGCTATGCCCGGCGCCTTCACGCCGACCGAGATTCAGCAAGCCTGGGCTTGGGGCGCCAGCGTTGTCAAAGTCTTCCCCGCCAATCACCTGGGGCGGCGCTACATCAAGGATGTGCTGGCGCCGCTGCCGCACCTGCGCCTGATGCCCACCGGCGGCGTGACGGCCGAGAATATGCGCGAGTTTCTGGCTAACGGCGCCTTCGCCCTGGGCGTCGGTTCGTCCTTGATCAACAACGAAGCTGTGGCCGATCGCGATTGGGATCAATTGCGAATCAATGCGCAGCGCTACGTCGACCAGCTGCCCTAGCCGCCTCAGCTTTCGAGCAGCCTCAATATCCGCTGACAGGTATTCCAGTTGCGCGCCGTGCAGGTGACGCCTAGCGCGCGCTCGATTCGGGTGTTGGTCAGCTTGGAGCGCGCCATGCCATCGCTGTAGAAGATGTAAAGCCGTTCGCCGTCTGGTGTGATGATTTCGCGCCCGGGGTTGGCTGCGGCCAATGCAGACTCGGCTGACTCGTCCGGCGCCTGCGACATGAAGACGATAGCGGCTTTGCCTGCGTCCGCCAGTTGATCAGCGGTGAAAGCATGCCGCCGCAACGCCGCTCTGAATTGCGCTTCCGTCCGCACAATGACGCTGACGTCGACGCCGAAACGCTCGTCGATGCCCGCTTCCAGCCGCAGTCTCAGCGCCGCCAGGTCGGTCTCCCCGGTTTCAAAGACCAGGTTGCCGCTCTGCAGGGCAGTGCGCGCGCGCCGTAAATCAAGCGCCTCGCACAGCTCGCGCAGCTCGGCCATTTTAATCTTGTTGCGGCCGCCGACGTTGATACCGCGCAGCAGCGCTACCACTTCCGGCATAAAGCGCCTCCATCGGCCGTCAGCGCGCCCGAGTCTAGCTGATGCCGGGCGGCTGGGGAATCGGTAACGGGATATGCTGGTGGCGGGGCTGGCGTGGCGGTTGAAGTGAGGGTTAGATGTTGGCGAAGAAATCGAAATCGACGATGGTTCGCTCGACTTGCAAAACCTCACTCTTGGCGCCTAATCCGAGGTCTTTCAGAGTAGAAGCAAATGATTCGCCGTCGATCAGGTCTAGAAAAGGAGTGCTCTGGCGATTTGCTTCGGATACCGCCACGTTCGTGAATCCGCCCAGAGCGATAAGCATGCCGTGCGCAGCGCGAGACGTACTGACTTCCCGTCGGAAGTCCGTGACATCATCTACTACACGCTGAGACCGGTCGCGCCAACATCGAAATCGCACGCGCTTTTGCGACAGCAGCCCACCACCCATTATGGCGATGCCTTCACAGACCACGGCGTCGCTGCGAAAAAACTCCACGTGGCTGAGTCCAGATTTCTGAAGCACATTTCCCACAAAGCTCTCAAAGCGCACCGGCGGCAGTTGACGCAGAGAGTCGAGCAATTGCTCGCGCCAGTTCACATGGCTGTCGACTAGATCATCAAGCAATAGGATTGGACTTGATTCAGACCCGGAATTCTTTATCGACGTATCTTCACCATCGGTTTGCATGGAATTAGTTGCGGGCGACTGTCCTCGAAGTTCTAGGTTGTAAGGAAAGGATGTGTGTTGTTGTCCGGAAAGATCAAACAAGCTGCTTTTCTCTGTATCTGATACCATAGACTCCTTTGCCGGCTGCCGCTTGTGTTTTGAAAACTCTTGTTCAATATACTCCGGACTTACATTGATACTTGCTTTGCCCTTTTCGGTAAGGGTGTAAAAGCCTCGACGCGGCTTATCGAGCATCCCAATCTTAAAAAGCCGATGAATTGACCACTTTGTCCGATTCACATACTGAAAATGATCTTGCTTGTGGGGAACAACGAGTTGCTTGGAGTCAAGATTCATCAGCTTGGCAACTTCATCAGTTATCTCGCGAATCTTGCCGGAGCCTCCTAGATTCTTTAACGCGCGCAATGTCGGAATGTGAAACTCCTTCTGCCCAGGCAAAGAAACCGCATCGTTTGTCTGCATTACATTCCTAGCCGCGCCTGCATTTCACTGAACCAGATAGATCATCAAAGCGGCAAGCGCTATCGCTGTGCCGATATGCCACTTGGTTAAGTCAGCACCAATTGCCTCCAAGTCCGCATTGGTCAACTGTATAACGGTTCGTTTCCGCATAGTCGTAAGCCTTCACATGATTCAGCATCTGTTTATCTGCTCTGAACAGTATTGTAGACGTGCATGGCGATTCTGTCGAACTGATGGACTCCGCTCTACACTCCCCCAAACCAGTCCGCGTCGATGATCACCCGCTCGACGAGCACCTGCTCGGTGCGCACGCCCAAGCCCAACTCCTTCAGCTTCTCGATCAGCTCGGCGCCGTCGATGAGCCGGATTTCGGGCGTCCGCTCGCTGCCGGCTTTCAGCTCCGCCTCTTGGGTGAATTTGCCGGTGGTGATCAGCAAGCCCTTGTCCGCCCGGCCCAGCATGACGCCGCGCCGGAAGTCGTCCACCTCGGCCGAGCTGATGCGCCCGCCGCCACGGATGGCGCGGAAGGATACGCGGAACGACAGAAAGCCGCCGCCGCCGAAGATGCCCATGCCTTCGACGGTGTCGTTGGCGTGGCCGACGTCGATATCGCTGACGCCGTCCTTATCCAGCAAGCGCAGAATCAGCCCCTGGAAGGCCCCGGTCGGCAGTTGCTCCAGGGTATCCATCAGCTCTTCGCGCCAGCCCAGCAGATTGGCCACCAGCTCGTTGGCGTCTACCGCGGGCGCCCCGCCATCGATGTTTGCGGCCGCCTCTTCCAGGTTGATTACGTCCTCATGCGTCATCGTGGCCTCCTTGCCTGACTCCGCCGTGCACTGAATTATTCGCGTGACAGGCTGGCGACCAATACATCCAGCGCCAGCCGCGGGTTGATCCGCCCGGTTTTCATATCTTGATCGTAGCGTTGCAAGCGTTTAAGTATGGCATCTAATTGCGCCCGCTGGAAGCGCCGCGCCTGCACGGCCAGCTTGCGCGCCGGGAAGCGGCTGATGCCGACCGCCTGGGCGATGGCATCGGGCCCGGCGCCGCCGCCGCGGTCCAAGTGATCGCGCGTCATCAGCAGCAGGCGGAATTGGCGCGCGATCATCCCGAAGAGGCGAAAGCCGGGGTCGCGCGGGTCATCGTGCGTGGCGCGCTGAATCAGCTCCAGGGCGCGCGCTCCATCGCCGACCGCCAGCGCATCCACCAGTTCAAAAATATTGGCTTGAGGCAGGTAGGGTGTCAAGGCTGCGACATCATCTTCGGTGATAGCGCGCTCGCTGTCGACGTAGGTGACCAGTTTATGCAGTTCGTTATCGGCCAGGAGCAGGTCATCATCGACGACAGAGGCGATGGCGCCCGCGGCCTCTGGCGTGATTTCGGCGTCGTACTCGTCGCGGGCGCGCGCCATCAACCAGCGCGTCAAATTCTGCGGCTGACGGAATTGGGCCACGTAGCCATTTTGCAGCGAGCGCGCTGCCGTCAGCACGCGGTTCTTCTCCGACAGCGAGCCCGCTTCCACCAGCACCAGGCGGGCGTAATCGGGCAGGCGCGGCAATTCGTCGATCAGCCGATCAGCGGCGGCCCGGCCAGCTTGACCGGCGCCACGACGCGTGATGTGGCTGATCAGCCCCTTGACGATGACCAGCCGCTTTTCGGCCAGGAATGGCAGCGACTTGGCCGCGGCCAGCACCTCCGGCAATGGCGCCGACGCGCCCTCAAATTCGGCGCAATTGAGATCGCCATCTTCGCCCAGCGCGGCCCGCATTTTCGCCAGCTGGCCGCGCAAGCTGATGCTGTCATCGCCGTGGAAGATGTAGAATGTCGGTGTGCCGCTCATGGCGCTATTGGCCGGGCCGCGTCACGACGCGATGCAGGGTGATTCGCCCATGATTGAAGGGCAGGCGCATCTGGTCGCGCTCCACGCTGACCAGCTCCAGCTCGCCCGGGTCGCCTGCGGTGGTGAAGTGGCGCTGCAAGCTCAACCCCAGCGGCATCGACAGCAAGACGACCGCCATCATCACGATCATCATGCTGGGGAAGCGCTGCCAGCCGCGCCGCAGGCCGCGCCCGGCGAAACCGATGAAGGCGGCCGCAGTGGCCAGGAAGCCGGTGGTCACCAGATTGGTGCCGCAGTTGGGATGAATCGCCAGCTTGCGCTCGCCGGCTTTCATGCGCGCCAGCGCTTCGACGACGGCGCTTTCGACTTGCTCGGTCGGCACATCGCCCAGCAGGATGAAGCCGGCCGCGCTGCTGCGCCCGGACAGCCGATAGCCGCGCCCGTTCAAGACGTGGATGGTGGCGTGCTCCAAGCCGTGATTGCGGCGAATGCGCAAGATTCTGGGGTGCTGCGTCACCGGCTGGGCCAATTCCGCCAAGCGCGCCATCAGGGTCATAGAGCTTCCTCCGCTGGGGATGCCAAGTGCCCCTAAGGTAACACAAAGACGCCGCCCTTTCGATAGCGGCCAGCCACCGCCCGGGCAGAATACCTTGACGAGAAATTGTAGGGGCGTCACGCCGCGACGCCCGTCCCGCAGTGGCGCGAGCGTTTCACGAAACGCCCCTGTTTACGTTCCGGACCAAGTCCCAACGTGCGTACGGGCGAGCCGGTGGCTCGCCCCTACAGAATACGAAAGAGAGGGGGAGATTTGCATTGCGGGGCGCAAGATATACTGCGTGGGCGGCGGGATGGCCGGGCGAGTGTCTTCATGTGTCTACGTGGTTAGGGATCAAAAGCGCCAGCGATTCGCCCACGAGAAGCGCCGAATCCGCTGCTGTGCCGGCTGTGCTACAATGCCACCATGCATGCCGAAATCAAGCCAACGCCGCCCGTGGCGCGTCTGCGCAGCTTGCTGGAGACCGGCCCGCTGGCCATCGCGCTGCGTTTGATCGACCAAGCTTATCGGCGAGCGACGGGCGCGCCCCTCTTCAGGCTGAGCGTGGTGACGCCGCAACTACTGCTCGGCGGGCAGCATTATCCGCGCGGTTACGCCCGGCTGCGCGCTTGCGGCATCAGCGCCATCGTCAATATGCGCGAGGCGCGTTTCAGCGATGTGGCGCGCGGCATCGGCGGAGAACGGCACTTGCACCTGCCCACCATCGACAATACGCCGCCGTCGCTGGCTGATTTGCAGCGCGGCGTCGACTTCGTGCGGGGCGAAATTGAACGCGGCGGGGTCGTCTACATTCATTGCGCCGTCGGTGTGGGGCGCGCGCCCACGATGCTGGCGGCTTGCCTGATCGCCGGGGGCGCGACGCCGACGGAAGCGATAGCGCGCATCAAAGCCGCCCGCCCCTTCGTCCACCTGACGCCGGGGCAAGCGCAGGTCCTCGACGCCTTCGCGGCCCGCTGCGCAGAAAACCGGCCCTGAGCAACATGCCGGAGCTGATCTTCACCGCCGATGACTGCGGCCTGACCGAAGGCATCAACCAGACGGTCTACGATCTGCATCAGCAGGGCGTCATCAGCGCCGCCAGCGTGATGACCAACTTTCCGGCGCATGAGCACGCGCTTGCCTATTCCGCGCCTGCCCTGAGCTTGACATCGGCATCCACCTGTCGCTGACCGATGGCCATCCGGTGACCGAGCCGGGCCGGCATCATCCCCACTTGTTGAACGAAGACTTCAGCTTCCGCAACAACCTCAGCCTATACCTGCGCTCGCATTTCTTTCGCGCGCCGGCGGTTGACTGGATCCGCAACGAGCTCGACGCCCAGTTGCGCCGCTTCGATGATGCCGGCCTGCGCCCGCGGCATATTTCGACGCATCACCATTTTCATTCGATCCCGCTGCTGCGGCGGATCGTGCACGAGTTGGCCGAGCAATACCAAGTCGAATGGGTGCGCAGCCACGATTTCCGCGCCAATGTATCGCCGCACAATTTTCTGCTGAGGCCGCAGCGCCCGCCGCCGGATGTCAGCTTCAGGCTGCCCGATTACGTCAGCGCCATCCAGGCCTGCATGTCGTTGCCGCTGGATGAGTATTGCGCCCGCCTGGCCCGGCTGAGCGGCACGGTCGAGGTCATCGCCCACCCCTCCCCACCGCGCGACCCCGACTTCCCGACGGACATGCACTACGGCGTCAGGCCCCGCTATGCCGAGACGCAAGTGCTCATCGGCCTGGTTGATGGGTTGCGTCGGCTGGGCATCACCACTTGAGCGGCGGAAGCCCTTCCCCTACAATGGCAGGCGCATTTGACGCCGCGCCTAAGGGCAATGGGCGAGCAGAGACATGATCAGCGAAAAAGCCATCGTCACCCTCGAATTGCACAAGATCCTGCGCGAGCTGGCAGGTTACACCACATTTGGCGCCGGCGAAGAATTCGCGCTGGAGCTCACCCCATCGACCGAGCTGGAAGAGGCGCAGCTGTGGCAGCGGGAGACGGCTGAAGCGGTCGCCCTGCTGGAAGAGCGCGCCAACCTGAGCGTGCGCGGGGCGCGTGATGTGCGCGAGCCCGTCATCAAGGCCCAGCGCGGCGTCATCGTCGAGCCGAGCACGCTGCTCGACATCCGCTATACGCTGCGGCGGGGCACGACGCTAAAGCGCAGCCTGGGGCGGATGCACGCCTCGTTTCCACTGCTGGCTGAGTTGGCGAGCGAAATCGAAGAATGCAGCGCCTTACAGAACGCCATCGCCAAGACGGTCGATGACAACGGCGAAATCAAAGACACCGCCAGCGCCCGCCTCGCCATCATCCGCCGCGACCTCAAAATCGCCTTTGAGCGCCTGCAGAACAAGCTCCACCGCATCGTCAGCAACAAAGCTAACCAGGACAAACTGCAAGAAACCATCGTCACCATGCGCCACGGCCGCTATGTCATCCCGCTCAAAGCTGAGCACAAGGGCAAGATCAAAGGCATCATGCACGATTCGTCGGCGTCCGGCGCGACCATCTTCATTGAGCCGCTGGAGACGGTCGAGCTCAACAATAAATGGCGCGAACTGCAGGTCGACGAAGAGAAAGAAATCCGCCGCATCCTGGCTGATTTGACCGAGGAGATCGCCGCCGAAAGCGAGCGCATCGTGCGCACCGTGCAGCTGCTGGGTTATCTCGATCTCACATTCGCCAAGGCGCGTTACGCCATGGAGCACAACGCGGTGCAGCCCAAGCTGAGCGCGCTGCCGCCGGCGCCTTACGCTGAGGGGCATCCGGGTACGACCATTCAGCTCTCAGGCGCGCGCCATCCCCTGCTGCAGGGCAAGGTCGTGCCGCTTGACCTCAGTTTTGATGACGGCAGCTGGGTGCTGGTGGTGACCGGGCCCAATACCGGCGGCAAGACCGTGGCGCTCAAGACCGTCGGCTTGATGATCCTGATGGCGCAGTGCGGCTTGCACTTGCCGGCGGACGAGGCGGAGTTGTCGGTCTTCCGCGGAATTTTCGCAGATATCGGCGACGAGCAGAGCATCGAGCAGTCGCTGTCCACCTTTTCTTCGCACATGACCAATATCATCGACATTCTTGAACGCGCCGATCAGCGCTCGCTGGTCATTCTGGACGAAGTGGGCGCCGGCACCGACCCGGCCGAAGGCTCTGCTTTGGCGCGCGCCCTGCTCAATTGCTTCAAGAGTCGCGGCGTCACCACCCTGGTCACCACGCACCATCCGGAGTTGAAAGTCTATGGTGTGGAGACGCCCGGCGTGCGCAACGCCAGCGTCGAATTTGACCTGGAGACGCTGCAGCCGACCTACCGGCTGATCGTCGGCTTGCCGGGCCGGTCGAATGCGCTGGCCATCGCCGAGCGGCTGGGCTTGCAGGCAGATATCATCAGCGATGCCCGCGGCATGGTGGCGACGGCGGACCTGCAAGCGGATGACCTGCTGGACGAGATTCAGCGGACCCGCGCCGAAACGCGCCTGCAGCACGACGAGGTCAGGTATCTGCGCGCCGACCTGACCGCACAGCGCGACGCATTGCAAGCCCGGCTGGACAACATTGAAGACGAACGCCGCGATGTGATCCGCGCCGCCCGCCGCCACGCTGAGGACGACCTGGCCGATTTCAACAAGGAGCTGCGCAAGATGCGGGGCGAGCTGCGCGCCGCCGGCATGCCCGCTGAAACGCTCAACGCGCTCAAAGCGGCCGCCGACAAAATGACGAGTTGGACGCAAGCGCCCCTGGATGACGCCGATGAAGTCGAGAGCCTCGAAGACATCGACTGGCTGCCGCGGGTGGGCGATACGGTCTTCCTGGATACGTTGAATGCCGAGGGCGTCATCGCCGAGCTGGACGCGAAAGCAGCGCAGGTGCAAGTCGGCGCCTTGCGCGTGCGGGCCAAGTATGGCGATATGCGCAAGCGAACCCGCAGCGAATTGCGCGCCGCCGAGCGCGGTCACGTGCGCCAATACCAGCCGGCCGATCCGCCGCCGCCCCGCGCCGAATCGCCGGGCATGGAGCTCGATATCCGCGGCCAACGCGTGGACGATGCGCTGGAAGTCCTCGATCGTTATATCAACGCCGCTTACAATGCCGGCTTGCCCTTCGGCAGGATCATCCACGGCAAGGGCACGGGCCGCCTGCGCCAAGCTGTGCGCGCCTACCTCAGCGACCACTTGCTCGTCAGCAAGGTGACGCAGGGCCAGCAGAACGAAGGTGGCGCTGGCGTCACCGTCATCCACATGGCGCCGATAACGTGAGTGCCCCCACCCTGAATCCCTCCCCCATAAAGATGGAGGGACACAAGTGCAGTACAATCTCCTCCTCGCTCATTTTTGGGGAGGTTTCCGGGGATGGGGGCTCCTGAGGCCAATGCCATGACAGACGACCGACACGCCCTATTCAGCGAGCGCTACGCCAGCGGCGACATCCCCTGGGACAGCGGCATCACCCCGCCGGAGATCTTCGACGTCCTGGCTGAGGCGCCGCCGGGCCGGGCGCTCGACCTCGGCTGCGGCACGGGCACGGTTTTGCGCGACTTGCTGCTTCAAGGCTGGCGGGCTGATGGCATCGACTTCGTGCCGCGCGCCGTCGAGCTGGCGGGCGCCAAGCTGGCTGAGTTTCCGCCCGCTGCGTATCAACTCTTCTGCGCTGATGTCACGCGGCTCGGCGAGCTGACGGCGCTGCGTAGCGGCTACGATCTTATCATCGACATCGGCTGCGGCCACGCCACCGACAAGGCGCGCAACGATGACTACGCCCGCGGCATCATCAAGCGCTTGAAGCCGGGCGGCGTCTTCATGCTCTACGCCAGCCAGCCGCGGCCCGATTCGAGCGTGGGCTGGACGAGCAAGCAAGTCGAGCGGCTCTTCGCGCCCGCGCTTGAGTTGCGCTGGGAGCAGCGCGGCGAGAACGCGACCACCGGCGGCTCGCCGGCCAGTTGGTATCGCTGGCGGAAGAAAGCAGACGAATGCGGAGTTGAATGCTGATGCTGGCGCGAGTTGCCGTGCTGGGCCTTGTCTTCACGGCGCTGATCGGCGGCGCCGGCTACTTGCTGGGTTTGGCGCTGCAATCTCGGGAGCCAGCTCACGCCGATCTTGAGCGGCCGGCTGCGATCGCCCAGAGCGCGCCCGAGGCCATAGCGCCGGCGCACCAGAGCGTTTTCGTCGACTCTGATATCGCGTTGGGATGGTCGTGGGAAGCCGGCCTGGAAGCAAACCAGTTCTACGCCTTGCGGCTCTGGGCGGAAGACCGGCCGCATCAGGAAGTCTGGACGCAAGAGGACGAACTATCGGTCAAGCAAACCATCGACAGCTTCAGCATCGACTTCGGCGCATTCCATTGGCAGGTGGCGGTCGTCAATGTCGATGCGGACGGCGCCTACGCGGGCATGGGCAGCGACTGGAGCGCGCCGCGCACCTTGCAGCGTTTGCGTCGCCTGCCCATCGCCGCGACCGCCTACAGTGAGATGTCGGCAGCGGCCCGCCACTTTCATGACCAGGGCCTGGACGCGACCGCACTAATCGACAGCGTGCATCGCTTCGTCGCCGAGCACAGCCTGCTGGAAGAGCAACTGTCCTACGCGCCGGATTACAGCGACGCGCTCGAGCTTATGTTCAACTACGCGCAGGGCGCGACTGAGCAGCGGCCGCAACTGCTCTGCGATGGCCGCGCCACCGCCATGCTGACCCTGCTGCGGGAATTGGGCATCGAAAGCCGCTTGGTCTTCCTCTATCAGTCCCTGCCGGGCTGGCTGAACCAGCATACCGTCCTTGAAGTCTTCCACCCTGGCCTGCAGCGCTGGCAGACGCACGATGTGGCCGCGGAATTCACCTTTGCCAATGTCACAAGCGGCGCACGGGTCTCGGCAGCGCGCATTTTGTACGGCCCGCCCGACGACCTGGTGGGCTGCCCCATCGCCGGCGGCGACTGTACCGTTGAACTGATGTTGTCTCGGCTCGGCTACTTCAGCGCGCTGCGCTACGGCTTCACCTTTGAAGTCTGGGCCAATCCCGATCGCTTTGACCTGTCCCAGCGCTTCGAAGGGCAAGACAACATGAACCTGGCCGAATACATCGGCGATGGCGACCCGCGCCGGGTGACAGTTCGTATCGGCGTATGGCCCTAGCGCCCGCAGCCGATTCCGCCCCCGCGCCGGCGACCCGTTTTTGCGATTCCAATATAATGAAGTCTCAACCGCCTGCATTCGCCGCCGAGACGCCGTGCGCCTTTTTCACTTCGCCTGCCTCTTCATCGTCTTGCTGCTGATCAGCGGCTGCCAAGCGACCGCCGAGCAATCGGCCGCGCCCTTGACCGGCCCCGCAATTGAAATCGCGAGCGAAACCGACCTCGAGGCAGCGGGCTACATCGCGCGCGACTTCCTCAATGCCTGGGCGCTGGGCGACTTCGAAACCATGTACCGCCTGCTCACTTTCCGCAACCGCGAGCTCACGCCATTCGACGCCTTCCGGGCGCAATACCAGCGCGCCCACGACAAGCTGAGCCTCGAGCGCCTCGATTTCACGCTGCAAAACGTGACCGCCGATGGCCGCGTCGTAACTGCGCAATACGCGGTCATCTTCTATTCGCGCGCGCTGGGCGACGCGCGCGCTGGGCGTCATCAGCGACGACAAACGACTGCTGCATCTGGTTATTGACCCGACCGTGGGCGGCTGGCGCATCGCCTGGTCGCCGGCTGATATCTTCGCTGAGATGGGCGAAGGCGCGATTCTGTATTTCGAGGCGCAGACGCCGGGGCGCGCCAACATTTACGACCGCAGCGGCGTCGCCCTGGCCGACCAAACCGGGCGCATGGTGCGCGTCTTGGTGGATAATACGCGCATCCCGCAGCGGGACGATTGTTACACCTTGCTGGCGCAGGCGCTCGGCCGGCCAAAGCGCGCGGTCATCGACCACTTTGAAGTATATTCGGGCGCCGACTGGATCGTTGATGCCGGCATTATGGAGCCGGGCGCCTTCATTGAATTGAACGACCGCCTCAAGGCAATCTGCGGCGCCGATTTCCGCCAGCAGCCCGCCCGCCGCTATGCCCAAGGGGCCCTGCTGCCGCATGTCATCGGCCACGTCGGCTACCCCGATGCCGAGCAAATCCCGGCGCTGGAAGCCATCGGCTTCAATGCCGAGACTATCATCGGCAAAGCCGGCGTCGAAGCCAGCATGAACGCGACCCTGGCCGGCAGACCGGGCGGCCGCCTCTCGCTCATCAGCGCCGATGGCCGGCGTCTGCGCGTATTGGGCGAGATTAATACGCGCTTGCCCGAGAGCATCTGGCTGACCATAGATGCCGACTTGCAAGCGGCCATCGTCGGCCTGGTGCACGATCTATACGCCGACGAAAAACTGGCGGAAGACTCCAAGGGCGCCGCCATCGTCATCATGGACGTCAACAATGGCGAGGTGCTGGCGCTGGTCAGCTATCCCGGCTACGACAGCAACATGTTTAATCCCTTTCCCGCAGGCGGGCGGGCGGCGGCGCTGGAGCAGCAGGACGCCCTGTTCGCCGACGAGCGCTTGCCCCAGCTCAATCGCGCGACGCAAGGCGTCTACGCCACCGGCTCGGTGATGAAGGGGCTCAGCGCCATCGCCGCGCTGGATAGCGGCGTCTACGATGAAAGCACGCGCTACAACTGCGTCGGCAGCTGGCGCTATGGCACGGACGTGCGCTACGACTGGCTGCGCAGCGGGCACGGCAGTGTGACAGCCGGCAGCGCGATCACCTATAGCTGCAATCCCTTCTTCTATGAAGTGGGCTTCCGCCTCAACGCGGCCGATCCCTGGCTGCTGCCGTCGTATGCGCTGCACCTGGGCTTGGGCGCTGCGACCGGCATCAAGGTCATCCCCGAATTTGCCGGCGTCATCCCGACGCCCGACAACATCAGCTATTTCTCCGGCTTGCCCTGGTCGTATTCGCACGCCGTCAACTTGTCCATCGGCCAGGGCGAGCTGCAGGTGACGCCGCTGCAGATGCTGCGCCTTTACGTCGCCATCGCCAATGGTGGTTACTTGCTGCGGCCCCACCTGGTGCGGGAGCGGGGCATCCTCGATCAGCGCAGCCCGCTGGCCGGGCGCGATGTCATGCTCGACACCGGGCTGGACCCGGCCCACCTCGCCATCATCCAGCGCGGCATGTGCGATGCCGTCGACAGCTACGCCGGCACCGCGTCCCGCGCCTTTTACGGCTCGCCGCTGCACGAGGTCGGCGTCTGTGGCAAGACGGGCACGGCCCAGGTCCCTGGTGACGACAAGCCGCCGCACAGCTGGTTCATCGCCTATGCGCCGGCCAAAGAACCGCAGATCGCGATTGTCACGCTGGTGGAAAATGCCGGAGAGGGCTCGACTGTGGCGGCGCCCTTGACGCGCGAGATTCTGGAGTACTATTACTTTGGCAGGTAAGGGCGATTCTGTGAATCGTCCGCGCTTCTTGGACTCACGCAGCTAGAGGCTGTAACCATCCGAGATTCACGGCCAGGTTTCCAGCGCCTATAACCAGTGACAAAATGAAACCAATCCCGACCGCGACGCCAATTGCTCTGGTCTGTGTACGTCTTATGCCTTTTATCTCATCGGTCAGCAAGCGAGTCTGCTCGTCGATTTTCTCTGCAACATATTCCTTGGTGGCCAGACCTTCAAGTCGGCCTTCCAGGTAACCAATAGCTCTTTGCTCGTCGCCGGACGCTCTTGGTTGCCTGCGCGATTCACCGTCATTCTGCGTCGATTGCGACATTGCATCTTCCTCTGAATGTTGGCGCCGAGAGCATCGCCTCACGGCCTTGCTACCGCCGAATCCCTCGCTGTCGAATGCCCTCTTGCCAAAGTATAGCACAGTAGAGATAGATTATCGCCCGAACGACGGCCGAGCGTATCCAAGACGGATGTGCCTGACGGTAACTCGCCGACTATTGTGAGCGTGCAGCTTCGGGCGACACACAGTATCGCCCCTACGGCTTATCTCAGCTCGTGCGAGTAAATCATGCCAGAAAAGCAAACTACAGAGCGCGCATAGATATTCCAAGCCGACAGTGCAATTTACGGCCGATGCACAGAAACGCCCCTACAACCGTCGAAGTTTCAAGAGCTGCATATCTGCTTGCGCTTGCTTCCGCCCAGCCTGAATCAGCCGGCGACGAGAATCTGCAAGCCGATGATCACAACTTCGACGGCCAAAATGCGCGTGAACAGACGAGTCATGCGCGCTTCCCGCCAATGTTTGAAGCTGTAGTCAAGGCAAAAGATCACGAAGGCCACCAGCCCGGCGCCGCCGATCAGCAGCCACAGGTTGCGCACTGTCACCAAGGCGTAGCGACTGCGGGTCGCGCTATCATTCGTCGCGACGATGATGTGGGCCGCCGCCGTCAGCAGCAGCTCCAATAATGAGAAAAACGCCACCATGCCCAAGCCCGCCACCAGCAGCAGCAGCGCGATGTTTATCAGCCGCCCGCTGCGCGAAGCCAGGCCGGTTTTCGCTTTTTCGTCCAGCATTGGTCTGTGATCCCGCGGTTGCCAACTGAATGACGCCGGTTTGCAGCGTCCCCCCCATAATAGCGCAAGGGGCGCCCTTGGCTCAAGCGCCTGCCCCCGCGCGCTCACGCTGAGGCGCGCCGACGAATGGCCAGGTTCTCAACTTGAAATCCCGCCCGCCCTTCGCTAGAATTGTGACAAATTGTACAAGCGCAAATATGCCGGCCTTGAAGCAGGCGCACGGGTCAACTGAGGCGGACGGATCTGGCCCCGCATTTTGGATTCGAAGCTCGCGACTTTCAGGTGGTAGACCGACATGGAAAATAACCGTAGAAATGTCCCGTCGATCAGCCCGGCCGCGGTCGTTGTCGCCGCCGTTTTCCTGCTTGTGAGCGTCATCGGCATCAACTGGTTCACTTCTTTCGTGCCGGTTGTGCTGCCGCCGCAAGCCTCGGCCGAGTCCAAGAGCGTCGACGAGCTCTTCTACATCCTGGTCATTATCGGCGGCGTGGTCTTTTTCCTGATTCAGGGAATGCTGCTGATCTCGGTGCTTTTCTTCCGCGCCCGCGAAGATGACCGCAGCGACGGCCCCACCTATCACGGCAATCCCCTGCTTGAAATCGTCTGGACGATCATCCCGGCGCTGGTGGTGGTTTTCCTCGCCGTCATCAGCTTCAACGTCTGGACGCAGAATTCGGAGCCCAAAGCGGCCGTCAATCTAATCGACGGCGAAGAAGTCGCCATCAACATCACTGGGGCGCGCTACGCCTGGACGCATACTTACGAGACCGGGCGCTTCACGCCCGCTGGCGAGCCCATCGTCATCAACAGCGGCGACGAACTGCACACCTACATCGGCCAAAATGTCGATCTCGTCATGCAATCGCAAGACGTCATCCACTCGTATTGGGTGCCGGCCATGCGCGTCAAACAAGACTTGCTGCCCGGCAATCCGGCGACGGGCGGCCGACCCACCGAGCTGCGCTTCACGCCCGTCCGCGTCGATGGCGTTGCGTACCCGGCGCGCTACCCGATCGTCTGCGCCGAGCTCTGCGGCGATGGCCACGGCCGCATGACCGGCACGGTCGTGGTGCACGAAGACGAGAGCCAATTTCTGGCGAACTTCTATGAGCCGGCCATTCACGCCATCTTGAACCCGCCGGCTGACCCGGTCTTGCGCGGCGAAATCGAGATTCAGCGCTACATCTGCAACAGTTGCCACACGCTGGACAGCCTGGAATGGACCAGCAGCACCGGTCCCTCGCTCAACGGCATCGCTGACCGCGCTGGTGAGCGGGTCGCCGGGCAAACCGCCGAAGAATATATCGCCATCTCGGTCTGGAATTCGCAGGCTTTCGTCGTGCCCGGCTATACCGAGCAGATGGCCGCCTTCGGCCCCGATGTCATGGAAGCCGGCAATGTGATGTCGCCCGAGCAGTTGTATTCGATCGTGGCTTATCTGTGCACGCAAGGCGAGCAGACCGATTGCGACACCGAGAATCAGACGACCGCCATCCCCGAGGCCATCAAGACCGCCTTCGGCCTGGATGTCGATATCACCTTTGGCATGGACGATGAGGCGGACGCCGCTGATTCCGAGCTTGACCAGATTTGGAAACGGCTGACGCCAATGCAGAAGAATCCGAGCCGGACGCGACTGAAGCCGGCGACGATTCCGAGTAAAACTCAGGAGTAAAGGCGCGAACATGGCAACAATCGCCGTCCCCCTTGGGGGGCAAGCAGAAGGTCACGAAGCGGACGCTGTACGCCGTCCCGCGCTAAGCGAGTACCTGCGCTGGAGCGTCGATCACAAGATCATCGGGGTGCAGTACGGCGTGGCGTCCTTCCTCTTCTTCATCGTCGGCGGCGCCATGGCCATGCTGATTCGCCTGGAATTGTGGACGCCCGGCCTCGATGTCATGGTATCGGGCTCGGCTTATAACAGCCTCTTCACTATCCACGGCACCATCATGATCTTCCTCTTCATCATCCCCATGTGGGCCGCTTTTGGCAACTTCGTCGTGCCGCTGCAGCTGGGCGCCAAAGACATGGCCTTCCCCTGGCTCAACGCCTTCGCCTTTTGGCTGATCCCGCCGGCGGCCATCGTGGTGCTGCTGGGCTATTTCGTCAGCCCGGCCGAAGCCGGCTGGACGGCTTACCCGCCGTTGTCGACGCTCTTCAGCGGCGATGGGCAGACGCTCTGGGCCCTGGGCGCGCACTTGCTGGGCATCTCGTCCATCATGGGCTCGATCAACTTTATCGTCACCATTCTGAATATGCGCCCGCCGCAGATGACGCTGTGGCGCATGCCGCTGCTCTGCTGGGCCGTCTTGGCCACCAGTATCATCGCCGTCATGGCCACGCCCTTCTTGGCCGGCGCCTTGACCCTGCTGCTGCTGGATCGCGTGGCCGGCACCACCTTCTTTGACGCGGCCGGCGGCGGCGATGTGCTGCTGTGGCAGAATATCTTCTGGTTCTACAGCCACCCGGCCGTGTACATCATGGTGCTGCCGGGCATGGGCGTGCTCTCCGAGGTGCTGTCCGTCCACAGCCGCAAGCCCGTCTTCGGCTATCGCATGGTCGGCTTGTCCAGCATGGGCATCGCCTTCGTCGGCTTCACCGTCTGGGCGCATCACATGTTCACCAGCTTGCAGCCGGAATTGCGCATCCCCTTCATGATCACCACCATGATCATCGCCGTGCCCACCGGCATCAAGATGTTCAGTTGGCTGGGCACCATCTGGGGCGGCAAAATCCGCTTCACCAGCGCCATGCTCTTCGCGCTGGGCTTCATGTCGATGTTCGTCATCGGCGGCATCACCGGCGTCATGCTGGCCGCGCTGCCTTTCGATATTCACGTGCACGACACCTACTTCGTCGTCAGCCACTTCCACTTCGTGCTCTTCGGCGGCAGCGTCTTCGCCATCTACGCCGCGCTCTATCACTGGTATCCCAAAATCACCGGCCGCATGCTGAATGAGCGACTGGGCAAGATCCATTTCGCCTTCACCTATTTCGGCTTCTTCATCACCTTCTTTCCCATGCACTTCGTCGGCATGTTGGGCATGCCGCGCCGCGTCGCCGTCTACTCGCCCGAATTTCAGTCCTGGAATCAGCTCATCAGCCTGGCCGCTTTCGTGCTCGGTTTCTCAACCTTCATCGTGATTTACAACATGATCCGCGCTTACAATCACGGGCCAATCGCCGGCGCCAATCCCTGGCGGGCGCTGACGCTGGAGTGGGCCACTACATCGCCGCCGCCGCCGACCAATTTCACTGACGATCCCATTCCCTACGAAGACCCTTACGGCTACGGCACGGAGGCTTCGGCCGCCTATCTGGCCGCGGTTGACGAGGCTTTCAGCAACGGCGCGCGTGATGGCGGGCATTGAGCGCAATCGTCGCCAGAAAAGAGATGGCAGCCGGAAAAATGACCAGCACCATTAGCATCAGAGAGAAGCCCAAACTGGACGCGCGGGGCGCGGAGCTGCGCTTGAAGAACAACCGCCTCGGCATGACCATCTTCCAGGCCAGCTGGATCATGGCCTTTATGGCGCTGGTCGTGGTGAACTTGCAACTGCGCTTCAGCTATGCCGCCTGGCCGCCGGCCGGCGTCGCGCCCTTTGACCCGCTGCTGCCGTCTATCGCCACGCTGGCGCTGCTGCTCAGTTGCTGGCTGGTGCGCCACGGATGGTTTGGCTTGCGCGCCGGGCAGCCCGTCCGCTTCACGCAGAGCTGGCGCCTGGCGCTGGCCCTGGCCATCGGCTTCGCAGCGCTGATCGCCTACGAATTCGTCAACGTGTCGGCGGCGGCCCTGGCGACGCAATACGGCATCACCCTGCGCTTGATGACCGGCTTTCACCTGGCGCATGCCTTGGCCATCATGGCCGTCATGCTGGGTGTTTTGCGCAATGCCGGCCGCGGCCAGTACAGTGGCGACCCGCGTGATTCCTGGGCCGTCGAAGGCACGGCCAAGCTGTGGTATTTCGTCAGCGTGGCCTGGATTCTGTTTTACGTCGTGCTGTACTGGATCCGCTGATGATGAGCGCGTTGGATTTTGCCGAGCGGCGTGGAGGAGATTTGGCTCATGGATAAACCGGGAATGTCACGGGCGATACCGGCGATGCTCATCGGCTTCGTGGGCTCGCTCGCCTTCGTCTACGTCACGCGCGCCCTGCAGAATATGGACCCGGTCTGGATGAATGCCGATACCAGCGAAGGCGCGCAAGTCGGCTTGGTGCTGGCCGCTTTCGTCTCCATGGGCGCCTTCATGTGGGGCGTCGGCGCCTTCGACCCCAAGATGAGCGAGCACGGCGACCACGCCGATGACCACGAAGACGAAGCGCCCGAAGCCGATTTCAGCTTGCGCACGGGCGGCCGGGTTTTCCGCGCCGGCAAATGGCTCTGGGACGCCGCCTGGATCATCATCAACGACGCGCCCAAACCCTGGCGTTTCCCCTACCTCGAGGTCAGCGTCTTCTTCATCAACTGGCTCGTGAATGTCATTTGGTTCGCTTTATGGTTCGCCATCGGATTCCTGGCCTGGCGCATCTTCCTGATGCTCTTCGCCGGCTTGCCCGGCACGCTGGGCGCCCTGCTGATGGCCCTGTCCTGCCTGTGGCAAGTCACCGCCTTTTACGCCGGCCAGCTCTTCTACGTCTTGACCATCGCTGTGGTGGTGACCATCTTGCTCTTCACGCTGGCGCTGCTGCCGCACGGCCTGGGCCTGAGAGTGGCCACCGAGCCCAATGCCGATTTCTTCGCCAACGGCTTCGGCGATTTCGTCATCCCGATACAGGACCTGCTCGGCTTGCTCTTGCCGCCTGATAACTTCGAGAACCAAACCATTGAAGGCACAAGCCAATTCACGGTGCTGCTGGGCTTTGTCTTCATTATGTTCATTTCGCTGGCTCTGGCCGCCGGAGGCATCGCCCTCTTCTTCTACCTGGCCAACCGCGGCGTGCAAGAGGTGCAGGCGGCTGAGCCGACCGAAGCGCAGCGCACGCAAATCGAGCCCATTCGCGAGGCGGGCAAGATCGCCGGCGGCGTCGTTGGCGTCATCCGCGCCATCCCCCGCGCCATCGGCTATCAAAAATAGACTGGGAATCATCACATGGCAGAACTGACAGCCAATCAGCTTCATGCGGTCGCCCACGATGACCACGGGCACCTGACCGAAGAAGAGTCCAACGAGAATCTTAAGCTGGGCGTCTGGCTCTATCTGGCGTCGGAGATCGTCATCTTCTCCATCATGATCGTCGGCTACATTATCTTGCGCATCAACGAAGAAGACATCGTCTCTCAAGCGCACGAGCAGCTGGGCGTGGGCCTGGTCACCGCCAATACCTTCGTCTTGCTGGCCAGCAGCTACTTCATGGTCATGGGCTTGCGCGCCATGCAGCGGGGCAACCGCGCCGGCATGTTGCGCTGGATCGGCGCCACCGCGCTCGGCGGCACCGTCTTCCTGATCGGCCAATACATCGAATACAGCGAGCTGGCGCACCTCGGCATCGTGCTCGGCTTTGATTCGGCCTCGCAGTGGAGCACGCTGGGCATGCGCTTCTACGCCCCCACCTTCTTCCACGGCGCGCACGTTTTCGTCGGCGTCATCTGGGCGCTGGAGGTGATGCGGCGCGGCGCCCAGGGCCGCTACGACAACAACCCCATCGGCATCGAGATGTTCGGCTTGTACTGGCACTTCGTCGATGTCGTCTGGATTATGCTTTTCACTCTGATTTACCTGGTCTAGGAGCGCCGAGCCGGGCAAATGCCCCCACCCCAAACCCCTCCCCCATAAAGAGGGAGGGGCTTAAGCACAGAAGAAGGCGAAGCGAGATATGGCAGAAGCGACTCACCACGAAGAGCATCACAGCAATACCGTGCGCCTGCTGGGCCGCGAGATCACAGTCGAGGGCGGCATCTACACCGTCGTCTTCGGCATCCTGGCCATCTTGACCGTCATCGAAGTCCTCAGCGCCGAGGGCCTAAAGGACGCCATCCACGACTTGCCCGACCTGGCCGTCGCCCTGCAAGCCATCAAAGCCGGGCTGCTGCTCTTCATCGCCATCATCAAAGCGGCGCTCGTCATCTGGTTCTACATGCACCTGCGCGATGAGAAGCCGGTTCTGGCTGTCGTGCTGCTGCTGCCCCTGCTGATCGCGTCGCTGTCGATCCTCTACTTGCTGGCCATCCCGCCCGGCGGCTACAGCGTCTGAGCGCCCCTCCGGCACGCCATAACCTCAGCGATTTCTGGCTCGACTGTGTTATACTCTTGCCATCTCTGGCGATGGAGTTTGCATTCCCATGATCCTTGAAAAGCAACTGTACACGATTGATGATGTCTGGGAGATGTCGCAAGACCCCGAGAACGAGCATGTCTTCATCGAGTTGGTCGACGGAGAGATATTGAAGATGACACGTCCAAGCAATACGCATGGCCTGCTCGCTACTGAAATAGCCGTGTATCTGAGACTATTCAACATGACTCACGCGATCGGACAGGTGACGATGGAATCAGGTCATCATCCGCCCGACTATCAGTTCACGCTCCTCGGCCCCGACGTAGCATTCACGCGTTATGACAGAATGCCAGAGCGCCAGCCAAAGCGGTGGGTGGAGGTCATGCCCGACATAGCCGTTGAAATCGTGTCGCCCAGCGAGACGCTGGCCGGCGCGCGCCGCAAAGCCGAAGTCTACCTGCTGAACGGCACGACCATCGTCTGGCTGGTGCTGCCCGAAAGGCGCGGCGTTGAAGTCTGCCGCCTGCTTGACGGCACACAGTTGCAAATCGAATTCGTGAGCAGTGACGGCACGCTCAGCGGCGAGGGCGCATTGCCTGGCTTTGAACTGGACGTAAGCAAAATCTTCGCCGTCCTGCGTGATTAGTACGCCCCATTGCCCGGTGCCCGCGCGAGCAGACGCCGCCCGCAAATGACAAACCTGCGTTCACTGCGCTATACTGAGCTTGAAGCTGAAGCCGAGGGTTAGACCGCCATGGTCTTGAAAGAAAAGCTCTACACGGTTGATGATCTGTGGGCGATGGAGCACGATCCCGCCTTTGAGCAGCGCAAATTCTATCTCATTGATGGCCGACTGTATGAGGAAGAGATGCCTGGCAGAATTTACGCCCGCCTGGCGCTCAAGATCGGGCGCTACTTGGACGAATACGCCGAAGCGCGCGGTCTTGGCGAAGTGACGGTCGAGTGCGGCTATCATCCTGCGGACACGCGCTACACCTTGCTCTTGCCCGATGTCGGGTTCCAACGCTTTGAAAATGTGCCCGATCCGCCTCCCGCAGGCTACGTGCCGCGAATGCCCGACATAGCTGTCGAGATCCAGTCGCCCTCGGATTCGCTGACCAAACTGAGACACAAAGCGCAAACCTACCTGCTGAACGGCACGTCCATCGTCTGGTTGGTGCTGCCCGACAGGCGCGGCGTTGAAGTCTGCCGCCTGCTCGACGGCACACAGTTGCAAATCGAATTCGTGAGCAGTGACGGCACGCTCAGCGGCGAAGGCGCATTGCCCGGCTTTGAACTGGACGTAAGCAAAATCTTCGCCGTCCTGCGTAACTGACATCGCGGCTGTCGCAAAATCAGCTAAGGATGCAAGAATGCCCGTCAACATTACCCTCGAAGAGGGCACCCGCACGACCATCAACATCCGCCAGCACCAATTCCACGCCGATGAGCCGCTGGACGCCGGCGGGACCGATACCGCGCCCACGCCCGGCGAGCTGATGCTGGGCGCGCTCGGCTCCTGCATGGCGATCACCTGCAAGCTCTATGCCCAGCGCAAAGGCTGGGATTTGCAGCGCGTCGAGGTGGCGCTGGATTACGAGCGATTTCGCGGCCGCGATTATGCCGCGCACGAAGGCGATGACCTCTTCGTGCATGAAGTGCGCGAGGCGCTGGTGTTCCAGGGCGAGCTGGACGAGAAGCAGCGCGCCCGCCTGCGCGAGATCGCCGGCAAATGCCCCGTCCACCGCCTGCTGGAATACCCGACCTACTTCGTCGACCTGGCGCCGGCCGAGGAGTAGCGTCGCTCAACGCCGATGCGCGCGGATCCAGCCGCCGCGGATGAACTCCGAATGCTCCACTGTGACGAAGACATCATCTTTGATGCTGTGGATGATGCGCAAGACCTCGGGCAAGTCCCGCCGATGCGTGATGATGTGCAATTCCTCGACCTCGCCGTGCGCGCCCTCCCCCATAATCTCGGTGACGCCGTGCCCTTGTTCCCGCAGCGCCAGCGCCATCTCGTGAGAGACTGCGCGAGAGGCGATAACCGTCACGCTCTCATACGACTTGACAAAGCGATTTTCCACTTGCATGCCGACGATGCCGCCGACCGCGAAGCCAAAGACATAGGCCGCCAAATTGGGGATGTTGTTGAGGTCGGTGATGACATGCCCGGCGGTGTAGGCGAATAGCAGCGATTCCAGCGAGGCGAAGGCGAAGCCCCAAACGCGCTGTTCCCGCGATACCAGAATCACCCGTAATGTGCCGATGACGTTGTTCACCACGCGCAACGTGAAGATCAGAAAAGGCAGAAACTGCGGCTCAAATAGCGACATAATTCACGCTTCAACACTCAGCCAATTAGCTTGATTCTAGCAGAGGACAGCGCTCGACACGGCGCTCACCCTGTTAAAATGTACGGCATTATGGTCAACTGAATTCGCCGCGAAATGCGTTGCCCCACAGGTGCATGATGCCCGCCAGCCCCAAGGCGCTGCTTGACAACTACGACCTGCTGCCCAAGAAAAGCCTGGGGCAGAACTTCATGCACGATCCAAATGCGCTGGAGAAGATCGTCGCCTCGGCCGAGCTTGCAGGCGGCGACATCGTGGTCGAAGTCGGAGCCGGCACCGGCGCGCTGACCGAACTGCTGGCGCGGGAGGCCGCGCAAGTCTTCGCCGTCGAAATCGACGAGCGCTTTCAACCGCTGCTTGAGGAGCGCTTTGAAGACGCGGCCAACGTCTACCTCGTCTTCGCTGATATCCTCAGAACCGACATTCGCGCCCTGGTTGGCGCTCAAGACTACGTGGTGGTGGCGAATGCGCCCTACTACATCAGCAGCGCCATTCTGTGGCACTTTCTCGAATCGGCGACGCCGCCGCAGCGCATGATCCTGACGATGCAATACGAAGTGGCCGAGCGCATCATCGGGGCGCCCGGCGCGCTGAACCTGCTCTCGGTCGCCACGCAGTTTTACGGCAGCGCGCGCATCGTCGGCAAATTCGGCCCGGCGGTATTCTGGCCCCGGCCCAATATCCACAGCGCGGTCTTGCGCCTGAATCCGCACCCGCGGCCGCCGGTAGACGTGCCCTCGACCGAGGCCTTCTTCCGTCTGGTCAAAGCCGGCTTCAGCCTGAAGCGCAAGCAGCTGAAGAACGCCTTGTCCAAGGGTTTGCGCATCAAAGCGGCCAGCGCCACTTGCCTGCTGACGAGCGCAGGCATCGACCCGCAGCGCCGCGCCGAAACCTTGACGATTGACGAGTGGGCTCAACTGGCCCGCGCCGCGTCCGAGGCCGAGGGCGCCTTCTAATGTTGATCTTGCGCCGCCGTTGCAATCCGGCAAGGTTTCCCGCCCAGACTTAAGTTATGACAAGAGCGAGCGAAGGATAGACAGCATGAGCCAGAAATCACAACCTTGGGCGGCGGCTGCTTCTGGTGCGTGGAAGCCGTCTACAATCAGTTGCAGGGCGTCGAATCGGCCATCTCCGGCTATATGGGCGGGCATGTCGAAAACCCGTCGTACGAGCAAGTCTGCGGCAAGCGGACCGGCCATGCCGAAGTCGTCAACGTCACCTTCGATAGCGACATCATCAGCTTTCAGGATATCTTGAATATCTTCTTCACCATCCACGATCCAACCACGCTGAATCGCCAGGGCAATGATATCGGCCCGCAGTACCGCTCGGGCATCTGGTATCACAGCGAGGAGCAGCGGCGCATCGCTGAAGACAGCATCGCGCGGTTGGATGCCGAGCGCCTCTACCCGAACAAGATCGTCACCGAAGTCACGCCCGCCGGCACATTCTGGGTGGCGGAGGCGTACCATCAGGACTACTTCGTCAACAATCCGCGCCAGGGCTATTGCGCCTTCATCATCGCGCCCAAAGTGGCCAAGTTCCGCAAACAGTATTTTGACCGACTAAAGGCATAAGCGCGCAGGGAGGAAAGCCATGTTTAGCGATAAGGAGATCGCTCAATTCCGCAGCCAGGGTTGGCTGGCCGCGCCCGACTTTTGGACGCAGGACGAAGTGCGCGCCATGCAAGTGGAATTGGAGCGTTTGAAGGCCGACGGCTTGCTGCGCAATGTGGCCACGGCCGGCGATGGCGCAACCCCGGCTGATGACAAGGTCAACTTGCAGCTCTGCCCCATGTTCCCGCATAGCGACTTATACCGCGCCATGCCCTTCGCGGACAAAGCTATAAGCGCCGTGCGTCAGTTGATCGGCGACCCGGTCGTGCTGCATCTGGACCAGGTATTCCTCAAACCGGCGCGGCAGGGCATGGGCACCAATTGGCACCAGGACAACGCCTACTTCCAGATCGACGACCCGCTCAAAGGCACGGCCATGTGGACCGCAGTGCACGAAGCCACCGTGGAAAACGGCACCATCCACGTCATCCCGGGCAGCTTTCGCACGCGCTACGAGCACAGCCGCGATCCCTTCAGCGATCACCACATCCGCTGCTACCCGCCGGAGGATGAGGCGGTCGCCATAGAGCTGCCGGCCGGCGGCGTCGCCTTCTTTGCGTACGGCGTTGCGCACTGCACCCTGGGCAATACGACCGACCGCGAGCGCGCCGGCGTGGCGCTGCATTTCATCAATGGCGCGATGGACGCCACCGCCAAGAGCGGCTTCCCCCTGGGCAAGCGCCCTTATCTGACGGGAGAGCAAGCTTCCGGCGGGGTCGCGGAACACGGCGTACAAGTGGCCGGCGCCTGGGAGGCCGAGGTTGAGCGGATGCTGGCTTCCGCCTGATGCGCGACTGATCACCCGCTGCACAGGGAATCTATGTGACCGCGAGGCGTAACAGCGCCGCTTTGAGGTTGATCTGAGCGTCTAGCCTTTCATTCCGCTCATTGAAATGCCGCGCACGAAGTACTGCTGCAAGAACACAAAAATCAGCATTGGTGGCAGGGTAGCCAACACGGAGCCAGCCATCACCATGCCGTATTGTACCGAAGTCGGGCTGCCCGTGATGCTCCCCATGACGGTCGCCAACCCGACGGGCAAAGTTCGGGTGGCGTCACTGTTGGAGACGATAAAGGGCCAGACGAAGTTGTTCCAGCTTGTCATGAAGGTGAGAATGGCGACGGTGGTCAGGGCAGGGCCTGACAGCGGCACAATGATTCGAAGCAGAATCTGTAACTCGGTCGCGCCGTCAATCCGCGCGGAATCAAGCATCTCGAAGGGTATTGATTGGAAAAACTGAACCAGCAGATAGAGGCCGAAGGCGTTGGCCGCCACCGGCATGATGAGGCTCATGTAAGTATCGACGACGCCCAGTTTCGCCAAAGCAATAAAGAGCGGGATCATGGTCGCTTCAACCGGAATCAGCATGGTCGCCAGGATACCGAGGAAGAGAAAACCGCGGCCGCGAAAGCGATAAAATGCCAGGGGATAAGCCGCCAGAACATAAAGCGCCACGGCGATTATCGTCGTCAGCAGCGCCACATTGAAACTGTTGAGTCCCCATTCCAGCAATGGGTAAGCATTCACGACTCGCGTGTAATTGTCAAAGGTGGTATCCGGCGACAGCCACTCAATCGGAATCTGACGGACTTGGCTTTCAGGCTTGATTGACGTGGAGAACATCCATAGCAGAGGCGCCAGCCACAGTAGCGTAATCGCAATCAATAAGGGGTAGCCTGTGAGCGCCTTGCGGTTAAGCCGGCCGCCGACGTCAGCGGACTGCGGCGCGACGCGGATTCGCCCCAGGATATTTGTGAAGGCGAAAAGACTGCTGAGAAACGTGGAGATGATGAAGCGATAAGCCCGGCCAATCAGTTTGCGCAGGCGGCTAAGTTGCAGGCGGGGCTTCGAGGGCTTTCCAGCTTTCTGCTTGACAGCGAAGTCCAATGCGCCAAATGCGTACAACTGCATCACGGTAAGCAGAAATGTGACCAGAAACAGCATGACACCGATTGCGGCGGCTTCCCCCTGACGAAAGTTGATCCAGCCGACAGAATACAGATGCTGCACCAAAGTATAGGTGCTGCCGATCGGTCCGCCTTGGGTCATGACCAATACCTGGCCAAAGACGCGCATCGATGAGATCACGGAAAGCGGAATCACGAAAATATGAATTAGGCGCAGGCTGGGAATCGTGACGAAGAGGAAGCGCTGCAATGCGGTTGACCCATCGACCTTGGCGGCTTCGTACAAGTCCTCCGGGATTTCCTGCAAGCCAGCCAGGTAGATAATGGTGTTCGTGCCGATCTGCCACCAGACCGTGGTGATCGCAACCGCGATCAAGGCGACGTGCGGGCTCGTTAGCCATGAGACGGGACCAAGCTCAAGTTCGCCGAGATAGTAATTTGCCAGGCCGAAATTCTTGTCATATATCCAGCGCCAAAGGATGCCGACGATTGTCACCATCACGGCATAAGGCAAGAAGATGACAGTGCGGGCGATCACCCGGCCGCGCAGCTTTTCGTTGAACAGCACGGCGAACAGCAAACCGCCCGCCACCATCGGGATCACCGTCAGCAGAGTGAAGGCCAGCGTATTGGTCATCGCCCGCCAAAACATACGGTCGCCGAAAATGTACTCGAAGTTCTCGGAACCAACCCAATTGGGCGTTCCCAAGATTTGCCAGTCGGTGAAGCTGATGAAAACACCCGAGAGAGCGGGCATGAACAAGAACAGAATGAAAACCACCAGATATGGCGACATGAACAGAAAGGGACGCAAGACATCAATAGCGGCATCCCAACGCGTGGCTCCGGCTGTCGCTCGAGGATTGCTGGCGTCGCCCAAGACTGTCAACGCGCTAGCCCTCAGCGGCCGTATGCAGCCACTCGCTCGGCAATACCAGGTTCTCGCCTACGATGTCCAGGTTTACGACCGTCTCATCGCCATCGGGGAATATCAGAATCGTACCGCTGATGTGGATGGATAGCGCTTCGCCGGCTTGAATGGCTTCCAGGACGGGCTGTTGCGCTTCGCTGATGTTTTTCATCAGCAGCAGGCTTTGCAGCTCGATCGTCTGTGAGGCGTTCGCCTGCAAGCGCCCGATCTGGAAGTCAGTGGAGGCCAGGTCGGTCCAGTGGACGCCATTAATCTCCAGCTTGAAGCGGGGAAAGCGCACAGCAAGTCGCTCGCCGCTCGCGTTATGAAAGGTAGTGGATGACATAATGGTGAGCGCAGCCGGGTTTCCAGCTGAGGGATTGAAGCGAGCTTCGTTGAAGTGAAAGTCGGTAAAGGGGAGCAGGTCGCTGTCGCTGGCAATGCGCAGCGCCGTGGGGCCGGTATCCGCCGGTTTGTCCAGGCGTAGCAGCGCCTGCACCGCGCTGCAGCTCGAAAGCGTGAGGATGATCAAACTGAGGCCAATGAGACGAATGAACATAATACGTTTACTTCTGCGTATTCAAGAGACGGAGCCCGCCGAAACGAGCCCCGTCGCGTCAGTGGGCGAGTCTAGCGATCCAACACTGCCTGGATGCCTTCTTGCATTTCAGCCAGGGCGTCGGCAGCCGACGCGGAGCCCAGCATGACGGACTGCCAGCCAATCACCAGCGGTGTCTGAACATTTTCGGCGAAGATTTCGGTGCTGACCGTGATCGGCGGCGTATAGTGGATGAAGTCCAGCGAATTCACGAAGGCTTCCTGATATTGATAGATATCGCTGCCAGTGAAGGTTTCGTCGACGCGCGCCGCCGCGCTGGCGGGGACTTGGCCCGACAGGCCCCAGAGCGCGCCGTTATCGCTCATCCATTTGGCGAACTTCATCGCCGCCACTTGGCTGTCGTGATCGTCCTGCACGGAGAAGCCGAAGTAGTGTGAGCTGGCCCACACGCCCGGCTCGTCAAAGAGCGTTGGCACCGGCGCTGTGCGGAAGTTCAAGCCGGCGTCAGCGAAGCCCGTGATCCACCAAGGACCCTGGAAGGTGATGGCGACGCTGCCGGTCAGGAAATCGGTGTCCGGGTCGGATTGGCCCTCCGGCGCGACGCCATGGACGGCGACTAGATCGCGCAAGAACGCGAGGGATTCAGCCGCTTCGTCATTGGCGATGGTGATCGTGCTCAGGTCATCGCTGATGAAGCTGCCGCCGTTTTGGAAGATCAGCCCCCACCACAAGCGGAAGGTCATGACGTTGGTCGCCGGGGCGGAGACGCCATATTGGTCGATTCTGCCGTCGCCATCGCTGTCGACGGTGAGCGCAGTCGCCCAGGCCAGCAACTCTTCGGCATTGGTCGGCGGGCTGTCGGGATCGAGCCCAGCCGCCTCGACAGCGTCGACATTGTAATACATGCCGATCGGGTGAATATCGATGGGGAAGCCATAGAGATTGCCGTCACGCATGGACATATCCACGATGACATCGGAGAAGCCGCTCATATCGACGCCGACTTCTTCGACAAGCGCGTCAATCGGCGCGGCAACGCCTCGCTCGGCATACTGCGGCATTTCGTTGATGTGATAAATGACCACATCCGGCGGATCGCCAGCGGCGACAGAAGCCACCCAGCGGTCATAGAATACATCCCAATGGAAGACATTGAGCTGAACGAAGATGCCGTCTTCGTTCGTCTCGTTGAAAGTGTTAACCATGTCCTCAAGGAAAGCGCCGTCGGGACCGGTCAACCCGTGCCAAAAGTCAATCGTCATCGCGTCGTCTTGAGCCGCGACCGGGGCGATAGACACAATGGCAATGATGAACAGGACCAAAAGCTTACGTGAATTCATATTGAACTCCTCAATAGACTCGCCGTCTCTAATCCAGGCGCGCTGTCGACGAATGCATCGCCGGCGCCTATGCTCTGTCTGAGCATGCTTCATGATGCCGCGAGTTATGCCCGACTGTCTCGTGATTTGTGCCAGCCATGTGCCGAAAGATGACACAGCCGATGAAACGGCACGTGCTACAATCGGCATGACTTTGATATCGCCTGCATCACGGGACTCAAAACCGATGAGCGATTCGCATCCGCCGGACGTGCCCGCAGCCTACTTGAAACAGATTAAGGAGATATTGGATCATCTTTACGATTACCCCTACCTGCAAACCCACGCATGGGCGCGTCCCTTTCTGGTGGCGGGCTTGACGCCGCAGCAAGCCGGACAACAACTCCGCCGCCGCTTTGTCGATGCCATCGACACGCTCAACCCCGATCGCGTAATCTTCTTTCGCGAACCGGAAGCGCGACTTTACAACTTGCTTCACCTTTACTACGTCGAGGGCTTCAGCATCGTGGAATTGATAGACGAGCTGAACCTGTCGCGCCGCCAGATCTACCGTGACTTGAAAAGAGGCCAGCATACTGTCGCCAAATTGCTCTATGCGCAAGACGAGATGCCGACCAAAACCAGCGAGCCCGCAACGTCGCTGTCAGATGTGACCTCGCTGGAACAGGAGCTCTCGCGGCTGCAGTACAATTTTCATTTGGTGGATATGTGCCAATTGATGCGGAATGCCATAAGCTCGGTCATGCCGCTCTGCCGGCAACGAGACATTCAGCTCCGGTCTTCGATCCCATCCCGCGCTATTCAAATCTCGACCGACAAAGCCATCGCCGAACAGGTGCTGGTAAACATCCTCAGCCAGATTATCGTGCAGGTCTCCCCAGCCTCCATTGATGTTTCGCTGGAGCAGCGCAAGGACGCGCCGGTGATCACAGCCGCCTATGCGCCAATGTCAGCCCAAGTCATGGACCTGTCTACGCTCTCCCAATTGACGAAACAGTTGGACTGGGCGCTGCAGCATTCGAAACCGGGTGCGCGGCAAATTGTCACCATCAAGCCTAACGCCAGCGCGCGCACAATCATGGTCATTGATGACAATCAGGCGCTCTTGCAGCTGCTGCAGCGCTATCTCAGCCACCATCGCTGTCAAGTGTTGACCGTGCCGAATGGCGAGAAGGGCTGGGCGCTGCTGCAAGAGACCATACCCGACGCGCTCATCATGGATGTCATGATGCCGGAACTGGATGGCTGGGAGCTTTTGCAGCGGATCCGCTCGAACCCGGTCACGCAAGATATCCCGGTCATCGTATGTACCGTATTCAACAACGCCGAATTGGCCTATGCGCTCGGCGCCACCTATTTTCTGCACAAGCCGGTTGACCAAGGCATGGTCTCGCACGCGCTCAAGCGGATTGGCGTGATATAGGCTCGTCGCGGCCGCCGACAAGGCGGGTGGCGATATGCTGGATCATCGAAAGCATCGCAGTGACGGATACTGGGCCGGGGTAGGTTACTGAGATTCTGCAGGGCTGCTCCAAGGGTTCCAGCTTCTGCGCCCAAAGGTTGTGGGCGGTGATGAGAATGATCGGGATATCGCGCCATGCCGGCTTTTCCCTCACCTGCTTCAGGAACTGCAAGCCATTGTCCTTCGCGATATATAAGTCCAGCAAGATGACGTCAGGCATCTCCTGAGTCAACTGTCGCAAGCCCTCGCGGCTGGTGAAAGCTCGCGCGATTGACAACTCCGGTTTGGCGCCGCGCAAGATACGTTCAATCATCTGAACAAAGCCTCGGTTGTCGTCAATCACCAGGACATGCGTGAGATCCTGGATTTTTCCCAATTCGCGCAATAGCTTCGTCGGCGTCACCGGCTTGATCAGAGTTGCCATGACCAGCTCGTCCGCCAGGATAGGCGTCTTTGGCAAGGCATATTCGATGCTGGGGCAAGGCGCCTTGTCGAGCGCCGAGGCGCATTCTCGGTTCACGATGATGAGCTCGTCCGGGCCAACCAATTGATCCGCCGCCGCTGACTCCAGGGGCGCCACATCAAACTCAGGCAAGTGATTCTGCAAGGCGTTCAGGATATGCTGATTCTGCTCCACAAGGGCAACCCGCGGGCGATAGCGCTGGCCGGGCACTGCAGGCGCCGCGGAAAGCACGGGAGCGCTGGCGATGTTGGCGATAGGCAACGTAAAGGAGAATGTCGACCCCTCGCCCAGCACGCTGCTAACCCAGATAATGCCGCCATGCGCTTCAACGAACTTTTTGCAAATGGCCAGCCCCAGGCCGGCGCCGCCTTTTCCACGGCTGAGCTTATAGTCAACCTGATAATATGCATCAAATATATTCTCGCGATCACCTTCTGCAATGCCGATTCCTGTATCGGCGACATGAAAGGCTATCTGCTGCGGATTGTACTCAATCGAGATGCGTATGGCGCCTTGCGCGGTATAGCGTCGGGCGTTATTCAAGAGGTTGAGCAGCACTTGGCGGATGCGCACCTGGTCGATCAAGATGATCGGCAATTCCAGCGGGAAGCGCATTTCAAAGTCAGCCGGATGATTGTTAAGCAGGTCTATGCTGGATAGGCGGATATCTTCCAGGAACAGACAGAGATCTGTCGGCTCGAGCTGGAGCGTAAACTCGGTCTGCTCGATATGCGACAGATCGAGGATGTCATCAACCAGCTCCAACAGATAGCGGCTGTTTTGGTAGATCTGAGAAATATCGCGGCGGAGCGTCACTGGCAGCGCGGTCTCAGAATATATCTCCGGCGACAGGTGAATCACTTCGCTGAAGCCCATGATGATATTCAGCGGCGTACGCAATTCATGGCTGATATTGGCGGCAAAGCGTTCCTTGAGCTGCCGCGCTTCAACCGCCTGTTGCCGCGCTTCGATCAGTTCCTCCTGGATACGCTGCTGCACGTTGTAAGCGTTCCTCAAGGACTCCAGAGCATTCCTAAGTTCAGCCCGGTTCTGCTGCGTCTCGCGCAAGAGCTGTTCCATGCGTTCATTCATTGAACTGTACCAATGGAGCGCGGTGTACAGCCGGTCCACAATCACCTGCGCAACGGCGATAGCGAGGGCCAGCGCAAAGTAGACTTCTATCGGATAGTCGCGAAAACCGGTGTAGGACATGATTCCCATGGCCGCTAGAAGCACAATCGAGAGTGCTGTTCCCAGCCGCGCGTGAATCATGATCGATACAAAGGAGAGCAGGATCGCGAAAAATGGGAGCCATCGGGTTGTCAAGGTTATGCAGCCGACAAACAAACTCAAATACAGGACGATAATGAACAGTTTGCTGGCCAGCGCGGAAGAAGCCTGCGACAACCATCTGACGATGAATACGCTCAGGATGACGACCAGCCACAGGAAGAGTAGTGGCAGCGATATTGGTTTGTGATTCACCGCAAACCACAAGGCGACGACCGCTGAGGTGGCAAAGATTGTCAATATCGGGAACAAGATATTCTGGCTATCGTCGCTTGAGCTATCGTTCAATATCATCGTGCTTTCCTCCGCTCGGGCGCCGGACATGGCTGCGGACCGATTTCAGTATTCTGGCGCGCAAGGCTTGCCCGCCTGGATGCGCCAGCACAGTTTCTTGTGGCCCCTGACGTACCTTAACTATACGTCATCTGTAAGTCACGCCCTTCTGTTCCGGATTCCCCTCCGGGCTCCGCTTGTCTGACGCAAAACGATTCGCTGGAGCGAATAGACGCTAGAGATGCGGGCGAAGTATGGAAAGTGCCGTGCGATGTGGCGCTCTGAAGTTTTGTCGCTGATACGATAGCTCAGCAGCGAGCCTGGTCGGTTGCCAAGCGGCCTTCGCTGCCAACCGTTGTCTCAGTGCTTCGCGTCGCCTCCGAATGCGGCATTGCATTTTCGCTCACTGAAGCCTCCTACTTGAGGACCACTGGCCTCGACCGGATCTTGCCACAGTCGCGCTGACGAGTCTATTTCGTGAGATCCTCAATGCTCAGCGCCCGTATTCGCGCCGGCCCAGCAGGATCTGGCTGAGCCTGAACATATCCGTGCGCGATGTCATGTCCAGGCTGATGGGCGTGACCGAGATCACCTTGTCGTTCAGCAGCGCGTAGACATCGCTATCGGGCTCGGCGGCGGCGGGGTCGCTATGGTAACGGTAACCGAGCTTGCCCGCATCGTGCAGCGCCAGGCGTTCCGGCCGCGTCGGCCAGTAGACGCGACGCCGCGACAGCCGCGTCAAGCGCCACTCGGTCTCGGCATCCGCGCTCCAGGGCACATCAATCTTGAGCATATCAACATCATCCGGCAGCGCTGAGTGGTTGATCAGCCAGGCCCCCATTTGCAGCGTAAAGTCAGCCGCCACCGCGAAATCCACCGCATCAGAATAGCTGAGGTGCAGGTCGGTGGGCGTCTGCTGGCTGACGGCGATAGATGGGATGCCCAAACTGGCGCCTTCCAGCGCAGCACCCACGGTGCCGGAGATGGTGACGCCGTTACCCGTATTCTCGCCATAATTGATGCCGGAGACCAGCAGCGCCGGTTTGCTCGCGGCCAATTCGAGCACAGCGTGCTGCACTGCTTGCGCCGGCGTGCCATCGACAGCGTAGGCGGCGCAATCGCCCAAGCCGTTCGGCGCGTCATAAGGGAATATGCGCCCTTCGCTGTAATGCGGCATGCTGCGGCCCATGCCCGACTGCTGCTGGCGCGGGGCGACGACCAGCAAGTGACCCCGGTCGCGAAATGCCGCCACCTGCGCCCACAAGCCCGGCGAGTCAATGCCATCGTCGTTGGTAAAGAGAATGGTCGGTTTCTCGATTTGCTGCATGGCGCGTCCTTGCCCTTCGTACGACATAAGCCGGTAGCCTAAGCCAAAAGCATGAAGACTGCAACTGTCGCCATTGCCAGCCAATTAACGGGCGCTTACGCTATGGCGCGGATCTGCCGCCCGGGTTGTCCTTCCAGTGCAATGTCTCGGCGGTGCAGATCACGCCAAAGCGAGAAAAAAGGAGACGCCGAAATGCAATCAGCGCGGTGCGAAGACTACCTCGACCTGATAAGGCTTCATCTGCCGGATTTCGCCTTCAGCGGCGGGCAGCTGCTTGAATCCAGCGGGCAATTCAACACCGTCGTCCGCATCGACGATGCCTGGATCTTTCGTTTCCCCAAGAGCGCCAACGCCGCCGCCGACCTCGAGCGGGAGCTGGCGATTTTGCCACGACTGGCCGGCCTGCTGCCGCTGCCGATCCCGGCCCCCGAATACAGCGTCCGCGATCCCGAAACGGGACGCCTGCGCTTCATGGGCTATCCCAATCTGCCGGGCGAGACGCTGATGCTGGAACGCTACGCCGCGCTGGCGCAGGACGAACGCCGTCTCGAGCGCATCGTGGCTGATTTGGCCCGATTCTTGCGCGCCCTGCACCAACTGCCGCCCGCCCACATCGAGGCAATTGCGCAAGACGCCGACGCCTATATTGAGTGGTCGCGCTTCTTCCAGGGTTTTCGCGAGAAGCTCTTCCCTTACATGCGCGCCGACGCGCGGCAGGCAGTGACCGATGACTTCGAAAACGCGTTGCGCGACGCCGAGCTCTGGCGCTACCAAGCCTGTCCCATCCATGGCGATTTCGGCGGCGGCAACATCCTGGTCGCCGATGGGCGCGTTAGCGGCATCATCGACTTCTCTTTCTGCGCCCTGGGCGACCCGGCGCAGGACCTCGGCGCCCTGCTGGCCAGCTATGGCGAGGGCTTCATCCGGCGTTTGCTGCGCCACTATCCCGGGTTGGGCCAGCACGCGGCGCGCGCCCGCTTCTACTCGCGTCAATACGCGCTGATCCAGGCCCTCTATGCCCTGCGTGATGGCGATGCCGCGGAATTCGAAGATGGCATCGCCGCCTATCGCTAGCGGCCGCCCCGCCTCAATTTCATACAGGGGCGAGACTTTTCTCGCGCCCCGACAACCGCCCAGCCAGAATTGCCTGTGTCCTGCCGCAACTATGCTATAATGCCTGACAGATTCGCGTAGTGAGAATGATTATGGCGGCGACAAGTCTACGCGCCTATCAGAACCAGCTTGATGACCTGCTGCAGCAAGAACGCTTTGAAGAGGTCATCGCGCATGCAAGGCACATCCTCAAGAGCTTCCCCAAGAATCTGCGCGCTTACGGGCAATTGGGGCGCGCGCTGCAGGCTGAAGGGCGCTGGGAGGAGGCGGTCGGCGTGCTGCGCCGGGCGCTTGGCGCGGCGCCGGGCGAATTTGACACGCATTCCATATTGGCGCAATGTTATCAGCAGCTGGGCCAAGCCGACCGCGCCATTTGGCATGCGGAGCGCGCGCTGGATCAGAAGCCCGGCGATAGCGCCACCACCGGCTTGATCCGCGAGCTATATCGTGAGCATCGCGGTGAGCAAATCGAACGCATGCAACTGACGGCCGGCGCGCTGGCGCAGCAGCAGATCCGCAACAATTTGCTCCACGCCGCGCTGGATACCCTGGCCGAAGCGCTTGAGCGGCGCCCCAATCGCATCGACCTGCAGTTGCTGCGCGCGCGCACGCTCTGGCTCGATGGCCAACGCATGGATGCGGCCGAAAGCGCGGTCGACATCCTGGAGCGCCTGCCATACGCCATCGACGCCAACCGCATCATGACTGAATTGTGGCTGGCGGAGCAACGCCCTTCCGATGCGCAAGTTTATCTGCGGCGCATTGAAGACCTCAACCCCTACCTGGCGCATCAACTTGCGTCTGGCGAGCCGGGCCCTGATGACCTGCGCACGCTTGAAACGCTCGATTACAGCGCTATATCGCAGCGAGAGCAGACCATCGTCAATCCGGAATGGCTGCAGAATCTGGGTGACGAAAGCGCCGCAGACGGCGATGGCGACGAGAGCGGCGGCCTGGGCGCGCTCTTCGGCCTTGAAGACGCGGCGCCTGCCGACGCAACCGGCGATGTCACCGCGGGTCTCGACGACCTGCTCACGGAAGATGAGGTCGAAGCGCTCTTCCGTGAATTGGTGACGGGCGAAACCGTCGCCGCCGTCAGCGCCTGGCAAGACGACCACGGGGCCAGCGTGGCTGCGCTCGAGGAACCGGGCTCACTGACCGAAGCGCCCAGCGCCGAAGAGATCGACGCCCAACTCGACAGCGACATCGCCGAATCGACTCAAAACGATGCCATGGAAGATTTTGTCGCCCAATTGAGCGAACTCGAGGACGAAGACGCCGAGCCCGCGGCCGACATGAACCTGGGCCTGGACGATGAGATGGCGAACCTGCTGGAGGAGTTGGACGCCGCCGACGACAGCAACGATTGGATGGCGGCGATTCAGGCGCCCGGCGGCGATGACGAGGGCGCGCTGGAATACGTAGATGACTTCGACGGCGAGCATTTGCAGGCGCCAGAGCAAGAGGCCGGCGCGCCCTGGCTCTCAGCCGCAATGCGCGAGGCGGCGGGCGAAAGCGACGACCCCTTCGACCTCTTCGCCGATGACGACCAATTGCAGAGTCTGCTCAAGGGCGCGACCGATACCGAGCCGATCCACCAGGCGGATATCGACGACTGGCTGGGCAGGGAAGCTGCCCCGGCCGCGGATGCCGGCGACGATCTTGCGCTTGACCTGGACGACGAGGAATTGCGGGCGCCGCCGGCCGCCTCCTGGCTGGATGATGGCGAAGCGGACGCGCCCCGCTCAATCTTTGACACTGCGTCAGACGATGATCCCAACCAACTCAACGCCGAGCTGATCGACAGTTGGCAGGCCGAACTGGACGATGACGACGATGACCCCTATGTTGACTGGCTCAGTGAAGACCCGGACTTGCTACAGGACGAGCTAAACGCCCTGGCCGCTGCCGACGCGCCAGCCGAGCGGCCCGGCCCGGCCCCGGCGACCGACACGGCGCGCGCCTGGGGCCTGGATGACCCCGATCAATTGGCCGATTTCGTTGACGAGGCCGAGCGCGCGGGCGCTGGCCCGGCTGACTGGATGAACGCCGTCGTGCCCGGCTTGGACCGCGAGCGCGACGCCGATGCCGACGACCCCGATGAATTCGCCGGCCCCATCGCCCCGCCGGGCCGCGACTTCGCCTGGGTCAGCGACATCGTCAAAGAAGAAACCGGCGAAATGCCGGCTATCGACCCAGCCCCCGCGGGCGACATCGCGTACTTCCGCTTCAGCAAACCGCCGGCCTGGTTCAGCGCGCTGCAAGCCGAAGTGACCGGGGGCAATGGCGGCGCCGTCGCTGCGCTCAGCGTCGACGAGGGTTTGAGCGCGCTCGACCTGGATGAGCTCACCTTCGACGACTACTTCAATTTCGATACGCCGACGGACAAAATGGACGTCATAAACCTGGACGATGAAACCGACCGAGTCAGCTTCCAGGGCATCGATTGGGACGACTACTTTGATGTCGAATCCCCAACGGAGAAGACCATCGCCATCACGCTCGACGAGAGCGCCGCTGTCGACTTTGACGCGCTGGGCGTGGATGATGACGACTTCGAATTCGAGACGCCGTCCGACAGCCGGGCCGCCGCCGATAACGATCCCCTCAACTTTGATGACCTCGACCTGCCCGGCGCCGGCGCTGGGCCGCGCGCTCCCTCCGCAGACGCGGATGACCGACCCTCCTGGCTGGGCCTTGAAGGCCTCGGCGACGACTTTGAAGCGGACGATCGTGATCGCGACAGCGGCCGATCGTCGCTATAATCAGTGTCCATTCCTCCAGCTCAAGGTCTTGATCATCGCATGAACGACATGCCCGATTTTGACGACTCCGACTTGCCCGATTTCGACTCGATGTCGCAGGAAGAGTTGATCCATTGGCTGGAGCAATTGGCCAAGCGCCAAAGCGATTCCGCTTCCGCATTCATCGGCGACTTCAACGGCGATCTTGACGAGCTTGACAGCGAGGCGCTGCCCGCTGACGAAGACGACGCCGTCGATTGGTCGGAATGGCTGAATGACACCGAGCCCGTAGCCGAAGCGCCGCCGCAGGCCGGCAGCCCGGACCATCGCGACCACTTCCCGGCTGATGAAGACGATACGCCCGTCGACCTGAGCCTCTTCGACGAAGAAGACACCGCGCCCACCGCCGCCATGGACTGGCTGGACGCCATCACCGCGCAAGACGACGAAGCCGACCTGCCCGATATCAGCCAGTATCGGCCGCCCGAGGCGCCGCGTGAGAATCTGGCGGATTTGCTCAGCGAAGGCGAAGCGGCGGATCCACTGGATTGGCTGGATAGCCTCGCCAGCGAAGTCAGCCATGCGGCCGCCGCGGCCCCGCCCTCCGCCGATAGAAGGGCGCCGCTGGTTGATGCCGACGATTTCGACGACAGTTACGAAGACGATGAAACACTCGACGACCTCGAAGACGAAAGCCTCTATTCGCTTGATGTCTCATCGGCTGCGCGCTTCCTCGAATCTCTGCTTGGCTTGGATGACCGGGACAGCGAGCGTGGGAGCACGCAGTCAATGCCGCCTGTGCCCGACTTCATCACGCCCTCCGCGCCGCAGCAACCGACTCCAGCTCAACCAATCATCGGGCCACGTTTGCCGCAACAAGGCGAAGCCGAGCGGGGCGACAGCCTGCCACAAGCCTTCATGCTGCAGGATCAGCACACTGAACTGGAAGCCTGGTACGCGGGCCGCCTGCGAGCGATCGCGCGATCCGACCGGCCACAGCCAGCGTCAGCGCCGCCGCAGCCCGCCGCCAAGCCGCCGCCGCCAGGCCTGGCAGCCGCCATCTATTCAGCGCGCGGCAAAGTGAAAGCCGATGACCTGCGCGACGCCCTGGCCGATTACGAGACGCTGCTGCGCACCAACGCCGGCCTGGAATGGGTCGTCGGCGATATGCGCGCCTTGATTGAGCAAGAGCGCTTCAGCCACAACCCCTCGGTGCACCGTGTCTTGGGCGACGCCCTCATGCGCCAGGGTCACCTGGACGCCGCGCTAGATGTCTATCGGCATGCCCTGTCCCTGCTTTGACCAACCCTGACGCGCTCGTCGCCATCCAATCGGCCCTGCTGAGCTGGTATCGCGAGCACAAAGCCGACCATCCCTGGCGCCTTGACCCGCAGCCCTATCACATCTGGCTGGCCGAGGTGATGCTGCAGCAGACGCAAGTCGCCACGGTCATCCCCTACTATCGGCGCTTCCTAGCGGCATTCCCCACCATCAAGGCGCTGGCGCGGGCCGATTTGGACGCTGTGCTGAAGCTCTGGGAAGGCCTGGGCTATTACAGCCGCGCCCGCAATCTGCATCGCGCGGCGCGAATCGTCGTGGCCGAGCACGGCGGCAAGCTGCCGCGACAGGCTGCTGAGCTGCGCCAGTTGCCCGGCATCGGCCCGTACACCGCCGGCGCTATCGCCAGTATTGCGAACAATGAAGCCGTGCCCGCGCTGGATGGCAACGTGATGCGCGTGTACGCCCGCCTGCTCAATCTGGACGCTGATATCAGCCAGAGCGCCACGCAGCAGCAGCTTTGGCAGGTCGCCGCTGATTGGCTGCCGCCGACCGCGCCCGGCGATTACAATCAGGCGCTGATGGAATTGGGCCAGACGATTTGCCGGCCCAAACAGCCGCGCTGCGCCCACTGTCCACTGGCCGCGCACTGCCGCGCTTTCGCCGCCGGCTTGCAGCATGAGCGGCCCGTCCGCGCCAAGCGCGCCCCTACGCCGCACTACGATGTAACCGCCGGTTTGATCCGTGATGAGCGCAAGCGGCTCTTGATCGCCCAGCGCCCGCTTGATGGCTTGCTCGGCGGCTTGTGGGAATTCCCCGGCGGCAAACGCGAAGACGGTGAGAGCCTGGCCGCTTGCCTGCGCCGCGAACTACGAGAAGAACTGGCGATCGACGTCGATGTCGGCGAGCTGTTCGCGGTCGTCGACCACGCCTTCACGCATTTCCGCATCACGCTGCACGCCTTCGATTGCCGCTACATCGGCCCGCTGCCGCCGTTCAGCGAGCCGCAAGCGCTGGGCGCGCGTCAATGGCGCTGGGCGCATGAATCGGAGTTGGCCGATTACCCCTTCGGCAAAGCCGATCGCGAAGTTATCGCCCAGCTCACGCGCCGTGGCGAGTTGCTGCTTTGAGCGGCCCGTGTCCGCGTGTCCTGTCGCAAACTATTATTGGTTTCGCTACAATAGATTTTAGCGAGCAACCAGGAGATCTTTTGCGATGCGACAGGGATTGATCGACGAAATCATGAGTCTTGACAGCGATGACAAGCGTACTTTGGTTGGACTCCTCCTCCGCGACCCGGAATTGGCGCCCTTTGCCTTCGATCCCATGGGCTTGCGGACCAACTACGAGGCGGCGCGCATCTTGCAGAAAATGATAGACAAGAAGAAGGTTGCACGTGAGCCGAAGTCCGAGTAATGGCGCGGATTCTATTTTCGTCAACACCCTCGACTTCTGGCATTCTGATGCCGTATTTGTCGCTTGAATTGACGTTGGGAGAACAGAGGGCGCGTGTGCGAGCTCTCATAGATACCGGTTCACCGATTAACGTGCTGCCGTATCATGTTGGCGCGGCGTTGGGTGGAATCTGGGAAGAACATAGGACCCTCGGCACTTTAGCCGGCGCCCTGGCCGACATTGAATCCCGAGCCATGGCGGTCATGGGCACGATTCCTTCAGTAGCCGGAGCACAAGACTTGCCTCTCGCTTTCGCATGGGCGAGCACGGACGAAGTGCCCCTTCTTCTTGGGCAGACCAACTTCCTGCAGGAGTTCAACGTCTGTCTCTATCGCTCCCAAGGCTACTTTGACGTCTGGATAGCTTAGCCCAGGCCAGCGTTGGGCAGACCCTCCCCCGCACTTACACCGAGAGGCGCAGTAACATGCCCACCCTTGACGACTACCGCCAGCAAAGCCCCATCACCGATCCGGGCGAATTCGCTCCGCTCTACGACGAACTGCCCGACGACATCGCCGAACTCTATCTCGTCGCCCAACGCCTGATTGTCCACTACGCCAAACCCGACCTCCAGCCTACCGCTGACCGGCTCCGCGAAATCGACAGCCGCTACCTGACCACTATGCTCGGCCGTATCCGCGAGTTGGACGCCCGGCCGCTGACTGAGGCGCGACCCATCGAGAGTCGACTTGTGGGCTGCTGTCGCGATTTCACGGCGCTCCTCGTCTCTATCTTGCGCCACAAAGGCGTGCCCGCCCGCGCCCGTTATGGCGTCGCCGCCTACTTCGAGCCCGGCTGGTACCACGACCACGTCATCCTGGAATTTTGGAATGGCGCGCGCTGGGTGGGCGTCGATGGCGAGCTCAGCCCGGAGGCCGTCGCTTACTTCAATATCCAGTTTGATCCCCTTGATGTACCCGGCGATCAGTTCCTGCGCGCCGGCGTCGGCTGGCAACGTGTTCGCGATGAACGCGCCGACTCCGAGCGCTTCGGCCTCGGCTCGCAGTCGCCCCTGCGCGGCCTGCCCATATTGGTGACGGAGCTGCAGCTCGACCTGGCGGCGCTCAACCAACGTGAGATGCTCTGCTGGGATTCTTGGGGCATAACGCGGAAGTCTCTTGAGCTGGACGCCGCTGATCTGGCTTTTCTCGATGAGGTCGCGCGCGCCACCTTGGACGAGACGCAATCGGCCGCTTGGGCGCGCCTCTACCAAGACGAGCGCCTGCGCATCCCGCCCGTGATCGAAAGCTATTCGCCGGCCCTTACGCCCAACGACATGCCGACGCGAGTGAAGCTGCGGGACACGATGTAGCGGCGTAAAAGCGTCGAATGTAGCAACGCTCGCCTTCAAGCATCTGATCGGGCGCCTTGCATAGGAACGGTACATTTATTGCGGTACAATTAGTCAAGCAGATCGCCGCTGTCGTTAGGCTAGCAGAACGTGCCATTGATAGGATAACGCATGACGATTCCCAAGAAGCTTCTGGAAGAGTTGAAGCAACTTGACCGTGCTCAGAAGCTGCATATCTTGAATATGCTGGCTGATGAGCTTGCCGAACAAGACTGGATCTACCGGGCTTATGCGCCGGACCGTGGCGCGGAAGGCGCTCGCGCATTGCAGGAGGCGCTCAATGCGGTTGCAGAGTCTGAGCGCCCGACGGTCTCCTAGTGGCTCGTTTCCCGTACTCGGCTGTCGGCTCTAGCCAAGACATTGGTATGCCGCGTTTGCCCATGCGGCTTGCCTACCGCGGCGCAACCTTACTATGCGCGGGGGTAGTCGACAGCGGCGCAACGCTAAACGTACTTCCCTTCCATGTAGGTCGCGCTTTGGGCGCAGTCTGGCAGGAGCAACGCATTGAAGTTCAGCTGGCAGGCAATCTCGCGCATTACGAGGCCCGCGCTATTGTGCTGCGCGCCACGATCTCGCTTGAGGGCGAATTCGGCGGTGAAACTAACCTGGCCTTCGCGTGGACTCGGGCGGAATCAGTGCCGCTGCTGCTAGGTCAACTGAACTTCTTTGACGAATTTGAGGTTTGCTTTTACCGCGCGCGGCGCTTCTTTGAAGTCACGCCCAAGAGACCCATGATATGATGAAGCGTCATTAGCGTAGTTCATCGGATCTTAACTGCCCCTGGCAGGCTATGGCTTGTCCTGAGAGACTCATGCGAGACTCGCTAAACAACCTGCTCAAACTCATCATCAGCCTCTTCGGCGCCAGCGTGCCCGAAGCCGGCGCTTGGGACCGCATCCCGCCCGAGTTGATGACCCCGCGCGAGCGGCTGATCCGCCGCAGCTCGCTGATTATGCTTTGGGGCGCGCTGCTGAATCTTGTCGCCGGCCTCGCAATCATCGGCGCCGCCATCCACGCCGGCAACCAAGACAGCGCGCTCTTCACACAGCTGCAAGACGCTTTCCTCGCCCTTCTGCCCATCGACGCCGATGCCGCCGCCCTGCTCATCGCCGCCGGCATCTTGACCAATATGGCCCTCTTGTTGGTGCTGGCCGCGGTCATCCTGGCGCAAGAGTTGTGGACCGTCTTCACAGCCTGGCTGCTGACGGCGGCCAACTTCGGCGCCCTCATTGGTTTCGGCTTTACGCCCGGGCTGCTGGCCATCGCCCCACTGCTGACCGTGGGCTTGCTCACCCTTCGCGATCTGCGCGCCTTCCGCCTCAACCCGGTTATGGTCAAAGAGTTGCGCGGGCGCATGCGCGGCGTGCGCGGCTTCGCCATCATTTCTATCTTCTTGACGCTGATGAGCTTCTTCACCATCCTGCTCTACCTGCTGCGCGTGCCCCAAGGCGGCGTAGTCGTCACCGGCGAGCTGGGCCGCCAGCTTTTCATCGGCGTGCTCTTCATCGAACTGATGCTGATCATCTTCATCGTGCCCGCGCTGACCGCCGGCGCCATCACCGTCGAGCGCGAACGCAAAACTTACGACCTCTTGCAGACCACGCTCATCACCAAAGCCACCTTCGTCGTCGGCAAGATGCAATCGGCCCTGGGCTATATCGTGCTGCTGCTGCTCTCCGCCATTCCCTTGCAGAGCATCTCCTTTCTCTTCGGCGGCGTCAGCGAGGCGGAGATGATCCTGGCGCTGGTGGTGCTGCTGGTCTCCGCAATCGCGTTGGGCGCCTTCGGCATGTTCTTCTCCTCCATCACTGAGCGCACCCTGGCGGCCACCATCCGCTCTTACACCGTCGCCATCGGCATCACGGTCGGCTTGCCGCTCCTCGCGCTGCTGCTCTTCCAGAACGCCTTCGGCAATGTCGTCAACAACTTCACCTCACGCTTCACCGACAGCCCGTCAGTCGAGGCGGCCACGATTTACGGCGACATGATCGCCACCGGCCTCAACCCGATCATGGCCACGCTGCGCTCGCAGCAAATGCTGATTGACCATCAGCAACTGGTGACCATGCGCGTGACCCTGGCCAGCAACGGCGCTTCCATCCCTGTGCTCTCGCCCTGGGTCTTGCTGACCGTCACTTACCTCTCCGTCACGGCGCTGCTGGTGCTGATGTCCATCCGCCGCATGGAACGCCAGGGCGGCTGATCACCGCGCGCAAGCTCGGCCGACTAAACCAAACACACAGGCGCTCTATCCTAGTTTGCCTCATGCAAGGCTGCTAGAATGCGAACATAGTCGTAAACACGAACCATTGCGGGAGGCGGTGCGCACATGAGCAATCCCTTGCTGGAGATTCAGAAATTCGGCCAAAGCGCCTGGCTCGATTACATCCACCGCGACGATCTTGCTGATGGCGAGCTGCAGCGGCGTATCGACGAAGAGGGCGTGCTAGGCGTCACCTCCAACCCCTCAATCTTTCAGAAAGCCATTGGCGATTCCGAAACCTACGACGCCGCCATCATGACCATGCTCGACCTGGAAGCGCAGGACATCTACGAAGCCCTGGCTATCGAAGACATCCAAAACGCCACCGACCTCTTCCGCCCCATCTACGAGCGCAGCAGCGGCGGTGACGGCTACGTCAGCCTGGAAGTTTCGCCTTTGCTGGCGCGCGATACCGCCGGCACCATCGCCGAAGCCGAGCGCCTCTTCGCCACTGTCGACCGCCCCAACCTGATGATCAAGATCCCGGCCACGCCCGAAGGCATCCCCGCCATTGAAGCCGCCATCGCCGCCGGTATCAACGTCAATGTCACGCTGATATTCGCCTTGGAGAATTACGAGCGGGTGGCCGAGGCTTTCATCCGCGGCCTGGAGCAGCGGCTGCGCGCCCGCGAAGATGTCACCCGCGTGGCTTCGGTGGCCAGCTTCTTCCTCAGCCGCATCGATGTCATGGTGGATCAAATCCTCGAGAACAACATCCGCGCCGCCCAAGTGCAGCAAGATACCGCGCGCATCGCCGCCAATAGCAAACTGCTCGGCCAGACCGCCATCGCCAACGCCAAGCTGGCCTATCGCGCCTTCCAGCGCATTTTTGATGGCGAGCGCTTCGAAGACTTGCGCGCGGCCGGCGCCCAGGTCCAGCGGCCGCTCTGGGCCTCGACAGGCGCCAAGAATCCAGCTTATTCCGACACGCTTTACGTCGACAATCTGATCGGCCCCCACACCGTCAACACCCTGCCGCCGGCGACCCTGGCCGCCTTCAAGGACCATGGCGTCGCTGCCGAGACACTCAGCAAAGACCCGGGGCAACTGCTGCCGTCCGACGAAGTGCTGGATCGCCTGGCGGAAGTCGGCATTGACCTCGGCCAAGTCACCAGCCGCCTGCAAGACGACGGCGTCGACGCCTTCATTGAGTCTTTCGAGACGCTGATATCGCAGGTCGCGGCCAAGCGCACCCTGCTGCGCAGCGGCATCATGGAGCGCACGAAATTGGCTCTCGGCATCTACAGCAACGCCGTCGACGGCGCCGTGGAACAGTTGGATGCCGATTACGCCAACGCCCGCCTCTGGAACAAGGACGGCAGCTTGTGGAAGAGCCACGGCCCCACCATAGACAAGATCGTCAAGCGTCTGGGCTGGCTCGATATTGACAAGTCCATCGACCGCGAGCGCCTGCAAGCGCTGCAAGACGGCATTCGCGGCAGCCGCTTCCGGCATCTGGTGCTGCTGGGCATGGGCGGCAGCTCCCTGGCGCCGGAAGTGCTGGCTGCGACCTTCGGCCCGCAAGCCGGCTTCCCCGAGCTAATCGTGCTCGATAGCACCGACCCGGCTCGCATCCGCCAAGTGGAAGACGCCATCGCGCTTGACGACACACTCTTCATCGTCGCCAGCAAGTCGGGCGGCACCATCGAGACCATGTCGCTGGATCACTATTTCTGGCAGAAGACCCGTGGCAATGGCGAGCAATTCATTGTCATCACCGACCCCGGCTCCAATCTGGAGCATATCGCCCGCAAGGCCGAGGTCCGCGATATTTTCCTCAACCCGGCTGATATCGGCGGCCGCTACAGCGCGCTCAGCTACTTCGGTATGGCGCCGGCTGCCTTGCTCGGCCTGGACCTGGATGCGCTTTGGGCCAGCGCTGACACCATGCTGGGCGCCAACCGCGAGGGCATCCCGTCGCACTTCCACCCGGGCTTGCTGCTGGGCGCTGTCATCGGCGCGCTGGCTGAGCAGGGCCGCGACAAAGTCACCCTGGTCACGACTGAGTCCATCACCAGCTTCGGCAATTGGGCCGAGCAGCTGCTTGCCGAGAGCCTGGGCAAAGAAGGCCGCGGCGCGCTGCCCGTGGTCGGCGCCAGCGTCGGCTTGCCCCACGACTACGTCAGCGACCGCCTCTTCGTCTACCTGCGCGTGGATAACGACCCCGATGTGGCCGAGAAAGACAGTGCTGTGCGCATTCTGCGCGAAGCCGGGCATCCGCGCGTCACCCTGCGCCTGGCCGATCGCTTCGCCATCGCCGGCGAATTCTTCCGTTGGGAATACGCCACTGCCATCGCCGGCGCCATGCTCAAGGTCAACCCCTTTGATGAGCCCAACGTCACCGAAGCCAAAGACGCCACTAAATCGCTGCTTTCGAGCTATCAGTCCACAGGCAGCTGGCCTGCCGCCGCGCCCGTGATGTCGCGCCCGGGGCTGGCGCTTTACGCCGACGAGCTGACGCTGGCGCCGCTGCGCGAGCTCTGCCATCAGCACGGCTTTGACGGTAGCGACGCCGTCCAGGTCATCGCGGCGCAGATGGCTGGCACCCACGCTGGCGATTACTTCGCCTTCCTCGTCTACTTCACGCCCAGCGCCGCCGAAGCCCGGCTGATAGCGCATATACAGCGGCGGCTGCGCCACGTCACCAAGCGCGCCGTGACCATCGGCTATGGCCCGCGCTACATGCATAGCACCGGCCAATATCACAAAGGCGGCGGCGACAATGGCGTATTCTGGCAACTCACCGCCGATGCCGCGCCCGACCTGGCCATCCCCGGCGCGGATTATAGCTTCGGCACGCTCTTCGCCGCCCAAGCCGCCGGCGATATGCAAGCGTTGGCTGCGCATCAACGACGCGCCATCCGCCTGCACTTGAGCGGCGACCGCAGCGAAGGGCTGGAACAACTTCTTACGGCGATAGACTTCGTCGCCGCCCGCCGCCGCTAAGTCTGCTCAGCCGCTCAGCCCCGGGCCCACCCAACTAAGAACCCTGTAGGGGCGAGACTTGTCTCGCCCTCCCGCCCCCATGACGCGCCAACAAAAAAACCCGCCTCAAGCGAGACGGGTTTTGGATGGTTTCGGCTGGTAGAGCTTACTCAATCACAGCCACTGCGCTAGCCTGCATGCCTTTACGGCCCTCGGTGGCGGTGAACTCGACGCGCGCGCCTTCATCAAGCGTGCGATAGCCCGCGCCCTGGATTTCCGAATAGTGGACAAATAGATCATCGCCATTCTCCTGGGAAATGAAACCATACCCCTTTTCGGCGTTGAACCACTTGACCGTGCCCTGCTGACGTTCGTCCGACATTCTGTTCCTACTCCTGCTATTGATACGTTGTTTCGAGCTGCGCCCGGATTGCCGCCGCCGCCTCATAGCTACAGACCGGGCGCATCTTGACCGCCAGCCGCTTCCATGGGACTTTGGGGCTATCTGGGTGAAAGCCCTCGCACCTGTGGGGAAATGCCGCTATTGCATTCCTGCTAACCACATTGCGGCGCAAGTGTAACAGCAGTTGTGAAGCTGCGCTAGGGTAAGTTGTGGCGAGACCGATTCTTGCTCCTTGCTCTTGCGCGGCGCGCCTGCATCCACCCGTATGATTGCACGAACAACCAGCCAATCAGGATGGAATACAGCGGCGCCAACATGGCGAAATACCGCGGCTCCGGCAAGGATGTCGCCGCTATCAGGCCCAGCCCGACAACCAGCAGCGTGGCGACGGTTACGAGCAACCAGTCCCGGCGCCAGCATGCCGCCACGATTGCGATTGGCGTCAGAAGTTTGGCTGCATTCAAAAGCGGAAACAAAAAACTGTATACAGCGACAGCAGGTCGCCAGATCCTGTGGCCGTTGAAGAGGGCGCTGCTCGCTCTGCAGAAGCCCAGGACCGCTTCGTCCTCGCAGCTAATCTCGCCCGGCTCTTCCAAATACTGTAAGGGGAAAAAGACCCCGCCGGGGTGTTGCACGAGCATATAGAACCACTCAGCCAGAGTCCTTCGCAACAGGTTCGCCGGATCCGCCACGATGGTTTCGATTGCGACGCGATGCATTAACGCATCGGTTTCGCAAGGCCCCAGGTGCCAATACAATTCCAGCGGAAACGTCGTGTGGATGTAGCCTTTCGGCTCGCCAAATGGCTGTGCCAAATACGCTTCGTGCTGCGCGTCGCTGACCCAATAATCCGGCTTCCTCCATAATCTGTAGGGAATAATGACGACGCTGGTGTCCCTGGTCGGGGGCAGTCGCAGCAAGCGCGCGTATTGAGCCGAGGCCTCGCCATTATGCGTATACATGCGGTTGGCGGATTGCATCGCGCTGCTTATGAGATTCTGGCCGGATATACAACTCAAGTGAAATGTGTTGGTTGAGGGAATATGTATAAGCACATAATAGCTGCCGAGCAAACCAGCGCTGATTGCAGCGACGAGCGCGCAAAGCGCCAAACGTTGACGCAGCGGAATATGCCGCCAAAAGAGCAGGCTGATGCCGAAGACCGCCACGAGCGGCGCGAAGTTGATGCGCGCGATGGTCATCATGCCTAGCGCAACACCGGCCATGGCGATGTATGCAAATCGCGTTTTCGCCGGCGCCGTCCAGGCCCGCGCAGCCAGCCATAGGGCAAACACAGTCGCCAGCGCGATCAGCCAGCCCGGCAGCCGAAAGTGCGCCCATTGCAGGGCAAACGGATCCAAAAGCGTAACCAGCGCCACCGCCAACGCCGCCCGCGCAGACAACCGCCGCCGGAATATGTCGTACACCAAGAACGGGATCAAACTGCAAAGCGTGATCTGAACCAGAAGGAATATACGCTCCCCGAACTGGTCAAGGTCGCGCGTCCACGCGAACACCGGCGACATTATTAAGGCATAACCGGTCTGGTAGCGGACATTGCCGATCAACAAATTGCCGTCCGCCAATTCATTCATCAGGTAGCCTTGCGCCGCCTGGTTGTCGTCGTTATGGGTTGCCCCCAGCGGGTAGCCGAAAAACATGCCGCCTCGTACAAGCAGCGTCACCAGCAGCAGTACCCACAGATGCCGAATTTGAATCCCCCGAGGGCTAAACGTGGTGGATTTCACAAAACGCCTTTGCGCATAGGAGGGTTGGTCGTCTCTGGCAATTGGCCCCGCTGCAGACGCGATCTGCGCCGCGCGCTGACCTGTAGCCGCCAGTATAGTGGACGGGCCGCGGCTGCGGCAAACGATCAACGTTGCAAAGCCGACTGCGCCAGCGCGTAGAGCCGAGGCGCTTGCGCGGCGATGACCGCCTCCTCGCTGCGCCACTCGAATCGCTCGCCCACCCCGCCATACTCAAATGCCAGCGTATCCGGCATTTGCCAGACGCCAGCGCGGATCTGCGCCACTGCCCACTCCGCCATCGCCCAATCCGCCGGCGTCATGGCGAAGTGGTCTAAGCGGATGCCCTGCGCATTCGGCGTCGGCTTCATGCCCACGATATGCAGCTCGCGCAGCGCATGCACCGGCAACGCGTTGAGGTAGCCCTGCGCATCAGCGAGCCCCAAGCCTTCACAGGCGCGGATGGCGTGCGCCACATCCAGCAAGAAGCCGCAACCGCTGCGCCGCACAATCTCGCTGATAACCGCCGGATCAGCGATTTCGGGCAGGAAGTCGTCAACCCAGAATTCCAGCGGCCAGGGCATATTCTCGACCACGATGCGCTCGACGCCCAGCCGCTCTCCAAGCCGTTCCACATCCTCGACGACGCGCTCAATGATCGCATCAGCATCAATGACGGCGCCCGCCGGAAAGTCCGATCGCAAGGCGGCCAAGTGCATGTTGATCACCCGTGAATCGGTTTCAGCCAGCCATTTTTCCAATTGCTCGCAATCCACGCCATCATGCTCGCCGCGCCCGGCCATCAAGCCGCCATGCACATAAACGCGGTGCATCCGCCCGACGCGCGCCACCAACTCCGGCCAATCCGGGCACTTGAACAGGTCAACTTTTATGGCGCCCTCGCGCCACAGCTTTTCCGCCTGCGGCGAGTAATTGATGGCGAATCGCATCTGCGCTTCCTCACAACTATGCCTAGCCATGCTGCTTATACGCGCCGATCACGCATACCGCTCAGCTCATCTAGCCGAGCCGCCGCTGCCTATGCTATCATCGAGCGCAATCTCACAAGCCCAAGTGCAAAGCTGATGACAACCATCCTGCTCATTCGACATGCTGTGAATGACTTCGTCAAGACGGGCAAGCTGGCCGGGCGCATGGATGGCGTGCACCTCAATGAGGAAGGCCGGGCGCAAGCCGAGGCGCTGGGCCAACGCTTGGCCGGCGCGCCCCTCAGCCACATTTACGCCAGCCCCATCGACCGCACCCTGGAGACCGCCGCCGCCATCGCCCAGCATCATCCGCGGCTGAAAGTGCGGCAGAGCTGGGATATCGGCGAAGTGCGCTACGGCGATTGGGAAGGCATGAAGATCTCCGATTTGCAGCGGCGCAAAATGTGGCAAGTGGTGCAAGAGTATCCCTCGCGCGCCCGCTTCCCCAATGGCGAAACCATGCGCGGCGTGCAAACCCGCATCGTCAACGCGCTCGAAGCCTTCGTTCAGCAGCACCCGAACCAAATGATCGCCCTGGTCTTTCACGCCGATCTTATCAAGATGGCCCTGGCGCATTATCTCGGCATGCACCTGGACGTATTTCAGCGCATCGTGATTTCGCCAGCATCAATCAGCACCCTGCATTTGGGGCACAGCCGGCCTTTCATCGTCGGCATGAATGATATCGCCCACCTCAAGGAACTTGGGGAGACCCGCAAGTCGCCCGCTAAGCCAAAGGACAGCGCCAATTGAGACGCGCCTTGCCGAGACCAACACGTGGGTTATAGTTGGAACAAGCCGGGGTGGAGGAAAAGATGGGAAATGTTATTGAACTTAATCCGGTCGATTTCGTCACGATCGGCACCATAGGTCCCAAGGGCAAACGCACCTTCCACCTCCAGGCGGGCAAGGACAACCGCATCGTTTCCTTCACCATCGAGAAAGAACAGGCCCAGGCGCTCTCCTCCGCCATCGCCGAAATGCTGGATGATATCGAGGCGCACGACGAGCGCAGAACCGAAGCCGATTTCAGTCAACTGGATATGGAATTGCGCGAGCCGATAGAGCCGCTTTTTCGCATTGCGCAGATGGGCCTGGCTTACGAAGCCAACGACAACAAGATCATCCTGGTTGCGCAAGAACTGGTGCCCCAAGCGGAAGACGACTTGCAAGACGACGACCTGGACGACTTTGACGACGAGGACGATCTGGAAGACGACGCCGATGAGGAAACCGCCTTCAACCTCTTCGAGAGCGGCGCCAGCGAGCCGCAAGTCGTGCGCATGTGGTGCTCGCGCGAGCAGATGCGCGCCCTCAGCCTGCATGCCATGGACACGGTCAAATCGGGCCGGCCCGACGCCAAGCAAAACGGCCGCATCATCTTTTACTGGACCTGAACCAATCCGCCCGCAATTGGCGTAAGAATGGGTGTGGGGCAATGCCCTGTAGCGAGGACCTGCCATGTTAGTCGAAACACGCAAGATGACGGTGGACGAATACTTGGCTTTCGACGAGGCGAGCGAGATCCGCAACGAATTCATTGACGGAGAGATCATCCCTATGCCAGGCGGAACCGGACCCCACAACAGAATTGTCGCCAGTGCGATCATTGCGCTGGGCAATGCCCTCGCTGAGCGAGATTACGCCCTCTATGCCAGCCAAATGCGTGTCAGAATCGACCCCTTGAAGTACGTCTACCCGGATGTCAGCGTCGTCTGCGGCGCTCCCGATTTCGAGGACGACAACGAAGTCACCCTGCTCAACCCAACGGTCGTAGTCGAGGTTACATCCCCTTCATCCCTCACCCGCGACCACGTGCACAAGGTGGAGCTCTACGGCGCCGTGCCCAGTGTCGCAGGCTACCTGGTCCTCGACCAGGAGCGCGTCAACGCCCAATGGTATACGCGGACGGAAAGCGGCTGGCACTTGCGGCAATTCAGTGACCCGTCCGCCGAAATAATGCTGGAGCCGCTCGGCTGTCGTCTGCCGCTGGCGCAGGCGTATCGCGGCGTGTCCTTGCCCAGCTGAGCTTCCTTCCGCGCCATTCGCCCGGCCAGGTAGAGTGCGAGTGTCCAGTAGGGACCTCAGGTCAGCCGCCGATGACCATCACACGCGTCCACACCGCCCGCGCCCTTGACGAACCCGTCTGCGTCCCGCTAGACAGCGCCATGACCACCATCGAATCCGGCGAGATGGACGACGAAGTCGGCCTGATGCGCTGGGGCTCCAATTACACCTTCCTCGTCAACATCGGCCGCGCCGATGCCCGCCTGCTCGCCATTTACAAACCGCGCCGCGGCGAACGCCCACTTTGGGACTTTCCCGATGGCACCCTCTGCAACCGCGAGACGGCCGCCTACCTGGTCTCGCAAGCGCTCGGCTGGGCCCTGGTGCCGCCGACTTTTCTGCGAGACGGCACCCGCGGCATCGGCTCGGTGCAGCTCTTCATCGACCACGACCCGGAACTGCACTATTACACCTTCGACCGCGACCGCTACAGCGACCAACTGCAGCGCATGGCCCTCTTCGACGCCATCGCCAACAATGCCGATCGCAAAGGCGGCCACTGCCTAATCGATGAAGACGGGCGTCTCTGGGGTATTGACCACGGCCTGACCTTCAACGCCAGCGAAGCTGCGCACCGTCATCTGGGATTACGCCGGCCAGCCCATCGCGGCCGCCCTGCTGGCCGACCTCGAGCGCTTCTGTGCCCGCCTGCATGATGAGGGCGATGCCCATACGCAGGCCCTGCGCGAGCTGCTGAGCAACATTGAGCTGCGCATGTTGCGTCACCGCGTCGAGCTGCTGCTGAACGATGGCATCTTCCCCCTGCCCGGCCCGGGCCCCAACCGTCCCTGGCCGGCGGTGTAAGCGCAGCCGGGTCACGCGCTGACGGCCGCGCTTCCTATGCTATAATCCCCACGCAACCCACCCAGGCGCGAGGACACCCCATGCCCATCACCACCCGCGGACGCTGGTTCATCGACGACAGCGGGCGCAAGCGCATCCTGCACGGCGTCAACCTCGGCGGCAGCAGCAAAGTCCCCGCCACCCCGCCCGGCGCCACCCACCTGCCCGACTCCCTCGCCGAACAGCGCCAGGTCTGACGAAGCCGACGAGCACTTCGGCCGCCTCAAGCACTGGGGGCTCGACTTCCTGCGCTTCATCGTCACTTGGGAAGCGCTGGAGCACGCCGGGCCCGGCAACTACGATGACGACTATCTCGATTACCTGGAAGCCGTGCTGGAGAAAGCCGGCGAATACGACATCCACCTTTTCATCGACCCGCACCAGGATGTCTGGAGCCGCTATTCCGGCGGTGATGGCGCGCCCGCCTGGGCCTTCGACGCCGCCGGCATGGATGTGACGCGCTTCTCGCAGACCGGCGCCGCCCTGCTGCATCAAGATCAGCCGGACGATTTCCCGCAGCTGATGTGGGCCAACAACTATTACCGCTACGCCGCCTTCACCATGTTCACGCTTTTCTTCGGCGGAGAGACTTTCGCGCCCGACCTGCTGATCGATGGCCGCAATATCCAGGATTACTTGCAGGAGCATTACGTGGCCGCCTACGCCCATCTCGCCCAACGCCTGCGCCACCTGCCCCACCTGGTCGGCTTCGGCACGATGAACGAGCCCCACTACGGGCTGATCGGCGTGCCTGATCTGCGCAGCCTCGACCACCTGCCCTTCCAGCGCGGTGTGATGCCAACGCCCGCTCAAGCCATCTTCCTCGCCAATGGCTTCGCCCAGGATGTGGCTGATTTCGGCACGCCCCTGCCTGATTTCCCGCCCAGCCGCCTGACTATGCGACGGCTGGATCCGCAGGGCGTTAGCGTCTGGCGCGATGGCTGCGGCGATGTCTGGCGCGCCCACGGCGTCTGGGATGTCGCTGCTGATGGTCAACCCAAGCTGCTGCGCCCCGGCCACTTCGCCCGCGCCGATTTCACTCAAGACTTCCTCAAGCCCTTCACCGAGCGCTTCGCAGAAGGCGTCCACGCCGTCTTGCCCCAGGCGCAGATCTTCGTCGAGGCCGAGCCCTTCGCGCCCCCGCCCAAATACGACGAGCCCAACAAGCTGGTCTACGCGCCGCATTTCTACGACGGCATCACCCTCTTCACCCGCCGCTTTCATCCGCAACTCAACTTCGATTTCGGCTCCATGCGCCCCATGCTGGGCGAAGCCAATATCCGCCGCTATTTCAGCCGCCAATTCGGCCGCTTCCGCCACTATGCCAATGCCGCTATGGGCGAAGCGCCCATCTTGATCGGCGAATTCGGCATCCCCTTCGACCTCAACGGCGCCGCCGCCTACCAGACCGGCGACTACGCTCATCAAGTCAAAGCGCTCGACTACAATCTCCAGGCGCTCGACGACCACCTGCTGAGTTACACCCTCTGGAATTACACGCCCGATAACTGCAACGCCCGCGGCGACCAATGGAATAATGAAGACCTGTCCATCTTCAGCCGCGACCAACAAACCGACGCCGCCGATATCAACTCCGGCGGACGCGCCCTGGCTGCGGTGGTGCGGCCCTACGCCCGCAAAGTCGCCGGCGAGCCGCTGAACATGCGCTTTGATCTAGCGCGCGGCCTTTTCACTTTCAGCTTCCGCGCCGATAGCGAAATCTCCGAGCCGACCGAGATCTTCGTGCCGGCCGCGCATTTCCCCGACGGTTACCGCGTCGAGGTCAGCGATGGCGAGTACGAAGTCCTGGCCGATGAGCAGCGCCTGCTCTACCGCCCCAGCGACAAGGACATGCCGCACCTGATCCGCATCGTCTCGGACACGCCGCCCCCAGCCGAGCTCTCGCCCTGGGACAAGCTGGCCCTCCTGGGCGTGGTGGTGGCGCTTTCGCTGATGCTGCTGCGGCGAATAATTTCGAGACGGCTACCGAGGTGAGCATGACGCCGTCGCAGCGCATTCCATCTGTCACATTCAGTCCTCGCATACGCCGGAGCAAGAAATGCAAATGCTAGCGCGCCTCACCCTTCTCATAACCATCCTCCTCACCACCCTCACCGCCCACGCCCAATCCACACCCGACCACTCCACCATCACCCTCGCCGCCCCCGACGGCGCCTCCCTCATCGCCGACTTCCACCCAGCCGGCGCCGACACCGCCCCCGTCATCATCACGCTGCACATGCTCAACAGCGACCGCAGCGCCTGGGCCCCGCTCATCCCCGACCTGCACGCCGCCGATTACGCCTTGCTCAACATCGACATGCGCGGCCATGGCGCTTCCGACGGCCCGCGCGATTGGGACGCCGCCATCGCCGACCTCGATCTCTGGATCAGCTGGCTGCTGGAACAAGAGCATCTGGGCGAGGACGGCCTCGTCATGCTGGGCGCCAGCATCGGCGCTAATGTCGCGCTGATCGCCTGCGCCGAAGCCGAAAACTGCCGCGGCGCCATCGCCCTTTCACCCGGGCTGGATTACCGCGGCGTCAAGCCGGAAGCGGCCCTGGTCGATGGCTTGGCCGATCGCAGCGCCCTGCTGGTGGCGTCACACGCCGATGCCTCCAGCTCCACCGCCATCCGGCAGATGTTCCTCAACGCGCGCGGCGATGTCAGCGCCCGCCTGTACCGCGGCCGCGCCCACGGCACCCGCCTTTTCGATTCGGACTACGAATCGCTAAGCGGCTTGATTTTGCACTGGCTGGCCGAGACATTCATATCTGCCGACGATTAGAATGTCGGGCGCTTCAAACCATGATCTCGGTGTACTCTCTTAACTCGCGGTACTCGGTGGCAAAATCTTTCGTACCTAAAAATGAAAGGATCTCCCATGAACTTCGACCTCGCCTCCGTCGATTACATCCTGGAAACCACGCGCAGCGTCCGCAAGCGGCTTGACCTCACCCGCCCCGTCCCGCGCGATATCGTCATGCGCTGCCTCGAAATCGCCATCCAGGCGCCGACCGGCAGCAATAGCCAGGGCTGGAAGTGGCTGATCGTCACCGACGCCGCCGTGAAAGCGCAAATCGGCGAATACTATAAACAGTCCTGGTACAACTATGCTGGCGTTGCGGCGCGCTCAGCGCCCGGCCAAGAGCCCTCAGTGCAGATGCAGCGCGTCATCAGCTCGGCCCGCTACCTGGCCGACCACATGGGCGAAGCGCCGATGATGATCTTCCCCTGCGTCCAGGGGCGCCCCGCCGATGGCAGCCCGGCCGTCAGCGCCGGCTTGTACGGCTCCATCATCCCGGCCGCCTGGTCGCTGATGCTGGCCCTGCGCTCGCGCGGCCTGGGCAGCGCCTGGACGACTCTGCACCTCAGCTACGAAGCCGAGTGCAACGCCATCCTCGGCATCCCCGACGATGTGACGACCGCCGCCTTGCTGCCGGTCGCCTTTTTCACCGGCGAGACCTTCCGAAAGGCCGATCGCGTCCCGCCCGCGGATCTCACTTACTGGGAAAGCTGGGGCCAGCGCTAATCGCCCGCCGGCGGGCAAGTGCTTGCGTCGCGCGAATTCGGTTGTATAGTAGGACTAATCGAATAGATGGGGCCGCCCAGCCGGCTGGTTGATTGATGTCCACTGCGCCATATGCGGAAGCCATCCGCCGCTACCACGCGACCGACCGCTACCTGCGCATCTGCGAAGATACGCACGCGCGTTATGGTGTGCCGCCGCTGAATTACGCCCAGTGGACCCTGGACACCGCCGCCCCCCGCGGTGACGAAGTCGTGCTTGATATCGGCGCCGGCGCTGGCAGCCACTACGCCTGCCTCGTGCAAGCGCACCCCGGCATCCATTACCACGCGCTGGACCTATCGCCGACACTGCTGCGCAACCATCCCTGCTCGGCCGATCGCCTGGCCCGGGGTGATGCCATGCGTTTGCCCTACGCCGACGACAGCTTTGACCTGGTGCGCGCCAATCACATCCTCTACCACCAGCCCGATATCGACGGTTGCCTGCGCGAAATCAAGCGCGTGCTCAAGCCCGAAGGCCGGCTGCTGGCCACCACCGACAGCCTGCACAGCCTGCCCGAATTGCAAGTGCTGATTCGCCGCGCCATCGTCTTGCTCAGCGAAAACGGCGCCCGCGTGGCCCCGCCCGGCCTGCCCTGCGATGCCTTCGCCCTGGAAAATGGCACGCGCATCCTGTCGCACCACTTTTACGCCGTCGTCCGCCACGACTTGCCCTGCCAGCTCGTCTTTGAAGATATTGAACCCGCCATCGCCTATCTCGACGGCATGCGCGAATTGCGCCAAAATGACTTGCCCAGCGACGTCAGCTGGGACGACATGATGCTGATCATGCGCCAGCAAATGACGCAGCTCTTGCAACTGCTGGGCAAGCTGGAAATCAACATCACCTGCGGCGCCCTGCTCGCCAGCGATAGCGGCGGCTTCATCAACGAATTTGTCGCCCGTGACCAAGCGCATAACGCCCGCTAAAATCACCGCAAACCCGCCCGCACAAAGGACGCGCTTATGTCGGTGCTGTCATTTGGCGAAGTCCTGATTGATTTCGTCGCCCTGGAGCAAGGCGTCACCGTCGGCGAGGCTTCCGGCTTCGTCAAAGCGCCCGGCGGCGCGCCGGCCAATGTCGCCGCTGCTGTCGCCCGCCTCGGCCACAAGAGCGCCTTCATGGGCCAGGTCGGCGCTGATCCCTTCGGCCATCACCTGGTCGATGTACTGGCCGCCGCATCGGTCGATACCGCCGGCATCACCTACTCCAGCGAAGCCCGCACCGCGCTCGCCTTCGTCTCCAACACGGCCGATGGCGACCGCAGCTTCATGTTCTATCGCCATCCCTCCGCCGATATGCTGATGTCGCCAAACGATGTCGATACCGCGCTCATCGACGCCCACGACGCCTTCCATTACGGCAGCATCACCCTGATTCACGAGCCGTCCGCATCCGCCCTGGTGCTCGCTTTGGACCACGCCTTGGCCCAAGACAAATTCATCTCCTACGATCCCAACCTGCGCCTGCCGCTTTGGCCCAGCGCCGCCGCCGCCCGCGATGGCATGCTCGCCGGCCTGCCCTACGCCAACTTGCTCAAAATCAGCCAGGAAGAGCTGGATTTCCTCACCGGTGGCGCCGATGTAGCCCCGCTCTGGCGCGACCGCCTCGAGCTGATCTGCGTCACCTACGGCGCGGCGGGCGCCCAGCTGCATCTCAAAGACGGCACGACCCATTCGCACGCCGGCTATCCCGTCCGCGCAGTCGATACCACCGGCGCTGGCGATGCCTTCGTCGCCGCCATGCTGACCGGCCTGCTGCCACAGCGCCGCGATTACCGCGCCCACTTGCCCCGTATACTCGACTTCGCCAACGCCGTCGGCGCCCTCACCTGCACCGGCAAAGGCGCCATCCCCTCGCTGCCGAGCCAAGCCGAAGCCCACGCCTTCCAAGCCCAGCATACACCCTGACACCCGCCAACGCCGCGCTTGTTGGGCTTGTCCCATACGGTCTCAACACGTGTCAGCGGCGCCAAAACCGCGAACATTTGTACACCACCCGCGCCGCTAAGCTTGCTATCATGCGCATACACTGCGCCATAACAACCACGCTTCAGCGGCGGCCGGACATAAAAGCACGTTTTATGTCCGAAAAAAGTTTTCCGTCGGACATAAAACTGACATTTCCGCGCCCAGCTGTCGCGCGGGTGGGGAAATGGGGGTGTCCAGGGAGAAACGAGGGGGGACCCAGGGTGTTCTTGGGGCTCAATACGGGCGAACCAAGGCGAAATGGTCTTGAGACCGAGGGTGAATCATGGGGGGATCGAGCGTAACTTGAGGGGGAATTGCGCGTGAGTTGAGAGGGCGAAGCGCAAGCTCTTGGACCGGATAGCGGGCAGGCCTTGTAAGTGCTCACCCGCCACGCCATCGCTTTCGTAGGTCCAAGCCGGCGGCTCAACCATCGGTGTTCTCGGTGAACTCGGTGGTAAACGTCTGCCTGCGCGCACATGGCAGAAGCACAATGCGCCAATGGGGTACAATCTAGTGACGGTACGTCGCCCGCCGCTTACCCGCCGATACAGCCTGAAATGAAGCGAGGCAATCCCTCATGACCCAACCCAACCTGATCCTGATCCTGGCCGACGACCTCGGCTACTCCGATATCGGCTGCTTCGGCAGCGAAATCGCCACGCCCCATCTCGATCGCCTCGCCGCAAACGGCGCCCGCTTCTCGCAGATGTACAGCTTCGCCCGCTGCTGCCCCTCCCGCGCCGCCCTGCTCACCGGCCTGCACCCGCATCAAGCCGGCGTCGGCCACATGGTGGAAAACCGCGGCACGCCCGCCTATCAAGGCTTCTTGCGCGACGATGCCGTCACCATCGCCGAAGTGCTCAAGGGCGCCGGCTACACCACCCTCATGTCCGGCAAATGGCATGTCGGCGGCTTCTTGCCTGCCCGCGAACCCGAGAGCTGGCGGCCCGGCGCGCCCGGCTTCCCCACGCCCCTCGACCGCGGCTTCGACCGCTTCTACGGCACACTCGCCGGCGCCGGCAGCTTCTTCTACCCCCATGCGCTGACGGAAGACGGCGTATTCATCGACGACTTCCCCGACGATTTCTACTACACCGATGCCATCAGCGACAAAGCCGTCGACATGATCGCCAACGCCCACCGCAGTGGCGCGCCCTTCTTCTTGCACCTGGCCTACACCGCGCCGCACTGGCCCCTTCACGCCCCGCCTGAAGACATCGCCAAATACGCAGGCGCCTACCGCGGCGGCTGGGATGTCTTGCGGCAGCAGCGCCACGAGCAGCTCAACAGCCTCGGTCTGCTCGACGCCGCCTGGCCGATCTCCCCGCGCGATGACGATTCCCATGCCTGGTCTGCCGAGCCCAACGCCGATTGGGAGGACCTGCGCATGGCCACCTACGCCGCCATGATTGACCGCATGGATCAAGGCATCGGCCGCATCCTGGCCCAGCTTGACGCGCTTGATATCGCCGATGACACGCTGATCATCTTCTTGTCGGATAATGGCGGCTGCGCCGAGTACCTGGCCGAAGACGGCTGGACCAATTCTTACGTGCCCCGCCTGCCCGATGGCCGGCCCGTGCAAGTCGGCAACCGCGTCGGCTTGCGCCCCGGGCCCGCCGATACCTACATGAGCTACGACCTGCCCTGGGCCAACGCCTCCAACTCGCCCTTCCGCCTCTACAAGCATTGGGTGCATGAAGGCGGCATTTCTTCGCCCTGTATTGTCAGTTGCCCGGCGCTAATCGGCGAACCGCTGACCGTTCACAGCCCCGTCCAGTTCATCGATGTGCTGCCCACCTTCGCCGAGCTGGCCGGCGCTGATTACCCCGCCGAGCACCGCGGCCAAGCCATCCAGCCGCCCGAAGGCGAGAGCTTCCTGCCCGCCTTGCAAGGGCAAGCCTGGCAACGCGAAAAGCCCCTATACTGGGAGCACGAAGGCAACCGCGCCCTGCGCCTTGACGAATGGAAGCTGGTCAGCAAATTCCCCGGTGATTGGGAACTCTACAACATGACCGAAGACCGCACCGAACTCAATGACCTCAGCGCCGGCGAAGCGCAGCGCGTCGCCGCTATGAGCGGGCTCTACGACCGCTGGGCCGCCCGCTGCGAAGTCCGCCCCTGGCCCCTCGCATGATGCCGCGCCCGGCGACAGCGAATATGAAAAAGAGAAGTGAAACTCTGAAACAAAGTCTGTTGTCGACACGCGCGCGGTCCAGCCACCGCCCACGCCTTATACCTTGCATCGCGCGCTGCATAAGCTCCCCCTCTCTGATGCTTCGGAGAGGGGGCCGGGGGGTGAGGTAGAAAGAGTGCGCATACTGGAACCAGTACCGGAAAAGCCTTACAAGATCCGTATTTCGTGCGTTTCATGTACAGTGTGCGCCGAATCGTGACATGCGAAGCCAAGCAACCATAACTCGGTGTACTCTTTTTTTCCTCGGTGTCCTCGGTGGTAAAAGTGTAAATTCTCCGCTGAGTCAGCATGCTTTAGCGATGGACGCCCTTCCTGGCTTTTGCCCCTCCCGCCGATTATGTTAGTATTCCATGAGAGAGATTCAATTCTCCACGGGGGGTGCGCTCATGTATTCTGCGCCATTGACCATAGGCATTGAAGAAGAATACCAACTTATTGATCCAGCCACCGGCGAGTTGGCGGCTGTCGTGCAGGAGTTGCTGATCGACCAGGGCTTGCGGCAGATCGGTGAGCAAGTCAAACCGGAGTTCATGCAATCACAAATCGAGATCGGCACTGATATCTGCCGCAATGTGCAGGAAGCGCGCCTGGAACTGGTGCGCCTGCGCCGCGAAGTCAACCACGTGGCCGAGCGCCACGGCTACGGCATCCTGGCCGCCAGCACGCATCCCTTCTCCAAATGGGAAGAGCAAGAAGCCAACCCGGGCGAGCGTTATCAAGACCTCAAGGAGTACATGCAGGAGGTGGCGCGGCAAATGCTGATCTTCGGCATGCACGTGCATATCGGCATCGGCATGACGCCGCGCCAGCTCGACTTGCTCATCGACATCCAAAATCAACTGCGCTATTTCTTGCCCCACCTCCTGACCTTTTCCACCAGCTCGCCCTTCTGGCAAGGCCACCCCACCGGGCTGAAAAGCTACCGCAGCATCATCTTCGAGAACTTGCCCCGCACCGGCATTCCGCCCATCTTCGCCTCCTACAGCGAATTCAATCAGATGATCGACACCTTCGGTCAAGTCGGCGCGCTGGGCAAAGGCCGCCAGGATGGCAAAGCCGATTACACCAAGATCTGGTGGGATTGCCGGCCGCACGAAGACTTCGGCACCATCGAAGTCCGCATCTGTGATATCTGCACCACTGTCGACGAAGCCATCTGTATCGCCGCACTGGTGCAAGCCATCGTGGCCAAGCTCATCAAGCTGCGCAACCAGAATCTCAGCTGGCGTATCTACCCCAACGAGCTTATCGCCGAGAATAAGTGGCGCGCCGTGCGCTTCGGCCTGGATGGCAAACTGGTCGATTACGGCAAGCGCGAAGCCGTGCCCATGCGCTTCCTGGCCCTGGAATTGCTCGATGTCCTGGATGATGTCGTCGACGAGCTAGGCTCGCGCAAAGAAGTTGAGTATGTGCGCACCATCTTGAAGGAGGGCACCAGTTCCGACAGGCAGCTGGCGGTCTACCAGCGCTGCATCGACGACGGCGCCAACGAAGCCGAGGCGCTCAAGGCCGTCGTCGATCACCTCCGCGAAGAGACCCTGCGCGGCGTGGCCTGACTTGGCAAATGAAAGTAAGTTGTGCAGCCTTTGAAACTAAGTCCGTTGAAGGGGCGATTCTATGCATCGCCCGCCCCGCCTCAGATCCATGTAGAGGCATGCCTTAGTTCGCCCGCCCGAATCCCACAGGCGCAATCGCACTTTTCTTGCTTACTCGTCATCCCCGGACGCCTTCGCCCGATTGCTGACGTAGCGCATGCTCAGTTCAGGCTCGGCCATCTGCAAGCGCCGCGGCGGCAGCCCCCGCACGATCGCCTCCAAATCGTCAACGACCATCTCGCCCAAGTCGTACATGCCTTCCGCCACCGAGCCCGCCCGATGCGCCGAAAGCAGCGCGCCCTCCGCCCGGCGGATGGGGTGGTCCGGCGCCAGCGGCTCTTGGGGGAAGACATCCGTCGCCAACTTGAAGCGCCCGGCCAGCACCAGCTCGGTCGCCGCTTCAAAGTCGATGACGTGGGCGCGGCTGGCCAGCACCAGCACCGCCCCGTCCTGCACGGACTCCAACAGTTCGCGCGAGATCATGGCCTGGTTCTCGGCCGATGGCACCGCCATCACAAAGATGATCTTGGACCCTGCCATCAGCTGCTCCAACGAAACCGGCGCCACGCCCTGCCGCCGCAAGTAGCCAGCGCCGAGCCAGGGATCGTAGACCGAAATGCTGACATTAAAGGGCCGCAGCAACTGATGCAATTCCCGCGCCAGACTGCCGTAGCCGATGATGCCCACCGGCTGATCGTAGAGCATGAAGGTGCCGACATTGCCATGCCATAAGTACTTCTCTTCGCCGCGGCGCATGAGGCGGTCGCCATACGCGATTTCGCGCGCCGACGAAATGGCCAGCCCCAGCGAAAACTCGGCTACTTGACGCGCGAATGCCGGCGCCGCGCTCAAGACGCGGATCTGCCGCCGATAACACGCTTCGTAATCCAACTTCAGCGGGAAGGCGCCCGAGACCGAAATGATGGCCCGCAACGCCTGCGCCTGCCCCAAAACAGCGCCATAACGCCAATCGGCGCAGACGACAGCCAGCGCCCCAGGCAGCGCGCGCAAGAAGTCCTGCCGCGGCATCGGCTCGTCGACGCCCCAAACCACATCAACCAGGTCGCGCAGCCGCGCTTGGTCTGCGGGCGAGAAGATCTCATCCATGCGGCGAAAACTGGGGTCAACGATAACTTTCTGTTTCACAGTCACCTCGTATGGAGCAGGGCTGCTAACGCAAACGCCGGTCGTACCAGACCGGCAGCTCACCCAAGGTCACAGCGATGTGTATAGCTGCGGCTTGCGCGGCGGTCTGTACTGCATCCGGCTCCAGCACATGCACGCCTTCCGGCACACTTCTCATATCCGCGGCATCCACGCCAGATAGCTGCGCATCAACCACTTTGTCTTGATCCACCACGACCGGCAGAAAGCCGCCGTCGAGCAGATGCAAGTTGATTTCACTGTGGAAGACGGTCGCGCGGCGTCCCCGCTTCTTGACCACCTCGCTGACGTACACTGACTGCACCGTGCCGGCTTTCACCTGCCACAAGGGCGCCTCGCCCCGCCAGGCGCTGATGGTCTTTTCGTAGGGCTTGATCAGCAGCGTATCCGGTTCGCGCAAGATCAGCCAAATCTGGCGCGCTATCGTCAATGCCAGCAATAACGCCACCGCCAAACCCAGGTAGGGCAGCCAGGCCGGATTGGGGATCAGCGTGCCGGCATTGGGCAAGCCGAGTTCGCTCGTCAAAGTCGCGATGGCCACCCAGCTGTACACTACGATGAGCAGCGCGTACCAAGCGATTTGCCGTTGCCGCCCGCGCAACCAGCGCGCCGCCCGAGTCAGCTGCAAGTCGCCATCGGCCGCGCCCTTGGCTCGCGCTGCCTCCAAGCGCCACATCCCCAACTCCAGCGGCAGCTCGACCAGTGGCGTGGGCTCCGGCTGCGGCGGTTCGGCTTCAACCATCGGCGCGGTCGAGACAAAAGGAATGCCCAGCGTCTTCGCCAGCGCATTGCCCAGCTGCGTCGCCGTCGCCTCATAGACGCTCGCATCGGGGTGCGCCAGCCGCAACAACTCAAACCAGCGGCTCGCCCGCAGCAGCGTGAATTCCGGCGCCAAGGTCAAGCCCAACTGCCATGATTCCGATTCCCGTGACCACCCCAGCACGACTTGACCCAGATCGGTCCGCGAGATCTCGCCGGATTCAGGCAGGTCGCGGCTGACAGCGAAATAGCCGTTGTAGCGAAAGGGCGCGCCGGTCTTGGCTTCGGCCACCAGCTTGGGCTCTTCCAAGTCTTCGATTTGGATCAGGCGCCAGTGACCCGGGCTGAAGTCAACGAGTGAATTGTTGGAGACTGCGATTCGGGTCATAGGGTCGCGATGGCTTGAGTTCAAGGTGAGTAGAGTATGCGCCATTATGACAAAGATCGCACACAGTTTGTAGGGGCGAGCCGGTGGCTCACCCACGCGTCTTTGACATGCCCCGTCATTATTCGCACACTTGACGTGGATCTACTGAGATTGACCCGGACCAATACGCGAAGCTCAAAATCATCGGCTATAACCACGCCCGCTTGTTTCAACTCAGCCCGAGCCCGGCGCTCGGCCCGCCCGGCGCCAGCGCGCGATCACCAGCAGGCAGAAGAGCAGCGCCAACCCCGCCAGACCCAAGCCGCCCCATGCCAGCGCTTGGCCCGAAGGCAACTGGCTGATGAATAGCGCCAATCCGCCATAAACAGCCGAAAACAGATACAGCAAGGCCAACGTCTGCCGTTGGCTGGCGCCCAGGTCCAGCAAGCGATGTGAGATATGGTCTTTCGCCGCCAACATCAGCGGCCGCCGCTCCAGCAAGCGCGTGAATATCGCCAGGTTGATATCGACGATCGGCAGCGCCAGCACAAAAACCGGCACCATCCAGGTCACGTTCAATGGCTGCGCCGCGAACTTGAGCTTGATCGCCAGGATCGCCAGCACAAAGCCCAGCGTATACGCCCCCATATCACCCATGAAGGTGCTGGACGGGTTGAAGTTATAGATGAGGAAGCCGAAGGCGCTGCCAAATATGGCCGCCGCCAACATGCTCACCAGAATCTGCCCCTGCGAGAGCGCCAGCAGCAGGAAGAAACCGGCTGTAATGGCTGATGTGCCCGCCGCCAGGCCATCCATATTATCGATCCAGTTGACCGCATTGATCAGCGCCACGATCCAGAAAAGCGTCAACGGCAGATTCAGCAGCGGACTGTCGAACAAGTCTATCCGCACACCGGCCAAAGCCGCGATCAAGCCGGACGCCGTCATCACCAACAAGCGCAGGCGCGGGCTCAGATGCCGGCGATCGTCCAGGTAGCCGATGATCGCCAGCAAGGTCGTGCCAGCCACGATCGCGCCCAGCTCCCGCAGATGGTCGGGCGGGCTGAACAAGAGCACCGACAGCACGAATGCCACATAAATGGCGGCGCCGCCCATCAACGGCACATGGCGCGTGTGGATATTGCGCTTGTTGGGCGCGGCCGTCACGCCCAGCCGCATGGCGATTTGCCGCGTCAACGGCGTCAGGCAGAGGGCAGCGCCAAAGCCCACAATCATGATGGGGATGAATTGCAATCGCGCGTCCATGCCGTAAGTATAGGGCTGATTCAAGGCCGGGCAAAGGCGGGATGCGCCGAGCGCCCGCCGCATCGGCGATTAAGCGCGGCGTTCTTCTTCGTCTTCCTCGCCCTGATAGGCCAGCAAGTCATCCAGCGACATCTTGGGCAAGCGGTTCTCCGCCATGACGGCGCGCATCTCGGTGTTGATCTCGCCGTCTTCGCCGATGTGCCGCCGGATGTTGGCGCCGGTCGCTTCGGCGTATTCAAAGCGATGCTCGGCTATAGTCACGCCATCAGCGATCACCCGCAGCGACCATTTGCCGTCCAGCTCCATCTGGTCGTGCAGCGGCATGCGCGTATTCGGCGTCAGAAAATTGCGGCCCCGCGTCAGCTTGAAGCTGTCTTCGTGGATGTATACCGGGTCGCCTACCGCATCCATCACTTCAAAGCGGATATTGCCGTTGGCTTCCATCGGCACACGCAACTGCACAAAGGGCTGAATGTAGTCGATATCATCGGGCAGCGACCAGGTGCGGTAAATCTGCGGCTCGCCATCGCCGCGGGTGGTCAACAGGCCGATATCAACCGCCAGCACTTGTACTTCGTCCGGGTCCAGCCCGGCGCGCGTCACCGATTCCAGCGCGTGGCGATATACGCGCTGGTCATCGCTGGCCGGCTGCTGATGGAAGATCTCGTAGTCGTCGAATTCTTCTTCTTCGGCACCCTCGTAATCGTAGCCGTATTCGTAGGTCTGCGCCGTGCTGCTGAGGTTGGAGCTGCTGCCGTCGTTATCAAATTGCCGCACCAGAAAGAGCAAACCCAGGAGCACCAAAATGACGGGAAAGCTATTGCCCAGCAGCGCCACCGCGCCCAACGCCAGCAAGATGAAGGCCAGGAACCAGGTATTGCGATTATCCGTCATCGGCCGCCCGCCTCACCCGCGCCGCCGGGCGCGCCCGCCACGTCCTGTGGCGCTTGTCTGTTGCAGCAAGTCCTTGAGCTGGGTCGACTGCGGCTGCTCGACTTCGTCGACGATGACGGCGTCCTGCAAATTGCGGCGCCGGCGCCTGAGCGAGGCGTCGCTTTCTTCCTCGGCGCTTAGCCGGTCACGCCGTTCGTTCACCGAGGGCGACAGCATCAGATTGTGCATGCCGATGAGATTGTTGTCGACGTAAACGCGCAAATCCCAATCGCCCGCCCCATCAATGGCGCGATTGCCCGCCAACGGCAAGTGATGATCAGCCAGCAAGCTCAGCTCGCCTTCGCGCAAATAGGTCTTCATCTCGTGCACGTATTCCTCTTCGCCCAGATGATTGTAGATCTCGTAGCGGATCAGCGCCTGCCGCTCCGCCTCTTCCGGCATGACGTGCAAGGTGATGAAGGGCCGGGCGCCGTCGTCGTCTTTGGAGATGTTGCGCGTGCGCCGCATAGCCAGGCCCTCGACGCCGGTCTGCATGGCGATCAAGCCGATATCCAGCATGACGATGCCGTTGCGGTTGAAGTAGCCGGCGCGGGCGGCCGCGCGTTCGCCAGCCTCGCGCGCTTGTGGCGTGATGCGGCGTCGCACCGGCGCCCGATGCAACACGTCCAGCAGCGTCTCCCGCTCCGGGCCCAGCTCGATCATGGAAGCGATGACGGCCACCGCCAACGCGCCAATCAGCGACAATTGCACCGCCGCGGAAACCGGCGCCGCCAACAAGGCGAAGCCGATCAAGAGCGCCATCACAATCAGCCAGGCGGTGTTGCGTCGTTTTAAGCGAATCATCGTCCTAGCGCCTAACCGTTTCCCTGCGCGGCGCTGCCGTGTGTGGCGGCAGCATCCCGCTTCAAATACATTCTAACACCAACTGCGCCCGCCTTCCTATTGTGAACTCAGTGGCGGCGCTCCGCCCGCTCCGCGTCAGGCTCTTCAGGCCAGTCGATGAGTTCGCCATCATCGCTCAGCCGCACGCCGCGCGCCCGGTAGTTGTCCAGGTCGTAGACCGCAGCATCGGCGTCATCGTCCTCATCGACTTCGCTGAGGCGCCGGCGCCCCAGGTCTTCCCGCGTCCGCGCCAAATCCAGCTCGCGCTCGACGGCCGCCTCAATCGCTGCCTCGCGCTTGCGGGCGCCCGGGCCATGTTCGTTGTAGTAGCTGATCATGTGGCTGAGCAAGCCGATGCCCCAGCCGCCGCTGACAAAAAGCGGCCAGGGGAAGCCAGCCCCGGAGGTCAGCCAAATGCTCCACAGCATCAAATTGACGATGGCGTAGGCGACGCCATGTTGCAGCAGCCCGCTGCGTTCTTCAAACTTCTGCTCTACCTGACGGCGGATTTCGTCCTCGAGCTCGCTGCTGTTCTTGCGTTTCATCGCTCGCGCTCCTTGCCATTTTTTCCACGCGCGGAATGTACCGCCGCCTCGTCGACGAAGCAGTCTGTCAGCTCGCCTTCGTCGGCCGATAGAACGCCGCGTCCCGCAGCGTCTTCCAGGCGATAGACATCCTCTTCCGCGTCACATAAGTGATGCCACCGCCGTAGCGAAAGTAAACCAGCAGCCAATGAAAGCCGAGCAGCAAGCCCCAATTCACTTTGAAACTCTCTAATGCCAGTTGTCGGCCGAGCGCCCAATCTACAATAAGCAAGGGAAGGACAAACAGCAGGTAAACGGCGGCGTGCATGGCGAGCGCTCGCCGCGCGCGGAACTTTTTCGAGATTCTCCGTCGAATCGCCACTGCGTCGCCCGCGCTTAACACTGAACTTGCTGAGTCCGCGCCAATGGCGAGATCAATTTCCAAGTCCCTTTGTGAAGCGCCGCGCCCGTGGTTGAAGTAGTACGCGATACAATGCAGCGCCAATCCGATGCCCCACCATTGGACCGGTATCAGCTCATCCGGCACATGCCGCGGAACCAAACGTGAACTGTTGTATAATCTCCAAATATACATGTGGTTTACGACGAAGTAGACCACCGCGTGTACCAGCAGAATCCGCCGCGCGCGGAACTTCCGTCTTCATGCGCTTTCGCGCTTCCGCTGCAAGAGACCCGCGCTTCCGCTTGTGCTCGGGCGGTTTCGCCCGCACATGATTGCGCCTCGCATAGGCCAATTCGCGTACCGGCTCAGACTCGCGCCTAAGATCTATATGTGTGAACGCCCACGGGTGCTCGCTTACTGTCGGCGCGTACCCACCTTCGCCGCGCCGGCCCGCCACGTGCTGCTCGATGGCGTAGCGAGAAAGAACGCATTCAATGCGCCGCGTCATAGTTCGTGTCCCGCCGATCGCCTCATTTGTGGCGCTCCCGCGACTCCACCCGTGCCGCCTCGTCGACGAAGCTGTCGGTCAGCTCGCCCTCGTTGGTCAGGCGCACTTTGCGTCCCTTGACCCCGCTGATGTCATCCTCGTCGCTCAGCCGCCGGCGCCGCGCCTGCGAAAGCCGTAGCTGCCGCGTGATTTCGCCTTCAATTTCGGCTTCATGCCTGGCCGCGCCCCGCCCATGCCGGTGATAGTAACGCCAGCATTGCCCGCCCAGCAGAGCGGCCCAGAACATGACGAAGCCGAGCTGATCAGCGCGCGACGGCCCAAACAAATCGAAGAGGAACATCGGCAACGCGAACAGCAGAAAGACGGCCGCGTGCATGGCGATGGCGCGGCGGGCCTTATACTTGTCGGTGATGCGCCGGCGGATGTCGCTTTCCGCGCCCGGGTTTTCGCCGATCCGTTCGCCTTCCAAGCCGAGCTGCCGCTCGATTTCGGCATCGCGCGCAGTGGCGCCCGGGCCATGCCCGAAAGTGTAGCGGATGCCGTGCAGCGCCAAGGCGACGCCCCATAGCTGCGCCGGCGCCAGCAGATCGAGAATTCCGGAGGGTCCGCCGCCTACGCCGAGCATGAGATTCAACGCCGCAGCGCCGAAGACCGCCACGTAGACCAGCGCGTGCAGCAGCAGCCGGCGCCGGGCGCGGAACTTGCGCACGACGCGTTGGCGAATCTCGGCCTCGGGCGCTGAGTCTTTCGCCTTGCGCTTGGCTTTGCTGGCGCGCACTTTCTTACGCATCGCCAGCGCCAGGTCACGTATCTGTTCGGCCTCGTCCACGAAGTCTTCGCGCGTCAATGCCGGCGGCCGCTCGTCCCTCGTAGCCGTCGTCAGCCGGCCGCTCTGGCCGGGCATGTCTGTGACCGGGCTGCGCTTCAGGGCGCGTTCCAAATCCGCCATCAGCGCCGTAGCCGACTGATAACGCTGCGCCGGCAGCTTCGCCAGCGCCCGCAGCAGCACAGCATCGACGTCCGCGGTCAGGGCGGGATTGCGCAGGCTGGGCGGAGGCGGCGGACTGTAGATTTGCTCGTGCACGATGGCGAAGGGCGTATCACCGCTGAAGGGTGGCGCGCCCGTCAGCAGCTCGTAGACGATGATGGCGAAGGAATAGACATCGGTCGCCGGTGTCAGCTCACGCTGGCCCTTGGCCTGCTCCGGCGAAATATAGTGCGGCGTGCCCAGCATCAGGTCGTGGCTGATGGTGGCGTCGCTGAGCTGGGCGATGCGCGCCAGCCCGAAGTCGCTCAGGTAAGGGTGCTCGCGCTGGTCGAGCAAGATGTTGGAGGGCTTGATATCGCGATGCAAGACGCCCTGCTCGTGCGCGTAAGCCAGCGCCGCGGCGACGGGCCGCATCAGCCGCAGCATGTCAGCCAGCGTGACGCCGCGCTTGATCAGCCGCCGCTTCAACGTGCCGCCCTCGATCAGCTTCATCACGAAGAAAGGCAGGCCCTCGTGCTCTGCATAGTCGTAAATCGGCACGATATGCGGGTGCTCCAGCCGAGCGATGATGCGCGCCTCGCGTTGGAAGCGCGCGCGGAAATCCTCGTCTTGCATAAAGGTCGGGTGCAACAGCTTGATGGCGACCTGGCGCTGCAGCCGCCGGTCCGTGGCGCGATAGACCGTGGCCATGCCGCCGCTGCCGATGGGCCCGCTGATCGTATATCCAGCGATGCTGTCGCCCGCCGCCAGCGTCATACCGCGCTCCGCCAATACCAAAGAAAGCCTGCTGCAATCGCCGAAGCGGGCAGCGAGGCTCGCCTGCCAATCTGGTCTTGTCTTGTTTACGCAGGTCCGCGGCTGCGGGTTGTACGCCTTCCCTGACGACTCTTAGCTCGTGCCGAAGCTCAAGCCCAGCGCATTCAGCCAGCGCCGATAAGCGATCGCCGTCTTGTCGCTGCGCAGGTGCAGCTCCGCCTGTAGATCCAGTGGCAGGAGCTCGGGCCGCTGCGATTGCACGATGGGCAAGTCCTGATACGCGATTTCGTCCTGAAAGGCGCGCAGCATATCGTCCGTGCCATCAGCATGCGTCATCACCATCCACATCCACATCAGCGACTTGACCTCTTCGATCGGCGTCACCATCAGCAAGATGGCGAATTTCTCGTCCGCCTCCTTGCGAAAATACGCCACCAGCGGTCGATACACCTCGTAGGTATAGGTCACCCAATTGGGCACGTGGGTGCCATCTGGGTTGGGCTGATAAACGCGGATATCCGTCGCCCTGATGCCGCGCTCATCGGTGACGACCTCGTAATCCGGGATTTCGGGCCGCTCCTGCACGCCCAAAATGTTCTCGTGCACGAAGGGGAAATGCGCCACGTCAAGAAAATTCTCCACCATGCGCGGGCCGGCCGCTTGAAATTCGTAAGCGCCGCAAAGGATCTTGCGATAAGCGTCGTCATGCCACTCGGCGAATTGGGGGATGTCGTGCGCCGGCTCGCCCAGGCAGACCCAAACCATGTCGTAAGCCACCTTCGCGTGATAAACGAAGGCGCGCGCCTTGGCCGGTGGCCTCTGCTCGGGATGCGCCGGAATCCGCACACACTGGCCATCGGCGGCGTAGGTCCAGCCATGATAGGGGCACATCAGCGTGTCGTCGGCCTGCGCCTCGCCCAGCGACAGCCGCGTCCCGCGATGCACGCACAAGTCTTTCCAGGCGCGGATTTGTTCGCCCGCCTTCCAGATGACGATGTCCTCGCCCAAGACGCGCGCGCCGATAACGTTGCCCTGCGCTTCCACTTGCGCCAGCGGCAGCACCGCGTGCCAGTCATTGAGCAGAATAGGGTCCTCAATCATAGTCCGCCTCCCGGCCGCGTTGGATGCGCCGAATTATACCATGCTCGCCCACCCCACATCCGCTTAGGGGCTTTGACGGTGGCTCGCCCTCCCGCCCCTGTCATGCCCGCACCACCCAAAAACTGTAGGGGCGAGAACTTGGCTCGCCCAATCGCATCGAAACCACCGCCCGACGGCGTCGCCTCCACGGATTGCGCGCTGGCCTCTATACTAGAATTCGAGCACAAAGCCGTAGAACACGAGGAGGCGGACATGACAACACTACAAGGCAAAGTCGCGCTGGTGACGGGCGCGGCCTCGGGCATCGGCCGGGCCAGCGCGCTGGCTTTGGCGGGTGCGGGCGCCGCCGTCTGCCTCAGCGATATCAACAGCGCAGGCGCGGACGAAACAGCGGCGCAGATCAAAGACGCCGGCTGCAGCGCCATCGCCCGGCCCTGCGATGTGACCCAACCCGAGCAAATCGCCGCCTTGGCGCGCGCCACCGTTGACGCCTTCGGTCGCCTCGACGCGGCCGTCAACAACGCCGGCATCGCCGGGCATTTTCACCTGCGCCTGCACGAAGCCGATGACGCCATGTTCGCCCGCGTCCTGGATGTCAACCTGCGCGGCGTCTGGCACTGTATGAAAGCCGAGCTTAACATCATGCTGGGCCAGGGCAGCGGCAGCATCGTCAATATCGCTTCGGTCGCCGGTTTGATCGGCGCGCCCAAAGCCGCCGCCTACAGCGCCAGCAAGCACGCTGTCATCGGCCTGACCAAATCAGCCGCCGTCGACTACGCCAAGCGCGGCATCCGCATCAACGCCGTCTGCCCAGCGTATACCGATACCGCCATGGTGCAAAGCGCCATCGCCGGCAACCCTATGATGGCCGATATCATGGCGCGCGCCATCCCCATGGGCCGGCTGGGCCGGGCTGATGAGATCGCCGCGGCCGTCGTCTGGCTCTGCTCGGACGCCGCTTCGTTTGTCACCGGCCACGCGCTCGCGCTCGATGGCGGCCTGGTCGCGCTGTAGGCGTGGCGTTGTGCTTTGACAGGACGCATTCAGTTTGAATATATTGGGATCGCCTTGATCCCGATAAGCGATAATCCAGGAGAACGATGCGCCATGAAGGAACCTGTAATCCATGAAACGCGCAACGAGGCGCGGCGAGTACGCTTTTCAGATGAAAACGTGATGATTGACCTCGCCGACGGACGCATTCTTGGCGTACCGCTTGACTTCTTTCCCCTTCTCAAGGCGGCAACTAACGAGGAGCGCCAGAATTATCAACTGCACGGCCTCACCATCTATTGGGAAGACATTGACGATGGCATGGATCTAACGGCGCTGATTTCGGGACTCTACATTGAGCCAAGCGAAGCGTATCTGGAAAGCCTTCAAGAAGTAATCGCCAAACGTTACGCCGCCGCAACACCTTGACCAGGCCCGCCCGCCGCGTATCGGACAAGATCAGCCGCTCCCAGGGCGCGTTGAAATCCACTCTAGTCGCAATTGAATCGCGCCGCTTTTGACAATGCCCATCTGCCGCGTCTATACTGAGGTCACGCTTCACATGGTTACGATCCTGCACAGGCAGCGATACGGATACGATGTAAGGATGTATCCGGACGATCACGACCCACCACACGTGCACGTCTGGAAGGGCGGAAGGCAGGTCAAGATTGACTTGGAGGCTATGGAAATCATTTCTAGCAGCCATAGGTTCAACAACCGCGAAATCAGACAGATTATAGATTTGCTGCGACAGCATGAGGATATCTTGATGAGTGTTTGGCAACGGCTCCAAAGTTCGTGATCGCAAGAATCCGGAGCGCAAATCAAGGAAGGACCGAAGTGAAGCGAATTCCCTTTGTCAATGATGATCGTTGCGCGCCACAGGCGGTGCGCTTTACAGATGCCCTCGTCATCATCGAAATGACAGATGGGCGCACCTTGGGCCTGCCCCTCTATTATTTCCCCTGGCTGCAAAACGCGACTGAGGCGCAGAGGCAGAACTACCAACTGAATTACTACACGGTCGACTGGGAAGACATGGACGAGGGAATAGACATGGTCGCCATGCTCACCGGCTTGTATATCAAAGACAAACCGCGCCCGACAGAGGCGACAGCCCTTGCCGAAGCCGCCACTACTTGACCAGGCCTGCCCGCCGCATATCCGACAGGATCAGCCGCTCCCAGGGCGTATCCGTCTCTAGGGGAAAGTAATGCGCGCCGCGGCGCAAGCACTCATCGCGCAGTTCATCGCGCCAGGCATTAAGCCGCTGCTGATACAAACCCAGCATTGTCCCGTCCACCGTGACTTCTTGCTTGGTTTCGGTTTCGACATCAATCAGGCTGAGGTCGCCCGCCACCGCCGGCCGCGCTTCTTCCGGCGCCAATACATGTGCGAAGGCCACTTCATGCCCGCGGCTGAGCAGGGCGTTGAGGCCATCCAGCCAAGCGCCATCGCGCGAGAACATATCGCTGACGATTAGCGTCAAACCCGGGCGGCGCGCCCGCAAGGCATAGTCAGCCAACGCCTCATTCAAGTCGGTGATGCCGGCGGCCTCGATCTGGCTGATGAAGCGCAGCATGGCGATGCCCCGCGCCCGGCCACGCACCGGCCCGAAGGTCGCCACCTGGCGGTCGTTGATGGCGGTCAGCGTCAAGCGGTCGCCGCTGGTCAGCGAAACATACGCCAGCCCGGCGGCGATACGCTTGGCGTAGCGCAGCTTGTGCTGGTCGGGCTCGCCCTCGGCCGGGAAGTCCATGCTGGCCGAGGCATCCAGAATCACGTGCACCGCCAGGTCCTCTTCGTCTTCCAGCAGCTTGATATAAGGCCGCTCCAGCCGCGCGTAGATATTCCAGTCCAGCTGCCGCAGATCGTCGCCAGCGACATAATTGCGATAATCGGCGAATTCGATGCTGGTCCCCCGCTTGATGGAACGGCGGTCGCCCTTGAAAGCGCCAACGCGAACCTTACGCGCCACCAGCATCAGTGGCTCCAGCCGGCGGCGGATATTTTCGGGAAGTAGGGGGGCAGACCGGGTCTGCTCTTCAGCCATGGCTAGCGCTTCACCTGGTCGTCATCCGCATCATCGCCTTCCCAGTCGTCACTGTCGTCTTCCCAGTCGTCATCATCTTCATCTTCTTCATCATCTTCGTCGTCCCAACCGGCATCGGCGTCGTCTTCAGCGCCGTCTTCCCAATCAGCCTCGTCATCGTCGGTGTCGTCAGCCGCGACCTCCTCAAATTCAAATTCCAGCGTCGCGACATGCCGGCCGCGGAACAGTTCCTCGCGCTCGGCGAAACCGAGTTTGGCGAAGAGTTGCCGCGCCGCTTCGTTTTCCGGTCGGTACCGGGCGATCATCATTTCGCTGTTCTCGAATTCATGCACCATGTCAATGAGCTGATCGGCCACGGCATGGCCCAGCCCCCGCCCTTGATGCGCGCCGTCGATGGTCAAGCGCTCGATGATCCACTGCGTCGGATTCTCCGCGTGGATCAACATCACGAAGCCTACCAGCCCCCCCTCGTGCATGATGCTGTAGGTCGAAACGGCCGGGTGCCGCGTCTGCATCCAGGTGAGGATGGCATTCTTGGTGAAGCGGCGCTGCTCCGGCTTGACCCGAATCGACGTCAGCGCCAGGAATTCGCGAAAGGACGAAATCTCTTGAAGCTCAACCGCCATAGTGTGCGCTCTCCCGCGTTATGCGTCCTCCGTAGCAGCCAGCACAATCTCTATCGGGTGCTGAGCCGCGTAGCCGGCATCGTGAATCTGCGCGCGGCAAGATGTGCCCGGCGCCGCGATGATCGCATCGGGGTTCTGCCGGATCGCCGGCAGCAGCCGGTCTTCCGCGATCGTCATGCTCAGCGCGTAATGCTCATAGCCGAAGCTGCCCGCCACGCCACAGCAGCCCGTATTCAGTTCCGTGACCTCAGCGTCAGGAATCGCCCGCAGCAAGCGCAGCGTATCCGCCGTGCCCCAAAGCGCCTTCTGATGGCAATGGCCATGCAATAATATACGCCGTCGCGCCCCCCGCCAAGCCAGCTTCTCACCGCGCTCGGCCAGCGCATCGGCGAAGAAGGCCTCGACGCTGAAGCAGCGCTGCGCCAGCTCGGCCGCCTTCGGTTGCGCCTCCTGCTCAAGCAGCGTCAGATAATCATCGGTGAAAGCGCTGAGGCAGCTCGGCTCCAGAAACAGGTAAGGCACGTCAGGTGTGTCGGCCGCCAACGCGCGCACATTCTCAGCCGCCAGCGCCTGCGCCCGATCCAGCAGCCCCTTGCTGATGGCCGGCCGCCCACAACAACCCTCGCCGGGCAGGCGCCGCGCGTTGAGCCGCAAGCCCAGCCGCTCCGCCAGCGCTATGGCCGCCCGCGCCACCTGCGGGTGATTCCACTCGCTGAAGGTGTCTATGATCAAGATGCCGTCAGGCGTCGCGTGCTGCTGAGTGCGCCCGGCCGAAAAACGCCTCTCGGCAAACGGCGGCAGCGGCCGCTCGGTCGGGATGCCCAGCAGGCCTGCGCCGGCTTTGCCTAGCGTACTGTTCATCAGGGCGTTGCTCAGCCGCGGCGCCCGCCCGGCCAGCTGATTCACGCGGTGGATGTTGCCGAAGAGCCGCGTGGCCAAGTCGACGCCGTGTCGGTCGTGCCAAGCCGCCAGAAACTCCGATTTGAGCTTGGCCACATCGACAGCCGACGGGCACTCGCTGGCGCAAGCCTTGCAACTCAAGCACAGATCCAACACCGACTTCAGCGCCGGATCGCCCAAGCCTTCGGGCAACGCCCCGCTCATGGCCGCGCGCAGGGCGTTGGCGCGGCCCCGCGTCGAATGCGCCTCGTCCAGCGTCGCCTGATACGACGGGCACATCACGCCGTCGCCTTCTTTGCGGCAGACGCCAGCGCCATTACACATTTCTATCGCGCCGGCGAATCCATTATCGGCCGACCAATCGTAGCGCGTCTCCAGCTCGAAAACACGATAATCCGGCGAATAACGCAGCAGCTCGGCGCTGTCCATGGGCGGCGAATCGATGATCTTGCCCGGGTTCATCATGCCTTCGGGGTCGAAAGCCCTCTTGATCGCGCGGAAAGCGCCCATCAGCTCGCCGCCGAAGAGGTATTCGCTGAACTCCCCGCGCACCAGGCCCTGCCCGTGCTCACCCGTGATTGTGCCCTGGTGCTTCTTCACCGTCTGCGCCACAGCATCGGCGATGGCGCGATACTGCCCGCGCCCCTTGAGCGTCTTGAGGTTGATCAGCGGGCGGATGTGCAGGCAGCCGGCGCTGGCGTGGGCGTAGATGGCGTAGGTCGTGTCGTTGTCGTAGATGATGCGTTCGACATCGCTGATGTAATCGGCCAGCTGCTCGACCGGCACGGCCGCGTCCTCAATGAAAGAGATCGGCTTGGCTTCGCTGCGCTCGCTCATCATCAAGCCCAGCCCGGCCTTGCGCACCGTCCAGACATCGTCTTGCTGCGCCGCCGTCTGCGCCACGGTGACCGCGCCGCGGTAGCCCAAACGCCGCATCAACGCCTTCAATTCGCTGATCTTGGCGGTCAGCTCGCGATCGTCGCCGACGAATTCGACGACGAGGATTGCCGCCGGGTCGCCCTCGACGAAAGTCAAACGCCCGCGATAGCCAGCGGCCGCGCGGGTCTTGTCCAGCAAGAACTTGTCCATCAACTCGATAGCGGCCGGCTCCAGCTCCAGCAAGCGCGGCGTGGCTTCCAGCGCGGCCCGCAGCGTGTCGAAGTGCGCCAGCGCCAGCCGCTTCTGCTCGGTCTTGGGCCGTTCGACCAGCCCCAGCTCGGCGCGCACGACCGTGGCCAGGGTGCCTTCCGAGCCGCAGAGCAGCCAATTCAGATTCACAGCCGCCGGGTCGATCTTGTCCAGCGCGTAGCCGGCGACCGTGCGCCAGGTCTTGGGGTAGCGCGCTTGAATCTGCGGCGCGTGCTCAACGGCCAGATCGCCCACCAGCGCCCGGATGCGGTTGAGCGCAATCGTCGACGCATCCAGCCAGACGAGCTCGCCGCGCGCCGTCACCACCTGCAAGCGCGCCACATGATCGGCCGTCATGCCATAGCGGATGCTGTGCGCGCCGGTGGCGTTATTGCCGATGACGCCGCCGATGGCCGCCCGCTCGGCGCTGGCCGGGTCGGGCCCGAACATCAAATCCAGCGGCGCCAGTTGCCGGTTCAGCGTACCCAGGATCAGCCCCGGCTCGACATCAACCGTGCGCGCCTCGGCATTGACCCCGCGCACGCGCCGCATGTGCCGCGTGAAATCCATGATGATGGCTTCGCCGACGGCCTGCCCGGCCAGGGCGCTGCCGCCGCCGCGCGGCAAGACCGGGGCGCCGAATTTGCGCGCCACCTCGTGCACCGCGACCACATCATCGGCGTCCCGCGGAAATGTCACCGCCAGCGGCATGACCTGATAATTGCTGGCATCGGTGCTGTAGAGCAGGCGCGTCATGCGGTCGGCCACAGCTTGCTCGCGCCCGATCGCAGCCTGCAAGTCATGCAGCATCTCGTCTATTTGCATGCGGGAGCCCCGATAAATGCCTCACGACAACGCGCCAGATTGTAACGGCTTTGGCGAATCTATCACACAGGCTGGACCCCCACCCCAATCCCCTACCCCCATAAAGAGGGAGGGGCTCCAAAGAACCGCGACTGCGAAGCAATCTCCCCTTCCCTCATTTTGGGATGGGGGATGGGGGCCCGATAGGGCGGGACAGCGTCACGCGCGACTCAAATCCACCTTCAGCGCGCTCAACTGCGCCAGGCAAGCCCGAATCGCCTCCTCAGACGCGCTCAGCATCGGCGAGCGCACACCGCCCATCGGCAGTCCTCGCGCCCGCATGACGCCCTTGACCGCGCAGAGCCAGCCGGCAGCCGCCACCACATCGCTGGCCGCTTTGAGCCGCCGCTGCAGCTTTTGCGCCGCCGCCAGATCGCCGGCATGATAGGCCTCATGAATGCCCACCACGATCTCGGGAAAGTGATTGCTGTTGCCGGAAACGCTGCAATCCAACCCCAGCGACAGCCCGGCCAGGATTAGGTTGTCGGGCCCTATGCATGTGTTGAAGCGCCCGCCGCCCAAGTGATTGACCGCGCACATCGTCATCAAGTCGCCGCTGCTGTCCTTGAGCCCGACGCAATTCTCGTAGGCGCGCGCCAGCCGCGTCACCAGCGCCGCCGACAACACGTTGTTGGCGTAATTCGGCAGGTTATACAGGTAGATCGGGAAGGCCGGCGTCGCTTCCAGCACAGCGCGGTAGTGGGCTTCCAGCGCCGCTTCGCTGTGCTGATAGTACCATGGCGTGATGACCGAGGCGGCATCCGCGCCGATGTCACAGGCGTGCCGCGTCAAGTCGAGCGTCTCGCGCGTGGTCATGGCGCCGCTGTGCACGATGACGGGGACGCACCCACCGACCGCCTCGACTGTTGCCGTGGCGACCGCCTTGCGCTCAGCGGGAGTGAAGAGCGGGCCCTCGCCGGTGCTGCCCAGCGGGTAGATGCCGGCGACGCCCTTGCCGATCAGCCAGTCGACGAGGGGCCGGATCGCGTCCGTGTTGATGTCACCGCTGCCAGTGAGGGGCGTGACTATGGGGCAGATGACGCCGCGGGTGATGGGGATATTTGACATGGAAGGAACTAGCTCTGCGCTGGCTCGCCGCTTTCGGGCTCCGCGGCAGGTTCGGGCGCCGGCGGTTCCAGGCCGCGGCGTGGCGGATAGATGCCCATGCGTCCTTCAATGTTCGCAAGGCGCTCGCGTACGTCAATCAGATGCATCGTAATGTCGTAGGCGCGAGCATCGTTCTTTCTATCAAGTTCGTCAATTCTGGCGTCCATCCGGTCGAATCGGGCATCTTGCGCGTCGAATCGGGCGTCTTGCGCATCAAATCTGGCTTCGAATTTGACACCTACGTAGCGGTAGATTTCTTTGCTTTTGTCATCCAGCGCTTCTCGCACTTCTTGACGCAACTCCTTGCGCAGTTCAACCCGCGACTGGATTATCCAGCGGCGCAATACCACTGGACTGAAGACCAGCAGCACGACATCGGATAGGCCGTTGCTTGACAACGATCTAAGAAGCCCGAGTGTATCCATCAACTACATTCTCACGCAGAAGCGCTATACAAACACTAATTGTACCATCTTGATGAGGCCGATTGCCACTCTGCAGCTCAATGCGTCCAGTAGAATGCGGCTGCAACCCTGAGCTGTGTGCCAAGTTGATGTCGCCCTTGGCGTTGTATGTCGTCATGTTCGGGCTGATGGCGCTGCTTATCGCTTGGCAAGTCATGCCGGGCGCGCGCCGAACCATCTGGTTGAGCGATGCGGCTTGTGTATGTGCCGGCACACTAGCGAAGGCCAAAGCAAGAGGCCACGCTACGCGATATAGCGTGACCTTTCGTACAGAATGCTACCAAATTTGGTCTAGTCCAAGCGCGAATTGACGCATTCGGAGATAGAAGCCAGCGTTTCTTCAACCGGCAATTCCCCGCGCAAGATCAGATCCATATCCGGATCAATGCAGCGCGCCCGGATCTCGGTCCAATCCAGCCGAAAAGGCGAGAAGCGGACGAAGGCCAGCGCATCCTGGTTCGGCTGAATGGTATCCAGGAACTCTATGGGCTGCTCCAGATACCAGTCGTAAGACGGGATATGCGCCGGCGGATAGATGGAGCCCAGCGTGGCGGCGCTATAGGCGGCTTCGTAACCGGCCGGTCCCATGAAATGCACCACGAATTCCCAGGCGAGATCCTTGTGCTCGGACGACTCAAGCACGGTGTAGGCGGTGCCGCCCGTGGGGTAGATGCGGTTGCTGGTATCCTTGACGGGGCCGATTGCGATGCGCGCGCCAATATCAGCGAAGCCTTGCGGATTAAAGACCGCTTCCCAGAAGCCGCCGATCAACATGGCCGTCTTGCCGGTTAGGAAGAAGTCGCGGGAAGCGCCGCCCAATGCCTCGAGGGTCTGCGGCGACGGATACACTTCATGGCTGTGCATGAGGTCCACCATGAACTGAATGCCCTCAACGGCTTCGGGAGCGTCCAAGAGCGACATGGTGGGGTTTCTGAGGTCATCAACCATGCCGCCGCCCGCGCCATAAACGAAGTAATCCCAGCGGCTGCCGACATTCATGCCATATTGCGTCACGTTGCCGGCATCATCGCGCACAGTCAGCGCTTCCGCCGCCGCCAGCATATCGTCCCAATTCCAATCGTTGGTGGGATAATCCACGCCGGCCGCGTCAAAGAGCGCCGGATTGTAATAGAGCATGGCGTAGGGCTGGGCGTCGTAGGGGATGCCGTAAATGCGGCCATCGTAGGTATAGCGATCAAGCAGGTGCGGGAAGAAGTCGCCGGCAGTGAAGCCGTCGGTCGCCGCCAGCAGATCCGTGAGATCCAGCAGAATGCCGCGATCGACGAATTGCGGGAAGGGCGTATTTTCCACACCGGCGACATCGGGCGCGTCGCCGCCGGCAATCTGCGTCAGCAAACGCGGCAGATACTCAGCGAATGACGTCACCTGCGTTTCGATGGTCACGCCGGGGTGCGCCGCCTCAAAATCTTCAACCAGTCCGGCCCAACCGGCGGTCTGGTCTACGGGATAAAAGGAGGCGACGACAAGCGTGATTTCTTCCTGCGCGCTGACCGGCACGATTAAGAGCGCGGCCAGCAGCAGAAACAGCGCCAGACAAGTAATGCGTTTCAACATTTTTCCATTCTCCTCACCAAGTAAACATGCTTAAGATGGACAAGAACTAACTGCAATGACCATTCGCCGCGCCACCTCCTTTCTCGGCCGCTCTAGGTTTTCATGCCGGAGATTACAATACCGTCGACGAACTGCTTCTGCGCCAGAAAGTAGGCGACAATCAAAGGCAGCACGGTCAAGGTCGCGCCCGCCATCAGCACCGTCCACTGCGTGCCATAGTAGCCTTGCGCCAAACCGGCGATGCCCACCGTCACCACTTTGAGATCGTTGGAATTCGTGACGATGAGCGGCCACAGAAAGTCGTTCCAGAAGAAGACGAAGCCGAATACGGCCAAGACTGATAGCGCCGGGCGGATCAGCGGCAGGATGATGCGTGTGTAAATCACGAAGTAGCTGGCGCCGTCTATCCGCGCCGCTTCCTCCAGCTCCAACGGGATAGTCAGCATGAATTGGCGCAGGAAAAATGTGGCGAATGCGCTGCCCAGAACGGGCGGGCCGATGATCGCCATATAGGTGTTGACCCAGCCGAAAATTCGGATCTCAATGAAGGTGGGGATCAGGGTCACCGCGCTAGGCACCATCATGGTGGACAGGAAAAAGAGGAAGAGCAGGTCCCGGCCTGGAAAGTGCAGGCGGGCAAAGGCATAGGCGCCCATGGAGCTGAAGAGCAACTGCCCAGCCAGGATGACGACGCAAACAAACAAGGTGTTGAACAGCTGGCGGGCGAAGGGGATCGCCGTGAACAGCGTATCATAGGCGTCAAGCGTGAAGGGCTGCGGAATCCACTGCGGCGGATAGATGAACACGTTCTGCTGCAGCTTGAAAGAGGTGGTGAACATCCAGATGAAAGGCACGACGCAGATGACGCCGGCCGCGATCAAGACCGCGTGCAGCAGCAGCGTCGGCAGCCGATGCCGCAGAAAACGAACCACGCCGGATTCCGTATCCGGAGCACCAGTCTGCCGCCGATCCGCCGGCGCCGCGCGTTTAGGCAATGTCATAATTCACCCGCTTGCCCAATAACCGAACTTGAAACAGCGTGATCGCCAACATGATGAGGAAGAGGATGTACGCCATCGCCGAGGCATAGCCCATGCGGAAGTAAGAGAAGGCGTTCTCCCACAAATAGTAGACATAGACCTGGGTCGAGTTGCCCGGGCCGCCTTCGGTCATGATGTAGACCAGGTTGAAGACTTGAAAGGAGCCGATCAGCGAGATGACCAACACAAAGAATAGCGTGGGCGTCAGCAAGGGAAAGGTGATGCGCCAGAAGCGCTGCCAGTACGTGGCGCCGTCGATCTGCGCCGCTTCATAGTAGGTGCGCGGGATGCCTTTCAAGCCGGCGAGAAAGATGGTCATGTTGTAGCCGGCCGAATGCCAGATCGCCACGATGGCCACAGACAGCAGCGCCATGTTGCGGTCTTGCAGCCAACCCAGCTTCGGCGCGCCAAACAAACCCAGGAAGCCATTGAGGATGCCGAAGTCGGGGTGCATGATCCACTTCCATACCAGCGAAATCGCGATGGTGGACGAAACATAGGGCAGGAAGTAGATCGTGCGGTAGATGCCAACGCCGCGAACCCGCGTATTCAACGCCAGCGCCAGCAGCAGCGAAATCACGATGCTGCCTGGTATCACGAAGAGTGAGTACACGACCGTATTGCGAAGTGTGACCCAGAATAAACGGTCGTCGGTCAGCAATTCCACATAGTTGTCCAGGCCGATGAATTCGGGCGCGCTGAGCATGTCCCATTCGGTGAAGCTGATGAAAAAGCCCGCGATCACCGGGATCACGATGAAGACGGTCAAGCCGATCATGTTGGGGGCGAGGAAGACGGCCGCAGCCAGCCATTCGCGTCGCTTCAAGGGGGAGATTCGTGCCGCCGCCATGGGGCGCCTCAGGAAAAAAGGTCAATTAGCGCGCCAGACAGCCAGCAAAAAATCAACCTTTGAATCAGATTATGAGTAGCGGGGTACACTGGCGCGCACGGCAAGAGTATATGAAATCGAGGCGTCGATTGCAAATTGCGAGCGCCCTTGCTGGCGTTTAGCATCGTGTCCATCACCTATCACTGGAACGAATTTCTGTGGCCCCTGCTCATCACAAGCAGCGTCGAGGTGCGTCCATTGACGGTCGGGCTCGCCCTGCTGGTGCAGTCGTCAGAGATCGGCGCGCAGTGGGATCAGCTGTCCGCGGGCGCCTTGATCGTCGCCGTGCCCATCCTGGTGCTGATCGCGCTGGTGCAGAAGCAGTTCACCAACAGCTTCCTCAGCTCGGGGATTAAGTAGGGACTGCCGTAAGTGGCGTTCCTATCGAACAGATAACGCCGTGTCTGGTTCGCGGGTCAAATATTGGAGTCAGCTTTGAGCAGAGGGCTCTTCAGCGGGCGACTCTAGCGGCGGCGATACGGCGCTCATTCTAGGCGTTGGCGCGCCCAGCCGGCCTTCAATATTAGCCAGTCTCTCGCGGACATCAATGAGGTGAAGCATGGTTTCTTTGTGCGATTGTTCTGAAGTTGACCTTGATTCGTTGAATTCCAGCCGCGTTTCTGTCCTGATTTCGGTAAATTCTCGCCGCGTCTCTGCCCTGTGAGCAGCAATCTCTTGACGATTTTCTTTGATCAGTTGCTCCATATCCGACTTCAACGCGCCAACTTTGTCGTCAATCTCTTTGCTGATTTCGCGGCGCGTTTCACTAGCCGAATAGCGCACATACAGCACAACTATCACGATGGTGGCAATGTCGGCAATGCCAGCTTCAGTCAGTTGTGTAATGAGCGATGTCAATTCCATCCCGTCTCTCCAAGATGCGTCTGCTGCAACTCATGCTGTGATTATACCACTCTGCAGCGCCATATCGCTAGAACTGAGAGTAAGTTGAGGCTTTCACGCGGGCACGATTACGTGGCGCAGCAGCATCGCCGCCCCCGCCGCCATCGCCATCACCGGCATCGTCGTCGGGATTGTCGTGCAGGTGCTGAACAATCTGCCGGGTTGAAGTACTCGTCTGACATATGCGGTGTCGCGGTCAAGCAGATGACACCGCGGCTGGGTTCGTAGGGCACAGGCAGCACTTTACCGCCAAGACTAGCACCCGGATCCACCAAGACGCAAAATGTATGTGCCGGGCGAATTGAGAATAAATCCAAAGGATTTACGCCTACTTGGATTCAACTCCCGAGTTTCTGCTACGTATGTTCCTTCCTCGATGTCTGCGTTTTGATAGCGCTGGTTTTTTCCGGCTCGTGTGGCCCTCAACGTCTTGCCGTCCGGATCGATTATTGTGACACGATACCATTCGTATGTTTTGCCCTCATACAAAACGCTTAAAGCATACGTACTCCCACGAGAATATGAAATTCTTATGTCGCACCAACCTGGAAGGCGATCGTCCCAAGACTTACCTCGGTCCAGCCACGCGTCGTAAATCGGCACGTACTCGCGAGTAGGACGCAGTGTAGGGACGCGTGTAGGCTGAGGCGCGACAGTCCCAGTGGGTTTGTGAGTTGCCGTATCGGTCGGTGGATTCGGCGGGGTATTTGTGGGCGTACCAGTCGGCAAAAGCGGCTCAACGGCCGAAAGCCAGCCTGCTATGTACCCAATCTGACCCTTAAAGACGATTCGATACCAAACTCCGTCTTCACCTGATTCTTGCCCGATTACCTCAAAAACCTGCCCCCGACGTGTCCTACCCAACGGAGGGTCGCAAGAAGTATCCGGGCAACTCCTCACGTTTACTACGCCATTGACTACTAGGGGGAATAGTACGTCCAACTCGCTGAAGTCGGGCGTGATGGTCACATCGGGTCTTGTCCATTCAAGCTCGGCTACTTCCGATCTGAATTCATAGTCGTGGTGACCGAAACGCGCAGAGCCGACAGCAGTCACCGAAAAACTCAACAGCGGATAGCGCTTGGAATCGAGATTGGCAAAAGTATACCTGTTTGCCGAGACTACATACGGGCCAAACGTGCGGTGAGGATAGGTTATCCGAACTTCATACTTGAATTCGCTTGAGTCTGCTGGGTTCTCAGGTACCCAATTCGAACGAATCCAACTAATCGTGCCGCTGTCGTTATGAGGATTGTGGACAAACCGAAGCGCGCGAGGCGAAGAAATTTGAAACGCCAATCGCGCGTCATCGGATGACAGCCTGGTAGGTGTAGCCGTAGGCGTATTGGTAGGCGTGTCGGTCGCGGTAGGGGTAGCAGTCGGTGTATTGGTTGGCGTAAATGTAGGTGTATCTGTTGGCGTTAACGTCGGTGTATTGGTAGCTGTCGACGTAGGAGTATTTGTCACTGTAGGTGTGTTTGTCGGTGTCGGCGTAAATGTCGGTGTGTTCGTCGGCGTAGGTGTGGCGGCGGGAACTTGCCAAGTAAATGCGCCTCTATCAGAATAGAATTCATATTCATGTTCGCCAACTCGAATCGTACCAACAGCCTGCACTGCAAACTTCACAACTTGACCCAAGTAATTTGACAACGATTCAACAGCAATCCGCGGCTCAGCGGAAGAGAAAGAACCGATTCTCTTTCCGGACTTTTGCACCGTGATTTCGTAGGCCAAACTCGCGTCGTTTGGCTCACTAGGTTGCCAACTGGACGCAACCCAACTGACGTCGAGCGACGTATCTCGTTCGTCGAAAGCAAACCTTGGATTCCGCGGTGCCGTCAGTGAGAATTGCAGGCGAGAACTTGTTTCAGGCAGACGTGAGTTTGTCAACAACAGTATCTCATCTTGCACATTCGCCAGCAGGGGATCCAACTCGCCGCCCGCCCACAAGACGCCGACGACGCCCAAAACTAGTATCAGCACCAAGACTCGGCGGCCGGAACCTCGACCTGTGCCCATTTTCCGCTTTTCAGCCACTTAGCGTTCCGTTGACTATAAATTGCGACCATGAGTATATCTTTCCCGCACAGTCAACGCAACTGAATGAAAAAGGCGGCGAATCCAATTTTGGAAGTTCAGTGACCTCAGTGTACTCTGTGGCTAACGAAAGTTTTCCGTGCCTCTGTAGCAAATGAAAAAACTCTGTGCCCTCATTGTCCCTCTGTGTACTCTGTGGCAAAAAACACCCCCACCTACCGCCACCCTACCCATCACCCTTCGTACCCTTTGTGGTGAAATTCTTTCCTCGGTGACCTCGGTGTACTCGGTGGTCAATGAATAGATCGCCGAGTCTCCACGCCCCCGCCTGCACACACCCCGCCACCTGCGCTACAATACGCCCAATCACCATCCACCCGCAAAAGGAGCACCACATGTCCACAACCAACGGCGTCCGCGCCCAGCTCAACCAGCGCAGCCGAACCCTCGTCCACGGCGCCGAGCGCGCTGGCGCCCGCGCCATGCTCAAAGCGGTCGGCTACGATGACGACGCGCTGGCCAAGCCGCTCATCGGCGTGGCCAATACCTGGACCGAGATCGGCCCCTGCAACTTCCACCTGCGCAAGCTGGCCGCCGATGTCAAACGCGGCATCCGCGCCGCCGGCGGCACGCCCTTTGAGTTCAACACCGTCAGCATCTCCGACGGCATCACCATGGGCACCGAAGGCATGAAGGGCTCGCTGATCAGCCGCGAGGTCATCGCCGATAGCATCGAGCTGGTGGCCATGTCGAATATGCTCGATGGCGTGGTGGCGCTCTCGGCTTGCGACAAGACGATTCCCGGCACCATCATGGCGCTGATCCGCCTCGACCTGCCCTCGCTGATGCTCTACGGCGGCACGATTTACCCCGGCAACCACAACGGCCGCGATATCGACCTGGTCAATGTCTTCGAGGCGCTGGGGCAATATCAGGCCGGGCAGATCAGCTACGACGAGCTGATGGCGGTCGAGAATGTCGCCTGCCCCGGCCCGGGCGCTTGCGGCGGCCAATTCACCGCCAACACCATGGCGATGATCAGCGAAATCATCGGCATCTGCCCCATGGGCATGGGCGATGTGCCGGCTGAGGACCCGCAGAAGGAGACGGTGGCCTATCAGGCCGGCGAGCTGATGCTGCGCATCCTGGAAGACGACATCCGCCCGTCGCAGTTGGTGACGCGGCGCTCGCTGGAGAACGCGCTGGCCGCCTCAGCCGCCACCGCCGGCAGCACCAACAGCATCTTGCACTGCCTGGCCTTCGCCCGCGAAGCCGGCATCGACTTCACGCTGGACGACATCGAGGCCATCAGCCGGCGCACGCCCATCATCGGCGACCTGCGCCCCACCGGCCGCTACGTGGCGCTCGACCTCTACAAAGCCGGCGGCGTGCCCATCCTGATCAACCGGCTGATTGACGGCGGCTACATGACGGGCGATACGCCCACCGTCACCGGGCAATCGCTGGCTGAAGCCTGCGCCGATGCCGTCGAGACGCCCGGCCAGGATGTCGTGCGCAGCTTGGACGACGCCATCAGCGAGCGCGGCGGACTGGTCGTGCTCAAGGGCAACCTGGCCCCCGCCGGCGCCGTCGTCAAGCTCAAGGACACGCCGCCCCCGCTGACCGGCCCGGCGCGCGTTTTGATACCGAGGAGGACGCCTTTGAAGCCGTCTCCAACCGGCGCATCGTCGCTGGCGATGTGCTGATCATCCGCTACGAAGGCCCAGTCGGCGGGCCGGGCATGCGCGAGATGCTGCAGATCACGGCGGCGCTCTACGGGCAGGGGCTGGGCGGCAATGTCGGGCTGATAACCGACGGGCGCTTCAGCGGCGGCACGCGCGGCTTGATGATCGGCCACACCGCGCCCGAAGCGGCCGTCGGCGGGCCCATCGCCCTGCTGCAAGAAGGCGACATGATCACAATTGACGTGTCGCGGCGCCTGCTGCACGTCGAGCTCAGCGATGCCGAGCTGGAGGCGCGGCGTACGGCAGTGGAGCGCGCCCGGCGCCGAATTACGCCAAGGGCGTCATGGCGAAATACGCGCGGCAGGTGGCTCAGGCGGACGATGGCGCTGTGACGGGGGCTTAGGTTGGCCCGCCATTAACTCGCGAGGTCATGCTGGGCGCCAGGCCGTGCCAAGCCCAGGTACAGGCCGGCGTCTATCAAGCCGCGCCACAGTCCGCCTATTGATAGCCCGATCCGCCGGCGCGCCGCATGGCATGGCGCCTGGGCAGACAGAGCCTTGGCTATCTGCTGCCTAGCAAAAAGTCGGAACTGGAACATGTGTCCCGGCACGGGTATCAGCGACCATGCCTTGCGCCCATTCAATAACACTGGACGGGGAGCCGAGTTCAATTATGACCTGCAACTCAATTTCTCGGCAGTAGGTTTCCTCTCTAACGTAGGTTTCAGGCCTGCAAATGTCTACGGTAAACCCGGCATCATATCGATGGATGTGGCAGGCTTCGTGAACAATTGCCGCGGACCTGCGCTTCTCCCAGCCCCCGGACAAGGGTCCTTGCCAGCCCACATGAAATGACCGTTCACTGGTGCTCGCCTGACCACCGTTATCTTCCCGATGCCTATCCTGTTGGATCTTGTCCAAGCCATTTAGCACGTAGTTAAAGCGCTGCGGCAGTCTGTTCTTCAGCTCATCAAGCCGACCCGCATAGAAGTCGACGAAGTCCGGGTCGCCCACAATGCTAATCTGTCCCGGACGCGCGCAATGATTATTGGTCCGGAATGCACTATGGCCGGCGTCCCAATCCGAACTGCTGTTGCATTGCCAGTGGTATTGACAGCAATTGTTATATGAATAGGAAAAAATCTCCCCGAAAGGATGATCGCTTCCGGGAAAGGGAAAAGGCGTGGTCGAGGGCAGGATGCTGGACCCGTTAGTGTAGCCGACGACAATCCCGGTGGCGGTCCGCAAGAGAACCCGGCTGGCGGACGCTATCGCCTGCGCTTGCGCGGGTGGCACGCATTCATGGTTCCGAAAAGCGTGCCAGCCGGATCTCCATTCCAGTTCGCTATGGCATTGACGATCGACGTTGCAGCAGTTGTCAACTTGGGCGGGACCGCCGCCGCTGACCGGCTGCGATGGCGCGGGCGCGCCGCACTGATTGTTCTGGTATGCCCAATATCCATCAATCCACTGCTGATCGCTGTGGCATTGGCGGTTGACAAAGCAGCAGTTGTCGACTTGCGCGGTACCGCCACTGCTGACCGGCTGCGATGGCGCGGGCGCGCCGCACTGATTGTTCTGGAAAGCCCAGTAACCATCAATCCACTGCTGATCGCTGTGGCATTGACGATCGACGTAGCAGCAGTTGTCGGTTTGCGCGGGGCCGCCGCCGACCGGCTGCGATGGCGCGGGCGCGCTGCACTGATTATTCTGGAAAGCCCAATATCCATCAGTCCACTGCTGATCGCTGTGGCATTGACGATCGACGAAGCAGCAATTGTCAATGTCGCTCGCCCCAGCCAGAACCGCGGCCAAGAGGAGAATCACAGTCGTCACAAAAGCGAAACGTCTGACCATCATTGTCAGCGACCTCCAAGCATATAAGTTCCACACCGCAAAATATTATGCGCACACTCGAATGATGTTATCTTCTTCGCCTGCGCCTGTCAAAGCGTGGCGGCTAAACAAGACAGTTCTGTCTCGGTCGGCTAACAATCCGAGAATTAGAATGGGACTATCTGCCCGCTAGAACGAGCGAAAACCGGCCTACGGCTATCCCTTTCCCACGCAAGTATTTCAGCCGCTGGCATAATCCCGGGCCAAACACGATCCAAGGACCGCGATAATTGTTCATGCATTGCCACGCCACCGCCACCCGCGCTAAACTCCACCCATGCTCCCCCTCGCCCACACCCGCATCCTCGACCTGACACGCCTGCTGCCCGGCGCAGTCTGCACCATGCTGCTGCGTGACCTGGGCGCCGAGATCATCAAGGTCGAAGACACGCGCGCCGGCGACTACGCCCGCCTGCTGCCCCCGCTGATCGATGGCATGGGCGCCTTCTTCCGCGCCAGCAACGCGGGCAAGCAGAGCATCGCGCTCGACCTCAAGACCGAAACCGGGCGCGACATCCTGCACCGCTTGGTGGAGACGGCCGATGTATTGATCGAGGGCTTCCGCCCGGGCGTGACGGCCCGCCTCGGCGCCGATTACGCGACCCTGCGCCGCATCAATCCGCGGCTGGTCTATTGTTCGCTCTCCGGCTGGGGGCACGACGGGCCCTACGCGCAGCTCAGCGGGCACGACCTGAACTATATCGCGCGCAACGGCGTGCTCGGCTCGGGGACGGACCCCGGTACGCCGGGCGCTCAGGTCGCCGATGTCAGCGGCGCCTACATCGCCGTCATGGGCGTGCTGGCGGCGCTGCTGATGCGCGAACGAACAAATACGGGGGACTTCGTCGATGTCGCCCTGTCGGAAGCCGCCATGCCCCACGCCATGGCCGCCTGGGTCGAGGCGATGACGCCGCCGTGCGATGATAGTTTCATCAGCCTGCGCGGTGAAAGCGCTTGTTATCGTGTCTACATCACGGCCGATGAGCAGCCGGTAGCGCTGGGCGCGATTGAGGCGAAGTTCTGGGCCAACTTCTGCCACGCCGTGGACCGGCCCGAATGGATCCCGCGCCACAGCGACCGCGCGGGTCAGCCGGCGCTGATCGACGCTGTCGCGGCGCTCTTCCGTTCACGGGATGCCGCCCATTGGTCGGACTTGCTCGCGGATGCCGATTGCTGCTTCACACCCGTCATCGCGCCCGCCGACCTTCTCGCCGAGCCGCAGGTTCGGGCGCGCGGCATGGTCGGCATAAGCGAGCGCGGCGTTCCCTGGATGCGCAGCCCGCTTCGACTTGGCGGAACCGCGGCGAACCCGGGCGAAGCGCCCGCCCAGGGCCAGCAAACGCGCCAGCTGCTCGCTGAAATGGGTTACCCCGAGGCTGAGACAGACAGGCTGCTAGCGCAGGGGATCATTCTTCAAACGCACAGCAGCCAGTGACGCAGGCATGGTGCGCCGATCAAGCGCCCGCCGGCAATAGCGTTCGACCACGGCTACAGCGCCAACTTCATCCGCGTTGCGTAAGCAGGCTGACAGACGCGCCCGGCACGCGGAAGATCATGTAGCTACCTAGCGCGTGCTCAGCCGGCAAGTCGCTGTGCACAGCTGTTTCCCCGCCCTGTGGGAACCAGGCCTTCAATTGCGCGGAGGCCGCCTCGTGCGCCGCTGGATAGAGGAATACCAGATCGCGCTGGGGATTCAATCGACGCGCTCCGTCCAGACGCAGTCCATGTTCCAAGTGGTCCGGCACGTCCTCCAGCATCGTCCAATAGTGCCAGTCCGGCTGGCCCGCCTCGATGAAGACATTGTGCATCGCCCAATCCGACGCATGCGGCACAAAGAAGATGTTGCCCCACGTCAAACCGCTATCGAGCAGAGCGCGCACCGTTTTGCCGATGTGGCTGTAGGGCGCTTGCATCGTGTTGTGCGCGTAGTGATCAAATATCAGCGCGGCATTGTAGGCGTTGGAGAAGAGCACGATCAGCGCGCAACCGACCCCGGCAAGCGCCAGGCCGATTCGCTGGGGAAAAACGCGCCTGATTTCCAGCCCGAGGCGCACAAGCGCCAGGCTCGCCAGCAGATAGACACCCGGCATCGCCCCGGCCGAGCGCGTATTGGCGGGGACCGTCGCGGAATCGGTAACGCTGAGCGCAACCGGCAGCAGCATGATGATGATCAGCGCCGGAATCAGCCAGAGGATCGGGTCACGATAGTCGCGCATGAGACACGCAAGCCACGCCGCCAAGCCCACGACCAACAGCGCGCCGGTCAATGGATCCAGCGCAGGATGCCAGGTCACCGACTGCAGCGGGTTGGGGTCGCCAATCCAGTTGAACATCAGCAGGGCGAGCCGGAAATTGCTCAGCAGCCCAGTCACGAACCAGTCAAGGTCTAGCTCAAGCGGCGCCCCGGGTTCTGTGCCGAACACGGGCCCGGTGTTGTTGATGTAAAACTCACGCGGGAAGTCGATAGACACGTGCAGCAGCGGCAAATACAGCATCAAAGCGATAAACGCGGCAATGGCGAGATTAACCAGGTAGCGAAGCCGCTCGCGCCAAGTGATGCGCCGCAAGGTGAGCGCCAGCCCTGTGCCCGCCACCGCCAGCAAGGGCAACATGCGGCAGGCAGTGTAGGCATACATGCCCAAGCCCAGTGTCAGGCCGAGACAGATGAAATCGGCGCGACGATTGCCCCGCATGGCACGGGCCAGAAAGACCAGCGTCAATGCCGAGAATACCACCACCAGGTGCGTTCGCTGGGCATAGCGCGTGGCGACATTATGCCAATAGCTTGCAGCCACCAATCCCATCAGTATCAGCGCGGCGGCCACGGCTAAGCGGCGGCCCTTGTGCCGCAACAATTCGCAGCCGGCCCAGAACACCAGGGGCAAAGCCAGCAGGCTCTCTAGCGCCGCCACTAACTTGACGGTATGGAAGTCGATCTCCAGCCCGGGCAACGACGCGAGCGCGACGATGAAGTAGATGTGCATAGCTTCCTGCATATGCCAGTGCCGCACCATGATCATGAAGTCGCCGCGGGACGCTTGGTACGCTGCATGGATGTCGACCGAGTGGTCGCTGTACATCATTTCCCGCGGCACTTGATCCAAGCGCGCGAAACGAAAGGCCGCGCCCAGCAGCATGATGAGCGCGAAAGCAACCAGAATACCCCCGTGCGCCCGCAGGCTGATGCGGCGGAAGCGGTCAATCAGGGACGTCAGCCACTCGAAAGCGTTAGCGCCGGCCGGGGCAAAGACCAGCGACCAAAGCAGGCCGCTGCCTAGCCAAAGCGCGAGGGTTGGCGGGTCGATGCGATTATCAGCTGTGTACAGCCAAACCGAGCCGCTAGCCATAATCGCCAGTGCTAGCAGAGCGATGCGGCGCGCAATGCCGGATAGGGACAGCCGAGGCCGAAGATGTTCGCGCGGCGGAAACGGACGGGGCGCCGTCACCGCGCGAACCCGGATACCTCTGTGGGCCAACTCAATAAGCAGCCAGAAGATGGCGCCGATAAGCAACCACGAAAGCGCTTCAGCCAGGAAGGGCCACGCGCTCCCCGCCGACATCGCGCCGAGAAGCAAACTCAGGGCGCGAATCCACAGCCCAAGCGGCAGCAGGCGCAGCAGCATCCGCCGCTTGCCGGCCCGATCGAGGCTGCGCCAATTCGCTCGCAAAGCCTCCCAATTTGACCTCAACTCGGCCAGCAGCCAGATGCCAAAGGCGAGCCCCAGCCAGGGCGCGCCCGCCTGCAAGTCGTCGATTGAAGCCGCTGCCAAGGGCGGGCCGAGCATCCGGTATTGGCCCGCCAGCGCGCAGGCCAGGGCCAGCAGAAATAGCGTCAAAGCCGAAGTCCGACCTACGAATCGAAAAACGCGGGCGGGCAATGGCGACGTCGCTTCACGCCACGACCAGGCTGCAGCCGTCAGATCGAATCGCCTTCTCCGTTCAGGGATAGGCGCGGTTTCCTGCCGCATCTCACAGTTGACCCGGGTCAATCATCAAGCGCGCTGAAGCCGTCCGCATCGGCCAGGACTTTCTTGGGCCCGTGCTCGTTGAACAATACGCTGACGATAGCGCCCTTTGCTTCCACGCCGATGACTTTGCCCAGGCCAAACTGCGGATGAGTCACTGACATATTGACTTTGAATTCGGAACCACCATCAGCGGGCTTGGGCAAGCCGGGGAAGGGAATGATCTTCGCGCGCAGCGCTTCGTTGGGTTGATGCGCTTTTTTCGACGGGGTATCGCGCGGCGGCGGACGTAGCGGACGATCCCATTGAGTCTGCGCTTCGATGCTCTGCGCCCGGCGCAGCGTCGCCATGGTGGTGGCCGCTCCAGAAAGCAGTTGCGGCGGCAAATCCGCCAGAAACTCCGACGGCGCCGCCAAGCCGCCCGATCCGCTGTAGAGCGCGCGGCGGAAGGCGTAGCTCAAGAACAATATCCGCTCGGCACGGGTGACGCCGACGTAGAATAGGCGCCGCTCTTCTTCTTCACCGCCCGGTTCCTCAAAGGAACGCGCATGGGGCAGGATGCCCGCCTCCAAGCCGGTGATGAAAACGACAGGAAACTCCAAGCCCTTGGCCGCGTGCAGGGTCATCAGCGTTACGGCGTTGTTGTCGTCTTTCAAGCTGTCGACATCGGCCACCAGCGATTGTTCAGCCAGGAATTCATGCAGCGGCTGCTCATTCTCCATCGCGTATTGCAGCAAACCGCGCAGCTCCTGCACATTGTCGGCGCGCTCGGCCGCTTCCTCGGGCAGCTTGCTGACGGCGTCCAGGTGAAGATAGTAGCGCGTCTGCGCCGTGATGAGGTCGAACATCTTGAGCAAGTCGCCGGCTGCAGCCAGGTCTCGCCAGCCGGAAAGCATGGCGGCGAAGTTGGCGAATCTTTTACGCACGGCGCCGGCCATGGGCACAGTCTCGTCATTTAGCGTGCGGTCGAGCGCATCGCCGATGGAGGAGCTATCGCGCGCTGTCCAGTCGAGGAAGGTCTGCAGCGACTTCTTGCCGATGCCCCGCGCCGGCACGTTGACGATACGCTCGAAGCTGACGCGATCATCCGGGTTTTGCACCAGGCGCAGGTAAGCCAGCATGTCTTTGACCTCGCGCCGCTTGTAGAAGCCGACGCCGCCGATCAGCATATAGGGGACGGCCGAGTTGACGAAGGCCTGCTCCAAGGCGCGGGATTGGGCGTTGGTGCGGTACATGATGGCGAAGTCGCGGTAATCCAGTCCGTCACGCATGCGCAACTCATATATGCGTTCCAGCACATTTTCCGCCTCGTAACGCTCGTCGTAGGCTTCAAAAACGGTCACCAGTTCGCCGCGCCCTTGATCGGTATGCAGGGCTTTAGGCGTACGGTGGCGATTGCGGTCGATGACGGCGCGCGCCACATCAAGGATGTTCTGCGTGCTGCGATAATTCTGCTCCAGCAAGAAGGTTGCGGCGTCTTGATAGCCCGCCTGAAAGCGCCGCACATTGCGATAATCGGCGCCGCGGAAGGCGTAAATCGCCTGGTCTTCATCGCCCACGACGAAGACGTTATTTTGTGGCGCCGCGAATTGCTGGACCAATTCGTATTGCACGCTGTTGGTATCCTGGAATTCGTCCACCAGCACATAGACGAAGCGGTCCTGATAACGCTCCCGCAGGTGATCGTTGTCGCGCAGCAGCGTCACCATATTCAACAGCAGGTCGTCGAAGTCCATGGCATTGGCTTCGCGCAAGGCAGACTGATACGCCCCGTAGGCTTGCTTGACGATTTCGCCGAAGTAGTCGAGCGACTGGAATTGCTCTGGCAGGATCATGTCGGTTTTGGCCGCCGAGATGCGGCTCAAGATGGCGCGCGGATTGTAGCGTTTGGGGTCGATGCCGATGCGCTTGACCACGTTCTTGATGAGCGCGACCTGATCGTCGCTGTCGTAAATCACATAGTCGCGGCGATAACCGGCGCTTTCGGCTTCGTATCGCAAGAAGCGCGCGCAAGTGGCGTGGAAGGTGCCCAGCTGCAAGCCGCGCAGATGCTCGCCCAGCAAGCCTTCGACGCGGCTGCGCATCTCGCCGGCGGCTTTGTTGGTGAAGGTGACGGCCAGGATGCGGTGATGCGGCACGCCATGCTCGCGGATGAGCCAGGCGATGCGCCGCGTCAGCACAGCCGTCTTGCCGCTGCCCGGGCCGGCCAGCACGAGCACAGGCCCGTCGCCGGCGATGATGGCGGCCTGCTGCTGATGGTTCATGCCTTCAAGCAGGGGATGAGTTGTCATTGAGTCGCGCCTCTTTCAACACGAGCGCAGGGCTTGCGATTGGCGGCGGCAAGCTGCGACCGCTAATGCAGAACCACCAGATGTTCGGGCAATTCTGCCAGGAACTCCGAGGGCATCAGCGACTCATCGCTCAGGCCCTTTTGGCGGGCGTAGGTCAGGTAGAGCTTCTTCTCGGCGCGGGTGATGCCCACGTAGAATAAGCGCCTTTCTTCATCGATGTCATTCGGCCCATCCTTCTCGTGCACATGGGGCAAAATGTCCTGGTTGAGCCCTATGATGAAGACGATGGGAAACTCAAGGCCCTTGGCGGAATGCAACGTCGTCAGGGCGACCTTGTCGGGGTCGGAGTCGGCATCGCCCTTGATGCTGGCGACCCCGGCCGCGAATTGGGCAAAAGGGGCTGGCGCCTGCGCCGCCGCGCTAGCCAGCCCGCGCAAACGATCGGCGCTGGCGCTCCGTTCCGCCAATTCCCAGTCTTCCTTGCTTATCCGCTCAAGGTGCTCGTAGAATTGCGTATCCTGGATGATCTGGTCGACGAGCCCCACCAGCCGCCCGCCATCAACAAGCCTGCGCCAGGATTGCAGCACATCGGCAAAGCGGGCGAAAGCGGCAGATTGGCGAGCGTTAAGCGGCGACGCGCCTTTCGCGATTTTGCCCAGCGCGTCAGCAAAATGCAGCTCATCGCATTCTAGCCAGTCCAGAAGTTTCGTCATGCCCGATTTGCTAATGCCGAACGCTTTGAACTCGGCAACGCGCTTGACATGATCTACGAAATCCGAGCGACACGCCAGATGAATCATGGCCATGATGTCTTTGACTTCGCGTCGCTGGTCGAAGTCTATCGTGTTCACTACCTTGAAGGGCACGCCGTGGAGATGCAAAACGCTTTTCAGCGGCGAAGACTGGACGTTCTTGCGATACATAACGGCGAAGTCGCCATACCGTAAGCGCGTTCTATCGCAGAAATATTGGATCCGGTCCTGTACATATTCCGCCTCTTCCAGCGCCGATGACGCCTCGTAGACCTTGATGCGGCCGCCGCGGCCATTCACACCGACGAGCGCCTTGGGCGTACGATGCGCATTGTGATTGATTACGGCGCGGGCGGCATCGAGAATGGTCTGCGTGCTGCGGTAATTCTGTTCCAGCAGGATCTGTCTCAGGTTGGGGAAATCTTCTCGAAGGCTTTGCAAGTTGCGATAGTCCGCGCCGCGGAAGCCATAGATGGACTGGTCTTCGTCACCAACGACAAAGATGTTGTTCTGCGGCGGCGCCAGCAGCTTGACGATTTCGTATTGGGCGCGATTGGTATCCTGGAATTCGTCGATCAAGAGACAGTCGAAGACCCGCTGGAATTCCAAGCGCTGCGCGGGATAATCACGGAGCAAGATGGCGAACTGCAGCAGCAAATCGTCGACGTCCATCAGGTTTTCGTTCAACAAATCCGCTTGGTAAGCCTGATATACTCGCCGAGCCGTTTCGCTGAATTCGTCCGTCGCCGGGTAGTTGTCGGGCAATATCAGGCGATTCTTGGACAGGGAAATCGCCTTGCGAACGTCAACGTGGCTGAAAGAAGCGTCTTTGTCAGCGAAATGCTCCACGAGCCGCCGAATGATCCAATACTGTTGATTGGTGGACATGATTTTCCAGCCCGGACGATAGCCAAGCTGCGTGGCTGACCGCCGCAGCAGGCGGGCCGATACGCGGTGGAATGTGCCAATCTGCATATCGTCGATATTGTCGCCGAGGAAGTTCTCCACGCGCGAACGCATTTCATCGGTGGCTTTATTGGTGAAGGTGACGGCCATGATGCGGTGATGCAGCACGTCGCGCTCGCGGATGAGCCAGGCGATGCGGCGCGTCAGCACGGCCGTCTTGCCGCTGCCCGGGCCGGCCAGCACCAGCACCGGGCCGGCGTCGGCGGTGATGGCGGCCTGTTGCTGTGCGTTCATGCCGTCAAGCAGCGGATGCGGCGGCATCGGGCGAATCTCCTGGCGCGCGTGTCGGCGGGCGGGCATATTGTAGCAGACGCCTTGAAGCCGGGCGCGGCCTTTGCAGGCGGGGACGACTATCACTGGCTCGACGGCGTTGGCGTGGAAATATCCTCAACTGTCGGCCCGAATACCGGCTCGGCCGGCGGCGTATAGCCGGTATTGTCGACGCGCAGGGGCAAGTCGAAATTGATATGCCCGCCGTGAAGCGAGCTGGCGGCCAGGCGCAGGATGTAGTCGCCATTGGGCGCTTGCGTCGCGATGGTATCCCAGCTGCCCAGGGGTGTGCCGTATTGCGGCATCTGCACCAGCGAGGCGCTGATGGGGAAGAAGTCCTCCGGCGCATCGGCCCGGGCGTAGAGCAGCTCGAATTTGTCGAATTCGGGCGCTTGCACTTGGCCGCGGATCTCGACCGCGCCTCGAATCACGGCGCCGGCGTTGGGGCTGCTGATGTTGATCAGCGGCGCGGCTTGGCCTTGGGCGCAGGCGGCTTGCGGCGGCGGCAGGATCGGGCGCGACAAGCCCAGCTCGTCAGCATAGGCTTGCCCGGCCTCGGTGTCATTGAGCCACTCCAGCGCGGCCGCCTCGCCGATCTCCACGAAGTTGCGCTCGATGACATGGCCGGTGCAGAAATCGTTGGCGCGCAGCAGCGTCCAGCTATCGACCGCGACGCGCTGCAAGAAGCCGGCAGCGGGCAGCGGCGGGTACTGCTCGTGCAGGAAGAGGGCCGTGCCCGGTTCAGGGCAATCAGCGTAAGCCAGCGTGCCGGTCGTGCGACAGATTTCGCGGGCCACGACGCCGCCCGGATTATCGAAGGGCACGGGCGGGTACCAGTTGGTCGCGGCCGCCATGATTTCGTTCCAGACCGGGGCCGCGCTGTGATAGCCGCTGGTGTTGTAGGTGGCGGAGTTATCCGATGTGCCCAGCCAGACGCCGACCACCGCCCGGCGCGTGAAGCCCATGGTCCACAAGTCACGGCGGCCGTTGGTCGTGCCCGTCTTGGCGGCCACCATGTTCTGCGTTGGGATGCCCAGCCGCGCCAGCGTCAGGTTGGAGCCCGGCTCAATGCCGGGGGCGCGCGCCGCGTCATCGCTCATGATATTCACCATCAGATAGGCCAGCGCCGGCGATATCACTTGCTCAGCCGCGGGCCGCTGGCGCGTGAGCTCGACCTCTTCGCCGTCCACCGTCTCGGTGATGCGCTCGATGGCGTAGAGCGGCCTCCGAACACCGCCATTGGCCAGCGCGCCGTACGCGCCCATCATGTCGTAGAGCGTCACTTCATTGGCGCCGAGAGCGCTGGCGAGCGACAAGAACGACTCCGCCGGCATCTGCAAACCGAGGGCATCGGCCATATTGGCGAAGCGGCCGACGCCGACATAATCGCGGAAGACCTTGACTGTGGGCACGTTGTAGCTGTTCTGCAGCGCCGTTCGCAACGAGACCGGGCCATGGAAGCGGCGGTCGAGATTTTGTGGTTCGTAGATGCCGCCGGCGCCCAGGTCTTCGATCAGCGGCACATCCCAGATGATGCTGGCCGGCGTCAGATAGCGGCCCTCGTGGCTTTGCAGGGCCGTCAGCATGACGAAGGGCTTGATGGCGGAGCCGGGCTGCTGAAAGGTCAGCGCGTTGTTGACCTGGCCCGCTGCGGGATCGTTGTAGTCGGGCCCCCCGACCATAGCGCGGATGGCGCCCGTCTGCGGATCGCTGACCATGACGGCGCCGCTATTCACGCCGCTGGCGATATTGGTCAAGGCGCGCACCTGGCTGCTGAGCGCCGCCTGCGCCAGATCTTGCAGCGCCGGGTTCAAGGTCGTGTGAATGCTGATACCGCGCTGGAAGAGGGCGTCCACGCCCAGCTCGGCTTCGACGGCCGCGCGCGCGTAATCCACAAAGTGCGGGTAGCGCAAGAAGGCTTCGCCCTGGCGAAAGTCAGCCGCTTCGATCTCGGCGATTTGCAGCACGGCCGCGCCGCCAATGATGCGACCGCTGTCGTCCGTGCGAACTAGAACCGCCTCCCCTTCATCGACCGGCGCCAGCGCGCCATCGGCGATGCAGAAGGGGCCGCGCTCGAGCCAATCGTCGTGCAAGAATTGCAAGCAGCCGATCTTCAGCATTTTGAGCATGGTGGCGCGCATGCCGGTGATGGCGACTTCGCGGTTGGTCACCGGGTCATTCTGCAGCGGAAAGGGCACGATGCTGGCCAGCAGCGCCGACTCGGCGTAGTTCAGCTCAACCGCGCCGTGGCCGAAGTAGAAGTTGGCCGCCGCTTCCACGCCATACGTTTGATTGGCGAAGAAGACTTCATTCAGATAGAGCTCGAGCAGGCGGCTCTTGTCGTAGCGATTGGCAATTTCGAGCGCCACCAGGATTTCGTTGACCTTGCGCTCGACGGTGACATCGCGGTCGCGCAGGACGAGGTTGCGGGCGATCTGCTGGGTGATGGTGCTAGCGCCGGATTCGATGCCGCCGCCGCTGACATTCTGCATAAAGGCGCGCGCGATGGCGATGGGGTCAAAGCCGGGGTCGTCAAAGAAGCGCTCATTCTCTTGCGAGACGATGGCGTGGATCATGTAGGGGCTGATCTGCTGCAGCGGCAACATGGTGCGGGCGCCGGTCTCCTGGCTGTTGAGGGCGGCGATCAAGCTGCCGTCAGCGGCGAAGATGCGCGCGGTCTGGTAAGCCGGGACGTAATGCTCCAGCGCGGCGATGCTATCGGCGAAGGGCGCCAGCCGGTCGCGATACCACATCATGATGACGCCGGCGGCGATGATGAGCCCGGCCAGCGTCATGATCAGCAGGCCAGCTGAGACGGTCAGCGCCAGCCGCAAGCGTCCACTGCGGCGCGCCGGCGGCAAATCCGCAACGATGGGCGCCGGCTGGCGGGCGACATCGTCGACGAGCGCGCGCGGTATCACCAGCTCAGCATCAATCTGCGCCGCCACCGTGCCGGTGAGCTGGGCTTCACTTTCCAGCGTGCGCTGCTGCCCGGGCAGTTCATCGGCGAAGGCGGCGTCGCCGGGCAGGGTGTAGAGCTCGTCTTTAGTCGGCGGCAGGTTGCCGATCTGCACACCGCGCTCATCGTAGATGGGGTCGCCGGCCCGCGGCGCGCCATAAGCGGGCGGCAATTCATAAGGAGCGCCGGTCTGCGTCATGGTTGCGTCAGGGTCAGCATCGGCTTGCGCGGCTTCTTCCAACGCCTTCAATGCAGCGGGATACGCGACCTCCCATTGATTGCGCTCGGCATCGTGGCGGTACCACTCTTCATTTTCGGCGTCGATCATCCACCAGGCGCCAGCGGCGTCCTGCACCATGGCGTCATAGAGGGCGCGCCGGTAATCTTCGAAGCTGATTTCTTCTTTACTGAGCAGCTCGGCCAGTGTAGCGGCGCGGTTTTGCATGTCGAGGAAGGGCTGCGCGGCGGCTGATGCGGCGGCGGCGGCGGCAGCTTGGGGTTGGTCTTCGGGGCGGGCATGGCGCTGGGCGGCGGGGAAGTCCTCAGGCGGCGGCAGGTCGTCGTTGGCGGGGTCCGCCAAGCGCCCCATCATGTCTTCGGGGGCTTGGTCGGCAGGCGGTTTCTCGCGGGTAGGGTCGTCGGGCATGGGTGTAGGTTCCCCGGTCAGCAGGGCAGGCAGTGGGTTTCATTATAGTGGAATGTGGGAATCGGGGAAATTGAGCGCGCGCAACAAACAGAGCGCAGAGAATGCTATACTGACAAAGTGATTTGTTTACGCGAGACGCGACATGAAAAACAGAATGTACTATGGCGACAACTTGGAGATTCTGAGCAATCAGGAGTATTTTCCCGATGAACTCGTCGACCTAATTTATCTTGACCCGCCTTTCAACAGCAATCGCAATTACAACGTACTGTTCAAAGCGGAGAGCGGCGCGGATAGCGAAGCGCAGATCACGGCGTTTGAAGACACCTGGCATTGGGGCGAAAATGCCTTGGCGACTTACTTTGACCTGGTGCAAGACGCGCCAGCCACGGTATCGACAGCGATCAAGGCGTTGATGGACCTGATTGGGCACAATCAGATGATGGCTTATCTGGTGATGATGGCCGCTCGCTTGGTCGAATTAGAGCGCGTCTTGAAGCCGACCGGCAGCCTGTACCTGCATTGCGACCCGACAGCCAGCCACTATCTTAAGATCCTGCTCGACGCGATTTTCGGCACGCAAAATTATCGCAATCACATCACCTGGAAAAGAACAGGATCTCACGGAGGATCACGAAAATGGGGTCCCATCTCGGACAACATCTTCTTCTACACAAAGAGCGAAAAGTACGTCTGGAATAAAGTCTATCAGCCATACGACCGGCAATACATCGACGACTATTACCGATATGAAGACGAAAATGGACAGTATCGGCTGGTAACTTTGACAGGTGCAGGAACGCGACAGGGTGAGTCAGGCCGGCCGTGGCGTAGCGTAGATCCTACGAATTCCGGAAGGCACTGGGCGGTTCCAAAAGCGTCACTTGAATCGGCGTATCCTAACCGTGACCTATCTGCTTTGTCAGTGCAAGAACGGCTTGACCTGTTGGATAAAGCAGGATTAGTGTATTGGCCGAAACACGGCAAAGTGCCGCAGCAAAAGCGCTATCTTGCCGAGGCGGAAGGCGTACTCATTCAAGACATCATCAGCGACATTCGCCCTCTTGGCTCGCAGGCCAAAGAGCGGCTCAGCTACCCGACGCAGAAGCCGGAAGCCTTGCTTGAGCGAATCATTCGCGCCAGCAGCAACGAGGGCGACATTGTATTCGATCCCTTTTGCGGCTGCGGCACGACTATAGCGGCCGCGCACAAGCTGAATCGACGCTGGATCGGGATCGACATAACGCATTTGAGCATTGCTTTGCAGAAGTTTCGGCTGCAAAACCAGTTTGAATTGGTATCGGGCACAGATTATGAAGTAGTTGGCGAGCCGGTCACCGTCGACGCGGCGCGGGCTTTGGCGCACGACCCAGACAATGAAGGCCGTTATCAGTTTGAGTGGTGGGCGCTTTCTCTGATCGGCGCGAAACCAACGCAGGGCAAGGCGGGCTCTCGCAGAGGCAAAAAGGGGGCGGACAGGGGCATTGACGGCATCATCAACTTCTTTGAAGAAGACGTAAAGGGCAAACCTGTTGCTGGCACGGCGATCGTGCAGGTTAAATCAGGCAAGGTGACATCCGGCGACATCCGCGACTTGAAGGGCGCTGTCGAACGGGAGAATGCGGCGATCGGCGTCTTCATCACGTTGGAGCAGCCGACGCAGGCTATGACGAAAGAAGCGCTCGCAGCACAGTATTACGAGTCACCGGGCAGAAACGGTAGGCGCTATCGTAAGATTCAGATACTCACCATTGGCGATTTGCTGGACGGCGAAGGCGTTGATATGCCTCGCCACTATAGCAACTTGAAGCGCGCGAAGTTTCACAAGCCGGGCGATGCAAATTCAGAGGGTGAATCTCAGCGGGAGATGTTCGACAGTGACACGTAACCGCCAAATGGCCCCTACGCAACCGCCGGGTCTTCTTCCTCTTCCAGCTCATGCGGATGCGTCGCCAGGTAGCGATAGACGTAGGGATTGCCCACCACGGCCATATCGGCCACCACGTCATCGCGCCGGATTGTAAAATGGAAGATCTCGATGCAGCGCATGCCCGCGAACCAGTGTCGGCGCATCACCACTTTGCTGTCGATGTCCCAGCCGCGCGCGATCGCCGTCAGCAAATTATCGCCGCCGGCGTAGCGCTCCGATGAATAACTCCAGTGCTGCGACGTAACATCCTGATGCTGCCCGTGGACATTCTGCTGGTTCTGTTCCATGCGGTCCGCCCCAAGTGAATTGCGACACGACGGGATTATAGAGGCCGCCCCGCCGGAGGGCAAGGTGGCGCGATGCGAAAGAACGAATTTAGCGCAGCCTTAATCGCTAAGGGCGATTTGCTCGCTGTCGATGTCATCAATGATGCGAAGGTCGTGCTGGGCCAGGTAGCGTTCGACGAAGGGGTTGGTCAACACAGGCATGATCATCAGTTGGCTGCCGCGCATCAGCGTAAACTCGTAAACCGTGCGCGGACGGCTGCCGCTATTCCAGATTTGACGGGCGCGGACGCGGGGCAAGGCCAGCATCCAACCATCGCGCAGCGCGCTGATCAATTGGCTGGCCGCGGCGAACGCTTCCGATTCGGGGCACCAATACTGGCTGCTCTCGGTATATTTCTCGTGGGAGTAATTCTGTTGACTCCATTCCATCGTACCGTCCCCCTGAATTGCCTCGGCTGCCATGCATGACTGCGTTCGCCAACTGTGGAGGTGATATAGGCGGCGGCTGCACTCGCTTCGGTTGCCCGTCAGGTCGCTCGACAGCCTCTCCGAAGCCGCCTCTGCCTTCATTATAGTGGAATCGCAACTAGCCATTCACAAGCGGCGCATTAAATCGTCCCAATTGTATGGTAATTCTCACAACACAAGCGGAATTTGCAGCGGTGTCGCGGCAGCTAGCCGGGCGCAGCCGTCGCGGTAAAGTAATCGGCCAGCGCATCCAGCATTGCGCGCAGTGTCGCCTTGCGCGCGGGGACAACTTCGCGGAATGCGTGCTCGAATGCAGCCCTTGCGGTCGCCGGGCCGATGCAAGCTGCGGGCAGCATGAGTGCTGATGGCGCCGGGCAGCGTCGTCGGAAACAGCTCACCGCCGAGGGGCTGGCGAAGGTCAACGCAGCGATGCACCCGCTGCCGAGCATGGCCGGCAGATCGACGCCACCGCGGCCGCAGGTCGTCCGATACGCTGTGCAGGTCGTCACGAGGGCGCCCCGCGCGCGCAGGGTTTGCGCCGCCGCCGGGTCAGCAGCGTCCGATTGCGGCAGCAAGATGCGGCCGCCGAGGGGCAACTGCTCCGCCAACGCCGCCGCGCCGAATTCCCGCGGTACAAAATCAGCCGCAACACCTAGCCCGCTTTGCAACGCGGCCGCGGTGCCCGATCCCGCCGCGGCGATCTTCAGGCGCGGCCATTCAGGGGAGATTTCCAGCGCCCGCAAGCGGTCTTCTATGGCGAGCACGGTATTGCTGCTGGTCAGCACCAGCCACTCAAAGTCGTCGATGCGCCGCAGCGCGCGGTCCAGCGGGCCGGTGTCGCTGGCGCTTTCAATGGCGATGCACGGGTACACAATCGGCAGACCACCGAATTCGTGAATGAGCGCCTCAAGCGGTGGCGTCTGGTGGCGTGCGCGGGTGATGACGATCTGTCGCCCGGCCAAGGGAAGCCGGCCCGGCTGCGTGGCGTTCATGGCGCGATTCCCGGCTGATCGTCGGCGGCGATTTCGTCCAGGAGTTGGCGCGCGCCTTGATTCAGAGCTTGCGCCGCCAGCCGCAGGCCGAGTTTTCGAGCGGCCTGCGCCGCAGCTGGACCCGACGGCGTGGTCGCTGCGCCGCGCACATTGATCAGCCGCGCGCCGTCCAGCGCCGTCACACGGCCGTGAAGCTGCAGCGCCCCACCATCAAAGCGCGCGTAGGCGCCCACGGGCATCGCGCAGCCGCCAGCTAGAGCATGGAGGAAAGCCCGCTCGGCCGCGGTCGCCAGGGCGCTTGGCTGATCAACCAAAGCGGCCAAAAGCGCGGACGCAGCGCCCGCGTCACGGCATTGAATTGCGAGGGCGCCTTGCCCGGCCGCGCTGACCAATCGCTCGGGCTCGAAGATTTCGCTGACTTGCGCCATCAGCCCCAGCCGCTGCAAACCGGCCGCCGCCAGGACGATGGCGTCGTAGTCGTTATCCGGCGCCCGTAGCTTTTCCAGGCGCGTCGGCACATTGCCCCGCAGCGGCAGGATGCGCAGGTCTGGTCGCAGCGCCAGCAATTGCGCGCCCCGCCGCAGGCTGCCGGTGCCGATGCGCGCGCCGGGCGGCAGCTCGGCCAGCTTCGCCCCGTTGCGGCTGACCAAGGCATCACGGGGGTCGCCCCGCGCGGGCACGATGACGCTCAGCCCGCTCGTCTGCTCCACGGGCAAGTCTTTGAGGCTATGCACAGCGCAATCGATTTCGCCGCGGAGCAAGGCAATTTCCAGCGATTCGGTGAAAACGCCCTTGGCGCCGATGGCGGGCAAGGGAGCATCGGGCGCTTCATCGCCGCGCGTGCTGATGTGGCGGATTTCCACCCGCAGCCGTGGCTGATTCTTTCGCAGCAAGTCGGCCACGTGACCGGCTTGCCAGCGCGACAGGCGCGAGCGGCGCGTACCAATCCGCAGGACCTCAAGCATAGCCCGGTAGCTTCCACATCCATTCGATTTCTCGTCCACCTCCATTATGCCGTCGCTTAGCCGTATAGCAATCGTCATGCAGCCGTATAGCGGGCGTCACGCGCGTCGGGTGGGCTGGATGCTAGGCTACAGGCGAAAATGCGGCCCGGCATACGGGACGGCGCCGTTAGCAAGGAGCCTGCCTGGTGATGAGATACGGTTTGTCTTTACTGCTCACAGCTATTCTCTCCGTTGCAGCGGTCTCGGCAGATGTCACGACGCCGCCCGCTGATTATGACCCTTCTGTCTGCACCGTTTCCGCCGACGCAGACGATGCCATCGCGAGCGCCCTTGCAGCCGCCAATAGCGACGCTTGCCTCGCCATGATGCAAGCCTTCCCCTGGCCGCGCGTGCAGCGCATCCAGCACGACAACTATACGCTGGAGAATTACAGTTTCTGGCGCGTCGGTCCCGGGGCGGTCGCCTTGTACGAGGCGCCCGGCGGCGGCGTAGTCGGCCAGATGCCGGCCGGCTTCAATTTCATCACCGCCATCAACACCGGCGTCGACGGCTGGGTGCAGCGGGACGGCGGCGAGTGGCTGCGGCGCGAAGATGCCGAGCACGTGCGTCCCTCGACTTTGCGCGGCTTGCTGCTGCCGGAGGGCTGGACGCATCCCTTCGCCGTCATTCTGGACCGCACGGGCATCCACGCGTCGTTGCGGCCGGGCGAAAAGCCCAACCCCGACAGCGGCTATGTCACGCGGCGTTATCAGCTGGTGAACATCTACGCCCGCGCCGAGGATGAGCGCGGCAAGATCTGGTACTTGATCGGGCCACAGCGCTGGATCCGCCAGGAGTACGTGGCCAAATTCGCGCCGACCCCGCGGCCCGACGGCGTCAGCGGCCGTTGGATGGCGGTTGATCTCTTCGAGCAGACCCTGATCGCTTACGAAGATGATACGCCGATATTCGCCACTCTGGTCTCGAGCGGGCTGCCCGACTGGTCCACGCGCGAAGGCATCTTCGAAATCTGGGCGCGGCTAAAGAGCGATGCGATGAGCGGCGCGGCCGGTCAGCCGGACGCCTACGCCCTGCAGCATGTGCCCTGGGTGCTCTACTTCGACCGCGGCATCAGCTTCCACGGCACCTACTGGCACGACAGCTTCGGCTATCGCCACAGCCACGGTTGCGTCAACCTGACGATCAGCGACGCGCGCTGGCTCTTCGAATGGACGGCGGCCAGCGACGCGGACGAAGCGGGCGAGATCGTCAACCAGGTGGTCGTCTTCAGCAGCGGCGTCTACGAGACCGGTTAGCGGCGCGGCTGAGCTGGTACGTCTCGAGACTAAAGGGGCGAGCCTCAGGTCGCCCATTCTGTGCCCTCATTTGACTCGGTGCACTCGGTGGCAAAAGTGTATGAATTTCGCCGAATGTCATGTGCGCCCGCGCGATGACGCCCGCTATCACTTACACGATCATCTTGAAGGCGATCGGCTCACGCATGGGCGTCGACGAGCGGTAGGTCAAGGCGCCCGTCAGGTCGTCAATCGAGAACACGGAGGTGTTGTCAGTGTGGCGATTGCCCACGACCAGCAACTCGCCCCGCGGGTCGATCATGAAGGCGCGCGGCCAGGCGCCTCGCGTCGATTCGTTGCCCAGGTAGCGCGGCATGCCGTCAGCGTCAAGACTGTAGATGACGATGGAATCGTGGCCGCGGTTACTGCCGTAAAGATAGCGACCATTGGGATGCACATGGACATCGGCCGTGGTGTTGGGTCGCCCGGCCGGCTGGCTGTGGCCGTAGGGCAAAGTCGGCAGAATCGGCCCACGCGCCCAGTTGCCGGCGCCGTCGAAAGCGAAGGTCGCCAGGGTCGAATCGAGCTCGTTGATGACGTACATGCGCGGCAAACTGGGATGAAAAGCCACATGCCGCGGCCCAGCGCCACCGGGCAGGTCGAGCGTCCGCGCCAAGCTCAGCCGGCCGCCGGCCGCGTCGAGGGCGTAGAGGTAAATCTTGTCGGTACCCAGATCCGGCACGACAGCCAGGCGGTTGTCCGGCGTGGTGACGATCATGTGCGGGTGGGAGACGTCTTGCCGCTCGGGGTTGGGCCCGGTGCTGTCATCAATCTCGATATGTTCGCTGCGCGCGCCGATCACTCCCTCGTCGTCAATCGGGTAGACGCGGATGTTGCCGCGCGCCGCGCCGTTGACGTAGTTGACCAGCAGCACGTTTTTCCCGCTAGCGTCGACGCAGACATAGGCGGGCGAGGTTCCGGCGGCCGGCTGGCTGCTGATCAGCCGCAAGCGCCCGTCCGCTTCGACCGCGAAGGAGACGACTTCGATCGCGCCCTGCATGGTGGTGGCGAGCAGGAAGCGACCGTCCGGGTGTGGATTGAGATAGTGGCACTCGTTGATGGCCGAGACTTGGTCGACGACCGTGAGCGCCGCGTTAGCATAGTCAAGCTGGGCGATGGTGATGCCGCAGTCGCCGCTGCCGCCATTGGCGATGTAGACGAGGTTGTTGGTCATGGAGATCCCTTCCTGATGCGGAAAACTGCGAACAGTTTAACGCAGCCGGTGGCGTTACGCGATAGACTAGCGTGCAATCAGCATGTGGGCAGTCGTCCACACACTTATACTACCGCGGGCACTGACAAAAGCTGTAGGGCTTGTCCGGTACTGAGTCTAGTTTGCGCGCTTTTTCTACCTCACCCCCCGGCCCCCTCTCCGAATCATCAGAGAGGGGGAGCTAAGTGCGCGCGCACTCAACAGCATTTGCTCCGAACGTTAACTGTTTCTGAAGAATCGCCGGGTCAATTTCGTCCGAGGCGCGCTTCCCCCCGTTGATACGGGGGGATTGAGGGGGGTAGACTTAAGCCGGAAACGCTCGATAGAGTAAGGACGAGTCCTAAATCGGAGTTGATGTGTGAGGAGCCGCGCTCAGCGCGAAGCCACTTTGGCGTATTGCCAGACGGCCAGCGGCATGAAGACGACGAAGATGCCGATGATCCAGGCCAGCGCGATGGTGATGTCGTCCGGGTTGACCGTGCCCCTCATCAGGTCGCGCACGGCATTGGCGACCACGCTCACGGGCTGATTCTCAGCGAAGGCGCGCAGCCAGTCGGGCATGGTCACAGGGGGCACAAAAATCGAGCTGGCGAAGGTCAGCGGAAACATCCAGATGAAGCCGGCCACCTGTGCTGACTCCGGGTCTTTGACATAGAGACCGATGGTCGCGCCGATCCAGGTGAAGGCATGGCCGAAAGCGATGGCCAGCAAGATGCCGAGCAGGCCCGTGCCCCAGTCTTCAAAGCGAAAGCCGATGACGTGTCCGGCGACCATCATGATGGTGATGGTGACCGTGCCGCGCACCGTATCCGCCAAGGTGCGCCCGGCCAACACAGCCGCGCGCGACATCGGCAGCGAGCGAAAGCGATCGATCATCCCGCGCGTCAAATCGAGGTTCAGGCCGACCGTCGTATTGGTGGAAGCGAATATGATCGTCTGAATGATAATGCCCGGCAGCAAGAAGCCGATGTAATCGCCGCCGGTGGCGAAGCGGATGGCGCCGCCAAATACATAAGTGAAGAGCAGCAAGAACATCACCGGCTGGATGGTGGCGAAGATCAGCAACTGCGGCTGCCGAAAAAGCTGCGTCAGGTTGCGGCGCATGACGACATAGGAATCGGTGAAAATCCAGCTGAAGCGTTGGTATGCATTGGGCCGGGCCGCCGGCGGCATCATCGGCCCGGTCGATATCGGTTGCAGCGTCCGTTCACTCATATCTGCCCCATTCCTCGCATCGGACATCTTGTCTATCTGCGTCGTATTTCGGACATCGAGACAGATTCTAATGGCGGGGTGGTGAAAGCGCCAGACGCAGCCAAATGCAAAGGGCGACCCGAAAAGACCGCCCCGTAAAATCCGCGATGTCGCTTTCTCTAGTCGGAAGCGACCCTGGCGTACTTCCAGATCGCCATCGGCATGAAGACGACTAGAATGCCGACGATCCAGATCAGCGCGGTGGTAATTTCATCTGGGTTGACCGTGCCTTGCATCAAATCCCGCACCACGCTGGCGACGATGCTAACGGGCTGGTTTTCGGCAAAGGTCCGCAGCCAGGCTTCCATCGTCATGGTTGGCACGAAGATCGAACTGGCGAAGGCCATGGGAAAGATCCAAATGAAACCGGCCACTTGCGCCGACTCCGGCTCGCCGATAAAGAGGCCGATGGTCGCGCCGATCCAGGTGATGGCATAGCCGAATGCGAGCACAATCAGCAAGCCCAGCAGACCGGCGCCCAAATCCTCAAAGCGGAAGCCGATCACATAACCGACGCCAATCATGATGGCGACAGTCAAGGCGCCGCGCGCGGTATCGGCGGCCGTGCGCCCGGCGAGCACGGCAGCCCGCGACATGGGCAGCGAGCGGAAACGGTCAATCATGCCGCGCGACATGTCGACCGACAGGCCGAGCGTGGTGTTGGTTGAGGCGAACATGATCGTCATGATGAGGATGCCGGGCAGCAAGAAGCTGATGTAATCGCCGCCCACGGCGAAGCGGATGACGCCGCCGAACACATAGGTGAATAGCAGCAGCATCATCGCCGGCTGCAGCGTGTTGAATAGAACCAGCTCCGGCTGGCGCTGAAAGACGAGAAGATTGCGGCGCGTCAAGACGGCGGTATCCGTGAGTTCCCACAAGAATCGCCGGATGGCGCTGGCGTCTTCGGCGCCGGTGATGAATCTGGTTGCGGTATGTTGGGTCATTTGCGCACTCCTCTAATCTAGCCTGATCTGCCCGCGTCAGGCGCTGCGGCGGCGGCCGAAGAAACCGCGCTTCGGTTTGGGTTTATCTTCGACGATTTCTTCACCCGTGATGCTCAAGAAGACATCGTTCATGGTGGGCCGGCGCATATTAAGCTCCGCGATGTGGATGTCTTGCCCGTCAAGCAGGCGCACCACTTCAGCGATGCTCGCCGCGCCACTATCGACGGCCAGGATCACGTGTCCGCGCTGCTCGTCACGCTGCGGACTTTCGTTGGACAAGTGCCCCAGCAAATCGCAAGCCTTGGCGGTAAAGCGGGGGTTGGCCAAGGTGATGTCGATGTAATCGGCTGCCATGTTGGCTTTGAGTTGATCGGGCGTGCCCTCGGCGATGACGTGGCCTTGGTCGATGACGACGACTTTGTCCGCCAACTCGTCCGCCTCTTCCAGGTACTGGGTGGTGAGCAGGAGGGTGGCGCCATCGGAGACGAGCGAGCGAATCGTGTCCCACATGGTGATGCGGGTGCGCGGATCCAGGCCGGTTGTGGGCTCATCGAGAAACAGGATGTTGGGGCGCGCCACAATGCTGGCAGCCAGATCCAGGCGCCGGCGCATCCCGCCGGAATAGGTTTTTGCCGGGCGGTCGGCCGCGTCGGTCAAGTCGAATTGGCGCAGCAATTCAGTGGCGCGCGCTTTGGCGTCCCCTCGATTCATGTGGTAGAGCCGCCCCACCATCACCAGGTTTTCGCGGCCGGTAAGGATCTCGTCAATGGCGGTATCTTGGCCGGCCAGGCCGATGATCTCCCGCACTTGCTGCTTATGGCGCAAGACGTCAATGCCGCCGACTTGCACCTGGCCGCTATCCGGCTTGAGCAAGGTGGTGAGGATACGCACCAGAGTCGTCTTGCCCGCGCCGTTTGGCCCCAGCAAGCCCAGCACCTTGCCCGTCTCCGCCCCGATGGAAACACCATCAAGCGCCTTCACATCGCCAAAGTGCTTGTAGACATTGTCGGCGACAATGGAGTAGTCGTTCTTCACGTTGGAGTCCTCCCAATGATTCTCACTAGCGATCGAATGTGAATCAGTCTTCGTTGGCCGTGGGGGCGTCTTGGGCTGCAGCGCGCGGCTGAAAAGCTTCCAGCAACGACAGTACGCGCCGCAACACTTGAATGGCTTGCTCGCGTTCGTCTCTGTCCAGTGGCGCGAACAAGGCTAGCGCCAGTCGCTGCAGGCGGGCATAGCCTTCGTGGAAGCGCTCCGCCCCGCGTGGCGTCAGCTGCACTAGTACGCTGCGGCGGTCGCGCGGATGCCGGATGCGCTTGACCAAACCATCGCTTTCGAGGCGGTCGACCATTTGGCTGGCGTTGGAGCGATTGGAAAAGCCGCTATCGGCCAGAGCGCTGATGGGCAGTGGTACGGCATCTTCCGCCAGACGCCTCAAGAAATGCATCTGCGTCGGCGTCAGACCATCCGTCGAAACGCGCTGATCCGCCAATTTGCGCAGCAGGCTGTTGATATTCAGCAGCAAGCGAAAGAATTCGACTTCAAAAATTTCGTCGGCTGCTGACGTTTTCTTCATATCTGAACTATCCATATATGTAGCATATATGGCTATTCCAGCATGTCAATAGCCAAATTCTTCGGTTAAGAGAGATGCGAAGGCGCGGACTACTTGTCGCGGGTCAGCGCGAAGCCCTTCATGAACTGGCGCTGCAAAATGAGGAATACGATCATCGGCGGCAAGCTAGTAATGATGACGCCCATCATCATTGGCCCGAAGTTATCGCCCACTTCCAAATTCTGCGTCAGCGACTGCATGCCCCACTGCACCACTTGCAAATTCTGATCCCGCAGCAGGATCAGCGGCCACAAGAATTGGTTCCAGCCGAAGAGGAACATGATTACCATAAGCGCGCCGATGGTATTCCAGCTCAGCGGGATGAGCACACGGAACAAGAATTGCAAAGGCGAAGCGCCGTCCAATTGCGCCGCCTCCGATAAATCCGGCGGCATGGTCATAAAGTGCTGACGGAAGATGAAGACGCCGGTTGCGCTGGCCAGCAGCGGCAGCGTCAACGCCACATAAGGATGCGGCCAGCCGTCAAAACTGACGACGCGGCGATACAGAGCGATCAGCAGGACATCGCCGGGCATAATCAGCGTTATGAGTACAAAGCCAAATACGAGCCACTTGCCCGGATAACGAAAGTAGACCAAACCCAAACCGGCCAGCACGGACATGACTGTTTTTCCAACGGCGATCGACATGGCGATGACAAAGCTATTCAGCATGAAACGGCCCATATTGCGCTGGACCATCACAGTGCGCAGATTCTCAAAGAACATGGAGCCGGGCGTGAATTTATGATTCCAGACCTCGGGATTGCTCTGCGTGCTGATCAAGAGCGCGTAGAACATGGGAAAGGTGATGATCACAACCGAGATGATCAAGATTAGATGGGCATACCAGCGTTGCGGAATCAGCCGCCGCCAAAGCGGGCGTTCCTTGTCTGCCGATGGGTCAAAGACGAATCTTGAGCTGGCGCTTTCGGTCATAATCAATAGTTCCCGTACTGTACGCGGCGCTGCCCGACGCGGAACTGGAAGATGGTGATGCCGACCACGATCAAGAACAAAATCAGCGATTGCGCCGTGGACTTGCCGATGTCGCTGGCCAGTATGCCGGTGACATAAACGCGATACATCGCGGTAAAGGTGGATTCGGTGGGTCCGCCGCGAGTCAAAACAAAAATCAACCCAAAAGTGTCAAAGAAAGCGTAAATGGTATTGGTGACGATGAGGAAAAACGTGAACGGGGAAAGCAAGGGAAAGGTAATGCGGGCGAAACGCTGCCAGGCGCCGGCGCCATCGATAGACGCCGATTCCAGCAGATCCTTGGGTATCGTTTGCAATCCGGCCGTATAGAACAATATGTTGAAGCCGATGACATTCCAAACGCTGGCCAGCACCACGCTGATTTGCGCCGCCGGCACCGTCACCAGCCAGGGCACTTTCACGCCGAATGCCAGGTCAAGCACACGGTTGACAATGCCCGATTCCGTTCCCAGCAGCAAGCCGAATATCGAGCCAGCCACGATTGGAGAAATGGCGTAGGGCCAGATCAACAGTGTGCGATAGACATTCGCGCCGCGGATCGGCTGATTGAGCATAGAGGCGATCAGCAACGCCAGGCTCATGGCAATGATGATGATCCCGAAAGAGAGCGCAAAACTCAGGTACAGATTGCTATGATAATCCACGTCCGACAACATGCGCGAGAAATTCGACACGCAGATGAAACGCGTACGCGGCGCGCCAAATCGCGCCAGGAAGGTCGAAAAACGCAAGGTGTCGAACATGGGCAAATATACGAAGTATATGAGCACCAGGATCGTGGGCGACAGCACCGCAAGCGCGTACACCAAGCCGAAACGTCCTCGAAACGCGCCCGGCGTGGTATCGCCGCGCGGCAAGAGTCTCTGCCCGCGGAAGTAACGCCACAGAACCATGCTGCCGATATTCAGCGTTAGCAGCAGCCCAAGCGCGACCATGATCCAGCCCACGACGATATCCGCGCTCGATTGGTCGCCCTCAAACATGCAATAGCCCAGCGGGGCCGTCAGCATCGTCGCGCCGATGGCGCCAGCGATACCGCCGACGGCCAGGCTCGCGCGCAGGCCGCCAATCTGTGTTTGCCAGCGCAAAAACGCGAAGTAAAGCGCGCCCAATCCGACGCCCGCCAGCGTTACCACTATCGGATGAACAATATAGCTGACTTCGTCCATGCGGATGCTCGCGGCTAGATGGTGAACAACTCCCGACTAATGGGCAAGCTTTTGCGCTTGCCCATCAGCGGGCTGGCTGACAAGACCAACGTTGCTCTATTCGTCGGCGAACAGGAAATTGTATTCCTGCAACAACTCTGTCAGCTCAGCGTTCGTCTCGGCGATCATCGCGTCCAAATCGCCGCCGTTGAGCATGTAGTCCTCAACCAGGCCGTTGTAGTAGGGCCGGCTCTGCTGGAAGGTGCCGTAGGTCGAGCCGCGGGTGGCGTTATTGACGGTGGAAGTACCCAACTGCGTACTGGCGGTCAAGAAATTCGGGAAGGCCGCGTACCAGTCTGCGGCTTCAATGTCAACGCGCGCGCCGCTGGGGATGTCCCAAAGCAATTCATTGCCCGCTTCCAAGTTCTTGAGCAATTCGATGGAACTGTTGCGCACGGGCACATAACCGGAGGCGGTGTGCCAACTGGCGCTGTTCTCCGTGTTGCTGAAGAAGAGCAGGAATGCCATCGCCGCGTCTTCCACTTCCGGCTCAAGGCCATTGCTGATCCACATGGTCGCGCCACCCAGGATATTACCTACCCAGCCGCTGGGCGCTTCATGATTGTAAGCCATGGGGGTCGTTTCCAGGGTGAAGCCGGTTGCGGCGGCGCCTTCACTGATGGCGCGGGCGGCGGCCGAGCTGCTCATCATGATGGCCGTCTTGCCGGAAATGAAGGTCTGAGTGGGCGGCCCCCACTGGTCCTGGCCTTCAAAGATGAAGTAGCCGTTGCTGTAGAGATCGCGGTAAAACTGCGCAATGGCGCGGTAGGCGTCCGTATCCAGGTTGAACTCGGTAGCGCGGGCGGCGCGGCCGTTTTCATTGTTGACCATGTACTCATTCTGCTGCGCCAGCCACTGCTCAATGAACCAGCCCGAGAAGGGCCAGGTGGCGCAAGCCGAAATCGTGCCGTCGTCAACCAGCGGCTGCAACGCGACGCACGCATCCAGGATGTCCGCCCAAGTCCGCGGTAATTCTGTGATGCCGGCCTGCTCCAGCAATTCGACATTGTAGTACATAATCGGCGTCGATGTGTTCCATGCTACCGAAGCCCAGACGCCATCTACCGTGTAGTAGTTGGAGATCACCGGGATGATGTCGTCAAAGTCCACTGGATGCCCCAGCACTTCGTCCCGTCCGGCGATGATTTCTTCGGCGTAGGAGAACCAATTGGAATCCACCGCGAATTGAAGCGCGGCGTCAAAGAGCTGGACGATTTCGGGATAGGTGCCGTCTTCCCGCCCCAGCGTGTAGTTGTTGACGATCGTGTCATAGTCGACTACTGACACCATTGTGACATTGATGTCGTCGTGCAGCGCGTTGAAGCGTTCAGCCGTATCCACAGCCCAGTCATAGCGGTGGTCGCTGAAAGCCACCCAAGCCTCAAGTTCCACTACTTCCTGTGCCTGCGCCATGGAGAACGCGCCAAGAGCGACAGTCAGCAATAGGAACAGCAATACAAGTTTTCGTAACATGGTGTTTTCCTCATCGGCTATGTTGACGGGTAGTGAATCTTATCGTTTCTTGGCTGCGCAGTCAAATAAACGTTCAGCCGCAAACTGTCAAGTATGTGAAAAGTCCTCGGGCACTAGGACTCGTTGAAGACGACTTCAAACAGCTTGGGCCAATTCTTGCCGGTGATATAGAAGGTCTCGCTTTCGGGGTTCCAGGCGATGCCGTTGAGCACACCGCCGGACGAGAGCTCGGCGCGTTCGGCGTCGGTCAATAGCGCTGAGGCGTCGATGAGCGCTGTCACATCGCCGGTGAATTTGTCGATGACGAATATGTAGTCGGTGTTCCAGGCGTTGGCGTATATCTGCTCGCCGACGCACTCCAGTTCGTTGAGCAGCTGCGCCGGGATGAGCTGGCCCTCAAGCGTGACAGCGCCGCGGAAGATCAGCGCGAAAGTCTCGGCATCGCGGATCGACAAGTACGGCGTGCCATCACTCATGAAGAGGTAGCGGCCGTCGTAACACAAGCCCCAGCCTTCGCCGGCGTATTCGACCGTGCCCAGCAGTTCCAGCGTCGCAAAGTCATAGACGAAGGCCAGCCCGGCTTGCCAGGTCAGTTGGATCAGCTGGTCGCCGACGCGCTCCAGACCTTCGGCGAAGTAGTCGTCCGCCAGCGGGACGAGCTCCAGCGCAGCGCCGCTATCAAGGTCAACCCGGCGCAGGGTCGATTGCCCCCACAAGCCCGTGCTCTCGTAGAGCGCGCCATCGTTCCAGATCAAGCCCTGCGTGAAGGCGCTGTCGTCGTGAGGATAAACCGCGAGCACTTCGGGCGTCAACACGGGCACTTGCGGCGACTGCGCCCAGAGCGCATGCGTTACGATGAAGAGCACTGCCACGATGATGAGTCTCAAGAGCCGTCGACCTCGCTGCCGTTCTTCTGTCTGCGCGGTCATAGTAACAGCCCGATTTGGGGCGACGCCAGTCTATTTTGCGCTGGCCATAGCGCGCAATCGGCAAATTCCGCGCAACTTTAGTGAAACTGTACAGAAAAGCCTCGGCGAATTCCATGAAATTGGCTGTGGATGTTGTGAGAAACGCCCAATACAATGGCGCTGATTTTCTTACCGTCAAGATCTAGCAAAAGGATGAATGGAAATGGCACGGTATGTTCCACCCGCTTCCGCCCTGGAATCCCCGGCCGCGCTGCTGGCATGGGCAAACGAAAACGATATCGTCGAGATCGATTTGCGTTTCGTTGATATTCGTGGTGTGCCGCAGCACTTCAGCATGCCGATTCAGTCAGTCGACGAAGGCGCGTTTGAAGAGGGCTTCGGCTTTGATGGCTCGAGCATTCAAGGCTTCCAGGCGATCAACGAATCGGACATGATTTTGTTGGCCGATCTCGACACCGCCTACGTCGACCCCTTCTTCAGCTACAAGACGCTGGCCATGTACTGCGACGCGCACGACCCGCTCAGCCGCGAGCCCTACACGCTTGATTCACGCGGCGTTGCCAAGCGCGCCGAGGCTTATCTCAAGGAACAGTCGGACCTGGCCGATATCGCCTATTTCGGCCCTGAAGCCGAGTTCTTCATGTTCGACAATGTGCAATACAGTTCGTCGGAGAACAGCAGCTTCTACCGCGTCGACTCCTTCGAGGGCGATTGGAACAGCGGCAATGATGACCCGGCGCAAGGGCACATGAACCGCATCAAGATGGGTTACTTCCCGCTGTCGCCGCTGGACAAGACGCAAGATGTGCGCGCCGAAATGGTGCAGACGATGATTGATGTCGGCATGGAAGTCGAAGTCCATCACCATGAAGTCGGCGGCGCCGGCCAGGCCGAGATCGACCTCAAGTACGCGCCGCTGCTGCAGATGGCCGACATGATGGTGACTTACAAGTACGTGGTCAAGAATGTGGCGCTGAACAACGACTTGTACGCCACCTTCATGCCCAAGCCGCTGTATGAAGAAAACGGCTCCGGCATGCACGTGCATCAGTCGCTTTGGAAGGACGGGCAACCGCTCTTCGGCGGCGACATGTACGCCGGGCTCAGCCAGATGGCGCTGTGGTACATCGGCGGGCTGATCAAGCACGCGCCGGCCATCGCGGCATTCAGCAACCCCATCACCAACAGCTATCGGCGCCTGGTGCCGGGCTACGAAGCGCCGGTCAACCTGGTTTACTCGGCGCGCAACCGCTCGGCCGGCATCCGCATACCGATGTACAGCAACAACCCCAAAGCCAAACGCGTCGAGGCGCGCTGGCCCGACCCGGCGGCTAATCCGTATCTCTGCATGCCGGCGCTGCTGATGGCGGGCATTGATGGCATCAAGAACCAGATTGATCCGGGTCCGTCATCGGAAGCCGATCTCTACGAAGGCGAGCACGATACGCCAGTGATGCCGGGCACGCTGGGCGATGCGCTGCGCATCTTGGAGAGCGATCACGACTTCTTGCTGGAAGGCGGCGTCTTCAGCGAAGCCTTCATCGAGAATTACATCGCCTACAAGCAGGTTGAGGATCAGGACGCGGTGGCGATGCGGCCGCATCCCTACGAGTTCGAGCTGTACTTCAGCATTTAAGGCGCGTCGCGTAAATTGGACGGGCGACATGATTTGTCGCCCCTACATTTGGTCGCCGGTGCAAGGTCAAAACTTCTGCGCGGCGAAGGGCGAATTGGTCCAATCGGTGTGCTCGTAGCCGGGCTCGGCGTGGCCGCCGACCGTATTCCAGGGCAAGGCGCGCTGTTTCATCCAGTCGATTTTGGCGGCGTAGGCGTAACCGATCTGCTCCATCAGCTCGATTTCGGCTTTTGAGCTGCTGTCGAGGCCCAGGCTGATCTCGCCGAAGTCGCTGAGGTCCAGCCCCAGGTTGTGCTCGAGGTTATCTATCACCAGCGCCGGATTGTAGCGGCGGAAGTCCATCGCCTTGTAGATGGCGCGGGTCATGTAGACCTGCTGCATGGCGGCGTCATCCATGCCTTCCATGATCAGATACTCGATCCAGCTCTTCAGCCAGAAGCCGCGGCCGGCGCCCTCGCCCTGCGTATTGGGGAAGTAGCCGTTGCCCAGCGATAGGTGAATCAAGTTCTCCGGCTGCAAGCCCAGGTACTCAACCGCTTCGACCGAGGTGGCCAGGCAGGGGTTGCCGAAGGCGCCGACGCCGCCGTCAACCAGATTGCCCTGCACCGGCGGGAAGAACATCGGCGCCGCCACGCTGCTGGCGACCGCGCCCGCCAGCGGCCAATCGGCAAAGAGCGGCGCGCCCGGCCCCACGTTGGTGATGTAGTAGGTGGAGCTGGTGCGCAAGTCCTTGGTGGTCAGCAAGATGCCCAACGCGTCGATGTCTTTCATGCGCTTGCCTTCGCCCAGCGGACCCAGCGCCTTGAGGAAGGGCTTATAGGGATAGAGGTGGCGCAGGCCGTTCAGCAGGAAGCGCAGCCAACGTAGACGCTTGGCGCGGTTGAAGGCTTTGGGCAGGCGCGCCTTGTAGACCTCGTCCATGATTTCGCGTGCGCTCATGCCCAAGCCCAAGCCGGCGCAAATCAGCGCGCCCGTGCTGGTGCCGCCCGCGAGCGTGAATAGCTCGTAGGCCGGCTGGCCCGTCTGTTCCTCCAGCCAGCACAAGATCGCCAGGGCGATGATGCCGCGCATGCCGCCGCCGTCGATCGACAGAATCAGGTCTTTCTTGTAGGGATTGAAGAGGAAGCTGTAGCGCGATTCGTCGTTCATGTTCGCGTCGCCAAAATCAGCCCCGGAGTCAGTCGACAACAGTAGTCATTATAGGCGATGCGTCCGCGCGGCGATCCCGTTGCGCGCCTCTTTCCGACGTCCCAGGCAAGTCAGGCTTGTCATCCCTGGCGGCGCTCGCTATACTATTGGTTCTTGTGCGAGCATAGTTCAGCGGTAGAACATTTCCTTGCCAAGGAAAAGGTCACGGGTTCGAATCCCGTTGCTCGCTTGAGAAAACCAGTCTTCGCGACTGGTTTTTGTTGCGCTTGGCGGCGGCGTCTTTTTGAGGCGAGGCAGGTAAGACTTGGTTGGCACAGCCCGTCCAGTAAATCGTGCGCCAGTTGAGCGCGCCGGCGGCATTCAAGACAAGCGGGGAGTAACGAAGGTGAACACAACAGCGGAATCGACCGAATTGCAAGAAAACGCGCAATTGGTCATCGACGTATTGAGCGAAAAGGAAGACATCGCGCTGGATTACTCGGCGGATTCGGTTTCTTGGCTGGATACTTACATTGAGCAGCATCGCGAAGCTTTGGACGATGCAGATAAGTCTCTGCTGCAGGAGAAGTTCGGCGCCTACCTGGGCGAATCAATCCGCCACAACTACGGCGGGCGCTGGGTCAAGGCGAGCGACGGCCAGTGGACCGTGGTCTTCGACGATGAGCAAAAGGCGGCGCCTTTCGCCATCATTGCCGACCATCTGGATCATCATACCGAGCTGACAGAGGTGTTTGAGCATCTGCCCGATCACCTGCATCTGTGGCGCAATTAGCGGCGGTTGCACTACGCGAGCAGAATCTGGGGTGGCGCGAGGGCGTCGCCCTTTTTGCTTTTGCGCTAATGCCTGCAGTTGACGGCTGCTAATTGTATTTGTAGGCGTTGGCGGCGTATTCTCTGGCGGTGCCGGCCACCACAGCCAGCGTCTTGCCGCGCGCGGCGGCCCGCTCTTTGGCGCCGGCGACTGCGCCCTTGAGCCGCATCAACTCGCGATCGTTCGGGTCGTAGCTCAGCCCATCCGTGACCAGCAATTCGGCGATCGACGAATACGACAGGTTGCGCAGCATCAGCGAGGCCAGTTCGGCGATGATGCCCACGATCTCGCCCTTGTCCTGCGCTTCATACGCCACATGCAAGGCTTGCCGCAGCCGCGTCAGCGCCTCTGGCAGGCGCTCGGCCTGGATCAGAATCTGCCCCAGGTGGCGCAGTTGCTGCGCTTCGGTCGCCTGGTCGCCGATTTCGCGCGCGATGTATAGCGCCGAAGTGTGGAAGTTCACCGCCTCGCTCCAGCGCTCCAGGGCCACGTGCACCGCGCCCAGCCCGCGCAAAACCTGGCCTTCCATATCTCGCTTGCCCTGCTGCTTGAAGCGGTCGTTGGCTTCCTCCAGCATCGCGATCGACTGCCGCGCTTCGTCAGCATCGAGGTAAGCCATGCCGAGCTTGTACAAGATGAGCGCCTCATTCTGCAAATCGTCGCGGTTGCGCGCGATGCCCAGGGCGCGCTCATAGGCTTCGACAGCCATGGAAGCCTCGCCCAATTCGCGATGCGCATCGCCGCCGGTGATATGCAAGAACATCTCGGCTTCGTAGTTTTCCAGTTCGTCCGCCAGGTGCAAGCCGCGCTGGACGTGCTGCAGGGCCGAGACGGACGAGTCGCTGCGGACGAGCAAGCCCGCCAGCATGTCCAGCGCTTCCAGCATGCCGGCTTTGTCCTCGCCTGATTCGTGGATCGCCAGCACCTCGTTGTAGGTCGCCACCGCCTCTTTTTCGCGCTTTTGGTCGATCTGCACCTTGCCGACCGCCTCCAGAATCTGCAAGACTCGCGGCGTGTCCTCATGCTGCCGGGCAAAGCTCAGCGCCGTGCGCAGTTTCAGCTGTTCGATGGCCGCCGGCGTGCTCTGGTTACTGACCAACAGCCCGGCCAGCATGTCCAGCGTCTCCAACACACCGTCCCTGTCTTCGCTGTTTTCGTAGATTTCCAGTACGTCGCCAAAGGTGGCGACCGCCTCTTTCTCGCGCCCCTGCTTGATCTGCATCCGCGCGATCGCCTTGAGGATTTGCAGTTGCCGCGCCGTCTCCTTGTTCTGGCTAGCGACATTCAACGCCGTGCGCAGTTGATCGATATTGACCGCCTGCAAGTCCTGGTCGTCCAGCGCCATGAAGGTCGAGTCGTCCATGGCGGGCGCAGCGCCGGCTTCATCGCTGCCACGCTCGACGAACGCCAGCCCCGCTTCCGCGGCGTCTTCACGCTCCGCAGCCCTGTCCTCAGCCGCGTCCGCGGGCGCTTCGTCACCTGCGGCAGCGTCGCCGGGTTCGGCTTCCGGCACATCATCGAACTCCAGCGCTACGCCATCGCGCAAGCTGTGCAGGCGCAGCAATTCGTAGTTGTAGCCCTGCGCCGCCAGCAGTCCCTCCAGCGGCGCCATAGCTGCGGCGATATCCGAAGCCAGGTCCGCATCATCGGCAGCGGACGCCGCGGCCGCCGCCAGCAAGTTGTCCATCTCAATCAGCATGCGCTTGACGGCGTCTTCGGCTACAGCGTGCACAGCCAGGTAATCACGCGTGGCATCGAAAATATCAGCCCGCAGGGCGTCAAAGCGGTCTCGCTCAATCGCCCAGTCCATCAAGAAGCTCTGCGCCAGCGGATGCAAGCGATAGTAGGCCTCGCCGGCGCTCTGGAAACGCTCCACCAAGAAGAGCCGCGACAAAATCGTCATCGACATATCGATGGATTCCGCAGCGATGCCACTGAGCAAATTCAGGTAGGTGACCGACGCCTCGCCCCGGATCGTGGCGCAGAGAAACAGCAGCAAATCCCGCAGCCGGTCATTCAAGCCGTCGAAGCTGATGCTGATCGCCGCCTGAGACACGTCATCGTCATAACGCTCCAGCGCTCCTCGCAGCGTTTCGCTGAAGTCGCCCGGCGCTTGCCGCGCGATAATCATGCTGCGCGCGCTCAAGGCCAGCGCAAAGGGCTGGCAATGTAACTGCAGGGCCAAGGCGCTTATGCCCTCGTCGCCGGGGCCATTCTTGATACCGGCCTTTTGCTTGAACAAGTGAAGGGCGTGGTTCTCGGTCAGGCTGCCGATGGGCTGGTTGCGCCATTCGCCCTGAGCCAGGGGCGCCGTACACGTCACCACCAGGGGGATGTCAGCCGCGCAACGCTTGACGAAGCTCGCCAGAGCCTCGGCCTCGATTTCGCCATCCAGCACCAACAGGGGCCGCTGCGCGCTCAAGAGCGAACGCAAGGCTGCGGTTCGCGCCAGCGGGTTAGCCGCATTGGCGGTTTCGACATCGCCATAAGCCCGCGCCACGCGCACGATCAGCTCCACCAGCGGCGGATTCTGAACCGGCAGCCACAGCACCGGCTGCTCATGCTGCTGCATATACACATTGGCGATGGTCGCCGCCACCGTCGTCTTGCCGGCGCCCGGCGCGCCATGCAATACGAGCTGCTGATTCTGGCGCAGGCGCAGCAGCAGCGAGCGCAGCAATTCATCACGGCCGACCGGGCGTCCCAAGCGCCGCAAGGGCAGTTCATTGACCGACGTGACAGCTGCTTCCAGAGGTTTCAACTCCGCCATATAGCCCTCATGCTGCTTCTTCCGCGCTTGCCCGCAAATCAACATTCAGTATATATGGACATGCAGATTAGGACAATTTAACTGAGCGCTAGAAAATCAGCGGTTTCGGCGGCGTCGCGGCGGCAAGCCGGCGCTTGAAAAGGGCGCGTTCGCGGGCTACAATGCCGGGCTGTTCGGGCGCGTGGCGCAATGGCAGCGCAGTTGACTTTTAATCAATTGGTTGCAGGTTCGAATCCTGCCGCGCTCATACCCCCACCCCCAGCCCCTCCCCTACAAGGGAGACGGGGAGCGCAGGAAGAGGCATCACCTGGCCACAGCGGACAGCCAGATCAGGATTTTGGGACCGCGCTTGAACTTGGCAGCGCGCCTCAACCCGGCGTCCAGGCCAGGGGCGCGATGCCGGCGACATCCGTCTTCACGTCAATCAGCGCCGGGCGCTCGGCGGCGAAGGCTCGCTCCAGCGCCGGCGCGATCTCGGACGGCTGGCGCACGGTCAAGCCCAGGCAGCCCATTGATTCGGCGATGGCCGCGAAGTCCGTGTCTTCAAAGAGCCACAACTCGTCCGAGCCTGCGTTGCGCCCGCCGTAGACATCTTCCACGCCCGCCTGCTCCTGATTAAGCGAGTGATTGTTGTTGACCAGCGTCACGGTGTTGATGCCGCAGCGCACAGCCGTCTCCAGCTCGGCGATGTGATACCAGATGCCGCCATCGCCGGTGAAGCAGAGCACCGGGCGCTCCGGCGCCGCGCATTTGGCGCCCATGGCGGCCGGCAGCCCCCAACCCAGCGAGCCGGAGCAGCGTATGAAGGATTGACCTTCGTGACGCAGGTCGAGCATGGTGCCGGTCCAAATGCCGGAATGCCCGGTGTCGGATACGAGAATCGCGTCGGCTGGCAGGTGCTCGCTCAGCTCTTTGCAGAGCCGTTCGGGGCGCATGGGCGTGGCATCGGCGCTATAGTGGCGGTCCGCCTCGTCCCACCAGGCGCTCACCCGCTCTTGCACGCGTTTGAGCCAGGCGCTGCGAGCCGGCCCGGCCTCAGCCATCCGCAGCAGCTGCCGCATGGTGTCGCGCGCGTCGCCGTGCAGCCCCACGCTGACGGGATAATTTCGCCCGATTTCGGCCGGGTTGATATCGAGTTGAATCACCTGGACGCCGGGCGGCGGGATGGTGTAGTTGTTCGTCAGTTGGCCGCCGGTGTGGCTGCCGATGTAGAAGACCAGGTCGGCCTCGCAGAGCAGTTGATTGGCGCAGGCGCGCGAATAGGAGCCGGGCACGCCGATGGCCAGCGGATGATCGGCCGGGAACATGGCTTTGGCGTTGAGCGCCGTCGCCACCGGCAGCGACAGCTTCTCCGCCAGGGCGATCAGCTCGGCACGGGCGCCCGATGCAGTCACGCCGCCGCCGGCCACCATCACCGGCCGCTGCGCCCGCTGCAGCATATTGAGCGCGGCTGCGATCGACGCTTGATCCGCCACAGGACGGAAAGGCGGCAACTGCGCGAACTGCCGCTCAACGATGACTTCAAGCTCGGCCTCGGCATTGACGACCGCGCCGCCGTCGATGCCTTGCAAATCAATATGCGTTGGACGCGGCGTGCCGCTGGTGGCTGCGCGGAAGGCTTGGCGCAGGTGCTGCGACAGCTCCACTGGCTCAGCCACATAGGCGCTGTAGTCCGTCACGGCTGAGAAGGGCGCGTGGTGATCCACTTCTTGGTAGGCGTGGCGCAGCTGATGCGCTTGCCACTCGCGGCCGGTGATGGCGACTACCGGCGAGCACGAGAGCCAGGCGTCTTGCAAGCCCGCCGCCAGATTGACGGCCCCCACCGACTGCGCCATACACAAGCCCGGCGCGCGTTTGACACGGGCATAGGCATCGGCCATGTAGGCGGCCGCCTTCTCACCGTGCGTCTGCACCCGCTTGATGCCCAGCTTCTCCATCTCCATCAAGGCGCGCGGCGCGATATAGGGCATGAAGAAGACGTGCGAGATGCCATATCCATGCACGGTATCGGCCAGCAGCTTGGCGCCGGTCATTCGGGGCATAAGTCGTTCCTCCGTCTAAAGCCAAATTGCGCCGAGAATATCGCGTCGGCGTCGGATTTTCCAGCCGGGGGAGGCGGCGTGTCTAAATCGATGGATGAGTCACGCTGCCGAGCCTGCCACATTCTGTTTTAACTACAGAGAACGCAGAGGGCACAGAGAAAAAAGGTTACTGCGTCGAAATTGTCACATCGTTGGCGTCTTGCCCTCCCGCCAGATTTTTTTGCCGAATTGCAGCGCATGGTGTTACAATTCGCGCAACTGCTTGACAATCGCGCGGCGGTTCGGTAAGTTAGCAAGGTGGAAGTTAACCGATTCACTTGGCGTGCGAGGAGGTGCTTCATATTCGATTTCCATTCGTTGTTGCCAAATAGTGAGTTCATCAATTGGAGGAGAAGCTAATGTCTGAACAAGAAAAGCAAAGCGACAAGCAGATCAGCCGGCGCGACCTGCTGAAACTGTTGGGTAGCAGCGCTGCCGGCATGAGCATGGCCAAGATCGCCGGGCTGGGTGGCGGGGCCGCGGCCTTGCTGCGAGGCATACCGGCTGGCGCTCAAAGCAAAGTAGAGATTTGGACGGGATTCGGCCAGGGGCGTATGGCCGACGCCATGACGGGCGCCATCGATCAGTTCGCGGCCGAGAATCCGGATTTCGCGCCGGAGCATATCATCGTGCCTTGGGGCGAGATCACCGACCGCGTGATCGCCGCCACGGCAGCCGGCTCGCCGCCGGATGTGCATCGCGGTTGGTCCGGGACCGTTGGCAACGCGGCTATCGGCGCGCTGACCAATTTGCAGCCTTATGTCGACGCGCAGAATGTCGACCTGTCGGATTTCTGGCCGGCGACGCTCGATCAGATGAAGTATCAGGGCGATGTGCACGCCATGAGCATCTCGACCATCGTGCAATTCTTGTATTACAACAAGGATCGCATGAGAGAGGCGGGTTTGGATCCGGATAGCCCGCCGACAACCATCGCCGAATTGGACGAGCAGGGCGCGGCGCTCAACGATGTGTCGGATGACGGCACGATCAATCGGCTAGGTTTCTCGCCGACTGTGCCGGGCTTGCAAATCTGGGACTGGGGGGCCGCATTCGGCAGCCAGTACTGGGATGAGGCCGAGGGCAACATCGCCATTGATGAAGAGGCGATGATCGCTCTGTTTGAGTGGTACAAGTCGTATGCGGATCAATTTGGCGCCGAGAATTTGCAGGCTTACGCCAGCACGTATGGCGGCAACAACTTCGGGCGCAATACGCCGCAGGGCATCTACTATACTGGCCTGATCACATTCTGGGTTCTGGGCAGTTGGTCGTACAACGATATGGGCGAATATGGTCCGGATGTTGATTTTGATGTCGTGCCGATTCCGCAATTGGCGAGCGCGGAAGACTCTACGCCGGGGACATCCAATGGCAACATGTATCTGGTGCCGGCCAATTGCGCCAATCCGGACGGCGGGTTCGCCTTCGCCAACTTCATGAGTTCGTCGCCCTATGTGGCCATCAACAAGGCGTTGCCCGATAGTGTGATGCCGTCGCGACGCTCGCTGGCGAACCTGCCGGAGGTCGATGAGAAAGAAGGCGGCTGGACGATATTGGCGCGGGACGAAATCTTGCCGAATACGCTCCAGCGTCCCAGCTTCGGCGGCAACGGCTTCTTCGGCGGCGCGCTGAATGACGCGGCGGAGAATGTCATGTTCCACGATGCCGACCCAGCGGAAGTGCTGGCGGACGCCGTCGAGCGCTCCCGCCGCGAAGTCGAGCGCCTGCGGGGCTAACCCCCACCCCCCTGCCCTTTCCCGCAAAATGAGGGAAGGGGAGCAAAGCACATATGTAATGAAGTCCTTCCCTCGTAATGGGGGAAGGATTCAGGATGGGGGTATAGAAAGTGATTTTATGTTGAAGTTGAATCGAGACCCCTCCAGCAGAGCCAATAGCTGGCGCACGGACAATTTGCCGGCATGGGGCTTGTTTTTCGTCGCGCCCTGGATCATCGGCTTCATCGCCTTCACGGTATATCCCTTCTTCGCCTCGCTCTATTTCAGCTTCACCAATTTCAACATCATCAACTTCACGCCGCGCTGGGTCGGGCTCGACAATTACATTGAGTTGTTCACGCAGGACCCGCTCTTCTGGATTTCGATCGGCAACTCGATCAGATACGCTGCGCTGTTGCTGATACTCGCCACCGTGTTTGACATCTTCATCGCTTATCTGCTGAGCTTAAACGTGCGATTCCTGTCGATTTACCGCACGATATTCTTCTTTCCGGTACTGGTGCCGGTGGTGGCGGCCAGCCTGACCTGGATCTGGATCCTGAACCCGCGCTTCGGCTTGATGAACGGCTTGCTCGATCTCGTTGGCATCAAGGGGCCCAATTGGCTGGCCTCGCCGGACACCGCGATGTTGTCGATCATATTGATCGCCGTGTGGGGCAGCGGGCGCCAGGTCATCGTCTATCTCTCCGGCTTCAACGACATCCCGCGCTCGCTCTATGAAGCGGCTGATATTGACGGCGCTTCGGGCACACAGAAGTTCTGGCGCATCACCTTGCCCTTGCTGTCGCCGCAGATCTTCTTCAACGTGGTGACGCTGATCATCTTTTCGCTGCAATCATTCTCCGAGGTCTACATCATGACCGGCGGCGGCCCAGCCAATTCGACGCTGCTCTACGCCGTCAACTTATACAACCGCGCCTTCCGCGATTTCGCCATGGGCTATGCCTCGGCGCTGGCCTGGATCATGTTCTTGCTCATATTGGGCTTGACGCTCATCATCTTCAAGTTCTTGAGCGGGCGCGTCATTTATGAACGCTAGGACGAGACAATAGCATGGCTGTACTGCGACCCACACTCGCGAAGGGCCGCGTCCTCAGCGCTGAAGAGCGACGCTACTTTCTGGTTCGGCGCGCCAAGACGCTGCTCACCCATGCCATCTTGATCGGCTTTGGCATCACCTTCATGCTGCCCTTCGTCTGGATGGTCAGCTCTTCAGTGAAACCCAATGTCGATATTTTCGAATTGCCGGTGCGTCTGATTCCCAAAACGCTGCGCCTGGAGAATTACACCGACGCCACCGAGGCCATCCCTTTCTGGCAATACCTGTGGAATTCCACGTACTATACGATCTTCGCCACCATCGGCGCGGTGCTGTCCAATACTTTCATCGCTTACGGTTTCGCGCGCGTGCGCTGGCGCGGGCGGAATGTGCTCTTCATCATCGTCATCGCCACCATGATGCTGCCCTTCCAGGTGCGCATGATACCGCTGTATATCTTGTTCGCCCGAATCGGCTGGCTGAATAGCTTCCTGCCGCTGATCGTGCCTAATTTCTTCGGCAACGCCTTTTACATCTTCCTCATGCGACAATTCATGATGACTTTGCCCAAAGAGCTGGATGATGCCGCGCGCATCGACGGCGCCAGTGAATGGGGCATCTTCTGGCGCATCGCCGTGCCGCTATCCAAGCCAGCCATTTTGACCGTCGCCATCTTTGAAATCATTCACACCTGGCACGACTTCATCGGCCCGCTGGTCTACTTGCGGCACCCGACCAAGTACACCTTGTCGATCGGCTTGCGGCTCTACTTCACGCAGTACGGCGCTGAATGGGGCTTGCTGATGGCGGCCGCGGCCATGTTCACCATCCCGATGGTCATCTTCTTCTTTTTCGCGCAGCGGTCTTTCATCGAAGGCATCACCCTGACGGGCCTCAAGGGCTAGCGACATGAGGCGCCTGGTGAGCCAGCCGCAAGCGCGAGACGCCATCAAGGACGGCATCGACACGCTGGCGGCCGCGGTGACGCCGACGCTGGGTCCGCTGACGGGGCCGGTCGCCATCGACGACGCCACACGCAAGGGCGCGCCCGAATTGCTGGATGACGCCGGGGCCATCGCCCGCCGCGTCTTGCAGCTGGAAGACCCGGATAGCGACATCGGCGCCATGCTGCTGCGCGAGACCTTGTGGGAGCAGCGCGAGCATCACGGCGACGGCGCCGCCACGGCCGCCCTGCTCTATCAGACCGTCTACGCCGAGGGCCATCGCTTCGTCAGCGCCGGCGGCGATGCCATGCTGCTGCGCCGACAGCTGGAAGCCGGCCTGCGCCTGATGCTCGATACCGTGCAGCAGCAAGTGCGCCCGATCGGCGACAAAGCGGAGATTGAAGGCTTGGCGCTCTCGATAAGCGGCGACAGCAACGAAGCGGCCGCCCTGGCCGATATCTTCGACGTACTCGGCGCGCACAGCCCAGTTGAAGTCCGCGAAGGCGGCCGAGAGCTGGGGCATGAATTCTTCCTCGGCTCACATTGGGCGTGCAAAGTCCCGTCCGACATCGTATTTCAGGGCGTGATTGGCGGGCGCGTTGAGTTGCGCAACACGGCCTGGCTCATCAGTAATTTTGAGATTGACGATCTGCAAGCGCTTGTGGCGCTGGTCACGGAGGTGTATCAAGCCGGCTTTGATTCGCTGGTCATCGTGGCCAAGTCGTTCTCCGAGCAGATCTTGGCGGCTCAAGGCGCCAACAGCCGCATGGACGATTTCACGCTGGTCTATCTGGAGCCAACGGGCTTGCTCGACGAGCAAGATGCGGCGCTGGAAGACCTGGCGCTGCTCACCGGCGGGCAAGTGCTGCGCGCCATCACCGGGCAAAGCCTGGAGACGACGAAGCGCGACTCGCTCGGCGAATCTGAGCTGGCCTGGCTGGACCGCAGCCGCTGCGGCATCATCGCCGGCGCCGGCGACGAAGCTGTCGTCGAGCGCGAGATTGCAGCGCTGGAAGCCATTTTCAGAGGCTGTGACGATCAAGTACGGCGCGGAATCTTGCGGACGCGAATCGGACGGCTGCGCGGCGGCTCGGCGGTAATCTATTGCGGCGGCAGCAGCCAGAGTGAAATGCGTTACCGGCAGGAGCGGCTGGAGCGCGCCATCGCCGGGCTGCGCTCGGCCCTGCTGAGCGGGACGCTGCCCGGCGGCGGGGTAGCGCTCTTGCGCTGCGTCGTGCCGTTGCAGGCGCGCCACTCCGCCAGCGCCGACCTGCACGAGCGAGCCGCGCTTCGCATCCTGATGACCGCGGCTCAAGCGCCCTGCCGTCAATTGCTGGCCAACGCCGGGCATCCGGCCGCGGGCGTGGTGGTCGCCGATATGCTTCAGGATGCCAACGGCAGCGGCTACGATGTGCTGGCTGGCGACATCAGCGACATGCGTGAGCGCGGCGTGGTCGATTCGGCCGCGGCGCTGCTGGCGGCCCTGCGCAACGGCATCGGCGGCGCGGCCCTGGCCCTGACGGTCGATACGATCGTGCATCGGGTGAATCCGCCGCTGGCGATTGAGCCGGGCGGGCTGCCGTCATCAGCGCCGGATATCGGAAACATCGAACTGACATGACGCTCAGTAGTCCGAATTGCTGACAAAGGAGAGTGAATCAAGATGAGCTGGGAACCGACCCCGCAGCAAGAGAAAGATTATGAAGAGCGCGGCTATTTCACCGTGCCCGACGTCGTCTCGCGGCAGACGGCGGCGGAAATGCTGGGCGTGATCAAGAACGCCATCATGACGCCCGAGACCGACGATATCATGACCGATGACGACCCCATGGACCCCATGCTTGACGATACGCCGGAAGCCCGCGCCGTGCGCTATCGCAAGCTCAGCAAATTCAACCAGCGCAACCCGCTCATCTGGCACAACGCGCATTGCGGCGGGCCCGTGCTCGAAATCGCCCGCTACTTCCTCGGCGATGACATCCTGCTGAAATACGACAGCTGCTTCCTCAAGCCGGCCCGCTCCGGCAGCGCCACGCCCTGGCATCAAGACAACGGCTTGTGGCGCGATGGCGATATCGAGCCCTTCAACTTCTGGATGGCGCTCGACCCGTCCACCATCGAGAATGGCTGCTTGCAAATGATCCCCGGCAGTTTCAAGACCGAGGTCGTGCCCCACGTGCTCTATCCGGACAGCATTCACGGCGAATTGCCCAAAGAGCGCGTCGAAGAGATGATCGACACTTTCGGCGTCGAGCATATTGAACTTGAGCCCGGCAGCGTGGTCGTCTGGCACAGCAGCGCCTGGCACTACAGCCCGCCCAATACCAGTGAAAAGGGCCGCATCGCCATCGCCGGCGTGATGAGCAGCCCGCATATTGTGGAGAACGGCAGGAGCGGCGATGTCGGTTACAAGTGGCTGATGCAGGGCGGCGAAGTCATGACCGACTTCCCGGCGAAAGAATACTCGATGAAGCGGCAGGAGCGCTGGCAGGCGGAACCCTGGAAAAAAGTCAGTTAGCTTGCGCGCGGTGGAGCTTCGCGGTCGAGTCGCGCAGGATCAGACGCGAGGGCATGATGATGCGTTCGACGGGCAAGTCCGGCGCGGCGATGCGTCGCAGCATGAGTTGAGCGGCATTTACGCCAAGCCCGCGCGGATCGGCTGAAACGGTAGTCAGGCTAGGGTGCCACAGAGACGCTTCCGGCACATCGTCGAAACCGATGACGGCGAAATCTGTGCCGGCTTCCATGCCAGCCGCGCGCAAGCCCAGCATCACGCCGAAGGCATTCACATCGCTGAAGCAGTAGGCTGCTGTTGGCGGCGCCGGCATATCCAGGAGTTGGCGAATGGCGTCATAACCGCCACGCCGGGAGACGGGACCGGTGATGCTTAGCCCAGGATCAAAATCGATATTGTGCTGCTGCAGGGTCTGCCGATAGCTCTGCAATCGCCTCTGCCGCGTTAATGTCCTTTCAAACCCGCCTACAAATGCGATCCGCCGATGACCCTGCTGAATCAGATGATCGACCGCCCGTCGCGTGCCGTCTTCATCATCCATGCCGACGCAGTCCGCGGCCAAGTCGGGATAATACGGCGTCAGCAAGACAAGCGGACAATGCCCCATCAGTGACTGCAAGGATGCCGTCGCCGTATCGGCGGCCGGTGACAGAATCAAGCCGTCGACACCGCGCTCCAGCATGGTGGTGATCATGCGCGATTGCTTTTCCAAGTCGTCATCTGTCGTGCACAGCAGCAAGCTGAAGTTATCTTCCGCCAGCGCCGCTTCAGCGCCCGATGTCAGCTCGGCGTTAAACGGATTTGAGACGTCCTTGATGATCAAGCCAATGGTGTAGGAGCGTTGCGTGCGCAGGCTGGCGGCTTGCCGATTATATACGTAGCCCAGGGCTTCCACGGCCGCCAAGACGCGTCGGCGCGTCGGCGCGGATATGCGCGAATTGCCTTGCAGCGCCAGCGACGCCGTCGCCTTGGATACCTCGGCGGCATCGGCGACATCTTGCAAGGTCACTTTTTTCTGGCGCGGGCTGGTGCTGGTCACGCTAGCTGGCTCTCTGCGCGCTTCTCGTCGCGTCTGGTTAATCGGTCGACTTCGGTTGACAATCAGTTTATCACATTTGCCAGCGAGGCTAACGGGCGCGGCAGCTGCAGCCTGTCAAAGCGCGGCGGCGCTGCTACAATCATGGGCGACCGAGCGAAACGAAAGGGCGCAACAAGATGGGGCAATTGGCGGATATCGGTTTGATCGGCTTGGCGGTCATGGGGCAGAACCTGGCGCTCAACATCAGCGATCACGGCTATCGCGTGGCGGTCTTCAACCGCACAACCTCCAAGATCACGCGCTTCCTGGAAAACGAAGCCGCCGGCACGGACATCAGCGGCGCCTATTCGCCGGCAGAATTCGTGGCGGGAATCAAGCGGCCGCGCAAGATCATCTTGATGATTCAGGCGGGCGAAGCCGTCGACAAGTCCATCGCGCAGTTGGCGCCCCTGCTAGAAGCCGGCGACATCATCATCGACGGCGGCAATTCTAATTTCAACGACAGCATTCGGCGCACGCGCGAGGTCGAGGCGCTGGGCTTGCGTTTCGTTGGCGCGGGCATCAGCGGCGGCGAAGAGGGCGCCCGCCACGGGCCGTCGATTATGCCCGGCGGATCGGCCGCCGCCTGGGACGAGATCAAGCCGATTCTGCAAGCTGTGGCCGCCAAAGTGCCCGACGGCACGCCCTGCTGTGACTGGGTCGGCGAAGACGGCGCCGGCCACTTCGTCAAGATGGTGCATAACGGCATTGAATACGGCGATATGCAGCTGATCTGCGAAGCTTATCACTTGATGTCGGCCTTGCTGGGCCTGGACGAAGCCGCGATCAGCGCGGTTTTCGCCGACTGGAACGCGGGGCTGCTGGAGTCCTTCCTCATCGAAATCACGGCTGATATCCTCGCCCATGCTCGATGAAGACGGCGCGCCGCTGCTGCGCAAAATCCTCGATGTCGCCTCGCAGAAGGGCACCGGCAAGTGGACCGCCATCACCGCGCTGCAAGAAGGCACGCCCCTTACGCTGATCGGTGAAGCCGTTTTCGCGCGCTTTCTGTCCGCCATCAAAGACCAGCGCCTAGCGGCCTCGAAGGTGTTGCCGGGCCCGGACGAACAATTCAGCGGCGACAAAGCGCAATTCATCCGCGACCTGGAAAGCGCGGTCTACGCGGCCAAGATCATCAGCTATACACAGGGTTATATGCTGATGCAAGACGCGGCGCGCACCTATGACTGGCGGCTGAATTACGGCGGCGTGGCGCTGATGTGGCGCGAGGGCTGCATCATCCGCTCGGCTTTCCTGGGCGAGATTCAGCGCGCCTACGCAGCCAACCCCGATTTGGCGAATTTGCTGCTGGATGACTATTTCAGCGCGGCGGTCATCGAGGCGCAGGCGGCTTGGCGCCGGGTGGTGTCCGCCGGCATCGCCCACGGCATTCCGCTGCCCATCATGAGCGGGGCGCTGGCGTTTTACGACGGGTATCGCTCGGCGAACTTGCCGGCCAACCTGCTACAGGCGCAGCGCGATTACTTTGGCGCGCATACCTACGAGCGGGTGGATCGGCCGCGGGGGGAGTATTTTCACACCAACTGGACTGGCACGGGCGGGGATGTGACGGCGGGGAGCTATGATGCTTAGCCATTGCTATCGTTTGCAGCAGGTAGCACTTCTTGGTCTACCAGCAAATAGTAGTCGTCGTGTTCAGCGAGTTTCACATCGTAATCGCGGTCCAATGCATCCCATTCCTGGAATGTGCGTCCTATCGTATTGAGTTGCTGCAATTCCAACTGAAAGCCATGCAAGCGTTGGTAATTTTCAATTAAGACTTCAGCTTGCGGCAGCGAAGTCGCATAAAACGGATCTTCAAGGAGTTGACTATTCAATCCGCCAGAAAAGAGCTGGGCAATCGCGTCGTCCTTCCAAAATCGACCCCGACTTTCGTCAACGACTATGCGCAACACATCGCGTTTGCCGCGTAGCCAACCTTCAATATACAGATAGCGATCAAGCCAATCGCCGGTTATTGAATCGTGGAAAAAGAGCGCTGGGCTTTCGCCGATTCGATTGCGGGAAAACACGCGAGCACGCTCCAAGTGTCCGCTTATGGCGCTGGTCAGCCAATCTAGCGCTAGTGTTTCTTCACCGATCTCCAACCAAGCGCGTACTATCATGGTAGAGACCTGCATGGCTAAATCTGGTAACCGAGCGACTGACTCGCTTTTTCAACGAGTTGATTCCCGTTATGCCACTCGTCAATATCCCAGAAGAGTTGAGCCCTCGCTTGCAGCAAGCGCTCGGTCACTTGCCCGACCATCAGACTCTTGAGAGTGGAACTCTGCGCCGTTTGTATGAGCTTAGCGTAATTTAGCGTAGAGTGCAGCTCAACTAGGCGATCGCGTCTAAATTCTTCTTCAACTTGCGCATATATTTCGTCGAAGCGGCTCTGATGGTCTTCTATGTGCGAAATCAATTCAATCAACGCATATCCAGCCACGGCAATATCGAGAATTGGCAGGGGGCCGTCCAGTATTGCAAGCGCGGCTATGCCCGGTACACCACTCGCTCGGACCACACTTTGCAACATGCCCGACTTGGAAGGACCGTCTGCCGTGTGCCCGCCCTCACGTAGCCAAGCGACTATTTGTTTGCTATCTGAATGTCGAATTACACCGCCGACACGTTCCAGAGCGCCGTTTACCAGCCCTGACTCAATGAATTGCGGGACTTCAAGGTGAACCTGAATTACTGACACACGTTGATCCTCAATTGCAGAAAGCACATACGTAGCGGTATCGGGATGAGGTTTTTCACTTGGCTTACTCCCACATCACGGCGTCGACATCAGAACCGATTAGTATATTAAGCTACTCAAGTCGACACATTATAGCGCAAATCTGTATCAGGGCAACTCAGGCACAAAGGCGTAGCCCGGCTCCCGCGCTTGACGCCGCAGGATGGGCACAATCTCCCGCCACGCCCCCAGCACCCCCCGCGCTGGCTCGGGCGTATCGGCCTTGATCAGCTCATGCAGCGCCGCCAGATTGTAGCAGGGCACCGCCGCGTACATGTGATGCTCGATGTGGTATTGCATCTGCCAATACAAAAAACCCAGCACGGGATTGAGCAGGATGGTGCGCGTATTCAGCCGGTAATCGCTGACGCGGTCGGTGAGGCCGATGTGCTGCGCTTCGTTGAGCAAGAACTGAAAGCCGCCGCCGTAGAAGGGCGCCAGCGTCAAAAGCAGGGGCAACTGCCACCAGCCCAGCGCCAGAGAGACCAGGACGATCAGCCCATGCCCGAATAGCAGCAGGCGCGCCCAGTTGAACAAGGCGCGGCGTTCTGCGATCGCGCTCGGCGGAAAGAGCGCCCGCTCCCAGTCGTTGTCGATCTGGCCAAGGCTTAAGCGAATCACGCCCTTGAGCCGCAGCTTCAGCCCGCGCGGGTTGATGATGGCGAAGCTCAAGTAGGAGCGCAGCGTGAGTTCGCGCGGCAGCACCACTTCCAGGTCATCGGGCGGGTGCAGTGTATAGCGGTGATGCGCCTGATGGCTGGCCCAGAATGAGACGTGATTGTACCAGCCGAGGAAGCTGTAGATATTGCGAAAGACGATGTTGAGCGCTCGCGTTTTGAAGACGGACTTATGGCAGAGCTCGTGGAAGCCGTTGACCAGGAAGGCCCAGAGCGCGCCATGCAGATAGATCAGCGCCAGCGCGACCAGGACGTGCGCGTGCTCGGCCGCGTACCAGGCGATGCCACCGCTGCAACCGAGCAGGGCCAAATGCCCCAAGCTCTGCGCCCAGCCCCTGGCGTCGCTGCGCTGATTCAGCCGCGCCAGCTCGGCCGCCGGCACGGGCGAGCGATACCACTTGATGCGGGCTTTGGCCGCGTTGTCGCTCATGTTCGTCGCCGCTCCCGCCTAGTCGAAGGTCAGCATCGCCTTGATGACGCCCGCCGCCGGATCGAGCCAGCGCGGGAATTCGCCGCTGATGCTGGCCGGCGTGGCGTGATGCGTAAGGTTGGCCCGCGCGTCCGCTAACAGACTTGAACCGGTTCCGCCGCGACGCCCTCCTCAGTGAAGAAGCGCTCGGCGAAGTAAGCGACCGGCTCGTTGAGCACCGTATCCGCCACCCATTCCAGCGGCCTGGCAATGATGTCCACCGCCGCGTCAGCCCTATCGTTTTCCAAGCCCGGTCCGCCCGGATCGCCGCCCATCCAGTAGACGGCGAGGTCTATCGTGTCCTTGAGCAGGGTCGAATAGGTGTCCTGCTCGCGAACTCTATTGGCCCAGCTAGCCGCTTCGGACAGGGGCGCCAAGCGCGAGGCGACGCGCAAATTGCCAGCGCCCGAGCGCGTGGCGTGAACCAGATAGCGCTCAATGCCCGGGTGCGCGTCGGTGTTGTACCAGGTCAGCCGAAAGTGCAAGGGACTGCTGCTGCGCGTGAATTGCTCGTCAATCCATTCGGTCAGCTCGGCGCCGGCATGGAAGACCGAGCCCGCCAGCGGGAAGCCGGTCACCACATTGACGCCTTCGCCCACCAGCGATAGCGAGACCACCGAGAGCAGCCGGTCCGGCAGGCTGCTGTGCTTGGGTATGGGCAGGATGTCGGCCAAGACCGCGCTGCCATCGGTGCTGACGAAGACTTCCAGCAGATGCTCGCGGACGGGGGTGTCGCTCTTGAGGCGCAGGATGAAGTAGATGTCGTCCGCGGTACAGGCGACATGTTCAATGCCGAAGAGATCGCTATGCGCGATATTTCTCGACGCCGCGGGATCCGCGCTGTCGGATGGCGCCGGGGCGGGAGCAGCAGCGGAGGCGTCGATGCCAACGGGTCCTGACGGGCCGCCGCCTGGAACGCTTGCGCAAGAAATGTATCCGTCACAGTCGTCTGGTGAATTATTTCTGAACTGATTGCCGGCGAGGCGGACTTCGTTGTGCGACCATGAATGCAAGGCTCCGGCGCTTTCGCGCGCGGTATTGCCACTGAATTCGCTGTTTCTAATGATAGAGTCTCCGCCCAGAGCTATCGCGCCGGCAAAGAAGCCAGCCGAGTTGCCCTTGAAAATGCTGTTGCTGATGTCTGTTTCACCTAAACTCAAAATCGCACCGCAGCAGTTTGACGCTGAATTGTTACGGAACGTGCTATTTCTGATGTACAATTCGCCTCCAAATTGGTAAATCGCGCCGCCGTCCAAGCCCGAATTGTTATCGAATTCACTATTGGCTATTTCCAATGTGCCCCGACTGAAAATAGCACCGCCAAAATGGTCCGCACGGTCTCTGAGAAGGACAGCGGGCTCGCCACCACCATCAACCAGACGCAGATTGCGGATCGTCAGACGGCCGTACTTTTCGACATGGAAGATGCGATTCCGTCCGCCGCCGCTGATGGTGTGCCCGCTGCCTTCTATCGTAATGTCGGATGTAATTGGGAGCGGTCCGCCTAGCCCAATGCTCTTGGTCATATAAATGGTGTCAGCGCCGTTACCCGCAGGGCAGCCCTGGAATTCCTCGTCCGTATTCGCGGCGATGACGGCCCGATGGAAGGCGCAACCATCCTCCGCGATAATATCGTCCGCCAAGACATGGGCCAGTGGCAGCAGAAAGAAGACCAGCCCAAACAAAGTAAGCTTGATTACAGAACGCATGCCGCGCTCCCCGACGGGCCTGGACCCTGGCTACACCAGATTTGGACCGGATAGTAACAATTGTCATCATCCCGCGCCAGTTGTCGCGCTATAGCCCGATACAGCTTGATAGCGCCGCGCGGCATTTGTCGGCCTAATCGAAGCTCAGCATGGCTTTGATGACGCCCGCCGCCGGATCGAGCCAGCGCGGGAATTCGCCGATGATGCTGGCCGGCGTGGCCTGATGCGTGATCCAGCGCGCCAGCTCGATTCTGCCCGCCCGCATCTCGGCGATGACCCAGTCGAAATCGGCGCGGGTGGCGTTGCGGCTGGCCAGCAGCGTCAGCTCATGCGAGTGAAAGTGCGGGTCGCCGAACGTGATATCGCCGGTGATATGCCCGACCAGGATCAGCGAGCCGCCGTGCGCCACGTAGTTGAAGGCGCCGTGCATCGACTGGGCGTTGCCCGTACAGTCGAAGACGAGCGTCGGCAAGTCACCGCCGCAATAGGCGCGCAACTGCGTCGGCACATCGCCGCGCGCGTCTATCCGCTTGTTGATGCCCAGGGCGGCCGCGCAGAAATCCAGCCGCGCCGGGTTCAGCTCCAGCACCATGACATCAGCGCCGGCCAGCAGGGCGAATTGCGCCGTCGCCAGGCCGATGGGACCCGCGCCGATGACGAGCGCCATTTCGCCGGGCGTGATGCGGGCGCGCGCCGCGGCATGAGCGCCGATGCAGAGCATCTCCACCAGCGCCAGTTGCTCGGCAGGCAGACCGTCGGCTTTCAGCAGCTTGTCGGCGGGCAGGGTGAATTGCTCGCGCATGCCGCCGTCGATGTGCACGCCCAGCACCCGCATATCGGTGCAGCAGTTGGTCTTGCCGCGGCGGCAGGCGATGCAGTCGCCGCAATGCAGGTAGGGGATGACGCAGCAAATGTCGCCGACGGCATAGTCGAGGTCGCGCTCGCTCACGCCGATGGCCACGACCTCGACGGCTAGTTCGTGGCCCATGATGCGTGGATAGCTGAAGAAATTCTGGTTCCCGCCGTAAGCATGCAAATCGGTGCCGCAGATACCGACTCGCCTTACGCGCACCAGCGCTTCATCGCGGCCGGGCGGCGCCGGCGCGGCGACTTCACGCAATGTCAGTTGTCCCGGCTGCTCCAATACGATGGCTTTCACGGCAGTGCTCCGTCCCGTAATGTCACAGCCGGGCTACTAACAGTTTAGGTCAGCGCCAGGACGCGGCAGGGACCGCCGGAGCCACCCTCATAACGCGGCACGCCCACGACCACGGTGGCCGCGCGATCTTTGATGGCCGCCAGATTGCGCACATTCTCCACGCCGTACAAGCCCGCGCCCAGCGTGATGTAGTGCACCGGGAAGGTTGCCGAGTTGCCCGGATCCTGGCTGGGCGTATCCACCGCGATGCCGTGGATATCGCGCTCTTCAACCAGGAAAGCGGCCGCCTCTTCGCCGAAACCGGGGAAGTGGGCCACGCCGTCTTCGTCGCGGTTGATGAAGCCGGTGGGGTCGCTCCAATGCGCCTCCCAGCCCGAGTGCATGCAGACCAGGGCGCCGGACGGCACCTCGCCATGTTCGCCCTCCCAAGCCTGGATGTCCTCGAGCGTGACGAAGGCATCCGCGTCGTCTTGCGCGCGGTCGCTGATATCGATCACCACCGCCGGGCTGGCCAACAGGTTGGCGTCGTATGTGTCGACATTTTCGCCGCCATCAAGGATGAAGTGCGACGGGATATCGACATGGGTGCCCGAATGCTCGTTGAAGCTCCACTGCTGCCAGTGGATGACTTCAGCCAAAAACTCGATCTTTTCGCGTGATGGCGCGAAGTCGGGGCCGAAAATGTGCGGCGAGCTCTCGCCCAGCACGTGTGACAGATCAACGACTTCGCCCGTCATGGCCTGGCCGAGCAAGGGCAAGGGACGGCTGGCCGCCACCGCCGCGCCGGCTGCCAGCGCGCCGCCCAGTTTGAGCATGTGGCGCCGGCTCATCGACGGCGGCCCTTCTTTCTGCAAACGCTTCTGTACAATCTCCATAATCTTTGGTGAACACATGATGCTTACCTCCGCAACACTATACGCTTCCAAACACACGCGCTAACGGTCGCCGCCGAGCCAGACGAAGCTATATGCCAGCGCCTCGTCGATGACTTCCGTGGCATCCCCCGCCAGCACATCAAATTTGTGGTCGCCATCCAGCGTGACCAGCAGCGTCCCCCACCCCAGTAGCTGGCGATCTCAGCGGCCGGACCCACCAGGAAGACATCGCCGCAGATTGTGGCACAGTCGCGTTGTCCGCGCAAATCTGCCGAATGCGGGCAAGACATGCGAACAAGGGCTAGCGACGAAGCCTCTCCGTGGACGCGCCAAGACACAACAAAAGTGCAGTACTCGGCGTCCTCTGATGGATTCGGCGCCCTCGGTGGCAAAGTGTTTTGACTCCTGCCAACACGCTGTCCGCGCCCTTCGCTCAGGGCAGCTGATAGAAGGCGGCCGCGTTGCCGCCCATCACCGCCGCCTGCTCAGCGGCCGAGAGCGCGGCGATGTAGCTCTCGACGATGCCGACCACGTCGCGGTAACTGCCGGCCAGGCTGCAGACGGGCCAATCGCTGCCGAACATCAGCCGCTCGACGCCGAAGCAATCGAATACGACATCGAGATAAGGCGTGAAATCGGCTGGCGTCCAGGCGCCCCAGGCCGCTTCGGTGACCATGCCCGAGACCTTGCACCAGACATTGTCGTGCCCCGCCAGCGCGCGTATGTCCCGCGCCCAGGGTTCGAGCAGGCCGTCCTTGATGAAGGGCTTGGCGATGTGATCAAGCACGAAAAGCTGCTGCGGGAAGCGCCTGACCACCTCGACCGCCACTGGCAAATGACGCGGGAAGAGCAGCAGGTCGTAGCGTAAGTCATGCTGCTTTAGCCGCGCCATGCCGCGCAAGAAGTTGCCGCCCAGCATGAAGCGGTCGTCGGCTTCGTCATGCACGATATGGCGCACGCCCACCATGCGCGGATGCGCTGCGAATCGCTCAAGTTGCGCTTCCACGTCTTCGGCGCGCATATCGACCCAGCCCACCACGCCGCGGATGATATCGACCTGGTCCGCCAGTTCCAACAGGAAATCCGTCTCGCGCGGAGTTTGGCGCGCCTGCACCGCCACCGTGCCGTCGATGCCGCTAGTCGCCAGCAGCGGCGCCAAGTCCGGCGGCATGTAATCCACCATAAGCGCTGAACGAGACGCGTCAATCCATGGGTAGTCTTCGCTATTGTAGCGCCAGAAATGCTGATGCGAGTCAATGCGTGGCGTCACGGGTTGCTCCTTGCCTGGTTGCGATCTGACACGATTGTGCCGTTGCTCTCGCTGAAAGCGCTCAAGCCCGGCGGGCGAGCCAGTGGCTCGCCCCTACAAAAATGTAGTGTTTGCGCGCTCAGTTTCCTGCGCGCGCCGGTTTGCAGTTCGAGAACGGCTGAGGCGAAACTCGCTTACAATCGCCGCCGACACTGACTACATGCTGGTATTCCGCGTGATCTTGAAGACGTAGGCATGCTCGCACGGCTGCTGCGCCGGCCGCGTGACCTTGATGCCACCCGCCGTCATCTCCCAGGCCAGCTCGCCAGCGGCGCCGACCAACTCCACCGAGCGCACCTCGCCCGGGTAGAGCACGTGCGTCGATTCGATGACGAAGGTCTCTTCAGGCCAGCCGAGGGCAATGGCGTAGAGCACGTTGCCGCGCACGGTGAAGCGAATATCGCGGGCGCCGAATTCCAGCTTTTCTTTCATATCGCTGAAGGCGCCGACATGCGTCATCTGGGTGGGGCCTTCGCCGTAGATATTCCAGGGCACGGTGTCGTAGATGGCCTCGCCGTTCACGCGCAGCCAATCGCCCATGCCTTCGAGAATCGCTTTGGCCTCGTCGGGGATGGTTCCGTCGGGTTTGGGCCCGACGTTGAGCAGCATGAAGCCGTTCTTGCTGACGTTATCGACCAGGTAATGCACCATTTCGGCAACCGACTTGTACGCGGCGTCCTTGACGTAGCCCCAAGCATTCCCGTCATCAACCGTGGTATCGGTGATCCATTCGTAGTGCGTCAGCTCGGCGGTTTTGCCCAATTCGAAATCGAGCAGGGCGGCGCCGGGCGGGATATCGTGCCACTTATAGGTGGCGACCACTTCGCGGCCCCATTCGGCTTCTTTGTTGTAGTAGTAGGCCAAGAAGTCTTGCTTATACTGATCGTGTATGAAGCGCAGCCCGTAGTCAAACCAGATGTAGTCAGGTTGGTAGCGCTCGACCACTTCGTGCAGCCGGTTCTTCCAGCGTTCAAGGAAGGCGCGGCTGGGTTTGTCCTGGGCGCGCCATTCGTCGGGCTCGAGGCCATAGGCGGGGGCGTCGAAGTTGAAATCGAGATTATGCAGCTCGCCATAGAGGCCGGCGTATTGCGGGTCGGCAGTGTCGTATTCGGGAATCCAATGGGGGAAGAACCACCAGTTTTCGGCGTGGTGCATGGCCACCATGAAGCGCATATCCTGCGCGCGGATGGCCTTCTCCAATTCGCCGACCACATCGCGCTTGGGGCCCATCTTGCCGGCGCACCACTCGGTATCGCTGGCATCCCACATGGGGAAGCCGTCGTGATGCTCGCCGACGGGGCCGGCGAATTTCGCGCCCGACCGCTTGAAAAGCTCGGCCCATTCATCGGCGTCAAAATGCTCGGCGGTGAACATCGGGATGAAGTCTTTGTAGCCGAATTCCGAGGGGTGGCCGTAAGTTTTACAGTGATGCTCAAATTGCGGCGTGCCTTCGCGATACATATGGTAAGGATACCAAGTGGCATTGGGCCCAAATGCCGGCACGCAGTAGACTCCCCAGTGGGTGTAGATGCCGAATTTGTCGCGGCGCATCCACTCGGCTGTGGGATGCGTCTTCAATGATGCCCAGGTCGCTTCGTAGGTTCTTGTCATGCTTGCCTCCGTCAAATGACTGTCAAGAGAGCATTTGGGTGTATGCGGGCCAGCCAATGGCTCGCCCCTACATAATATCGCCGAAGATAGACTAGCCCGAATCAGTCGGCGGCTGATCCGGGGCGAGCGCCGCCCTCAGGTCGAGCGACGCAGGATGAGCTCGCAATCAAAAAGCGCCGATGAACTCTCCGCGCTGCCATCGCTCAGCGCGCTCAGCACCTTGCGCGCCGCCGTCTCGCCGATGGCGCGGGTCGGCTGCCGCACGACCGTCAGCGGCGGATTGGTAACCTGCGCCCAGGGATGGTCGTCAAAGCCGACCACGGCGACATCGCGCGGGCAAGCCAGCCCCAGCTCCTGCAATCCCAGCAGCGCGCCCAGGCTCAGCAGATTATTGCAGATGAAGACCGCCCGCGGCCGCTCCCGGGCTGTCATCAATCGCGCCATGGCCCGCTTGCCGTCTTCGATGGTCAAGGGGCTGTCCAGGCGCCAGTCAGCCCGCAGCGGCAAGCCCGCTTCGTCCAGCGCCCGCTCAAAGCCGGCCAGCCGCTCACGCATGGTCGACAAGCGCTGAAAACCCGCCAGAATGCCGATTTCGCGGTAGCCGCGCTCGATTAGATGTCGCGCGCCCAGCCAGGCGCCTTGCTCATTGTTGACGCCCACATAAGGCGACTGCGCCTCGTCAAAGGTGCGATCCAGCATGACGATGGGGATACTGAGCTTGGCCGCTTCGTTCAGCACATCCCAATTCTGGCTGGTGGCCGCGGCGATGATGCCGTCCACGCCCTGCCGCAGCAAGATATCGATGTAATACTCTTCGCGCTCCAGCACTTCGTTGGTATTGCAGAGCATCAAGCTGTAATTGTTGGCGATGAGCACGTCTTCAATGCCGCGCATGATCTCGCCGAAAAAGGTATTGGTGACGTCTGAGACGATCAAGCCGATGATGCGCGTCCGCTGCGTGGTCAAGCTGCGCGCCGCCACATTGGGCCGGTAGCCCAGCGCCGCGATGGCCGCCCGCACGCGCGCCTTGGTCGCGTCTTCCACGAAGCGCGTATCGTTGATGACGTGCGATACTGTGGCTTTCGAGACGCCCGCTTGCTCAGCGACATCGCGCATGGTGATCCGTCTCATCGCTGCCCGTTCCTGCCATTCAACCTGTTGCGTAACCGATTCCATGAAGTGTAGTCCATCGGCTGATGTTCGTCAAACTTGCCGGCTCGGGCGAAGTTAAGCGGGTGGCGGAGGACCTGCGCCTTTACCACCGAGGACTCCGCGGAAATGCCTTGTATTGGCGCATGAATTCCACGACTTCGCCAATCTGCGGACGATTCTCAGCGCAACGAGCCAAATCAGCCTTTGTCTGTGTGCCCTTTGTGTCTTTGTGCCTTTGTGATCAGCGTCATGCCCGTCGTTCGCCCATTTCTTGCGAGGCGTTGGCGCCTATGCTATAGTCGCCCCCGTCTTCAAGTAACCGATTGCGCGTTGGAGGCGGCTCCTTGTCAGGCATGAAACGCGTTGCCATCACGAGTGAAAAGCAAGCCGGCGTCGAAACGGTCGCCGCGCCCCGCGCCAAAGCCAACTGGGTCGTCGTCAAAGTGTTGGCCGCGCCCATGTGCACCGAGTACAAGGCTTTCGCCGCCGGCGCGCAATACCCGGCCATGGGCCATGAAGCCGCCGGCGTAGTTGTCGAGGTGGCGCAGTCGGGCCGCGTCAAGGTGGGCGACCGCGTGGTGGCCATGCCCTTGAGCGCGTGCGGCGCTTGCAGCACCTGCCTCGCTGGCGAATACATCCACTGCCAGGACGCCATCGACTTCGCCGCTTTCCACGGCAGTTCCGCCGGATGGGGCACGATGGGCCAATACATTCTGAAGCAAGACTGGATGCTGCTGCCGATACCCGCCGGCATGTCGATTGACCACGCCGCCATGGCCTGCTGCGGCTTGGGCCCGACCTTCGGCGCGATGCAGGCCCTGCGGCTCGACCGCCACGATACGCTACTGATCACCGGCTTGGGACCGGTCGGCCTGGGCGGCGTGATCAACGGCGTTTACCGCGGCGCCCGCGTCATCGGCGTCGAGGCCAACAGCTATCGCGCGGCGCTGGCGCTGGAGCTGGGCGCGGCGGACGTCGTCAACCCGCTGGACGAAGATGCGCTGAGTCAGGTGCTGGCGCTGACCGAGCGTGGCCGCGGCGTCGACAAAGCTATCGACTGCTCGGGCGTTGTCGCCGCCCATCGCCTCTGCATCGACGCCGCCCGGCGCAAGGGCGCGGTCGCTTTCGTCGGCGAATGCGGCGAGGACACGCCCCTGCGCATCAGCGATGACATGATCCGCAAAGGCTTGACGCTGGTCGGCTCCTGGCATTACAACCTGGCCGATTCCCCGCGCGTTATGAAGATGATCGCTGATATCGGCCCGCAGTTGGACAAGCTCATCACGCATCGCTTCGCCCTGGACGATATACAGCGCGCCTGGGAAACCCAGCTCAACGGGCAATGCGGCAAAGTGATTCTGCAGCCTTGGGAGGCGACACATGCTTAAAGCCGCGCTCATCGGCGTCAGTGGCGGGCGCGCTCACGGCCACGCCGCCGCCTATCAGCACATCAAGCGCGCTCGGCTGGCCGCCGTCTCCGCCCGGCAGCCGGCCGCGCTCAAGGCCTTCGCCGATCAATATGATGTGCCGGCGCGCTACACCGACTATCGCGAAATGTTAGCTCGCGAAAAGCCGGATCTGGTCCAGGTCAGTACACCGCCCGACGCCCGTATTGAGATCTTCCAGGCGGCGCTCGAAGCCGGCGTGCCCGCCCTGTTGGTGGAGAAGCCGCTGGCGATCCAGGCTGAAGATTTCCTGGCCATCAAAGGCCTTCGCCGAGGGCAAACCCGCCATCAAAATCGCCATCAATCATCAGCTGCATTTCCACCCGCGGCGCCAGCAGCTGCAGCAACTGGTCGCTGAGGGCGGCATCGGCGCGCTCCGCTTCATCGAAGCCAGCTCGGGCATGAACCTGGCTTACCAGGGCACGCACTCGCTGCAGGCGATCGGCGCGTTTAATCCGGCTCAGCCGACTACCGTCTTCGGCCAGGTGGCGGGCGCTGAGGGCTTGCAGCCCAACCTGCCACAGCATTACGCGCCCGATCAGAGCCTGGCCGCCATCGAATACAGCAACGGCGTGCAAGCCACGCTGCGCTGCGGCGAGAACGCGCCCCGTGTACCCGGCGGCGGTCCCATCCATCAGCACAAGCGCATCGCCGTCTACGGGGAGCAGGGTTATGTCCACTGGACCATGTGGGGCTGGGAGACGCTAGTCGACGGCGTCTACGCCAGCGGCGATCACGATTACCCCGCCGAAGACATACTGGGCCAAGCCGCCATGTGCGACGCCATGATCGACTGGCTCGATGACGCTGCCGCGCATCCGCTCAACCTGGCGGCCGCCCTCAGCGACTTCGAAGTTATCCTGGCGCTCTACACCAGCGCGCTTGAGCGCCGCGTGGTCGAGTTGCCCTTTGAACCCGGGCCGGCGCTGATTCATCGCCTTCGCGGCGCCCTCGCCGGTCCAGCCTGAATGCCCGCCAAACCGCGCCTTCTCGTCGCGCTGCGGCCCGCGCTCTACACCGAGCTGTTCTCGCCCGAGGCCGATGCCCGGCTGCGCCACGCCTGCGAGCTGCAAATTCAGCCGAGCGCGGACGACCTCAGTTCAGCGCAATTGGCGCGCTTGCTGCCAGGCTGCGACATCGTCATCACCGGTTGGGGCACGCCCGTCTTTAGCGATGAAGTGCTGGCCGCCGCCGACAATTTGCGTCTGATCGCGCACTCGGCCGGCAGCATCAAGCGCATGCTGCCGCCGGCCGTCTTCGCCGCGGGCCGCCGCGTCACGCACGCCGCCGCCGCCATGCAAATCCCGGTGGCGGAGACGACCTTGCTCTTCATCTTGCTGAGCTTGCGCCGCTTCCATCAGATCGACCGCGTCTTCAAAGACCAAGGCTGGGCGCCAGCGAGGGCCTTCCCGCCCGGCGCCGAATTGGCCGGCGCGCGCATCGGCGTCATCGGCGCGGGCTATACCGGCCGCGAGCTCATCAAGAAGCTCAGCGCGCTGGAGGCCGAGGTATGGCTCTGCGATCCCTATGTCACCGACACCGCCGCAGCCGCCTTGGGCGCCCGCAAATCCGCGCTGGAGCCGCTCATGCGCAATTGCCCGGTCGTCACGCTGCAGGCGCCAGCCACTGCCGAAACCTACCGCATGATCGGCGCTGAGCAATTCAGTTGGCTGGCTGATGGCGCCATATTCGTCAACACCGCGCGCGCTCACCTAATCGACGAGGCGGCGCTGCTGGCGGAGCTGCAATCGGGGCGGATCAGCGCCGCGCTGGATGTCTTCGAGCGTGAGCCGCTGCCCGCCAATAGCCCCTTCCGTCAGCTGGACAATGTCATCATCACGCCGCATATCGCCTCGGTCACTCGGGGGGCGCGGCGGCGTCAGGGCGATATCATCGCCGGTGAAGTGGCGCGTTTCTTGCGCGACGGCAAATTGCATTTCGAAGTCACGCTTGCTATGCTCGACACCATGGCATAAGCGGCGAAGGAGCAGCGCATGGAGTTACTGAAGGGCAAAACTTTCATCATCACCGGCGCCAGCAGCGGCTTCGGCGAGTCCATCGCCATCGCTTGCGCGGCGGCCGGCGCCAAGGTCAGCCTGGTGGCGCGGCGGCGGGAAGCGCTGGAATCGGTCGCCGCGATGGCGCGCGCAGCCGGCGGCCAAGCCCTGGTCTGCCCGGCTGATGTGGGCGATGACGCCCAAATCCACGCCGCGTTGGAACGGACCCGCGCCGCTTTCGGCCCGATCGACGTGCTGGTCAACAACGCCGGCATCAACGTCACTGAGCGCTCGGTGAGCGATACCTCGGCCGAGCAGTGGCGCGAGCTGCTGGATGTCAATCTCACCAGCGCATTCGTCTTCAGCAAAGCCGTCTTGCCCGAGATGAAAGCGCGCGGCGGCGGACTGATCATCAACCTGGCGTCGCGCGCCGGCATGTTCCCCAGCCTGGGCGCCGGCGTCGGCTACAGCGCCTCCAAAATCGGCATGGAAGCGCTGAACACGGTCACAAACGAAGAGGGCAACCCCCACGGCGTGCGCGCCTGCCTCTTCAACCCCGGCGCCGGCAACACGCCCATCATCGACCAGCGGCCGCGTAAGTTCAGCCAAGAAGAGAAGCTGAAAATGATCCAGCCCGAAGACATCGCCGCCACCGTCGTCTTCCTCGCCAGCTTGCCCGCCCGCGTCAATATCGACCTGCTCTCCATGATGCCGACCAAAACGTAGGGGGAGCTTCGAGCTCGCCGTGAGTCTCGCTGTGGCGAACACCCTGCGCTTCGATTTCAACACAGAGGTCGCAGAAGTGAAACCAAGTAAGTCATGTGAAAATCCTGACCTTGTAGGGGCGAGCCACCGGCTCGCCCGTACGCACGTTGGGATTCAGCCCGCAACCTTAACAGGGGCGATTCTGTGAATCGCCCGAAAATCAGCAGCTCCGCCTGGAATTTCTCTGCGCCCTCCGCGTTCTCTGTAGTTTGCTTTTCACGTATGACTTGCTTTGACATACTCACTATCCTCAAGAAATAGCGAGACTTGAACCATGAATGAACTGGCGCTTTTCGTCAAACCCTGGAAAACGCTGACGCTGCCGCAGCTGGCGGCTCATGTCAAAGCGCTTGGCTTTGACCTGATCGAATTGCCCGTCCGGCCCGGCTTCCCAGTTGAGCCCGAGCATATCGAGCGCGACCTGCCCGCGGCGGTAAAGCTGCTGGCTGATGAGGGCGTGCGCGTCTTGAACATCACCGCCACCAATGCGCTGGATGATGAGCGCCTTTACAGCGCCTGCGCCGCCGCCGGCATCGGCATGAACCGCGTTATGTTTCACCAGGGGGAACGCGATTACTGGGCCGCCGAAGCCGAGGCGCGCCGTCAGCTTGACGCCGCCCTGCCCTTATGCGAGCGTTACGGCATGCAGATCGGCGTCCAGAATCACTCGCGGCGTTTCGTGCCGGTCAACGAAATGGGCGCCTGGCAGCTGCTGAAGGATTACGAGCCGCGTTATGTGGCGGCCGTCTGGGACCCGGCGCACAACGCCCTGGAAGGCATGGACAGCGATGCCGCTCTCGACATCCTGGCGCCGCATCTCAGTGTGGTCAACTTGAAGAACGCCTATTGGCGCCGCCTCAGCGGGCCGGAGGCGCCGACCGCCGAGTGGCAAATCTATTGGACCTCGGGCGCCCAGGGGCGCGCTTCCTGGCCGCGCGTCATCGACAAGTTGCGCGCCATCGGCTACGAGGGGCCGCTCTGCTTCTCAGCCGAGTACAGCGACGAAGCGCGGGTCGACGAGCTGATCGTGGCCGATTTGGCCTTCGCCCGCGGGCTGTTGGCCGCCGATTAATATTTTGCGGGGATGGCACACGTTTACCACCGAGGGCGCCGAGTTTAGGGGAGTGCACCGAGAGGCAGCTTGAAGGGTCGCGCCTACAAGGCTTGACCGGTATTACGAATCTCGCCCGGCCCCTGTTCCCCCCTCAATCCCCCCGCTCAACGGGGGGAAGCTCGTCTCAAACTGAATCGGACGGGCGTTTCTGCCCTGAACTACCACCATTCCGCGCAAATGCTTTTGAGTACGCGCATACTTAGCTCCCCCTCTCTGATAATTCGGAGAGGGGGCCGGGGGGTGAGGTAGAAAGAGCACGCAAAATAGACCCAGTACCGGACAAGCCCTTCAGTGTTCACCGGGGATTGCCGATGCCCAGGCTTGCGGGCGCGGAAGCCTCACAGCATAATGCGCGCATCTGAAGGCACAGCCCAGCAGGCACAGGCCGCCGCATGAATTGGCGCATCGCCGCCGCGTTGCTCGTCGTCACTGCACTGGTCCTCATCGGCATCAGCCTGGTCGAGCCGCTGAACGGCAGCGCGCTGGGCGCCAGCACACAATTCCAGGCGCCACCGCCCAACGTCGACGGCTTCGCCCGCGCCATCGGGCCCTGGGACTGGCACTTCCCCCGCGATCACGGCGCGCATCCTGAGTTTCAGACCGAGTGGTGGTACTACACTGGCGTCCTGGCGACGGACGCGGGGCGGCGCTTCGGCTTCCAATTCACCATCTTCCGCCGCGCCATCGTGCCGGTCGCGCAGCCATCGGCTTCGGAGTTCCGCAGCAGTCAAATCTACATGGCGCATTTCACCGTCAGCGATATCGCTGCGGGCGCCTTCTTTCACGATGTGCGTTACGCGCGCGGTGGAGCTGGCTTGGCCGGCGCGACGACAGAGCCAGCCTATCGCGTCTGGCTGGAAGACTGGGCCATCAGTGCCGAGAACGCCGATGCGACGCGGACGCGCATAGAGGCGGCCAGCGCCGACTTCGCCATCAACCTGCGCCTGCGCCAGGTCAAGCCGCCGGCCCTGCAAGGCGAAAGGGGCCTGAGCCAGAAGAGCGCCCAGCCCGGCAACGCCAGCTACTATTACAGCCTCAGCCGCCTGCTGACCGACGGCACGATCTCCATCGGCGGCGTTGAATACAGCGTCAGCGGCTTCAGCTGGATGGATCACGAATTCAGCACCTCCGCCCTGGGCCCGGGCGCGCAAGGCTGGGATTGGTTCGGGCTGATCTTCAACGACGACAGCGAACTGATGGTGGGGCAGATCCGCTTGGTCGATGGCGGTATTGAGCCGGCCTTCGGCGGTCTGCTGATTCACCCGGCGGGCGATACGCGTCGTCTGAACGCGGACGACATCACCATCGAGGTCACCGACAGCTGGCGTAGCCCGCATAGTGGCGCGCTCTACCCGGCCGGCTGGCGCATCACTATCGTTGGGCCCGATGGTTTCGAGATTCAGGTGGCGCCGCTGCAGGCCGATCAAGAACTGCACAGCGCCGATATCGTCTATTGGGAAGGCGCGGTGGCGGTCAGCGGCGACAAGAGCGGCTACGGTTACGCTGAGCTGACGGGCTATGTCGGCTCGATGCAGAATCGCTTCTGAGCCGCGCCATGAGCCACGCCAGTGACGGCCGGCTGATCTACGACGCCATCGCGGCGCAATATGACCGCGCCCGCCCGGGTTACCCGGCCGCGCTCTTCGACGACATCATCAACTACGCCCAGCTGGGCGCCAACGCGCGCATTCTCGAAATCGGCTGCGGCGCCGGGCAAGCCACGCTACCTTTGGCGGGGCGCGGCTACCGCATCGACTGCATTGAGCTGGGGGCGCGCCTGGCCGCCGTCGCCGGGCGCAATTTGCGCGCCTACCCCAATGTCACGATTCAGCAAGCCGATTTCGACGCCATGCCCCTGCCACAGGCACGCTACGATCTTGTGCTGTCAGCCACCGCCTTCCACTGGCTCGACCCGGCGACGCGTTTTCGGCGCGCGCGTGACCTGCTGAAGCCGCGCGGCGCGCTGGCCCTCTTCTGGCATCGGCCGCTAGTGACGGACGCCAGCCGCGCCAGCGTCGACGCACTGCAAACGGTGTACAGCACTGTGGCGCCAGAGCTGGCACGCGATTTTGCCCCGCCGCCGCAGCCCGACGCCGTCGTCACCGATTACCACCATCTGATCACGGACAGCGGTTTTTTCGGCGACCTGCAAATCAAGAAGCATACCATGGCCACGGTCTATGATGCCGAAGGATACGTCGACCTGTTGGGCACCTTCTCCGACCATCGCGCGCTGGGCGCGAAAATACGGCGGCGTCTGCTTGATGAAATCGCCGAGGTCATCGAGCGCGACTTCAGCGGGCGCATCCTGCGGGAGACGGTGGCGCTGCTCTATCTGGCGCGCCGCCTCTGATGATCTGGTCAGCATGTACGTGTCTTCGTCCCTTAGCGTGTAGAATGCAACTGAAGACGAAATCCAGATGAGGGCGAGCCACCGTCTCGCCCCTACGAAGTGACTCTTTTGGTATTCGCGAAGAGAAAGGACGCGCATGACACGCGCATTGATCACCGGCGGCGCCGGCTTCATCGGCAGCCACTTGGCCGAGCGCCTGCTTTCGGGCGGCTACCAGGTCACCGTCATCGACAATCTATCCACCGGCAGCCTGGCGAATATCCAGCACCTGGCGGAAAACCCCGGCTTCCGCTACGCCGTTGAAGACATCCGCAACATCCACGTCATCGACCGGCTGGTCAGCGAATGCGATATCATCTTTCACTTGGCCGCCGCCGTCGGCGTGCGCAATATCATCGACCGGCCCATCAACACCATCGAAGTCAACATCGGCGGCACTGAAGTCATCCTGCAGACGGCCAGCCGCTACCGCCGGCGTGTGCTGATCGCCTCCACCTCCGAGGTCTACGGCAAGGGCGTCAGCTTCCCCTTTCACGAAGACGACGATACCCTGGCCGGGCCCACCAGCCGCAGCCGCTGGAGCTACGCCGCCTCCAAAGCCATCGACGAATTCCTGGCTTTCGCCTATCACGCCGAGATCGGCTTGCCGGTCACGCTGTTTCGCCTCTTCAACACCGTGGGCCCACGGCAGGTGGGCCAATATGGCATGGTCATGCCGCGCTTTGTGCGCTGGGCGCTGGCCAACGAGACTATCCAAGTTTATGGCGATGGGCGGCAGCAGCGCTGCTTCGCCAATGTCTACGATGTCGTGGCTGCGATTCAAAACCTGGCTGAGGCCGATGCCGCCGTCGGCGAGCTCTATAACATCGGCAGCGATGAAGAAATCAGCATCATGGATCTGGCGGAGCGCATCCGTGACCGCGCCGACAGCGCCTCGGAGATCGCGCTCATCCCCTACGATCAAGCTTATCAGCAGCCCGGCTTCGAGGACTTTCGCCGCCGCGTGCCCAGCCTGGCCAAGATCCGCGACCACATCGGCTGGCAGCCCACGACCCCGCTCGACCAGACGATTGATCAGATCATCGCGCACATTCAGGGCGAAATGCGGCCGTAGCCGGGCTGGTCGACACTTTTACCACCGCGTTCGCCGACTTAATCTTAGATTTCCTACAAAACGCACGCAATCCACATGGTTTACTCCACCCCCAGCCCCTTCCCCGGCAAGCCAGGGAGGGGGCGGCAAATACATGCGTACTCTTGACCGTCTATGCGCAAAGTAAATGGTTTCCAGGATGTTGCCAAGTCGAGAAGGGCGAAACGAGCTTCCCCCCGTTGATACGGGGGGACTGAGGGGGGTAGACTGCAGGCGGACGCGCACACGTGTACCTGTCAAGCCATACAGACACTGACTTAAGGTTCAAGGACGACTTTTCCGTGCACATCGCCATCAACGGCTGGTTCTACGACCAGGAATCGACCGGCAGCGGACAATACTTGCGTCATTTGTTGGCGGGCCTGGTCACGGTCGCGCCCGAGCTGCGATTGACCCTGGTCCTACCGGCGCATATCGCCCCTCCCGTTGACCTGCCGCCGCGCGTCCGCCTGATTCACACTGGCCAACGCCGCGCCAGCAAGCTCGGTAAAGTCTTCTTCGAGCAGCGCGCCTTCCCCCGCGCCGCCCGCGAGCTCGGCGCCGATATCGCCCACGTGCCCTATTGGGGGCCGCCGCTGGCTTGCCCGGTCAAGCTGGTGACCACCGTGCTCGATGTCATCCCCCTTCTCTACCCGGTCTACAGCCAGGGCGCCCTGGCCAGCCTCTATACCTCGCTGGTCAGCGCGGCCGCCCGCGGCAGCAACCACATCATCACCATCAGCGAGACGGCCAAGGTCGATATCGAGTCGCAACTGGGCATCGCCGAAGACCGGATCAGCGTCACCTACCTGGCGCCGGATGAACGCTTCCACCCGCGCATCGGCGTTGAGCGCGACGAACAGGTGCGGCAAAAGTACGCTCTGCCCGACAATTTCGTGCTCTACCTGGGCGGCCTGGATTGGCGGAAGCAGGTGAATCGGCTGCTGCTGGCGTATACCTACGTTGGCCAAGCCGATGGCGATGCCTTTCCGCTGGTTATCGCCGGTCGCGAGCCGCGCTACGACGACAAGCTCTTCCCCGATCTGCGCGCCTACAGCCGGCGCCTGGCCATAGAAGATTATGTGCGCTGGATCGGTTTCGTCGATGAGGCGGACAAGCCGTCGCTCTATCGCCTGGCCGATGTCTTCGTCTTCCCCAGCCTCTATGAAGGTTTCGGCTTGATGGCGCTGGAAGCCATGGCTTGCGGCACGCCGGTGGTGGCCTCTGACGCCATCGTCTTCGAAGAAATACTGGAAGACGCCGCCTACATCGTCCATAATGCGCGGGAGATGGCCGGCGCCATCATCGCCCTGCTGATTCAGCAGCCGCTGCGCCAAACCATGATCAACCAGGGGTTGGCGCTGGCCAGCAAGTACAGTTGGCGCAAGACCGCCGCCGAGACCCTCGCCGTCTACGAGTCGGTCATGCGCGCTAGCCGTCCTGGTTTCATATTGCGAGCCGCGCCATGACCGAGCAGCACGATAACCTCCAGCGCCTGTCTTTAAGGCAGAAGCTGTCGCAGCCCGAAACGGAGTCGCCGCCCTGGTCCCTCGCCAGCGCGCTGCTCACGCTCATCGTGCTCTTCGTGTGCCTCACGATGGTGGGGCCCGCCCTGGCATCGATTGTGCTGGGCGCTGATGAGATCACACCCTTCTTGCTGCTGCTGAGCTGGGCGCTGGGCTTGGCCTTGAGCGCCTTCTTCGTATTGATCAACCGGCGCGCCAGTGACGCGAGCTGGCGCGCGTTGCGGCTGGCGCGGGGCGACCTGCCCTGGACCATCGCCTTGCTGCACGGCGTCGCCATCGCCCTGGCCATCGACCTCATCGTGAGTTTGGCCGGCGGGCGCTTCTTGCCCATGCCGGAGGTCGTCGCGCTCCAATCGGCCGGCGCAGCCAGCCTGATGCTCGCCGCTCTGCTGCTGCTCCTGCTGCAACCCCTGGCCGAGACGCTGGTCTTTCAAGGGGTGCTGCTGCCGTCGCTGCGCAGCGCGCTCGGTCCCGGGCGCGGCGTCTTGGCCACGGGCGCGCTCTATACGTTGCTGCACGCTCTGGTCTACAGCGCCGCCCTGCCCGCGGCTTATCCCCCGCTGTGGTACGGCATCGTCTACCCGACGCTGCTGGGCTTGAGCTTCTGCCTGATGCGCGTCTATACCAATGCCAGCGGCGCGGTTCTCGTCGGTCGCATGGGCGCCGGGTTGATCTTTTTCTTGACGGCGCTCGCGCTCACCGGGGCGTGAATCCGGGCGCGCTTGTCGATCGCAAGGGACCCTGTAGCGGAGAATCCACACCTTTACCACCGAGTGCACAGAGGAAAAGAGAGTACACAGAGTTACATATACATTGGCGCAATGCGCGACTTGGCGCACGCAGAGGTTGAAACCCTGATGGTCGTACAGGCGGGCGAGACAAAGCCCAACGCGCGTACGGGCGAGACGGTGGCTCGTCCCCGTTTACGTGGCGAGACCAACCCCCACCCCCCGAACCCCTCCCCCATAAAGAGGGAGGGGGAGATAAACTGCGCTTTGCAAGGTATTTGGCGTGGGCGGCCGTAATGACTGCCGTGTGTCCACAAGCGGCTAGCTCTAAGAACTGCAACTCACTCGCACATGCTTAGAAAGGAACATGCCATGTCCGTATATCAGTTCACCATCGGCGATATCAACTGCGCCGTGCTGCAAGAAGGCGCCGCGCAGATGACGCTGAACGATATCGCCGGCCGTTACCCCAACGCCAGCCGCGCCGAGATCGAAGCCGCGTTGGGCGGTCAAGCGCCCGCCGGCAGCCTCAACTTGCTCTATGTGGAGCGCGGGGGCATCCGCCTGCTGGCTGATGTCGGCTTTGGCGCGGCCGGCCCGCCCGGCATGGGTGGCGCGCTGCGCGGCCTGGCCAGCTTGGGGCTGAGCGCCGCCGATATCGACCTCATCTACCTGACGCATTTTCACGGCGACCACATCGCTGGCCTCGTCGACGCCGATGGCGACCTCGCTTACCCCAACGCCCGATACGTGACGACGCAAGCCGAATGGGATGAATGGATCGCCCGCTGGGCCGCTTCCAGCAGCGCCGCCGATCAGCAGACCCTCGAGCGCTTCCGGGCGCTGCGTGATGATGTCGCCTTCGTGGCGGATGGCGACGCCGTCTTGCCGGGCGTCACCGCGGTCAACCTGGAGGGGCATACCCTGGGGCATTCTGGCTTGCTGGTCGAATCGGAAGGCGAGCGGCTGCTGCACGTCGTCGACTTGCTGCATCAGCCCTTTCAGTTCGAGCAGGTCGACTGGCACTTCGGCTTCGACTCGGACGGCGCCCTGGCCGCCATGACGCGCCGCCGCGTCTTGCAAGAGTGCGCGGACAGCGGCATCTTGACGCTCTTCTATCACCTGCCCTTCCCCGGCTTGGGCACGGTCAGCGAGGTCGACGGACGCTTCACTTGGCAGCCGCTGGGTTGAGTGGTTGCGCGGCGCAGTCGCGAATGGATTAACTACAGAGAACACAGAGAGCGCAGAGAAAACGGTAGGGGCGAGTCACCGGCTCGCCCGTACGCACACTGCACGTGATTCTGGGCGATTCACAGAGTCTTCCCTAGCAATGTCTACTTGACGGCAGGCGGAAAACCGCGAGGTCGAAAGACGAGCTTTTCGTCTAACGGCGCTGGCTGAGAGCATGTCCGCAGGCATGTTTGCCTCGCGCGCAAATTATGTTAGAATCTGCCGCATCCGCTGTGCATTTGACCTCAGCGAGCTTCATATCCGCATATTGATCAGCAATGAAAGGCAAGCCCATGAATTTCGCAAAACGACTGATGCTGCTTCTCGCTCTCGCGCTCTTCTTGTCCCTGCCGCTGGGCACGGCGCTGGCGCAAGATGTGATGGATCCGGCCACCTTCGGCCTGGACGCCAGCAAGCCTTATGACGGCACGCAGCTGCAATTTCTGATCTGCTGCAGCACGGCGCCGCAATTCGCCTCGGCCGCGGTCAAGGGCGCGGACGAATTCACCGCCATGACCGGCATCTCGGTCAGCTGGGGCGATCTTCCCTTCGGCTCCTTCCAGGAACAGCTCTACCTGGAAGCCACCAACCCCAATACCGAGTTCGACATCGTGGCCTTCGTTGACGCTTGGGGCACCAACATCTACGACTTCCTGCATCCGCTGAACGACTTCGTCGCCGATGCCGGCATCGACTGGGACGACTACGGTCCGGCGTATCAGTCGGCTTCGACCGGCAACAGCGATACCATCTATGGCTTGCCATTCCGCGGTCACCCCTTGCTGCTGCACTATCGCGCTGATGTCCTGGAAGCGGTGGGCATGGAGCCGCCGGCGACCTGGCAAGACGTCTCCGCCATCAGCCAGGCGATCGTCGACAGCGGCATGGATATCGCCCCCATCGCCGTGCAATACGGCTTGAATGTCGATCAGAATCTCTTCAACTGGTACAGCCACCTCTGGGGCGCGGGCACCGATATCTTCGACGAGAACTGGGAGCCCATTTTCAATAACGAGACCGGCTTGGCGGCGACCGAGCAATACATGAGCTATCTGCGCGATGGCTACAGCCCGGAACCGTCCATCGCCTGGAATGAGCAAGAAGCCAACCAGGAGCTGGTGCAGGGGCGCGCCGCCATGTTCGTCGGTTGGTGGTGGATGGCCAGCCGCATGACCAATTCGGAGATCCCCGAAGTGGCTGATAACGCGGCCTTCGCGCCGGCGCCCGGCTGGCAAGGCGGCGATACCGCCTCGTACGGCTACCTCTGGCCCGTTGGCGTGCTGGCCCAATCCGACAGCCTCGACGCCGCGCTGGAATACCTGAAATGGCTGACGCACCCCATCACCGAGCGCCGCATCGTGCTCGACGCCTCGGACCCGGCGCTGGATACCAATGTGGCCGTGCGCCTGTCAGTCTTGGCCGATCCCGAAGTCAACGAAGTCCACAATGGTTTGCAGGGCGTCGCCTCGGCCGTCTTGGCTGATGCGCGCACCATCCCGTTGATCCCGGAATACACCGAGATCATCCCCATCCTGGCTGAGGCCATCAACGAGCTAGCCACGGATTCGATGGCGGATACGCAAACCGTGCTTGACCTGGCGGCCGAAGATGTGCGCTTCGTCATGGAAGCGGCCGGCTACTACGAGTAGTCATGGAATCCCCCCACCCTAAATCCCTCCCCCATAAAGAGGGAGGGACTTAATCGCATGCTGTGCGCGATTGCTCTCCTACCCTCCATGCGCGGGAAAAAGAGCGAGGGACTTAACCGCCACATGCTGAGCGCGTTTGCTCCCCTTCCCTCCTTGTGGGGGAAGGGGTCGGGGGATGGGGGGTAGACCCGGTGCGCAAGAAACGCTGGGTGCCGTGGACGCTGGTGGGCCCCGCCCTGCTCATCATCGTATTGACGACCGTGTACCCCCTGCTGGCGGCGCTCTATTTCAGCTTCCACAAATACAAATTGCGCACGCCGCCGCAATTCGCAGTGCAATTCGGCGAGGGCGGCCTCAGCATTGACTGGAGCCTGCTGACCCTCGACAATTACACGCTGGCCTTCCGCGATTCGCGCTTCATCAACAGCCTGGAAGTGACCTTCTGGTTCACCGTGGTCAGCGTGGGCTTGTCGGTCATCATCGGCCTCTTCATCGCCGTCATCGTGCAGCGCGGCGGCCGCCTGCACGCCCTGACCAAGACGCTGCTCATCTTCCCCTTCGCCGTCAGCCCGGCACTCAAAGGCTACAGCTGGCGCTTCATGCTCAACGAAAATTACGGCATCTACGACTTGCTGATCGACCAGCTCATCGTCGCCCCCATCAACTTCGTCTTGACCGTCATCAACGCGCTGCCGCTGGTCGAGATCCCGCTGATCAGCGAGTCCATCGTTTGGTTGGGCGATAAATTCTGGGCCCTCTTCATGCTGGCGATGAGCGAGACCTGGGGCTGGGCGCCGCTGATCGCGCTGATGTTCGTCGGCGCTCTCGGCTCCATCGACGAGCAGATCTTTGAAGCGGCGCGCATCGACGGCGCCAACCGCTTGCAGATTTTCTTCCGCGTCACGCTGCCGCTGCTGCGCCCGGTGATCCTGATCGTCACCATGCTCAAGACGATCTTCTCGCTCAAAATGTTCGACCAGGTCGTCACCATGACCGGCGGCGGCCCCGTGCGCGCCACGCAGACGATCAATTATTACATTCACCAGGTCGGTTTCGTGCGCGGCCTGGATATCGGCTACGCCTCGGCGCAGTCCTACATCCTGGTCGTTGTGCTGACGATTTGCGCCGCGCTCTACGTGACGCTGGTGCTGAACCGTGATTGAGGCCTGACGATGACCGCCGCGACCGCAACAAAAGTCAAGCCCGGCCTGCGTCAGCAGAGCGCCAAAGCGCTGGAGACGGCCGCCCTGCTGCTGATCATCGCCTTCATCGTGCTGCCGATATTTTGGCTGGCGCTGACGTCATTCAAGCCGCAGGAGAAAGCCTACACCACTGATGTCGTCTTCAGGCCGACGCTGGACAATTTCGAGATCATCTTCTCTGATGAATCGGTCATCATCAACGAAGGCACGGCGCGTGAACGCGGCGAGGTGGGCCGCAATATGTTCCCCAGCGTCCTCAACAGCATCGTCGTTTCCGGCGCGACGATTCTCATCGCCATCCCGCTGGCCACGCTGGCCGCTTACGCTTTCAGCCGTTATCAATTCCTGGGCAACGGCGTCTTGCTCATCTGGATCCTGACGACGCAATTCATCCCGGCCATCGTCGTCGCCATCCCCTTCTTCACCCTCTTCCGCACGGTCGAGCTCTTCGGCAGTCCGCTGCTGGGCACGCGCCTGGGCTTGATCATCGTCAATATGTCGATCGTGCTGCCCTACGCCATCTGGATGATCAAGGGCTTCGTCGACGCCCTGCCGGGAGAGATTGAAGAAGCCGCCTTCGTCGACGGCTGCAACGATTATCAGATCCTCTTCTTCATCTCGCTGCCGCTGATCCGCCCCGGCGTGTTGGTGGCCTCGGTTTTCGCCTTCATCATGAGTTGGAACGAATTTCTCTTCGCGCTCATCATCGGGCGGGAGATGCGCACCATGCAGGTCGCGCTGATGACGACCAGCGGCGCGCGCGGCATCATGTGGGAGCAGATGGCCGCCGCCGGCATGGTGGTGATGGTGCCGATCTTCTTCCTGGCCATGTTCATCCGCAAGAATGTGGTCGACGGCCTGACCATGGGCGCGGTGAAGTAAACGCCCGTCAGCCGGGTGCGACCTGCCGGATCACAAGCAAATGCGAAAAAGCTGCCAGGATTCCCTGTCAGGAGGCGGCAACTTCGTGCTGGCTGGATTCAGACGAGGGAGCCACACGACTTGCGTTGTCTTGCGCAGGCTTGCTTTTGCTGGCGGATGGCGGCATCTGTCCGATTGATTTAAGATGATCAGTTCGCATTTTTGCCAACTTCGCAAGCTCCTTCCTAACTCTGGCTTGTTGGTCGAGAATCTCCTGCGGATATTGGACACCCATACGGCTCTCCTCTACAACTCCTGAACGCTCAGAATATGCAGTTGAATGTCATCTTCAGGGCTCATGCAATCTACGGTAATCATAATTCGACGACCATTGTGATCGATGGTATGGGTTTGCACCTTGCCAATCTCAAGCTCGGTCCAAAAAACCGGTTCGTTGAGCATGGCAGTGGCAACTAAGATCATATCTGAATCAGCAAGCTCGGAAGCGTCCCTCTCCCATTGAATTGTGCGAGTCTGGAAAACGCTTAGCATATGCTATAGCCGAGTCAAATCTCGTATCCTGGCTATCAAGCGTATTCTTCAAATTTCTATTCGCCTGTTAGAAGCTAACACGCTTCTTTGCACGTGTCAAATTATGAAAAGCTGGTTTGACAAGAGCAGCGTTGCTCGGCGAACTCAGACAAACGCGGCGCCCTCGGTGGTAGCATTATCCCAAGAGACTTAACTGCTGAGTGTCCCGCTCAGTCCCCCGGCCGCGCCAGCCAGTCTTCGGGGATGGCCACCGGTTTGTCTTGCTCCGTGACCGCGGCGAACCAGCGCAGCATGGCCACCGCACGCTCGCTGATAGACGCCGCCGGCGCCAGCGCGTCCAGCCGCGCGTCAAAGAGCAAGCCGCCGCGCCCACCCGCTACTTGCCGCTGGATTCTCCGCTTGCCGCCGATGGAGAGGCCCCGCCGCGCTTGCAGCCGCAGCTCGACCGATTCCGCCGCCGGCAGCTTAAAGTGCCAGACATCTCCCGCCATGACTTCTCCCTCAACCACAGCGCCGTCAGCCCGTTTTAGCTTGTATTTCAGCGCAGTACTGCCGGCCGGCGCCGCTCCGGTGACGCGGATCAAGTGGCCCACGTCTTGCAGCGCATTGCCGCCCAGCAGTTGCACCACCGCCGCCGGCTCGCTGCCCGCCAGCGCGCCCAGCGCCGCCAGCGCGCCGTAAGGATCCGCCTTGACCTGGACGATGCCTTCGCAGTCAAGCGCGTCAGCCAGCAGCAGCATATCCAGCGCGCCCTGGCCACTGCCCGTTAGCGTCGCCCCGCACAGCAAGACCAGGCCGATCTGATCGCGCGCCAGTTGCATCGGCGTGCCCTGCCCGCGCTGCGCCAACTCAGCCAGCAGGCAACGCATGCCGGCGCGCAGGAAGGCATATTCGATGGTGCGCGCACGCATGTCCAACGGCACGGACGCCACTCGCAAGCCCTTGTCGAGCGCGTACTGCTCCAGTTCGCCCTTGCGCAGATGGAAGGGCAGCCATTGCGCCAGGGCCGTTTCGCCGGCCGCCTCCAGCAGGGCGCTGGCGCTATGGCCGAGGCCGACATCATGGCGCAGCGCCGTCAATACCCCTGCTTTTCCGGCCAGCGACAGCATGCCATGGGCGCTGCCGATATCGGCCGCCAGCACATCGCGCCCGGTCATGCGGGCGAAGAAGGCGGCCATCGTTTCGATGCCACGGGCGGTCGGCTGGATGCCGTCCTGGCTGAGGCCGGCCAGGCGTCGAAAGCTGGAGCGGCCCCGCTTATGCGCGTCAAAAATGCGCTGCAGGGCGGCTTGCGTCGCTTCGGGCGCGTCGCCGGCCGGGCCGCGGATATTGGCCGCAACGGTGACTTCCACCTGCTGCGCCAGCATCTCCCGCACCGACGGGGCCAAAGCGCTGTTGCCGGCGTAAAGCAGCGCTGGCTTCTCGCTCGCCGGCAGGGCAGTGACCGCCTGCCGCACCAAAGCGAGCATCTGCAGCAGCACCGTCCGCGCCCCGCCGTCGGCGCCGCCCGTGACGATGATCAACCCGGGCCGGCTGTGTACGATGCGGTTGAGCCGCCCGCGCGACGTTAGCCCGTCTTCCAGGTGCGCTTCGGCGACCACGTCCAGGTAAAATGGCGCGATGGCCCGCTTGACCGCCGCCATACTGTGCCGGGGATAGAGCCCCACGATCACCGTGCGAATCGGCGCCCCCGCGCTGGCCGCCGTCACGATTTTGTCCACGCCGACGCGCTCGCTCTGTTCCGGCTGAATCAAGCGCCCCCGCTCGTCGAGGAAGCGGCGATCAGTCGCCGCGCCGATTTCGCGCAGGATTTTCGACAAGCCCAGGCGCGCATCATCCGCCGGCGAGCCGATGCTGGTCGGGCCCAGCCCTTGCGCCACCAGCCGGTACGCCCCGTCTACAATATCGAAGAGCAGCACCCGCGTATTGACGCTGCCGAAATCAGCCGCCAGGATCGAGCGCGTCTGATGTTCCGTCATGACCTAGGCCCCAAAACTGAAGAGGAAGCCGACCCGCTCGGTCAGGATCGTCAAGCAGGTGAGGATGGTCGAAGCGTAGATAGCCGCCAGCGCCGTCACCAGAAATACCTTGCCGAACTGCCGCGCGCCGCGGCTCAGCCGGTTGGGTCGGCCCGCGCCCGCCGGCCCCGCCCCTGCTTGATAATGGAAATAGAACAAGCCCGTCACCGTGCCGATGAAGATCAGCAGCGTTTCGATGGTCGACGTGAAATCGCTCATGAAGTCGGCCGGCAGCGCCGCCGTCGCCAGCAGCAGGGGAAACAAGGTGCCGTTGATGGCGCCGAGCACGGCCACCGAAGCGCCGACCACGATGACCACCGCGAAGACGCTGTTCGTCAGCCAGCTCAAGCCGCTGATGGGTTTCAGCAGCAGCAGGCAGCTGAAGAGCAGCGCCGTGAAGAATATCGTGATATCAGCCGCATTGCCCAGCGCCGTCCAACTGCTTTCGGGGTCCTGAATATCCTGCAGAAAGGGCAGAATGATGCCCTCGTAGCTGACGATGAGGGTGAAGGCGGCCGCCATGCCCGCCAAGATATACACGGCGATGCGATACAAATTGCCCACAAAGGGCACATCGCCCAGCAGATAGCTGAACACCATCAGCGTCAGGACGAAGCTCAGCAGCGCAATCGTGTTTTCCGCCATCGGTCCGCTCGCCTCACTCGCCCGGCTGCGCGCGCCGGCGCCCCTGGAAGGCTTGCAGCGCGCTGCTTAGCCCCCCGATGAGGATGACCAGCGCCGCGGCGATCGTGCCCAGGGTCAGCGCCTGCAAACGCGGCAGCTCCAGCGCCCGGTCGCGCAGCAGCGCATACTCCCAGTCGATGGCCAGGTCGGGCGGATTCGCCTGATAGAAGCGCGGCTGGGGCTTGCCCAGGCTTAGGCGGTATTCCAGCCGCAGCACGGTCCGCTCCGGCGCCAGCCCGGCGGTATCATCGGTAGCGTCCGCGCTGAGCTCGTCCCGCGTACCCGTTCGCTCATCCACCAGAAAAGACGCGATCCAGCCGTTCAGCCCTTCGGCCAGGGCGATGTTGTACCAACTGCCATCGCCGTTCGCGCCGATGACTTCGAAGACGTCGCCCTCCCGCGCCAATTGCAGGATGTCGTCGGCCGTTGTCGGCCCGCGGCGAATGCGCACTTGCTGATTCGAGTTGACTTCCACCAGCAGAATCGACTCGGGTGTGGCGGTCGGCGGCGGTGTTGCTGTCGGCGCCGAAGTCGCGGTAATCGTCGCCGTCGGCGTACCTGGCGTCGCCGAGGCAGCGACCAAGGGCGTGGGTATGTCGACTTCCGCCTGCGCCTCACTGCCTGGCTCCTGTTGTGGCGGCTGGTTGACAATTTCCGGCAGCGTCGGCACGGCGGTCGGCGCTGGCTCAAGGACGGTCTCCCGCTGCGCCGGCTCGACGACGGCCTCGTGCTGCGCTGGCTCAACCGCCGGCTCTTCCGGCTGATCGGGCGCCGGCTGTGCTGGCCGGAAGTCGCTGAAAGTTGTCTGCAGTCTCCGGGCATAGGTGTAAGCATCGCGCATGCCGACGACCGGGCCGATGATACGGTCGTTGCTGTCGATGTACACCTGCGCCAATGGCTGGGCCGCGTAGCCGGTGGCGACCAGCAGCGGCAGCTCCTCTACCTCGGGCAAGACTTGCTCGACCCAGGCGCGCATGACATCGACGCTCTCCGCCACCAGCAGCAGCGACGTCATCTCGTCCAGCCGCGCGAATTCCAGCCCGGTCAGCGCGCCTCTGGCCGAGACGCGGACCACATCAGCGAAGTTCTCGCTCAACTCGCGCAAGCCCAGCGCGCCCCCCGGCAGATAGCGCAGCACGTGATAATCGCGACCGTTCTCCAAAGCCAGGCCGGTATCAGCAACCGAGCGGTTGATGCGCTTGAGAATATTCTGCGCATGCACGATGGCGATGGGGTTGCTGCTGACGATCAGCGGCGTGGCGCGCTGAGCGAAGATGTGCCGCAAGAACAAGTCCGTCAACAAGTCCAGTTCGCCGGCGGAGGTCGGCCCGTATTCCAGCGCCAGCAGCACGTAATCATCGCTCGACAAGTTGTCAAGCAGATCGTAAAAGGTCGTCGAGCTGGGCCGGTTCTCGCCGAAATCCGCCGGCGGCAGCTCGCCCTCGGCAAAGTCGGACGAGACGAAGGGCAGCGAGACCACCAGCAGCAGAGCAGCGGACAGCAACCCGCGCATAGCGCCGCCCAGCGAAAAGCCCGCGCGCGGCCAGCGCCCACGCCCAATGCCGGCTTCGCCCGTTTCGCCCTCCGGTGCGCCGCCGACGATATCTTGCAGCATTTCGACTTGCTGCTGCTGCGCCAGGGACAGGGCCAAGCCGCTGATGACGCCGCCGGGCTTGGTTTGAATCTCCGGCGTGACCAAGAGCTCGTCCACATCGGCGAGGGCCGGCTCAGGCCTTTGCAGCTCAGGCTGGCTGCGTTCGCGCAGCGCCAGCAACCGATCGTCGAGTTCAGCAATGGGCCGCTCTGCCTGCGCCTCTACCAGGTCAGCCGCCGATGGCACGGCCTCATCGCCACCTCGGCGCGGCAAACGCAAGCGCGGCAAGCGTGGCCGGCCCAGCCGAGGCAGGCGCGGCAAGCGCGGCCGCCAGCGTACTAGGGGCAAGCGCGGCAAGAAACGCCGCAGTCCACGCCGCGGGGCCGGCCCCGGCGCCTCCTCGACCGAGTCGACGTATTCCAGCCAGTTGAAGTCGTCGTTCATCGGCGCTCCCGCCCTCAGCCGCGGTAAGCGCGGTCTTGCCCCAGCACGATGCGCAGGCCCGCCACCGCAGCGCCCAAAGCCAGGCCCAGCAGCAGCGCCCGCGCCCCGGCGCTCACCGGCACGCGCATCAGCCAGTCACGCCATTCACGCAGCGGATCCAGCTCCGCCAAAGGCAAGCTGGCCAGCAGCACGATCAGCACCACCAGCACGAAGAGAACGCCCCATATATCGGCCCGCTTGCTGATGACGCGCGCCGCGCCGCCCACCAGCGACAAAGCGAGCAGCGCCGCCAGCGACGACTCGATCGGCAGTTGCACCGCTTCCAGCAGCGAGGTATCGCCCGGCCGCGTCAGGTACCAGTAGATCGTGAAGCCGAAGCTCGCCAGCAGCACCGCGCTGAGCCAGCGCCCGCGCGCCAGCCGCCCGGCGTGCACATAAAGCAAGTTGGCGATGCCGATCACGATGCTCAGCGCCAGCACGATGACGACCAGCCGCAGCAGCACATCACCCGGCAGCGCCAGCAAGCCCGCCAGCGTCGCCGCGCCCGCCCCCTCGCCGAACAGAGCCGGCTCGTCGCCCAGCAGTAAGCTGAGCAGGGTGACGACACCGACGCTGAAGGCGACGAAGGCGGAGAAGGCGATGCCCAAGCGCTGTCGACGGCCCATAACGTCAGCGCCTGCGGCTGATGACGACGCCGACGATGATGATCACAGCCGCGCCAATCGCGACAATTTGCCAGCTCAGCCAATTGACTCGGCGCGAAACATCCAGCAGCAGCAACAAAGCCAAGCCCATAATCAGCAGCCCGCGCCAGACATCCAGCACGGCGGCGTCGATGCCGGCGCGGCCCTCTTCGCTGAGGGCTGCCGGCGCGGCGTAGAGCTCTTCGCCGATGAGCACGCCGTCGGCCATGGCGAAGGCCACTGCCTGCCCGTCCAGTTGATCGCTGACGGCCAGGCTGCCTTGCCCCCGCCGATCAGCCGCATCCAGCAGCAGCGCCAGCTCCGGCCCGAAGCCCCCAACCAGGACCTGCGCCGCCGGCTCGTCGTCATGCAGCGCAGCCGTGACCGCCGCCGCGTAGATCAGCGAGCGCTGCCCCTGCGGGTACCACTGCGCCCGCGTCAATGTCCCGCCAGCGTGCCAGGCGCGTCTTAGGGTGTCTTGCGCCAGCGGCAAGCTCGTCGGCGCCGCCGTCGTTACGATGGGCGCGGCATCGGCTGTGGCCGCCCCCTGTATCACGTGATGAAAAACTCAGCGCCCGCCAGCGCGGCCGGGGTGGTATCCCCGCCGACTGTCGCGCCGCCCAGCGAAAGATGCAGCGGCCGATTGGTGTCGATCGACGCCACCGTCCACTCGGGCAAGCGCTCCACCGCCGCCAGTTGACGCTGCGCGCGCCGCCTGCCGCGTCGGCCTTGAAAATAGCGCGCCGTATACAAGAGCACGACTGTCGCCAGCACAAAGAGCACGGCAAAGACCCGCAGCGTCAGCTCGTCCACGCCGCTCACGCCTCCGCCTCGTCGGCCAGCTGACGCCGCAACTGCGCCACGCCATCGGGCGCGTCGAGCAGCTCCGCCAATTCGCGCGTAGCAGGCCCGCCGCGCCACAGCTCGGCCAGCGGCTGCGTCACCAGCAGGCCCTGCGCCAGCAGCGGCGCCGCCGGCTCCAGCGCGTCCAGCAGGCTGAGCAGCAGGGGCCCATTCCCCCGCGCTTTGGCGCCTTGAATCAGCCCGGCCAGTTGTCCCTGAGCGTCCATAAGGCGCAGTATAGCATCGTTCGCCGATGCGGATTGCGCGCGCGGGGGCGTATTCGGGCGATGGTGGTAGAATGCGCTGAGGGCGAAGGAGGGCTGATGACGCCGCAAGCATTCGTCAACAGGTGGGCGCATACCGCTCTCGGCGAAAAGCAGAGCGCCCAGGCGCATTTTCTGGATGTCTGCGATTTGGTTGGCGTCGACATGCCCGGCGGCGCCGGGGTGACTAAGCGCGGCGACATCTTCGTCTTTGAGCAATCGCTGAGCCAAGCGGGCGGGCAAGGTTTCGCCGATGTCTACTACGAGAATCATTTCGCCGTCGAATACAAATCGCCCGACAAATACAAAGACCTCAGCGCGGCCTACGCCCAGTTGCAGCGCTACCGCGAAAACCTGAAAAACCCGCCGCTGCTGGTCGTCAGCGACATCAACCATTGGGAGATCCACACCAACTTCCCCAATACCGAGAAGCGGGTATACGCCTTTGAGCACGCGCAGATCGCCAGCGACCCCGAGGTCATGGACTGGCTGCGCGCCATGTTCCACGCGCCCGAACGCCTGCACCCGGGCCGCAACACCGAGCAAGTCACGCGAGAGGCGGCTGACGCCTTCCAGCTGATCGCCGACAACATGCGCGATTGGGATGCCGAGCCGACGCGCATCGCCTTCTTCCTGACCAAGCTGGTCTTCTGCCTCTTCGCCGAAGATGTCGGCTTGCTGCCGACAGCCAGCAGCGAGGGCCCGCAAGGCATCTTCAGCTACATCGTGCAGCAATCGCGCGGCAAACCCAGCGTCTTCAAGCAATACGTGCGCAACCTCTTCATCGCCATGAACGAAGGCGGCGAGCTGCTGATGCGCGATATCCGCTATTTCAACGGCACGCTCTTCAATGTCGTCACCGTCGAAGAGCTGCAGCAGGAGGCGCTGGACGAATTGGCTAAAGCCGCCGAGCTCAACTGGGAAGCCATCGAGCCGTCGATATTCGGCACCCTCTTCGAGCGCAGCCTCGACCCCGGCAAACGCGCCCAGCTCGGCGCCCACTACACCTCGCGCGAGGACATCCTGCTCATCGTCGAACCCGTGCTGATGGCGCCCCTGCGCTATGCCTGGGACACGGTGCAGCTGGAAGCCGAGCCCATCCGCCAGCGCTTGGACAAGGCGCGCACCGGCCGCGCCAAAGCCAACGCCCGCGCCCTATTGCTGGCCAAGCGCGCCGAGATACTCAAGCGCATCCGCGAAACGACCGTGCTCGACCCGGCTTGCGGCAGCGGCAACTTCCTTTACGTCTCCCTGCAATTGCTGATGGACCTGGAGAAAGAGGTCATCCAGCATCCGCTCTGGGCCGGCTTGCAGATGGCGACGCGCGAAGTCCACCCGCGCCAGATGTACGGCATCGAGATCAACCCCATCGCCCACGCCCTGGCCAGCATCGTCGTCTGGATCGGCTACATCCAGTGGCGCATCAACAACGGCTACGGCCAGGAATTCGGCGAGCCCATCCTGGAAGAGCTGGAGGGCAATATCGTGCGCAAGGACGCGATACTGCCCCCCGCCGCGGACGATACGTGTAGGGGCGATTTACCAAATCGCCCGCAAGCCGAGCGCGTCGACTGGCCCGCGGTGGATGTCATCGTCGGGAATCCGCCTTTTTTGGGTGGACAAGGAAAATGCGCGGCGAACTCGGCGACGAATACTTGACGAACGCTTGCGCAAGTTCTATGAAGGAAGATTGCCGGGTTTCGCCGATTTAGTCTGCTACTGGTTCGAGAAAGCGCGCGAGCAAATCAAGAAGGCAAGGCGAAACGGGCCGGCTTGCTGGCGACCAATTCAATACGTGGCGGCGCAAATCGTGAAGTCTGAAACCCGAATCAAGGGGACAGGCGACATTTTCATGGCATGGTCGGATCGCCCGTGGATCCTCGATGGCGCAGCCGTCCGTGTGTTCGATGGTCGGATTTGACAAGGCTGTGCAAAATGCGTAGAAATCTTGACGGACTTCCAGCGGGCCACATCAATTCTGATTTGACTGCGCGGTCGATGTTACTAAGCAGAGGCTGTACTGCGTGAAAACAAGCGAAAATCGCTTTCAGAGGAAACCAAAAAGGCGGAGCATTTGACATTGATGTGGAATCGCTCGCGATTAGATTCATAATGTACATACGAAGAATCCAGCGGATGGCTATCTAAATGCAGATGTTGTAAAGCCATGGTGGAATGGCCTCGATACGCAAGGAGACCGCGTTCAAGTTCATAGATTTTGGCGTTAATTTGCCTTTAAATGAAGCAATGAAGTACAGTATTTGAAGCACGTTTCAACAATACGTCAAACCAGTACGAGAAAACAACAACCGAAAGGCGTATCGTGAACGATGGTGGATTCATAATGAGGTACGTCCATCCCGGGATGCGGCAAGTGCTTTAGAAACTGGTACAGATTTATCGTACGCCATGTGTCAAAACATCGTTCAATCGCATGGTTGGACAAAGCCATATTGCCCTGACCATCAGCTGATTGTAGTTCGCCCGCGACGACGACTACTTCTTCGGCGTGCTGCACTCCAAACTCCACGAAGTCTGGTCGCTGCGCATGGGCACCTCGCTTGAAGACCGCCCCCGCTACACGCCCACCACCACATTCGAGACCTTCCCCTTCCCCTGGCCGCCCGGCGCCGAAGACACCACTCACCCGGCCCACGCTCGCATCAGCGCCGCCGCGAAGCAGCTGCACGAGGAGCGGCATGCCTGGCTGCACCCGGCCCCCAGCCCCCATCCCCCGGCCCCTTCCCCCAAAATGAGGGAAGGGGAGCTCGTTGCTGGCAAACTCGCCACAGGCGACGAAAAGCCCCTCCCTCTTGATGGGGGAGGGGTTTGGGGTGGGGGTGATAAATCCCTCAAAGACCGCACCCTCACCAACCTCTACAACGCGCTGCAAGTCTGGCGCGGGCTGGACAGCATCAAGACCAAGCCGGCCGCCCGTGACTTCGCGCCGCGCCTGGACGAGCTGCACCGCGCGCTGGACGAGGCCGTCTGCGACGCTTATGGCTGGGGGTATGACGTGCTGGATGACGAGGAAGAGATTCTGCGGCGGCTGCTGGCGTTGAATCTGGAACGGGCGGCTCAGTCCAACTGAGCGCCGCGCTCCGGCTTTTCATAGGTCAGGCCCAGGTGATCGGCGACAACCAGCAAGATGGCGCGATTCTCCAGCGCCAGCTCCTCAAGCCGGTCCATCCTGCGTTCAAGGCGGTCCAACCTGCCATCAATGCGGTCCAGTCGCGTCTGATTTTCCAGGGCGATATCGCGCGCTTCTCCCAATGTTTCCGAGAAGCTGTCGATTCGGTCCATGAGGGCGCTCGGCGTGCTGCGCAGCGTGTCAATGTCATTTTCCGCCCGCTTAAGGCGAATCTCAGCAATCGCCACGCGTTCCCCCTTTGCCCATTCTATTTGAGCCATTTAACCGCAATCTTACCCACGTTACACCTTCGTGTCAAACAGAGCGCTGACGTATGCTGTTAGAAGCCCGCTGCGCCTCAGCGCCTCTCTGACAAATCAGAAACGCGCGCCCCTGCTACAATGAAACCACGCACAAATCCAGGAGACGCAACATGAGCGGCATAATCGAAGAATTCAAGAAGTTCGTCATGCGCGGCAACGTGGTCGATCTCGCCGTCGGCATCATCATCGGCACCGCCTTCAAGGGCATCACCACCTCGCTGGTCAAAGATGTCGTCATGCCGCCCATCGGCCAGCTCACCGGCGGCCTCGATTTCTCCGATTGGGTGATTCCGCTGGATTGGCTGAATTTCGGCCGCGAAACCGCCGAAGTCGCCACGCTCAACATCGGCAACTTTCTCAATGTCGTCATCGACTTCGGCATCACCGCCGCCGCCATCTTTGTGCTGATCAAGGTCGTCAACAAGCTTGATGAAGCCGTCGACGACATCGGCGACATGCTCGACGGCGACGAAGAAGAGGTCGCGCCCGAGCCGGAGCCCGAACCCGAGCCCGAGCCGGAGCCGGAACCCGAACCCACCACAGAAGAGAAGATCCTCGACGTGCTCGAGCGCATCTCGGCTCAGTTGGACAAGGCCTCGTAGCCCTGCTATAGTGGGGCGCATCCACCGCCCCGGCACCAGGAGATAGCACCTATGTCAGACGATTCCATCAGCAACGCCTTGAAGATGATGCCTTACGGCTTCTACGCCTTCACCACCAAGAGCGACGACGACGCCAACATCATGGTCGTCAACTGGGTCTCGCAGGTGTCATTCAGCCCGCGCCTGCTCGCCGTCGGCATCCAGAATTACTGCCATTCTTACGGCGTCGTCAAAGCGGGCGGCGTCTTCGGCCTGAATATCTTCCTGCAGGCGGACGAAGAAGCCCTCAAACCCGCCCTCGGCGGACGCGCCAAGAAACCCGACAAGATGAAAGAAGCCGACACCGTCCCCGCGCCTGTGACCGGTGTGCCCGTCATGGCCGGCGCCGCGGCTTTCATCGAATGCAAAGTCAGGCAGATCGTCGATATCGGCGGCGATCACGACATCGTAGTCGGCGAAGCGATCAATGCCGAGATCGTCAAAGAAGCCGCCCCGCCCGATGTGCTCTCGCTGACCCAAATGGGCTGGAGCTACGCCGGCTGATCCCCGCCCAGCGAATCGTGTAAGCCTAGTCCGAAACTCATGTAATCTGGACATCCGGCCCGCACTTTTGGCGAATATCACTGGTAGCTTCGGTTCTAATCGTTTCAGCATTGCTCGACACTCTTGCCACCGAGTACACCGAGTCAAAAGAGTGCGCAGAGGTGGGGTTTAAAGGGTGTAAATCACAGTCGTTCTGGTTAGGTCGTGATTGAGCGACAGTTGGCCGCGGATTCAATTCGGCCACACAAGTACAGGCGAAGCGCGTACATGTCACATAAGTCAATGCAAACCTCTGTTTCCTCGAAATAACTCGGTGTCCTCGGTGGTAAAAGTGTGCGGGCTACTGCGCACATGCTGATTGCCCGTCCCTCTTTATGGGGGAAGGGGTTAGGGGATGGGGGCCGGCAACTCACCCGTCCTCAGTACGCTGACCAGCCGCGTCGTCAGCCCGGGCAGGCTGTGCTGCTCGACGACGCGTCGGCGCAGTTGGCGGCCGATGCACGCGCGTTCAGCTGGCGACAGCGCCAGCAATCGCTCCAGCCGCCGCCGCAAGCCGCCGACATCGGCCGGGCCGTCGGTCAGCAGCAGATCGCGATGCCCGCCCAGCAAAGGCGCGAAAGCCGGGTTCGCGACAATTGTCGGCAAGCCGCAAGCCATACTCTCCAGCGCGGCCTTGTCGAAGAGCCCCGGCGGGCTGAGGTTGACCGCGACCGTCGCCCGCCCATACCAGTCGCGGACTTGCTCCCGCGTCTGATCGCCCGTGAAGAGGCAGCGCTCGCCCAAGCCAGATGACGCCGCCAATGCGCGCAGGTCCTCTGCATACGAGGGGTCCGCTCCAGCCGGCGCCCCGCCGATCAGCGCCAGCCGCGCCCCGGTTTCCGCGGTCGCCCGTATCGCCGTCGCCTGCTGCTTTATCGGCGATAGCCGCGCCACCTGCAGCACTAGCGGCTCCCCCCCATCGAGTCGGCCACTTGGCGCAAACTTGCCCCCTTCCCTCTTGATGGGGGAAGGGCCGGGGATGGGGGTCGCCCTTTGCGGCGCGAAGAACTCAGTGTCGATGCCGTGGCCGATGACGCGCAGCTTGTCGGTCGCGTAAGGGAAGCTCGTTGCGTCCGCGCTGACGACCCGCCGCGACATCAGCAGGCCCAGCCGCAACTGCGCCGAGCGCTGCCGATGCGTATACCAGAGCGTGGTCGGTATGCCTCGCGCCTGCAGCAGCGGCCCGGCCAAGCCGGCGAAGAGCGGCATCATGTGGGCGAAGCAGGCATCGTAGCGCCGGGCCGCCAGTAGACGCAGCAGGTGGCGGTAGAAGCGCGCCAGCCGCACAGGCTTGCCCAGCCCCAGCTCGCGCCCGGCACTGTATACGCGTACGTTGGCCGGCGGCTGATACGCCCCGCGGTACATGGTGATGACATCAACGATTTCGCAGCGCTGCGCCAGGTGGTCGATCCAGTCGCAAGCGAAACCCAGCACCGGGTCCGTCTCGTCGGTCATCAAGTTGAAAAGCAGCAGGCGCAAGGGTGGCCGGCTCATCGGCTGGCTTCGGCCGGGGACCGGGCTGAAGTCACGCCGGGTAGCCCAGCGCGTCGATCGCATCAGCGGCGGCGAAGTCCTTGGGCGTGAGCTTGTTGCCGGCGTCATGCGTGGTGAAGCTCACCTCAACGCGCCGCCAGCCAATGCGCAAGTCGGGATGGTGATCCAGCCCCTCCGCGATGACGCCGACGGCCGAGGCGAAGGCCAAACCCGCCAAATACGAGTCGAACTGAAAGGTCTTCACCAGCGCATCGTCCACGCGCGACCAAGCATTCAGCTCCGCCAGCCCCGCACTGATTTCCGCTTCGTTTGACGCCTGAGTCATGTCGTCACCTCTCCTTTGATTTGTCGCGCTTACATCTGTGCCGCGCAGCCGCAACAGTCGCAGCCGGCGTCCGCGCGCGCGCTCGGCACATAGCCATCGACGCCGTAGGCCAACCCCAGCGCCTCCGCCAGGCCCGGCAGGCCCTCAACCACCTTCGCTCCGGGGCAGACCGTCCCCCAATTGAACTGATTGTGCGCTGCGATGTGGGTTAACTCCAGCTCGGTAACCAGCCAGCGCCCCAAGGCGATCAACGCGCTCCACTGCGCGGCCGGCGGCGCCTCCTCGCGGAAATCGCCCAAGAAACAGACGCCAGCGCTGCCGGTATTGTGCCCCGCCGTATGTACACCGCGCGCGGCCAAACTCCGCCCGGCATAGATCGTGCCGTCCTTATCGACCAGGAAATGATAGCCGATATCGGCCCAGCCGCGGTCTTGCCGATGTAGCCGCTGCACCTCAAGCAGTGTGGCCACGCCATCCGCCGCGTAGAAAGCGCTATGATGCGCGACCAGCGTCTGATAACTCTCCGCCAGGTCGCCGCTGTAGGCATACCAGCCGTAGGGATTGCTGGCCCCGTCATAGAGGCCGTACTCATTGCGCGCGCTGAGGTCGACCGGCAGCGCGCCCCAGTCTTCGCGGCTGATGATGCGCGGGCCCGCCCTCGCATTCGCTGACGCGGCCGGCCGCCCCTGCCCTGGCGGGGCCGCCCCGTGCGGCAAGACGACGATGCGCGGTCCGCCGCTCAGCCAAGCGCCAAGACCAGCGCCAGCAGCGAAGACGCCGCCGGCCGCGCCCACAATACCCAGACGCCGCAGCAAGCCCCGCCGGCTGATCCCCGGGCGTTTAAGTTGATCGCTTCGCGTGGCCTTCGGTCGCTGGCGATGCATAGCTCTCGCTCGGCTAATACGCTACCCCCTAGTATAGTCGACTTCAAGCTGGACGCAGGTGGCCCCGCGCCGGTACGCTTGTCATCAGCGCAGGCGACCGCTATGCTATTGGCGCAGCGACGGGCCACCAAGCACGGACGCACACATGAACGAACCCAGCTTTTTTCTGGTGCTAGAAGGCATTGACGGCGCCGGCAAAACCAGCATCGCGCGGCGGTTATTCACTACTATGCAGCAGACATCGGGCGATAATGTTCTGTTGACCGAAGAGCCGCACAACGCTTCGCTCATGGGCGGGGAGATACGCCGGGCGCTGCGGCGCAAGCTGGAGCTTAGCCCCATTGAAATCGCGCTGGCCTTCGCCCTCAATCGCAGCCATCACCTCAGAACTGTCATTGAGCCTCATCTCAACGCCGATAAACGCAGCGTCATCTGCGATCGTTACCTGCTCTCCTCGCTGGTTTATCAGTCGCGCGGTGATCTCGACATGAACTTCATTTACCGCCTGAACCGCCAGGCGCGGCCGCCCGATTTGACCATCGTGCTGCAAGTCTCCGCCGTGGAAGCCTATCGGCGCATGGACCGGCGCAAGGCGTCACCGGAGCTGTTTGAAAACGATCTGCCGTCCCGGCTGCAAAAGTACCAAGACGGCATCGCGTTGCTGCGCGAGAAGGGGCACATCATCGTCGACGTGGATGGGAACGGCCAACTCGCTGATGTGTTTGCAGCAGTGGTCGAAGCGATCAAGCAGCACAAGCCTCCCTGGCTGCGCATCCAGCCGCCCCTGCTGCCGCTTGATTGACCCCTCAGCGGCGCGGCGCCAGTCCATACCCACAGCGCCAAGTCCTGAAAATCGACATAGATTCGGCTTGACACTCACACATTTGTTCTATATCATGGGGGCATGGCTGGCCGTCTCGTCTCGGAAACTCTGACCAAGCTCTCGCAAATGGGCGATGTCACCCTGCACGAACCCGCCGGCGACAGCCCACAAGCCGAGCGCGTCCGCCGCACGCGAAAGCAAGAGTTCAACTTCAGCGACTGCATCGCCAACTTGCAGACGCCGCGCGGGCCCAAACCCGTGCTCAAAACCATGATGACCACCGCCTGCGAGCGCAACTGCCATTACTGCGTCTTCCGCGCCGGCCGCGCCAAGACCAAACGCGTCACCTTCTCGCCCGATGAGATGGCGGGCGCCTTCGACGTCATGCAGCGCGCCGGCAAGGTCGACGGGCTGTTCTTGTCTTCAGGCATCATCAAGGGCTCGGTGACGACCCAGGACAAAATCATCGATACTGCCGATATCATCCGCCGCAAACAAGGCTACCGCGGCTACATCCACCTCAAGATTATGCCCGGCATCGAATACGACCAGCTCTACCGCTCGATGCAATTGGCCGATCGCATCTCAGTCAATCTGGAAGCGCCGACCAGCGCGCGCCTTGCCGACCTGGCGCCGAAGAAGGTCTTCGTCGAAGAATTGGTGCAGATGCTGCAGTGGGCGCAGCAAATCCGCCGCGACCATCAGCACCAGAAATTGGCCAGCAGCGTGACGCAATTCGTGGTCGGCGCCGTCGGCGATACCGACCTCGAGTTGCTGTCGATGAGCGACAAGCTCTATAGCCAGGCGAAGCTGGCCCGCGTCTATTACTCGGCTTTCTCGCCCGTGCCGGGCACGCCCTTCGAGAACCTGGCGCCCGCCGAAGCCATCCGCGAATTCCGCTTGTATCAGTCGAGCTTCCTGCTGCGCGATTATCGCTGGGATGTCGAAGAGCTGCCCTTCTTGCGCGATGGCAACCTGCGCACGGATGTCGACCCCAAGCGGGCCTGGGCCGATGAGCATCTGGTGCACCAGCCAGTGGAAGTGATGGCTGCTGACCGCGAGCAGCTGCTGCGCGTGCCCGGCATCGGACCCGTCGGCGCCGACCGCATCATCCGCGCGCGCCGCCGCGGCAAGCTTACCGAGCTGATTCACCTCAAGCAAATTGGCATCCGCACGCCGCATAAGCTGGCGCAATATGTGCTGCTTGGACGGCAAACAGCCCGCCCATCAGCGACGCCTCTTCTGATGGACTAACGCGAAAGTCGCCAAACAACGGAGAATCCACGCCTTTGCCACCGAGGACACCGAGGAAAACAGAGGGCGCCGAGCTCCTTTGGACTTGGGCGGGCGAGTCCTGACTTCGTTCTCACAAGACATGTAACACAAATTGTGTTCACGGATTCAAGCCAAGGTTCGTGCTGACAGATTGCGCCGGGCATGTGAGCGGCGATTGGCGGGTCTCACAAGAGAGCGATCACGCCGAGAATTGTTTGTAGGTACAAGCCGGTGGCTCGCCCCCTGTTCCTGGCCACGCTAAATCACAAATCGCAGGAACAGCCAGGATCGGCGGTGAATGCCTGTCAATCTGGCGACCTAGTTGAGCAATTGAGATTCGCCGCGCGCGCCGGCCGATAATGTTGATAAATGCAGCGCATTTGGCTACACTTGTCGCTGAAGAGTGTGCCATTGGCGAGGCCGGGCATACGCCAACAATTAGAGGAGACAGAATGATGAAACGTGCAATACGCCTTTTACTTGTGCTTTGTGTTTGCGCTTCACTTGGCGGCGGCATCGTTGCGCAGGGCAGCTACGCCGAAGGCACGGAAATCAGCCTGCTGCAGTGGAGCCATTTTGTGCCGCGTTATGACGAATGGTTTGATGCCTACGCCGCTGATTGGGGCGAGGCCAACGGCGTCGGCGTGACCGTCGACCACGTCAATTTCACCGAGCTCTTTTCCACCTTGGCCGCCGAGATTGACGCCGGTGAGGGCCATACCATCGTCGAGGTGCTCTTCTCGCCGGCATCGTTCATTGACGGCCTGCATGACTTGCGCGATATCAACGAAGCGGCTGCCGCAGCCCATGGCGAGCGCACCGCCACCTGCCAGGCGGCGTCTTACCTGCCCATCAGCGACACCTTCTACGCCTACACGCACGGCTATGTGCCTGACCCGGGCGACTACGACATCCAGCTTTGGTCGGACGCCGGCTATCCCGACGGGCCCGCTACCTATGATGATCTGCTTGAAGGCGGGCGCGCCATTTATGAGGCGACTGGCATCCCGGTCGGCATCGGCATGAGCCCCGAGCTCGACAGCCGCATGGCCAACCGCGCCGCCATCTGGAGCTTCGGCGGCAGCGTCCAGGACGAAGACGAAAATGTCGTGCTCAACAGCCCCGAGACCATCGCCGCGGTCAAATACCTGGCGCAGCTGCAAAACGAAGCCATGACCGACGAGGTCTTCGGCTGGACGGCCGCCAGCAACAACCAGGCGCTGATCGCCGGCGAAGTCAGCTACATCCTCAACTCCAACTCCGCTTATCGCAGCCTGCAAAAGATCGATGAAGCGGCCGCCGCCAACATCGGCTTCACGCCAGCGCTGGCTGGTCCCGCGGGCGCTTGGGCCTCATCGCACGTCTGGCAGATCTACGTGATTCCCGAATATGTCGAGGGCGATGAACTGGCCGCCGCCAAGCAATTCATCCTCGACCACACCGAGAATTACAGCGACTCCACCTACTACAGCGAGCTCTACAACTTCCCCTGCTACCCCAGCACCGTGCCGGAGCTGGATGGCTGGCTCGAAGAAGACCCCTGGGGTTCGCAGCCTCCCAACAAATTCGAAGTGCTCAAGACGGTCAATGACTGGTCAGTGCATCTGGGCTTCCCCGGCGTCACCAACCCGGCCGTCAGCCAGGTCTTCGCTGAGAGTGTGATACCCAATATGGTGGCGAAAGTCGCCTTGGGCGAGCAATCCGCCGAAGAAGCGGTCGCCGAAGCCCATGAGCGCGTCGAAGAAATATTCGAAGAATGGCGCGCCAGAGGCCTCGTCGGCGGCGGCGGCGATATGTAACCCCCACCCCCAGCCCCTCCCCCATAAAGAGGGAGGGGAGAATCGTAAAGCCACTGCCGCAGGCAGGCATTCCCCTTCCCTCCTTGTGGGGGAAGGGGTTAGGGGAAGGGGGGTAAAATCACCACATGAGCCTCGTTCAACTCAGCGGCCTGAAGAAGTACTTCGACGATGTTCGCGCCGTCGACGGCGTCGACCTCGCCATCGACCAGGGAGAGTTCCTCGTTATCCTCGGGCCCTCCGGCTGCGGCAAAACCACGCTGATGCGCATGATCGCCGGCCTGGAGAAACCGTCAGCCGGCCATATCAGCATCGGCGGCGCCGACGTCACCGCGCTGCCGCCACGCAAACGCGGCGTCTCCATGGTCTTCCAAAGTTACGCGCTCTATCCCCACATGAGCGTTTTCAACAACATCGCCTTCCCCCTGCGCGCGCAGCGGCGGGAAAAGAAGCTCGACAAGCGGCAAATCCGTGCAAAAGTCGAAAACACCGCCCGCGTGCTGGAGATTGACGCGCTGCTCGATCGCCGGCCGCGCCAGCTATCCGGCGGGCAGCGCCAGCGCGTCGCCATCGCCCGCGCCATGGTGACGCAGCCGGCCGTGCTGCTGCTGGACGAGCCGCTCTCCAACCTCGACGCCAAGCTGCGCGCCAACGCCCGTGACGAGCTCAAGGACTTTCAGCGCTCGTCCAATATCACCGCCGTCTTCGTCACCCATGATCAGATCGAAGCCATGGGCTTGGGCGATCGCATCGTCGTTATGTCCGAGGGCAAAATCCAGCAGATCGGCACCCCGCAAAACATTTACGACGACCCGGCCAATGAATTCGTCGCCACCTTCCTCGGCTCGCCCAGCATGAACATCCTCGATGCCGGCGACTTCCGGCTCGGCTTCCGGCCGGAGCACTTCCTGCCCGCCGCTGTCAATCGTGATGCCAACAGCGCGCGCGCTTTCCAGTATTATGTCAAGCGCGTGGAGTACCTGGGCTCGGATCGCCTGGTCTACGGCTACGTGCGCGGCCACGACAGCGAGCTAACCCTGGCCAAAGTGCCGTCCAATATACGGGTTTCGCTTGACCTGGAGCGGGATTACGCTTTCGCCGTCCGCCATAGCGATCTCAAGTACTTCGACGCGGCCAACGGCGCCCGCATCGCGCCACAGCCTCTGGAAGCCGCGGGCTGATGGCCGCCCTGCGTCCTCCCGCCTTCCCGCTGGATAACCGGCGTCTGGTCGGCATCTTGTTCCTGGCGCCGGCCCTGCTCTATATCCTGCTGCTGGTTGGCTTCCCCTTCGCGCTGGCCATCGCTTTTGGCTTCTCCGATGTCACCGTGGGCAACACCGATCTGAACTTTGTCGGCATGCTCAATTACGAGCGCGTCTGGCAGAACGACATCTTCCGCCAAGTCTTCGAGAACACCGTCCGCTTCACGCTCATCTCGCAAATCTTCATCTTGCTCTTCGCCAATATCCTGGCCGTTATCTTCACCCAAGACTTCACCGGCAAGTGGTTCGCGCGCTTCCTCTTCATCCTGCCCTGGGCCACGCCGGTGTCCCTGGCGATGATCGGCTGGCTCTGGATGCTCGATACCAAGTACAGCCCGATAGATTACCTGCTGCTGCAGACCGGCTTCCTCGGGCCCGGCGGCATCTTGAGCAGCGACCGCAACCTCTTCTGGCTGGCCTCGCCGGAGCTGTCGCAGATCAGCGTCATTTTCGTGCAAGTCTGGCGCATGACGCCGCTGGCGACCGTCATCCTGATGGCGGGGCTGTCTTCAATCCCCACCGATATCCTCGATCAGGCCGAGGTCGACGGCTCGCGCTTCATGCGCACGCTGCTGCAAATCAAGCTGCCGCTGATTCTGCCCATCATGGTCATCGCGCTGCTCTTCAGCATGATCACCATGTTCGGCGATATGACCGTGGTCTACGTGCTGACGCGCGGCGGCCCGGTCGATTACACCCGCGTGCTAGGCCTCTATTCGTTTCAAGTCGGCATCGAAGGCGGCAATCTGGCGCAGGGCGCGGCCATCTCCCTCTTCGCCTTCCCGCTGCTGCTGGCGATGGCGATCTTCATGCTGCGCACCGCCAGCCGAGCCGAGGTGCAGTGATGGGCGCATTCGGTTGGTTCTTGAGCAACTTTTGGGCCCTGCTCGTGATCGCCTTCCTGCTGCTGGTGGCGCTGCGCATCGCCTGGCGCATCCGAAAATATGGCGCCACGCGCGCCGAATTCGCGCACATCTTGCGCCGCTCGCCCTTTTATCTGGTGGTGCTGACCTTCTGCTTCTTCGCCGCCGCGCCCTTCCTGATCATGTTCCTGCACACCTTCAAGACCGACGGCGATCTCTACCGCCGGCCGCAGCCCTTCGTCTTCCGCCAAGAGCCGACGATCGAGCATCTCGATTCGCTCTTCAATAACACGGCTTATCTCGATTTCATCCGCAACTCAGTCGTGGTCGGCATCGCCGTTGTCATCATCACCCTGGCGCTGTCGCTGCCGGCCGCTTATGCGCTGGCGCGGCTGACCGGGCGCTGGGGCGAGCGCGCCGGCATCTTGATGTTCCTCGTCTACCTGGTGCCGCCGACCCTGCTCTTCATCCCCATGTTCCGCATTGTCGTGCTGCTCGGCTTGAAGGACGACCCGCTGTCGCTGATCGTCGTCTACCCCTCGTTCACCGTGCCCTTTAGCATGTGGCTGCTGCAAGGCTTCTTCAAAGCCGTGCCGCCCGAGCTGGAAGAGGCGGCCCTGGTTGATGGCTACAACCGCGTCGAAGCCTTCACACGCGTGGTGCTGCCGCTGTCCCTGCCGGGCATCATCTCGACCGTCGTCTTCACCTTCACCCTGACGCTGCACGAATTCATCTACGGCCTGGTCTTCATAGCCGATACCTCGCAGCGCACGCTCAGCGTCGGCGTGCCCACCGAGCTCATCCTGGGTGATGTCTACTTCTGGCAGCCCTTGCTGGCCGCCGCGCTGATCATCGCCATCCCGGTCGGCCTCGCCTACAACCTCTTCCTTGACAGCCTGGTGCAGGGCTTTACCATGGGCGCCGTCAAAGGCTAAACAAACCCAGTCTGCATATAGGGGCTAGCCACTGGCTGGCCCGCCAAACTGCAAATGGTGAAAGGCTTGTCCGGAACTGAAGCGGCGTCGTGGCCGAACCGTTGGCGGGCTGTCTGCAACAAGCGGTGTCAGTCGGAGGCAACACCGCGAACATTTGTACAGCTATCACGCAGCTAATTCTGTTATCATGCTCACGACTGCGCTGCAACAGCCACGCGTCACCGGCGGCCGGACACAAAAACACGCTTTATGTCCGAAAAAAGGTTTCCCGTCGGACACAAAACGGACATTCCCGCGCCAGGCAGCAGCGAGCAGGGGGATACCCGGGGGCATTGAGCGGGAACCAAGGGTGGGCCGTGGGCAAATTGGGGCTGGCACAGGGCGATCCAAGGCAAAATCGTCTTGAGACCAAGGGTGAATCATGGGGGGATCGAGCGAGATCCAAGGGGGTTTTGAGCGCAAAAAGAGGGGGCGAAATGCGATCGACCGGACAGAGTGCCGGACAAATTGTGCCGGGCCGACTCTGCTAGTCGCCGCACAACTGAAAGGACAACCTCATGCCAACCATCACCGTAAATCTCAACCAAGTCGATGACGCCACCACCGCCGCGCGAATCCGCAATCACGCCATCGACATCGACCGGCCGCAAGCCAAGGGCGGCCACGACAAGGGCGCCATGGGTGGCGAACTGCTGCTGGCGTCGTTGGGCGGCTGCTTCAACAGCAACTTGCTGGCGGCCATCCGCGCCCGCGACCTGGACATCGACGACATCAGCATCGAGGTCAGCGGCGAATTGGCCGAAGCGCCGGCGCGTTTCGCTGCGATAGACATGGTCGTCTCGTCGGCCCACGAAGACCGCGATACCTTGGAGAAGCTGGTCCTGATGTCGGAGCGCGCTTGCATCGTCGCCAATACGCTCAAGGGCGCCGTCGATTTGAAAGTGCGCGTCGGCTGAGGGCGCCGCATCCTGTGCCGATTTCCCCCTACATCAAACGAATCCGCGCCAAAATCGGCGGTGATCTGCTGCTCGTGCCCGGCGTGACGGCCGTCGTCATCAACGGGCGCGATGAAGTCTTGCTGCAACTGCGGCGCGATACCGGAAGCTGGGCGCCACCAAGCGGGGGCGTTGAACCCGGCGAGACGGTCGCTCAAGCCGCCATCCGCGAAGTGCGCGAAGAAGCGGGGATTGAAGTTGGGGTTGAGCAATTGGTGGCAGTACTGTCGGGTAAGGACTACGTCGTCACCTACCCCAACGGCGATCAACTGGCGCCGGTGACGACCGTCTTCCGCTGCCATCCGCTTGACGAAACTTCGCCGCGCATTAACGACGATGAATCGGCGGATTTACGCTACTTCCCGTTGGACGCGCAGCCGGCAAACATGCTGCCGCGCCATCGCTGGATTCTGGACTTGGCGCGTGCGAATCGAGCTTGCGCCTATTTCGAGCCGCCATCGGCGTAGACGGCACGGAAATCCTCGCGATCCAGTTCGCTGTGCCAGCCACCCGTAGCGCAAAGCATGGCGCCGATGCGTCCGATCTCGTCGGAGGACTTGGCGGCGCCGCCGTTACCGGCTGTCGCGATATACAAGCCGCGCGGATCCAGCACATCAAGGTAGGGGTTTCCGTGCGCGCTATGCGTGATCAGGCAGGGGACGGCATGATACGAAACGACCTGCAAGCCGGGCAACAGGCGGTGCAACGCGTCCTGCATGGCGGCGGCGATATCGCTGCGGCCATCACCGCGGAACCATTCGGAAAGCGCCGCGTCATCGTGGCGGGCGTCAAGATCGTGTTCGGGCGCGGGCAGCTCGTCGCTGCGGCCGCTCGGCCCCAGCTTGATGTAGGTTTTGCCATCGGGGTAGCAAACCGGCGGCAGCATGTAGAGCGAGGGCACGGCTGGGTCTTCAAAGGCGCTGATGACAGCCGGCATCTCCCGCAGGCGCTCGGTCTCCGCAGCCGGCGCCTCCGCCAGCAATATCGTATGCGATCGCGTCCGCAGGGCCAGCTTCCGCCCCAGCAGGGTATTGCTGTAGCCGCCCGCGCTCAGCAGTGCTTTGCGCGCGCGGATGCTGCGGCCGCCGCGTGTCGTTATCGCGACGCCAGCGCCATCGAGCGCCAGCGAAGCGACAATTTCGCGGATGATGTGGGCGCCTTGGTCCGCGGCGATTTCCAGTTGCGCGCGGATCAGCGAGCGCGGGTTGATGTAACCGGCGCCGCCACCTTCATGCCAAGCAACCAGGTCAGCCGAAAAGGACAAGAAGGGCAAAGCCGCCGCGCAGCTGGCCGCATCCAGCCGGTGATGTTCCACTCCAAGTTCAGCCGCGCAGGCATCCAGGGCCGATATCACATCCGGCGCGTCTGTCACCCGCAGGCACCCGACCGGCACATGAAACTTGACGCCGCTCGCCGCTTCAATCGCGCTGTAGCGAGCCAGCGAAGCTTGCGCCAGCCGCGCCCACAGCGGGCTCGGATCAAGCACGCGGGTGATCCGCCCTTGATCGTAGTGGCTGGCGAAGACGCCATCGTGAGACTTTCTGTCCGCCGGCTCGTCCGGGCCGATGACGCAAACCCGCAGCTCAGGCAGGGTCAGCGCCAGATGCCGCAGGGCCGCGCTGCCTATCAAGCCCTTGCCGATGATGGCGATGTCATACATTTCCATTCGCTCGCTCCGCCAGTGCCGCCGCAAATGATGATAACGCAGCACAAGCGCATTGACAGGACCTATTGCCCGTTGCCGCTTGCGAGGCGTCATCGGCGATGATGGGCGAAACGAGGAGGTACGCGCTATGCCGGCCATCAAGCTTGATGTGCAAGACCCGGGACTATACGACATCTTCGACCGTGACGCCGTTCTGGAAACCATCGCCGATGGCATGCGCTTCCTGGAAGGGCCCGCCTGGCATCCGCAGGAGAAGCACCTGCGCTTCAGCGACATCCTCGCCAACTGCACCTGGCAGTGGTCGGCGGATGACGGGCTGAGCATCACCCGCGGCAATAGCCACATGGCCAACGGCAACACCTACGACCGCGAGGGGCGCTTCCTCAGCTGCCACCACGCCAGCAGCCGCGTCACGCGCATGGACGGCGCCGCCATGACGGTCATCGCCTCGCACTACGATGGCCGCGAGCTCAACAGCCCCAACGACATCGTGGTCAAGCGCGACCGCAGCGTCTATTTCACCGACCCGCCCTTCGGCCGCGAGCCCAAGGTGGGCATTCCCCGCCAATGCCAGCTCGACTTCAACGGCGTCTATCGCTGGCAGCCGGATGATGACTCGCTGACCCTGCTGACGACGGCGCTTGATCGGCCCAACGGCTTGTGCTTCTCGGCTGATGAGTCGCTGCTCTACGTCAACGATTCGCCGAACTACCGCATCCACGTCTTCGATGTCCTGGCTGATGGCGCACTGACCGGCGGCCGGCTCTTCGCCGAAACGCGCGGCGATGGCCCCGGCGTGCCCGATGGCATGAAGATCGATTGCGAGGGGAATCTGTATTGCTGCGCGCAGGGCGGCCTGCACCTTTTCCGACCCGATGGCGCCCTGCTTGGCCGCTTGCGCACACCCATGCAAATCACCAATTTCACTTTCGGCGATGACGACTTGCGCAGCCTGTATCTGACCGGCCTTACGACACTGTATCGCGTGCGCTCGAGGATCGCGGGCATTCCGCTGTTCTGAGCTTACCGATGGCCCGGCGATGCCGCGATCAGGGCTGAGCCAGCGTCTTCACCGGCACGCCATCGTGCGCGATCCAGTAGAACATGCGCCCGTGCGCCCGGTCACAGTTGTCGGTGATCTGCTGATGCAGCGCCGAATCTTGCGTATACGCATCGATATGGATAATGCGCTCGCCGCCCAGCGCGCGTGCCGCCATGGCGCGTTCCGCTTCGTCGCCTGAGCTGGCGAACCGGTTCAGCAGCACCGCGACCCGCGGACCTTCATCGAGTCGCGCCAGGCCGAAGACGATGCCGAAGCGAATGTCTTCAACTTCGAGCAGACGCTCCAAAGCCGCGGATGCCGCCGGCGTCAGATCGCCTCGCCAGCGACCTTCATCGCCCGCCAACATGCTCAGCGCCCGCCGTCGCAATTTGCGCTTGATGCGGCTGTCACGGACGATGGCTTCCAGTCGCTGGGCGATTTCCAGGTACGAAAGGTAGTTGGGGCAAGCCTGGATAGCAACGGCAATGACGCGCCGCGCCTCGTCGTTCAAGCCGGCCAGAACGCCCCGCATGGCCGCTTCGCCACCCTGATAAGCCAATATGCGCAGCATCAAGACGCGAATGTTGCGATCGGGATGCGCCATCTGGGCGACACAAAGGCCGATCAGCGATTCCGGCGCCGGATTGCCGATTTGCCGCAGCGTATCCATCAGGTCCAGTTCGTTGGCCGGGCTGTACACCCGCCGCAGCTTGCGCAGGTCTTCGATACTGAGCATGAGCGCGATCCTCCAACGAAGAAACGGCGGGCGGTCTGTTGTATGCTCGACACATTTCAGAATCTTTAGCAATGATCCCCCGCCGCGCCAGCTAGCATAACAGATGCAGCGGTCCGATTGCAATTGCGACCGGCCCGCTTTACACTGGGCGCAATGCCAATTGCAAGCGGTCAGCGCGCCAAGATGACGATCCGCGTCGCCGGCATACAGATGCCCGTCACCCGCGATGTCGCCGCCAATGCCCGGCATATTGAAGCTGCGATCCGCTGGGCCAGCACCGAAAACGCCGATATCTTGCTCACGCCCGAAGGTTCGCTGAGCGGCTATCGGCATGACTTCAGCAGCGCGCAAGTGCATGAAGCGCTGCAGCATGTCACTGCGGCTGCCGCGGCCGCGAATGTGGGCTTGGCGCTAGGCACCTGTTTCACCGAGGCAACCGATGGCCGGACTTACAATCAGTTGCGCTTCTATACGCCCGATGGACGCTATCTCGGCTTCCACAGCAAGACCCTGCCCACCGGCAGCCTGACCCCAAACCCCCAAGGCGAAATCAATCATTACGCCATGCGCCCGTGGCGTCTCTTTCAATTTGGCGATATACCGCTTGGCGGCTTGATTTGCAATGACCTTTGGGCCAACCCGACTTGCACGCCCATGCCCGATGTGCATCTGACCCACCTCATGGCGCAGCGTGGCGCGCGGATCATCTTGCACGCGGTCAACGGCGGGCGTGGGCGCACAGAGTGGTCAGATGTGAACTGGCGATTCCACAGCAGCAACTTGCGTATGCGCGCCCGCGCCAGCCGCATTTGGATCGCCACCGTCGACAGCTGTGAGCCGATCGATATTCGCTGTTCGGCGCCCTCCGGCGTGGTCGGGCCCGACGGCAATTGGCGTTGCCAAACACAGGATACCGGCCCCGACCGCTTCGTCTGGACCATCCCAGTCTAATCGCCCGGCCGAATCGGTATTGACCTGACAGGGCGCGGGTTTATGCTTGGCCGGAAAGCGACGCCATCGCCATCAGCGCATAATAGCGCACAGCCTTGGCGCCATACCAAGAAGGAGAAGACATCGTGCCGCAATTTGCTTTCCTGTACCTGGGTGAACCCCAATTTGACGACCCCGACGAAGCCAAAGCGCATCAGCAGTGTTGGTTCGATTACATCGGCAGTCTCGGCGACGCCGTCGTCACCCCGGGCATGCCCATGAGCCCGGCCACGCGCATCACCGTCGATGGCATCGCGCCGGCGCCGACTGAGGGCCGCTTGACCGGCCTCACCCTCGTCGAAGCCGATGACATGGATGCCGCCGTCGAAATGGCCAAATCCTGCCCCTTCGTCGAAGTGGGCACGGTTGATGTGGTGCAAGTCTTCCAGATGGGCTAAGCGCGCGGGAGGCTGCGCTTTCGACTCCTGCCGCTTCAGCGCAGCCCTACACCATGAGCCTGCTTCTGCGCTATATGCAGCCGCGGGATATTATCCCGGTGGCGGCGATCGACCGTACCTGCTTCCAACCCGCCTGGTCGCGCGATTCTTTTCTCTTCGAAATCAAGCAGTCATCCATCAGCCACATGCTCGTGCTAGAGCAGCGTTCGCCGCCGGCAGCTCTGGCGATGGCGGCGCCTGACGGATTGCTGCGTCGACTGCGTGGGCGCTTGCTCGGGGATGATGAAGCGCCCGCTGGAACCGGGACCGTCCTGGGCTATGGCGGCTTGTGGCAGATTGCAGACGAGGCGCATATCAGCACCATCGCCACCCACCCGGACTGGCGCGGGCAGGGCTATGGCGAGCTGCTGCTGGCGGCCATGTGTGGCAAGGCGCAGCGCCTGCGGGCGAGCTATATCGTGCTGGAAGTGCGGGTCGGCAACCTAGTGGCGCAGCGCCTGTATCAGAAATATGGCTTCAGCCGCGTCGGGAGACGGCGCAACTATTATCACAACAACAAGGAAGATGCCTGGGATATGCGCGTGGCGCTGGATCGCGAGGCGCGGCAGCGGCATGGGGCGCTCTTCGCTGGGCTGCGCCTGCGCCACGACTTTGTGGATTCGTACAGCCGCTCGGCCAAGCCGGGGTGGTAGGTGGTTAATCAAGAGGAGGACGCGCCTCAACATGAGCGTCGGCCTGCAGCTTCTAGAAGTTTTGTGCTACAATAGTGCGCTGTATACGTTCAGTCGAGGACGATAGTAAAATGAACTATGTGAAGTATGACTTGGGACAGAGAACAACCGGAGACGTTGTAGAGGTAACACTGTCACACGCTGCCAATGTTCGTCTTCTTGATAGTAGCAATTACCAGCGTTACAAGCATGGTCGTCGACATGAGTTCTACGGAGGCTATTGCGAGAGATCTCCTGTCCGATTGTCGATTCCAAAAACGGGGTACTGGTACATTGCAGTTGACCTTGAGGGCTATGCCGGAAGTGTTATGTCATCAGTTCGGGTTATCGATCTACCAGAACGTCTGACAGCCGGATAGGCTGTGTATTGCGCTCGCGAACTCACGCTTACATGTAAGCGCCTGTGCGTTTTGGCCTCGAATTGCGGTGGCAAGGTCGTCTGTTATGCCGCGTCATTCGCGCACCGTTACAGTCCTTCCACGATTGTTGAATTTCGTCATCATAAGTACCTTTAGTAGAGCAGGACGTATCCTTGGACAGATACAGGAATATCGCCGGTACTGATTTCTACTACAGCGATACACTTCGTAGCCGTTTAGAGGCGATAGACTTGCATATTCGAAATTTGTGGAATCGCGGAGAGCTAGATCCGCAGCTTCTTCTGCAACGGCATAGACAGTCTAAAATCGACGAACTGTATCACTCCAACCGGATTGAAGGAAACTCCCTGACGTATGGCGACAGCCGGATCATTGTCGAAGACGACGAAACAATCCCTGGCAAACCAACTCGCGATCAGATCGAAGTACGCAACCTGGCTGAAGCTCTGGATTTCGTACATGATTTCGCTTTGAGCAAAGAGAGACCAATTACACAGAGTCTTGTACGCCAAATCCACCATCTGATCTTGAGCAATCTCGCAGAAGATGCGGGGAAATACAGGCTAACCCAGGTTAAGATTACCGGCTCGAAACACACCATTGTTGACGCTTTTCTTGTACCGCAAGAAATGGCGAAATTCGCTGACTATGTTGCGCGTTCAATTTCCACCGGGTTTCAGGATTCTGAGTCGCCGCTCTTGCTAGCTGTTGTGGCTCACACTTGGCTCGTACATATTCACCCGTTTACCGACGGAAACGGACGAACTGCACGCGCGCTAATGACCTTAATCTTAATGCGCAAGGGATACTTTCCATGCATCATTACGGAAGACGATCGCAGCAGATACATCGACGCCGTTGAATACTCCCGAGACAGTTCTGACTTAACTCCGCTGCTAGACTTGGTGCTCGAAAACATTGAACTGACTGTTGAAGATTTCGACTGGTTGCGGGCCCTAAGCGCGCGTCTTGAGCATTCGGCTGTTGTCGGTGCCGGTGATGAACATACGGTATGGCGCAACGCAATGGATTACCTTAAGGCTCGGTTCAAGCACATGGTAGACAACTTCAATTCGATCACAACTTTACCAGGCGTCTACTGGAAATCGGCTGACTACGGTTCGCTCGGCATTGAAAAATACCTGACCATTCGGAATCGTCAAAAGGCAAGCAAGACCTGGTTCTTCGGAATAGAAATGAACAGCGGTTTCATCCGTATCAGGTATGTATTTTTCTTTGCTCCAGCCGACAAGAGTATGGCAGGACGAAGCCCTGTTGTGCTCGTGATCGCAAAGAACACGGAGCAAGGTTACAAGCGACTTGACAGCCTGGGCGAGCATCGCGCCAGTGCGCCGGATATCCTTCAGATCGGATTTGACGTGCACACAAGAAGTTTCGTGGCCGTGGGACGAGCAGGAGTTCGCGAACGCAACACGGCCAGTTTGGTCAAGCAGTTCTTTGAGGAGGTGCTCGAACGCGACTTCGGCAGCTAACTCACCGACGCAACGCCCGCATGCCGTTCAGCGTCACCGCCAGCGACATGCCCATATCGGCGAAGACCGCCGCCAGCATGCTCACATTGCCCGTCAGCGCCAAGAGCAAGAAGACCGCCTTCAAGCCCAGGGCCAGCGCGATATTCTGGCGAATCAGCCGCCGGGCGAAGCGCGCTCGTCTGATGGCCGCCGGCAATTGGCGCAAGCCCGGCGCCAGCAAGACCACGTCCGCCGTCTCCATCGCCTGAGCGCTGCCAGCGCCGCCCATCGCAATTCCTACTGAGGCCTGCGCCAGGGCCGGCGTGTCGTTGATGCCATCGCCGACCATCGCGACAGCGCCCTCACGCGCCGCCAGCGCTTCCACCGCGCGCACCTTGTCTTCCGGCAGCAATTCGCCATAGAAGCGATCGACGCCCACCTGCGCCGCGACGGAGTGCGCCACCACATTATTGTCACCGCTCAGCATCACCGCGCCGAGGCCCATTTCCCCGAGCTCCGCGACGACAGCCCGGCTTTCCTCTCGCGGCGCATCCGCCAGCGCGATCAGCCCGCGCACCGCCGCTCCATCATGCACCAAAACGGCGCTCCGCCCGGCTGCTTCAACCGCCGCCGCCCGCGCGCAGAGCTGTGACGAATGGGCGAAATTGGCGTCAAAATAATTGTGGCTGCCGATGATCACACGCTTGCCCTCGACATCGCCCCGCAGGCCCTGCCCAGCAATGGCCTCCACCTGCGTCGCCGCGCTAAGCGCCAAGCCCCGCTCCTCAGCCGCGCTGACGATAGCTTTGGCGAAGGGGTGCGTGCTCTGCGCTTCCAAGGTCGCCGCCAGCGCTATCAACTTGTTGCAAGGCTCGCAATCCGGCCCATCGGCGCAGGCATCAGTATAGGTCGCCGCGATGCGCAGCTCGCCGCCCGTCAGCGTGCCAGTCTTGTCAAAAGCGATGACGCGCGCGCCCGCCAGCGCCTCCAGCGGGCCGCCGCCCTTGATCAAGACGCCGCGCCGGGCCGCCGCTGTGATGGCGCTGATCACCGTCACCGGCGTGCTGATGACCAGAGCGCAGGGGCAAGCGATCACCAGCATCGAAAGCGCGCGGTAGAGCCAGCCGTGGCCAGCGGCCGATTCCCAGAAAGCGCCGCCGAAAAAGAGTGGCGGAATGACCGCGACCGCCAGGGCCCCCAAAGCCACTGCCGGCGTATAGATGTTGGCGAAACGATCAATCTGCCGTTGACTGGGCGCGCGCCGCGCTTGCGATTCGACCAGCAGCGCGATGATGCGGCTCAGCGTATTGTCTTGCGCCAGGCGGCTGACGACGACTTCGAGCGCCCCGGCGCCATTTATCGAACCGGCGTACACAGCGGCGCCCGGCGCCTTGACGCTGGGCAGGCTCTCGCCAGTGATGTGCGCCTGATCAACCGTGCTCTTCCCGGCGGCGACTTCGCCGTCCATGGGGATGCGCTCGCCGGGCAAGACGCGAATCCGATCGCCCACCTGCAGCGCCTCCACCGGCACAACTTCAGCGTCAGCGCCGGTGACACGCAAGGCCGTCGGCGGTTTCATCGCCAACAGCGCGCTCAGGCTGTCCCGCGCCCGCGCCGCCGTATAGCCTTCCAGCGCCTCGCCGATGGCAAACAGGAAGATCACTGTAGCGGCTTCCAGAAATTCGCCCAAGACGAGCGCGCCAAGGCCCGCTATCGTCATCAGCAGGTTGATGTTGAATGCGCGGCTGACGCGCAGTGCATTGAGGCCGCTGACGGCGATCGGCTTCAGCGCCAGCAGCATCGCGCCGATGTAGACGAAATCTGTCACGTTCTCCGGCAGCAGCTGCAGCACTTCGCTGATGATCGCCAGCGCCAACAAGACGCCGCCCGCAATGGCGAAGCGGCCCGCCGGACTGCCCCCCAAGTAGTGCCAAAAGCCGGCCAGACCAGCCCGTCGGCTCTCCAAGGCGCCAGCACGCGGCGCGTCTTCTTCACGCGTGATGGTCTTGCCCAGCGCCTCAACCCGCTCCTGGATCCGAGCGAATTCCGCCTCGCCCAGCAGGACAAGGCTGCCGCTGGCGTAGTCGACGCGCGCCATGTGAACGCCGTCCAGCTTGCCGACACCGCTCTCAACTTCCCGCGCGCAGCCAGGACAGTCCATATTGCCGATGTGGAAGCGCCGCGTCTCCATCACCACCCTAAGTAAATGATACTTTGTATCATTAGTGCTGAGCTTACATTCTTTTGATCAACGCTAGCGCGATTCCAGGCGCTTGTCAACGTGTTTCGCCCGGCCGCGCTGGCCATGTCTCTGGCGCAGTAGTTCGCCGCAACGTAGCATCTGCGCCAAATTTTTGGAATTCCACCGCTTTGCGGCTAGAATTAGTCAAAATGCCCTTTCGCCTATTACTCTTAAGACAGCAACAGGAGGTTGATTATGTGTCACGCACAGGTAGCGCAAACCGTTCGTCAACGCGTCGAGACCGAGGGCTTGCCCAGCGTAAGCCGCCGCGGTTTTCTCAAGATCGGCAGCATCCTGGCCGCCGGCGCCGCCATGACGCCGCAAACCGCCCGCGCCGATATGCACGGGGGCGGTCTGGTTGATCTCAGCCACGCCTTCACCACCGATTTTCCCGTTTTCCCCGGCGGCCCGCAAGCCGCGCGCGAAACGCTGGTCACGGTCGAAAACGACGGCTACTACATCCAGCGTTGGAACTTCGCCGAGCACACCGGCACGCACATGGACTTCCCCGGGCACTTCATCGCCGATGGCTTGCGCACCGACACCTATCCAGTGGAAATGTTGCTGGGCCCGGCCGTGGTGATCGACATCGCCGCCCGTGCCGAAGACGACCGCGATACCATGGTCACCGTCGCCGACCTGCAAGCCTGGGAGCTGGAAAATGGCGACATCCCCGAGGGCGCCTTCGTCATGATGTACTCCGGCTGGGAGCATCATATCGGCACGCCGGCCTTCCTCGGCGATGACACCGGCTTGCACTTCCCCGGCTTCAGCGCCGAAGCCTCAGAATGGCTGGTCGGCCAGCGCGCCATTCACGGCATCGGCGTCGATACGCTCAGCATTGATCACGGCCCCTCGGCCACCTTCGACACCCACTACATCATCCTGGGCGCCGGCTTGCTCGGCATCGAGAATGTGGCCAATCTGGCAGCCATCAAGGGCGCGGATGCCTCCATCATTTGCGGTATACCGCGATATGAAGAGGGCTCCGGCGGCCCGGCGCGCATCCTGGCTTTGATCTAGCAAGGAACACTCTCGCCGGGCGCCGTCGAGCTTGACCGCTGCGCCCCGCGCCTGCGCAGCGCCTCCAGGGCGATCACGAGCGCGACAACCAGGGGCTGATAGCGCTCAAGGCTGACGGCTGCCATCACCAGGCCGATGCCGAACCAGAGCAGCAGCAGCACCGTCGCCAGCAAGACGAAGCGAAGGCGTTCCAGGCGGACGCGGCGCGCTTGATGAAAGACGGCGATCCAGCCGGCCAGCCCCAGCAGGAAAACGCCGTAAAAGCTGAGCAGAAAGGCCAGCGCATGCCCGGGCGATAACTCCAGCGCCCGCAGCAGCAGGGGTCCGTTCACTGTGCCCCAAAACAGCCAGGGTCCCGGGCTGAGGAAGTTCATCAATATCGCAGTAAGAAGGACGCGGCGCGCGCTATATTCTTCATTGCGTTTGGGCGCGTCCTGGAACATCTTCAGGGCATCAGCGCGATACTGCTTATAGGCGCCCCAGGCGATGAAGAGCAGCAGCACGCCGCCGCCAGCTTGAATCAGGCGCAGAGCCGCCGCCGGCAGCTGGCCTAGCATGAAGGTCATCAGGAAAATGATCGGCGCGTCGGTGATGAGCGGCGCCAGCAAGACCAGCAACGCCCGCCGCCAGCCCTGCGTCAAGGTGGTGTTGACCAGGTAGGCGATCAATGGTCCGGGGATGACCGCGGCGCTCAGGCCGAAGCTCACAGCGGGCGCGATGAACTGTTGCAGCATGGCGCTGGCCTAGTCGAATTCTGTGGGCAAGTCGGGCTGTCGCTGATGCTTGAACCAACGGCGTATCTGCCCCGCAGTCACCCGGCCGAGCGACAGCGGCGGGATCTCTTCTTCGCCGAACCAGGCGACGGCGGTGGTCTCGGCGCTGGTGCGGGCCTGGCCGCCGGTCAGTTCACACAGAAAGGCCACCTTGTAAACTTCGTTGATCGACGGCGGATGACGCCGCTTGCGGTCTTCCAGCGCCAATAGCTTGATCGCCTTCGCTTCGTAACCGCTCTCTTCGCGGATTTCGCGCTCAACTGCCGCCGACGGCGCATCGCCGACATCGGCCCAGCCGCCCGGCAAGGTCCACAGGCCATCAATCGCTTCTCGCACCAGCAAGATTTTGCCCGCCCGGAACACGGCGCCCCGAACATCCACCTTGGGCGTGATGTAGCCATCGTCCGCGGCCAGGATTAACTCAACGGCAGACGCATCAGCCCCGGCTGCCACCGCCAACATCTCGGCTGCGATGGCAAGCAAATTCTCGTAGCGTTCTTCGTCGTAGGGATTCTTCTTGTAATGCAGGCCAGTCTTGGCGATAGCAGCGATCTGTTTAGCCCATTCGATCTGGTTGCTCATGGCGCTCCTTCTCTCATAGGCGAGGCCCGTGCCATTATACACCCCGCCGGGGCCGCTTCCGCGATGTGTTAAAATAAGAGGCGCCCGGGTTCCGGAGCGCCCAAGATGAAACCCTATCGTCAGATCAAGCGCAACTATCGCAAGCCCTTCTTCAGCCGACGCCGGCGGGGCTTGCGCGGCCTGCCGCTGCTGCTTTCGGTCACGACCTTGGCGCTTGCGATCATGGGCATGGTCGCGCTGGCGCTGGCATTCAGTGACGAAGTCGAGCTTTCCGTCTACGAATTCCTGGGCACGCCACGGCCGACGGCGACGCTCCCCGCCAACGAATACGCCATGCGCGGCATCAACGCCTACCTTGAGGGCCAGCTGGAGGCAGCGGGCGCGGAGTTCGCTTTGGCCGCTACGCAGCGTCCCGATGATGTGGATTACTTGTACGAATACGGTAAAGTGCTGATTGAGTTGGACCGCTTTGCCGAAGCCGCCGCCCTGGGCGACCGGGCCATTGAAGCAGCGCCGGCCGATGCGCGCGGCTACGCCCTGAAAGCCCGCGCCCTCATGTGGAGCGATCCGGGCGCCGCCATCCCGCTTGCCGTCTCGGGCCTGGAGTACAATACCGATTTCGCCCCCTTGCATGCGGTGCTGGCCGTCGCCTATACGCAGATCGGGCGCTATGCTGAGGGTTTGCAGCGCGGTTACCGGGCCACCGAGCTGGACCCGCTGGACGCCTTCGCCCATCGCGCGATCTCCTACCCGCTGATCTACACCGGACGCTACGACCAGGCCATCGGCGCCCTGGAACAAGCTGTGGCCATCAACCCCAATCTCACCGCGCCCTATTTTGAGCTGGCGGGCGTCTACAGCCTGCGCGACTTTGAGGAAATGGCTGTGGGCATCTACCGCCGCATCCTCGAGTTGGAGCCGGACAACGCTAAAGCCTATTTGCGCATCTGCCAGACCTATGCCGAGGTCGGCGAATTCCAGGCCGGCACCGAGTTCTGCGAAATCGCCACCGAGATCAACCCGGAATTCGCGCCGGCTTGGCAATTCCTCGGCCAGCTGCAATACAACCGACGCAATTACGAAACGGCCGTCGAATCGCTCGAGCGCTGCGTCCAGCTGGGTTCGAGCGCGGTGGAATGCTACTACATCCGTGGCTTGGCCTACTACTTTCTGGGGGATTGCCGCCGCGGCTGGGACACGCTGCTTGACGCCTTCAGCTACACAACCGAGCAGAGCGTCATCGATATCATCAATACCGGCTTGCGTGATATCCGCGCCAATTGCCCGGGCTTTGAAAGCGAACGTCTGCCGACGCCCATCCCGCCGACGCCCATCCCGCCGACGCCGATCGGCGGCATCTAGGAGGCACGCGGCTTGAAGATCCGGCGGGATTACTCGCGGCCATTCTTCCGCCAGCCCAAGCGCCATCCCCTGCGCAACATGATCATCGCCGCCGCGCTCGGGCTGCTGCTGGGGCTCGCCATTTTGTGGCAGTGGGACGCGCTCGCGGGCATGGTCGCTGGCCTGAGCCGGACGCCGCCCACCGCGACACCCTCCCCCAACGAGCTGGCGCGCCGCGCTGCCGAAAACTTCCAGGCGGGCGAGTTCGCCACGGCCGAGCCACTGCTGGCCCAAGCCGCCGCCGAACGCCCCAACAACATCGGCTACCTCTACGAGCATGGCCGCGTGCTGATTGAGCTGGGGCGGACGCAAGCCGCAGAGGCGCTGGGCGACGCCATCACCGACATAGACGCCCGCGACGCCCGCGGTTTCAGCCTGAAGGCGGCCGCGCTCACCTGGGCGGGCCAGCCCACCGCCGCCATCCCCGTCGCCCTTTCCGGCCTTGAAGCCAACCCCCGCTTCACGCCGCTCTACGCTGTGCTGGCGCGCGCCTACGTCGATGCCCAGCGCTGGGCTGACGGCCTCGAAGCCGGCGAACGCGGCCTGTCCATCAACCCGGATGACGCCGAAGTCGTGCGCGCCTACGCCTATGCGCTGCAGTCGGTCGGCTCTTACGATGACGCCGAGCGGTATTTGCAGCGCGCGCTGGAGCTGCGCCCGAGCTACTTGCCCATCCACTTCGAGCTGGCCGGCTTGTACCTGGCGCGGGATGAAGACCAGAGCGCCATCGACCTCTACAATCGCATTCTCTCGCTGGACGCGCGCAACAGCCGGGCGATGCTGCGGCTCTGCCTGGCTTATCGCAAAGTGGGTGAATTCGCGCGGGCCCTCGGCTTCTGCGAAGACTCAGTCGCCAATCAGCCGGCCGATGCCGAAGCGCAATTTCAACTGGGCCTGCTGCACTACCGCGCGCGGCAATTTGAGCAATCGGCCGACGCCTTCGCCGCCTGCCTGCAACATGACGAGGGCTTCTACGATCTGTCCTGCCGCTATCGCCTGGGGCTGTCCCACTATTACCTGGGCGATTGCACGCTGGGCTGGTCGCTGCTGCGCGAGTCATTGGATCTGGCGCGCGAGGTCGAGGCCGATGCCACCACCGTGAGCAATATCCTGCAAGGCTTGAGCGATATCGAAGCCGACCCGCAGTGCATTGATGAGGCGGCAGCGCCGGTGGCCATTCAGGATTGACCGCCCCACGCCGCTCGTTTAGCCTTAGCGCCATTGCCCAACCGATCCCACGCCCATGCGCCTTCTGGATTCCAGCCTCTGGCTCTACCGCAAGACGGTGAAACGCATACGGCCGGCGCATAGCGCGCTGCACCGCCTGCTGGAAACTACCCTGCTGCCGGGCCTGGAGCGCGCCACCAATTTCGAGACAGTTAACGAAGACCCGTTCTGGTTCCGCCTGGAGCTGCTGACGCGGCAGCACGAGCGCGAGACGCGGCAACTGCTGCGCCAATTGGTGAAGCCGGGCATGGTCGCGCTGGATGTCGGCGCCCACGTCGGCTACTTCACGCGGCAGCTGGCGGAACTCACTGGCCCGGCCGGGCGCGTCATCGCCTTTGAGCCGCACCCGGCCACGCATCAGGCCTTGAAGCGCAATACGGCTGACCTGCCCAATGTGACAGCCCTGCAAATCGCCGCGGCTGAGGCGGCCGGCAGCGCCGAGCTCTACGATTATCTGATGATGTCGGCCAGCGGGTCGCTGCATTATGACGAGGCCCTGGCTGATCAGCAGCGGGCGCAGATGGGCACGGGCGATGTGGCGCCGCGGCATGACGCCGGCTTCGAAATGCGGCGCTACCACGTGCGCACAGCGGCCATCGACGACTGCCTGGCTGAGCTGGGCGTGCAGCGCGTCGACCTGGTCAAGATGGACATCGAGGGCGCGGAGCTAGCGGCCCTGCGCGGCATGAAACGACTGATCGCGGCCTCGCCGCAGCTGGCGCTGATCATGGAGTACAACCCGGCGGCGCTGGCGGCTTTCGGGCATGAGCCGGCCGAGGCCTTGGCGGAAGCGCGCGGGTTGGGTTTCAAGCGCGTGCAGGCGATTGAGCCGGGCGGCGGCCTGCGCGATTGGGGCGACGCGGCCCTGGTCGAGCGGGAGACGGCGCGTCTGCAGGCGGGCATGGGCGTGGTGAATCTGCTGCTGCGGGGGTAGGATTTGGCCACAGAGACACAGAGAATTAGCTTGACATACGAACATATGTATTGGAATATCAGAAGGCGATATTGATAGGAGAGTTGCCGCTTGAACATCTTCATCAGCTATGCAAAAGAAGATAAAGAAAGCGTCTCCAAGCTTGAAGAGATTTTGAGGCATGGCGGACAAAGGAGCTGGCAATTCGTTTATGATCTCCACGGCGGGAGAGATTGGAGTGGCCAAATTCAATTCGAGATAGACCGTTGTGAAATATTCCTCTTCGTGATTACGGAATACTCTTTGCAGTCTGAATGGTGCCTGAAGGAATTGCAGCATGCAGCATTATCGCAGAAACCAATAGTGACCGTTGTGCTCACGCCGGACATTGAGATTCCGTATCCAATTGACACAATCCAGTACGTTTTATTTGATGACACACCGGTAGCTGGTGCAAAATTGACCCGTGCGCTCACGAATCCAGAGCCAATGAACCCTAGCCAGATACCGTCAAATTGGCAAAGGCTGGGTGGAGGGCCGATAGGAATCTCACCTAGCTTGCAGACACAAATGTCCAATACCAAGAATCAAGCGCGAATTTACGGACATGGAAAAGGAGGATTTCCTCTATGAGGCTCTAAAGCAATTTCGTGACTATTTCGGTCGCGCTCTTAGCGAATTTCAGAATTCTGACACTCGAATACAAACCAGAATTCGAGACGAGTCAAACACACGATTCCAATGTCAAGTATTTCTCCACGGCAACATAAAGCAGAGTTGCGTATCTGGATCAGCAACAACCTTGGAATGCATGGTATTGCTTATTCTGAGGCAACTGGAAGAATGCTCAGTTTCAACATGAACTCATACAATGAACTCGCCCGAGCCACCGAACTCGACGGAAACCTAGCATTGGAGTTTTCGCTTGGCTTGAGAATGTTTAGTCGACACGACGATTGTCGAATATGTGCACCAGAAAAGGCTGCCGAATGTCTATGGAGACACTTCATTGGGATTTTCGAAGAGTCACAATTTTGAATAACGTATCAACTCTCTAGCTCTTCGCGCCGTAGTGGTGAGAATACTCGGTGTACTGGCCGGTGAAATCCCCCGCCGCCTCACCCCTCGATGATGCCCACGGGCTTGTAAGGCACGTCCAGGTGCTTGATGATGGCGTCCAGCTTTTCGTGCAATTCCGCGAACTCGCGCTGGCTCCACTCATGGTTCGCGACAACAGTGTCATTCAGCCCCAGAATCGCGGCCCCGAGGCTGTCCACCTTGTCCAGCGTCTCGTCCCGCGTGTCATGCAGGTTCTCTACCTCCCGCTTGATGCGTTTGAAGCGGATATCGGCGGTCGCAACCATGTTGTGTCTCCTAGGTGATCCGCTCCAGTTTAGAGGCGCTGCGCCATACTGTCAAAATGACTCGGTGTCCTCTTTTTCCCTCGGCGTCCTCGGTGGTAAGCGTGTGGAGCCTCCGCCATGGCGCCCTGCGAGTAGCTTTGGCCAATCCCTACAACACCGCCCGCCGCTCGACGCCGTCATACTCCGTCACCAGCGCCGCCCAGGCCGCGCCGATGCGCCGGAAGCCCTCGTCGATCACCGCCGGCCGATGCGTGCCGTAATTCAACCGCAGCGCGTGGCTCCCGCCCCCGCCAGTGTAAAACAGCCCGCCGACGGCAAAGGCTACATCCCGCTGGATGGCCGCGATGAAGGTCTCAGCCGCGCTGGGCCCCGCTGCCGGCAGTTCCACCCACAAGAAGAGCCCGCCCAGTGGCGTCGTCCAACGCGAACCCGACGGCAAGTAACGCTGCGCCGCGGCCAGGGCGGCCACGCGACGGCGGCGCAGCTCAATACGGTTGCGCTCCAGCTGGCTGGCGATAACGCCCCGCTCCAGCAGCAGGTGAATGGTGCGCTGGTTCAAGCCCGAGGTGGAAATATCGGCCGCTTGCTTGACGCGCACCAGCCGCTCATAGTGGGCGCCGCCGGCGATGAGATAACCGATGCGGATGCCGGGCAGCAGCACCTTGGTGAAGGCGTTGGTGTGGATGACGATGTCGTGCTCATCAAAGGCTTTGAGCGGCGGCAGCTCGTCGCCATCGAAGCGAAACTCGCGGTAGACCTCGTCTTCCAGCACGGGCACGCCATGGCTGGCGGCCAAGCGCACGAGCTGACGGCGCCGGTGCAGCGGCATCAGGTGGCCTGTAGGATTCTGGTAGCTGGGCATGACGTAGATCAGGCGCGGCTTCACGTCAGCCACGGCGTTTTCCAGCGCGTCAATGCGGATGCCATCGTCATCAATCGGCACGCCGTGAGTGTGCACGCGGCGCGCCTGCGCGATGTCGATGATGCCGAGGTAGGTCGGGTCGGCGGTCAGCAGGGTCTCGCCCGGGCTCATCAGCGATTGCAGCACCAGGTCAATGGCCTGTTGAGCGCCGCCGGTGATGAGCACGTCTTCGACGCGGCAATTGATGCCGATAGCCCGCACGTAATCGCGCACGGCGCTGCGCAGCGGCAGGTAGCCTTCGCTGACTTCGTAGGACAGCGCATCGGCGCCATCGCGCTCGATGACGTGATTGATGGCGTCTTGCAGATAACGCACCGGGAAGAACTCGGTCGGTGGCGAACCGCCGCTGAAATCGATGACGCCCGGCCGCCGCGCCAAGCGCATCATGCGCCGCATGGCTCCCGCGCGATAGGCGCCCGCTGGCGCCGCTCGGGCCGGTTCCTGACGGGCCGTTGCCTGCTGGCTCGCGACGAAAGTGCCGCGGCCGGCGTGGGCGCTCAGCAAACCGGCGCTGCGCAGCTCGGCATAGGCGTTCACCACGCTGATGCGGCTGATGCCCAGCTGTCGCGCGAGCGAGCGGCTGGCAGGCAGGCGGGCGCCCGCCGGTAGCGCGCCGCTTTCAATCTGCCGACTCAACTGGTTGATCAGCTGCCGATACAGCGGGATTTCGCTTTCGCGATGCAGACTAAGGCCAAGCTTGGGGGTAGGCATGGCGCAGGAAATTCGAGCCCATATCCGGCATCATCCAATTTCATAGCCAACTATAACCAATTCCAGCACGGATGGGGCTGTCCATTAGAAAACTTGACATCGATTCTGCGAATCGTAGTACAATATACATAAGTATGCGAAAACAAATATGTATGGTTTGCTATGAGTAAGGTTCTTTGTACGGCTAACATGAAAGCGGGCGCTCACTTACTCCTGATTTTCGCGCTATTCGCAAGCGCATTCTTGACACTGGCGCAAAGCGCGCCCGGCAATTTACGCGTTAAATCGACCACGCAAAACTCGATAACGGTGACTTGGAGTGGCGCGCCGGGGATAGATGCCTACGGCATCAACTACCGCTCTGAGAATGGCGATGAGCGACATGCCGGCCGCACGTCAGGCACTTCTTTCACCATCAAGGGTCTAAGCGCCAATACCAGGTATACGATATTTGTGGATTGGCCCCCGCCAGGGCCCAGCACTAACTTTCTGCAAGTATCGGGCCGAACGGACGCGGCGCCACCGAAGCCTAAGATACCGAAAGGGAAGCCGCTGGCCGTTACCTGCCCGCACCTGCCGCCTGACATCACTGTCAGTGGATACGGCCAATTCACACAGTGCAAGCAAGTCGGCGCGGCTGGCGTCGCCCTGCCCGCGCTAATCCAGCAGGGCGTCCTCGAAGCGGTGGATGTATTTGGCGCCATCCCGGCCGATATGCAAGTCTGCTTTCACATGCATGGTCAGCTGAAGTTTCTCGACGCGGCTACATCCCCGCGCGCGGCATCAAACCTGGCGCCGTCGGGCGTTAACGGCATGACCTGCACGCGGATTGATCGTCCCGGCACAGTGATTCTAATGCAAGACGGCGAACCCCAGGCCGAGCTCAGCCCCACTGAAGAGACGCCGGTCTCAGATTCAGTTGAAACAGCCACCGTCCAAAGCTGTGGCGTGGCCACCACCGCCAATCTCAGCCTTCGCGCCGGTCCCAGTGTCTACTTCATGCGCCTGGACGCCATGCCCGGTGGCACGCGATTGCGCGCTACAGCAAGATCCGGCGACTGGTTCATGGTGCAATACGATGGCCAGATGGGCTGGGCAAGCGGCCTCTTCCTGGCAGCGAGCCCCGAATGCGCCGGGCTCGTCAGCGGAAGCCGGGTGTTCCTGCCCGCGTTGAGACTGCCTGCAAGGGACGAATCAGCCGAGCCGGCAAGCAGCGGAGATCAACCAGCGCCAAGTATCTGGGGATTGATCGACTGCCGCTTGACGACCGGCGACATTGTGAACCTGCGGTCGGGAGCGGGTCTCGAACATGACGTCATTTGGGAGCTCCCGTTTCGGACGCACTTGATCGCCATTGACCGCGACGGCGACTGGTTCCATGTCGAGTACTTTGACGAAGTCGGCTGGGTCCATATCGACGTTGTCTTTCGACGCGGCGCTTGCGGCTAAGCCGGCGCTGAGGGGCGATGGCAATTCGCGGCGACACCACCGGGCAAGAGAGCGGCTACCTGCTCGATATGCTTCCGCGCGCGATCGCCCGCATACTCGAGATTGGTTGTGGCGATGGGCGCTTGACACGCAAGTACGCGGCCCGCGCTGAAGCCGTGGTGGGCATTGATTTGCCAAGTGGATTTGCGCCAGCTTCAAAGGGCTCCACATCTGGCCTGATGCAAATTGCAGCGGCGAGCGGGACCGCCCTGCCCTTCCGTGACGGGAGCTTCACCCAGGCGATATTCTCGCTCTCGTTGTGATGAATTGAAGCCGAGGGCATGGTCCATGCCCTGAAAGAGGCGCGTCGGGCGCTGGCGCCGGGCGGTGCGTTGATTGACCTGCGGCCGACCGCACGCAATCGGCGAGTTGTACTGGAGATGGCGGGCGGCGTCGCGCCAGTGGGCGAGATTGACTCGTCGGAAAACGCCGACGAGAAGTTGCTGGCCGACGAGAAGCTGCGGCAGGCGCTAGACGCTGGCCTGTTTCGCCTGGAGCACCGTGAGCGCTTTGACTACGTCACAGACTTGGATAGCCTGGACGATCTGCATGAATTCGCCTCGCGCTTGCGCCGCAGCGTGATGCCGCCTGCCCTGCCGCGGCGCGTGGCATCGTTGATGGCATTGAGCGGAGGCGACGCCCTCATCCGCATCCGCCGCGAAATGGTCATCGCCCGCTACCGACGTCTGTGACGCCCGCTCTCCCGCAAGCGCATAACTGCCAATGAGCGCCTCCGGCACGACGCGCGACAAAATCGTCTCGCGAGCCAAGGCATGGCCGCGCATGGCGACGAGGCCATTGCCAGGCCAGCGACCGAACGCGCTGCAGCGGCCCGCCACAACCGACAATCAACAGAGCCGCTACAAGCGGATTTATGCCAGCGCGCGCCTAATCTGTTATACTCATGGGCGTGGCGGTCTCGCCACACGATCGTTTGGCACTTTCAATTGACTGGAGGACTTTATGTTCCGCAGATCGCCAATCTTGTTCATGGTTCTTGCGTTGGTGGCGTTGGTGGCGGCGCCCGCGATGGCGCAGGACGATTTGGTGGTGGGCGTCGTGCTGGTCGGCCCCAATGATGACCGCGGCTGGAGCACGTCTCATCACGAAGCGGGTGAGTATGTGGCGGCGCATACTGGCGCGACCATACTTGAATTTGAGAGTCTGAACCCGGCTGATTCGCCGGAAACCACCCTGATGGACGTCGTCGAACTAATGGTTGATGAGCGCGCCAGTATCATCTTCACCACCTCCGACAGCTTTGAAGAAGACACCAACGTTGTCGCAGCCGCCTTCCCTGATGTGACTTTCATCAACATCACGGGCAGCAACGCCATTCAGTCTAGCAGCGTGGTCGAGGGCGAGCACGCGCTCATGCACGAATTGCCCGAGTTGCCGCCGCCGAATGTGGGCAACTTCAACACCTACATGGAATTGCCGCGCATGATCGCCGGCTGTGCCGCGGCGCTGGCCAGCGAGTCAGGCCATATCGGCTACCTCGGCGCGCTCATCAATCCCGAAACGCGGCGTCTGGCGGCCTCGAGCTACCTGGGCGCGCGCTACTGCGCCGAAAATTACCGCGATGACATGATGGCCGATGACATCACCTTTGAGGTCGTCTGGATTGGCTTCTGGTTCAATATCCCGGGCGTGACGCTGGACCCGACTGAGGTGGCCACCGGCTTCCTCGATGGCGGCGCCGATGTCATCATCTCCGGCATTGACACCACCGAAGCCATCACCGTATCGGGCCAATACATGGCCGAGGGCGATACCAGCTACGGCGTACCCTACGGCAACGTCAACGGCTGCTCGGAAGCGCCGGAAGCCTGCCTGGGCGCCGCCTACTACAATTGGGGCCCGGCATATCTCGATGTCGTCAACCGCGTGGTCGACGGCACCTGGACCCAGGAATGGCTGTGGTGGGAGCCGAAATGGGACGAGATCACGGATGACGGCTTCTACACCGATGCTGATTACAGCGTCGGCGGCTACGTCTACGGCGATGGCCTGGGCATGGAACACCGCGAGACACTGAAAGCCTTCGCGCAAGAAATCCATGATTTCCAGACCGACCCCATGCACGCGGGCGAGATGTTCTTGTGGCACGGCCCGATGAACTTGCAGGACGGCACTGCGCTGGCCGGCGACATGGAACCGGTGACCTTGCTTGATATCTGGTTCCTGCCGCAACTGCTGGAGGGCATGATCGGCGCCAGCGAGTAATCTGGCCGTTCGCGAAAACATGAGATGGCGGGCGACTAGGCAAGACGCCCGTCATCCGCTTCCCGGGCGCGTGAAGCAACACGCGTGGTTGCAGTGGGGTACGCGCCACGATCGTGGACTGGCCTCGCTTGCCCATTTGATGCAATGCGGACTTATGGTATGATATATGCAGGTTAGCCTAGGTATGAGCATGAATACCAGCGCGTCGCTAAATACATCAGTTGATGAGCGGGGCATTGGCCCCAGGTTCATCCTGTTTATCTCGATTCTCTCAGTGTTCTTTGCAATCTTGTGCGCGCAGAAGGGGCACTCTGCGCGGGACGTCCTTGCATACTTGACATTTGTGTTTATCGTGGTGTATTCGGTGCGCCGCGCCTAAATGCACTTCACGCCCTACCAAGTCATCATTCTAGTCGCAGTTATCTGCGGGTTTGTGTTGATGTATACCGGCAGCGCAGGTATTGACGTATTGCTTATTCCTGTCTGGCGTGGCTCTTCTTCTGGCCGCCGGCGTCTCGAATCGGGGAGTGGTCATCAGAATTGCTGCGCGCGGCTTCAAATTCGGCATGAATCTGCTCCCATCACGTGCGAAAGAATCTCCCGCCACACAGAAACAAATCGAGCCACCAGATGACCCGCAGATTCAGTTGCCGCGGCGCGACGATTGAGGATATTGCACGGTGGTTGCCATTTGACTTCATTTTATACATGTTTCCATGCGCAACCACGTCCTCAGGCTCCCGCTCCCCGCGATACAACGCGCCGCAAAGAGCAAGCCGTGCCCGCGAGCACCGCGCAGACCATGGCAAAGTACTGCAGATCTTCTGCGAATCGGCCGGTGACTTGACGATTTAAGAGGAAAGTAATGGGCTCATCGCTAGTCACCATAGCTCTACTACTTGGGCTTGCATTTGTTGCAATGGCGCAAGACGAACCCGCGCTCAGCTTGACCGACACGCGCACCACAACCCAGCCCGATGGCTTCGGCGGCACGATGCCGGTCGTCACCGGCGCGCTCTTCAACTACGGCGCCGAGGCCTACAGCAACATCAACATTTACGTGGAAGCTTTCGCCGCCGACGACAACGTGATCGGCGAGGGCTTCGGCTACTTGGTCGACGCCTGCGGCACGGCTCTGCTGAACTATGCGCTGCCACCCGGCCGCAGCCAGGCATTCAGCGCGCCATTCGAGCTCTTCGCTGATGGCGAGGTGGCGCGGGTTACGCTGGACGTCGACGCGCAGCCCATAACACTAGAGACCGTCGCGCCGACTGCAGCGCCCGGCGTGGCGCGCATCAGCGACGCCGAAGTCGTCATGCTGGAGTGGCCGGATGATCAGACGCTGATATACGGCGTTGGCTGCGATAGCGCCGTCTTCACCGAGCTTGACTGGCGGCGCTTTGACATCAGCGCGGGCACGCACACTGCGATTGCGCATCCCGATGCGCATCTGGTCACGCCGGAGATGCTGGCGCTGGCGGATGTCACCCTGGTCACGCAAGCGGGCGAGCAGAACCCGGCGCTCTACTACAGTTCCCGCTTGACCTACCCGCCCACGGCGAGGCGCGTCGTCTATCAGAATGACTTGCACTCGATATACTCGGCCGAGCCGGATGGCTCCTACCGCCGCTTGATCCACCGCGAGCTGCACCGCCACAGCCTGCGAGGCTTCTTGTGGGCGCGCAATCCGGGCGTTTTCCTGGCCTACTATTACGGTTCGTACGGTGAGCCGGTCTACTATTTCACCGCCAATGTCGAAGGGCAGATGCTCTCCGACTGGCTGGATGACTTGCCGCCCTCGTCGATTGTGCCCGGGCCGGCGCCGGATGGCTATGCCGCGGTGGTGGGCCGCGAAACCGATGGCGTGAACGGCTATTATTGGCAGCACATCTATGGCGCCAGCGAGTTGCTCTTCGCAGCGGAGACTCCAGGCAACAATTATCCGGCGCCGCTGGTGACGCGGACGAGCATCTTCGTCGTGCGCGATGTCGACGGCTCGCCGACCCTGCAGTGCTTCGGCCGCGGCTCGCGAGCGCTTTCGACAATCAGCCCGCTGCCCCTGCGCCTGACCCGCGAGTCGCGCGCCTGGACCTGGCTCTCGCCGGATGGCACTAAGCTGGCGCTGGCGGCCAACGGCGTCGACGGCGGCTTGTGGCTGGTGGATGTGGCGGGAGACTGTGCTTAGAGGCGGCTCAGTACTGGCTTGCCACGCGACGGATTTCAGCGTCTGGGATGTCGACGGCGCGCGACTTCGCCCAAATCAGCAACAAGAGGATAACCGTATCTTCCTTGACACGGTAGACCACCCTACAGCCGCCGCGCGTGCCTGCTCTGGCGGAAGTGTTGGGCAGCCGAGCCTTATATATTTCCATGCCGCCCATGTTTTGCAGTCTAGTATCTTGCGGGCGAACGCCATCTTTCAGCACGGCGCTGAAAACTGCAATGTCCTGATCGACAAGGCGATAGGTCCTGCGGATCTTCCTTGTCAGAGCCTCAAATTCACTCGTCGATACAATATTCATTGTCAACCGGGTTGCATTCTCGGCGCAATTCATCCAAGAACTCTTCAACGGGTCTGTATTCGCCGCGCGCCGCCTGCTGGAAGCTGCGATGCAGGCTCTCGATGAGTTCTTGCTCTTCAGCGGTCAATTCACGCGCCTCCGCCGTATGCGCCTGCGCTGGCTTTGGATCGCCTTTAGACATTACGGCACTCTCCATAGCTACGTATAGGCAAATGCTACAAATTATTCTGACTTCAGTCAAGCTTTCCATGGCCATCGTCGAAGGGATTGGCTCTTTGCGCGTTCCCTTCCATATGGTCAAATGTCACGCGCTTGACGCGGGAGTCGCGCGCCTGGACCTGGCTTTCGCCCGATGGCACTAAGCTGGCGCTGGCGGCCAACGGCGTCGACGGCGGCTTGTGGCTGGTGGATGTGGCGGGCGGCTGCGCTTGATTTCGCCTCAGGCGAATTTGCGACACTTTACCACCGAGGACAACGAGGGAAAAAGAGTGCATCGAGAACGGTTGAAAGCGCGCCCGAAAGTCACAACCTGGTTCACGCAGAATCCGACACCCGCACATTTCACAGTTTTCCAGGGCGAGACGGCGCGCTCGCCCGATGCGTACATTCGATAGGCGGCCGCGGGCGCCTCGCCGAGTCGCTGCTACGCTTGTCTCAATCGGCGGAGATTTGACGAAAAACTCACTATGACTCAACATTACGACGCCATCGTCATCGGCATCGGCGGCATGGGCAGCGCAACGCTATACCACCTGGCCAAGCGCGGCGTCAAGGCGCTGGGCATCGAGCAATTCAGCATCCCGCACGACATGGGCTCGTCGCATGGCCTGACGCGCATCATCAGGCTGGCTTACTATGAAGACCCATCTTACGTGCCCCTGCTGCGGCGGGCTTACGCGCTCTGGGACGAGCTGGAGCGCGAATTCGGCCAGCAGCTCTTCTTTCAGACCGGCAGCATCGATATGGGCCCGGCTGATGGCGACGTCTTCGGCGGCAGTTTGCGCAGTTGCCAGGAAAACGACCTGGCGCATGAGGTGCTGGATAGCGTTGAGTTGCAGCGGCGCTTCCCCGGCTATCGCCTGCCGGCGGGCACGATGGCGCTGTTTCAGCCGCAGGGGGGCTTGCTGATCCCCGAGCTATGCGTGCAGGCTCACGCGGATTTGGCCGTCAAGCGTGGCGCGGCGCTGCACACCGGTGAGCGCGTTCTGGGCTGGGACATTCTGGCCGATGAGCGCGTTCGCGTGCGCACGGACGCGGCCAGCTACACCTGCGAGAAGCTGATCATCAGTGGCGGCGCCTGGGCTTATAAGCTGGCGCCGGTGCTGGCGGGCGCGGCTGTGCCCGAGCGGCAGGTGCTGATCTGGCTGCGGCCCAAGCGGCCCGAATGGTTCACGCCGGAGCGCTTTCCCGTCTGGAATGGCGAGCTCGACGAAGGTCGCTTTTACGGATTCCCGGAATTCAACCCGGCGGGCAACACACCCGGCATGAAGTTCGGGCGCTGGCATCATCGACACGAAATCTGCGATCCGGATACGGTTGACCGCGGCGTCTACCCCGAAGACGAAGCTCTGCTGCGCGCCTTCGCCGAGCGCTACCTGCCTGATGGCGCGGGCGAGACGCTGAACATGGCCGTGTGCATGTTCACCAATACCGCCGACGAGCATTTTGTGCTGGACACCGTGCCGGGCGCGCCGCAAGTGTCGATCGCCGCCGGCTTCAGCGGGCACGGCTTCAAGCTGGCCAGCGTGGTGGGCGAGGTCATGGCGGATCTGGCGCAGCGCGGCGAGACACGGCATGACATCGCCCGGCACCGGCTGGCGCGCCTGGAAGCGAGCGAGACGCTATGAAGACGATCGGCTTGATCGGCGGGCTGAGTTGGGAGTCCAGCGTCGAATATTACCGCATCATCAATCAAGAGGCGCAGAGGCGGCTGGGCGGCGTGCATTCGGCGCGCTGCCTGATGTTCTCCTTCGATTTCGGCGAGATTGAAGCGCTGCAGGCGGCTGGCGATTGGGCGGCGGCGGGCGCGCGCATGATCGACGCTGCCGAGCGGCTGCGGCGGGCCGGCGCCGATTGCCTCGTCATCTGCAGCAATACCATGCACCGCCTGGCGGGCGATATCGAGGCGGCGGTGGAGCTGCCCCTGCTGCACATCGCCGATACGACAGCGCAGCCGCTCCTGGCTGATGGCCGGCGCCACGTCGGCCTGCTGGGCACGCGCTTCACCATGGAGGGCGACTTCTATCGCGGGCGCATGGAGCAGCGTTTCGGCCTGGATGTGCTGATTCCTGACGCGGCCGGGCGCGAGCTTGTGCATCGCATCATATATGACGAATTGGTGCGCGGCCAAATCCGTGACACATCGCGGCGGCAATATCAGGACGTGATCGCTGCGTTGCAAGCGGTCGGCGCGGAATCCGTCATCCTGGGCTGCACGGAAATCGGCTTGTTGATCAAACCCGGCGACAGCCCCCTGCCGAGTTATGACACGACGCGGCTGCATGCCCTGGCGGCGCTGGATTGGGCGCTGGCGGCTGGATAACGATGCGCATACTGGCCACCGATGACGATCCACTCATGACGCGACATCCAATGCCGCTCGAGCTTGTTTCCGGATTCACCCGCCGTGCGTACGGGCGAGCCGGTGGCTCGCCCCGACACGATTCACATGTTTAGACGTGATTCGCATGATTAACTTGGTTCTACTTAGAAGCCGGGGAGGTCACGCGAATGAAGGTCCTTCGCGTTTATCGGCCTTGCGTAGGGGCGCCGGCGGCTCATCCCACGCGCGGCTTTTGAAATTGGAGGCGGGACGTGATAGGCTTGGCTCGCATGCGAAACCACGACGGACCAAGCGAGGAAGTAGGCGCAGCGATGCCAAATGAGCCGACGAAGAGCGAAATCCAAATTACGGCGGGCGATGACCAGAAGTCGCGCTTGACGATGCAGCAGAAACTGGACATCCAATTCATGGACAAGGCGCCGGGCGAGCGGGCGCAGCCCATGGCCGGCTTCGACCCGCGCTACAAGGATTTCGTCGACTGGATAATTGGCATAACCCACGAGATCTGGGAAGAGAAGGGCATCGGCAAGCTATACGATTATTACGCCAACACGATCAAGATTCACACCTCGAGCGGCCTGATTTACGGGCGGGAGGCTGTCTTCGCCGGCACGATCGCCGCGCTGGCGGCTTTCCCCGATCGGCGTTTGTACGGCGATGATGTCATCTGGGGCGGGGACGATGTGGTCGGCTTGTATTCGTCGCATCGCTTGACGCACGAAGGCACAAATCGCGGCTGGACCGAGTATGGGCCGCCGACAGGCAAGCGCGTGCGTTACAGCGGCGTGGCCGATTGTTTCTGCAAGCGCAATATGGTGGTGGAAGAATGGATCGTGCGCGATGAGCTGACGCTGGTGATGCAGCTGGGTTTGGACCCGGTGGCGACAGCCAGGGAGCAGGCGGCCAAAGCGCGCGACCAGGGCCAGTCGCTGCAGATCGCCGGCGATATTGAGCGCGGCATCGGCCAGTATCCGCCGCCGAAGTGGGACGCGCCAGAGACTGATCACTTCGACCCGCAAGCCTTCATCGGGCAGATGTTCCACGAAATCTGGAATTGGCGGCTGCTGAACAAAGCGCGCGACTTCTATGCCGAGAATTTCGTATTTGACGGGCCATCGCGGCGCGCCTTCAAAGGCGTCAACGAGCTGCAGGCCTTTGTGCTGTCGCTGCTTTCGCCCTTCCCCGATTTGGCGCTCCATTGCGATCACTTCTGCCATATCGGCAACGCCGCCGACGGCTATCGCGTGGCGACGCGCTGGACGCTGCGCGGCACGCATACTGGCTACGGCGTCTATGGCGAGCCGACCGGCAATCCCATACGCCTCCTCGGCGTCAGCCACCACCTGATCATAGACGGCTTGATCCGCGAAGAATTCACGCGTTTCGACGAATTCGCCCTGCTGAAGCAAATCTACGCTTGAGGCACAGGCGGTCCGAGAGCCGTCAACGCTTGTCTTGTCCAGGATGGGACCACTGCCAATGTCGGCAACAGATAGCAAATACTTCACCACCTCATTTCAATTCAGCCCGATAGATCAGCGGCGCAATATCGCCAATAAGCGGCGGGTGATGGAAATCATGCGGACGCTGGCGGAAGCGCCGGCCGAGCGCCGGCCGGAGGTCGCCAACGACGGCTTCGCGGCCGATATCGCGCTGCACGTGACGCATCCCATCAACGAACTGAGCGGGATTGACGCCGGGTTGGCGCAGCTGTGGCGTCCGCTGCGGCGGGCATTGCCGGATATGGAACGGCGCGAGCATTTTGTGGCCGGCGGGCGCTATCGCGAAGCCGACTGGGTGGCTTGCATGGGCCACTATATGGGCAGCTTTGAGCGCGATCTGCTGGGCATCCCGGCCACGCGCGGCGTTGTCTGCCTGCGTTATTGCGAGGGCCATGAAGTGCGCGATGGCGTCATCGTCCAAAGTTATATCTTTCTCGACTTCCTCGACCTGATGCGGCAGGCGGGCTATTGGCCGCTTTCGCCCAGCCTGGGCTGCGAGATGCGCTGGCCGCCGCCGCGGACGCTGGACGGGGTCGTGCTGACGCCGCAAGACGAGGCGCGTTCGCAGCGCACCATCGAGACCATCCTCAAGATGCACCGCGCCCTGGGTCAGTACAGCGGGGCGCCGCCGACGCGGGCCGTCCTGGATCAGATGGAGCAGGCGCGGCACTGGCATCGCAACTTCATGTGGTACGGGCCCGCCGGCATCGGCAGTACGCGCGGCTTGCGCGGCTTTGAGGACTATCACCAAATCCCCTTCCTGGTGGCCTTCCCCGACCGCGGGGGTTCGCCGCAAGGGCATTTCATCCGCATCGGCGATGGCCATTTCGCCGTCACCGGTGGCTGGGGCTACCTGCGCGCCACGCATACCGGCGGCGAGCTCTTCGGCTTGGGGCCGACGGCGCGGCGCATCAAGATGCGGGTGATGGACTTCTACCGCTGCGATGACGAGACCATCGTGGAGAACTGGATCCCGATTGATGTGCCGCATATATTGCTGCAGATGGGCGTCGATGTTTTCGGCCGTCTGCGCCATCAATATCGGCAGCAGGAGGCGATAGACGCCGACTGGTTGGTTCGGCACTGTAGACACAGGCCCGGCAATGCCACCGCCCACGCAAAATACCTTGCATAACGCAGTGTATTGCTCCCCTCCCTGACTCGTCGGGGAGGGGCCGGGGGTGGGGTAAGCTGCCCGAAACCACAAGTCGCAGCGGCAGCTTGGTCGCCCCTACAAGATTCGCTTTTTCGCATGACTAACTTGGACTTACTGAGCGCACAAACAAAGGCGGAGCCGGAACTATGACCACGTCAATACATAACCGCAACAAAGAGCGCATCAAGGAACTGCGGGCGGCGCTCTACGATTGTGATGCGGGCCGTCTGCGCAGGCAATTGGGCGAAATTTTCGCGGCCGACTGCCTGGTGCAGCTGGCGCATCCGCTGGAAACGCTGACCGGCGGCGACGGCCTTTACGAGGCGGCCTACGCGCCGCTGCTGGCCGCGGTGCCGGATCTGGAGCGGCGCGATTTCATCGTCATGGCCGGCGAATCGCAGGGCGCCAAGTGGGTCGGCTGCGCCGGGCACTATCTTGGCGTGTTCGAGAATCCATGGCTGGGCATCCCGCCGACGCAGCATCTGCTGGCCATGCGCTATCACGAGTTCTTTCGCCTCGAAGACGACCTCATCGTCGAGATGCAAGCGCTGTGGGATATCCCGCAGGTGATGCTGCAAGCGGGCGCCTGGCCGATGTCGCCGGGATTGGCGCCGGAATGGGTTGTACCGGGCCCGGCGACGAATGACGGCGTCATTGCAGCGCCTTACGACGAGGCGAGGGCGCAACGGAGCGTGGCGCTGGTGCGGGCCATGCTGACAGCATTGAAGCGCAGCGAAGAAGGCGTGGCAGCGATGGAACTTGACCGTTACTGGCACCCGAAGATGATGTGGTATGGGCCGGCGGGTATCGGCTCCATGCGGCGCATCTCCGGCTTCCGTCACTGGCATCAGATTCCCTTTTTGAAGGCCATGCCCGACCGCGATGCCTTCCTCGGCAAGGGCATCACATTTGGCGATGGCGATTATGTCGGCTTCACCGCCTGGCCGGGCATGACGATGACCCTCAGCGGCGATGGCTGGCTGGGCATCGCGCCGGCGGGCCAGCAGCTCACCATGCGCAGCCTCGACTTCTGGCGCTGCGAGGCCGGGCTAATCCGCGAAAACTGGGTGCTGGTGGATCTGCTGGATGTTTACCATCAGCTGGGCGTGAACGTCTTCGACCGCATGAAGGAATTGACCGTCGCCCGGCACAGCGGGATTGCGGTGTAACGCCCCCACCCCAAACCCCTCCCCCATAAAGAGGGAGGGGCCTTTCCCACATGCTGCACATCATTCTGGCTGCGCGTCGGGCGGAATGTCGGCGATGCGCGGATTGTTAAGGTCGCGCGCCGAGAGCGCCGGCTGCGCGATGCCCCAGTCGATCTTCGCTTGCGGGTCATCCCAGGCGATGCCGAATTCATCAGCGCCGCCAGCGTAATAATTGTTGACGATGTAGATCAGCGTGCAGTCGGTCAAGGCGGCGAAGCCATGCGCCACGCCCTCGGGGATGAACAAGCCCAGCAGCGCCTCCCCGCCCATGTCGAGCGTGGCCGAAGCCAGGTAGGTGGGCGATGAGCGCCGCAGATCAACCAAGCCGACGCGGATCTCGCCGCGGACCGGGCACCAATAATCGACCTGCTCAAAGTGATAATGCAAGCCGCGCAAGACGCCGGCGCTGCTGTCGCTGCGGTTGGATTGGGTGCGCGTCCAGTCGACGCCGGGGAACCACTCGGCGCGGAAGGTCTCCATGAAGCGGCCGCGCTCATCGCCGAAGGGCTGCAGCGGCACGGTCATGACGCCAGAATGGGCGCGAAGGCTTGGGCGGGGGATTGGTCATGCCTCATCCTGTCAATCCTGTAAGGTCAATCGCTCAGTAGTGAGGGTGGATCACTGCGTGAATCCCGTTGCATATCGCAAGTGACTTTGAGATGGTTCTTCAATTGCCATCCTTTGGCCTAAGCGTAATTGTCGTGATTCCAGCACCGAATCCACCAGCAACTATGGGAACAACTCTTGCCACACCATCGGCGAATGACTGTTTGGTCAGCTTGATGCCAAACCACTTGAGCACCTCTTTGAATACTGGGTAGTAGGCGGTTCTTCGTGAGTGCTGCCTGCGGAAGTCTAAGACTGACCTCCGTGGCGAACTTCCCGCCAATGATTTGGAGCGCTGAGCGCCTCGAACTCCCAGCATTGAGCCCAAAGCAGGATACATGCGAAACTCGGTTTCTTCGTCGGGAGTATCGTCTTCCATCAAGATCGGGCCAGCCATACAAGATAAGCCAGTTTCTGCGCCAGCACAATTGCGTGCCATATGAATTGCGTGGTATCCGCTGGGATGGTGGCAGCGCCATTGCCGGACCACCAGGTAAACCAGCCGCAAACGAAAGGCCTGCCGCCTTCCTAAGATGTGGGATTTGATTGCGCTCCTCGCTATGCATTCGATCAGATCAGCCGGTATGTTGGCCTGGCTGGCCTAGACTCAATGGCGCATTTCAACTTGCTCTCGGTGACATGGGCCCTAGTTGCGCTCGAAATGGAACTTCGGTCGACTCTAACCCGGAAGTAGCTGCCGGGCATATTTCATGCCGCCTCTATCGTGACGAGCGAGCAAACTTAGACCATCGATCCGATTCATCAGTAGCATGGTCAGTTCGCTCTGCTCTAGCTAACACCTGATACGCAAAGCGCAGCATCAACTCTTGCTGAGCGATTTGCTCGTCGATTTCGAGCGAGCCATGGCCGGCGTCAAACCACTGCACATCGATGGACTTGCCCAATGCCTTGAGGCGCTCCTCGTATACCCGCATCTGCCGCGCCGGGCAGCGCGTGTCGTTCTCGCCCTGAATCACGAGCAAGGGCGCCTCGACCTCAGCGGCATAGCTGATCGGCGAGGCCTTGCAGTGGGCTTCCGGCTTTTCTTCGGGCGTGCCGCCGAAAATGCTGCGTTGATAAGCGCGCAGGGTATCGGCCTGATCTTCATACATCAGCGTCCAATCGGCGATGGCGACGATCGCCATACCGCCCGCCCATAGCCCCGGTTCCTTCCCCAGCGATTGCAGCGTCAGATAACCGCCGTAGGAGCCGCCGGTCTTGAGTATGGCCTCGGGCTGGGCGATGCGTTCATCAATCAGCCAGCGGACGCCGGCGGCGATATCCCGCACCTCAAGGTCGCCCAGGTTGCCGTCGATGGCATGCTGAAAGTCGTAGCCGAAGGTCGTTGAGCCGCGGTAGTTGAGGCTGAAGAAGGCGAAGCCGTGATCGAGCCAGGCTTGCGCCGGCGGCGACCAGTTGTCGGCTTGCACCGCCGTGGGGCCGCCGTGGGTGTGCACGATGGCGGGCCAGGGTCCATCGCCGGGCGGCGTGGCCAGCCAGGCCTGGATTGGCGTGCCATCGCCGGACGGGTAAGTCACCGAGCGCCAGGGCGCGCTCTTTGGCAAGTCGACATCGAGGTTGATAAGGTTGCGGCGGAGGTCGCCGGTGGCGGCGTCGAGTTCGAGCAAACGGGCCGGCGCGGTTGATGAAGCCAAGTGGACTTCGAGGGCGCCATCGTCACGAAATCCGCTGCCGCGCGATGGCACGCCGGGCGGCGCGTCCAGTTTCCAGGCCCGGTCGGCGGCGATGTCGTAAATCAGCAGGGCGTGCTGGGCGCTGTCGACTTGATGCAGCAGCAAGCGGGCGCCATCGGGCGACCAATCCCAGACAGTGACATCGCCGGCGAAAAGCTCGGACTGGATATCATGACGCTCGCCAGTCAGCGGCTGCCAGATGAAGGGACGATGGTGACCGCTGACGTTGGAGGAACCGGCGAAGCGAAAATCGCCCGCGATCGGCGCGAATCCGCCGGGGTCGGCGCCGCTGCCCGCGCCATCCCAGAGCTCGCCAATCAGCTCGCCACCGCGCACATCCCAGGCTTCCAGCGCGTATTCGGCGATGCCGGTCTTCTCGCTGGAGGCGATGACGGCCAACTCGCCATCGTACGAGAGCAAGGGCCCGCCCGACAAGCTGGGCTTGGCTAGATCGAAGACCGGCGCCGAATGACGGCGGTCATGCACGATCATGTGGAAGTGGTTGTCGTAGACGGCGGCGAAACCCTGCGCATTGCCGGAGGCGCACTCGGCGATGTGATGCGAGGCGTAATCCGGCAGATCGGGCGTGATGTCCTCGGCCGGGCCGCCTTCGATTGGCTGGCGGACGTAGTGACCCAGCTCGTCGCCGCGGCTGTCGCGCAAGTAGTAGACGAAATCGCCATCAGCGGAGATGGCGCCGCGCGCAACGCCAGTCGGCTGATGCGTCAATTGGGTGAGGCAGCCGCTTTCGGTGTCCCAGACGTAAAGTTGATAGACGCCGTCTTTGTTGCTGCAGACAAGGCCGCGGCACGGGTTCAGCGAGGCTCGGCGTGACCAGGGGATCGAGGGCGCGCGGAAGCGTCGTTTCCAGGGCGCCTCGGCGCTGAGATCGGGGGAATTAAGCATGGATGCAGCCTTTCGTCCGCCGGAAATTGCGCCGTACAATGGGCGCTGCCCGTACGTTTTACCACCGAGCGCGCTGATTCGTAAGTGGAAGACCGGTCCGCAGCGGCTCTCGCGCGCGCCATCTGAATCCCTACATGTGGATGGGTGAACCGACGGCGCCCTTATCATCCGAAGCCCTATCGGCGTACGGACGTGCCGGTGGCTCGCCTCAGTTTACGTTGCGAGCGGGTGGGCGACACACAGAGTCTGCCCCACAAAACTCGATGCTGTTGGGGTCGCGAGGGACGGGAGGGCGAGACAAGTCTCGCCCCTACAGGATTAGACGGGGAGCGAGATATACATTGGCGAGTGCAAGGGATTTTGCGTGGGCGGTGGCATCGCCGCGCGAGTGTCTACATGCTGTCAGAAAGCGCGACCTAGGGGTTGTCCCTACAAATGCGTACTGTCGCGAGTTCAATGGATGGTATGCGCCAAGTCGTGACCTGCGCCACTAACCACATAAGTGCCTCTGTGTACTCTTTTTCTCTCGGAGTCCTCGGTGGTAAAAGTGTAGATCCTTCGCCACTGTTATCGAGAAAGCCATCTGGCATTGCGCGGCATCGTCCGACATAATGGAAGTGGTTAGCGTTGGACAGACTGGAGGGCGGCGATGGCGATCGCGGTCATGGTCGTAATTATCCTGATAAATGTTGCCTTGCTGCTGGCGGTGATGCGCATCGGCACGCAGGAAGACTTCCATAGTGAGGTGCCGGCGGAGGACTCCGGCGCGGTGCTGGCTTGGCGGGCGCGGCTGGCAGCGGCTGAGCCAGCGGAGCAGACGACGGATACCAACGAAGCCTAACCCCGGCGCGGCGGTCTCATGCGGATTGGACTGCTCACGCCCGAGCTGAGCGCGAGCAACGGTTGGGCGGCCTACAGCTTGTATTTGACACGCGCGCTGCGGGCGCATGGCGTCGACATCAGCGTGGTCTGCGCCCGCAATAGCAAGCCGGTAGACTTTGAGACAAACCCCCTGCTGCCGACAGTAACACCCCCGGACAAACACACATTTCTGAAGACCCTATGGCTGACGCCGCGCGCCCGGCGCATACTGCGGCACTGCGATATTGTGCACGCCACGGCCGAGCCTTATGCCATCTTGGCGCAGTTGACGGCCGCCGGCCGGCCGCTCTTCGTGACGGCGCACGGCAGCTACGTCAACTTGCCGCGGTTGCGACGCTTCCCGGTGGGCGCACTGTATCGGCGGGCTTTCGCGCGGGCGCGGCTGATCTGCGTCAGCCGGCACACGGCGGCTGTGGCGCGCCAGCTAATCCCCGGCGCGCGAACGCAAGTGATCAACAATGGCTTCGACGCGGCGGAGCTCGACCTAGTGCAGGCAAGCCCGGTGGAGAAGCGGGGACCGACGGTGGTGACGCTGGGCGAGATCAAGCCGCGCAAGGGCACGCTGCAACTGGTCGAGGCGATGGCGGCCGTGCGGCAGCGCCTACCCGAGGCGCAGTGCCTGATCATGGGCAATCCGCAATTTGGCAGCGCCTATACAGCGCGCGTGCAGCGGCGGATCGCCGAGCTGGGCTTGGCCGACTGCGTGCGCATCCTGGGCTTCGTCGATGCTGACGTCAAGCGCGCCTGGCTGGCGGCGGCGGATGTATTCGCCTTGCCGGCGATCAACGATGGCCCCTGGTTCGAGGGCTTTGGCCTGGCGCTGCTGGAGGCGGGCGCGGCCGGCACAGCGGTGGTGGGCACGGACGGCTGCGGCGTGGCCGATGCCATCGTCGCCGGCGTCAGCGGCATCGTCGTGTCACAGGCGCGCATCGCCGATGAACTGCCGCGGGCGCTGCTGAGCCTGCTGGAGGATCCGGCGCTGGCGGCGCGGATGGGCGCGGCCGGGCGGCAATACGCTCTGGCGCAGACCTGGGACAAGGTGGCGGAAGCAGTCATCGCCTTGTATCAGGCGGCGCTGGATCAATCCGTCGGCGGACGGCGGCCATCGGCGTAGATGAAAAATGTGGGCGTCGCCCTTACTTCAATGTCGAAACCATGCTGGCGCAGCGTCGCGCTGAGCTGGGCGGGGTCGTAGTAGACTTTGACGATGTCGAAGCGGCGTCCGTCTTTGAGCAGGCGCATTTGCCGGTCGTCGCCGAGCTCATCGGTTTCGCTGTGCGGGTTGGCGGCATCGACGCGCTGCGAGTCGACGAAGAAGAGGCGCCCGCCCGGCTTCAGCGCGGCGCGAACGGTATCCAGGAAACCCGCCAGCTTTTGCGCCGGCACGTGCGAGAGCCAGAAGCCGAAGAACACCATGTCGTATTGTTGTCGTGGCTGCCAGGCGAAAAGGTCGGTCAGCCGGTAATCGACGCGGTCGGAGCGCAGCTTGGCGCGATTGATGGCGATCATCTGGGGCGAGGCGTCGAGGGCTGTGACGCCTTCGCCGAGCTGCAACAGCTCTTGCGTCCAGATGCCTGTGCCCGGCGCCAATTCCAGGATGTGGCCGAAGCCGGACTGACTATGAAGTTGGTCGCGGACTTGCTCAACCTCGCGCCCCCATTGGCGGGTGTGCGCTTCGCCCAAGTCATAGCGGTCGCGGCGGTAGAACCAGTCATCGTATTCGGGCGCGCGGGCGCTGTAATAGTCGATTTGGTGTTGCAGCACATCGGTCATACGAGTACTCGCCTTTGTCATGGGTGATTAGCACGTTGGCCGAAGTCTACACACTTTCACCACCGAGGACACAGAGTTAATTTGAGGACACCGAGTAATGCATTGTCTGATGGGCATGTAGCGCGCTACGCAGATCTATTGCGGCCGAATCTCATTGTCGCCAGCGCCGGCACCGGTCGTTTCCTGCGAACAACGATGTAGCAGCGACTGAATGGGTCGCCCACTCAGTCCCTCGCCGTCTCTCAGTGAACTCGGTGGCATAAGTGTCAACAGGCCGCGAATGCATTGCTGCCCAAGTCTCCGACAGCTAGCGTCATCAGCAACCGCCAATTCTCCTCGTCGGCTCGCGCGGGGAGGCGCCATCGGGGTCGTTCAGCTCGGCCCCGGGCGGCGCCGGCACCTGACCGCGCAATAGCGGATCGTCAGTTTCGCGCATCCAACGCTCGAGGCGGGCGCGCAGATCCGCCAGCACATCGGCGTGTTCGGCGCTGTCGACAAGATTGATACGCTCAGCCGGATCCAGCAGCGTATCATAGAGCTGTTCTGGAGCGGGCGCGAGCTCGCCGAAGCCGGCGGCGACCAATTCGCTCTTGGTCAAGCCATCATCTATATTGGAAAGCACCGGCGATTCGCGCTTATCGTAGCGGCGGATGTACTTGTAGCGCTCGGTGCGGACGGCGCGCTTTGGCTCATAAGCGGCGTGATAGCTGACCTCGGCGAAGACTTCGTCGCGGATGGCATCAGCCTCGCCCCGCAGCAGCTGCAGCATGGAACGGCCCTGCAGCCAAGAGGGCGGCTCGAGTGCGAGCAGGTCGCAGAGTGTGGGGAAGATGTCGATGTGGCTGACCATGGCGTCGATGGCGCGCCCGCCGCTGAATGGCGCCGGCCCCTGCATGATGAGCGCCACGCCGATGCCATGATCGGTTAGGTTGCATTTCATTCCGGGGAATGCCAGCCCGTGATCAGTGGTGTAGATGACCAGTGTGTTCTCGCGCTGTCCGCTTTCGTCAAGCGCCGCCAGCACACAGCCGATCTTGTCATCGAGGGTGCGAGCCATCGCGATGTAATTGGCCATGTCCTGGCGTGTGCCGGGCGTATCCGGGAAGAGCGCCGGCGGCTGCACATAAGCCGGATTGACATCGTGCTCGGCGGGAAATTCGCGGTGCGTCTCGAAGAAGCCGACAGTCAGCCAGAAAGGCTGCCCCGGCCGCGAGCGGATGAAGTCGGCCGCGGCGGTGTGGGCGTCGGCGTGGGCCGTCGTCAGGATGTGATCGTAGCCGACCGCCTCAGCGCCGCGGTGAAATTGCGCGTTGGTAAGATGCTGAATGCCTGCCAGCGCCGAAATGTAGCCGGCGGTCTTGAGCGTGTGGATGATGTGCTGGTCGAAATCGCCCAGGACGAAGCCGCGATTGGCCAGCCCCAGCATGCCGGCGCTGTGCGGCGTTTGGCCGGTCAGCAGGGCGGCGCGGCTGGGCGAGCAGGTGGGCGCGGCGCAATAGGCGCGGCGGAATAGCACGCCCCGCTCGGCCAGGCGTTGCAAGTTGGGCGTGGGCACAGCGTGACCGTAGGGCTGGAGGTAGCGGCCCGTGTCGTGCGAGTGGATGTAGAGGATGTTCGGCTTGGGCATTGGCGCTCCTGCTGCAGCGGTCTGCGTATTCCAAGTTTATCGCGCCAAAAATGATTGCGCACGTGATGGCCGCGTGGGCGTGCCACTGTCTCGTCCCTATAAGGCTTGTCCGGGGCTGAGTCCGATTTGCGCGCTTTTTCTACCTCACCCCCCGGCCCCCTCTCCGAATCATCAGAGAGGGGGAGCTCAGTGCGTGCGCACTCAATAGCATTTGCTCCGAAAGTTGGCTGATTCGGCAAAATCGGCGGGGCATTTTAGTCCGTGACGAGCTTCCCTCCGTTGATACGGGGGGATTGAGGGGGGTAGACCTTTGCCGAATGCGCGTGATTAAGCAGGGGACAAGCCCTACAGAACTCGACCTTGGTGGAGCCGAGAGGGACGGGAGGGCGAGACAAGTCTCGCCCCTACAGACTTGCATGTCGGTGGAATCCATACCGTGTGTGAGCCAAGTCGTGGCTAGAAGTTCAATCGCAGAACGAACTCGATGTATTCTGATTCGCTCGGTGTACTCAGTGGCAAAGGCGTGGATGCTGCGCCACTATTCGTAAACCGGCGGCAAAGTTGTTATAGTCACAGGCTGTACAAGCGGTACAGTCAGATTCAACTGAATTAGAGGGGAGATTCCCATGAGATTTTTCAAATTCTTGTTGGTATTGCTGCTGGTGCTATCGGTGGCCTTGGCGCTGGCGCAAGATGCCGAGACCGTCGTCATCCGCGGCTTCGGCAATATCAGCACCTTCAACCCGGCGCTCAGCAGCGATGGCGCCTCGTTCCAGGCCTTCAGCGTGCTCTGGCCCAAGCCCTACGAGATTGACCCCGCCACATCGGCGCCCGTGCCCGGCCTGACGACCTGGGAAGTATCCGACGACGGCTTGACCTACACCTTCCACATCCGCGACGACGCCAATTGGTCCGATGGCATGCCGATCTCGTCCCACGATATGAAGTTCGTCATCGACGCCATTCAGTCGGACGTGGTCGCTTCGATCCAGGAGACCGAGGTGCAGGCGGTCGAGGAAGTGCGGATCGTGGACGACAAGACCTACGAAGTCGTCTTGAAGGAGCTTGATTGCGCGGCCTTCAGTCAGTTGGGCGGCGTACGCTTCTTGCCGTCGCATCTCTTCGCGGCTGATTTTAGCGACTTCGAAACCAATATGGTATCGAGCGAGCCGGTCGGCATCAGCGGCGGGCCCTACATTCTGGATGAATGGGCGCCGGACGCTTACCAGGCCTACCACGCCAATCCGGATTGGTGGGGCGGCGCTGTCGGCACTCCCTACCTGGTCAACCGCAACATCAAAGAGCAGGCGGTGGCGCTGCAATCGATCCAGGCGGGCGAGGTGGATTACACCTACCTGCACGGCGACCTCTTCACGCAGATCGCAGACACCAGCAACCTGCAATGGGAGATCTTCCCGCAGATGTCGGTCAAGTTCTTCGCCATGAATTGGGTCGATCCGGAACATCCGGCGGCAGCCTACGATGAAGACGGCAACGCGGTCGAGCAAGTGCCGCACCCCATCTTCAGCGATCCGGCCGTGCGCCAAGCGGTGGCGACCGGCTACAACAAGAGCGATGTGCTGGCGACGATGGGCGGCGACCAGGGCGGCACGCGGCTGATCGGCGCGGTCAACCCGGCCATTGGCTGGGCTTACAACCACGACCTCGCGCCCTACGCCTATGACCCCGAAGGCGCCATGCAGCTGCTGGAAGACGCCGGCTGGACCGACTCGGACGGCGATGGCGTGCGCGAGAAAGACGGCCAGCGCCTCGAATTCACCATCTCCTACAGCGACATCCTGCTGATGTTCGAGACGCACGTGCTGGTGGCGCAAGATCAACTCAAGGACATCGGCTTTGATGTGACGCTGGAGAAGGTCGAATGGGCCAACTACATCAGCGACATCTACCTGGGCCAGATGTACGACGCCACCTCCATGAGCAATAGCGGCGGCACCGGCGGCGCGCCCGATGCCAACGACTTCATGACGCTGATCGACAGCCGGCAAGATGTGCCCGGCAGCGGCAACAACCTGGCGTCATACGTCAACCCGGAAGTGGACGCGCTGATCGACGCGGCGCGCACCGTGCCCGGCTGCGATACGGCGGCCCGCGGCGAGATCTACCGCGAGATTCAGCGCATCGCGCATGAAGACCTGGCATACGACTGGTCCTTCGTGCCCAATATCTGGCAGACGGCCAACAATCGTGTGGGCGGCTTTGAGCCCGCGCCCTTCTGGGTCTTCTACGGCTACACGGCCGACATCCACAAGTGGACGGTTGAGGGGTAGTGTCAAAACCCGCTTATTAGCACATCTGTAGGGGCGAGCCTTGGCTCGCCCGCACCACCACAGTTCAACGTAGGGGTGAGCCTTGGCTCGTCCGCGCCACCGCAGTTCAACGTAGGGGCGAGCCACCGGCTCGCCCGTACGCACATTCGATTGTACCAATAATGAAATTCAAGCCGCGATCGCGTGCATGTCGGTTTTTTGAATTGCTGAATAGCCGGTGCTTTACAACTCGGCCTCCGGCTCGCTGGCTGCCAGATTGCCATTGTCCCCCGGAGTGTCCGCCCGCTTGACCTTAATGCGCGTATCGACGAACTCACGAACCATGAGCTTCTGCTTCTGCTCATCGTGTGCCTTGTTCACCAACCTATTGATGTATTCGTTTAGCTCCGCTTCTATGAGGCGCAAATCGTTGTGGCTGATGTTGTGCTTGTCGCAGATTTTCTGGATGCCTTCGCGCAGCATTCTGTTTTCATATTGACGCTGGTGTTCGTCTATCTCATCCGCCATGGCTTTGCCCAGATGTTGCGCGTGGTATTCAATATCGAAACACCTAAACCGACGCAACAGAATTCTGCGCCTGATGTTCAGCCAGAATGTCTTCAGGTTCACGGCGACAGGTTCCCACTCCGCAGCGGCTTATCGAAGTTTAGCATTTTGCCTCACACGGCAAAAGCTACTGCTGATACCTTCTCGGATCTAGCGCATCCCGCAGGCCATCGCCCACCAGGTAGAAGCACAACACCGTGATCATGATCATGATGCCGGGCGTGAAAACCAAATGCACGCCGCTGACGAAGTAGCTGCGCGAATCCGTGAGCATATTGCCCCAGGTGGGCGTTGGCGGCTGGATGCCGACGCCGAGGTAGCTCAAGCCAGATTCGATGAGGATTAAGTTGCCGGCGATGATGGTCATGGTCACCATGACGATGGAGAAGACGTTGGGCAAAATGTGCGAAATGAGAATGCGAAAGTCCGACGCGCCCAAAGCCCGCGCCGCCAGCACGTAATCGCGCTCCTTCAGCGACAGCACTTCGCCGCGCACCAGCCGGCTCGTCCCCACCCAGCCCAGCGCCGCCAGCACGACGACCAGCACCTCGGTCGACGGCTCCCACACGGCTGAGGCGATCAGCAGCAGGAAGAGCGGCGGGATGGCGCTGAGCGTGTTGACGGCCCAGGAGATGAGGTCGTCGATGCCGCGCCCGTAATAGCCCGCCAGCAAGCCCAGCGTGATGCCGATGAAGACGGTCATGACGCTGGCCAGGTAGGCGATGGTTAGCGAGACGCGGCCGCCGTAAATCAGCCGCAAGAACTGATCGCGCCCCAGCTGGTCGGTGCCCAGCGGATAGCCGCTTTCACCGGGCTGCTTGAAGCGGTTGGGAATGCTGGTATTGTTCACGTCCAGGTCAAGGACCCGTTCGAAGAAGACGGGCATGATGACGGCTATCAATGTGAATACAACCAGCACCGTGATGGCGAAGATCGTCAGCCGGTCGCGCAAGATAAAGGCGAGCGCGTCGCGCCAAAACGAACGCGACGGTCGCTGCGACAGGCCGGAGGCTAAATCGGCTACCTTGGAATCGCTCGCCATCAGCGGCTTACTCCAATCGAATGCGCGGGTCCAGGATGACGTACATAACGTCCGAGAGCAGCACACCGATGATGAACATCACCGACGCGATGACCACCGAGCCCATCACCACCGGATAGTCGCGGGCGAAAACGGCGTCAATGATCAGCTTGCCCATGCCGGGCCAGGCGAATACCTGCTCAATGATGACGGCGCCGGCCAAAACTGTGCCGATCGCGGGACCCAGAAATGTCGCCACCGGCAGCAGGCCGTTGCGCAAAGCGTGGCGCACCCAAATCACCTTTTCGTTCAGCCCCTTGGCATAGGCTGTGCGCACGTAATCTTGCTGCAAGACTTCGAGAATCTGCGTCCGCGTAAAGCGCGAGAGGAAGGCGATCCAGTTCAGCGAGAGCACGAATACCGGCAGGATCATGTGCCGCAGCGCATCCGCCAGATCGAAGCCGCCGCGGCGCGTGATGTTCTGCATGCCGCTGATCGGCAGCAGATCCAACTGCACGCCAAATATGATGATCAGCAGCAATCCAAGCCAGAACTGCGGCACTGCATTGCCCACCACCGAGATTATGCGAATGACTTGATCAACCCAGGTGCGGTGAAAGACGGCCGCCAACACCCCAAGAACAACGCCCATCAAGAAGCCGATAGTGAGCGCCGCCACGCCCAGCCGCAACGTCGCCGGAACACGCTTTGCGATCTGCTGCATGACCGGGCGCTTGTTCTTGATAGACGTGCCAAAGTCCAAGCGCAAGATGCCGTAACGGTCGCCCGGCGTCTCCCCCACGCCATCGCCATCGTAGTCGATAAGCGTCCAGTCATTGCCGATCAGCCAGTAAGCGTATTGCACGAGCGGCGGCTGATCCAGGCCCAGCTGCCGGCGCATGGCATCGTTGGCTTCGGAGTTGAGGTCAGGGCCCCAGGTGATCATGGCCACGGGATCGCCCGGGGCGGACAAGATAATCAAGTAAGACAAGATGGTGACGCCGAAAAAGGTCGGTATCGCTTGAAGCAGGCGGCGCACAAAATACTTGACCATCGTTCACATTCCGAATCGGCAACTGCTGCTTGATTCTATCGTCTGTTGGCGGATAGGACAAAGCCGCGCGTCAAAAGCCGGGCCCGCGCCTTTCAACTGCAAAGGGGCAATTACAGCGATTACCGAAGCGCTTAACCAGACCATAGCCATTCATTAACGTGGCGCGCGTCAACGTTAACAGCGCCCAGCTAAGCTGCATCATGGATGAACTGAATCTCACGTCCAATTGGGTAACAGGAGACTGACCCGCCCATGCACCGCATCCGTATTGTTTCCTTGATATTGGTGCTTGTTTCGCTGCTGATGCCCGCTGCTGCGGACGACCACGGGCTGCCGGAAGTTGACCCGCTGGAATACACCGAAGGCGAAATCATCACCGCCGGCAGCTCAACAGTCTTCCCGCTGAGCGAACGCATGGCCGAGTTGTGGACGGACGCGGGCGGCGCCCCGCCGTCGATCGCCTCCATCGGCTCCGGCGCCGGCTTTGAGCGCTTCTGCGTCGAAGGCGAGACCGACATCAGCAACGCCTCGCGCGCCATCAAGGACAGCGAAGTCGAGTCCTGCAACGCCATCGGCCGCGAGCCGATCGAGTTCCGCGTCGGCACCGACGCCCTTGCCGTGACCGTCTCAGCCGAGAACGACTTCATCAGCGATGTGACGCTGGAAGAACTGGCCGCGATTTTCAGCAGCGCCGAGGCCTGGTCGGACGTGCGCGCCGAGTGGCCGGCTGAAAATATTCAGCGCTTCATCCCCGGCACCGACAGCGGCACCTTCGATTTCTTCGTGGAAGCAGTCTTCGACGAAGACGAAGCGCCGGTCCTGAGCGCCAACCCGCAGCTCTCCGAAGATGACAACGTCCTGGTGCAAGGCATCACTGGCAGCGCCTACGCCGTCGGTTTCTTCGGCTACGCCTACTACGTCGAGAATCAAGATACGTTGAACATCCTCAGCATTGAGGGCATTGAAGCGAATACGGAGACGACCGATGACGGCAGCTATCCGCTGGCGCGGCCGCTCTACATCTACAGCGACGCCGGCATCATGGCGGAGAAGCCGCAGGTCAACGCCTTCATCAACTTCTACCTGACGCATGTCAACGATGAAGTCGTCGATGTCGGCTACTTCCCGGCTTCCGCCAGCGCTTTTGGCGGCGCCATCGACGCCTGGCGCGGCGCCAACGGCATGGATGCGCTGCAGGACGCGAATAGCAACGGAGACTAGTCGCAAATGGGGGATACGGAAACATTTCGCGGCCCCATCCCTCTCAGACTACGAAGTGCGGCGCTATGATCAGCCAGCGCAAGATTGAAGCAGCAGCCCAAACGACCATCAGGTGCAGGCGCTTGACGTGAGAAAAGACCATGCGCAACCGTGAGCAGCCCGGTTTGACAAAGCTCCGGGTCCAGATCGAGCGCGGCCCCCTTGATCTGCGGCACAAGTTCAAGCTCCACGAAAAGGCAATTCAGGCCTGCCTGTTGGCCTGCGGCCTGCTATCCATATTCACCACTATCGGCATCATTCTCGTTCTGGGCAATGAGTCGATCGCCTTCTTCACGCGTGATCAATGGGTCAACAGCAATCGCGCCATCTTGTCCGACATGGGCGAAGACACAACTTCCTTCCGCGTCGAGGCGGGCGCGGCGCTGGAAAACGTGCGGCCGGGCGGCATCATCCGCATCGGCCAGGAAGTCATGGAAGTCATCGACTTCCAGAACAATCATGTCAATATCGCGGTGAACGGCACTGGCGGCGGCTTCAAGCGCTTTTGCGCCAGCGATGTGGCCTTGATAGAAGCGGGCGAAGCGCGGCCGCAGATCATCAACGCCAGCCGGCCCATCAAGCCGGGCGAAATTGACGCTTGCGCTGAAGTGGGCATCACGCCGGTCGGCTTTCAAGTCGGCGCTGACGCCTTGGCGATAACCGTCAGCGCGGACAATGACTTCATCGACGCCTTGAGCTTTGCCGAGCTGCGGCAGATATTCAACGGCGCGGCCCGCTGGTCTGATGTGCGGGCGGGCTTCCCCGACGAGCCGATTCAGTTGGTGATCCCGGGGCCGGATAGCGGCACCTATGACTTCTTCGTCGAGCAAGTGCTGGCCGATGACCCGGCGGCGATGTTGGCGGCCGAGCCCATCATGTCGGAGAATGACAACCAACTTGCCGGCAGCATCCACCGCAATCCCCACGCCATCGGCTTCTTCGGCTACCCGTACTACCTGGCCAACCGGGACGAGCTCAATCTACTCTCGCTTGATGGCGTGGCGCCGTCCCGGCAAACCGTCGCCGACGGCAGCTACGCCTTGTCGCGGCCACTGTTCGTCTACAGCGGCGCCGAGATCATGCGGGAGCAGGCGCAGGCGCGGGACTTCGTCGGCTACCTGATGGACCATGCGGGCGATGTGATTGCGGATGTGGGTTACTTCCCGGCCGCGGACGGCGTCATTGAGGGCGCGCGGGACGAATGGGCGCGCGTGACTGGCGCGACCGGGCCGGCGGTCGAGCCGGCGCAAGTGGCGGGCGCGCTCAAGATCGCGGGCAGTTCCACGGTGTTCCCGCTGACCGAGCGCATCGCCGAGCAATTCGTCGAGGCCGGATATGCACCGCGGCTGGAAGTCCGGCGCGGCGCCCGCGGCGAGCACACCATCGCCCCGCACAGCGCCGGCGTCGCCCTGGAATACGATGATCGGCCCACGCTCGTCGAGTTCTTCACCAATACCAGTTGGATACCGGCGATAGGCGAATTTGGCGTCATCCCGCTGATCAACGCCACGCTGATGACGAGCACCATCGCCATGTTGGTGGCGCTGCCGCTAGGCATGGGCGCGGCAATCTACCTCAGCGAATACGCATCGCCCAGGGTGCGCGGCACGCTCAAGCCGGTGCTGGAAATCCTGGCCGGTATACCGACGGTCGTCTACGGCTACTTCGCGCTGACCTTCATGACGCCGCTGCTGCGCGCCGTCTTCGGCGTGGACGTAGTGAACGTCTACAATACAGCCTCGGCCGGCGTGGTGGTCGGCATCTTGATCATCCCCCTCGTCAGCTCGATGAGCGAAGACGCCTTGCACGCCGTGCCCCAAGCGCTGCGCGAAGCGTCTTACGGCCTGGGCGCTACCAAGCTGGAGACGGTGACCAAGGTGGTCGTGCCGGCAGCGCTCTCCGGCATATTGGCCTCTTTCATCGTGGCGGTCTCGCGGGCCATTGGCGAGACGATGATCGTGGCGATCGCGGCGGGCGCCGGCCCCAATTTCAGCTTCAACCCCTTTGATTCGGCCGAGACGATGACCGGGCATATCGCCCGCATCAGCGGCGGCGACCTCAGCTACGATTCCATCGACTACAACAGCATCTTCGCCATCGGTTTGACCCTGTTCTTGATGACCTTCCTGCTCAACGCGCTCAGCCGCACCATCGCCAGCCGCTTTCGCGAGGCCTACTAATGAACGATGGGCGCATGCAGGCCGGCGTTCACTACATGCCCAAAGAAGCCGACTACCTGCGAGGCCTGCAAGCGCGGCGCCGGCGCGGGCGCATCGGGCAGCTTTTCAACTGGCTCTCCATCGCGGTCGCCGGGCTGGCGCTTGCCGCGCTCTTTCTCAATGTCATCAACCAAGCCTTCGGCACGGTTGGCGTGGTCAATACCATCGAGCCGGAGGCGCTGACGGACGGGCGCCCGCTCGAGGCGTTGAGCAGCGACGAGCTGGCGCTGATCCTGGCCGAGCATGCGGGCGGGCGGCTGCGCGTGCTGATTCGCGATACCATCAGCCAAGTGCCGGCGGCTGACTTCACGCGCGCCACCGTGGCCGAGATAGTTGGCGACCCCAATGTCGACCCGGCGATTGCGGGCCAACTGCTCAAGAACCTCAGCGCGGAGGGGCAGGCGGCGCTGCTGGCCGCTTACGCCGACCGTCATACGCTGCGCAATCTTGTTCTCGAAGAAGTCGTCGAGCAGCAGATCATCGCCAGCTTCCCGCTCTACGATACGATATTCAATTTCGAGGCGATCAAAGCGCAAATCGAGGGACCCGTCCTGGCTGCCCACATCAAGAAGGAGCGGCTTGATGAGGCGCAGGTCGAAGTCGTCCGCTACCACAGCTGGCTGGATGGCGATTTCCTCAGCCAGCCGATGTCCAGCGTGCCGGCACTGGCCGGGGTGCGGACGGCGCTGATCGGTTCGGTCGGCTTGATGGCGCTGGTGGTGCTGGTGGCGCTGCCGCTGGGCGTTGGCTCGGCCATCTATCTCGAAGAATACGCCGGGCATGGCTGGGTGAATCGGCTGATCGAGACCAATGTGCGCAATTTAGCCGGCGTGCCCTCGATCATTTACGGCATGTTGGGCTTGGCGGTGTTTGTGCGCGCGCTGGCGCCATTTTCCAGCGGCATGATCTTCCACTACAACGTGGATTTGCCCACGGTCGAAAGCGTGGTGGAACGCATCGCGCCCGCCCTCGATGGCGACATCAGCCTTCAAGGCGGCATCCTCGTCAGCGAGTCCGATGCTGTCAGTGCGGCGGCGGCGCAACGCCTGGTGGATGTCTTCTTGCATTACGGCACGCCCAGCCTGACCATGCTCGGCAACAGCGATGTGCGCGAAATGTCGGACGCGCTGGCGAATGCGCTGGGCACTGCTGCTGATACCCTGCCCGTCCGCGCCGCTGAAGCCTGGGATATCGAAGCGCGCGGGGCCACGTACCGCTTTGAGCTGGCGGAGGGCGCTCCAATCAGCGATGAGGCTTACCAGCAACTGATCGCCAGCCTCGTGCGCAGCAACAGCTTCGCGCCCAAGGGCCGCACCTTGGTCAGCGCCGGATTGACGCTGGTGCTGCTGATCTTGCCCATCATCATCATCAATGCGCAAGAGGCCATTCGCGCCGTGCCCTATACCATCCGCGAGGCATCGTATGGCTTGGGCGCGACGCGCTGGCAGACGATCTGGCGCCAAGTGCTTCCGGCCGCCCTGCCCGGCATCATGACGGGTACGATTCTCTCGGTCTCGCGGGCCGTCGGCGAGACAGCGCCACTGATTGTGGTGGGCGCGGCGACTTTTCTGGTGACGGACCCGAGCAGCCCCTTCTCGCAATTCACCGCCTTGCCGATTCAGATCTACCAGTGGACGGCGCGCCCGCAGGGGCAATTCGCCGATATCGCCGCCGCCGCCATCATCGTGTTGCTGGCCCTGATGCTGTCCCTGAACGCGGCCGCCATCATCGTCCGCAACCGCTATTCCATAAGGTACTGAGACATGGCAACACCATCCCGCGAACACGTCGATACAGAGCTGGTGATGGAATTGCGCGATTGCAGCTTCTATTACGGCAGCTTCCGCGCTGTGGCCCATATCAGCTTGCCGATTCACAAGCACAAGACCACCGCCTTCATCGGGCCCTCTGGCTGCGGCAAGAGCACGGTGCTGCGCGGCATCAACCGCCTGCTGGAGCTGACGCCCGGCGCGCGCGTCGAGGGCGAGATCATCTATCGCGGAAAGAACCTATACGATCAGCATGTCGATCCAGTGGAGGTGCGGCGGCGCATCGGCATGGTGTTCCAGAAGCCGAACCCCTTCCCCAAGAGCATCTACGACAATGTGGCGTATGGGCCGCGCTTGCTGGGCGTCAACAAGAAGCGCCTGCTGGATGAAATTGTCGAGAACAGTTTGCGCGGCGCATCGCTCTGGGACGAGGTCAGCGGCGAGCTCAACAAATCGGGCTTGGCGCTATCCGGCGGGCAGCAGCAGCGGCTCTGCATCGCGCGCACCATCGCGGTGGAGCCGGATGTCATCCTGATGGACGAGCCCTGTTCCGCCCTCGACCCCATCGCGACCCAGCGCATTGAAGAGCTCATGTGGGAATTGCAGCGCGATTACACGATCGTCATCGTGACGCACAACATGCAGCAGGCGCAGCGCGCATCGGATTACACCGCCTTCCTGAACATCCGCAAGTCGGAGAAAGACGGCCACGAGCTGCGCTGGGGCGAGCTGGTGGAATACAATGCCACAGCCACAGTCTTCGAAAGCCCGGCGCAGCAAGAGACGGCCGACTATATCGCGGGGCGTTTTGGCTAGAGAGCGCTGAAGTAGAACGGGCGACTCAAAGAGCCGCCCCTACATTTACCAGTTTTCGAGCTTGAATCTTACTCCGCGGCGTCAAGAGCGGCCTGCTGCTCGGCGATCATCTCGTCGGTGCATTGCAGGTCGGCCAGGAAGGCCGAATCGGCTTCTTGCCGGTCCGCCATAGGAATGACGACACCGCGGCGCCGGATGCTCTGCAAAACGCGCGTTGATACCCGGGTCGGCGCGCCGCCTTCCAATACGACATCGGCCTCTTGCATCAGTTCGCTGGACACCTCAACGCCTTGCAGTTTGGCCGAATCCAGGTTGATGCCCAGGGCGTCTCCCGTAGCGACGTAGATAGCGGTGGAAGCGACATCCAGGTCGCCGTTGAGATGGGCCGCAAGCATGATACCGACTCGGACGCCGTTATCATAGAAGCTCGAAAAGCCGGCGCCGATGGTCGCGCCGTAATAGATCGATCCCAGGCTGGGGTGGAACACAGGAATGCCGTTCTCATTGGCGATGGTCACAATGATCGGCAAACCTTGCGTCGTGAGGCTGTCGACGGGCAGCACAATGGCATCAGCGCCCTTTTGCACCAGGCCATCAGTGGCGGCGCGCAGATCCGACAGCGCGGCGACGCCCGTTACTTCCGCCGAAATCCCCATCTCGCCGGCGAGATCCGTAATGCGGTCGACGCCATAAATGCCGCTGGCCGCCGCTGTATCGTAAATGGCGCCGATGACCGCGAGGTCAGGATTCTGTTTGCGCAAGGCGTCGAATACATGTTCATACGACGTCTCGACTTCCGAGCCGGTGACGTGGGCCGGCTTGATGCATGACGCGTCCGCGATGCCGGCGAAGTAGGGATTGTGCACGCCGGTGAACAAGACTGCCGGCGGGTCCTCCATATCGAAGGTGCTGTTGACCGCCACCAGCGTGACGGGTGTCCCCAGCGTCACCAGTACATCCGCGCCTTGATCGAGCGCATCTTCCACCATGATGGAGACGGTAGGGTAATCAAAGCCGGCATCGCCCCAGATGATATTGACATGCCCGCCCTGATGGCTGCGCCGCTCTTCCAGGGTGCGGTTCTCTTCAGTGGTCAGGTAGCCGTAGGATTCCAACAGATCCAGCACGGCGCCCTCGGTGATATCCAGCGACGGCAAGGCGCCAAATCGCAAGATAGCGACGGTCGGCGTGTGGCCGTCCGCCGATACCACCAGCGCCGGCCATAGCGCGACCCCAATCAGCATTAACATTATCAGTTTTCGCAGCATGATGCGCTCCTGCATATTCAAGGCGGATTTCTCTAGAGTGCAATCTTATGCGTGCACTCTAGATACATATCATTATAAACGAAAATGACGAAAGGCAAAAAACCGGAGACGCAAAGAGTCGCCCCTGATTACGTTGCGAGCAGCTTACCCCACCCACCGGCCCCAGCAAGCCAGGGAGGGCCAGCGAAACACCGCTAGAGGCAAGGTATTTTGCGTGGGCGGTGAGCTGGCCGCGGGTGTGTCTACGGCAACAGTTTCTGAGCTTGCATATTACTCCGCCGCGTCCAGCCCGGCCTGCTGCTCGGCGATCATCTCCGGCGTACACAACAGACCGTCCAGGAAGTCCTGCGCTGATTGCATGGCGCCTTCGAATTGCATCGCTTTCACCATAATCTGCGAAACCGCGCTGGGCATGCCCTCGACAGCCGGAATGCCCGCGCGAAAAAGCTCGAAGATGGCTGGCAACTCGTCTTGGCGCAGCCCCAAAGCCTGGAAGCGCGCGGTCAAACTGGCGGGCGGCAAACTGAGCTGGCCGCCTTCGACTACGCGGCTTGCCATCGCGACCAGATCCGGCGCGATCTCCAGGTCCATCTCGGCGGCCGCATCAAGGTTCACGCCGATGGTCAAGTTGCTTTCCCGGCTGACGCCAGTAGTGGCGATGTCGATATTGCCGTTCAGATAAGCCACCAGGATATGCGCGGCGCGAACGCCCTGTTCATAGAATAGCTCAAAGCCAGCGCCGACAGTTGCGCCCAGCGCGATAGAGCGCGCGTTGGCATGGAAAACCGGGATGCCATTCTCGTTAGCGACCGCCAATAGAGCAGGCATGCCCGCGAGCGTGGTTTGGTCGATGGGCAGCAAGAGCATCTCGGCGCCACTGCTGATCAAGGCTTCGGTGGCTGGGCGCAGATCAGCGATGCCCGTCACCGCGGCGACTTCGACTTGAATGCCCAAATCCGCAGCCGATTGGGAAATTGCCTCGACGCCGGCCGCGCCGCTGATTTCCGATGGATTGTAGAGCGTGCCGATTATCTGGAGATCCGGCTTCTGCATCGTCAGCAGAGGCAGGATATCATCGTAAGGCGTGTGCGCCTCAACGCCGGTGACATGATCGGGCTTTAGGCAGGCCGCTTCGGTAATGCCCGAATCGACCGAGTTGAAGACCGAGGCAAAAATCACGACTGGCGGATCGTCCATATCGAGGCTGGCTTGCAAGGCGGCTTGTGCCACGGGCGAAGAAACAGCGACCAACACATCGGCGCCTTGGTCTAACGCCGCTTCTACCATTTGCGCGGAAAAAGAAAAATCAAAGGCGGCGTCACCCCAAATGATGCCGAGGCGGTCATTAGCCAACGGCGTCCGTTCGCCGAGCTGGGCGCGCTCTTGCGGCGTGATGAAACCAGAGGCTTGCAAGACATCCACAATTGCATTTTCTGTCTGCGAGAGCGGGGCGCTTTCGGCGCTGCCAAATCGCAAGATGGCGATGGTCGGCGTGTGGCCGTCCGCCGCGACGGGCAGGTAAGCGGTCAGCGAAAACAATACCAGCATCAGCAATCGAAACATGACATTCGTCCTCCACTTAATGCAAATACGCCATTATACGCCTATCTGAATCTTAATCCATATCAGGAAGAAGTGTCAAACAGCTTGGCCGGCTTGTGGCGCCGATGCCCGCCAATCGAGGCTGTCGCCGGGGCGCAACGCTGGCTCGCCCGAGCGCCGACGGGTTTATCTATAGGATTGGCGCGGAAACTGCGTCATAATTGGCCGGAATTCAAGCGCGGCAGAAGCGAGCGATATTGAGCGAGATCAAGCAGATAGGCATATTGGCGCACCCGTCGCGGCCGGATACACATCCGGTGGCGCAAGGCATCGCGGCGATGCTGGGCGCGCGCGGCGTCGACAATTGGGCGCACACCGTCTGGGATGAAGACAGCGTCGAGCGGGAAGTCGCCTGCGCCGACATGGTGATGGCGATCGGCGGCGATGGCGCGATGCTGCGCGCCGGCCGCGTCTGTGCCGAGCATGGCGTGCCGGTCCTGGGCATCAACATGGGCTGGCTCGGCTTCCTAACGGAGATCGAGAAGCCCGAAGATTGCGCGGCCGGGGTCGAGAAGCTGCTGGCGGGCGACTATTGGATCGAGAAGCGCATGATGTTGCAGGCGACGCTGCTGGAAGATCGACAGCGGGTCATAGGGAGCTTCCGCGCCCTCAACGATGTGGTCATCAGCGGCAGCGTATTCGGGCGCATGGTGCAAATCGCGGCCTACATCGACAAGCATTGGGCCACGACATACAACGCCGATGCGCTGATTGTGTCCACGCCCACCGGTTCGACGGCTTATGCGCTGGCCACCGGCGGGCCGATTCTGCCACCCGAGCTGCGTAATATCCTGATGGTGCCGATGGCGCCGCACCTCAGCATGGACCGGCCGATAGTGCTGTCCAAAGGCGCGGTGGTGGATATCGAGCCGACGCAGGAGAATCGGCATCCGGTTGTGTTGACCGTTGACGGTCGCGTGGCCGCCGAGCTGGACGACAATCAGCACATTTGCATCACCTCAGCCGGGCCAGAGAGCCAATTCGTGCGCCTGCGCGAACGCAATTACTTTTACCGCTCGCTGCTCGATCGTATGGAGCCGCGCATCAATCGCCACGGTCCGCGGCGCATGTCCTTCTAATCAGGGGCGGGAGGTTGCATTCATGGACGACAGCATCAGCACAGCCGCGCTTGACGAAGAGATCACCTACTGCGCCGTCCACCCCGAGCGCGACACGGGCTTGCGTTGCAACCGCTGCGACCGCTATATGTGCGTGGAATGCGCCCAGCGGACGCCGGTCGGCTATACCTGCCGCGGATGCGTACGCCAGCACGAAGACAAATTCTACGAGGGCACGCTGATTGATTACGCTATCGTGGCGGTCGTCGCGGCGCTGGGCGGCGCGCTGACGGCCCTCATCACCCTGCTGATCGGCGGCTTTCTCATCATCGGCATCCTGGCGGCCCCGGCCATCGGCGGGTCGACAGCGCAGGCGGCCCTGATGCTGACAAAGCGACGCCGCGGACGTCAAAGCGGTTGGGTCTGCGCCGGGGCGCTTGTGGCGGGCGGCCTGGCGGCGTCCCTGATTCTCTTCGGCGCCATCAACATCTTCACCTTGCTCTACCTGGCGCTGGCGGCATCGGCGGCCTTCGCGCGCTTCAAAGTGTCAATTTAGCTAACGCCGATCCCCCATGCTGGAAGAGCTGCGCATACGAAATTTCGCCGTCATCGACAGCCTGGAGCTGCGCTTCGGCCCCGGCTTCAATGTCATTACGGGCGCGACTGGCGCGGGCAAATCCATCCTGATCGACGCGGTTGAGCTGCTGCTGGGCGGCCGCGCCGACGCCGATTTCATCCGCGCCGGCAGCCAGCGCAGCCTGGTGGAAGGCGTGATTCGCCTCGACAGCCGCGCGCAGTCCGCCATGATGGCGCTGCTGGAGCAGGAAGATCTGCTTGACCCCGCCGAGCCTGACTACCTGACACTGACGCGGGAGCTGCGGCGGGCCGGGCGCTCAACCGCGCGCGTCAATGGCAGCGCCGTGCGCAGCGATATCCTGAGCCAAATCGGGCGCGAACTCGTCGACATTCACGGCCAGAGCGAGCACCTGTCGCTGCTGCGGCCGCGCCACCACATTGACCTGCTGGATCGCTATGCCGACTTGCTTGAACAGCGGGCCGGCCTGGCGAAGCTGGTGAGCCAGCTGACGGGCGTTCAGGCCGAACTGCGTACACTGCAGAGCGATCGCGAGGCGCTGCAGCGTCGGGCGGATTACCTGCAACACGAGATCAAAGAGATTGAAGCGGCGCAGCTCGATCCGGCTGAAGAAGACGAGTTGCTGACCGAGCGCAACCGCCTGGCCAACAGCGAGCAGTTGGCGACCCTGGCGGCGGAAGCCTTGCAGCTGCTCAACGGCGACGAGCGCGGCGCCGCGCCGGGGGGCGTGGACGGCTTGATGGCGGTGGCCGGCATGTTGGCGAAATTGGCGCGGATCGACCCCGCCCTCGAAGCCGAGCATGAAGCCGCCGAGGCCTTGGCGCAGGGCGCGCAAGAATTGGCGCTGACCTTGGCGCGCTATGCCGAAGCCGCCGAGCATGATCCCGCGCGGCTCGACGAACTGGAATTGCGGCTGGAGCTGATCCGCAGCTTGAAGCGCCGCTTCCGCGTCGAGAGCATCGCCGGCATCTTGGACTACGGGGGGCGGGCGCGCGCCGAGCTTAAGGGCATCGACAGCAGCGATGCGCGGCAGGCGGAACTTGGCGCGCTAGCCGGGCGGCTGCTGCGGCAGGTCGGCGACATTTGTGTGCGCTTGAGCCGGGCGCGGGCTGCGGCGGGCGAGCAACTCAGCGCGGCGATCTTACGCGAATTGGCGGACCTGCGCATGGAGCGGGCGCGCTTCGAGGTGCGCCTTGCCCAAGCTGAACATCCCGCCGGCTGCATCGTCGGCGAGCGCCGCTTCAAATTCGACGCCAAGGGCATGGATGATGTCGAATTCATGCTCAGCGCCAACCCCGGTGAGCCGCCGCGGCCCCTGGCGAAAGTGGCCTCTGGCGGCGAGGCGGCGCGCACCATGCTCGCGCTGAAACGTGTACTGACCGCGGCCGATCAGACGCCGGTGCTGATTTTCGACGAGGTCGATCAAGGAATCGGCGGGCGGCTGGGCGCGGTGGTCGGCGAAAAGCTGTGGTCGCTATCCGGCGGGCATCAGGTGCTCTGCGTGACGCATTTACCGCAGCTGGCGGCATACGCTGATGTGCACTTTCGCGCCGAGAAAGGGCTGACGGACGCCCACACGGCGACAGATGTGCGGGCGCTGGTGAACGAGGACGAGCGGGTCAGCGAGCTGGCAGCGATGCTGGGCGCTGGCGGCGCGGCCGGCCGGCAATCGGCGCGGGAGATGCTGGCGGCGGCGCGGGGGCGGAAAGACGAATTGGCAGACCAAATGTAGCGGCGAGACTGTGGCGCGCCCTTCTCTCCGCAACGGTAACTGCGCCGTGACACGGCCGTAGGCGGGTTTGCTTCAATCCGGCCAACCCCATTGTAAGATTCCCCGCGGGCCGCTCGTCAAGAGAACGTAGCAGACGCAGCAGGAGCACGCGCCATGTCCCGACCAGCCGACGGCGACCAAATCACACAGCTTTTCGACTTCATCGCCAACGCGCCGGCCGATGAAACGCTGATCAAAATGGACTGCAACGATTGCTGCGAGCAAATCTCCCGCTTGGCCGAGCAAGTCGCCAACGGCGCCGAGCTCAGCGAGATCTTGCCCGAAATGCAAAAGTTCATGCGCTACTGGGGCGATTGCCGCGAAGAATTCGAAGCCCTGGTGGCGGTGCTCAAACAAGAAAAGTCCCTGGAAAATTTCGACTTTTCCGATTTGGAAAATGCCTCTCTTTCTTAGCGCTTTACCTTAGAAGTCTGCTTCAATCGCATCAGCATTCTCCCTTCCCTCATTTTGGGGGAAGGGCCGGGGATGGGGGTAAAATGAAGAAAGAACGTGTAGTCATCATTGGTTCGGGGCCGGCGGGGCTGACGGCCGCGCTCTACACCGCAAGGGCGCAGCTTTCGCCCGTGGTCATCGCTGGCGCGCAGCTGGGCGGCCAGGTCGCCATCACCCACGAGATCGAGAATTATCCCGGCTTCCCCGAAGGCCTCAGCGGGCCCGAACTGGTCGAGCGCATGAAGGAGCATTCGGAGAATTTTGGCGCCCGCTATGAATACGACCTGGTGGAGAGCGTCGACTTCAGCCAGGGCTCGCCCTTTCTGGTCAAGACGCTGGGCGAGGAATACCTGGCCGACGCCGTGATCGTCACCATCGGCGCGGACCCGCGCAAGCTGGGCGTGCCGGGCGAGCAGGAATACATCGGCGCCGGCGTCAGCTATTGCGGCACTTGCGATGGCTTCTTCTTCCGCGGCAAAGACATCGTGGTGGTCGGCGGCGGCGATTCCGCCCTGGAAGAGGGCATCTTCCTGACGCGCTTCGCAACCAGCGTCAACATCATCCACCGGCGGGACGAGTTGCGCGCCGGCGTACAGCTACAGAACCGCGCCTTCAACAACGACAAGATCAGCTTCACCTGGGATTCGGTGGTGGAGGAGGTCTTGGGCGACGCGGGTGGCGTCAACGCAGTGCGGCTGAAGAACCGCGTCACCGGCGAGGAGACGGTCATGCCGACAGAAGGCGTCTTCATCTTCATCGGCCACGACCCCAACAACGCCGTCTTCGGCGACCAGATCGCGCTGAACGAGAACGGCTATATCATCACTGACCAGCGCTACCGCACCAATGTCGATGGCGTCTTCGCCGCCGGCGAGATCCAGGACGAGATCTGGCGCCAGGTGGCGACATCGGTGGGCCAAGGCACATCAGCGGCGATGGCGGCCATTCAGTGGCTGGAAGCTAACGAAGAAACGCTGCAAGAGCTCGACGCGGTGCCGGCTTAATCCGGTTTACCACGGCCAGATTTTGTCCCAGGCCGTCTTCCAGTCTTCGCCGCGGCTGATCATCTTTTGCGCCGGCTGATCCAGCTCGACATCTTCGCGCGGCGTGTAGTTCATCATCGTATCATAGTGGCCAAATTCGACCGTGATGGTCACGGGCGAGGCCGGCACATAAGGCGTGACGGCGTTGAGATCCTGCAACGCGTTATACGCGCCGGCTTCGATCATGTCGCGGGCGCGCTGTGGGGCGATCTGCCGCGCCGAGTATTTGGTCAGCCCGGTCTTGACGGCCACAGTCGTCAATCCATCGCCGAGCAGCGCCGTCGCTTCCCGGCACACCGCCACATCGCCCGTGATCAACAGCACCGGGCAGCCATAGTGCCCGCAGAGCGCGGCATTGACGCCCACCTCGCCCACCAGCTCATCGTTGAACCACAAGTTGCGGCATTGCGCTGATGAAATCGTATGGTTCAGCACGCCATCGGGCGTGTTGTTGCGCGCGTGATAGCCGACCATGAGGCAGGCGTCGACGCCCTGTTCCAGCGGCAGGGTGTAATCGGTCCAGGTATGGTGCGCCACATACTCGCATGCCGGGTCAAGCATGTCCTTGAGCAGCGAGTTATAGCGCCAGTCGCCGCCAGCGTTATGGCCGTCGATGACGATGATCTCGTCCGCGCCGGCCCGCGCCGCGCCCCGCACCGCCGCATTCACTTCGGCTGTGTAAAGCTGCCGCCCTTCCGCGTAACCCGCCTTGCCGCCGCCCACCTGATCCCAGGTGACGATGCCGCTGACGCCTTCCATATCGCACATGATTAAGATTCGCATGACTCTGTTTCCCTATGCAAAGCGTTACAGGACCAGGAAATGACGCGCGAGCCAAGTCAAGGCTTATAGTTGCCGATGACAGACTCGAGGACGCGCCGTATGTCAGCGGATGGGATGTTGTCGACTTCGGTCTTGGAATAGATGAGTAGGAGAAATACCAACTCAGCCATCCATTCGTAGTAAATCAAGCGAAAACCACCACGCTTGCCACGTCCAGCAGAGCGGTTGCGCAGTCGGGCTTTGTATACGCCTTCATACCCGACATCTGGCACTAAATCGCCAGGGCGTTCCTCAGCCTCTAGCTCAAGCACCAATTCGCGCACTTCAGCCGTTACTGAAGGGAACTTCCTCTGAAGGCGTCTGGTTTGTCGTCGGAAACGCGTTGGAATGTTAACCTGCGTCGGCATCGTCCATGGCTTCGCCGTCCAACTCGTCTAGCACCTCCAGGGCGGGTCGGAACTCACCGGACAAGACTTCTTCCAGGCTCGCTCTCAGGTCATCAAGCAATTCAGCCCTACTGCGCTCGCGGAACGGGAGGTCGTGCATCAAGTCGATGGTGTCGTCCTTTGACCGAGCCCGGGGCCCACTGTCACCCCTGATCGTCACAGTGAATTCTCCATTCAGGGTAGTCCAATCGTCCGACGGTTGCCTGACGCTTACTGTAACAAACGAATATGCGGCTGTCAAAGAACGCCGCCCGCATAAGCCGCTTCGACATTTTCGCGCACCAGCTCGACGAAAGCCTGGTCGATCTCCGCATCGTGATAAATGCCGTACCACAAGCCGGCGCGTCGCACAAATTCGCGCATGTTCAACAGGGCGTGGCTGACATCATCCCAGCTGATGCCCATCGCCTCGGGCCGCATGTCGACGCCAGCGCGCGCGATCGCCGCCAGCATCTCATCCGCCCGGCTCTCATGCAGCAGCGAGCCGACATAAATGCCGAGGCAGACCGGCTGGCCGTGGATAAACTTCTTGCCCGTGTGATACTCCAGCGCATAAAAGAGGAAGTGGTCGGCGCCTTCAATCGGCCGCGGATTCCATCCCAGGTTGTTAAACGCCGCCCCGCCCCAGCGATTGGCCAGCATCAGTGTGCGGATGCCCCTCTCGTTCACTTCGCGGATGTCGTCCAGCGCGTCCATGACCGTCGCCATGACGCCTTGCGCTTCGTCCACCAGCGCTTGGTCGTAGGGCCATTTGGCTTCGACGCGGCCGCGTTGCTGGGCGTAGCGCCAATCGGCATGGGCGGTGTGGTAACACAAGATCTCGCAGATGCCGCTGCGGTTGACCACCGGTGGCGCGTTCTGGATGACATCAAAATCGACATAGACCGCCTCCGGCACGGCCCAATGGACATAGCGCACATCGCCGCCGAAGCGCAAACCGGCGCGATGACCGAAGGCTGCGTTGACCGACATCGACGTTGGCGCCTGAAACAGGGGCAGCTGCAAATGCCAGGCGAAGGTCTTGGCCACATCCAGCGCTTGCCCGCCGCCCAAGCCGATGATCGAGCGGCAGTGCGGCAACCCGGCGACTTCCCGCTTCAGCGCCTCGCCGTCGATCGTGCTGACGATGTAGGGGCCGGCCAAATTGTCATCGAAATGATGCTTGAACAAGTGCCACAAATCGTCCATCGTGACGACCAGATACGGTTGATGCGCGATATTGGGCAATTCGCCGATCAGGTTGCGGCCGAAAACCGTGTTGAAGCCGGGACGGTCGTGCATGTGGTATCCTCATCTGTGCTTTGCCGCAGAGACTAGCAGGCCGGCGGCGCGCTTGTCAACCGGCCTACCGACCCGCCTGCGAGCCTGATTGACCATCGGGGAGAAACCGGGATGAACCTGCAAATCGCATTTACCGGGACCGGCCACGCCGCGCAGGTGCATGCGCGCGCTGCGCTGAATACTGGCGGGCTGGACTTGGTCGCGGTGGTGAACCATCGGCGCGAATCCAGGGCCGGCTTCGCCAAGAACTTCGGCATCCAGCGGCAATATTCGACGGTGGCGGACCTGCTATCCGCCGGCGATGTCGATATCCTGAGCATCAACACACCCAACTACCTGCACGGGCCTCAAGCCATCGCCGCCCTGGAAGCGGGCGTGCATGTCATGGTTGAGAAACCAATGGCGATAAGCGTGGCCGAAGGCGAGTCGATGAGGCGCGCCAGCGAGTCAAGCGGCGCCAAGCTGCTGGTGGCGCATTGCTGGCGCTTCGACGAAGAAGTGAATTGGCTGAAGCGGCAGGTCGACGAGGGGCGGCTGGGACGCATTCGGCGCACCAAAGGTTACGGCGTGCACGTTAATTGGGGGCCCAGCGGCTGGTTTGCTCAAGCGCGCTATGCCGGCGGCGGCGCCCTGGCTGATATGGGCATCCACGCCATCGACACGGCGCGCTACCTGCTGGGCGATCCGCAGCCGCTCAGCGTTTACGCAAAAGTGGGAACGGAGTACACCGACCACGATGTCGACGACAGCGCCACAATCTGGATCAACTGGGACGGCGGCGCCACCTCGATCGTCGAGTCCGGCTGGTGGTGGCCCCACGCCGATGGCCCCGAAGCGGGCACGCAGCTCTACGGCACGCGTGGCTTTGGCCAGCTCTTTCCGACGCGGCTGGAAATCCCCGACCGAGAGGCGGAGCGCGTCGACGCCATCGACCCCGGCTTCCCGCCCCAGCGTGTCGAGCATTGCCCGCAAGAAATGTATGACGCGCAGCTGGCCAATTTCGTCGATTGCATCCGGCGGGACCGCACGCCCAGCCCCGGCGCGGCCGAAGGCCTGGTGAATTTGCGCATAATCGAGGCGGCGTTTGAGAGCAGTCGCGGCGGGCAAGTGGTCTCCCTATGAGGCGCGCGTCATCAAAGGCGTGGCTATCAGCGGCCGTCCGGTCAGTCTCGCCTCCACCTGTTCAAGATGGCGTGCCCGCTTCAGAGACGGTTTGTCAATTAGTACCCGATGCGCCTCAGCGAGCGATTGAGTTGCCGCCCGGTTTGCTCTACACTGAAACTATGTCTTGCCGCCCCGCGTGTAATTCAACCGGGGGCGGCTGTCGCGATAAAACGTCACAGGAGGTCTACCGTGCAATTCTTCGCTAGCACATCCAGGGGCAGGTTCCACATCCTCGCCCTATTGTCGCTTGCATTCGTCTTGGCATTGCCCCTGGCGGCGCGCGCCGATGAACACGGCGTCTTCGTCAGCATTCGCAGTTACGCGGGCATCGACCCCAACGATATGAGCGAGATCGTGCAACGAACCGAAAACGGCTTCTTGCCCATAATCAGCGGCGTCGACGGCTTCATCGGCTACTATCTGTTGCCGGCCTACGACGAGCTATTGTCGATCAACCTGTTCGAAAGCGCCGCAGCGGCATCGGCGTCCAATGCGGCGGCGGCCGATTTCGTGGCCGCTCAACTGGCGCCGCTGCTGCCCAATCCGCCGCAAGTCTTCGAGGGCGCGGTCGAAATCGCGTTCGTCGAGCTGCTTGATGGCACGGGCGTCGGCAATGTCAACACTTTGCATGCCAGCGTGCGCCTGTATGAAGGCTTCGAGGCGGATAGCCTGGCGGCTTTCGTGTCAATTGTCGAAGACGGCTTCCTGCCCATCATGCGCGCGACGGACGGCTTCTTCGGCTACTACTTGATGACCGACGGCGCAGATACCGTGGCCGCCATAAGCATCTTCGACAGCGAGCGCTCGGCGCTGGCGTCCAACATCGCCGCGGCTGATTTCGTCGCCGAAAACCTGACGCAGTACCTGCCCAGTGACCCTTCCGTTACCGCCGGTCGTGTGGGCATCGCCTCCCTGGCCGAAATCATCGACGGCAAAAACCTGATCGACGACCACCCCTTCGCCAGCGTTCGCGTCTACGACGGCGTTGACCCGGCTGACCACGCCGAGATCGCGCGCATCGTGAACGCCGGCTTCCTGCCCATTATGAGCGGGAGCGATGGTTTCGTCGGCTATTATTTGCTGCCGGCCGAAGACAAAGTGGCGGCGGTCAGCATCTTCGAGACGGCGGAACTAGCCGCCCGGTCCACCGAAGCCGCGCGCGATTTCGTCGCCGATAATTTGGCGCCCCTGCTGCCCAATCCGCCCACGGTCTTCGAAGCTCCGCTCGACGTAATGTACCTGGCGACCGCCGGCGACATGACGACGCTGAGCCCGGGTTCGCTCTACGCCGCCCTGCGCCTCTACGACAATTACGACCTGACGCGGCGCGAAGAAGCGGTGGACCTCGGGGCTACCATCTTCCTGCCCCAACAACAGGCGGCAGGCGGGCTCTTCAGCTACTTCACCATGGATGACGGCGTCGACCGCTTGGTAGCGCTGACCGTCTATGACAGCGAAGCTAGCGCCCACACCGCGAACGAACTGGCGGCGGACTTCGCGGCGGAATACATGTCGGATTGGGCGCGTGAAGAGCCGACCCGCCTCAACGGCCGCGTAAGCGTGGCGGCATTCGCCAGCTTGAACGACGGCGCCAACCTGATTGAAGACCGCGTCTTCGCCAGCGTCCGCGTCTATGATGGCCTCGACCCGGACGGGCAGGATGGCCTCTACTTGCGCACCGCCGAAGAATTCTTGGACTTAATCCGCAACGATGACGGCTTCATCGGCTACTACTGGCTGCATGCTGGCGAAAAGGTCGTCACCATCAGCGTTTTCGACACGGAAGAGAAGGCGACAGCTTCGAGCGCAGCGGCCAGTCAGTACATCGAGGAGAACCTGGCTGACGTCGTGCCTGCGCCGCCGCATGTCGTCGAGGGCGCGGTCGACATCGCCTTCGTCGAGCTGCTTGATGGCACGGGCGCCGGCAACGTCAACACATTGCACGCCAGCGTACGCCTATATGAAGGCTTTGAGGCGGACGACCTGGCCGAATTCGTGTCAATTGTCGAAGATGGCTTCCTGCCCATAATGCGCGCCACGGACGGCTTCTTCGGCTACTATCTGATGACCGACGGCGCTGATACCCTGGCCGCCATCAGCATCTTCGACAGCGAGCAGGCAGCGCTGGCGTCCAACATCGCCGCGGCTGATTTCGTCGCCGAAAACCTGACGCAGTACCTGCCCAGTGATCCTTCCGTTACCGCCGGTCGTGTGGGCATCGCCTCCCTGGCGGACCTTCACGATGGCGCCAATCTAATCGACGACCGCGCCTTCGCCAGCGTCCGCGTCTACGACGGTGTTGATCCAGCCGACCACGCCGAGATCACGCGCCGCGTCAACGCCGGCTTCCTGCCCATCATGCGCGGGAGCGATGGCTTCATCGCGTACCTCCTGCTGCCCGCTGGCGATCGGCTGGCGGCTGTCAGTGTTTTCACGACGGCGGAGCAAGCAGCGGCATCAAACGATGCGGCCAAGGAGTTCGTCGCCGAAGCCTTGGCGCCCCTGCTGCCCAACCCGCCGCTGATCCTGCAAGGTGGCACGGACACAGTTTACTTCGCCCCGCTTGACCAGATGCAGACGTCGCATCAGGTCGAATCACTCTACGCCAGCCTGCGCCTGTATGACGATGTAGATGTGTCGCAGCAGGCCGAATCCAACGCCTTGGTCAATCGCATTTTCCTGCCCATTTTGCAGGAAACGGCGGGCTTCTGGGGCTATCTGCGTTCAGGCGACGGCATCGGCAGGCGCGCGGCGCTAAGCATCTTTGACAACGAGGAGAATGCGCTGGCAGCCAACGACGAGGCGGCGGCTTTTGTGGCGGAATACCTGACGGATCGCACTGACGAAGCGCCGATTCGCCTCAACGGGCGTCTCGGTGTGGCCGCGCTGGCGGATGTTGACATGGGCGCCAACCTGGTCGGCGAAGGCGTGAGCGACGAGGGCGTCTTCGCCAGCGTCCGCCTCTACGACGGCGTTGACCCGGCCGACCAGGCTGAAATCGTCCGTCTTACGGATGCGGGTTTCCTGCCGATCATGCGCGAGAGCGCCGGCTTCGTCGGCTATTACTTCTTGCCGGCGGCGGACATGCTGGCGACGATCAGCTTGTTCGATTCGGCCGACCGGGCTGCGGCATCCGCCGATGCCGCGCGCGACTTCATCGCCGAAAACCTGGCGCCGCTGTTTCCCAACCCGCCGCGCATCTACGAGGGACAGCTGTCAATCAGCGCTGTCGACGCGCTTGGCGACGCGACTGATGATGTTGAGGTCAGCGAGCTATTCGCCAGCATACGCTTCTATGAAGGCTTCGACTTGCACTATTTCGACGAGGCCAATGACCTCGCCATTGCCCACCTGTTGCCGGCGCTGCGCGGCTTGGGCGGCTTGTTCGCGCAATATGCCTTCAATGACGGTGCGGACACAGTCGTAGGCATCAGCATTTTTGACAGCGAAGAAGCGTCTTTGGCGGCCAACGAGGTCGGCAAAGCCTTCACCGCAGAACACCTGGCCGAATGGGCGCCGAACCCGCCCAGCGGCGTTGCGGGCAAGCTGGCGCTAGCGGCCCTGGCCGATGCGAGCATGGGCGCCAACCTGGCAGTCTGGGAGCCGGCGTAGGGCTAACCCGGCGCTCCAGCCACGCACGAAATGCAGAGAGCGCGTCGAAGGGCGCGCTCTTTTCCGTCCACCGCCGATGAATCTAGTCGTTCTCCGCCGAGCTGCCGTCAAGATCGCCCGGCTTGAGTCCGGACAAGCCAACCAGGTCGCGAAATATATCCGGGCTTGTGACGTAACCGTCGTCGGTGCCTTTAACAAGTCCCATTCTGATCAAGGCCATGAGATCATGGTCAAATTGATTCAGGCTGAATTCAAATTCGCCGGTCGGCATGAAATCGACATTGTCCCAGATATCCATGAAGTGCATGGGCCTGCCGGCGTATTCCAGCGCGAGATCCTGCGCCAGGCGCAAGCGCCGCTGCTGCGGGACGGTGAGAATCGCCGCAAACGCCTCGCGGATGCGAACGCGCAGCATTGAGGACATCTGCAAGGTCTTCACCCTCGTGTCCAACTCATTGAGTTGGTCGCGGATGATTTCCAGGGCGAACACGATAAACTGGCTCAGTTCACTCTGGCTGTAGGCGCCGTCAATGACATCCCCGTGCGACGCCTGCAATCCCGCATAATAGCCTTGGCGTGAACGCCAGTAGGCGTAAGCCGGGACGTGGGCGGCGCAATCGGGCAGCCGGGCGCGCGCCAGCAAGGCATATTCGATGAGACGCGCCATGCGTCCATTGCCGTCCGCATAGGGATGTATCCAGGCGAAATGCGCATGGGCGGCGATCGCCTTGACCAAAGCCCAGGCGCGTTTGTAGCGGGCCTGGCCCGTGGGCGGCTCCGCCTCTGAATTCAGCCAGGCGCAGAATTCATCCAGTAGCGATTCACAGTCTTCCGCCGGCGGCGCCAGGTAACGCCCGACTGTGACGCTATGCTCGCGCAATGCCCCCGCCTTGACCTCCGCCGATGTCAGTCCCCGCATAATCAGTCGATGATAGCGATGTAGCCACTCAAGCGAAAACAGGGGCTGCTCGTCTCCCCGGCGCTCATCGTTCACCGCGGCGTATGCCTCGATCATGTTGTCGATTTCCCGGTGGTCCTTTTCCAGGAGCGCGCTGCGCGGCCAGTCGTCTCGCACCTGATGCAACACGTCAAGCTCCAGCAGCCGATTGCCTTCTATGGCGGTCGTGGCGTGAACGCCCTTGGCCAGGTAAATTTCACGCAGATGTTCGACTTCGTCCGGCTGCAATGGCGACGAGCGCAGGTCGCGTAGCATGCCTTCAACTTCGCCCAGCAGCAACCAAAAATCGCGCGGCAGCCGCTCCAGCTTCGGCGGAAACTGAATAAAGTCGTGCGAGCCCATCACTCCATTTTCCCCTGTAGCCGGCGGCCGATCATCGCCACCGATTTACACAAACGCGTTCAGCCCCGTGAGCTCCCGGCCCACCAGCAGCAAGTTGATCTCGTTCGTGCCCTCATACGTGTAAATCACCTCCGCATCCAGCATCAGCCGGGCGATGTGGTTGTCGATGACGATGCCGTTGCCGCCCAGGCATTCGCGCGCCAGTTGCGTGACGTATCGGGCTTTGCGCGCGTTGTTGTACTTCGCCATCGATAAAGTGCCTTCGCTGATTTGGCCGCTGTTGAGCAGGTGCGAAAGCTGCAAGCAGAGCGTCTGCATCAGCGTGACTTCGGTCGCCATCTCGACCAGCTTCTGCTGCATCAGCTGGAAGCCGGCGATGGGCTTGCCGAATTGCTCGCGCTCCTTGGTGTATTTCAGCGCCAGCTCAAAGGCGCCGGCGGCCACGCCAGCCGCTTCCCAAGCCACGCCATAACGCCCCATGCCCAGCACCCGCGCCATATCACGGAAGCGATTGACATGCGCCAGCTTATTCTCAGCCGGCACATACACCTCGTCCAGCGCGATATCGGCATTGAGCACGGCGCGCTTGCCGATCTTGCCCCATATATCCTTGATCGACACGCCTTCGGTCTGCCGTGGGTCTTCAATGACGTAGCCGCCGAAATCGCCGATCTCTTCATCGCGCGCCCAGATGATGAGCAAGTCGGCAATGGAAGCGTTGCCGATCCAGCGTTTGGCGCCATTGAGAACGAAGCCGTCGCCCTGCCGGCGGGCCGTTGTCTTGACTTGGGCCGCGTTCGAACCGACCTCGGGCTCGGTCAAACCGAAGGCGCCGATCTTCTCCAGCTTGACCATGGCCGGCAGCCAGCGCGCCTTCTGCTCCTCATCGCCCAGCAAGCCGATGGAACCCATGGCCAAGCCCGAATGCACGCCGTAAAAGGTGCTGATACTGCCATCGCCCTTGCCCAGCTCATACATCACCAGCCCCATCTCAACAAAGTCCAGGCCAGCGGCGCCGTGCTCAAAAAGCGGGCCGCCGATGATCGGCAGCTCAACGATCTTGCGCGCGATCTCCCAGGGGAACTCGGCCTTCTCCCAGTAGGGATTGATCTTGGGCAGCACTTCCAGCTCGACGAAATCGCGCACCTCGGCCCGCAGCGCTTTCTGCTTGTCGCTGAAGTGCATGTCACAGTTGTAGAAGTCGAAGCCGGTGAAGAGCGATTCACCTTGCATGTCCCGCATCATCAGCGCCTCACAGTAATCTAATCGCCATTAGATTAAGCATATCACTTATGCCCTCCGGTTTCAATTCGCGCCATTTCTGTAGACACACGCGCGGCGCGGCCATGGCCCACGCAAAACACCTTGCCCTCTCCGTTGAATTCTGTAGGGGCGGGCCACCGGCTCGCACTTACGCACGGTGGGCTGTGGCCCGCAACGTTAACAGGGACGCCCCGGCGACTCCCGCTCTCCCAACCTAGAGCTTGAAACTACCGAGGTACGATTCCGCCAGTTGACCGCGTCTAATAGAAATCGTCCTCCACGCAAGCTAGCCCGCTGGAGACAGGCGGTTTGGTGTCGAAGCTTAGCGCCCTGCGCAGCCACTATGGTTCCATACGCTTGGTCGCGCTGCAATTCCTCAGTCTGGCGGGCATCGGCATCGTCTGGCCCTACGTCAACGTCTTCCTGACCGAGCTCGGTTTTTCGGGCACAGTCATCGGCACATTGGGCAGCGCCGGCGCCTTACTGTCGCTGGTGTTGACGCCCCTGCTGAACCAGTTGGCCGACCGCCTGCTGCTGCATCGGCGCCTCTTCATGCTCTACATGGGCGGCTTCGCCCTGACCAATATCGTCTTCGCCAGTAGCCGTATTCCGGTCGTGATTGTGGCCGCCGTGCTATTGTATCGCCTCACCGTCAGCCCCAGCATCACCCTGGGCATGCAGTTGACCATCACGCATCTGCTCAGCAGCGGCAAAGCTATCCTGGGGCAGATGCGCTCCTTCGCTTCGCTGGGCTTCACGCTAGCCAGCCTGGTGGCGGGTCAGCTCTTCGCGCTGGGTGGCTATCCGCTGCTATTTTGGGTGGCGGCGGCGCTCGGCCTGCTCACCATAGGCACAGCCACCATCTTCCCGGCCAAATCCAAGGCGAAAGCGAAGACTGCCGACGAAGCCAAACAACCGCGCAATCGGGGCATCTACGTCTTGGCGGCCAGCCAGTTCTTCGTCGCCATGGGCACCTACAACATGTATAGCTTCATGTTCGTACACTTCAACCTGAACCTGGGCATCGCTTCAGCCCATATCGGCCTCTGGGCCGCGTTCCTGGGCTTCGTGGAGTTTCCCTTTTTCATGCTGATGGACAAATTCCTGCCGCGGATCCGCGCCCGCGTGGCCTATATCTTTGGTGTGTTGGGCACGGCTCTCTTCGCGCTGCTGCTGGGCGTCGTGCCCAGCCTGCCGATGTTGGCCCTGCTAATCGTGCTGCGCGGCTTCACCTGGCCCGCCTACCAGCTCTCTTCCTACACCCTGGTCAACAAGATCAGCCACGCCAGCAACGCCGCCACCAACCAGGCAATCTTGCAAGTCACCATGCCCAGCATCGCCCTGCTGCTGACCGGTTCGCTCTTCGGTTGGACCTTCGACAATCTGGGCGCGCCCGTATTCTTCGCCTTGAGCGCCCTGGCTTCCGCGGTCGGCGCGGGCATCCTCATCGCCGGCTTCCGCCTCTTTGGCCGCAGCGACTAGGGGCGAGGCGCCGGTTCGCCCTCTCTTGTATGCGCGTGGATTTGCGGTGGGGTCGTGAGGGGCGGGCGGACGACTCACAGAGTCGCCCCTACAAAACTCGACATTGGTGGGGTCGTGAGGGGCGGGCGGGCGAGCCAAGGCTCGCCCCTACATGGATCTGCGGTGGAGCGGGGTTTCACATATGAAGCCGGGCTGACTCAGCCCCCAAGATTTGACGGCTGGCGCGCCTGACGCTATAGTCGGTTGCTGGACGCGCCAGACAACGTTCCGGCGCGTCGCCAAGCAAGATTGAGGCGCCATGCGCATTCAGCCCGACGGACTGAGTCTCCAGGAGAACCTTGCCGCTCGACGCCTGCTGCGTCGCATCGCCGGCCGCGGTGATTGGGGCAACCCCTGGCTGCGCGTCCGCCGCAATTGGCAGCTTTACGTGCTCTTGATCCTGCCGCTGATCTGGTTGCTCGTCTTCCGCTACGCCCCCATGTACGGCGCCCAGATCGCCTTCCGCCAGTATTCGCCCGCCTTCGGCATTGAAGGCAGCCCCTGGGTCGGCTGGGCCAACTTCGAGCGCTTCTTCAACTCGCCCAAGTTTGAGCCCGTCATCGTCAATACCCTGGTCATCAGCTTCTATTCGCTGCTCGCCGGCTTCCCCATCCCTATTCTGCTAGCGCTCAGCCTCAACCAGGTCAAGCAGCGCTTCTTCCGCAACACGGTGCAGATGATCACCTACGCGCCGCACTTCATCTCGACTGTGGTCATCGTCGGCATGCTCTTTCAATTCTTGCATCCGCGCGTCGGCTTCACGGCTGTCTTGGCGGATGCACTGGGGCAAAGCCCGCCCAATTGGATGGGAGACCCCAACGCCTTCCGCCACATCTTCGTCTGGTCCGGCGTCTGGCAGGAGATGGGTTTCTCGTCGATCATCTATCTGGCCGTCCTCTCCACCATCGACCCGGCCCTGCACGAAGCGGCGGTGGTCGACGGCGCCAACCGCTTGCAGCGCATCCGCTACATTGACATGCCCGGCTTGCTGCCGACAGCCATGGTGCTGCTCGTCCTATCCACCGGCCGCGTCCTCGAAGTCGCCTTCGAGAAAGTCTTTCTCATGCAGAGCCCGCTCAACCTGGGCGTGGCCGAAGTCATCAACACCTACGTCTACAAAGTCGGCTTGCTATCGCCCATTCTCGATTTCTCCTATTCCACAGCCATCGGCTTGCTCAAGGGCTTCGTCGGCTTGCTGCTGCTGATCGCGGTGAACCATGCGGCGCGGCGGCTGACCGAGCATAGCGTTTGGTAAGGGCGGGACGATATGGCAGCGCTGAAGAACTACGAGAGCAACATCAACCGGGTCAATGAATCCGCCATTGACCGCGTCTTCATGTTCTTCAACAACTCGGCGCTGATCATCATCACCCTCATCATCCTGCTGCCGCTGATCTTCATCGTAAGCGCGTCATTCAGTTCCTCAGAAGCCGTTATCGCTGGCGAAGTCTCCTTGTGGCCCGTCGACTTCAGCCTGCAGGGCTACCAGACCATATTCGAGCACAAGAAAGTCTGGGATGGCTTCGCCAATTCGCTCTTCTACACCTTCTTCGGCACCATCTTCAACGTGTTCATGACCATCATCGCCGCCTACCCCTTGTCGCGGCAGGATCTTGTCGGGCGGCGCGTCATCACCTTCGCCTTCATCTTCACCATGTTATTCAGTGGCGGCTTGATACCGACCTACATGATCGTGCGCGATCTGGGGCTGATCAACACTCGCTGGGCGATGATATTGCCCACCGGCATCGGGCCCTTTAACTTGCTGATCACCATCACCTTTTTCCGCACCACCATCCCGCCCGAGTTAATCGAAGCGGCCCGCATCGACGGCGCCAGCGATTTCCGCACCTTCCGCAGCATCGTGCTGCCCCTCGCCCGCCCCATCATCGCCGTGCTCGCCCTTTTCTACGCCGTCAACACCCACTGGAACACCTATTTCATGGCGCTGATTTATCTCAAGGATCAGGAGCTCTTCCCTCTGCAACTGGTCCTGCGAGAAATCCTCATTCAAAACTCCATCGACGCCTCCATGCTGGTCGATACCGAAGACCTGGTGGCGCGGGAAGGCTTGCGCGAATTGCTCAAATACTCGTTGATCGTGGTGGCCAGCGTACCGGTCATGATCCTTTACCCCTTCGTGCAGCGGCATTTTGTGAAGGGCATGATGATCGGCTCGGTCAAATGAGGCGAAACCAGCCCGGCGAAAGGAGCGCGCCTATCGACAATTGGCAGCGCATTTGCATCACTCACGGCTAATGGAAAGGACACAAAATGATTAACAGGCTTGCAACGCTGGTTTTGCTCGCGCTGCTTCTGGCGCTGCCGCTGACGGCCGTCGGCCAGGAAATGGTCTCGGGCCCCGGCGAATTCCCCATCGTCGAGGAGCCCATCACGCTGCACATCCTCATGCTCGGCCACGCCATCGTGGAAGAATTCCCCACCAATACCTTCACCCAATGGTACAGCGAGCGCACCGGCATCAATCTCAACTTTGATATCGCGCCGCCCAACGAAGGCCAGGAAGTGTTCAACCTCACCATCGCCAGTGGCGACCTGCCCGATGTCATGGTCGGCTTCACCGTCGACCCCTCCACCCTCGCGCTCTTTGGCCCCCAAGGGCTCTTCTTGCCCCTAAGCGGCTTGATTGAAGAGCAAGGCCACTTCATCCACGATGTCTTTGAAGGCTCGCCCCAGGTGCGCCCGCTCGTCACCTCGCCCGATGGCGAAATCTACGGTCTGCCTCAGGTCAACGAATGCTATCACTGCTTCTATTCGCAGCGCGCCTGGATCAATTCGGACTGGCTGGCCAATGTGGGCATGGACGTGCCGACGACGACCGACGAGTTCATTGATGTGCTGACCGCCTTCAAAGAGCAGGACGCCAACGGCAACGGCGACCCGGACGACGAGATTCCGCTGGCGGCCGCCACCACCGGCTGGAATGGCAACATCGACGGCTTCCTCATGAATCCCTTCGTGCTAAGCGAGTTCGCCGGGCAGAATCGGTTCTTCGAGCAGAACGACGGCGTCATCTCGCAGACCGTCACCAGCGAAGGCTACCGCGAGGGCTTGCGTTACCTGCGCACACTCTTCAGCGCCGGCCTCTTCGGCGAGGAGAGCTTCACCCAGCCGATGGACCAGGTCAAGCAGCAGGTGGAAGGCGGCGACGCGTCCACTATCGGCGTGGTCATTGCCGGCGCGCATTCCAACTTCGCCAATATCGGCGGCGACCGCTGGATCAAGTATGTCGCCGTGCCCTCGCTGGAAGGCCCAACCGGCTTGCGGCAAGCGCCCTTCAATCCCTGGGGCGTCGGCTCGGGCCAATGCGTCATCAACAGCCAGACGGAACATCCTGTCGCCGCCTTCAAGTGGTGCGATGGCTTGTACGATCGTGAGACGACTTTGCGCTCCGTCTTTGGCATTCCGCAGTGGGAAGCCGCTGAGGGCGAAGAAGGCCAATGGCGCTGGGCCGAAGAGGGCGAGCCGGCGCTCGGAGGTGACGAATTTGAAGCGATCTGGCGCCGCCTGTCCACCTTCGGCACGTTGCAAAATGTCCACTGGGCGCAGCGGGGCCCCAGCTACCGGCCCAATCACCTGCGTTTGGGCGAGGTCCGCCGCACCGATGCCGCCGGCCTGGAAGTCGTGCTGCTTGAAGAGACCCGTGTCGCTTACGAGCCTTACGCCCGCGCCATCGAAGACCTTATCCCGCCCCTGGCCTTCACCACCGCGCAAGCCGCCGAGGTGACCGAGCTGCGGCTGGGCTTAACTGACTACGTGGCGCAGATGACCGCCGAGTTCGTGCTCGGTCGACAAGATCTCGACGCCGGCTGGGACACCTTCGTGGCCACCGTCGAGGCGCTCGGCATCAACCGCATGGCGGAGATTTACCAGGCGGCTTATGACGCCCAATACGGCGGGTAATCCGCTGGGCGTCAGAATCTGTAGGGGCGAGCCTTGGCTCGCCCTTTTACCCAAGACGAATTCCCTAGGGGCAAGGCGGTGACTCGCCCAAACCCAAAGTGGCGCGACCAGCGGGCGACCTGGTAGGTCGCCCCTACATCATCCACTCTGGGCGAGCGCATCAACATGACCCAACCCAACATCCTCTTCCTCGTCGCCGACCAGCACAACGCCAAAGTGCTAGGGCATCAGGGCCATCCCGATGCCCAGACGCCGAATCTCGACCGCCTGGCGCGCGAGGGCTGCCGCTTCAACAGCGCCATCACGCAGAACCCCATCTGCACGCCCAGCCGCGTCTCCTTCCTCAGCGGCCAATACCCGCACAATCACGGCTACTACAGCCTCAGCGGGCCCAACCCCGGCGGGCTGCCCAATATCTTCGGCCACTTTCGCCATTTCGGCTATTTCACCGCGGCCATGGGCAAAATTCACTGCCCCGAATACTGGGTCGAAGACGATTGCGATGTCTTTCACGAAACCAATTCCTGGCTGGCCGGCAGCGTCGTCGGCCGCTCCGCCGCTTATACACGCTTCCTCCGCGAGCGCGGCGTCGAGGCGTTGGAAGATCACATCCTGCTGCCCGAGTTCGGCGAGCGCGGGCGCCAGAGCGTCGAAGGCCGGCCCAGCCCGCTGGCCTTCGAAGAATCGCAAGAAGGCTGGCTGGCGGACACCGCCATAAAAACGATGCAGTCTGCGCAAGCCCGCGGACAGCCCTTCTTGCTGCACCTCAGCTTCCCGCGGCCGCACCAGTGCACCACGCCCTGTCAAGAGTTCTGGGACTTGTACAGCGCAGATGAACTCAGCCTGCCGCCCAATGCCGATTACGACCTGGAGCAAGCTGGCAAAGCGCCCCACATGATCGCCTCGGCTCGGCGCTGGCGTGAGGGCGATTGGCAGCTCTTCGAACCCAAGACTTTCGAGGCCGGGCGCCGCCGCAAGCTGCAGGGCTATCTGGGCGCCGTCAGCCAGGTCGACGCCGCCATGGGCCGCCTGCTGGATTACATCCGCGCTGCCGGACTGGCCGACAACACGATCATCGTCTACACCTCAGACCACGGCGATTACGCGGCCGAGCACGGCATCATGGAAAAAGCGCCCGGCATCTGCAGCGACGCCATCACGCGCGTGCCGCTGATCTGGTGGGCGCCGGGACGCATCAAGCCCGATTGCGCCGTAGACGCCGTCGTCGAGCTGGTGGATATCTCCAACACGCTCTGCGCGCTGGCCGGCGTCGACCCCATGGAGACCAGCGACGGGCGCGACCTTTCCGCTTTGCTGGCCGGCGGCGCGGGCGACCAGCAGCGCATCGGCGTCACCGAATTCGCCTGGAGCAAGTCCATCCGCAAGGGGCAATATCGCCTGGTGCATTATCCGCGCGCCTTCTTCCCCGACGAGTACCCCGCCGGCTTCGGCGAGCTCTACGACCTAGACGCCGACCCCTGGGAAATGCGCAATCTCTACTTCGACCCCGACTACGAGCACATCGCCCGCGAGCTGCGAGAGGAGCTGCTGGAGTGGCTGATCACGACGACGCGCCCGGGCACGGTCAGCGGCGTCAACAGCGCCCGTTTTGACGCGCCAGAGCTCAATCAGCAGCGCCTCCTGCGTTACCAAGCCGTGGTCAACCACGATGGCAAGATCAACCCGGCCCGGTTGCGCCGTGCGAAGAACAAAAATTATCTCTAGTTGACGCGCCGCGTCGACTCGCGCACGACCAACTCGCTATACACCACCGATTTGTAAGGCAGCGTATTGCGCCCCTCGATGATATCGTGCAGCTTGCGCAGCGCGAGCACGCCAATCTCGTACTTGGGGATATGCACGGTCGTCAGCGGCGGGCGGGCGAAGGCGCTCTCGCCCGTGTTGTCGATGCTGGCCATGGAGATGTCATCGGGGATTCGCAAGCCAAACTCGCGGATCGCCTCCATCGCGCCCAGCGCCGTCTTGTCGCTGATGGCGATGACCGCCGTCGGCAATTCAGCGCCGGCCAAAATCTCGCGCATCTGCATGTAGCCTTTAAGCGGATGCCCGCGGATTGGCTCGGGCAGCCACGCTTCCGGCACGCTCAGCTTGCGCTCGGCGATGGCGGCCAGGCAACCGCGCAGGCGATCAACCAGGCTGCTGTACTTCGTCGGCCCCTTGAGCACGGCGATGTGTCGATGTCCGAGATCAAGCACGTGTTTGGCGATCTCGTATCCGGCGTAAAAGTTGTCGCCCAGGACGCAGGCCAACCTGGCGTCGTCAAAATGGCTCTCGATCAATACCACGGGCATCGCAGGCGAAAGCAAGTCTTTTACGGCGGCCGGCGTGATATCGCCGTCGTTCGCGATCACCAAGCCCGATAGTTGCTCTGGCGGCGTCGGGCGTAAGTTTTGCGGGTCCGGCGTTTCGCGCTTGAATACCGAAAGCACGACTTGGTAGCCCAAGGCGTCCGCTTCGGCCTGGATGCCGCGGATGATATCGCCATAAAAGACATCGCTGATGGCGGGGATGGAGCTCTCTTCTATCAGCAAGCCCACCGTTCGCGCGGCCTCAGCCCGCCGTCGGCCCGACTTGACAACATAACCAAGCTCGTCGACGGCCTGCAGCACGCGCGCCGCCGTCTGCCGGGAGACGCCCGCTTTCTTGTTGATGACCATCCAAACCGTCGATAGCGACACATCGGCGGCCCTCGCCACATCGCGCATATTTGGCTTCGTCGTCATGCTCTCGCGCCCCGTTCATGTTTGAAGTTTTGTTTAGTAAACCTGCCAATTCAGCCAGCGAAAGCTGGATTTGACAAATCACTCGATTGCGCTATCATACAGTCAATCACTGCTGAATATATGCTGAAGCAATTGCAAGTTCAACAGGTCATGCCACAGCTGTGTTTAGTAAACACCATTCTATCGCAAGAGTTCGCGTTCGCCAGCCTGATGTTGCGCGCTTCTGTGCACCGCGATTATTGCGTACGGCAGCGAGTTTTCAGATGTTTTCGAGCCAAACCTTCTCACCGCCCTGAAATTTGACCCGCAGGACGCGGTAGTCTACACTCGGAGGAGGCGCCTAGCGAAGAATCCGTCAAGTTTCACCCTATCGCCCGAATGACTTTATCGAGACGAGGTAATGCAATGTTTAAGATTAGGCTTGTCACACTGGCGCTGGTCGTAGCAGTCGCGCTTGGCGTCATCGGCCTGGCATCGGCCCAAGACACCACCGAGCTCTCGCTCTGGGTATTTGTCGATCGCCACGGACTTTATATGCAGGATCAGGCCGAGCGCTGGAACGAAGCGCATCCTGACCGCCCCATCAATCTGACGTATGAGCAGATTGACTATACGCAGATGCATGACAATTTGCTGGCTTCCCTGTTGGTCGGCGTGGGCGCGCCCGATCTGGCCGATGTGGAGATCAGTAAATTCGCCACTTTCACCAAGGGCGACGAGATGTTCTATCCCTTGAATGACGTGATTGATCCCTACCGAGCCGACATCATCGAAACACGCCTGGCGCCCTACACCGCCAACGGCAACAATTACGGCATCGACTATCACCTGGGCGCCTTCGTCATGTATTACAACACCGGCATCCTGGAAGAAGCCGGTATCGATGTCAACAGCCTTAAGTCCTGGGACGACTATATTGCCGCTGGCAATCAAGTCACGCGCGATACCGATGGCGATGGCGAGGTCGATGTCTACATGATGAGCGTCGAAACCACCGGTCCGTTTTCCGCGCGCGGTCCAATGCTGATGTTGGGCGGCGGCGCTTACAATGCCGATGGCGAGATTATCCTCGAGAGCGAAGCCAACGTCGCGGCGCTGCAATTCTTGCAAGATCTGGTGCACGTCCATGGCATCGCGCGTCCGGCAACGGGCGGTCATCACCATACGCCCGAGCATTTCATTGACTTGGTCGAAGGGCGGATCGCCTCGTTCTATATGCCGCAATGGTATATGACGCGTTACCCGGACAATATGGCGAGCGCGCTGGCTGATGTAGCCGTCATTCGCCCGATGCCAGTCTGGGAAGAAGGCGGATATACATCTACCATGGGCGGCGGCACCGGCACCGTCATCACCAAGCAGATTGATCCGAGCAAAATTGCGCTGGCTGCCGAGTTCCTCGCCTTCGCCAAGCTCACCTATGAAGCCAATGTCGCGCTGTGGACTGATCTGGGCTTTGACCCCATGCGGCTGGATGTCTACGATGACGACGCGCTGCTGATTACGATGGATGACTTTAGCGGCGAGGTGCCTTTCGTTCATATCAAGGAAGCCATCGCGAGCGTCGCACCGGAATACACGGGCCCCTTCTATCCGGAGATTGCGACCATCATGACAACTACAATGCTCTACGATTTGATTGAGAATCAGTTGTCGCCGGAAGATGTCCTCGCCAACGCCGCCGAAGAATTGCGCGCTATGGGCGCCGAATTCTAAGTTAAATCGCTGATGGGCGGGTAGCGCAATCGGTTACCCGCCCCATCCCGTCCTCCATTGCCCCAAGCCGCACCCGCGGAGGCACTGTGCTTGAAGTCATCCGGTGGCCCCTACGCATAGTCGCTGGCATTTTGCACCACAAGAAAGTGGTGCCGCTGGTATTCCTGGCGCCCTTCCTCATTGTCTTTTTGATCTTCAAAGTCTATCCCGTGATCCTGGCAGTCATCATGAGCTTTCAGGATTTCCAGGGCATCACGAGCCAGGACTTCGTCGGCTTGACCAACTACGAGAATGTCTTTGAGCTGGTGCGCTTCAGCCAGGCGCTGACCAACACCACCGTCTATACCATCGGCACCTTGCTCGTCTTGATCCCGCTGCCGCTGGCCCTGGCCGTGCTGCTTGATTCCGGGCGCGTGGTGGCGAGCACAGTCTTCCGCGTCCTCATCTTCCTGCCCGCGCTAACCTCGCTGGTGGTAGCGGGCACGGTGTTCCGGCTGATCCTGGCCAAGGACGGTTTCCTCAATCTCTTCCTCGAAGGCACGCTGGGCATCGACCGCTTGCGCTGGCTCGAAGTCTCGGAATTGGCGCTGCCTTCGCTGATCCTCATCGCCACCTGGCGCTGGACCGGCATGAACATCTTGTATTTCAATTCCGGTCTGGTGAATATCCCGCAGGAGCTCTACGAATCCGCCGCCATCGACGGCGCCAGCCCCTGGCAGATGTTCTGGCGCATCACCCTGCCTATGCTGCGCCCGACGACATTCTTCGTGGTCGTGCTCAGCATCATCGGCGGCTATCAAGTCTTCGTCGAGCCCTTCATCCTTTACGCCGGCGGGGCCGGCCCGGGCGATGGCGGCCTGACGCTCGCGCTGCTGATCTATCGCACCGCCTTCACCTCGTTCAACTTCGGCACGGCCGCGGCCATGGGCGTGATTCTGGCCGCCATCATATTCGTGTTCTCACTGATTCAATTCCGCTTCTTCGGCGTATTGGGACGGGAAGACTAAACCATGACGGCCAAAACCCAATACATCAACCCGGGCAAGCTGGGGGCGCGCCGCCAAAGCCGCCTGACAAAGTGGCTGATGTTCGCGCTCTTCGTCTGCCTGGCGATCGTGTTCATGTTCCCGCTCTATTGGATGGTGATCAGCTCGCTGCGCCCCGAAGGCAGGATCTTCGTCGATGCCATGGAGATCATCCCCAGCGCCTTGTCGCTCGATACCTATCGGCGGCTCTTTGAAGAAGAACCCTACGGCACCTGGTTCGTCAACTCCATCACGCAGACCGGCGGCTATGCCCTGATGGGCGTCTTCTTGTGCACCACCGGCGGTTACGCCCTGGCGAAGTTCCGCTTCCGTTACCGCAATCTGCTCTTCATCCTCATACTCGTCTCGCAGATGATCCCCTTTCACCTGCTCATCGTCTCGCTCTTTCTGATGATTATTCAGATGGGCATGGCGGAGACTTATCAGGGCGCCGTTGTGCCCCTGGCGGCCTCGCCCATCGGCATCTTCTTCATGCGCCAATACATGCTGGCGATCGACGACGAGCTGCTCAACGCGGCGCGCGTCGACGGCGCCAGCGAATATCAGATTTTCTGGCATATCGTCTTGCCCAACGCGCGCCCGGCCATCGCCACCCTGCTGATTCTCTTCTGCCTGGATTACTGGAACAACTTGCTCTGGCCGCTCATCGTCTTCCGCAATCCCGATAACTTCCCGCTGGCCGTCGGCATCAAGCGGCTGATTGACCAATACCGGCAGCAATATGACCTCACCATGGCTGGCTCGACCTTGGCAACCGTGCCCGTCATTATTCTCTTCTTCTTCCTGCGGCGCCAGATCATGCAGGGCTTGGCCACCACCGGCACCGGCATCAAGTAGTTGCCCCGCCCCGTCCGCGAATGTTATCCTGACTCGGAGCATTCGCAGCCCCACGGAGCCACCATGTCAGATCAAATCGTGCTCGGCGTCGACCTGGGTACGCTGGGCTTGAAAATCATCGCCGCCTCAGCCGAGCGCGCTCGCGTACTCGGCGTCGTCAGCGCGCCTGTCACCAATCTGACGCCGGCGCCGGGTTACCTTGAGCAAGCGCCCGAAGCCTGGTGGGAGCTGCTCTGCCGCCTGACGCGCCAGCTCCTGGCCGAAAACGACCTCGCCGCGCGGGACGTGGCCGCCATCGGGCTGTCGGGTCACATGCACTCCATCGTGCCGCTGCGCGCGGACGGCTCTGTCACGCACAATTGCATCGTCTGGGCCGATACGCGCTCGCAAGCGCAGGCGGATCACGTCGCCGCGCAGGCGAAGCCGCTGTGGAATCCGCCCATCGCGCCCTACAGCCTGGCCAAGCTGCTCTGGCTGCGGGAGCATCAGCCGGCCGTCTTCCACGATACCGCCGCCGTCCTCAATCCCAAAGATTACCTGCGCTACCGCCTGACCGGCGCCCTCGCCACCGATTACGCCGATGCTTCCGGCACGCTGATGTGGGATTTCGCCAACCGCGACTGGGATTACGCCTTGCTGGCGGCGCTGGATTTAGCGGGCGAATTGCTGCCGCCGGTTTTCGGTTCTGCTGAGCGCGCCGGCCAGCTGACGACTGCGGCAGCCCGAGCGCTCGATTTGTCGCCCGCTACAATTGTGGCATACGGCGGCGGAGATGCGGCTTGCGCTGTCGTGGGCGCCGGCCTGCCCGGCCGCGACGCGCTGATGATCAACGCCGGCACTGCTGTGCAAGTCATCGAGATGCAAGACGCGCCCAGCCGCTACGACCCGGCAGCCGGCGCGCGTTACTTGTTTCAGTTGGGCGTAGACGAGCTATGCTTCGCCATCGGCGCGCTCAATAGCGCCGGCCATTCGCTGGAGTGGTGGCGCCGCTTGCTCGACCCCACTATGTCGTACGCGGCTTTCAACGCGCTGGCGGCGGACGAGCCAACGCCAGCCGATGGTCCGCTCTTCCTGCCCTACTTGCAGGGCACGGGCACGCCCTTCCTGCGCGACGGCCCCTTCGGCAGCTTCGTGCAGCTTTCGGCCACGGCCGATCAAGCGGCGCTGACGCGAGCCGTGCTCGACGGCGTCGCCTTTGGCATCAAACATTGCGCCGAGGCGCTGGTCGGGCCCGAAGCGCTGGCGGCCAAATCGCTCTTGTTCACCGGCGGCTTGCCCAAGAACCCGCTTTTGCGCCAGATATTGGCCGACGTCTTCGGCAAGCAGATCCGTTATCGCGCATTTTCCGATATGTCAGCCTTGGGGGCGGCGGCTCACGGCGCGGTGGCGGCCGCTCTGGCGCCCGATGCGCGCAACTGGCTGGCGAATTTCGACTACGGCGAAGGGTGCCAAGACCCGATTGCCGCCCATGCGGAACAGTATGCCCAGACGTACGCGCGCTACAAGAACTGGGCCGGGCGCATCGCTGCGCCTTGACGCGCGCCTAGCCGGTTTCCAGCTCCGCCAATCGCGCCCGCAGCGCCCGTTCCATCAGCGCCACCGGCAAGTCCATCTCCGGTTTGATGTGCAGCGTCGTGCCCGAGATCCAGATGCCAGCGGCCTTCAGCTCGTCCTTCAGCGCCAGCGGCACAGCCTTGCTCATGGTGTGCAAGCCGATGTGCTTCTTGGCGGCCGATATGGCCACGAAGTCTTTCTTCAGCCGAAAAATGGGAATCTTGTAGTTGACGCGCTCGGTGCAATCGGGCGCGACCGCGCGGATGATGACGCGCAGTTGCTCCAGCACCGGCTGAAACTCCGGCGCTTGCTCGGCCAGGTAGGCGTCAACTTCGGCCGGCGCGTGGCGGCTCGGCTTGGGTTTACTCATTGCGAAAGGCCTTCTCCAATGCGTCGATATCCAGCTTCTGCATTTTCAGCAACGCGGCCGTGACGCGTTCAATGGCGGCCACGTCATCGCTAGCCAGCATCTCCAGCAAGCGCCGCGGCGTGATCTGCCAAGAAACGCCGAAGCGGTCAGTCAGCCAGCCGCACTGGCTTTCAGCGCCGCCATCCGCTGTTAACGCCTCCCACAGCCGGTCCACTTCTGCCTGATCAGCGCAATTCACCAGCAGCGACATGGCCGGGCTGTGCTTGAAATGCGGCCCGCCATTGATGATGCAGAAGGCCTGCCCGGCCAATTCGAATTCGGCGGTCATAATGTCGCCGGGCGCGCCGCGGCCGCCCGCCGCGTAACGCAAGATCCGCGTCACGCGGGCGTCTTCAAAGCAGGACAAGTACAACTCCAGCGCTTCTTCCACGCGGCCATCAAACCACAGATTGGTGACGATCTTCTGCACCGGCCCGCCCTTCAGCTCTCGTCTCGCGCGGCGCCGCTATGCCGCTCGGCAGCCGGCGTCTACTCGCCGCGGAAAGCCCGCTCCAGCACGGCGATGTCCAGCTTCTTCATCTTCATGAAGGCCGCCGTGACGCGCCCGACAGCCTCGGCGTCAGCGCTCGACATCATCTCCAGCAAGCGCCGAGGCGTGATCTGCCACGAGACGCCGAAGCGATCCGTCAACCAGCCGCATTGGCTCTCGGCGCCGCCATCCGCCGTCAGCCTTGCCCACAGCCGGTCGACCTCGGCCTGGTCCTCGCAGCTGATCGCGAGCGAAAACGAGGCGTTGGGCTTGAAGAACGAGTTGCCGTTGATGAGCACAAAGCGCTGCCCCGCCATTTGGAACTCCGCCGACATGATGTCATCGGCCGCGCCCGGGCCCGCCTCGCCATAGCGGTTGACGCGCAAGACGCGCGAATCGGGCAAGAGCGAGGTATAGAGTTCCAGCGCCTCTTCAATGCGGCCGTCAAACCACAAATTGGTCACGATCTTTTGCATGGTTAGGCCTCCGCCGTGAGCTCAACCGTATACGAAGTCATCGACTCTATCTTGTCGCCGCCTGCCCCGCCGAAGCGGCAGATATCGCAGAAGGCCACCGAGCTGCCGCTTTCAGGCGCGATGACGCCGCTGATGACGCCGTCGCGTCCCTCGACGATGATCGTCTCGATCGTCAGAAGGCGTACCTTGACATCGCGCATCTGCATCAGCACATCGCGCGCCTGCTCGCGCCCGCGCATCTCAAGCTGGCCGACGATGCGCCAACTGATGTCCTCCGTGAACAGCGCCAAGATGCCGTCGACATCGGCCCGCGCGAAGGCGATGTTGAGGTCGCGCAGCAGCGCCTTTTGGGGCGAATTGCTGCAATCGGCCCGCACGGTGATATCAGGCAAACTCGCCTCCGGCCTCAGTCTTCGAGATTGGCGGGACCAAAGCCGTGCGGCAGCAGCTCAGCCAAGGTCGTGGTCAAGTGATGCGCGCCGTCCAGGTCGGCCAGGATCACGCGCATCCCGGGCGAGAATTCGTAGAGCATCTGGCGGCAGACGCCACAGGGCGAACCGCCATCGCGGGTGACGACGGCGATAGCGGCGAAATCGCGCGCGCCCTCGCTGACGGCTTTGAAGAGCGCCGTGCGCTCAGCGCAGACCGTCGGCGTGAAGCTGACGCTCTCGATATTGCAGCCGCCATAAACCTGGCCCTCCGCCGTCAATAGGGCCGCGCCAACGCGGTAGTTGCTGTAGGGGATGTACGCCTGCTCGGCCGCGCTGATGGCAGCGGCGATCAATGCCTGGTCGGTCATGAGGGGCGCCTTTCTACTTGCCCCGGGCCGGGGCGCTTTCGCCGTTGAGCATGCGGGCCACGACGCCGTCCTCGTCAGCCGCCGCGAGCGCGACCTTGCGCACCCTGACCTTGCGGATGCGATGGCCGTCGATGGAATCCACCGTCATGCTCAGGATATCGGTTTCGATGGTCTCATTCGCCCGCGGCACGCGCCCCAGCGCCAGATAGATATAGCCGCCCAGCGTATCTGCCGTCGCCGTGTCGATGGCGCAATCCAGCAAGTTGTTGAGGTCATCCAGGTCCATGCTGGCATCAATGAGGTAGGCGCCATCCTCCAACTCGGCATACACTTCTTCTTCGCCGAAGTCGTATTCATCACGGATCTCGCCGATGATCTCTTCAATCAAGTCTTCAATCGTGATCAAGCCCGAGGTGCCGCCGTATTCATCCACAACGATAGCCAGGTGCACATTATCGGCTTTCAGCTCCTTCAGCAGGGCATCAGCCGGCTTCGTCTCCGGCACGAAGGCGACGGGCCGCAGCAGATCGCGGATGGCCTGGCTCTCCAAATGGTCGCGCTTGTTGAGCACAGTAAGGATGTCTTTGGCGTAGAGCAAGCCGAGCACGTTGTCGATGCTGCCTTGGTAGACGGGCACGCGGGAAAAGCCGGAATCCACAAAGGCGGCCAGCGCCTGCATGATCGTATCGTCGACATCCAGCGCAACGATATCAATGCGCGGCGTCATGAGCTCGCGCGCCGAGCTCTCATCCAGCTGCAGCACGGAGACGATCATGTCTTTCTCTTCCGCCTCGATGGCGCCGCCGCTGTGGCCGGCTTTGACCAAGGTCACGATCTCTTCTTCGGTTACGAGGTTGCCCAATCCCTCCCCGCCGATGACCCGCGAGATGAACCGGCTGAGCAGCAAGACCAGGGCAGCCAGCGGTGTGACCACCCGAATGAGCGCCCGCGTCGGCGCGACAATGAAGGGCAGCAGGCTATCGGCATGCGCGCTGCCCAGCGCCTCCGGCAAGAGATCGCCGATGACCAGCGTCAAGCACGCGCCCAGCACGACCGTCACCAGGGCCAACGCCAGGCCCGTCGACACAACGCCGGCGCCGAAGCCCTCCAGCAAGAGCAACACCAGGGCCGCGGCAATCGCCAGGCGCGTGAATATATGCGCCAGGCTGACCGTCATGTTCAATTGCAGCGCGTTTTCCGTCAGCGCCAGGAAGCGCAGCGCGGACGCATCGCCTTCGTCGGCGCGCTCACGGATGGCGCCGCGGTTGACATTCTGTAGCACGGCGTTGAACAAGCTGACGACGGCGTGCACCGCCAGCGCAACTGCCAGCAGCAGCAACAAGGCGCTATTCTCGTCCATCAGCGAGCCGCCCCCGCCTGACGACGGCAACGCACACGGGCCGGACACGCCCACTCGTGATCGGCCGCAAGCTTCACTATGTGCTTAAGACTCCGAGAGGGAGGTTCGGGGTGGTCGTCCACTGATTCTAAAGCACTCTATTGACACAGTGACGACAGTGTACCATACGCCATCCGCCGATTGCAAGGTGGGTCAAGACAGCGGCTCGCCCTCTCGGTGTAGCGCGGGCGTTTCTCGAAACGCCCCTATAAAGTTCAAACGGCCTCGCCATCCCAGCCGTAGCGCGCCTTCCAGCCCAGCAGACGCTCGGCCTTGCTGCTATCGACCGGGCTGGCCGCACCTCGGATCTGCGGCGCAACCGGATAATCGCCCGGGAAGCACTGTGCCAGCAAATCTTCGACATTTTCCGGCCGCCAAATATCCGGCGCGCAGATGTGGAAGGCTTCGTGCCCGGCCGCTGCGTACTCCATGGCCAGGCGGCAAGCGGCGGCGGCATCCCGCACATCGACATAGGTCCAGAAGGCGCCGTGTGTGTTGTCCCGCTCGGGCGGCTGCGGCGGCTGTTGACGCGCCGGCAGGATCCAGTTTAGCGCGCTTTCGTCAAGCACTGCGGTAAAACGCAAGCTGGCCAGCGACATATCCGGGATGCGCCGCAGGTAGCCCTCAGCCAGCTCTTCGCCGATCATCTTGGATAAGCCGTAGCAGTCTTGCGAGAGCATGGGATGCGCTTCGTCCAGCGGGATGTAACGCGGGTTAAATTGGCGGAAGCGAAACGCGTAGCCGTGGCCGGAGATGCTGCTGGCCATCACCACATGCTTGATGCCCAGTAAGGCTGCCGCCTCCAGCACATTGAAGCTGGAGATGACATTGGTGCGGAAGACGACATCGGCGGTGTGAAACGTGGGCGATGGAATAGCCGCCAAGTGGATGACGGCATCATGCCCCTGCAAGACGCCCACGACCTGGCCCAAGTCTTCAAAGTCGACCAATTGCGTATTCCAGGGCTGAGTCTTCTTGATATCCGCCGGCGTCACATCGTAGCCGTGCTCCCGCAGTTCCCGTACCGTGGCCCTGCCGATGCGTCCGTCCGACCCGCTGACGAGCACTCTCTTGCCAGTCATGGCATTTGCCTCCCCAAAGTTTTACCTTGCCATGCGCTACCGCTGGGCGCCGCCTCAGCGACCATAGCGCCAAGCCAGCGAATCGGCCGAAACCAGCAACTGCAAATCGTCCACATAAGTCCTGCCGCCATCTTCAAAGACGCGAATGCTGTATACCGCCTTGCCGTTCGCTTGGCCCGCCGGCGCCGTCTCAACCGTCCAGCCCGCGCGCTCGCTCGGCAGCCGCGTCGTCGCTGCCGCATCCAGATGCCGCCGCTCCAGGCTGATAACGAAGCCGCAGCCGCCGCCATCGCAGGCGTAAATGTGAAAGGCCCCGTGATGCTGCTGAAACATCTTGACTTCGTGGCCATCTACTCTGCTGAAGTAAAAGTCGTCATCGCAGGCATCGCCCACCCCGCGCTCGCCCCAGTGGTCCGCCTGATCGCTATTCGCAACCAGCGGGCAGTTGTCGCTGCTGTTGGGCGCGCCGTCGTTATCGATATCGCTATCGGGCGCGTGCGTCAATCTGTATACTTCGCCGCGCAGGCTGCCGATGTAGAGCTCTCCCGCGGCGTCTTCCCCGAGGGCTGTCACGTGCAGGCCCGTTTCGAAATGCCTTGCGCTGTGCCAGATTTCGTCTTCCCGCCGTAGCGACCACAATTCCCCGTGGCAATAATCACTGAAGATGTAGAGTCCCCTTAACTCCGGCAAGGCGTCGCCGCGATAGACCGGGCCGCCTATCACCGCGCAGCCCAAAGGTACGCTGCCGTCATATTCCAGCGGCTTGTTGTGGGGGTAGGTGAACACGGGAAACGTCAGCCCGGCCGCCGCTTCAGCGTACGCTTTGGCGGGCGACCCGTCCCACTCGACCAGCAGCTCCCCTTCAAATTGTCGCCAGCCGAAATTCTCCCCGCCCGCGCTCTCCGCCGGCACAAAATTGATTTCCTCCCGCCGCGACCAGCCGACATCGGCGATGAACATCGCCCGTGTACCCGGCACGAAGCTGATACTCCAGGGATTGCGCAAGCCCAGCTGCCAGATCTCGGGCCGATAGCCGTCAACGTTCACGAAGGGATTATCCGCCGGCACGGTATATGGCCCGCCCCCGCCAACATCAAGGCGCAAGATCTTCCCACGCAGATCGCCCGGGTTCATGCCCGTCGACGCCAAATCTTCGGAAATGCCGCCATCGCCGACTGAGACGTACAGATAGCCGTCAGGACCGAAGCGCAATTGCCCGCCCTTGTGCAGCGGCGACGCCTGCCTCACTGAGAGCAGCGTTTCCCGCGTCCCCGGCAGCGCCACATAGCGATAGCCCGAGACCTGATAACGCTCCACCCACAGCGTATAATCCGCATCCGTATAGGCGATATAGAAGGTCCCATTGTCGGCGTAGCCGGGGTCAAAGGCCAAACCCAGCAATCCCTGCTCCACGCTGGCCGTCGCATCCACCAAGTCCTGCACATCAAGGAATGGCCGCGGCAGAAGCTTGTCGTCTTCAATGATGAGTATGCGCCCGGCGCGTTCGGTCACATAGAGCAGCTCGTCTTGCGCATGCACGAAGCGCGTCGGCTGATGTGCGCGCCCGGGGATGCGATCCAGCGCATAATACGCCGTCGCCTCCGCTTGCCCCAGCGCTGGCGACAATGCCGGCTGGCCCTGCAGCACGATACATAATGCGCTAACGATGACGAATATCCGCATGCCTGATTTCTCAGCGCCAGCCCGGCACCCAAGGCGCGCTATAGGCGCAGTGCAAGACAACCACCTCAGTATAGCCACATCGCACACGGCTGACCATGCCCGGGCAGCCATACCGGACGACACTTGCGCGACTGGCTTGGCATCGCCTCCAAAGTTGCGCTTCCGTTCTGCCTTGCCGCCCTCAGTGGTACAATCCCAGACTGATGACGGAAATACCAATGGAGCAGCGGCCGTGACAATCGAAATGCGAGTGGCGCTGGGCCAGCACGGCCAAGCATCCCACGATTATCTGACCTTCGCCAAACAATTGGGCGTTGACGGCGTGCAATTCAACATGATCGGCGCGGAAATCGACCTGATACCCGATTCGACCGAGCTGCCCGGCGACGCCGGCTGCTGGCAGCTGGCAGACCTCAAACGCCTGAAGCAGCGAGTCAACGACTATGGCCTGGCGCTGGAGGCGATCGAAAATGTGCCGCGCGCCTTCTATATCGACGCCATGCTTAACGGCCCGCGCCGCGCTGAACAAGTCGCCAATTACCAGACGACCCTGCGCAATTTGGGCGAAGCCGGCATCCCCATCCTCGGCTTGAATTGGATGCCCAACCTTGTCTGGCGCACGCCGATGCAGACGGGCCGTGGCGGCGTCAAGGTGACGGCCTTCGACCTGGCGCGGGCGCTGGCCGGCGAAGTCACGGTGGGCGTGCAACGAGTCAAAGAAGCCGAAGACCGCGAATACAGCGAAAGCGAGATCTTCGACAACTACGTCAGCTTCATGAGCGAGGTGCTGCCTGTGGCCGAAGCAGCCGGCGTCAAGATCGCCCTGCATCCCGATGACCCGCCGGTGCCGGCGCTGGGCGGCATCGGTCGCGTCTTCTACAAACCTGAGAATTTCAAGCGCGCCCTCGACGCGGCGCCCAGCCCCAACCACGGTCTCGACTTCTGCATGGGCTGCTTCAGCGAGATGGTCTACGCCGACCAGAGCAATAACGATGGCGTGCTGGAGGCGATCCGTCATTTTGGCGAGCGCGGCAAGATCTTCTACGTGCACTTCCGCGATGTGCAAGGCTGCGTGCCCAAGTTCCAGGAGTGCTTCCCCGGCGAAGGCAATGTCGATGTGGTGGCGGCTGTGCGTGCGCTGCACGAAGTCGGCTTCAGCGGCTTCATCATCGACGACCATGTGCCGGAGATGCTGGACGACAGCGACTGGCGCCACCGCGGCCACGCCTACTCGACCGGCTATATCATGGCGCTCGTGGAGGCCGTCAAAGCGCTGGCATAACCCCGCCAGTGATGCGCGCAAAGGCACAAGTTCAGACACTTTTACCACCGAGTTCACCGAGTCAACTAGAGGACACAGAGCCTGGCATTATCTTCTGTGACATGTCACGCAATTTGCAATTTATTCGCTTCCGCTCCCAGGTCGCCGTCCCCCGCTGGAGAAAGCGTCACCGGCGCAATTCTGTGTAGGGGCGAGGCGGTGGCTCGTGAACTCGGTGTACTCCTTAAACTCGGTGCACTCGGTGGCAAAGGCGTCGACAGGCCCTACGACCTCAGACGCCCCCGCAACAGGCTCAGCAGCCAGCTCAATTCGCCCAGCCGCAGCCAGCGCGCCGCCAGCAAGAAGACGCCGCCGTACAAGAGCGCGCAGACGGCCACCAGCAGCGCCTCGCGCCAGACGCTGGCCGAGCCGATCAGGGCGACCAGGCTGGGCAGCGTCAGCAGCGCGAAGCCGGCCATCAGCAGCGACGCCAGCGCCGACTTGACGCCGGTGCGCAGCAGCCCTTGCGCGCCAAAGCCGTTCAGCCGCCGGCGCAGCAGCACCAGGCTGATGGCCGCGTGCACCAGATGTTTGGCGCTATCCGCCAGCATCAGGCTGTAGAGACCGAAGCGCTCAAAGAGCAGCAGCGCCACCGCCAGATAGCAGACCAGGCTGACGATGCCGATCAGCGCGGGCGTCAGCGTGTCTTTGCGCGCGTAGAAGGCGTACACCAGCAGCAGGTCCAGCGCGGCGAAGGGCAGGCCCAGCAGATAGAGCCGCAACGCCAAGGCGGTCACGCCGGTATCGGCCGCCAGGAAGGCGCCGTTTTCGAAGAGCAAGCCGACGATGGGGGCGGCCAGCACGAAGAGCCCGGCCGCGGCGGGCAAAATCAGCGCCAGCGTCAGCCGCAAGCCCAGGCCCAGCGTGTCTTTGAAAGCGCGCCCGGCCTCGGCCGTCATCTCGGCGGATTGCCGCGCCAGCGTCGGCAAGATAGCCACGCTGATGGCGGTCGCCACCAAGCCCTGCGGGAATTGAATCAGCGTGGTCGCCAGGTTCATAATGGTGATGCCGCCTTCGATGGTGTGGCTGGCCAGGTTGTAGCTGAAGGGGCGGATGATGAGCGTGTCGATAATCAGCGACAGCATGACGGGCAGGTAGAGCCAGCCGATGCGCTTCAAAGCAGGCTGACGCCAGGCCAGGCTGAGCCGCAAGCGGCGCAAACGCAGTCCGGGCATCTGCAAAGCCATTTGGGCAGCGGCGCCGATGAGCCAGCCGGCCGCCACGATCGTGATGCCCGCCGCCGGCCGCGCCACAGCAAAGGGCGCAATCCGCGCGGTCGCGCCCAGATCGGGCAGCCAGGCCAGCGACGGCGCCAGCGTCAGCGTCACGAGCACGATGCAAGCGTTGAAGACGACGCCAGCGAAAGCCGGCAGCGTAAAGGAGCGCAAGGCGAAGAGCGCGCCGCTGAAGAGCGCGAAGAGGCTCATGAACAGCAGCGCGGGCGCGGTCAATCGCAGCAGGTCGATGGCCAACCGCTGAGTTCCGGCGTCGGCGCCCGACGCCACCAGCGGCACAATCTGCGGCGCGAAGGCTTCGATCAGCAAGACCAGCAGGGCCAGCGCGGCGATGACCAGGCTGATCAGCGCCGAGAGCACGCGCCAGAGTTCGTCTTTGCCGCGCCGGGTGATGACCTCGCTGAGCACGGGCACGATGGCGCCGTTGATGTGGCCGCCGATGAGCAAATCGTAGATGGCTTTGGGCACGATGATGGCGGCTTGGAGGGCGTCCACCGCGCCGGTCGCGCCGAAGAGCCAGGTGATGACGATCTCGCGCGACAGCCCCAGGACGCGGCTGCAGATATTGCCCAGGGCCAGGATGCCGCTGGCGCCGGCCACGCGCGCATTGATGCGCTCCTGCTCGGACGGGGGGGCGCCGTCGAGGGTAGTATCGCTTGGCGCTGTGGGATTGTCGGCGGTCATCGGGCGGGCTTTCGCTGGGCGCGCCGGGCGTGGCGCTACCCCTCAATATACACGCGGGGCGTCGGTTTGCTCAAGCGTGCGCTAATGTAGCCGGTGTACGGGAGGGCGTGGGCACCCCTCTCGGTCCCGCTGCCGGGGCGGGGGGCACAGAGGGGGCAGGCGCCGCCTTCTACCTCACCCCCCGGCCCCCTCTCCGAATCATCAGAGAGGGGGAGGCAAGGCGGCGGGGCGGGATTCGAGCGGGGAGGTATGGCCACAGAGGCACAGAGGCACTGAGGTCGATTTGACGTGGATTCGCGCTGGGATCGCCCGGGAGGGACCCTTCGGCGGGGAGACCCAAAGTGAGGTCGACCCAAGGGAGGGATGCGGGGGATGCGGGGGTTTTGGGTGTGGCGTGGGTGAGCGGTGGGTGTGGTGTGGGTGACATCAGGCGATGAGGAGGGGTGAGCCGGCGTATTGGGTGGCGCGCCAGGCCAGGGCGGTGGAAATGACGGTATCGTCGTGGGCGCCGGGGGGCGCTGTGTAGCGGAATGAGCCGCCGGGCAGGGGTTGGAGGCTGAAGTTTTCCAGTTCGGAGCGCAGGACGGGGTCGTCGAGCAGGCGGAGATCGCCGCGTTCGATGGCGAGGGCGAGGCTTTCTATCAGGGGCGGCTTGGTTTTGCTGGTTGTCATGAAGGGGCGGACGGGCAGGCCGGCGCGGATGAGGGCGTCGATGTTTGGTTCGCCGATGGAGTTGGCTTCGGCCCAGATGACGCTGGGCTGCCAGTGTTCGACCACAGCCTGGAGGCGGCCGCGCTGGAGGTCCCAGCCGATTTGGTTGAAGCGCTCGAGGGCGACCATGACGCCGTCGGTGGCGTCGAGGACGGCGATGGCGGTGTAGTCGTGGCTGCGGCCCCAATCGACGCCGGCGACGTAGGTGTGGTCGGGGCGGGGCTGGGGCGGCGTGGCGGCATCAGCAGCGATGGCGGCGTCTATGTTGCGGAAGACCTGGCCGCCACCGGATTGAAATTGGGCTTCGTATTCCGCTTTGAAGACATGATCGGCGGTGACGCGGCGGATTTCTTCGAGCTCGGCGGCGGGGACGAGGGGGCTATCGGCGGTGGGAAAATGGAAGGTCTCCCACTCGGGCTGGAGGGGATCAGCGCCGAGATCAGCCAGTTGGCGGAACCAGTTGGCTGCCGTTGGGCGTGCTCAGAAATAGGGCGCGGCCTCTCGTCGTCACGAGCATGGGGCGGACTACTGCGGCCCAGACTTGAGATTGCATGAAGGCGGCTTCGTCGAGCAGGACGAGATCGAGGCCTTCGCCGCGGAGATTATCGGGATTGTGGGCGCTGCGCAGGGCGATCATGCCGCCCTCGGGGAAGTCGATGCGGCGCTCAGTCTCGCTGATTCGCAGGTTTTTCAAGCTCGCGATAGAAGTCTTCAAGTCGCGCCAGGTTTGGTCGGCCATTTTCGCTGTCGGGGTCAACCACCAGCAGCGTTTGTTGTTGATCCAGGCTTCGTGGAGGATGGTGGTCTTGCCGAGTTCGGTCTTGCCCCAGCGGCGGCCGCAGGCGACTACTTTGAAGCGGGCGGGGCTGTCGAGCACTTGCGCCTGCCCAGGGTGGGGCGTCATGAATTTGACCGTTGCGATAGAATTTGGCGCGTTTGATCGTCTGGGGCGGGTCATGGGGGCTCCTTTTTGATTGGGCGTCAGGAGCAAGGTAGCACAGATGTGCGGGCGAGTGGCGACTAAATGTTCGCGGTTTTGGGGGATTTTGGCCACAGAGGCACAGAGGCACAGAGGGGATTCAATTTTGATCTAACCACCGAGTTCACCGAGATCACCGAGTACACCGAGGGTTGTTTAGGGTGGCGCGGGCAGCCTGCTCTGGTGGGGATGTGAGGGACGGGAGGGCCACCCCTCACCCCCCGGCCCCCTCTCCCACAAGGGGAGAGGGGGAGCAAGACGCTGTGCGGCGCATGGTATTTTGCGTGGGCGGCTGGGCAGGGCGAGTGTCTCGAGATTGCCACAGAGGCACAGAGGCACAGAGGGGATGCATTTCTGATTTTACCACCGAGTACACCGAGTACACCGAGGGGTTTAGAGAGGCGCGGGGTTGACCCGGTTAGCGGATGGGCGGGCCACCCCTCACCCCCCGGCCCCCTCTCCCACAAGGGGAGAGGGGGAGCAAGACGCTGTGCGGCGCATGGTATTTTGCGTGGGCGGCTGGGCGGGGCGAGTGTCTCGAGATTGCCACAGAGGCACAGAGGCACAGAGGGATGCATTTTCTGATTTTACCACCGAGTACACCGGCATTTACCGATTGAGGGAGGCGCACCTTTGACACCGAGTACAGCGAGATGAGGCGGGCCACCCCTCACCCCCCGGCCCCCTCTCCCACAAGGGGAGAGGGGGAGCAAGACGCTGTGCGGCGCATGGTATTTTGCGTGGGCGGCTGGGCAGGGCGAGTGTCTCGAGATTGCCACAGAGGCACAGAGGCACAGAGGGGATGCATTTCTGATTTTACCACCGAGTACACCGAGTTCACCGAGGGTTGTTTAGGGTGGCGCGGGCAGCCTGCGCTGGTGGGGATGTGAGGGACGGGAGGGCCACCCCTCACCCCCCGGCCCCCTCTCCCACAAGGGGAGAGGGGGAGCTTGACGTTGCGAGGGGCAAGAAATTCTGCGCGACGGCTGCAGGAGCGCGGGTGTCTACGAACCCAAGACGGGCCCGATGTAGCGGGCGCCGGCCATCAGCACCAGCGAGATCAGCGCCAGCCACAAACTGATGCGGCCGCTGCGGCGGATCTTATCCTCCAATTGCGTCAGTTCTGATTCAGCGGCTTGGTCAATTTTGAGCGCGTTGGCATAGCGACCTGCCGGCCGCCAGACGGCGAAGAGCCCATGCAAGAATGCCAGCAAGCCGAAAGCTGAGCCGGCCGTCAGCACCAACCCGGTCGGGCTGCTGATGGCGGCGCTATAGGACAGCATTTCGTAGAGCAGCAGCCCGGCCAGCGTGGTGATCAGCGCCGAGAGTGGTATCAGCCGCGGCAAGCTGGTATCCCGATACAGCGCGCGCAAGAAATCGCTGCCCGCCGCGCCGGCCCGGGCCGCCGTCGGCTCGACATACCAGCTCATCAGCAGCGCCGCGCCGACCCAGACCAGGCCGCCGACGATGTGCAGCAGGCGCAACAAGCTGACCAAGAGCGCGCCGCCGCTTGAACTTAGGTCAACTGCCATCAGCTTCTCCTTTTCGAGCGGCGCCAGGCACCTGCCGGGGTCATTCCAGGGTCAGCAGATACGCGATCAGATCGGCCAGATCGGCCGCTTCCAGGCTCGCTTCGTAGTCAGCGTACATGAGGTTGGAGTAGCCCGCAACCAGATAGCGCCCGGGGCGGATGATGCTCCAATACAGGTATTGCGCCGCGGATTCGTTCGCCACGCGCTCACCCGCGACCGCCGCCACACCCGCCAGTGAGTTGCCCAGGCTTTCGTCCCCGCCTTCAACGTTGTGGCAAGCCGAGCAAGCCGGCGCCGCGCCATTCGATTGGCCGAAGAGCTTGCCGCCGCTGCCGGCATCGGCCAGGCTGAAGTCCAGCGCGGCAAAGCTGATACGAGGCGCATCGCCAGCGCAGCCGCTGAGCAGCAGCAGGCTCAACAGCAAGAGCGTCAAGCAGCGGAGGCACGGGCGCGCAAAGTCAATCACGGTGGGTTAGCGTCCCAAGTCTGGTCGACCGACAGCGCCAATTATCACACTTTCGGCGCGGCCGCTCAATCCTCAGCGCGCTCGGCGGACGGCTTCGGATAGGCGGCGCAAGGGGAGGGGCTGTGTGTGGGCGGATGGGAAGCGCGCCACAGCGTCACAGAAGCGTAGAGGAAAGCTGTGGGGGCACAATGTGAATCACTCTATATTTTGCGATTACAATATTGGGCGATTCACAGAATCGGCCCAACGGTTAGTCTGTGTGGCCGGGGCCGGCTCATTTTGGGGAGGAAAACGAGAGTGAAGCGCTTTGACGATGAAGCGTTGCGGCGTATACGCGCGGACCACCAGCGGCTGAGCGACGCCGGCCGATCCCCAACCGCCGCCGAGGTCGTGCGCGCTGGTTGCGCCCTGCAAGCGCAGGAGTGGCCGTCGGCGCAGTTGGCGCTGCTCGCCCGCGGCCGTGGCTTGACCGCGCCCCAGCTAAAGCACGCGCGCGAAGTCGAGCGCTCGCTCGTGCTGACCTGGGGCCTGCGCGGCACCTTGCATCTGATGGCGGCGGAAGATGTCTGCTGGCTGGTGGCGCTCAGCGGACCCGGCGCCACGCGCGCCACTCACCGGCGCTACCAGCAGCTGGGCCTGACGGAAGCAGTGCGGGAGCGCGCCTTGGACGAGATGGCGGCCATCCTGGCGGCTGAGGGCCCTTTGCGGCGGGCGGCGCTGGCGGATGAATTGGGCAAGCGCGGCATCCCAGTGGCGGGCCAGGCGATCCACCATCTCGTGCGCTTCGGCGCCTTGCGCGGGCTGCTCTGCCTCGGGCCCGAAGTCGACGGCGACCTCACCTACGTCCTCCTCAACGATTGGCTGCCGGCGAACACACCCTCGCGCTCCCCGGCTGATCCCGCTGCCGGGTTGGCGCGTCGCTATCTGCGCGCCTTCGCCCCGGCCAGGGCGGCTGATTTCGCCCGCTGGTCCGGCTTGGGCAAGCGCGACGTGACCGCAGCTTGGGCGGCCATCGCGCCCGAATGCGAGCGCGTGATGACCCCGTATGGCGAAGCGCTGATGCTGCGCGCCCAGCTCGATAGCACTGCGAACGCGTCAGCAGCGCCGACGGTACGCCTATTGCCGCGCTACGATAATATGCTGCTGGGATACGAGAGCCGGGCCTTCATGCTGGCGGAGGCTCACGCCAAGCGCGTGCATCCCGGCGGCGGGCTGATCCGCAGCTGCGTCACGGTCGATGGCGTGGCGCAAGCTAACTGGCGACTGCGGAAGCTGCGCCGCGGCCTGCGCGTTGAAGTCGCCCCGTTCGAGACGTTGCCGCCGCAAACGTTGCCCGCGCTACAAGCCGAAGTGGAGGCGCTCGGGCGCTTCTTCGATGCAAGTGCGGAGCTCAAGATTGAGCGGGCTTGAGGGGGGCGAGACGGGGGCGCGCTCGCCATCAGCGAAATTCTATGCCTGCGCGGCCCTTCAGGGATCGCTACGCACGAGCTCGATGGTGAGTTCCTCCAGTTGCGGGATGAGCTGCTGCGCCTCCGCCTGGAGGGCTTGAACGATACGCGCGCCGTCTTCGAGGCTGGCGCTCGGCGGCACAGCCACCTTGAGCACGCCGTACATGCGGTGGCCCACCCAGCGCAGCCGCAATGTCCGCACTTCGTCGACGCCGTCCACGCCCAGCGCATGCGCTTCCACATGCTCCACCACGTGCGGATCAACGGCGTCCATCATGCGATGCCAGACCTTGACGATGGCATTCCAGGTGATGCCGACGATGGCGATCGCGATGACGATGCCCACGATGGGATCGAGGATGGGGGCGCCGATCAGCGTGCCGAGCACAGCGATCAGCACCGCCAGCGATGTCAGCCCGTCGATCAGCGCGTGCTGCCCATCGGCGATCATGGCGTCCGAGCCGATGCGCTGCCCGACGCGGATCTGCATCAGCGCCACCAGCTCGTTACCGACGAAGCCGACGAGCGCCGCTAGCGCCACCCACTCGAGGTTCTGCAGCGGCAGCGGATTCAGCAGACGCTCAACCGATTCAACCATGATAAAGGCAGCGCTGAAGGCGATGGAGATGACGATGAAGACGCCGGCGAGGTCTTCCAGCCGCCCATAGCCATAGGTGTAGCGCTTATTGGGGGCGCGGCGGGCGAAGTAGAAGGCGATCAGCAGCGGGATTGAGTTGAGGCCGTCGCCCAGATTATGCACGGTGTCTGCCAGCAGGGCGACGCTGTTGCTGGCCAGGTAGATGACGATTTGGAGAACGGTGGTGAAGGCGAGGGCGAAGAGCGCGATCCACACGGTGCGGATGGCGAGCTCGTTGTCGTGCAGGGCGCGGTCGGCGGCGAGCTCGTGGTGGCTGTGCTCGTGGGTGAAGCCGGGCAGGTGGAGGGCGGCGGCTATCCTGACCAGGATGTTGCCGCCCCGGTGATGCGCGTGCTTGTGGTCGTGCGAGTGTGGCATGGGGCGCGCCTTGCTGAGCTGCGGATAGACTAAGTTAACCACAAAGGGACGAAGGGCACAAAGGGCGCAAAGATTTTTGGCCACAGAGGCACAGAGGCACAGAGATTCAAACGAAAAGACCCCGCGGTGTGGCGGGGTCGTAAGTGTCGGCGGAGATGTCGCTTATTCGGCGTGGGGCTGATCGTTTGAGCCGTCTTGAGGCGGCGATTGCCCAGCGTCGGCGTCGCTGCTGTCTTTCGCGTTGACGGCTCTGATTTTGAGGAGGTGGCGCGTTGGGTCTTTGAGCCAGGTGATGGGCGTGCGCTTGCTATAGCCTGTCACTTCGATGATGCGTTCTGCCTGATTCATGTTGGATCTCCCTCTTCGCAAGTATGATGATGCCAAGGAGGCACGGAATCCCGTACCCCCAACTGCTTCTGACTCTCGCTAATTCTCGCCACGAACCTGTTCAGACTGCTTCTTTGCTTGAATGCGAAATGCAACACGTTTGCTGACAATAAGTACGCGATGTAACACTTTCCCAAACCTTATGAGTCGAAAAATATTGCTCACATCATCGCCCAATGGCTCAGCTTCGACCAATTCCGCTAATTCGGGCATCAAATCAGCTATGACCATTTTCACTATTTCAGATAGTTCCTGTATCATGATAATCTCCCTATGCTCAATACACTTATGTAGAATTTCATTCTTTTCATGGTTTTCCTCGCTGACTAATCTTTTTCATTGATAAGGTACATTTTCTATTGCATATGATTATCTCCCTTGTCTTGAGCGACCACGCTATTGTACTATAGCATACTATAGCCATTATGTCAAATCTCGTCTAGGGCTTTCTGCGATGTCCAGCGAGATTTCTCTCTGAGCAACTCGTCTAATTTGCGTATACCGCGTTCGGATATGCGATATGTGCCCTTCCCCATAGGTTCCAAGAATTTTCCAACATTCTTTGCATTGTTCAGTGTAGTTGCGGGATTGGCCGGACGCTTGCGACGCTTAGCGATTCCGACTGCGGCCATCAGAAGCTCGGGCCCAATGAAGTCCAGACGACGTTCTTCCGAAATCTCGCGCGTGAAGAATCGAGCAACGACCGCACAAAACTCCATGTCATTGAGCTTGACACCCTTGTACCCTGCGAGATAATGGGAGAATTCTAAGGCCGAATCACGATCAATTAACGGTGTGTCCTGTGTATCAGGTCGAATTGTAGAAGCCACAACCTGCTGCTCGGCCGCGGATGCCGTCAACTCCGGTCTGCCCTCATTAAGGAGCGCTTGAACAAGCGATTGGCGAATAAGGTCCCGAACGCCTTCGGGAAAGCGCTCAGACGTATCAATAATCTCGTCTAGTTTCTGTCTTAGCAGGTCGTAGTCGCTAGCGGACATGCCTTTTTCCTCTGCCTTTTCCGACGCTTAGGCCTAATATTACCACGGGTCAACCCTAACGGACAAGCCACATCGCGTTAGAATAAGGTTAGATTAGCGGGGATGGCACAAGAATTAGAAACGCCCGGCGGATAGGAATCCTATAGGCAAGCCAGGCGGATGACCGCTCGGAAAAATGCGGGCGACCCAATGGGTAGCCCCTACATTTGGCAGGTGGGAGTATGCCCTACCCTTCTCGGGCATGCGCGTCCATGGCGGCGACGGCGGCGATGGCGACAATGTCTTCGACGTCGTCGCCGGCTTGGAGGACGTGGACGGGCGCCCCCATTCCCAAGAGTATGGGGCCGATGGCTTCGGCGCTTGTCAGCCGCGACAGCAGCTTGTAGGAGATATTGGCGGCGTCCAGGTTGGGGAAGACGAGCACGTTGGCGTCGCGGACGCTGCTGAAGGGGTAGCGTTGCTCGATGATGTCTACGACCACGGCGGTATCGGCCTGCATCTCGCCATCGACGGTGATATCCGGACGCGCGCCCCGCACTAGCTCGACAGCTCGGCGCACCTTGTCGCTCAGCGGATGGGGCGTGGCGCCGAAGTTCGAGAAAGACAGCATGGCCACGCGCGGATCCAGGCCGAGGGTCAGCGCGAAGTCATTGGCCAGGATGGCGATCTCGGCCAGGGTCTCGGTATCGGGGTCAATGTTGACCGTGGCGTCGCTGAAGAGGTAGGTGCGGCCGTCGATGATCATCAAGTAGACGCCCGCCGCGCGGCTGGCCCCGGCTCGTGTGCCGAAGACTTGCAGCGCCGGCCGGATGACATCGGGATATTCGTATGCCAGCCCGCTGACCATGGCATCGGCATCGCCCTTGCTCACCATCAGCGAGGCGTAATAATTGCGCTGCCGCGCCAGCGAGTGCGCCTTGCCCCGCGTGAAGCCCTTGCGATGGCGCAGCTCATAGAGCAAATCACCATATTCGCCCAGGTTCTCGGCTTGATAGTGGTCAAAGCAATTGGGCGCGTAATTCAAGCCGAGGTTGTCGATGGCGCCGTGAATGCGCTCGGGGCGGCCCAGCAGAATCGGCTCGCCGATGCCTTCATCGCGCACTTGCATCGCCGCGCGGATGATCTTGGGCTCTTCGCCCTCGGGGAAGACGATGCGTTTGGGCGCGCCGGCACGGGCGCGGTTGACGATGTTCTGGCGGACTTGGCGCCCGCTGCCTTGGCGGCTGATGAGCTCGAGCCGGTACTCGTCCAGGTCGATCTGCCGCCGCGCCACGCCGGTGCGCATCGCCGCATCAGCCACGGCCGGCGCCACCCAGAGCAGCACGCGCGGATCCAGGGGCTTGGGGATCAGATAATCGACGCCGAACTTGATCGACTCTTGCCCGTAGGCCAGCAGCACGCTATCGGGCACATCTTCATGCGCCAGCGCCGCCAGCGCGCGCGCCGCCGCCAGCTTCATCTCCTCGTTGATGCCCGTGGCGTACACATCCAGCGCGCCGCGAAAGATGAAGGGGAAGCCGAGCACATTGTTGACCTGGTTGACGTAGTCGCTGCGGCCGGTGCCGATGATGGCGTCGGGGCGCACTTCCAGCGCCAGCTCCGGCATGATTTCGGGCGTGGGATTGGCCAGCACGAAGAGCAGCGGATCCGGCGCCATGCCGCGGATCATGTCTTGGGTGACGGCGCCGGCGATGGACAGGCCGATGAGCGCGTCGGCGCCTTGCAGGGCATCGCTGAGGGTGCGGGCGTGGGTGGGGATGGCGAATTCGGTTTTGTAGATGTTCATATTGTCTTCGCGCTGATGATGGATCACGCCGCGTGAATCCAGCATCAGGATGTTTTCGCGCGCCACGCCCAGCTGCTTGAAGAATTTGCCCGTGGCGATAGCGCTCGCGCCCGCGCCGTTGATGACGACTTTGATGTCCTCCATGCGCTTGCCGGTGATTTCCAGCGCATTGAGCAGGGCGGCGCCGCTGATGATGGCTGTGCCGTGCTGGTCGTCATGGAAGACGGGGATATCTAGTTCTTCGATCAGCCGCTCCTCAATTTCGAAGCACTCGGGCGCTTTGATGTCCTCAAGGTTGATGCCGCCGAATGTCGGCGCCAAGGCTTTGCAGACATCGACGATTTCGTCGGCGCTGCGCGAGGTGATTTCGATATCGAAGACATCGACATCGGCGAATTTCTTGAAGAGCACGCCCTTGCCTTCCATGACCGGCTTGGAAGCGAGGGGGCCGCGGTCGCCCAAGCCGAGGATGGCGCTGCCGTTGGAGATGACGGCGACGAGATTGGCGCGGGCGGTCATCTCAAAGACGGTGAGGGGGTCGCGGTCGATTTCGAGCACGGCTTCGGCGACGCCGGGCGAATAGGCGAGGGAGAGGTGGAGCTGGCTATCGAGGGGTTTGGTGGGGGCGATTTGGATTTTGCCCGGGCGTCCGCGGCGGTGGTAGTCGAGGGCTTCCTGGCGGGTGAAGGTGGTCATGGCGAATATCTCCCGGGGAGATGCGCGAGTCGTCCACTTATTCTACCGCATGTGTGGAACATCGCCCGCCGCCTGGCACTTTGGCGCGCGCCCTAGCAGAAGTCCAGGTTGAAGGGAGGGAAGGCCCGGTCGGTCGCGGGTGCAGGCGCGGGCCGCTAAGTCTCGACGACGTCAGCGAGGGTCGAGAGGCGCTGGCTGGGGGCTAGACGCCGAATAGATCGTCAATGTGGGCGTAACTGTGACCGACGAGGCCGCCTATTGGACGATATTTGTCGAAGTGGATATGCATGTCCGCGGGGGAATAGACGCCTTCCGCGAAGTGCATGTGAACCACGGTGCCCACCACGATGTGCCCGCCCCCGACCGTCAACCCGATGGTGATGGTCTCATGCAGTTGGCACTCGAAGGCGGCGGGGCTTTCGGCAACGCGCGGCGGCCTGACGACTTTGGATGCCACGGGCGTAACGCCTGCCAGCTCAAACTCGTCGACATCGGCGTCGACGTCGGTACTCGTGATGTCCATCGCATTGACAGTTTCTTCATTGACGAAGTTGATGACGAATTCGCCAGTGGCGGCGATATTGCGATAGGTATCTTTTTCACGGAAATCAGGCGGCTGATAGCTGGGGCAGAAGACGACAGTCGGCGGGGCGGCGCAGACGGCAGTGAACATGCTGTAGGGCGCGAGATTACGCCGGCCCTGAAGGTCGATGGTGCTGACCCAGGCGATGGGCCGCGGGACGATGCTGCCGGTCATAATATTGAAAAGCGCGCGTACATCCAGGGTATCGGGGTCAAGCTCGAGGTGTGTCGTCATTTGCGCCTCTCCCGCCACTGTGTCGCAGTTTCAAAAGCGTAAGTCGAAGCGGACAACGGAGCAGCCCGCGCGCGGCCGCCCGATAGAAGACACCCCGGACTGCTGCCAGGGGTGTCTCGACCAAGGCCAGGTCGCTAGCAAGGGACCTGCTATTCGGCGCGATCGTGCCGGCGCGGGTCGGGCGCCAGCGCGACCGCCGCTCCGCGTGCCGGCGCGGTGCCGTCCATCAAGGATTCATAGTAGGCGTACATGGTATCGCCGAATACGTGACACATTTCCTGGCTGGCTGCGACAGCCGCTGGGAAGTGAACGCCGGCCCAGATGCGACTCTGTCCACAGGCTACTTCCAGGTCGGTCCAGGTATCGAAGGTCACCGTCAGGTCTTCAGCCGGGGTGACGCCCGGTTCAATCAGCGATGAGCCGGCGCGGAAGGTCACGGTCCAACCCAACTCGTCGGTTCCGAAGAAGTGGCGCGACGCCTGGCCGTGCGCGGCGCAGCTGCAAGTTGAGGCGGACGGGTATTCCGGATGATCGGCGACCGGGATGTAACTTTGCCATTGGCTGGCGGGGATTTCTGTGGTTCCCCTGCCGGGCCCGCCCCAAGCGGTCACCATTTGGTCGCCATAGACGTGGGCGATTGCGCTAAATGGGCGCACGGCATCGTAGCGGGCTTTTTCTTGCCAGACGACGGTCATGGCATCCAGCAGGGCGCCCATCGTGATCCAATCGCCACGGGCGAAGTCCATTGGGGATATTTGCTGCGCGATGGCGCGATGGATGAACGAGAAGCCGAGGGCCGCGATCTTGTTGTCAAAGAGCTCCGCCAGCATTTTCTGCTCATCGGTCAAATTGGCCGACGCCTCCAGCATCAGGTCGACCTGCGCCTTATAGGCTTCAGCATTGGCCGGATCGCTGGCTATTGGCGCGGGCATGCGGTATTCGCGCGGATCAATGTCGGAGTAAGGTTCAACGTTGGCCATTTGCGGCGTTACAAAGGACTGTGCCACATAACTGCCCAGGCGATTGCGGACTAGGGCCGGCTGCCAGCGTCCGGCGTCGGCCAATTTATAGGCGGTGTTGACGGGCGCGTAATCGGTGGTGTTGGCGTAAAGGCCGAGTTGATTCATGCCGTCGTTCAGGCGCGCCTCGACGGCGCCGATGCCAGCGGCCGTACCGATGCCTGCGGGGGTGGAGGTGTCATCCATGCCGGCCGCAGGATCCAAACCGTAGTCCGTGAGCATGGACAGCCAAACCAGTTCTCGCTGGGGCACCATGCCGCGCAGAGAATGGTAGGAGGCGTAGAGCGTCGCGATATTCAAATTCTCCAGGGTCCACTCTTCTTGTGGCCGGCGTTCGATACGCGTGTAAATGCCCACGGCTGTGGGATGGTACGGCGCCAGAGCGTCCACAACGGCGGTCAGCAGCGGTGCTGTAACGCGCGGGACAAGCGTGACATCACCGAGACGCGGAGAGACGTCCCGAATCAGAACCGGAATCAAGCGAGGAATCACCACCTGTGCCAGCGGATGTCCAGAGCTTAGGGCAAAGTCGGGCATAGGCGGCGACGGCGGCGGGATGATTAACTGTGCTTGCGTTCCGCCGGCGGCGAAGACGGTAAGAATCAATGTCAGCGACAACAGCACCCGTCGTAGATTGGTAGACATCATTATTCTCCCTTCCTACAAGTGAGCCATAAGTTATACCTTTGATGACATTATCTCACTTCCACCCATATTGCAATTAGATAAGGCTACAGTTTCAGCAGCGTCGGGATTCCGTTTCCACACGGTTACAGAGTCAGTAGGGCTGAGAAGGCAAGAGAGACGCAGGGGGCGAGGCATGTATCGCGCATAATGCCGGGCGCCTGCGATGTCCAGGCGACTTCTACGGCTTGGGGCTTCTCAACCTGCAAACGCCCGCTTATGTCGTCATTTGGGCGGCATGGCGCGATCAAGCTATTGCGTCAGTTCGACTGCTTCTCACGCGGCGATCAAGGTGGCGACCAATGATTTGCACGTGCAAACCATCCAGCGCGGCTCGCACAGCGCACTTAGCCTGGAAGATGCTATTTTGTTGCGAATCGGGTCGCTCCATCGCGGTTAGTATCTCTTAACTAACTGTCTGTTAATTAATAGAAGCCACAGCGTCGCGACAGCACGACGGAGTCAGCCACTGGCGCATTCCGCAGCGCTGTCGCGTTAACGGTTGGGCGCCGGGCGACGGCGATTGCGCGGACAACGCGCTATGGGAATGGGATAGCTGAATGCGGGACGCGCCGCCGGAAAAGCGGCCGCGATGTGACGTGCCGTGCTTCCTGCGGACAGCCAAGCCAGGCGTATGGCTTACCCCAACTCGGAGCAGATGACATCGGCGAAGGCATCGGTGCTCATGCCGTTGCCGCCGAGGATATCGGACGTATAGTCGCCCTTGTTGAGCGCGGCGTTGACGGCGGCGTCGATGCGATCGGCGGCGGCGGGCTTGTTCCAGTGGTGCCGCAGCAGCATGCCGGCGCTGAGGATGACGGCGGTTGGGTTGGCGATGCCTTGGCCGGCGATATCGGGCGCGGAGCCGTGCACCGGCTCGGCGATGGCGACTTCATCGCCCAGGTTAAGCGCCGGCGCCAGGCCGAGCCCCCCGCCCCAGGCGGCCGCCATATCCGACAGGATATCGCCGTAAAGATTGGGCGTAAGCACCACATCAAAGCGGGACGGCTCTTTGACCATCCAGTAAGCCGCCGTATCCACCAGCAGCTCGTCAGTCTCGATATCGGGATAGGCGCGCGAGACTTCATAAGCCACGCGGCGGAAGAGGCCGTCGGTCTGCGGCAGGACATTGCCCTTGTGCACGATGGTGACGCGGCGGCGGCCCTCGCTGGTGGCCAGGCGGAAGGCGGTATGCGCGATGCGCTCGCTGGCGTAGCGGGTGATGCGTTTGGTGGCGATGCCGGTATCGCCGGCGTCGGCCGTATGCTCGTCGCCGATGTAAAGGTCCTCGGTATTTTCGCGCACGACCACCAGGTCGACGCCTTGGCGCGCCGTCGGCACCGGCAGAAAACGGGTCGGCCTCAGGTTGGCGTAGGTCTCCAGCAGCCGGCGCAGCTTGACGATGGGCGAAGAGTAGCCTTCGACAGCATAGGACGGCGAGCTGCAGGCGCCGAAGAGCACGGCCTTGGCCTCGCGCGCCCGCTCCACCGTGGCGGCCGGCAAGGCGACGCCGGTTTGCTCGAATTGATCCCAGCCGGCTTGCGCTGGGAATACCTCCAGTTCCGGCACTAGCTGACGCAAGACGCGTATCGCCGCCGGCACCACTTCATGGCCGATGCCATCGCCCTCAATCACACAAAGTTTCACCGCCCGCCCCTTCCTTACACGGCAAGTCGTGTTTTTCGCTAAGCTGTTGAGAGACAAACTAGAAAGAAGGCGTATTTGGGCGGCCGCGGCGTCCACGATGGGGCGCAAAATACCATACTGCTGCAGGCGGGTATTGTGGCATATCCGCCGGGGTTTGTCGAATTTTGGGTTGGGGGTTGCGAGGGGCGGGAGGGCGAGCCGCTGGCTCGCCCCTACAAACACAGGCGGGGAGGGCGTATAATGGCGTGTTCACTAGAAGGAAATGCCACAGTTGAGCGAGCTTAGGCCCTGCGTGCGCTGCGAAGCCGAATTGCCACCGGCGGATTTCACCGACCCGGAGAATATCTTCTGCAAGCGGTGCACGGAGGAGATTGTCGGCATCATCCGCAGCAAATACAGCGCGATAGAAGCGGCGCACTTCCGCGCCAAGCTGCGGCGCCGCTCTAAAGACGCCATGGAAGAGCTGCGGCGGAAGTGGAGCTAGCCCCCCATCCCCCAGCCCCTTCCCCCACAAGGAGGGAAGGGGAGCGCAAAGAGCCCAGCTGCGGCGGGAGTGGCGCTAGCCCCCTCCCAGCGCCTTCACCCGCGAGGAGGGAAGGGGAGCGCAAAGAGCCCAGCTGCGGCGGGCGTGGCGCTAGCCCCGTCGCAGCGCCTTCACCCGCGAGGAGGGAAGGGGAGCACAAGGAGCACAGGAAAGTCAAGCGCCAGAGGGCCGGCCGGCGTAGCGGTTGAAGCCCATGACATCGCGGCCGCGCGCCACAATCGCCGTATGGCCCGGGTGCAGGGGCGAGTCGTCCTGGAAGACGTGCACGTTGGGCAAGGTGACGCGGATGGAGATGCCGAGGCGCCGCTTCTGCGATGTATTGCGGCTGGAGCGGTGCAGGGTGCGCTCGCTGAATATGAAGAACTCGCCCGGCTTCAGCTCCATGTTGATGGCATCGCCGGCGTCAAAGCTGTCGGGATCGGCCATTTTGCCGAAGGCGACGCCCTCGGGGGAGCGGGTGTGCGGCAGCGATTGACGATGCGAACCGGGGATGATTTGCACGCAGGAGTTCTCGACCGTGACCTCGTCGATGGCGATCCAGGCAGAGGTATTGAGCGGCGGTTCCAGCGGCCAGAAGTTGATGTCCTGATGCCAGGGGATTTCGGCGCCGCCGGGGTTCTTGAGCCAGAAGTTGGTGGCCCAAACGATGAGATCGGGGCCCAGCAGGCAGGCGATGCGCTCGATGATGGCGGGGTGGGTGGCCAGGTCGTAGACGACAGGCTGATCCATGTGGCGCGATTGGCCGCGGGAGCGGGGGTTGGGGCCGTCGCTGGTCAAGACGGTCTCGTCGATTTCGCGGCGGACGACTGCCATCTCGTCGGGCGGCATGGCGGCGTAGGGCCCGAGGTAGCCATCGGCCACGAAGGCGTCGACGTCGGCGCGGGAAAGTTGGTATTGGGGATCGACTTGGAGCATGGGCGGCCTCGTCACAGGAAAGCTATTGTGCAGTGACTATACTGCCATGGGGCGTTTTTTCCACCGTGAGATGCACGGGGAAGGCGTCGCGCAGGTCGTCAATATGGGTGATGACCAGCACCAATTCAAAGTCGGACGCGACCTTGCTGATGGCGTCGATGAGCTTGGCTTGGCCGTCTTCGTCTTGGGTGCCGAAGCCTTCGTCAATGAAGAGCGTGCGCAGTTGGGCGCCGGCGCGGCGGGCCAGCAGTTTGGACAGGGCGATACGGATGGCGAAGTTGATGCGAAAGGCTTCACCGCCGCTGTAGAGCTCGTAGGCGCGCGTCCCCAATTCGTCGGCGACTGCGACATCGAGCGTTTCAATGGCGCCGCCGCTGAGGCGCTCGCGCTGCATGTTGAAGCGGAGAGCCATGCGGCCGTCGGTCATGCGGTCGAGCAGGTCGTTGGCTTCCGCTTCCAGCTCGGGGATAGCGGTCTCGATGATGAGGGCGGGCACGCCATTCTTGCCGAAGGCGGCGCGCAAGTCGCGGTAGAGCCCGCGCTGATGCCTGGTCTGCTCCAATCGCTGGCTGAGGCGCTTCACGTTTTGGCGCCCGGCGGCTATGGCGCGTAACTCTTGCTCCAGGATGGTCTTGCGCTCCTGCAAGCGTTGCGATTCGGCGCGGATGCTCTCCACTTTGGCGCGCAGCACTCGCTCCTGCGCCGTTTCGGTTTCGAGCGCGGCGATGGCGTCCGTGATGCATTGGCGCTGCGCCTGGTCCTGTGTGAGCGCCCGCTCGAGCTCAACCAGGCGCGCTTGCGTATCGTCGCGGATGCGCTGCGCCTCGGGCAAGTTGATGCGGGCGAATTCGAGACGCGTATATTGACGGTCGAAGGCGGCGTAGGTTTCCAGCTGCGTCTTGATATCGGCGTGGGAATCGGGGTCGTAGCCGATGCGCGCGCGTTGGCCCTGCACTTCCGTCAGCTGGCGCCGCAGTTCGACGCCGTAGTCCTCGGCGGACTGGCGCGCTTCAATGTCCGCCAGCTTAGCCGCTTCCAGTTGGCGCGCGGCAGCGGCTTCTTCGGCTTTGCGCTCGGCCTGTTCGGCGGCGCCGGCTTGTCTTTGCAGCGCCGGCAGCTCCTTCAGCTGGAGGGCCAAGGCATCCCGTTCGCGCTCACGCTCGCGCCGCGCCTGGTCGATTTCGCGGATGTCGGTTTGGCATTGGCGGTAGGCTGCGCGCAGGGACTCGCGCTCGGCCTCCAATTGGCTCGACATATCATTGCGATGGCGGGCGGTGAGCGCTTGGCCACAGAGCGGACAGGTGGCGCCGTCGGCAGCCATCAGCCGATTGAGTCGATCGCTTAGCGCCCGGCCCTCGCTTGTCAGGGTCGTCAGTTGCGTTGTCAGCTTGGCGCGCCGCAGGTTGCCCGCTTCGAGAGCGGCGACCAGGTCGTCACGCTGCGCTTCGAGGGCTTGCAGGTCGATCAGCCGCTGGCGCAGCTCGGCGACATCGGTCTCGGCTGCGGCGTTTTGAACTTGGTCCAAGCCGCTGATGCGCTCGCGGATGACATCGGCTTCCCGCTTTAGGGCGGCGCGTTTATCCGCCAAGCCGCGCTCCAAAGCATGTTGGCGCGTGTCAAGCTCCTGGATTTGACGCAGTTGCTCGGCCAGGGCGCTCTGGCTGGAGCGTGCGTCCTGGAGTTGACGGTAGCCGGATTCGATGTCCGCGCCTTGGGCGATGGCGCCTTGGTATTCGGCGATCTTGGCGCCTTGCCGCTCGACTTCCGCTTGGGCCGCGGCCATATCATCGCGCCGCGCCTCGATGCGACGCTCTATCTCTTTGTGGCGCTCGCGCTCGCGCTGCAAAGCCGAGGCCGCATTCGCAAGCTGCAAGTGGCGCTCGCTCGCATGATGCAGGCGTTCGCTCGTCGAGTCCAGCGACTCGCTCACCGCGGCCAAGTCGCTGCGCAATTGCGGCTCACGGGCGAATTCGTCTTCCGAGCGGCTGATATCGTGTTGGAGGACGTCGATCTGCCCGGCCAGTCGGTTCAGCTGGTCTTTCGCGGCGGCTTCGTAAGACGTCCACTGCTCCAGATCGAGGATTTCGGCAAGGATTCGCTTGCGATCGGCGGCGGTCGCCAGGGTGAAGGCATCGGCCCGGCCCTGCTGCAAGTAGGCCGAATGGATCCAGGTTTCGTAGTCGAGGCGCAGGATGGCATTGATCTTGTGCTGGGTAAGGCGCATGCCATCTTCGTTGATGAGCCGGGGTCGGTTGTCGGCGCCGCGGACCATGAGATCAAGGGCGCCGCGGCTGCCCCGTTCGGCGCGCGATCGGCGGCGTTGGACGCGGTACTGCAAGCCATCGTGCTCAAAGTCGAGGCTGACCTGCATGTCGCTGGCGCCCTGGTGGATGAGGTCATCATCGCGTTTGGCGCGCGCCTTGCCCCAGAGGGCCCAGGTGATGGCGTCGAGCAGGGACGATTTGCCGACGCCGTTAGGCCCGGTCAGGCAGGCCAGGTGGATGCCGGTGAAAGTCACCGGGTCCGGCGCGCGGTAGGCGAGGAAGTTGCGCAGTTCGAGACGGGTCGGCAGCATGGGGCAGACTTGATGATTGAGGCCGTTCCGCCCATTTTAACCACAGAGGACATAGCGGGCACAGAGAGGATGGCGGAGGATCCACACTTTTGCCACCGAGTACACCGAGGGAAAGGAGTACACCGAGGTAGAAACTGTTTGATGGCGCAGGTCACGAGATGGGTCAGGCAAAGCGTGTAAACCGCCAATTGCAGAGACAGAAGGGGCAAGCCACCGGCTCGCCCGTACGCGCGTGAGCGGAAAGGCAGGAGGGCGATTCACAGGGTCGCGTAGACACTGACCGCCGACGAGTCTCACCCCTACGGAGATTACGGGAGGCGGGCTACAATTGGCGTAGATGGGAGGGGGCGGGCATCATGTTGACGGCATATTATGATGGCAAGTGCGTCGTCTGCCAATCGACCTGCGAGGTAGTGCGCGCTCTGGATTGGCGGCGGCGAATTAAGTTTGTCGATATTCATGATGATGCGGGCTTGCCGATGCCAGGGATTGAACTGACGGATGAACGCCTGATGGGCGAGATCCACGTGCTGGATGAGGCGGGCGGCCTCTATGTCGGCTTCGAGGGCACACGGCGCCTGCTGCGGGAAGTGCCGCTGGGACTGCCGTTGTGGCTGCTGCTGCGGGCGCCGGGGATGGATGGTTTGGGCGGGCGGCTTTATCGCGCCGTGGCGAAGCGGCGCTACGGCATCAACCGGCTGCTGGGCGTGGCGTTGCCCGGATGCCCGGACGGCAGCTGTCAGCCAGCGGAAAAGACCAACGCCGCCGCCGACTAAACCCGAGGGCGGACCCAGTAGCGCCGGGTCAGTACGCCGCGATTGTTGTCGATCTTGTCGTAGAGGACGCCGCCGCTGGCTTCAATGATTTTGCACGACGCGCGATTGTTATCGTCGCAGGTGATCAAGATCTGGGCGATGCCGAGCTGGCGCGCTTCGGCAATGCCAAGCGAGCAAAGCCGCTTGCCGTAGCCCTTGCGCCGTTCGGAAGGGCGGATCTTGTAGCCGATGTGGCCGCCAAAGCGACGCAGCGAGTCATTGAGAACGTGACGCAGATCCAGATCGCCGATGTAGCGGCAGCCGTCCGCAATCAGCCAGAGCCGCGTGGCCGGTACCATGCCCGCCAGCGGTTCGGTCTCGGCTTGGCGCAATACCGTCAGATATTCGTCGAAGCGGGCGCGCAGGATTTCCGGCCGCCAACTCACCGTTTGGCCTTCGGCGATGAATTCGCAAACAGCTTCAATATAACTGTCTTGAAAACGCTGGCGCGGGCGGGTGAGAATGGCGTCTTCGACGGCGGCGCGATTCATGGGGCCTGCCAGGCTAGCGTAAGCGCCACCTCGCCGGGACGGAGGCGGCGGTTAGGCTGGAATGTGCGGCAGAGCCCGGGATTAACCGGCGCTGGCTTTCTCGCCCTCGGCGATATCGGCGCCATTTTCAGCGGCATCGGCGGCGGCCTCGTCTTCCGGATTGTCCTTGTCTTCCCAGCTGATAATCCAGATGCAAGCGCCGGCGACCAGAATCGTGGCGATGATCAGCGCGAACCATTGCGAGGGGAGCAGGCCCACGTTGCGCGCTTCGTGAACGAGCAAGGCGACCATGCCCGCCGCCAACACCACCCAGGCGCATATGCGAGGATGCCGCATTACCCACTGCAGGGCGGGATTATTCTCCATTGCCTTTTCGTCCTTAGCTGCTGCCATCGCAACCAGTATAGTGCGTTATCGCGCGTGGCGGCAAGTGGCATACGGAAGCAAACGCGCCAAGGTGGCGGCTGGCGGATTGGGCGAGCGGCGGATCGGCAAACGACGGATCACGCGCAGCTACGTAGAATGAACAGATAACGTTAGGAGCGGCGCCGATGGCAGGGGAGAAGCGCAAGGTCGAGTGGGCGATAGACTTGGGGCGGATGCGCGTGCGGGCCGGGCAATTCGCCACCGATGCGATGGGGCCGGCGGCGGAGACCAAGCGCGCCACGCTTCGGGAAGGGCTGGATGGCGCCAGGTCGGCCCAGGTGGAAATCGAGTTCACGGTCGGTCGGGCTAGCATCAACGCACTGCCGGCGGATTCGCAGAGTCTGTTGCAGGCGGAACTGGAGTTTGTTGGCGAGATTGATTATGTGGTCAGCGGCGGGGCAGAGCGGCGGATTCAACTGCGGCAGAAAGACAAGCTGCCGCGCGACGTGGTCGCTGCGCTGGGCCGGGCGCCTGAGCTGCACTGGGATATCCGGCTGGCGCGCGGCATCCCGCTGACGCTAAAGCTGGTGGGCGGCGTGGGGGTGGCGGGCCTTGACCTGAGCCGGCTGGCGGCGGTCGATCTCGCGCTGGAATGCGGCCTGGGCGAGGTGTTGCTACGGCTGCCGCAGGCTGGCGCGCCATTCGCGGCGAGGATCAATTGTGGCGTGGGCAAGACCGCGATCGTCATCGCCGCTGGGGCCAATGGCAGGCTAAAGATCCGGGGCGGCGTTGGCGAGTGCGTGGTTACGATTGCGCCGGAGGCTGCGGTGCGCCTGGGCGCCAAAGTGGGCTTGGGCAAGCTGAGCCTGCCGAAGCAGTTCAAGCCGTCGGGCGCGCGAAAGCCGGGCGGCTTCGGCGTGGGCGGCAACTGGGAGACTGCGGATTATGCCGAGGCGGAGCGGCGGGTCCAGATTGAATATGCGGGCGGCATCGGCAGCTTGCGCGTAGTTTGCGCCCAGCCAGCGGAGTAAGGGCGCGTTCAGGCGGACGCAGCTTCGTCCGTTGGCCCTTCCTGGTCTTGCTGCACCATGGTGTAGAGCATGTGCGTCAATTGGCTGGTGGCTTTCTCGACGGTCATTTCAGCGCAGATGACGGCGATTTCGTGGCTGAGCATTTTCATCAGGCTGCTCTTCATTTTCATTTCCACTGACGTGAGCTTGTCGGTCTGCTCGCGCCAGAAGAGATCGCGCAGCGCCCTGGCCATAGCTTCGGGCTCGCGGGTTTGGATTTGCTTTTGAATCTTGGCCTGCCGCGAGCGGTAATCATCGGAAAGCTCCGCCGGCGGCTTGGCGAAGGTTTCTTCAATCACGGTCAAATCGGTGATGGCGGGACGAATATTCATGTTGGAAGCGGCTTCAACGGGAATCATCACTTCGCCACGGTCGCCGACCAACTCGACGATGTGGTATGAGCGTTTCTTGCCTTTGAAGGTGAGTTTTTTCTTGCCGACGATAGTGCCCGCGCCATAACGAGGGTGGATAATCTGGTCGCCTCTTGAATACATACTAGTTCTCCGCCGTCTACTTCACTCTAAGGGTACGCAGCGCGGGCCGCCCTGGTGTCAAATACAGCGCCCGGCATTCATTTTCTCAGCGCCGCCGTCACGCAATGGCATTGGCGCGGGAGCAGCGCAGACCACAGAACGCGTTGCGGACGCGGCCTGAAATGGTATCGACTGTGAAACTGAGGACGAGGATGACTTGGCTGCCAGACGAGATATACTGCTGTATGCGACTGCTAGCTTGGTATTCACGCGGCGAGTATACCACGTGGCTGGCCCCGAATCAAGGCCGCGTATGGCGGTAGCCGCGCCAACTAATAGACATCGGGACGGCGATCTTCAAAGACGGGAATGGTGGAGCGGACGCGGTCGACCTGGCTCAAGTCGATTTCGGCGCTGAGCAGGGTTTCAGCTTCAGCGGCTTCGGCGATGATGGCGCCCCAGGGGTCGACGATCAGGGAATGACCGGCGAAGACAGTACCGCCGGTAGCGCCGCAGGAATTCGTGGCGAGGACGTAGCACTGGTTTTCAATGGCGCGGGCGATGAGCAGGGCACGCCAATGCTCGACGCGCGCCAGGGGCCACTCGGCGCAGACGAGCATCAACTTGGCGCCATCGGCCACGGCGTAGCGCCTGAATAGCTCAGGGAAGCGGAGATCGTAGCAGATGCTCAAGCCGGCTTTGCCCCAGGGCGTCGACATGGCCATCGGCGAGGCGCCTTCGCCCAGCCAAAGGTGCTCGTCAAAGAGGCGGAAGAGGTGGATCTTGCGATAGACGGCGGCGAGGGCGCCCTCGGCATCGTAGAACGCAGCGCAGTTCATGATTTGGCCGTCGCGGCGTTCCAGGATGGAGCCGTACACAGCGATGGAATGGTCGCGGGCGGCGGTGGCGATGTGGGTGAAGATGCCCTGGCCCAGCTCGGCGGCGTGGTCGGCGGCGTTGGCCAGGTCATAGCCGGTGGACCAGAGCTCGGGCAGCAAGATCAGCTGGGCGCCGCGGGCCGCCGCATCGCGGATCATGCGCTCGGCTGTGAGCAAGTTGTCTTCGACGCGGGCCAGCTGGATGTGCATCTGGCCCAGCGCGACGGTTAATTGGCTCATGAGGGAGTCCCGGGGTAAATGGCGCAGTCGGGCGTGACAACAAGTTTAGACGAGAGGCAGTCGCCCGGCAACACGGGCATTGCCATTCGTCGCTGCGGGCATGGGCGCGGTCGCAGGTTTGGCTTGCGGGGCAAGTCAGCTGTCCAGGGCGATGGAGACGAACTTGGGCTCCATGTATTCGACCAGGCCTTCCTGGCCAGCTTCGCGGCCGAAGCCGCTGGTTTTGCTGCCGCCGAAGGGGGCTTCGGCCGTGGCGGGCACCATATCGTTGACGCCGATGATGCCGAATTCGAGCGCCTCGTAAACGCGGACGGCGGTGGACAGATCCCGGGTCATGACGTAGCCGGCCAAGCCGTAGGGCGTGGCATTGGCCAGGTCGATGGCTTGGTCGATGGTGTTGAAGGCGCTGACGGCCATGACGGGCCCGAAGACTTCGTCGCAGCCGAGGCGCATATCAGCGGTGACATCGGTGAGGACGGTGGGCTGGTAGAAGTAGCCCGGGGCGAAATCAGGGCGACGCCCGCCGCTGACGACTGCAGCGCGCTTGTCGATGGCATCAGCCACGAATTGCTCGACCTTGTCGCGGCCGGCGCGGTTGACCATGGGCCCGTTGGTGACATCGGGGGCCATGCCATCGCCGACAACCAGCTTATCGGTCTCGGTTTTGACGGCATCAAGGAAGTCTTCCAGCGCCGGCTGCTCGACGTAAAAGCGGGTGGGCGAGATGCAGACTTGGCCGTTGTTGCGGAATTTGGCCATGACGCCCTGCTGGGCCGCCCAGCGGATGTCGCAATCAGCGAAGACGAGCACGGGCGCGCTGCCGCCCAACTCCAGGCTCAGTTTCTTGATGCCGTGGGCGGCTTGACGCATAAGGATCTGGCCGACGCGCTGCGAGCCGGTGAAGCTGACTTTGCGCACGCGCGGGTCGAGCATGATGGCTTCGCCCATAGTCTGTGGATCGCCGTTGATGAGGTTGACGACGCCTGGCGGGATGCCGGCGTCGACCATGACATTGACCAGGGCCATGGCGCTCATGGGCGTGAGCTCGCTGGGGCGGCCGACGATGGTGCAGCCCGCGGCGAGGGCGCCGGCCCATTTGCGCGCCAGCAGGTAGGCGGGGAAGTTCCAGGCGGTGATGGTGGCGACCACGCCCAGCGGCTGCGGCAGGGAGAGCAAGCGTTTGCCGGGTTTGCGAGCGGGGATCATGCGGCCGTAAGCGCGCTTGCCTTCTTCGGCGAACCAGTCGAAGAGATCGGCGCAGGCGCCCCACTCGCCGGCGGCCTCGGCCAGGGGTTTGCCGCATTCGGTGGTCATGACGGGCGCGAGCTCGGTAGCTTGGGCGCGCAGGGCATCGGCGATATCGCGCAGGATGGCGCCGCGCTCGTAGGCGGTCAAGGCGCGCCACCCGGGCAAGGCGTCGTGGGCAGCGGTGATGGCGGCCTCGGCATCGGCAACGCCACCGAAGGGCACTTGGGCGACGGGCGCCTCGGTGGCGGGGTTGATGACCTGCCAGGCGCCGCCGTCGCGGGCGTCGGTCCATTGTCCGTTTATCAGCATTTTGTACTGCATGGGTCGGGCTCCTCACGGATGGGCGGAAGCTGCGCTGGATATCAGTCTACACAGTTTTACCACCGAGGGCAGCGAGGAAAAATGTGAAGGCAAGGAATACTGCATCATTTGCTGTGACATATCGCCCGCCTTGTATATTGGTCGCAAGCGCGCTGTGGTCCCAGCTGCAGGGGCAATAGCGGGTGGGGGGCGAACCACCGCCTCACCCGTACTTGCGGGTGCATCGATATTGCGCAGGACGCAACTTGGTTGGACGGAGACTCAAGCGGAATTGATTTCGGGGCTGTGGCAGATGCTGGCCTGTTGGTCGGCGATTCAAGTGGCGGGGGCGTCGGGAACATAAGCGCCGTCGCCGCGTTCGCACAAGCTGGCATCGTAGCCGAGGCGCGCCGAAAGAGCCAGGGCGGTGTCTTTGACGACAGCGCCGAAGTGGTCGATGCGTTCCAGGGTCACACGCGCGGCCGGCCCGCTGATGCCGATGGCGCCGACGAGCGCGCCGCGATGGTCGTAAACCGGGGAAGCGACGCAGCGGACGCCGTAGTTGTATTCTTCGTCGTCGATGGCGAAGCCGCGCCCGCCGGTTTGCGTCAACTGCGCCTCCAGCGTAGAGCTGTCGGTGACGGTGCGATGCGTGAAAGGCTTGAATTCGTTGGGAAAGGGAACATTGCCGAAGGCGAGCATGACTTTGCCCAGGGCGGTGCAATGCAAGGGCGAAAGCGTGCCGATTTCGGATTCGACGCGGAGGGCGGCGGTGGATTCCACCTGGTCAATGTAGAGGGCTTGCTGCTGGGCCTGGATGGCCAGGTGGGCGCATTCACCGGTCTTATCGACCAGCGCAACCAGGTAGGGCCGGGCATGATCACGCAAGGTGATGCGATTCAGCAGGTGCTGGCCGAGGGTAAGGAGTTGCGGGCCGAGGGAATAGCGCGCAGTGACTTCGTCTTGCTCGGCAAAACCGTAATTGGCCAAGGTATGCAGCAAGCGCGAGGCGCTGCTTTTGTCGATATCCATTTGATTGGCGATTTCAGTAGTGCCCATGCCATTGCGCGCATGCCGAAGCAGATTCAGGATTTTCAGACCTTTTGCCAGCGACTGGATCTCAGCCATCACGGTATCTCACATAGGACAAGTTGCGAAGCGCGTTGCGCGACGCCGATTGATCGGGTTGCGCTGGGCAGCGCCTTAGTTGACAATTATAAAACACTGTTGTAAATTTAGCAACCGGGAGGGTGAATTGCTTGTGTTTTGCGCTGAATTGCGATAATTTACAGGTGAAGTCAGGAGGCGCCTATGGTCGAATGCGCTCAACCGATCGTCCTGAGTTTAGCCTTAATTACGGAGAATGAAAGATGTTGAACAGACGCTTGATCGTTCCGGTACTACTCATTTTGGTGATGGCGCTGAGCCTGACGCCGGCGCTGGCGCAAGATGACTTGATGGGGGATTTCACCCTATCGCACTATTTCGGCGGCTTCGGCGGCGAATACATAGAGGCGATCGTCGATGAGTTCATCGCGGCGAATCCGGGCTTGTCGCACGCGGAGAGCCCGGTGGATCACGAACAATTCAAGACCTCGATTTTGGTGCAGCTGGCGGGCGGCAATCCGCCGGATACCTTCAGCTATTGGGCGGGGGCGCGGATCCAGTTCATCGTGGATGACGGGCTGCTGCAACCGATTGACGACATCTGGGAAGCGAACGACATGGATTCGCAATTCCCGCAGGCGGTCATCGACACGGCAGCGACGTATGACATGTACAAGTACGCGGTGCCCTTGACCTTGCACTGGGTGGGCATGTTTTACAATTCGGCGCTGTTTGAGCAGGTGGGCGCGATGGTGCCGACGACCTGGGACGAGCTGATCGCTGTGGCGGAGATGTTCAAGGAGGCGGGCATCCCGGCCTTCGCGCTGGGCTCGCTGGATCGCTGGCCGGCGCAATTCTGGTTCGACATGATCTTGCTGCGCACTGCGGGCAACGACTATCGCGAGCAGCTGATGAATGGCCATGCGTCCTACACGGACGACGAGGTCGTGCGCGCCTTCCGCCTCTGGCATGACCTCGTCGCTGCCGGCTATTTCTATCCCGATGCCAACGCTTACGGCTATGAGGACTCGGCGGCGCTGGTGGCCAATGGCGAAGCGGCGATGACGTTGATGGGCACCTGGATCGGCGGCTTCTTCGCCGGGGCGGAGATGACGCCGGCGGAGGACTTCGACTACTTCTCCTTCCCCACGATTGACGAAGACACGCCGCGCGCTTCGCTGGGGCCGATTGACACCTTCGTGGTATCGGCCGATGCGGCCAATGCGGACGCGGCCAAGGCCTTCCTGGTGTATTTGACGGATCCGGGCGTGCAGTGGGCCTTCGCTGAGGGCGCGGGCAACCTGGCGCCGAGCTTGCTGGTGGATACCGGCAATTACAACGATGTGGTAGCGCGCATCGCCGGCGAAATCGCCGAAAGCGCGGTCTACGCTTTCAATTACGATTTGGCGACGCCGCCGCCGGTGGCCGAGGTCGGCTTGAACGCCTTCTCGGAATTCATGGCCAACCCCGGCGATTACGGCGCCATGCTGGAGCGCGTGCAGGCTGACGCCGCGGCTGAATTCGCGGGCATGGAGTAGGCCTGATCTTGCCCTCACCCCAAACCCCTCCCCCAAAATGAGGGAGGGGCTTCTCGGTTGGCGGGCAGGCGCCCCGAAATTCGCGTTTCGATAGTGATCCCAATTCAAGATCCGCTTCCTGTATCGACTGCCTATCTTCCCTTCCTTCTTTATGGGGGAAGGGGCTAGGGGATGGGGGTATGATCAGACGCCACCCCTGGATTGTCCCCGCGAGTTTTTTGCTGTTGCCGCTGCTGGTGTATACGGCATTTGTCATTCTGCCGACATTGAACTCGCTATATTTTTCCTTCACCGACTGGGTCGGTTACGGCGCTGACTTCAATTTCGTGGGCACGGCGAATTTCGAGAAGATCTTCACCGACCGCTTATTCAGCAACGCCATCAAGAACACGGCGATATGGCTGGCGCTGGCGATGACGACGCCGACGCTGCTGGGCTTGGCGCTGGCGCTGGCATTGCAAGGCAAGCGGCTGATCAACACGGTATACAAGTCGCTGTTTTATTTGCCGATCTGCCTGTCGCCGATCATCATCGGCATCATCTGGGTCTGGCTGTATAGCCCGAAGCTGGGCATCGTCAACATCTTCCTGCGCGCGGTCGGCCTGGATAATGTGGCGACGGCCTGGCTGGCGAACCCGAATACGGCGCTATATGCTGTGTTCGTGGCTTGGGCCTGGCAGCAGACGGGGCTGAATATGGTGATATTTTTGGCCGGCTTGACCTCGGTGCCGACGCCGCTGGTGGAGGCGGCCAAGGTCGATGGCGCGAATTATCGGCAGACTTTGTTCAAGGTCATCATCCCGATGTTAAGACCGGCGACAGTCGTGGTGCTGGCGTTGACGGCCATCAGCGCGTTGAAGAGCTTTGAGATCATCTGGGTGATGACGATGGGCGGGCCCTTCAATCGCTCGGATACTTTGGCTGTCTTCATGTACAGCGAGTCTTTTCGCAAGTTCAAGATGGGCTACGGCAGCGCGGCGGCGGTGATTCTGTTCTTGATGACGCTGGTCATCATCGTGCTGTACTTCCGGCAGACGGCGGCGGCCGAGGAGCTGTATGAGTAGCGGGAGCAAGTGCAAGCCAATCATGGCGGAGGATCTGCACCTTTGCCACCGAAACTCGTAATTTACCAGTCAGCGGAGGATCCACACCTTTGCCACCGAGGACACAGAGCAAAAGAGAGTACACCGAGTTATAAATGTGTTTGTTATGCAGGTCGCGATTTGGCGCACACAGAAATGGCAAGAGGCTTGCAAACGCGGCGCCCGAGAATCGCCCCGGTTTACGTTGCGGGCGGTCTACCTCCCCCGGCCCGCGCCCCAGAATGCGACAGGGGCTGACGGTGCAGTCTACCTCACCCCCCGGCCCCCTCTCCGAATCATCAGAGAGGGGGAGCGCGCTGCAAGTAGACGGTATGAAATGCGCACTTATGGTTTATTCCGGGCACTATACGCAAGGTTCAGGTTCGCGTCGTACTTCTCGATTGAAGTGGCGAAGGGCGGCGCCGCGTGGACACTGACTGTCGGGATGGGGTAGAAGGACGCATATTGTCGGCAGACATCAGGAGACAAGGGGTGAAATCTCTGCAGGACAATTGGCCGGGGAAGCTGCGAACCGCCCTGCTCTACAGCGGGCTGACGGTGCAATCTACCTCACCCCCCGGCCCCCTCTCCGAATCATCAGAGAGGGGGAGCGCGCTGCAAGTAGACGGTATGAAATGCGCACTTATGGTTTATTCCGGGCACTATACGCAAGGTTCAGGTTCGCGTCGTACTTCTCGATTGAAGTGGCGAAGGGCGGCGCCGCGTAGACACCGACTGTCGGGATGGGGCAGAAAGACAAGTGTTGTCGTCAGCCATCAGGAGGGAAGGGGTGACATCGCTGCGAGGCAATTGGCCGGGGAAGCTGCGAACCAGCCTGCTTTACTGCGGGCTGACGGTGCAATCTACCTCACCCCCCGGCCCCCTCTCCGAATCATCAGAGAGGGGGAGCGCGCTGCAAGTAGACGGTATGAAATGCGCACTTATGGTTTATTCCGGGCACTATACGCAAGGTTCAGGTTCGCGTCGTACTTCTCGATTGAAGTGGCGAAGGGCGGCGCCGCGTGGACACTGACTGTCGGGATGGGGTAGAAAGACGCATATTGTCGGCAGACATCAGGAGACAAGGGGTGAAATCTCTGCAGGACAATTGGCCGGGGAAGCTGCGAACCGCCCTGCTCTACAGCGGGCTGACGGTGCAATCTACCTCACCCCCCGGCCCCCTCTCCGAATCATCAGAGAGGGGGAGCGCGCTGCAAGTAGACGGTATGAAATGCGCACTTATGGTTTATTCCGGGCACTATACGCAAGATTCAGGTTAGCGTCGTACTTCTCGATTGGAGTGGCGAAGGGCGGCGCCGCGTGGACACTGACTGTCGGGATGGGGTAGAAAGACGCATATTGTCGGCAGACATCAGGAGACAAGGGGTGAAATCTCTGCGGGACAATTGGCCGGGGAAGCTGCGGACCGCCCTGCTCTACAGCGGGCTGACGGTGCTGCTGATTCTGTTCATGGCGCCGGTCTATGGCGCGATCGTGACAGCGTTCAAGTCGCAGGCGGAAGTGACAGCCGGTGGTTATTGGTCGCCGCCGACGAGCCTGGCGGGCGAGAATTTCGCGCGGGTTATGAACCCGGACGATGGCAATTTGGGGCTTTACCTGCAGAATTCGCTGCTGCTGACGATACCGGCATCGGTGTTCTCGATTGGGCTGGGCACGCTGGCCGGTTATGGCTTGGGCAAGTACAAGTTCCGCGGCGATGGCGTGCTCTTCGTCTTCATCGTGGCGGGCATGTTCTTGCCGCCGCAGATCGCGCTGATACCGGTGTTTCGGCTGATGAACGACATCGGGCTTTACGACACGCTGTGGGCGGTCATCATCATCCACACGGCTTTCGGCATCCCGATTTGCACACTGGTGATGCGCAACTTTTTTCAGGTGGTGCCCACGGCGTTGCGCGAGGCGGCGCTGATCGACGGCGCGAATGAGTACAGCATCTTCTTGCGCATCATGCTGCCGCTGACCTTGCCGGCGCTGGCGGTGCTGGCGACGCTGCAGTTCACTTGGATATGGAATGATTTCTTGTGGCCGTTCATATTGACGCAGCGGGCGGAGAGCCGGACGGTGATGGTGGGGATTTTGAATTTGACCGGGCAGTATTCGGTGGATTGGGGCGGACAGGCGGCGGCGAGTTTGATTGGGTCGTTGCCGACTTTGTTTATTTTTGTGTTTTTTCAGCGGTATTTTATACGGGGGCTGACGCTGGGCGCGGTGAAGGGGTGAATTGAGCTCGGTGGCATGTTAACACGTATAAACGCATCCAGCCGACTGCGACCGGATTAGAGAGTCCCAAGACGTTCGTTGACAAATGCGCGGAAAACTCACTAGAATCCGTATACGAAATAGTTGGCGATTGGAAAGGAGCGTACAGTGGCGTACAACAAGCGAAAGGTAGCCAATTCTTTCTTTCTTCCGAAGCGCCCTTTCTTGAGTGGCGTTTCTGGCCTGCTGGACTTTACGGGTTCACAGACACGCCACTATACAAAGCAGATACTTGAGCGTTCTGACGCTGAAGCAATGCGCGCCGACTGGGAGGCTGTTGGCGCTAGTCTTTGGTGGGCGATTGGGCAGCGCGAGGGCACAGAAAGAGAGGAAAACTTGAGTGGCTGAGGACCGGAAAGTTGAGACTCAGTCGCCAGAAATCGGAGGGGGGCTACCGCCAGTTCCAAAGCCGCCAGATGCCATACAAGACCTTCCCGAGGAGCAGCGCAAAGAGCTGTTTCAGTATTTCAGGGAAATCATTCATGTAGAGCAAACCACGGGACTCATGCCCCCGCCAAGTATGCTGGCCGCATACAGTGCGGAAGTGCAGAGAATCATCGTTGATGAGTTCGCCCAGCACGGTCAACACAGGCGGGCCTCTGAAGTGAAAGTAATTGATGCCTCCATTCACCGAGAAAGACTCGGGATGTGGCTCGGATTTGTCTTGGCGTTTACTCTTTTGATCTGCGGTACGGCAATCATTCTTTTGGGCTATAGCGCAGAAGGACTTGGTGTAATAGCGGCCGATGCCGCTATGTTAGCAATTGTTTACGTGGTCGACCGACGTAGCCGCGAGAATTAGAATCCAACCACATTAGTTGCAAAGCACAACGCATGGGCGAGACTGATTGGGTCGTTGCCGACTTTGTTTATTTTTGTATTTTTTCAGCGGTATTTTATACAGGGGCTGACGCTGGGCGCGGTGAAGGGGTGATTCACCGCAGTAGCTCGCAGTCCTAGAATTGGCGGAGGATCGACACTTTTGCCACCGAGTAAAGCGAGGAAAAACTGAGTACACCGAGTTATGGTTGCCAGGTAGCGCAGGTCACGACTTGGCTCACAGATAATATCAAGAGATAATATCAAATGAAGACAGCCTCCATTTTAACGCCCGCCAGCCTGCCCTTCGCGCAGCCGGGCGCTTTTACCGCGGCAACTTGCATGGGCACAGCACGGAATCCGACGGTGACTGGAGCCCGGCGGAGTACTGCCGGATGTATCGCCAAAACGGCTACGACTTTGTGGCGCTGACGGACCACTGCCTGGACTACTACGGCTATCAGATCAGCGATACGCGGCAGTTCCGCAGTGACGATTTCACCACGCTCATCGGCGCCGAGCTGCACCCGGGGCGCATCGAGTCGGGGTCGCCCTGGCACTTGCTGGCGGTGGGACTGCCGCTGGATTTCGAGAGCGCTCGCGAGGGGGATAGTGGGCGCAGCGTGGCGCAACGGGCGCGGGATGCGGGCGCTTTCGTGGCGGCGGCGCACCCCAATTGGTACGCGCTGACGGTGGCTGATTTTGAGACGCTGGGCGCGGTCGACGCGGTTGAGTGTTACAACGGGAATTGCGATGCCGGCGATGACCGGGGCGACAGTTGGCATTTCATTGACATGCTGCTGCATCGGGGGCATCGGGTGGGCGCGGTTGCGGTCGACGATGTGCACGCGCGGGGCGACATCAGGGATTTCATGCGCGGCTGGGTGCAGGTCAAGGCGGAAGCGCTGAGCCCTGAGGCGCTGCTGCGGGCCTTGAAGGCGGGGCACTATTATGCGAGCACGGGCGCGCAGTTGCATCAGGTGGCGCTGGAGGGGCGGGACAAGTTGGTGGTGGAGTGCTCGCCGGCGAGGCAAGTTTTGGTCACGGGTGATGGCGCCGGGGCGAGGCGGGTCAGCGGCGAGGGGTTGACGGGGGCTGAGTTTGATTTGAGCGAATGGAGGTCGCGCTGGCTGCGGGTGACGGTGCGCGGCGCGGCTGGTGAGCGGGCGTGGACGAACCCGGTGTGGTTGGGTTGAGGGGAGATGGGGGGTGTGGGGTGATTAGCCACAGTCCTTCGCAAGTCACGACATCGCGAAGGATCTACACTTTTGCCACCGAGTACACCGAGTGAAAAGAGTACGCCGAGTTACAAATAGTTATGTGATGCAGGTCACGCCCTGGCACGCACAGAATTGGAAACGCGTGGATACAGAGTGTATCTTGGCGGGACGGTGGCTGGGCCCTACGAAGTTTCGATGATTCTGGAGATGTGGTTCGTATTTCGAGTATTCCATTACGCACGGCAACTAGTCAGCGGCGCGTTCGTTCGTTGCATTGGCATCGCTGGCAATAGCCATCCAGACTCGACTCTTTTGGCAGGGGCGGCCTGTCAATGGTAGAGTAGTAGTCAACAGAGAATCAGGACTGGCGACGGGCCGCCGATGGCGATCCCAGTATCTCCCATACCGGCCGTGAACGTGGCGGCAGTGCCCCAGCGTAGCCCACTGCGTTATCCGGGCGGCAAGACATGGCTCATCCCTCATATTCGCTTCTGGCTGCGCGCTATAGATCGGCCTCGGCTGCTGGTTGAGCCTTTCGCTGGCGGCGGCATCGTCTCGCTCACCGCTGTCATGGAGAACCTCGCCGACGAAGCGCTAATGGCAGAGTTGGACGAAGATGTGGCGGCTCTATGGAAGGCTGCGCTGGACTACGGCCCGGAGCTAGCGGGCCGCATCAGCTCGTTTACGCTGACGCGCGATTCGGTAGTAGAACTCTCCGGCCGGCGCCCAACGAACGTGGTGGAACACGGATTCCGCACTTTGGTGCTGAATCGCACGCGGCGCGGCGGTGTCTTGGCGCCGGGCGCGTCATTCACGCGGAAGGGCGAGAACGGGGCGGGAATCGGGTCGCGCTGGTATCCCAATACGCTCATCCGACGACTGCGCGCGATTGAAGAGGTCGCGCAGCGCATCACATTTCGTGAGACAGACGGCGTGCAGATGTTGGCCGCGTTGCTCGGCCGGCCGCATGAAGACGTGGCCTTGTTCATAGACCCGCCATACACGGGAGGCGGCGGAAAACGGGCGGGGAAACGACTTTACGCGCATAATGTCGTTGATCATGCCCGCCTGTTTGCGATGCTTGCGGACAGCCAGGCGAGTTTCTTGATGACCTACGATCGCTCGCTAGAAGTCGAGTCGTTGATTGGAAAGTGCGGTTTTCATGCTGTCCAGGTCGTGATGAAGAGTGGCCACCATACGCGGCTGCCGGAGCTTGTCATTACGCGTCAGCCCACCTTCGTGAAGGAAACATCCCTTGCCTGAACGCTATGGCATCGGGGAGTGGTATGGGCAGGCGTTCTTGAGCCTCTCACCGACTCAACGCAGCGAGTTGGCGCTGGTGGCGACGGGCGAGGCGGAGATGGACATCCCGCAGTGTCCTTTCCAACAGAGCCGGCCCAGGTGCAGCAAAAAGGGAGGTGTGTGCTCGCTGCGGCGGTGACGGGGTAGGTGTTTTTCCTTAATCCGTATTCTTCTTCGGTGGTCATCCTTGCGGGCTTGTCATCTTTTGCGAACCCGTTTGACAAAAGCTGCCTTCGTTATAATTCCAAAGGAAGGTTCTGTCCGACGCAGGAGCTCTCGAAGAGGACCGCTTACTGCTGTTGACAGCGGCTGCTTTCCTGTCCGAAGCGGTCCCAGTGGTTCATTTCCGTTTCGACTTCTGTCTTCTTCAGCCATTTGTATCTCCCGAGAATGACATGACCGACCAGGACAAAGAACTGACTTTTCAGCCAAGACTGCAACTGTTGAGACATCCAAGCGCAGAAAGACGCGATCACGACTGGAAACCAAGGCGCAACATAACTTTACTCCGGATTATAGCTGCAATTGTGGCGGCGCTCAATCTTGAGTTAGGCGAAGCGGACAAGATTCAACAAGTTATCAATGAACGTCCGCTTCTCATACTGATCCTTGTAGGCTATGTACTGGTTGTGTATTTGTCAATTAGAGCGCTTGTACTTCGAAAGCAAGGAACAGAACCTATGACAGTGTCATTGAGGAATGCTCAAGATTGGTCACGCTGCACTATAGAGCATCATTACGATATTTTGACAAAGTCCTATGTCCAAATCTATGAACACAATGAAAAGATTGTTGAGCTAAAGGGACGAAGAGTTCAATTGGCGCACACTTTAATAGCCGTAGTCATCGGATTGATCGTTTTGGAGGCGACAGGCCTCTGGCCCCATATCGCAAATGTGATAGAAATTGCGCAAATCAATTCTGGCGCTGAAGAAATCTGGTTACTGCGGTGTTAGCTCCAGAGCTGATTCATCAAGTATTCATTGCGATTATTCATTGCGACTTGTCGCGTTTCTCGACAGTTTGTGACGGTTTTCTGGGAGCCTCCTTCGTGTGTGTTTCGAACGAAGGATTTGGTGTCGCAGGCGAGTCAGTATTGACTCCAATCATGATAGAGGGCACGTCTTCACTTGCCTCTATGAGGCCAAATGAAGCCGCTGGCTTCGGCGTCGATTCAACGGCTTGTGTATCTGGCGGTGTAAATTCACTGCTTGGACTGGTTTCAGAATCAGACGATGCTTGGGGCTGATTTCCGCTTTGATTTTCTTCTGACATATTGTCCTCGACGCAAACTAAACACGCTGCCAAGAAGAATATAAGTTTGAGACACCCATAAATCATGTCCCGCTGTTACTTGCCCTCAGTGGCATCGGGGCCGTATTAGCGAGAACGGCTGCTTTCGAATTACAAGCAAACAGCCTTCACCTCGCCCACATCTGACCCGTCAGCAAGCCGCCTCTCACTCCCAGCACAGCCCCAAGCGCCCCACCCCATCCCCCGCTTGCGACTATAATGGACGCCATGCAAGCGAGCGAGCACACCAAGCTGCTGCGACGGAACGGCGACGTGCTGATGCCGGAGCAGCCGAGCAAAGACCAGAAGTCGCGTTTGCGCTTCTACATCGAGTGGCTCTCGGCGGCGGGGCGGGAGTGGTATCACCCGGATCTGCGGGCGTATCGCGATTACCTGCTGCATGAGCGGACGCGGATCGGCAAGGGTGGCCAGCGGGTGAGCGCGACCTTGGCGCCGCGCACGGTGGTGGCGCATCTGGCGACGATACGGGCGCGTTATGCCGAGTTGCTGCTGAGCAGCGATGTGCATGACGACTTGATTGACCTGGGCGGCTTGGCGGGCGAAGACGATGTGGATGGCCGCAGGGCGCGCGAAATGGCGGATATGTTCTTGGTGCGCTTGCAGAAGGATGTGCATCCGGCGGCGGCGCCGGTCAAGCTGGTGGAGGCGCAAGACCTGGCCGATAGCGAGCATTTGCGGTTGAAGCCCTGGCAGGTGGGCGCGTTGGCGCGGGCGCCGGGCATCAGCACGCTGCGCGGCTTGCGCGATACGGCGCTGATGACGTTGATGGTCTGCAGCGGCATTCGCGCGGCGGAGGCGGCGGCGCTGCAGGTCGACGACTTGCGGCAGCAGTTGGGTGGCGAGTTATCGCTGCGGGTGCGCGAGGGCAAGGGCGGCAAGCAGCGGCTGATCCCCTATGGGCCGCTGGACTGGTGCTTGATGTATGTCGATGCCTGGCTGCGGGAGGCGGCGATCAAAGCTGGGCCGGTGTTCCGCGGGATCCGGCGGGGCGGCAAAGCGGTGCGCGCGAGGGGCATCGGTACCTGGACCGTCAATGACATCATGAACAGCTATCCGATCAGCATCGAGGGGGCGCTGCGCTTGGTGAAGCCGCATGATTTGCGCCGGACTTATGCGCGGAATGCTTACGACTATGGCATGGATTTGGAGCGCATCCGGCAGAACCTGGGGCATACGAGCTTGGGGACGACGCAGACGTACATCGGCGAGCTGGACGGGCCGCGATCGGCATCCGCCGAATATGTTCAGCCCGCCGCACGATCAGGCGAGTTTGGCGCTGCTGACCGGCGCGGCGCTTGGCTAGAGTCTGGGTCGTGGCAGTTAAGCGCTGGCTGGGGCTTCGTCGGCGGGGACTTCGAGCTCGATGGCTTGTTGGATCAACTGACGGAATTGGGGCTCGGCCAGGGCGCCGGGCTGCATGAAGATGATTTTGCCCTGCTTGAAGACGGCGATGGTGGGGATGCTGCGGATTTGAAAGGCTTGGCTGAGGGCGGGGTTGGCGTCGGTATCGACCTTGACCACGCGGATTTGCCCGGCGAATTCGGCGGCCAGCTTCTCCAGAATGGGGCTGACCATGCGGCAGGGACCGCACCACTCGGCCCAGAAATCGACCAACACGGGCAGCTCGTGCGAGGCGAGAATGGCTTCCGCCTCAAAAGTGGTATCGGTGACATCAAGCGGCTTGTCGAGGGCGGGCGCGGCCTGCTCTTCATCTTCCAGCCGTTGACGCTCGGCCGGCGACAGGTCGGCGGCGATGGCGTCTTTGAGTTGGCTGATGTAATCGGGCAGGTCGCTGGCCCAGGGGCGCGAACGCCGAAAGCGCTGCTCGCCGCGGTAGAGCCCGATCAGCAGTGATGCCCCCTGATAATCGAAGCGCTGGCTGAGACGGCTGTGCGTTGAGGGATCAACCCGCCCGAAGAGGAGACCGCTTTCTTCGGCGGCGGCTTTATCGAAGGCGGTTTTGAAGTCGCTACGCAGCTTGTCGTTGCCGTTGGAGATGAGGATGAGGGCGGCGGCGCCGTCGATGTAGGACTTGAAGTTGCTGTCGGTGAGGGTTGTGATTGGCATTTAATGTCCTTCAACGCAATTGCAATTGCAATACGGCAAGAGGCTGGATGGTACTCCACTTGAAGCGTCTGTCTAAACCTGTCTGAGATATTCTACACGATTCCGCATATCGTCCGGGCTGTAAGTTTCGTGCATCCAGGTAAGGAATCTCACCCACGTCCCGATTGAACGCCGGTCCTTTCGTGACCCAAATACGATTCCCGAATGAAAAGCAACTTCCTTGATCAGGTCGAAGTAATCGTCATCCAAGGTGCACAGCACACGTCCCAAATCAATGGCCAGTCGCAGATGATGGCTGTCAGAGCGGCCCTTAAGTCGCAGGCGTTGAACGGTTATGGTATCAATTCCTCTTAGATTCAATTGTTCGGCTATAGCGACGGGCATCAATTCATCGAGGTAAAATCGGAGTCTTCGGTCTGCCATAACCCATCTTGAAGTGCTTCTCGAAGTTCTCGTCTTGACGCTTGATGTCTTGGTCTATCGCTGCCTTGTGGTGCGCATAATAATGGAGCGCGGCGTCGACTTGCTCAAGGGCTAAATCAAGCTCCGCCGCGATTTCTTCAGGGCTGATTTCGAGTTCAACCGCCGTCACGATATCAGTCACGCGGATGCCCGTTCCTTCAATGCAGGGACGGCCCCCGCGGACTCCAGGCTTGCGTGTAATGCCCGGGGTCATTATCTCGTTCATCGTTCCCATCTCCGCTAACCAGTTCAAGCGCAAGTCGCAGCAGTCTACGCGCGCTCGCTATCCAGTCGGCTGCTCAATGGACGGTGTTTTGGGGCGTTGTTCTTGTTTGCGCTCGGCCGCGATCTCGGCGTCAATCTGCGCCAGGACTTCGTCGCTGAAATCGGCGATGACCGTCGCATTGCCGTCATCGTCGTACTGGGTGATGCGGTAGGTGCCGGGCTTGGCTTGGCCGGCAGCGATTTCCGCAGCTTGCTTGAAGCTCTTGACTAGCCGTTCACCAAAATCACTCATCTTGTTCACCCCCTGTAATCTCGCAAGATTTTACGTACAGAATTCCTGATATAGTTCTTCTGCGCCTGACTAATGTTCTCCTTTTCGCGTTTGCTGTACACGTCAATCAGAAACACAGGAATGTCGACCCCACTATAGAAGGTGATTACCCTAAATCCGCCGCTCTTCCCTCGCCCTCGCAACGGAATTCTAATTTTGCGTGCGCCGCCTGTCCCCGGCACAACGCTGCCCGCGCTAGGATTCAGTCCAACGAAATCCTTGACTAAGTCGATCTCCTCTTCTGTCATTCGGAGTTGTTTGCTTTGACGTGTAAATTGAAGCGTTTCGACAACGGTGTGCATATTACTCCGTCACAGTGTACACGCTGGCGTTTCCGCTTGCAATCACCTGACGATTAGCCCGCCATGCGTTCGATGTATTCCAGGCTTTGGTGGCGGAAGTAGGAGTCGTAGAGAGTGGCGTAGTGGCCGCCATCGGCCATGAGCGAATCGTGGGTGCCGGTTTCGATGATTTCGCCGTGATCGAGCACGATGATGCGATCGGCGTGCTGAATGGTTGAGAGGCGGTGGGCGATGACGATTGAAGTGCGGTCGCCCAGCAGGGTATCCAGCCCCTCTTGGATCAGCGTCTCGGTGAGGGGGTCGACGCTGGCGGTGGCTTCGTCCAGAATGAAGATGGAGGGGTCTTGCAGCAGGACGCGGGCGATGGCGACCAGTTGCCGCTGGCCCATGGAGAGGTTGCCGCCGCGCTCGCCCACTTGTGTCTGCAAGCCATCTTGCAGGCTGACGAGCCAATCGCCCCGCCCCACCTGGTTGGCGATGGCGATAACTTCTTCGTCACTGGCGTCGGGCTTGCCGTAGCGGATATTGTCCATGACGCTGCCGTCGAAGAGGAAGGGCGTTTGGGTGACGACGCCGAGCTGCGCGCGGTAACTGGGCAGGTTGAAGTAGCGGATGTCGACGCCGTCGATCAGCAGTTCGCCGCTTTGATATTCGTAGAAGCGGTTGATGAGCTTGGCGATGCTGGATTTGCCGGAGCCGGTATGGCCGACCAGGGCAAGGGTTTCGCCGGGATGGATGCGCAGGCTGAAGTCTCTCAGCACTTGCTCGCCTTCGTTGTAGTGGAAGTCCATGTTGACGAACTCGATCTCGCCGCGGACGGACACGACCGGGTCATTGGCTTTCTGCTTGACAAGGGCTTCGGCGTCGATCAGCGCGAAGACGCGTTCACCGGCGGCCAGGCCGAGCTGGAATTGGCTCCAGAAAGACGAGATGCTGGTCAGCGGGAACCAGATCATGCCCATGCCTTGAATGAAGAGGAACCACTCGCCGGCGGTGAGCACGCCTTGCTGCGCCAGGTTGATGCCGAACCAGACCACCGCGGCCACGCCGACGCCCGCAATCGTGACGAGGATGGGGAAGATGCTGCCGAAGACGAAGCCGTTGATCTTCTCGACCTCGTAGGATTCGTGATTCACAGTCTTGAATTCGTCGTAAATCATCTGCTCGCGGCGGAAGGCTTTGGCGACGCCGATGCCGCTGATCGACTCCTGGATATGGGCGTTGACGGTGGCCAGTTGCCGGCGCGAATTGGTGACGGTGCGGCGGGCGACGTTGCGGAACTTCAGCGCCGTGTAAATGATGAAGGGCATGATGGCGATCAGCACCCAGGTCATGTTGACGTTGACGGTGAAGAGGTAGATGATCAGCAGCAGCACGAGCAGCAGGCGGCTCATGAGGTTGATGCTGAGGCGCACGGTCTCGGAGAAGGCTTGGGTATCCGAGAGGACGCGGCTAACGACGCGGCCGGTGGAGTACTGGTCGTAGAAGGACATATCGCGCTCGGTGACGGCGTTGAAGGCGTCTTCGCGCAGGTCGAGCGTGACATCGCCGACCGCCTCGGCCGAGAGCCACTGGCGGATCATATTGGCGACCCAGCCGGCGCTGGCGGCGACGCCGAGGATGATTGCCGTGGCGATGGGGTCGAAAGTCTCGGGCGTGAACTGCAGCTGATCCAGCGCTTGGGAGACGACAATGGGCAGGATGAGGTCCATGACCGAGCTGAGGAAGACGACGGCGCCAACGACGAGCATCTTCCACAGATGCGGCTTGAAGTAACCCAGAATGCGTTTGACCAAGGCCCAGTCGGAGTATTTGCGGTCGTAGTCTTCGGCGTCAAGGCCGTCCATGATGAAGCCCATACTGACTCCTTATTTGGCTCCGCCGCTAGCGAAGCTGATAGCGTGACCGCGCACAGTAATCCAGCGCATTCAAGCGGCTTTCTCCGATCAAGTGCTGAACGGCTCCCCCTCTCCAATGCCTTGGGGAGGGGGCTGGGGGGAGGGGTAGCCCTCCGCTGCGACGGCGCCGTAGCGGGCGAATATGCGGCGATAATGTTCGGAGCTGCGCAGGAGTTCCTCATGCGAGCCGTTGGCGATGGCGCGGCCGTTCTCCAGCACGATGATGCGGTCGGCCCAGCGGATTTGCGACAGGCGATGCGTGATCAGAATGGTGGTGCGGCCCTCTTGGGCGCGGCGCATGGCCTGCTGGATTTCGTCTTCGGTGGCGCTGTCGATGGCGCTGGTGGAGTCGTCCAAGATGAGGATGCGCGGTTGGCGCAGGAAGGCGCGGGCGAGGGCCAGGCGTTGGCGCTGCCCGCCGGAAAGGGTGACGCCGCGCTCGCCAATTTCGCTGTCGTAGCCATCGTTGAAGGACATGATGAAGTCGTGCGCCTGGGCTTCTCTGGCGGCGGTTTCAATCTGCTCTTGTGTGGCGTCTTGCACGCCGAAAGCGATGTTATCGGCGACCGAGCGCGAGAAGAGGAAGATATCTTGCTCGATTTTGCCCATCTGCGAGCGCAGGCGGTCGAGATTCCATTCGCGCACGTCAACGCCGTCGATCAGCACGCGGCCGGCATCAACATCGTAGGTGCGGCTGACGAGCTGGGTCAGGGTGGATTTGCCCGAGCCGGTTTGGCCGACGATGGCGACCGTCTGGCCGGGTTCGACGGTGAAGGAGACATCCTCAAGCACCGTGCTGCCGTGAAATTTGAAGGTGACCTTGTCGAACTCGATGGCGCCTGCGACCGGCGCGCTGTGGCCCGCCAGGTTCTCGTCGATATCCGAGCGCTGCTCAATGAGCTCGAGGATGCGGCGGGCGCCGGCGATGCCGAGCTGGATCATGCTGATGGAGAAGAGCGAGATGAAGACTGGGAATTGCAGCACGCTCATCAAGCCGGTGACGGCGACGATATCGCCGATGCTGAGGATGCCGCGGCTGTGCATGTTGAGGCAGTGCAGGAAGAAGAAGCCGAAGGCGATGCCGAACATCAGCAGGGGCAGGTAGGCGGCTTCAATCTTGCCCTGCTGCACAAAGTAGTCGCGGAATTTGCCGGCGTTGCGCTGGAATTTCTTGCGCTCTTCGATTTCCTGGGCGGCGACTTTGACGATTTCGATGCCGCTGATGGTCTCTTCAAGGCGGGCGCTGAGCGTGCCGTATTGCATGCGCTGCTGCATCATCACCGGCTCGAGGCGGCGCATGTAACGGCGCACGACAATGGTGTAGGCGATGACGAACAGGATCGGCACCAGCAGCAATTCCAGGTTGATGGCGGCGATGTAGATCATGGGCACGGCGAAACCGAGGACCATGTCGAAGATGAACATGATGCCCGGATGGATGACGAAATTGAGTTGGCGCACATCGTCGGTGGCGCGGGCCATGATATCGCCGACGCGCTGCTGATCGTGGAAGGTCTGGCTTTTGCCCAGCAGGCTGGCGTAGAGCTCGTGGCGGGAATCGCGCTCGACGCGGGTCGAGAGGATGACCATGGCCATGGAGCCCATCAGCGAGAAGAGGCCGTCGGAGACGGACAGAATCAGCACGGCGAGGCTGACGCCGATGACGGCCTGTGCGCCGCCGCCTTCGATGATGATTTCGGCGCCGCGGCCGAACATGACACGGGCGCCGGAAAAGGCGGTATAAGTCAGCGCGAAGCCCACCAAGCCGACGAAGAAGTAGAACTTGTGCTCAAAGCAATGCGAGATGATCCAGCGGACCGGGCCGCTGCGGCTGTATTCTCGCAAGCCTTCAATGGAGAACTCGCTTTTGTGAGCCAAGGCGCGCTCCGGAAAATCACACATGGAAATGAAGCCAGCGAATCGTAGATTTTACTTGAGTTACGACGCAGCGGTAAGGGTGGAGTTGGGGGGGGCGGGAGACGGGTGGGCGAGTCACAGAATCACGCGTACAGGACTCGACGGGGAGGGATGGCCACAAAGGCACAGAGGCACAGAGGTAAAAGCAAGCGAGTCATGCAATTTATGGATGTTGATTTATGTGATTTTAGTGCGAGCCACCGGCTGGCCCGTACGCACATTCGACTGTATTAGAGGTACTGTTGATGCCGCGATCACTTGCATTACTTTGTTGGTTCGACTGAGATGGGCGAGTCACCGCCTCGCCCCTACAGATTTCGACGGGGAGGGGTAGACTAAGTCGAAAGCGCGCGACCTAGCATCGGAAAAGCCTGCAGTCGATAATGATGGCAACACGTAAAGAGAGCCCGGCCGGGCATAACTTCGTCGTCTATGGCGACAGCTGCTCGGGCGTGGCCGGCGCGGCGCATGAGGCCACCTTCAGCCGGGTCAATGCGGTGCTGCGGGCGCTGCGCCCGGCGCCGGACTTCATCGCCTTCCTCGGCGACGAGATCAGCGGGCTGACGAGGGATGCGGCTGAGCTGCGGCGGCAATGGCGGCACTTCTTCGAGGCGGAGCTGGCCCAGCTGGATCGCGGGGCGACGCCCTTCTATCATACGACCGGCAATCATACGGTTTACGATCGGGCGAGCGAAGCTGTATTCCGCGAAGTGATGGCGCATTTGCCGCGCAATGGGCCGGCGGATCAGGTCGGCTTATCGTACTTTGTGCGCCGCGGCGATCTGCTGCTGGTATTCGTGAATACGCTTTGGATCGGCGGCGGCGGCGAAGGGGCGGTGGAGACGCGCTGGCTGGAGCGGGTGCTGGCGGAAGCGGACGACGCGCGCTACAAGCTGGTGTTTGGGCATCATCCGGTTTGGGCTGTGAACGGCTACGGTGGCGACAATCAGCGGCAGATTGAAAGCGATAACGGCCGGCGTTTCTGGCGGGTCTTGCAGCGGCAAGGCGTTCTGGCGTATTTTTGCAGCCATATCCTGGCTTATGATGTGCAGGTTCACGGGGGCGTCCTGCAAGTTTGCACGGGTGGCGCGGGCACGGCGCATCTGATGCCGCTGGAGCAGGAATATCATCACTTGGTGCGAGCGGCGCTCGACCACGATGGCTTGCGCTTGCGGACGCTGGATGACGATGGGCGGGCGCGCGAATGGCTACACTGGCCCTGGGCCTTGCCGCGGGCGTCAGACTGGGCGCGCTTTGAGCCGGGCGCTGCCGCCGCGCTGCCGCGGGATTGCTTGGCGCGGGGGGAACGGGCGCAGCTGATCGTCTGGGAGATTTCGGCAGTGGCCGACTGTAGCGATGACCGGGCGCCGCAGACGCTGCTCTGTGCCGAGGCGGATGGCGACGGCCTGCCCTATTTGTGGCTGGGCATCAGCGGCGGGGCGCGTCGACTGACCGCTTTGCTGAGCCCGGCGGCTGGGCGCAGCCCACATCGCTGGACAGGCCCGAAGCTGCCGATCGGCGAGCGCTTCCGCCTGCAGTTCGCAATACACAGCGGCATGGGGCCCGGCGGCTTGCTCTGGCGCTGGGGGGATGATCAGCCCTGGTCGAGCCTGACGGCGGCGTCGCCCTGGGGCGCGGAACGGCTGCCTTGGTCGAGGCGCTGGCAGATCGGGCGGGGCTTGAGCGTGACCTGGCATCGGCAAGTGATAGAGATGAGCGGCATTTGATGGGGCGGCGAGCTGCGCCTCGGCCCGACAGGATTAGACGAAGCTGAAGAGGGTTTTAGTATGGACGTGTTACGTTGCGCGATTCGCCAGGCGGCGCAGTTGTGCCAATTGGTGCAGGCGCAATACTTGGTGACGAATACGAAGACAGCGGGCGACCGCAGCGAGCCAGTCACCATCGCCGATTACGGCTCGCAGGCCATCCTCTGCCGGGCTTTGCAGCGGCATTATCCCGATGACGCCGTGGTCGCCGAAGAATCGGGGCGGGAGTTTCTGGCGGTCGTCCCGGCGGAGCAGCGGACGCAGGTCAGGGCGCTGTTGGCGGATGTGCTGGGTCAGCCGGTGAGCGAAGACGAGCTGGTCGGCTGGCTGGATTTCGGCGCGGGCAAATCGGCGCGGCGCAAGTGGGTGATAGACCCCATCGACGGCACCAAGGGTTTCATCGCCGGGCGGCACTACGTCATCGCCTGCGGTCTGCTGATTGACGGGCGGCTGGCGGGGGGCATGATGGCGGCGCCGGGTTATGCTGATGGCGCAGGCGCGCTATTTTACACCGAGGCGGGCGCGGCTTGGCGGGCGCCCTTGGCGGGTGGCGCGGGCGAGCGGATTGGCGTTTCGCAGCGGCGCGACCCGGCTGAACTGATCGCGGCCCAGAGCTTCGAGAGGGCACACGCCAGCAAGACACGCATGGGGCGGGCACGGGAATACGCCGGCTTGGGCGCGGTCGAGGTCGTTGAGCTGGACAGCATGGAGAAGTACGCGCTGGTGGCCTGTGGCGATGCCGACTTGTATATGCGCTTGCCGCGCGCAGGCAGCCGTTACGCGCACAAGATTTGGGATCATGCGGCGGGGGTCGCGCTGGTTGAGGCGGCGGGCGGCGTGGTGACTGATTTGGACGGGAGCGCGCTCGACTTCTCGGGGGGGGAGACGCTGCCGAACGCGGGCATGATCGTCAGCAACGGGCGGCTGCATGGGCGGGTGGTTGAGGCAGTGGGGCGTGTGATGGGGTGGGTGATGGGGACGTGAATTTGTATTATAGCAATTGATGTAGTATAAATGTGCTAATTGGTGTATCTTGGGGTAGCCATATGTCCCTAGCGGGTGCACTCCGCTTGATAGATGAAGTTGATGACAAATCAGACGATGGTCCTTACGGCGCACAACGCATTTGCGAACATACAAGAATACATCTCATAAGCGCGAAAAGCTGAAAAATGGCGGCGCTCTTTATCTTTTCGGAAAGCGCTGATTACCGCCCATATCTGAACGGTATCGGGGCAGCGTTAACTATACTAACAATTACGACATCATCTGCTATTTCATTAAAGGCGATAAGCTGTTATAACTTGGCGCGTTGCCCAGTTGGTAGAGCTTGCATCGGCTCGTTGTGAAAGAGTGCCATCGGTGAAGAATGGCAAATATGGGAAAACGGTTCAACGGCAAGGGTAAGAATCCCGGAGATGTGTGGGGCGACATGCAATTGACCTATAAGTCGAAAGAACTCGCGTGCCGCTAAACACAATTCAGAAGCCAATGAGTTTGATGGAACGATCTGGCTAGTTCAAATCCAGGAGACCTCGTACTTGATCCATTTGCTGGTGTTGGAACTTGTCCCGTTGTGTGCGAAACACAAGCGAGATTTTGTGGCTTTCGAGATAAACCCGGAATATGTTAAGCTGGCGAACGCGCGATTAAAGCCGCTTCCGTGAATATGAATAATGGCAATTGACCAGATTGGTTAAGGAAGCATTTGCCCTTGCTAGAACCTTGGGTATACAGAATCGCAGCCGCTAGTCAAAGAGATGATCATAGCCGAGATTCTCGGTCATGAAGTCATATTTGCGAAAAGGCAACCGGACGCTCGAGATCCAGTCAACCCAAGAATCATGTATGAATACCTGACCTGCAAAGAAGGCGGAACTGGGCGGACGCAAGTCTCCAGATGATGAACGACGGGACTCGCTCGATAGAATCATACGAAATGACAAGATCTACTTCGCGGTCTTTTACAAGGCAAACCAAATCAAAGTAAAGACCATATACGAGTTGGAAACTGACATTGTTTTAGAAGAGGCGATTCCCGAGGAATCGTATTTCGCATGTGGGATTCTCAGAAAATTGGTCAAGAGCCCAAGTTGTCTACTCCGATAATAGAGACGCTGATGACGCGCTCTCAAACCGCCACCCGCCGGGAAAACCGCGTCGCGATCAGCCCGGCGTAGCGCTTAATCGTCCATGATCGCCTCCCAGGACTGCCCCTCGGCGTAGGCGCGGGCTTGCTGGCCCATGCGGCGCATCTTGTCGCGATTGCCGGCGATCTGGCGTACGCCCGCCAGGAGCGAATCCGTGTCGCCGCTGGCGAAGGTATAGCCGTTGACGCCGTCGCTGACGACATCAGCCACGCCGCCGACGCGTGACGCCACCACGGGTAGGCCGGCCGCCATCGCCTCAGTGACGACCAGGCCGAAAGTTTCGAGGCGCGAGGGGAAGACGAAGATATCGGCGCTGGCGTAGGCTTGCGAGAGGCGCTCGCCCTGCAGGTAGCCCATGAAAGTGACAGGCATGTCAGCGTAGAAGCGCTCGAGACGGGCGCGGGCGGGGCCATCGCCGACCAGGACGAGGCGCGTATCCGGCAGCGCTTCCAGGGTCGGGCGGATGTGCTCAAGCTGCTTCTCGTGGGAGAGGCGGCCGACGTAGAGCAATACGACATCGTCTGGGTTGCCGCCGGTCATTTCGGCGCGCATTGCCCGCGAGCGAAACCGGGGGTGGAAGGCATCGGCATCGACGCCGCGGCGCCAGAGAGCGACCTCAGCGATGCCGAGCTGGCGCATCTGCGCTTGCACCAGGCGGGAGGGCGCCAGGCTGTGATCGGCCCAATTGAAGACGACCTTGGTGGCGCGATCGACCAAGGGGCGAGTCAGGCCGAGGCTAAGGCCGGCGATGCGAAATTGCGGCGAGAGGCGGGCGTAATCAAGGTGGAACGAGGCGACTGTGGGCACGCCGAGCCACTTGAGCATGGCCATCGCTGGAATGCCGAGCATGACGGGATGGAAGAGGTGAGCGACATCGGGCTGAAAGGCGGCGATATCGCGGAAGAGCGAGAGCGTGGCGAAACCAAGGCGCGCTTCGGGATAGAGCGGCAGCGAAACGCTGGGCGCGCTGCGGATGGGCGTGCCACGGTAGGTGCTGGGCGTGCCATAGCGTGGGGCGATCACCAGCGCCTGAATGCCGCGGCGAGACAGGTGATCGAGCAGCAGGCAAGCGACCTTGACGATGCCATCGACTTTGGGCAGGAAGGTCTCGGTGACGATGGCGACGCGCATGTTGGGCTCCGGCTGGGCGTATTCAGGCCAGATTATGACATCGATTTGACAACAGCCCCGCGCAATTTGCCATAAGGCGGAGGATCCACGCCTTTGCCACCGAGTAAACCGAGGGAAAAGAGGACACAGAGTTTGGAGCAAGCAAAGCAGCTTATACGGAAAAGAGAGGCGGGAGGGGATTCGAGGGGCGGGAGGGCGAGACAAGTCTCGCCCCTACAGGTTTTGGTTTTCGCAGGGATTCGAGGGGCGGTCGGGACGGCTGCCCGTCATGGTATAATCGGGCGGAGCGTAGCGCTATGGAGCGATGAACATGGCGATGGAACGCGCGGGCAGCTTGCCGCGGCCGCATAAATTCACCGTTGAAGAGTATTTCGCCTTTGAAGAGCGGAGTGAATTCAAGCACGAGTACATTGACGGCGTCATCTACGACTGGGGCGACATTGACCCTGGACGCGCCGGTGCACCCGGATTATGTGCCGGGCAAAGCCATGCCGCATTTGTTCACGGAAGAAGAGTATCTCGAGTTTGAAGCGGCGAGCGAATTCAAGCATGAGTACATTGACGGGGTCATCTACGACATGACCGGCGGGACCTTCAATCATTCGAGAATCAAGGTCAACATGACGGTCGCATTGGAATTGACTCTGGGAAGAAGCAGCTACACCGTGTGCAACAGCGATATGCGCGTGAGAGTGGGCGAGGGGCGCCATGTGTATCCGGATCTGAGTGTGTTGTACGGCGCGGCTGAACTGAAAGATGACGACACGACTCTGGTCAATCCGGTTTTGGTGGCGGAAGTGCTCTCGCCGACCACGGCTGATTATGATCGCAGTACAAAGCTCCGCTTATATCAGTCGCTGGCCGGTCTGCGCGTATGTCTCATCGTTGAGCAGTTCCGCGTCCGGATTGATGCTTTTACGCGTTCGCGGGAGCGCTGGCTGCATCAGGCTTACGACTCAATCGGCGATATCATCTCGCTCGATATGATCGGCTGCGAGCTGCCGCTGTCGGAGATTTACCGTGGAATCGACTTGGCTGACGAAAAAAACGGGATAGAGGCGGCGCCCGAGACCAAGCTGTAGCTCGCCGTTTCAATCGCTAAGCTGATGGCAACGAACGTGAAGCCACAGAATCTGATTGACGTCGACCATCGTTCGCCGATGGAGAGCCTGCCCTATTGGGCGCGGGCGACCAACCCCATCGTGAGGCGGCATCTCGGCTTGTATTGGCGCACGCTGCCGCCGGAGTTCCGGCCCATCTTCACCATCACGGGCGTGTGGATGGCGACCTTGCTGGCGGGCATCATTTTGCCCTTCATCACGGATCTGGCCACGACTGTCATCGTGGTGTCGGTACTGGTGATACCGGCTGGGGTCATCTTCTACGTGCGGGCGCTGTTCTCGGTCGCGGCGAATTCGGCGGCGGTCATGGCGGATGAGATACGCAACAACACGATGCAGCTGTTGATGTCGACGCCGATGTCGCTGGATCAGATCTTCCTGGGGAAGGTAGCGGCGGCGCTGTGGCGCAAGATGGACGATTTGGTCTTGATCGCCCAGGGCGCGGCCATATTCGGCCCGCCGCTGATCATCATGCATTACGCCGGCTTGTTTCCTCTGCGCGAATCGGGCCCGCTCACCTATATTCTCATTTTGGCCATGACCGTGACCTCGCTGCTGCGGCTGGTGTTGGAGCCGCTGATGTTCGGCATAGTCGGCGTTGGCATCGGCGCCTTTGTGCCCTTCCGCAATATCGCCATCACCTCGTCGGTGGCGTGGGTGGCGTTTTACTTTCTGCTGATCAACATGCTGCAGCGGCTGAACCTGGATTATTTGGACGCGGCGCTGGAGCTGGCCAAGGCGGCGCCGGAGGGTGGTCAGCAGGCGGCCCAGATGCGGCTGGCGCTGGCTTTGGGGCAGACTGTCGCGGTTGAATTGGTGTTGCCAGTACTTCTGCCGTATCTGTTGATTCGGTTGGTGATCAGATCGCTGGAGCGGCAGATGCGGGCGAATTAGGCGCGGGCGACCAAGCCGTGCAAAAAAGCAAACTACAGAGAGCGCAGAGAACGCAGAGCGATTTCACGCGGATATGTAGATTCTTGGGCGAGCCAAGGCGCGTCCCGATTTGCGTTGCGGCGGAGGATCCACATTTTTGCCACCGAGTACACCGAGTGAAAAGAGTGCACCGAGTTATACATCTGTTAGTGATGCAGGTCTCGACTTGACTCAAGCAAAGTACGTAACCCGCCAAATATAGAGAAAGCAGGCGGGGGATCGGCGTTGGGGAATGATGTGAACTGGCGGGCGAGGCGGGCGAGGCGGTGGCTCGCCCCCACATGATTCGACGGGGAGGGGGAGCATGACACTGCGAGAGGCAAGGCATTTTGCGTGAGCGGCGGCCGGGCCGTGCGTGTGTCTACAGGTTTCGACGGGGAAGGCGAGCAAAGCAGCGCGGGGGGCGAGGCAGATTGCGTGGGACATGGGTGAGGCGGCCTTACTTAGGATTCGCCTGCCGAAATCATCTCTCGATAGACGGAGACTGTGGCGTCCGCGACGCCTTGATGGGTGAAATGCGCCAGGAAACGGGCACGGCCCAATTGGCTCAGGCGGGCGCGGAGGGCTGGTTGCGCTCGCAGTTCACGCAGGGCGGCGGCCAGGGCGCGGGCGTCACCCTCAGGCACGATGCGCCCGGCAGCGCCGATCACGCCGGGTATGGCGCCGCTGTCGCTGCCGATGACGGGTACGCCGCTGGCCATCGCTTCGACCAGGACGCGGCCGAACTGTTCTTTCCAGTTGGGGCGCGTCAATGAGGGCAGCACGAGCGCGTCCAGCTGATGGTATTGGGCGGGCAGATGGTCCGAGGGCAATTGGCCCAGGAAGCGTGTGCGCTGCGACAAATTCAATTCAGCCGCGAGCGCCTGCAGGTCGTCACGCGCGGGGCCGCCGCCGAGCAGCCGCAAGCGCCAGTCGCCTTCAAGCAGCGCCAGCGCGCGGAGGAGGATATCGACGCCTTTATCGGGAACGAGGCGACCGATGAAGCCGATGGTGAAGGGGCGGTCGGGGCGCGAGTCCGGCGGGTTGAACAGCGCCTGCGATGTGCCAAATTGGGGCACGGTGGCCAGCGGGCCGCGGTAACCCTTGGCGCGCAGCACGGCGGCGGCGTCATCGGTGCCAGCGACGGCGCAGTCGATGTTGCGCATCACCCATTGCTCGAGCCAACTGAAGGGCGGTGGATATCTGCGCTGGATATTCTGCCAAGTGAAGAACAGGGATTTGGCGCTGATTCGCCGAGACTGTCGCAGCGCCAGGAAGGTAGCGAGATTGTAGGGCTCTTCGTCGATATGCACGATATCAGGCTCGAAGGCGCGCAGCTCCCGCCCCAGCAGCGGATAATGATGCAGATGGAAGCTGCCGTTGCAGCGAATGGGGGTGGCGCGCAGGTCGTAGCCGCTGACGTAGCGCCGTTCGAGTTCTTGTATGCCGCGTTCGTCGCGCCAGGCGGGCGGCGTCAGTACGAGCAGTTCGACGCCTGCGCGGGCGATGGCTTCCAGCTTGGGCTGGTAGATGCCCACGATGCAGGCTTTGGAGAGCATCAGGACGCGCATGAGCCGGCCCAAGTCAATGCTACAGTACTGACGTAAGTCTAGATGATATCGAGCGGGGGCGCGCCGGCATGGGCATTGGCGTCATAGACGCGGAATTTCAGATCTGGCATGGACAACACGCCATAGGTATGGGAGGTGGCGCGCGAGCACTTGAAGGTATACAGCGAACCTGGGTTCACCAGGCAGCCCCATTCTGACTTATAGTATAGGGGCATGTGGGTATGGCCGGTGACGAGCACATCAGCGCCAAGCGAGCGCAAGACCATAGTGAGGTAGGTCTTGGACAGGTGATCGCGGTACATGCCCCACATGTTGTTGCCGGGCTTGCCGTGGCACATGAAGACGGACTTGCCGGCCAGCTCGCCCTGCCAATCCAGGGGAAGGCCGCGCAGGTACTGACGGTTGTCCTGGCGCAAGCTGTAGACCCATTCGTCGTGATTACCCCGCGCGACCGGGATGCCGTGGGCGCGTATCATGTCCACCACGCGATCAGGGTCGGGCCCGCGCCCCACCAGATCCCCGGCGCACAAGACTTGGTCCACCTTATGCTGTGTCGTAAAGCGCGCTAGCACATTTTCAAGCGTCGCGTAATCCGCGTGTATATCAGAAATGATTCCAATCTGCATCCACAAAAGACCTTAACCGTTCACTTCGGCTTCATTATACGACGCCTCGCCAGACATGTAGAGACGGGAATGGCTGAGACGGTTAGTCATCCTGGCGAGCTCCCCCGCTAACGGCGCTGTCAATTGCTGACGCCGGCCTGGCCGGGGCCGCGCCTCTTCCATATACACGATTGACGGCATGAGCATCTCAACCTTGGGCCGAGGCTTCTCAGCAAGTTCGCATTGCAGCGGCGCCACGGCGATGCCCGCATCCCGATTGATATACGAGCCCAGGGAGCTAGACGTTGCGCATGACACAATGAGGTTGCACATGCTTGAAAAAGATTAGAATTTACAAAGTTAGACACGAATTTCGAAAAAGCGCTTTACTTATAATACATAGTGTGCTAATAATAGGCACAGAAGGGCATCTTGTTTCGCCATTGTTGAGGAAATACTCTCATCATCGCAGCCGGCCACCACCGCAATCATAGTTGCATATTGTGCAACCAGCGCAGCGCAGAGCAATTTCGAGAGTATGGACGCCGTAGATCCGAAGCAAGATGCCTGTTCTCTTTCGGCCAACAGTCTGGCACGACAAGCTGGATAGGCGAATTCTCCATGACAAAACTCACATTGCTTATCGCTATTGTGTTCTTGCTGACGCTTATGGTGGTCGTGCCGGCGTTGGGCAGCCTTCCAGCCTGACGCTGCAGTTGACCGGGCCTACTCCTCGATCTCCGCATCGGGATGGGGGAGGCAGACCTTGCGACATTCAAGAGATTTTCCGCGGGGACAGCTGGGGCGCGCGGCTGTCTAGAGCAGGTTCAATGAGCTGCATTGCGGACATTGCTCAGCGTCCGATTTTACAATGATCTTGCAGTCATCACAGATTCTGGCGCCGCCTTTGCGCAAGTCGTGATCGAGCGAGACGCGCTCATCAAAGACGAAACACTCGCCTTGCCACAGGGAATCGGCCCGCCCCACCCGCTCGAGGTAGCGCAGAATGCCACCACTGAGCTGATAGACTTCTTCAAAGCCAAGCCCCCGAAGATATGCCGCCGCTTTTTCGCAGCGAATGCCACCGGTGCAAAACATGGCGATTTTCTTGTGCTGCGCCGTTGAAAGCTGCGAAAGAAACTGCGGCAATTCGTGGAAGGCGGCTGTGCCGGGGTTCAGGGCGCCGGGGAATGTTCCCAGCGCCACTTCATAGTTGTTGCGGGCGTCAATCAGCGTCACATCGTCGCGTTGTATCAGGCGGTTCCAGTCATTCGGCTCGATGTAGGCGCCGGCGCGCTGGATGGGATCGACGCCCGGCGCCTTGAGGGCGACGATCTCGCGCTTGAGGCGGACCTTGAGGCGGCGGAAGGGCATAGCATCGTGGGACGACCATTTCACGTCGAGATCAGCAAAGCGTGGTTCGCGCTGGAGCCCAGCCAGCAGAACGAAGAGCGCAGCTTGATCGCCGGCCAGCATCGCGTTTATTCCTTCGGACGCCAGCAAGATGGTGCCGCGCAGGTCCAGCTCGCGGCAGCGTTGGCGCAAGGGCACTTGCCAGGCGCGATAGTCTGGCAAGCTGACAAACTTGTAGAAGGCGGCGATGTGAAAGTTCTCTGCCATGGGCGGAATCCGGCTTGAGCGCAGCATCATTTTAGGACGAGGTCGGCGCTTTGGGCAGGCGAAGTTCCGGCAACGGGTCTGTGGTATAAATGCTGCGGAGAGCAAGCTGGGTGAGGCGGTTTACGGGAGGCGGCAAGATGAAAATCAGCGATGTCAAGGTATATCTGGCGCGCGAGTGGCGCACATTCTGTTTTGTAGTGGTGGAGACGGACGAGGGCATCAGCGGCATCGGCGAAGCGGGCATCACCGGGCGGGAATTGGCGGTGCAAGGCGCCATCGAGCATTTCAAGCCGCTGCTGATCGGGCAGGACCCTTTCCGCACGGAGCATATCTGGCAGCTGCTATTCCGCGGCGGCTTCTTCCCGGCGCAGCGTATTTTGACCGCCGCCATCGCCGCCATCGACATCGCGCTGTGGGATATCAAGGGCAAGGCGCTGGGCGTGCCGGTTTATCAGCTATTGGGCGGGCGCGCGCGGGACCGTGTGTTGACTTACAACCACAATGGCGGCAACACGGTCGAGGAATTGGTGGCCTGCTGCCAGCGTTCAGTCGATGAGGGCTGGAAGGTGCTGCGCTGGGGCCTGGCGCATGGCCCGGCGGACGTGCTGGAGCCGGATGCGGCTGTGCGCGGCGCCATCAGAGAGATCGAGGCGCTGCGATTGGCGCTGGGCGATGAGATCAAGCTGGCGATTGATGTGCATACGCGTCTCAATCCGCAAGATGCCATCTGGCTGTGCCAGGAATTCGAGCAGTATCGACCCTATTTCATTGAAGACCCGCTGCGGGTCGAGAATTCGCAAGCGTATCGGCAGTTGCGGGCGCGCACGACGGCGCCGCTGGCGGCGGGCGAGCAGTACAACTCCAAGTGGGAATTCCGTCAGGTGGTCGAAGAGGAGCTTATCGACTACGCGCGCGTCGACTTGTGCATTTGCGGCGGGCTGACCGAAGCCAAGAAGATCGCGGCCGCTTGTGAGACGCATTACATCGACCTGGCCGTGCATAACCCCATCGGTCCCGTGGCTACGGCCGCCTTCCTGCATCTGAGCTTGTCGACGCCGAACTTCGCGGTGCAGGAGCTGCCGCGCCGGCCGGGCGAGAGCTTGCCTGACTTGGTGCTGAATCAGCCGGAATGGGAAGACGGTTACCTGCTGCCGCCGACGGCGCCCGGGCTGGGCATTGCGTTTGATGCGGAGGCGATCGGCAAGTATCCCTTCAGCCTGGGCGAGCTCAAACATTTGCGGCGGCCGGACGGCTCGGTGACGAATTGGTAGATCGGGCGCGGCGGGGACGCGACAGTTTTGCCACCGAGTAAACCGAGAGAAAAGCGTACACTGAGTCATTGGTCTGTTTTGGGATGCAGGTCACGGCTGGGCGCACACGAGAAATGTAGCGCTGGATGTCGGGAATATGGGCGCGACAAGGCTCGCCCCCTATTTGCGTGGCGTGTAGAAACCCAGGTCTCGATACCAAAATCTGAGAGGAGAAATCACGCACTGCGCGATGTAAAGTGTTTGGCGCGGGCTATGGCTTTGGCGCAGGCGTAGGTGGCCACGCTGTCGCCGCCATGTTGGCTGACGATAGCGGAGAGCTTCTCACTGACGAAGGCGAGGGCTTCGCGGAAGTTGCCGCGTTCGCCGTCACGGTTCAGCGTTTTCTTGAGGCGGCGAGGGTGGGTGGCGAAGTCGAGCCCGAAGCGGCCTTCGACGCAGAGGTTGCCGCAATTGGGCGCGCTATCGAAGGGCGCCTCGACGCGGAAGATCTGCTCGCCCTTGATGTGCAGGTCCATCTGGCAGCCGACGCCGCAGTAGGGGCAGGTCGTGCGCCCTTTAGATTCGGGTTGCAATACAGCCATGGCCGCGCCTCCTAAGCTCGTTATAGCTTGGGGCAATGCCGCTGCCAACGGCGCCAAGAAGGCAGCGTGAACGCGGCATTCGCCGGGCGCAAATGTCCAGCTAAACGCTCACTTATGTGTGAAAGTTAGTCTGAGGATGAATCGCATCACGAGAAAAGGAGCTATCCGCATGAACGGCAGACTAATGTGGCATTTGGCGTTCATCGTGCTGCTATTGGCGGTCAGCGCCGGGCTCACCGCTGGTCTTGACACTGCGTTGCCGCAGGCCCATGATCCGACGAGCGACTATGGCGGCGAAATCCTTGACGCTGGCAGGGCGGGGAAAGACGTCGTCCATTTTGGCGGGTTTCACCGCATCTCAATGTACTCCAGGCTACCGGTATGCCTGATCGTGCCAGAAGTATGTGAGATAATCCCATAACCCAGGCAATGGCGCAACATGACCGGCGAGACATTGGATTACGCAATCTATCAAGCGCATGCAACCATGGACCGTCGCGAGTTAATGAGACGGGACATTCCTGAGTGGTTCAAGTAAGGAGATGAACAGTGCAGCGAACGCGCTCGATATGTTCTACCATGGCGCCAAAACGCAGCGCGGCCAGCACAACGGGGGCGGCACAGGCATGGGGTCGCCCCCTGCTTTGATTGCGCTGCATAGGGAAACCGCCTCCGCTCCGTTTGCGCTCAATCGGCGCTGCTAGCGCGTCTGCTGTATTTTCCGGTGATAACGGTTAAAATGGCTTCTGCTTCACACGATGCGATATGGAGACGCGCGCAATGATATACCACGCCAACGCTCCCCTGCCCAAGACCATGCCCGCCATCGTTTGCCATGGGCCGGAAGATTATCGACTGGAAGAATGGCGCGTGCCGCAGCCGGCCGCGGGCGAAGTTGTCATCAAGGTGCAGTCTGTCGGCATCTGCGCCAGCGACCTCAAGTGTTATCAAGGCGCGCCGCTCTTTTGGGGCGATGAATCGCGCGAGGGTTACTGCCAGGCGCCGGTGATCCCGGGGCACGAGTTCGTCGGCGAGGTGGTGGCGCTGGGCGAAGGCGCGGGCGAGCAATACGGCTTGGCGCTGGGCGATATCGCCGTGTCAGAGCAGATTGTGCCTTGCTGGAAGTGCCGCTTCTGTATGCGCGGGCAGTATTGGATGTGCCAGGACAAGCACGATGTTTACGGGTTCAGGCAGGCCACCATCGGCGCCATGGCCGAGTACATGCTCTTCCCGCAGGGCGCGCTGAATTACAAGGTGCCGGAGACGCTACCGCCGCATCACGCCGCCTTCATTGAGCCCTTGGGCTGCTCCATCCACGCCGTGCAGCGCGGCGAGATCGAGCTTGATGATGTGGTCGTCATCGCCGGCTGCGGTCCGCTGGGCCTGGGTATGTTTGCGGCGGCGCGGCTCAAGAACCCGCGGCTGCTGATCGCTATCGACCTCAACGACGAGCGGCTGGAGATCGCCGAACTCTGCGGCGCTGATATGAGCATGAACCCGCGCAGGCTGGATGTCGTCGACGAAGTGCTGAAGCTGACCGACGGCTACGGCTGCGATGTCTATATCGAGGCGACCGGTTATCCGGCGGCAGTGACGCAAGGCCTGCAGATGATCCGCAAGTTGGGCACCTTCGTCGAATTCAGCGTCATGCGGGAGCCGGTCACGGCCGATTGGACCATCATCGGCGATACCAAGGAGCTCAATATCCACGGCTCGCACCTCAGCCCCTACACCTACCCCATCGCCATCGACATGCTGAGCAAGGGCCTGCTGCCGATGGAGCGCATCATGACGCACCAGCTGCCGCTGAGCGAGTTTCACGCCGGGATGGATATGGTGGCGGCGGGCACAGAATCGGTCAAAGTGACGCTGACGCCGTAACACATGCTCGGTATACACGTTGCATTGAGCGAGTTTCAGACACCATTACCACCGAGGACACCGAGTTGAACAGAGGACACCGAGGCGAAATAGCTGAAAGGAATTCACTCCTGGTTCGCTTCACTTGCGTTTAACTGGCGCCTGCCGTCTGTAGGACTCGCTTGACCGAACTGAGTCTTGTTGAGCCAACTGTCGATGGTGCGTGGTGTGCAAAGCACATCAAAATTGGTAGTGGACTAGCCGTGAAGGGGCAACGGTTAGAGAAGCCCGCAACGGGAAGAGACACGCCTATGACACAGCCACTAAGCGATAAAGTCGTCATTATCACCGGTGCCAGCTCGGGCATCGGCGCCGCTTGCGCAGGTATGCTGGCGCGTGAGGGTTGCCGGCTAACGCTGGCGGCGCGATCGGCGGACAAGCTGGAAGCTTTGGCGGCTGAATTGGACTGTGAGTGCCTGGTCGTCCGCGCCGATATGACCGTGCCGGGGGACATCAGCGCGATGGTTGAGGCGACGCTGGAATGCTTTGGACGGATAGACATCTTGCTAGCGAACGCGGGCGTCTATGTGCCGGGTCAATTCGCCGACGGCGATATCGACGAGCTTACGCGCATGCTCAAGCTGAATGTCGAGGCCGTGATGCGCTGCACGCACACTGTGATTCCCGCCATGAGGGCGCAATGCGGCGGCGATATAATCGTGACGAGCTCAATCTCGGGCCATATTGACATTGTGGGCGAGCCGGTTTACAGCGCCAGTAAACATGCAGTGCAGACCTTTGTGCACACCCTGCGCCGTCAGTTGGCCGGGGATGGCATCCGCGTGATGTCTCTGGCGCCAGGGCCGGTCGCCAATCCCATGCAAAATCTCTACGATCCGGCCGAGATTCAGCGCGCGGTCGAAGAGCGGCAATCGCATTTGTCATCGGAGGATTGCGCCGAGGCGATTCTGTTTATGCTATCGCGCCCGCGCCACGTAACGATACGCGATCTGGTCATGCTGCCGCAGATCGACCGCGTGTGACGGCAGTCATTTACATTGATATTGTAGGGGCGACTCTGTGCGTCGCCCACCGACACAGGGATGTGCGCAATGACAAAAGATCTCTCAGACAAAGTTGCAATCATCACCGGCGCGAGCTCGGGCATTGGCGAGGCCTGCGCCCGGCTGCTGGCGGAGCAAGGCTGTAAGCTGACGCTGGCGGCGCGCTCGATTGACAAGCTGGAAGCGCTGGCGGCTGAGCTTGATACAGATTGCCTGGCCACGCGGGCGGACATGACAAGCGCCGTCGATATCTCGAACATGGTCGAGCAGACGCAGGCGCGCTTTGGCCGCATCGACATTATGTTCGCCAACGCCGGCATCTATGTGCCGGGTGAATTTGCCGAGGGCGATCTCGACGAGTTCACACGGCTGCTGACGATCAACATCGACGCGGTATTGCGCTGCGCCCATTTGGTGATCCCGGCGATGAAAGCGCAGGGCGGCGGCGACATCGTGGTCACGAGTTCGATCTCGGGCTTCATAGACGTGCATTGGGAGCCGATATACAGCTGCACCAAACACGCCGTACAGACATTCGTGCACACGGTGCGGCGGCAGTTGGCGGGTGATGGCATTCGTGTGATGTCATTAGCGCCGGGCGCGGTGGCCAATCCGCTCTGGGGTTTCCACGATGCCGCTGAGATCAAACGCGTTTCGGCGGGCGAGCGCGAATTCATCACCTCGGAAGATTGCGCTGCGGCGCTGCTCTTCATGTTGACCCGGCCACGACACGTCACGATACGCGATTTGGTTATCTTGCCGCAGAACCAGGTGAATATCTGACGATGAACGAGGCGCTCGCGGGTGCAGTCGTCATCATCACCGGCGCCAGCTCCGGCATAGGCGCGGCAGCTGCGCGTTTGCTGGCCGAGCAGGGCTGCAGGCTGGTGCTCGCCGCCCGCTCAGTTGACAAGATGCAAGCGCTGGCGGCTGATCTGGCGTGCGAGACGCTGGTCCTGCGCGCCGATATGACATCGCCCGCCGATATTCAGAATATGATTGAGGCGACGCTGACGCGCTTCGGGCGGATTGATGTGCTATTCGCCAACGCCGGCGTCTTCATCCAGGGCGATTTCGCCGACTATGACATGGACGCGATGGGCGAGATGCTGCGGATCAACGTCGACGGCGTGCTGCGTTGCGCCCACGCCGCGCTGCCCATCATGCGGGCGCAGGGCTCGGGCGATATTCTGGTGACGAGCTCGATCGCCGGCCACGCTGAGCTGCACCGCGGCCCGGCTTACGGCGCTAGCAAACACGCCATCGAGACCTTCGTCAACACGCTGCGGCGGCAAGTGGCTGGCGATGGCATTCGCGTGATGTCGCTGGCGCCGGGCAAGGTGGCGAATGAGCTTTGGGGGCTGACGGATGCGGCGGAGATGGAGCGGCTGGCGCTGCAAGAGCAGACGCACTTACGCTCGGCCGATGTGGCGGAGGCGGCGCTGTTCATGCTGTCGCGTCCGCGCCATGTGACGGTGCGCAATCTGGTCATTGTGCCGCGTTATCAGGAGGCGTGAGGCGGCGACCCCTGGCGCGCGGCCTGGCCAATGCGTTGCCTCGCCAAAGCACAGTATGTCGCGCTGACGTCGATGCCGATCCACTGCCGGCGGGCTTGTTCGGCAGCGATGGCGGTAGTGCCCGAACCGATAAAGGGATCAAGCACGATTTTGGCAGTTGTCGCGTCAATGCAACGTTGCGCAAGCTCCACCGGGAAGGGCGCCGGGTGCGGATTCTTGGATTCTTGCGGGAATGCGCCAGACGTCTCCTTGCGCGTTTGCCCTTGGCGCCAGCTTGAAGTCGGGCTTGACGATCAGGTAGATGACCTCGTAAGTCGGCAGGAAATAGCCGGGGTTGAAGTTGATGCCGCCGTTGCGCTGCCAGATGATGATCTGCCGCACGGGAAAGCCGGCGACGATATCGGCGCGGTCTTGCAGCAGGCCCTTTTGCACGCGCCACTTATGGTTGTAGAAGATGGCGCCGTCCTCGCTTAGCACACGCATCATGGCCGCGAGGCAGGCGCGCTGCCAGGCGACATAGTCTTCATGCGGCATGGCGTCATTGTGCGTCGCGTAACCCCGTAAGAGTTCGGCTTGGGGCCATTTGCCGCCGCTGCCATTCTTGAGGCCGTTGCCGCTACTGTTCTTGATGTTGTAGGGCGGGCTGGTGACGATGAGGTCGACGGCGCCGGGCGGCATTTGATTCATCAGGTCAACGCAGTCGCCTTGATGAATCTCGCCCAGCCAGGCATCAATGGGCGAAGTCGACGGTGTTGGGTGATGAGCTCGCGCTGTCACTGCCACTCTCCTCGCGTCAAGTATATCAGGCTTAGGCGAGAGTCGCTAGAACATTTATGTCAGAATGCGCGGCGGCAGCAGGCGGCGTGAGACAGGCCGTCTACTCTTGTGGGGCGATAGCGGTCGGGGGATGCCAGCCGGCCGCAACCCATAGGCGTCTGGCGTCAACTACTTCCAGGCGATTCATGCGTAACCGAACGACTGTGGCTCTTCCAACCGGCGTTAACCCGTCAAGTAGTATGCCATTCTGAATCCAGTGGAAATGCTCGACCCAGATTTGATTTCTGGGATTGAACAATTGCGCTTCCGTCGATGTCACGTGGTCAAATCCAGTTTGATAATTCGACTTGTACCTGTTGCAGCCATGGCAGGCCAGACACAGATTGTCCAACGCAGTTTCACCTTGAGCCGACAATGGGAGTACGTGGTCGATTTCCAAAGACACCAACACTGTTTTCGGCGCTTGGCAGTATTCGCAGCGTCTCTTGGCTCGAGATTCAACACGCCGTCGCATTCATGGCGGAATATACGCCATCGCTCAAGCCTCAATTCCCAAGTATGCGTCGATGTCATGCCCACGCTGTTTCATGAGGACGAGGGCCTTGCTCCGCAACAGCACCAGTCTATCAACGGCAGCAGTAAGGTTGTCCAACTCATTGCTTTCTTGTCCAGTTATGATTCCCAGCTTGCCGCGCTCCACAAGCTCGCGTCTTCGAGAGTCTTGCGCCCACGAGAGATGACGATTTGCAACCGCCCACAATTGCTCATCATCTAACTCCGCAAGCGATTCCAGCGGGATGTCGCTGTCGTAAGATTTGCCGTATAAGATTGCCAAGACGTCATGCACAACGGATTCTACCGATCGATTCCCATCGCGAGCAACATCACGAACATAATCCAATATCTCGTGCGCAGCTTCAATTTTCATTGTTGAACGACTCATAAGCGGCATCCCTCGGCACACTATAGCAAAAGTATAGCGCGAAATCAGCTATCTCCAATAAACCCTTCGCTCGGATGCAATGGACGTGACCTGCCATCAGTTCCTCATTCGAGCAACCGCCGCGCGTGGGCCAGGCTGCGAGGCACGCCTAAGGTCAGCGCGTCCTCGGCGCCTTCGAATTCCAGCGAGAGCCAGCCAGCGTAGCCCCCGTCGCGCAGCGCGCGGATGACGCCGGCCAGATCCACCAAGCCTGCGCCGACCACCGAGCCGGTCAAGCGCCTGCCAGATGGATCGGTGAAAATGTGGCCGGTATCGTCGGCCTCTGCCGGGCGCATGTCTTTGAGATGCGCCAACACTGCCCAAGGCGCCAGCTCCCGCGCCGCCTCGACCGAATCTTGCCCGACCAGCAAAAAGTTGCCGGTGTCGAAGTTGAGGCGCAATGCGGGCGAGCCCACGCTGTCGATAATGTGGCGCACTTGATCGCTGCGGCCGGCGAAGCGCCCGTGGTTCTCCAGCGCCAGGGTGACGCCGCGCTCAGCCGCGTATTCAGCGCCGGCGGAGAGTCCCTCGAGTATCCAGCCCATGCCCTGCTGATGCGAGACGCCCTCGCGCGCGTCGCCGCTGAAGACGCGCAGCAGGTTGACGCCGAGCTCCCGGGCGATATCGACGCCGCGTTTGACACCGGTCAATTCAGCCGCGCGGTCGTTGGCATCGGGGCGGATGAAGTCGTTGTTGATGGAATAAGCCGCCACCTCAAGCCCGGCGTCAGCGATGCGCCGTTTCACTTGCGGGATTTCGCGCTCGGGGTCGGTCCAAAAGATGTTGAGCAGCTCGACGCCGGCGACGCCTTGCGCCGCGGCGTAATCGACGAAGCTCATCAGATCGAGCTGCCCGGCGCGGACGGCTCGAACACAACTGTACATGCTCACGCTCAGTTTCATCTTCTCACTCCTGTTAATTCATAAGCCTGTTGAATGACGCGCATGACGGCCAGGCCGTCTTCGGGCCCGACGAGGGGCGCTGCGCCGGTTTCGATGCAGCGCAGAAAGTGACCGGCCTGCGCGTGAAATCGGTCGGGCTCGTCTGATGCTTGCGCCGTCCAATCAGCGTCGTCCGCTAGCTTGTAGCGCAAGCCATCCGCCGCGCCGTAGTCGATGATCGCCTGCCCTTCCGTGCCGTAGATGCGCACGATCGATTCCGATACCGGCGTGACCCAACTGCAAGTCAGCGACCCCAGGACGCCGCCGCGGCTGCGCAAAAGCAGGGAGGCGCTGTCTTCGACTGCGATCGGCAGCGTTGAGGAAAGCTGTGCCTGTGCGCTCGTGATGTCGTCGCCGGTCAAAGCGCGGAAGATATCGATGCTGTGCACCAGGGTATCGAGCAGGATGCCGCCGCCGGCGATATCGGCGTCGGTGAACCAGGATTGGCCGGCGCGGGCGAAACAAAAGCCGAAGCGATTCTCGATTTGCACCAGAGCGCCCAGACGCCCGCTGCGGATCAAGGCTTGCGCGGCCTGCAGCGGGGGATGAAAGCGGTGGCAGAAGCCGAACTGCAGCAGCCTGCCGCGCATGACATCGACGATGGCTTCGGTCTCGGCGAGGTTGCGCGCCGGCGGCTTCTCGCAGAGCACGGCGATACCGCGTGGCGCAGCTGCTTCGACGGCGGGCAGATGGAATTTGGGCGGGGTACAAATGCTGACGGCGTCGGGCTGCGCTTCGTCAAGCATGGCGATGGTGTCGCTGTAAGCGCGCCCGCCGAATTCCGCCGCTCGAGTTGCTGCCGCTTCCTCAACGACGTCAGCGATGCCGACGATTTGGCAGCGCTCAGCATGGGCGGCGTAAGCGCGCAGATGGGCCGCCGCGATGCCGCCCGCGCCTATCACGGCGACACGGATTCTAGTCATCGGCTAACCCTTTACGCGCTTTTCTGCCAAAGTCGCTTGAAGTTTACCATTAGGCGGAGGCTCCACACATTTGCCACCGAGTACACCGAGACAAAATAGTGCGCCGAGGTGGGGTTTGATGGGTGTAATTCACGTTCGTTCCGGTTAAGGCGTGATGGACACACACATGGGGCCAGATTCAGTTCGGCGAAACATGGACACGTGGAGGCCGCGCCGTGTCACTTAAATCATAGCAAACCTCGGTGTCCTCCGCATAACTCGGTGTCCTCGGTGGTAAGCGTGTGTGGACCACTGACTGCATGCTGATGGTCCGCTTCATGGAAGCCCGAAGCCGTGCAGCCACGACGCCGTTTCTGTACCGAACAAGCCTCATTTACTGGCCGTGCCTCAGCCCTTGAGCCCGGTCAGGGCGATGCCGCGCACGAAGGTCTTCTGCGTGAAGAAGAAGAGCACGATGGTCGGCAGCATGGCCAGGGTCGAGGCCGCCATCATCAACTGCCACTGCGCGCCGTACATATTCTGGAAGAGTTTCAAGCCGAGGGAGATGGTCCAGTCTTGCTGATTTTGCAGGTAAATCAGCGGGCCGAGGAAATCGCGATAGGTCTGCACGAAGGTGAAAAGGGCCACCACCGCCAGCGCCGGCCGCATCAGCGGGATCATGACGTACCACAAGATGCTGAGTTCGCTGGCGCCGTCGATGCGGGCGGCGTCGCTGAGCTCCTGCGGGATTGTCAGCAGGAATTGGCGCAAGAGGAACACATAAAGCGCGCTGCCGAAGAAATGCGGCACCACAAGCGGCAAGAAAGTGCCGACCCAGCCCAGATCGCGGAAGATCAAGTAGAGCGGGATCAGCGTCACCTGCGACGGCAGCATGATGGTGCTGAGGTAAATCAGGAAGATGATGTTGCGGCCGGGCCATTGAATGCGCGCGAAGCCATAGGCGATGAAGGTGCAAGAGAGCACGGTGCCCAGCACGGTCAAGCCGCTGATGGCGATGGTATTCCACATATAGCGCCAGAAGGGGATGTAAGTGGTGGAGGCGGCGAAATTCTGCCATTGGGGATCGGGCGGGAAGATGGGCGGCGGCTGCTGAAAGATCTCGAGGTCGGTCTTGAGCGCGGTGACGACCAGCCAGTAGAGCGGGAAGATATAGGCGACCGCCATGATGATGACGATGGTGTAGGCGATGGTCCGCTTGATGCGGTCTTGAATCAGGCGGTTTTCCCGCCAGCTGATCGCCTTGCGCTTGCGAATCGCCACCTAGTCCTCCGCGTGATAATAGACCCAGCGCGCCGTCTTAAACAAGAAGAGCGTGGCGATCAAGACGATCATGAAGAGGATCCAGGCTTGGGCGCTGGCATACCCCATCTTGAATTGCTGGAAGGCCGTCTGGTAGAGGTACATGGAATAGAACATGGCCGAGTTAGCCACGCCGCCGGCCGCGCCATCGCGGGTGGCCGTCATCACCCAGGCTTCGGTGAAGTACTGAAAGTAGCCGATGACGTTGACGATGATGGTGTAGAAGATGACCGGGCTGATCATGGGCAGGGTGATGCGGAAGGTCTTCTGCAGGGCGTTGGCGCCGTCCAGTTCGGCTGATTCCAGCAGGTCGTGCGGCACATCTTGCAAGCCGGCCAGGTAGATCAGGATGGTATTGCCGCCGAACCAGGCGCCCATGAAGATGAGCGACGGCTTGACCCACCTGGGGTCGGTCAGCCAGCCGATGGGCTGCAAGCCGAGGAAGCGCAGAAATTCGTTCAAGATGCCGAATTGGCCGTTGAAGATCCACAGCCAGACGATGGTCGAGGCGACCACTGGCGTGATCGAGGGCACGTAGAAGATGCTGCGGTAGAGCGACAGGCCTTTGATCTTGGTGTTGAGCAGCAGCGCCATCAGCATGTTGAAGACGAGGTGAATCGGCAGGCCGATGACGACCATGTAGAGCGTGTTCTGGATGCCGATTTTGAAGACGCGGTCTTCCAGCAGGAAGCGGTAATTGTTGAGGCCGACATAGCGCGGCGGCTGCAAGATGTTGTAGCGGGTGAAGCTGTATTGCAGCGATTGCACGATGGGGCCGATGTTGAAGATGAAGAAGCCGATGATGGCGGGCGATATGAAGAGCAGGCCGATCAGCAGGGCGCGGCGTTGCTGTTTGGTGAGGCGAGGGCGTTTGAATGAGAGGGTCATGGTTGCCATCAGCATGTGGGATGCCTGTAGGGGTCAGCCAGTGGCTGACCCGCTTTGCCGCAATTCAGAATCCGGCGATTTGGCGGACGAGACGCCATCCCGAATGCGGGCGAGCCACTGGCTCGCCCCTACAAATCGTCGGGATGGGGTGGGGGCGGTTTACATCATCGCCATGTCGAGCTCGCGCTGGACCTCGTCGGTGACGCGGTCGAGCGCTTCCTGCGCTGAAAGCTGGCCGGCTTTGACGGCGGTCTCGGCCTCGCCCAGGCGCGAGTTGTAGAAGTCGTTGACCGGGATCTTGGCCGGGCCGAAGGCGTTGGGCCCGTTCAGCAGATCGAGCGCCAACTGGAAGCGGTGATCGCTGACGAAACGCTCGGCCGTGGCCGCGCCCACCTTGGGCGGGATATTCTGAATGTTGAAGCAGAACTCGCCCATGTGCTCGTCTTCGCTGAGCCAGCGGATGAATTCCCAGGCGGCGTCGGGATTGATGACGCCGGTGGGAATGGTGAAGACGCTGCCGCCGAAAGTGGTGCAATTGGCGCGGCCGCCATCGGGATAGGGCGCCGCGATCATGTCCATCTCGAGGTCGGGGGCGAATTTCTTCTGGAACTGGATGAACCACTCGCCGACTTGCTTGAAGCCCTCTTTGCCGACGAAGAAGGGATTCTGGGTGCTGAGGTAATCGCCGAAGCCGCTGGTGAAAGCCGCCACCCGTTCCGGCCCCAAGCGCGACCAGTAGCCCGCCATCCACTCCAGGGCCGCCACATTGGCCGGGTCGTTGGCGGTGATGGTCCCGCTCTCTTCGTCGTAGAGGCCGCCGCCAAAGACGTGGGCCCACCAGGTGAGATTGGCAGGCAAGAGGCCGACGCGCTCGATATTGCCGTCGCCGTCGATGATCTCGAAGGCTTCGCAGGCGGCGTCCAATTCTTCAATGCTGGACGGCGGCTCGCTGATGCCGAGCTCTTCCAGGGCCGGCGGCGAGAAAGCCAGGACGCGCGCGTTGGAGGTGCACATCAGCCCCCAGAGTTCGCCGTTGTACCACCAGTTTTCCCATAGCTGCGGGAAATATTCGCTGAGCCGTCGATGCCGGCGGCCTCGGCGTAAGCGGTCAGCGGGGTCAAGGCGCCTTGGGAAGCGATCTGCACCAACTGATGCAGCCAGACGGCCGAGACGACATCGGGCGGGTTGCCGCCGGCGATGGCGGTCAGCACCTTTTCGTATTGGCCGAAGACAGTGGTCATGTTGACGTATGAGTTGTCGTGCTCTTCGTTGAATTGATCAACCAGGGCTTGCAGGGCGTCAAACTCGAAGCCGCTCCAGCCCGTCCAGTAATTGAGGAAGGCTTGCTCCTGCGCGTAAGTCAAGCCGGCCGGCATGGCGGCAATACTGGCCGCTGTGCCCGCCGCCAGGCTGGCACGCAAAAAATCCCGCCGAGAAATACGTTTTTCGCTCATGATGAGGTTCTCACTTTCAGCAAAACTGTTTGGACAGAGCGCCGGGCGCGCGAGTGGCAGCGCGTCTGGCATAGCCGCTTCCGGGGAGACGGACGCTGGGGCCGGCGAAGGAAGCGAAGCTCAGCAGTCATTATGGCGTGGGCGCCCGACTTTGTCAAAACGGATGTAAACGTGGGAAAATGGCTATGAAGCCCGAGGCGCCGGCCCGCGGAGGAAGCTTATGAAACCTGCGACAGTCAACTACGAAAGCGACATCCGCCGTGAATTCATGAATATCACGCTGCTGCTGCTGAGCTTCGGCTTGTGGTGTCTCATCCTGGCCGGCGATATCTTGCCGGGCGGCTTGCCCGATATCGTGATGTTCGACGCCGTCATCATGATCATCATTTGCGGCGTATGCTATGTCGTCAAGGCGCGCAGCGTCAGCTTCGCCTGCGTCGTCTTGCTATTATGCATTGCGATTGTGACGACACAGATTGCGGCCGCCACCGGTGAAGGCGCCGTGCTGTATCTGCTGCCCGCCAGCCTGATCATCGCCATCATTCTGTTACCGGCGCGCTGGCTGTTGCTGGCACTGCTGATGAATGTGTATTTCATGATCGCATTCGCGGCGCCGGGACAATTGCCGCTGCTGTTGGCCCTGTCGATCAACAACTTAGTGATGGTGCGCTTGCTGCGGCGTTACTTCATAAAGCAGTTGAGCATCAGCCAAGATTTCCAGGATTATGCGGCTGAACAAATGCAAGAGGCGCGCGAAAGCCGGGCGGAGCTGGTGCTGATGTCCAAGCAGCTGCAGGAATATCAGGAGCGGCTGCGCGTCATCAACCAGAAGCTGGAGATCGCGTTTGAGCAGGCGGAAGAATCCCGCCAGGCCAAGGCGCGCTTCGCCGCCAACGTCAGCCACGAATTGCGAACGCCGATCAACTTGATCGTGGGTTTCAGCGAAGTGATGATCCTGGCGCCGGAGCTCTACGATCAGCCGTTGCCCGCGGCGTATCAGGCGGATGTGGACGCGGTTTATCGCAACGCCAAACACCTGCAGAACTTGATCAACGATGTGCTGGATATCTCGCAACTGGAAGCGCGGCAGTTGGCCATCGTCAAAGAAAAAGGAGATTTGCGGCATACTGTGCGCGAGGCGGCCGATATGGTGGCGGATCTCATCGCCAAGAAGGGACTGGCGTTTGCGCTGGAACTACCCGAGGTCCTGCCGGATTTGTGGTTCGACCCGGTGCGCATCCGGCAGATCTTGCTCAACCTGCTGGTCAATGCCATCCGCTTCACCCGGGAAGGCGGCATCACGATTGCGATTGCCGTCGAAGACGGACAGGTTGTGACCAGCGTAATCGATAGCGGCGTCGGCTTGAGCGCAGGCGAAATCGGGCGCGTATTTGACGAGTTCTATCAGGCGGGCGGGCATGATGCCAGCGGTGAAAGGGGCTCCGGCCTGGGCTTGACGCTGAGCCGCGAGTTAATCCGTCAGCATGGCGGCGACATGTCCGCCAGCAGCGCCGGCGTCGCGGGCCTGGGCAGCGCGTTTTCCTTCTCTTTGCCCACGACCGCGCGACTGGTGGCGCAGATGCCGGGCCACGTTCAGCCGAGCCAGAGCGCAGCGCGGGCAAAGCGCATATTGGTGCTGGACACTGACCCGGCCGTGACCGATTTCTTCACGCGCTATTTGCACGCACATACGGTCGCGACCTGCCATCACGAGGACGATGCCTTGCGGGTGTTGGGCGAGCACGAGCCGGACTTGCTGCTGCTCGCCGAATACGAGAGTCATCAGCGATTGCGAGCGCGCATCGCCGAGCATCACGCCGGGCTGAACGTGATATCGCTGCCGCCGCTGAGCGGGCGCGAGGCCACCCGCGCGCGCGGCGTGCACGACTACCTGGTGAAGCCGGTCTCGCGGGAGATGCTGCGCCAGGCGCTGGCGCCATACAACGCTGACTTGCGCTCGGTTATGCTGATCGACGACAATCACGATATACTACGCCTTTTCGAGCAGACTTTGCGCAGCCTAAATCAGCATACGGTCGTACGCGCGGCCGACAATGGCGCCGATGGCCTGACGCTGATGCGGCGGCAAAAGCCCGATTTGCTGATGCTGGACGTGCTGATGCCGGGCATGGACGGCTTCAGCGTCATTGAAGCGATGCAGGCCGATGAGGCGCTGGCGGCGATCCCCATCATCTTGATCTCGGCAAAGGGCGCCAGCGAGTCGATTACGCCGGTGATCCGGGGCCAGATTGCGCTGCAGTGCGAAGCCGGCTTCACGCCGATTGAGTTGGTGCGCGCTGTGCAAACGCTGGTCGACGGCATCCAGCCGCGGACGGATCTAATGCTGGAGAGGGCGCGGCCGCAGCTGGCGCAGGCGGGCGCTCACACGTGATTCGGCTCGGCGCCTGGCGGGCGTCGATGTGGCAGTGAGGTAAACAGGATGCGGACGAAACTCGGTATGGAAGCGCTGCTGGACGACGGCATTGAACTGGTAAAGGGTAAGCGGGTCGCTTTGCTGGCTTGCCCGGCCAGCGTCGATGCGCAGTTGCGCAGCAGCATTGAACGCTTGCAGGCGCATCCGGCGGTGAAGCTGGTCGCTTTGTTCGGGCCGGAACACGGCATCCGCGGCGAGGCGCAAGCCGGGCTGAAAGTCGACAGCGCCGTCGACGCGCGCAGCGGGCTGCCTGTCTACAGCCTTTACGGCGGGACGCAGGCGCCGACGGCGGAGATGCTGGGCGGCATAGACGCGCTGATCATCGACTTGCCTGATGGCGGCGTGCGCTTCTACACCTACCTGGCGACGACGCTCTACGTCATGCGGGCGGCGGCGGGAGCGGAGGTCGCGATTATCATCCTCGATCGGCCCGCGCCGATCACGGGGACGCGCGTCGAAGGTCCGCTGCTTGATCCGGCCTTCACATCATTTGTGGGGCCGGCGCCGCTGCCGATACGCCACGGCATGACCCTGGGCGAAGTGGCGCGCATGCTCAACGAAGAAGAGGCGATCAACTGCGATTTGACGGTGGTAGAGATGCGTCATTGGTCGCGCGAGATGTGGTTCGACGAAACCGGCTTGCCTTTCGTGCCGGCGTCGCCCAACCTGCCGACGCTGGACGCCATGACGCTGTATCCCGGTACCTGCCTGGTGGAGGGGACGAACTTGTCTGAAGGGCGCGGCACGACGCGTCCTTTCGAATACATCGGCGCGCCCTGGATCAACCCGGAGGCGCTGGCGGACGAACTGAACGCGCTGGCGCTGGCGGGCTTGCGCTTCCGCCCGGTTTATTTCGTGCCGACCTTCAGCAAGCACCAGGGCGAGGTTTGCGCCGGCGTCCACGTCTACGTCAGCGACCGCGATGCCTGCGCGCCGGTCACGGCCATGCTGCAGTTTCTGAAAACGATACAGCGGCTGCATCCGGACGACTTCGATTGGCGGAAGCCGTGGACGGAAGGCGAGCCCATGCCGATTGACCTGCTTTGGGGCAACGACAGTCTGCGGCGCTGCTTCGCCGAGGGCCGAGATCTGGATGACTTCATCGCCGGCTGGCAACGAGAGGCGAGCGCTTTTCTACCGCGGCGCGCGCGCTGCTTGCTGTACTGAGCGGGGAAGCGGTTGACGGCTCGAAACTGGCGCTTGGCCGGTGCTAGTCGAGCGTTGCAGTTTGCCAGTGGCGCAGCGTCGCCAAGAGTTCGTCACGCGGCGGCGGCTTCTTGAGATAACCATCGGCGCCCAGCGACCTGGCCAGGGCTTCCATCTCCAGGACGGAGCAGATCAGCACCGGGATGACGGCCGTCGCCGGTTGGCTCTTGAAGCTCTGCAGAATCTGCCAGCCGTCTTCGCCGGGCAACATGATATCGAGAATGACGCAAAGCAGCACGTTGGCGGCGGCGACTTCGGATGCCTCGCCGGCGCCCGCGGCCGTCAGCAATTGATAAGGCTGGTCAGACAAATATCGCTTGAACAGGGCGATCGTATCGGGATTGTCATCGACGATGAGGATATTGTGTCGTGCCTCAGTGAAGGTGAGCGCAAAGGCTGCTGAGGCGGCGTCCCAGCGCAGGTCGGCATTCAAGCTGCTGAGGAGTTGGCGCGGGGTCGCTTGGGCTGAGATGCGCGCACAGGCGGCGTGGCCATCAGCCAGGGCGGGCTGAACTTGCAGCGCGATCGCGGGGATGCCGCCGTCGTGCCGCAGCTCAAGCGTGATGCGCCCGCCGGGCGCCGTCAGGTCGATCAAGGCGTTCAGCAGGTAGATGACGCATTGGCGAAAGACTGGCTGGGACAGCTTGAGGCTGGTCGCCTGGGACGCAGAATCGACGGCGAGCGTTATCCCGCTGGCTTCCGCGAGCGCGCGCGTCGCCATGATGGCGGCCAGCAGCTCGTCGCGGGTATGGAAGGGCTGGCGCCTGCTTTCGGCGTCAAGATAATCCAGCTCGCCGGCCAGCGAGATCTCGGCGGCGGCGGGGGCGGCAGCGCTGGCGAAGTGCTGATCCCAAATTATCCGGCTGACATTCTGTATGGCGCGCTGATGCTCACGATAGTATTGTCGTTCGCTCAAAGCCAGCTGATCAAGCACTTGACCGGTGGTGCGCTCTTCGACGTAGCGCAGGCGCAGAATGCTGTGCAGGCGGCTTTGGCGCGGCGACGGATTGGGGCTGTGGCCGGGGCGCAGTTCGTCAATCGCGCGCAGCAGCGCGGCCCGGATGACGTTGATGCGTTCCTTTCCTCTGGCGTCCGCGGCCAGCCGTTGCGCCAAGGGGTTTTCGGCGAGGCGCAGGTAGTCGTAAAGATTGCTCAGCAGGTGCCGAACCTGGTCTTCAAAGTCGGCGGTGTAGGCAGTCATGGTGTCATCGCAGTATAGATGGCAGAAAGATGGCAGGCGGACGCCAGTCGTGGCACGTTACATTTTAAGCAGGTGGAAAAGACTATAGCAAGAAAATGCGCTCAACAGCAAAACGATTGAACCCGCGCGGAAGGGTGGGCGCCGGCGGTGGCGTCTTGGCGGACTCGTCAAATGCTTGCTTTTCTACCCTTACCTGAATCAGACAAGATGTGGAGGCGGAGATATGGAGAATCGCGTCACACAATATCGCAAGCGCCTGTGTTAGGAAACGAGGTGAAGAATGAAGCGCTTTAGATTACTACTCTCGCTGATCATCGCCGTAGCATTGCTGCTTGGCGCCGTCGCCAACGCGCAAGACGATGGCTTGCAATTGACCGGCTGGCCCTACCAAGTGGATGTGGTAACGGAGAACCTGGGGCGGTTTACCGACCAGTCGGGGCACGATGCCGTCTTCCTGCCCTTCCCCAGCAACGAATACCGCGACAAGATGGTCGCCAGTTTTGTGGCCGGCACCGAATTTGACGTGGCTTATGTCCGCGACAGTTACCTGGCGGAATGGGCCTCGGCCGGCTGGATCGTGCCGATATCCGGCCTGGAAGGCGCGGATGAGCTGCTGGCCGATCTGCCGGCGGGCATCATCGAGCAGATGTCCTATGAAGGCGAAGTTTACGGCTTGCCCTACTATTCCGGCGTGCAGACGATGGCCTACAACGCAGCGCACCTGGATGCGGCGGGCATCGACGGGCCGCCCGAAACCTGGGACGAAATGCTGGAGCAAGCCCAGATGATCAAGGATGCCGGCGTGGTCGAATATCCCATCTTGATGCAGTTGCGCAGCGGCGAGAATTACCTGCTGCGCGAATGGGAGACGCTGACCGCGGCGCGCGGCGGCCGCCTCTTTGACGAAGACTTCAACCCGCTCTTCCAGGAGGAAGGCAGCGCCGCCTGGGAAGCTTTGGACTGGCTGACGGCTGGTTTGGATCAGGGTGTGATCGACCCGGCTTCGCTGACCGACGATGACGGCACGCTGTTGATGGCGGCGGGCACGACCTCGTTCATGACCACCACCGACTACACGCTGAAAGCCATGAATGATCCCGAACAGTCAAATGCGGCGGGCGACATCAAGAACGCCTTGATCCCCGGCACCGATGACGTGCGCAGCGGCACCTGGGGCTATGTGCGGCTTTACGCCATCACCAACAATGCGATGGATCCGGACGCCGCCTGGCAACTGGTGCAATACCTGGGCGGCAAGGACGCCACCGGCGAGTATTACGTCGCCAAGCGCTGGGCGCTGGAATTCGGCCTGGGCTTCTCGCAACAAGGGCTCTATCAAGATCAAGAAGTGCGCGACTCCATCTCGGGCTGGATCGACCCCGACCTGCTCAGCGAGCAAGCGGAATACGCCATTTCGCGGCCTTACCGCTTCGTGCCTTTCTTCTCGGATTGGGAAATCGGCAGTTGGGGCCCGCTGCAAGCGGCTATACTCGGCGATGCTGACAAGGGCGACGTGCTCAACGAGCTGGCTGAAGAGTGGAACGAACTGAAGGACGATTGGGGCTACTAATCCCGGTCAACGCAGAGATTTGCGGGCGACCTGATAGGTCGCCCCTACACCCATTACAACGCGTAAGTTTGTAGGGGTCAGCCAGTGGCTGACCCGCCACTTACCAGGATGACCGCCGTGCAATCCCGCATCACGACCCAACGCAAGGAAATGTCGCAAGGCTTGATGGCGCTGCTCTTCAGCGCGCCGGCCGTGCTCATCATCGCCGCGACCATCCTCGCGCCCTTCCTGATCGCGGTCTTCCTCAGCCTGCACAACTGGAATCTCAAACGCCCGGGGCGGGAGCGCTTCGTCGGCCTGGAGAATTACACCGACTGGCTGACCGACAACGACTTTTGGGAGCCGCTGCGCACGACTTTCACCTTCGCCATCTTGGCGGTGGTGCTGATCGTCGTCGTCTCGCTGCTGATCTCGCTGCTGCTCAACGAGAAGTTTCCCGGCCGCGGCGTCTTGCGCGCGCTGCTGCTGGTGCCCTGGGCGATTCCCTCAGTCGTCAACGCCTTGCTGTGGAAGTGGCTGCTCAACCCGCAATACGGCTTGCTCAACGCGGTTTGGTATGAGCTGGGCATCATCACCGAGTATCAGAATGTTCTCGGCAGCATGCCCAGCGTGATCATCTGGCTGGTCATCGCTTATTCCTGGATCCACATCCCATTGGCGACCTTGCTCTTGCTATCGGGTTTGCAGACGATACCGGACGACATCTACGAATCGGCCATTGTAGACGGCGCGGGGGTCGGCCAGCGCTTCGCCTTCATTACGCTGCCCTTGCTGCGGCCGATGCTCAGCATCGTCATCATCTTCGAGATGATCTTCGCGCTCAAAGTCTTTGACATCATCTTCGTGCTCACCGCCGGCGGCCCGGCCGACGCCACCAATGTGCTGGGCTGGACGATTTATACCGAGACCTTCCGCAAGCTGGATTTCGGCGCGGGCAGTTCAATCGCGATGCTGCTGGGCGCGATTACGCTGGCGCTGGCCATCTTGTTCTACGTCTTCCTTGATCGAGGGGTGGAGCGCTAATGAAGCAGCGCGCGCGCATCCGCCTGGTCGTCATTTATGTCGCGGCATTAATTGTACTGGTGGGAACGGTCGGCCCATTTTTGTGGCTGGTGAGCTCGAGCTTTCAATATGAGCGGCAGTTGCTCAACCGGCCGCCGCAGTGGCTGCCCAACCCCATCGTGCTGGATAGCTATCGCGAGATCTTCGAGGGCGCCGTCTTGGGCGAGGCGTCGGGCGTGCCCTATCAGTCGCGCATCTTTTTACGCTCCTTCGCCAACAGCTTCTTCGTGGCCGGCAGTGTGGCGGCAATCGCTGTGCTGACGGGGGCTTACGCGGCCTATCCGCTGGCGCGGCTGCAATTCCGCGGGCGCAACCTCTTGCTCTTCGGCATATTGGCCAGCCGCTTGATACCGGCGCTGTCGCTGGCGATCCCGATCGTGCTGGTCGCCAAGCAGATCGGCATGAGCGACAAAATCATTTCGCTCGTTTTCATCAATCTGTCTTTCATCTTGCCTTACGTCATTTGGCTGCTGCAATCGTATTTCAAGACCATCCCCATGGAGTTGGAAGACGCTGGCCGCATCGATGGCTGCAGCCGTTTGCAGGTGGTGCACAAGATCATCCTGCCGCTGTCACTGCCCGGCTTGACCTCGGCCGGCATCCTCGCCTTCTTGCTGACCTGGGGCGAATTCCTCTTCGCGCTGCTACTCTCGGAGACGCCGGCATCCTACACCAGCACGGTGGTAGTCTCGCTCTTCGCCACCGATGTCGATGTCAACTTCGTCAGCATCATCACAGCTGGCGTGGTGTCGGTGATCCCGCCGATCTGCTTCGCGTTGATCTTCCAGCGCTTCATCATCAGCGGGCTGCTATCGGGGTCGTTGAAGGGCTAGGTTTACGCCAGCCAAGTACTTGCTGCGCCCTGATTGAACTGACGCTTGAGCAGCGCTACGGAAAACCACAATAGTAGCGGCGAAGGCGCGCTACCCATCCGTCTCCGCCTTCTTTCTCATTGTTTCAGCAATCTTCACCAGTTCAGAGGCCTCCATTTCCAAGGCTTCCGCCAAGGCAAACACGATATGCAGCGACGGTGACTTCTCCCCGCGCTCAATCTCACCGATATAGTTCCGGTGGCTGCCGCAGCGAAAAGCAAGCTTTTCCTGAGAGAGCCCCAGCTGCCGCCGGCGCTTCCTAACCGCATCTCCGAAGGATCGACCCAAATATCGCATCTCTGCACCTGTATCTCGGTGCAAAGATTGTTGAGACTTACAGCAATCTGGCTACACGCTATTGCGTGTAAAATGAATCGGTGCTACTGTGGATGAGAGTCCCCGGGCGGGGTTGGAGTTGGCCGCTCACCCGCCCCGGGAACCCTGCATTGCGCAGAGCGCCGCTATCTGCGTCAGATCGCGCCGCTCTCACGCAAATTCTAAACACATTAGAGAGAAGGGAGTAGAGCGAATGTTAGTTGCTTCAGATGCGCGTGCCTTGGGGAGTGCTTTATGCTCCGCTGGATGGAGAGTTGCATTAGTAGTCATGCTCGTGAGTCTGTTGATTGGCGGAGCCGTGCAAGCGCAGTTTCCGCCAGGTTTCCCGCCGCCGCCGATCCCGCCTCTGCCGCCATTTGAGCTGGATACGGGGGTGCCGCTGGCGCAAGTATTGATCCCGCGCCTCGTCCCGATTCTGGTCCAGGACGTGTCTCCGACCTTGGGCGATGTCACAATGGTAACTCGAGTGACGACTGTGATCCTTACCGCGGTGATGGATGCCTTGGCGCCCTATCATCCGACCGCAGTCGGCGTTTACTCGCGCTTTGAACGGCAGCCGCAAGAAGCGCGGACACTGCGCAATATGAACATCGCCACACTTTACGCCTCATATCATGCCGCTACGGGTTTGCTGCCACATCGCGAATCGCTCTGGCGGACAATGCTGACCGATTTCGGCTTGGGTCCCGACGACGGTAGAGACCTCAGCACCCCCGCAGGCGTTGGCACAGCGGCTGGCAAGGCTGCTGTCGCGGGACGTCTGCTCGATGGCTTGAATCAGACTGGCGGTTATGCCAACAGCACCGACTATGAGCCGGTCAACACTGCTTATGAATTGCTGGATGCTGCGCGCTGGCAACCGGCGATCCTACGCCAAGGCATGGGGCTTCACAGCATACAGCAATTCGTCACGCCGCAGATGGCGAATACAGAACCGTTTTCTCACTTGAACCCGCGCGATTTCCGCATCCCAGCTCCCTCAGCCAGCAATCCGGAGAATTGGGAGGCCTACAAAGCGCAGGCTGACCACGTGCTGGGAGTATCGGCCAATTTGACTGACGAAGATAAGATGATGGCCGAATTCTTCGACAATAAGATTGTGTCGCTGGGTTGGTCGCTGATCCAGGCTGCAGTGCAGAACCGTCTTTCACCGATGGATTTTGTACGGGTGGATTGGCTGACGCAGGCGGCGGTCTTCGACGCCATGATCGTCACCTGGCAAGAAAAGACACGCTACGATGCCGTGCGTCCCTTTAGCGCCATTGCCCACATCTACGGTGACGAGTTGGTCACAGCTTGGGGCGGACCCGGCATGGGAACCATACAAATCTCGGCCGACCAATGGCGGAGCTACATCAATGTGGCGGATCATCCCGAATATCCGTCCGCCTCGACCTGTGCCTGCCAAGCTCACGGGCAGGCGGCGCGGCGCTATTTCGGCACGGACGCGTTGGATCTGTCCGTCACTTATACGGCCGGGTCTTCTCGGATTGAGCCAGGCATCACGCCGGCGGAAGATGTGACATTGCACTTCGCCACCTGGACGGAATTTGAAGAAGAGTGTGGGCGAAGCCGCGTCTTGGGCGGGACTCATTTTCAAGCCGCCATTGACACGAGCGCCGCAATCTGTCGCGCCTTCGGCGATAACATGTATGATTACTTCGTTACGTTGATGGACGGCACTGCGCCGGAACGTGGACCGGCAAGAGCGCTAGGGCCCGATTCAAGACGTCACGACCGAGAGGACAGACCCGGCTCCGGCGATTCCGTCGCATCTGCGATCGGCTTGGAGGACTGCCAAGTCTCGGCGCAAGTTGCCTTGCGCTTGCGGGACGAGCCTTGGGGACAAGTTCTACAGGTGATTCCGGCTGGGCTGGAAGTGCCTGCGACAGGACGCACCGAGTCCTGGTATAAGGTCACTTATCAGGAGCAAAATGGCTGGAGCGCTGCCTGGCATTCTGCCGGTGAAGGTGACTGCGATTGGTCACGATAACGCGTTAAGGACCAGTCGTGCCGTACCTTCTGCGGCTGGTCCCCTGTGCAGAGCCTACAAGTCTTCTTCCAGCGCTTCATCATCAGCGGGCTGCTATCGGGGTCGTTGAAGGGCTAAGGGCACGTCGACACATTTGCCATCGAGTTCACGGCGTAAAAGTGAGGACACCGAGCGGGCGAGCCGATTGGTCGCCCCTAAGGCCCGCCGTGAGCGCGTGCGCGCCAGCCGAGGCGAGCCCCACCTTTGCCGATCAGCGGCGCAATCGCTACAATAGAAGCAGAATGCAAAGTCAGATTGAAACGAGCTAAGTCATGGAAAATGTGACGATACCGGCGCTTTACCCGGTCAAGCAGAGCCTGCCCAAGGGCGAACCCGTCGATATTGAGCGGACGCTGGACGCCGACTGGGAGAAACTGGATCTGGCGGCGCAAGTCGCGGGCAAACGCATCGCGCTCGGCTTCGGCAGCCGCGGCATCGCCAGCATCGACATCATCGCCCGCAAGTTGGTCGCGCTGGTCAAAGCCTCAGGCGGCGAGCCCTTCATCGTGCCGGCCATGGGCAGCCATGGCGGTGGCACGCCGGCGGGGCAAATCGAGGTGCTCAACGGCTTGGGCATCAGCGAGGCGGAGACGGGCTGTCCCATCCACGCCACCATGGAAGTCGTGGATACGGGCATCACCAGCTGCGGATTGCCGTCCTATCTGGACAAGAACGTGGCCGCAGCTGACGGGCTGATCATCACCAACCGCACCAAGGTCCACACCGATTTTCACGGCCCGCACGAGAGCGGCTTGCTCAAGATGCTGGCGATCGGCCTGGGCAAGGAAACCGGCGCGCGCACCATCCATCAGCAAGGCACGGTCGGCTTGCGCGATTACATCCCCATCATCGCCGCGCACTTGCTGCGGCATAGCAACTTCCTGGCCGGTTTCGGCGTGGTCGAGGACGGCTATCACACGGTGGCGCAGTTGGAAGGCTTCGGCGTCGATGGGGTCGTTGCGGGCGATCAGCGGCTGCTGCAGCGCTCGCGCGAATTGATGCCGAGCCTGCCGGTGGACGATATTGATGTGCTGATCATCGACGAAATGGGCAAGGACATCAGCGGCGCCGGCATGGACACCAACATCATCGGCCGCTGGATGGTCGAGGGCGAGCCGGAGCCGGAATCGCCGCGCATCAAGCGCATCGCCATCCTCGATTTGACGCCGGCATCACACGGCAACGCCACTACCTACGGCCTGGCCGATTTTATGTCGCGCAAGCTCTTCGACAAAATCGACTTTCCCATCACCATGAAGAATATGTTCACCAGCGGATCTCTGACGCGCTGCCGCATGCCGCTGGTCTTCGAGAACGATGAGGAGACCATCCGCGCTTCGATCTACGACGCCTTCCGCGCTGATCCGGCGCAGGCTGTCGATGCGCGCGTCGTGCGCATCAAGAATACGCTGGCGCTCGAGAGTTTGTGGGTCAGCGGCAATGTGGCGGCGGAGCTCAACGGCAATGGCAACGGCGCGATAGAAGTGGGTGACCGCGCGGCCGAGCTGGAATTCGCCGGCGGCATGTTGGTTTAGTCCGCTGTTGCCCGCTAGTAATCAAAGTTAATTTAACCAGCGGATGGCTTCCCCCTATTGATATGGGGGTCTGACCGACGACCCTCAGCGCAGGCCCCGGCCGCTCAGATAACGATAACTGATGGCCAAGCTCTCGAAGGGGTCGCCCGGGCAAGTATCCTGCTCGACAGCGTACCACTCGACGCTGGCAGCGGCGCAAGCGGGCAAGATCGCGTCCCAATTCATGTTGCCCTCGCCGATTTCCGCAAAAGCCTGGACGGGCTTCCAGGGGTCTTCGCCGCGCACCAACGCCATATCCTTGAGATGCACGATGGGCATGCGCCCGGCCAGGCGCGATCCAGGCGGTCGGGTCGGCGCCGCCGTGCTGGATCCAATAAGTGTCCAGTTCAGCCTGCAGATGGCGCGGGTCGCTCTCGCTAAACAGTATATCCAGCCCGCTGCGCCCGCCGAACTTGAAGAATTCAAAGCTGTGATTATGGTAGCTGAAGGTGAGGCCGGCCGCCGCCAACTGCTCGCCGATGCGCCCCCCGATTTCAGCGAAGCGCCGGTAGCCGTCTGCATCCGCGCGGAATTCGGGCGGCATGCTGCCGATGGCGACGTGGCGGCAATCCCATAGCTGATGCTGTTCGATGACGGAATCAATGTCGTTGAGCAACTGCTCATAGCCGGTGTGCGTGGCGCAAATCTTCAGGCCGTTGTCATCGGCAATCCGCTTGACATCGGCATCGCTGACGGCGCCGATGGCGGATACCTGAACGGCTCGGTAGCCGATGGCGCGGACCTTGCGCATCGCCTCGGCGAAATCAGCGCGGGTCCTGGTGAAATCGCGCACGGTATAGAGCTGGGCGGCGAGCCGGATATCTGGCATGAATTTCTCCTCGTGACAATTGGGCGAGTCACCGCCTCGCCCCTACAGATTTTGTGCTGCGGGCGGGTCATCGCCGCGCCCCTAAGTATGATCAGGTGCAGGCGGATCGGCGATGTATTCCGCCAATAGCGCGGCAAACTCGCCCCCGTCGATCGGCAGCTCCACTGGCCCGCGCCTGTGCGCCGACAAAATGATGGCGTTGTTGAGCATGACCGAGTTCAACCCTTCCGACGCGGGCGCAATCAAGTCGGCGCCGGTCAAAATAGCATCGGCGAAGTTGGCGATGATGACCTCGTGGCCGTGGCCGTCGCGCGGGGGGTAATCAACGACTTCCTGCACGCAGGGTACCTTTTCAAAGCCCGCCGCCGATTCCTGAATTTGCTCAATGCTCGACCAGTGGTTGCGGGCGAAGGTCAGGTTGCTCGGCTCCTTCTCCCGCGCCATTTCGTCTTCTGGCGGAGCGTCGAGCTGCTCGGCATCGGGATCTTCGTCGGGCGGCTTGGTCTCTGCGTCGTTATCGGCATCGTCGGCTGCATCCACGCCATCGGCCGCCGCAGCGACCGGGTCAGGTTCAGCCAGCGACTTCAGCGGCGCGTCAAATACCAACTTGCCCAACTCGCCGACGATTTCGAGGCGGTTGCTGCCCGGGGACTCGCCGGTGGTGGTGATGAAGTGGCCGACCATGCCATTGTCGTACTCCAGGTAGGCGGTCACCTCGTCTTCGACCTCTATGCGATGGTGCTTGCCGAAACTGACGAAACCGTGCACGCGCGCCGGCATGCCCACCAGCCACTGGAACAGATCGAGATTATGCGGCGCCTGGTTCATCAAGACGCCGCCGCCTTCGCCAGCCCAGCTCGCGCGCCAGTCGCCGCTATCGTAGTAGCTCTGCGCCCGGAACCAGTCAGTGATAATCCAGCTGCAGCGGATAAGCCGGCCCAATTCGCCGCCGTCGATCATGGCTTTGATCTTGCGCCACTGGCCCCAGGTGCGCTGCATGAACATGGCGGCGAAGACCAGCTCCGGCTTCCCGGCTTTGGCGGCGTGATAGCCGTCGATCATGCGCTGCGCCTCAGCCACATGCACGGCGATGGGCTTCTCGACCAACACATGAATGCCGCGCTCAAAGGCGGCCAGGGTCATATCGGGATGGTCGTAATGGGGCGTGGCGATGATGACGCCGTCCATCTCGGCCTCGGCGAGCATCTGCGTGAAATCAGCGTAGCGCGGTATTTCCAGCGGGACTTCGTCGGCATCCAGGCGCGCCGGCCGGCGGTCACAGACGGCGACCAGCTCGGTGTTGGGCAGGTCGATGACGTGGCCGACGTGCGTCGCGCCCATATTGCCGATGCCGACGATGCCGATTTTGACTTGTTTCGAGGTCATGTCATCCTTTGTCCGCCACAGAGGCACAGAGACAGAACTAGATCGTAATCTACCGTCAAAAATGCGCTTGGCCATGTCAAAGAAGCGCGGGGGCGAGCCACCGGCTCGCCCCGCTACAGATTCTGTATCCCGATCTCACCCGCAAGTTATTCTACACGCGCAATGGCCGGCGTTGCGCACAACTACATATTCACCTCGGCGCACTCTTCTTTCCTCGGTGTCCTCGGTGGCAAAGGTGTAGATCCTTCGCCGCAAGGTAACGTCTGTGCCGCTGCGGCTGACAATATCCCCTAGCCCTTGACCGCGCCGAAGGTCAAGCCGCGCACGATGAAGCGCTGCACCATCAGCGACAAGATTACGGGCACCGTCACGGCGATGAGCATGCGCGTGGTGACGAAGCCGAAGTCGATGCCGCGCACCGTGTCCGAGCCGGCCACCAGCATGGGATAGGGCTTCCAATCGCGGTTTGCCAGAACGCTGGCGAAGAGGAATTCGTTCCAGGCGAAGGCGAAACAGATCAGCGTCGACGCCACCAGGGCCGGGCGCGCCAAAGGCAAGGCGATGCGCCAGAAGGTAGTGACTTCGCCGGCGCCATCGACCAGGGCCGCCTCGCGCAATTCCGCCGGCAAATCGGCGAAATAATCGCGCATGATCAGCACGGCGAAGGGCAGCGTGAAGGTGGCGTTGACGATGATCATGCCGGGCAGCGTGTCCAGCAGCTTGAGGTCGCGGAACATCAAGACGAAGGGGATCAGCGTGGCGACGGGCGGCAGGAAGCGCTGCGACAGGAACCAGGAGACCAGATTGCGATTACCAATGCCGTATTTGAAGCGCGCCAGCCCGTAACCGGCCAGCGTGCCCAGCGTGGTCGCCACGATGGTCGCGCCCAGCGAAATCAGCGTGCTGTTGCGCAGCGCCTTCATCGTCTCCGCGCCGCCGGAGCCGAACTCCTGCTGCCAATTGAGCAAGTTGGGCTCGAATTGCACGAAGGGGATGATGGAGCCGTCTTTCCATTCGGACTTGAGTGAGGTCAAGATCGCGTAGCCAAAGGGCGAAAAGGCGATGAAGGTGCAGATCAACGCCAGGGCGATGATAATTCTGTCGCCATAACTAGTGCCGGCGCGCATCGGATTCAGCGGAGAGATGGCGGACGACTTCGTCTGTGCTGTCATGTCCGTCTCCTGCGCCTACTCAAAGCGCTCGCGCACGCGATAGAAATAAATGGATGAGACCACAATAGAAACGATGACCAGCAGGTAAGCCAGGGCCGCCGCCTCGCCCAGTTGAAAGCTGCCGATCAAGCCCTTTTCATAAGCGTAAAAGACGTAGGTCTGCGTGACCGAGCCGGGCCCGCCGCGCGTCAAGCTATACGGGATGTCGATGATCTTCAGCGACTCGACCATGCGCAACAGCATCACTGTGCCCAGGGCCGGCGCGATCATGGGAAAAGTGATCCAGCGGAAGAGGATCCAGTTGGACTTGGTATCCAGCCGGGCGGATTCGTAGAGGTCATCGGGCACGCTTTGCATGGCGGCCAGCACGATGATGAACACGAAGGGCGTCCACTGCCAGACATCGGTGAACATCACCGCGAAGCGCGCCGGCATCGGCTCAATGAACCAGTTGACCCGCCCCAGGCCGAGCCCCTCCAGCACGTTGTTGATCGGCCCCGACTGTTCATTGAACAACACCACGCCCAGCCATCCCAAGGCGATAGGCGCGGCGAATAGCGGCATGGTGATCACCGCCCGCATTTGTCGCAAGAAGGGCAAATTGTGATTGAAAACCCAGGCGACGAAGGTGCCGAAGAACAAAGTCGTGGCTGTGCTGCCCAAGAAAAGGAAGGCGCTAAAACTTGCCGTGCTGATGGCTTTCTTGTCCGGCTTTTCTTCGCCGATGCCGAGGATTTCAGCGTAATTCTCGAAGCCGATGTACTTGGGATTGCGGCCCAGCCGATAGTTGGTCATGCTCAGGCCGAAAGAATAGATCAGCGGAAAAAGCGTAAACGCCAGTATCCAAATGACGCCGGGCATGAGGAAAAAGTATTTGGCGCGGTTGTTGATCATGCGACGATTTACCCCTCATCCCCCGGCCCCTTCTCCCACAAGGGGAGAAGGGGGGACTTACGATGCGTAACACTCGAAAAAAGCAGACGCCGAATTCGTGCGTGATTCCCCCTCTCCCTTCATGGGAGAGGGGGTTAGGGGGTGAGGGTTCCTACATCCCGCCCATGTAACCGATGGCTTGCTGGTAGATCTCGAGTTGGCTGTCGATGTCGAGATCATCGGTGATCTCTTCCCAGTCTTCAGCCGTGTTGTCGAGGGCTTCTTGCGCCGTCGACTGGCCCGTCATGGCTTCGGACAAGCGGATGTCGAGCGTCTCCTGGATGTACTCCAGCGTACCCGGAATGCGCAAGTACGTCACCGAAGTCGGCTTGTCGTAGACGTTGGAGCCGTAGGCGTTGATGTAGCGCGCCATGTCATCGGCGTTGAAGCCGACAGCCGTGTAATCCTCGGAGACCGCCGTGCCGCGCGGCTCATAGAGCTGGTAGGTGCAGCAGGGGTCGACGCCTTGCCAGCCGGTGGTGGCGTTGTAGAAATTGATCGACGGGTTGGCGATCAGCGCCATGTAGAAGTAGGTCAGCTCGGGATTCTCGCTGAAGGAGGACATGGTCGGGTGCCAGCTGCCGCCGGTGGTATTGCCGACGCAATTGGGGTTCTCGGTATCGACGACAACCTCGCCAATCTCGCGGTCGTACCATTCGCTGGAACAGGGCGTTACGTCCGCGCCCAGGCTGCCCTTGATAGCGGAGCGCTCTTCATTTTGCGAAATCGAGCCGACATCGCCCCAGCTGAAGGTGGCGATGGCGTTGCCGGTCAAGAAGTTGTCCCAGGCCTCGCCCAACTGCCAGCCGAATTGCGCTTCCTGGCCGGTGGCGGCCAACTCTTGCAAGAATTCCAGCGCCATAACGTGGCCCGGCTCGTTGATCAACGGCGTCATGTCATCGGGGTCGAACCAGAAGACGTTGTCGTACTTGCTGACGGCGCGCGGATCATCGCCATCGGCCGGGGTGACGGCGAAGGATGCCGCCAGCGTGGCATAGTGGAAGTGACCTTGCCCGCCCGGCGCCAAATGCAAGCTGATGCCGTCATCCGGGTCGCCATCGCCATTCCAGTCCTTGCCATTGAAGAAGCTGGTGATGGCCAGCAAATCCTGCCAGGTCACGATGGGGTAAGGCATCGGCGAGCCGACCTCGGCTTCGTATGCCGCTTGCCATTCCGGGTCACTCAAGATGTCGTGGCGGTAATACAGCAATTGCGCGTCACCGTCCATCTGGCTGCCGTAAGTCTCGCCGCCCCATTGCAGCAGGGCACGGAAAGCGGGCGCAGTGTCTTCGGGCGACCAGTGTGCGAAGCGCTCATCGCCGATCCATTGGTCGATGGGCTGGATCCAGCCATTGCTGATCCAATCGCCGTACTGCCAGGCTGCGCCGATGAAGACATCGTAGGTGTACTGCCCGGTCAAGAAATCGGCCGGGATAGTCGTGCCCAGCTGATTGTAAGGAATCTCGACGATTTCCAGCTCGGCGCCGGTCGCCGCTTCAAAGGCGTTGCGCCAGAAATAGATGGTGCCGGAAATGCCGCCGCGGGAGCCTTGGCCCAGCACGCCGAAGGTTATGGTCTTGCCCTCGCCGATTGCATGGCCGTCGGGGATGTCCGCGTTCAGCAGCGCCTCGAAGGCCAGGGTTTGCTCAAGCTCGGTTTCGGCGACCTCGGGGATGGGGAACAAGTCTTCGGCAGAATGGCCGAAGAAGGTGTCTTGCGCGGCGACGCCGAAAGCGCCCGTAAGCAGGACGAGAAGTGAAATGAGAATGCTGACTTTGACTTTCATGGAAATCTCCTGACATTTGGACGAGTGAAACCTCGGCGAATGCTTGATTCCGAGTACATTCGCCAAAGCGCTACGCGAGTATAGCCCTAATGAGCGCGGATGGCAAATGGTCGGGCGACAGTGCCGAGGCAGCCGCATAACTTGATGCCTTGTCAACGAGACCGCTGGCCACGCCGAGTTGGAATGCTCAACGGACAAGTGTCACCGTGCCACTTTCGTTTTGCGATGCGTTGCGCGGCAATCGAACACCAGCTTGCCTTTGAGCCGGTTGCACTCGGCGCAGAGCAACTGCAAATTATCGAGCTGCGACAAGCCGCCTTTGGCGATGGGCAGGATGTGATCAAGCACGAGTTGGCTCTCACCATCGCAGTTGGCGCAGCGCTCGCCCTGCTGCGAGGTCAAATGCTGATGCCAGGCGCTGTGATGGCGCTGAAGGGCCAGGCGTTCGCGCCGCTTGACTTGAGGCGGGACGCCGCGTTTGTAGGGCGCTGCGCGCGTTCGCGGCTTGTAAGCGCGGCCGCCGCGGGCGAGGAAGCGGTTGAGGTCGCTACCCGCCTGGCTGCAGGCACAGCGATGGCGCAGGCGCCCGCAGTAGAAGCAGTAGCATTTTTCATGGCTCATCATCAGCCCCGTCGGCTTGTCGCGGAGGCAAACCCAGCATAGCAGAATACAGGCGCCGCGTCGCGCGAAGAGCGACGCAAACCACCGTGCAAGGCAGCGGGCTTGCCAGCGCAGCCGCGCCTGATGTACAGTGCGGCTCTGCGCGTATCGACGGAAGCAATGCCCATGCCGCCAATTGTGCTGATCGCCTCCTACCTGGAGCCAAAACACATCGAACGCATCCGCGCCGACGTGCCGGGCGTCGAGCTAGTTTACCGGCCGGACTTGATCGGCGCGCCACGCTTTCAGGCTGATCACACCGCGCCGCATCAGCGAACGCCCGAAGCAGAAACCGAGTGGCGGACGCTGCTGGCGCAGGCCGAGATCCTTTTCGACTTCGACCATACCCACCGCGACGACCTGCCCGCGCTGGCGCCGAAGCTCAGGTGGATCCAGGCCACCAGCGCCGGCATCGGCCAGCTCGTCAAACGCTACGGCTACGACAAGACCGGCTGGTTGCTGACCACGGCGAGCGGCGTGCATGCGCGGCCGCTGGCGGAGTTCTGCTTGTTGGCGATGCTGCACTTCATCAAGAATGTGCCGCTGATGGTGGCGCAGAAGCGCGCGCGTCGCTGGCAGCGCTTCAACAATAGCGAGCTGCATGGCAAGACGGTCGGCATCATCGGCTTGGGGCGCATCGGGCGGGACCTGGCCGGCGTCTGCCACTTCTTTGGCATGCGCGTGCTCGCTTGCCGCCGCAGCCCGCTTGAGCCGCCGCCCGCGGTCAGCCGGCAGTACACGCCGGATCGGATTGACGAGCTGCTGCCGGAGGTTGACTTTCTGGTGCTCTGCGCGCCGCATACGCCGGAGACCGACCGCCTGATGAACGCCCGGCGCATTGGGCTTTTGAAGCGGGGCGCGGTCGTCATCAATATCGCGCGCGGCGCCTTGGTCGATCAGTCGGCCTTGACGCGCGCGCTGCAAGACGGGCGCTTGGCCGGCGCGGCGCTGGACGTTACTGATCCCGAGCCGCTGCCGCCGGATGATCCGCTGCCGCCGGATGATCCGCTCTGGGACTTGCCCAACGTCATCATCAGCCACCACTCGGCCAGCACCGCCGACACCGAAAATGGCAAGCTGACGGCGCTCTTCATCCGCAATCTGCGGCGTTATCTGCGTGGTCAGCCGCTGGAGAACTTGCTAGACGCCGATCTCATGTATTAGCAACTCGTCCGTGACCCAAGCCAATTCGCCACCGATGAAGGTCGCGCGCACGCCATCGGCCTCATCCCAGAGCACGACATCGGCATCGGCGCCGGGCTTGCAGCGCGCCTTTCTGCGGATACATGCCGATAGCCCGCGCCGGTACGCTGGTGGCCATGGGCAGGGCCTGTGCCAGCGTCAAACCGCAGAAGCGCATCATGTTGCGTAAGGCCTGCGGCATAGTGAGCGTGCTGCCGGCCAAGCTGCCGGCCATATCGCGCGCGATGCCGTCCTTGACCATGACAGCGACATCGCCCATGCCGTAGGCGCCATCACCCAAGCCGGCCGCGCGCATGGCGTCGGTGATGGCGATGACGCGCTCGACGCCGACCAGCTTGACCAACAGGCGCACGACCGCCGGATGCACGTGGACGCCATCGGGGATGATCTCCAAGTTGACGGCGGGGCGCTCGCTGGCGGCGACGAAGATGCCGGGCTGCCGGTGATGTATGCCGGCCATGCCGTTGAAGGTGTGGGTGACTTGGCTGACGCCGGCGGCAAAATAGTCACGGGCGGCTTCGTAGGTCGCGCCGCTATGCCCGATCGACACGGTGATGCCGCGCGCGACGGCCTCGCGTATCAGGGCGGCGGCGCCGTCGAGTTCGGGCGCTAGCGTCATCAACTTGACCAGGCCGCCGTCGAGCCAGGCGCTGTATTCTGCCGGGCGGGGCGCCCGCAGATGCGCTGCCGGCTGGGAACCGCGGAAGGCGGGGTTGAGGTAGGGGCCTTCTATATGAATGCCCAGCAGCGGGCTGGGCCCTCGCTGGCTGAAGGCGCGCATGGCGTCGAGCGCCGCTTCGATGCACGGTGCTGTATCGGCCATGGTTGCCCCGAGGAAGCTGGTCACGCCTTGCGTCAAGAGAAAGTCGCAGATGCCGCGCAGGGACGCCTCGCTCGCGTCCATGACGTCATAGCCGGCGCTGCCGTGCAAGTGCACATCGACGAAGCCGGGCAAGGCGCAGGCGCCGCGGGCGTCAAAGCGGCGGTCATGGGCAGTGGGCTGGACGGACGCCCTCGGCAAGATAGCATCAACGACGCCGCGCGACAGAATCAGCGTATGATCGCTGAGGAAAGCGCCATCCGCGTATATGCGACTGTTTTCGATGAGGACGCGTGTCACGAGCCTTGCCCTTCCCTGCCAATCCAGTGGCGGCAAGTATACCAGCGACCACGACGAATGTATCGGCAGAGTCGCCGGCGCCGGGAACGTCAATCTGCGAAGGCGGCGTGGTTCTGCTAGAATAGGCGGCGCTCTATTCGCAGGTGGCGGGAGTGCAGATGCCAGCAGGAAGCCATACGTTCAAGGAAATCATGAGTCAGCCGGATGTCTGGGCACAGGCGCTGGAAGCCGCCGCGGCGAAAGAAGCGACATTCCTGGGCGTATTGGCAGAGGCGTCGCCGGATCAGGTCATCGTCACCGGTTGCGGCTCGACCTATTATCTGGCGCTGACCGCCGCCCGGCTGTTGCGCCTGGCTGGATGTCGCGCCCTCGCCTGCCCCGCCTCCGAGCTGCTGCTGCATCGGAATTCGGTCTGCCTGCCGGGTCAGCGCTACCTGCTTCTCTGCGTATCGCGCTCGGGAACGACCAGCGAAACCGTCCGGGCGCAGCAACAGTTCCGCTCGACCATCGGCGGCGCAATAGTCACGATCACTTGCGACAGCGGCAGCCCGCTGGCTGAAGCGGCCGACCTCGTAATCGCCATCGACCCGGCGCAGGAGCAATCCGTAGCGCAGACGCGTTCATTCAGCAGCATGTTGGTCGTCGTGCAACAGCTGGCGGCGTGCCTGGGCGGTCAAGATTTGGCCGCGAGCCGGCGTTTGCCTGAGATTTGCCGGCAGCTGCTTGATCAGCAGGGCGAGTTGGCGCGGTCGCTGGGCGAGAATGGCGCCATACAGAAATTCTTCTTCCTGGGCGCCGATGCGCTTTATGGCATCGCATGCGAAGCCATGCTCAAGATGAAAGAGATGTCCCTGTCTTACAGCGAAGCTTATCACACGCTGGAGTTTCGCCATGGCCCGATGTCGATGGTCGGCGGCGACAGCCTGGTCATCGGCTTGATTTCGCCGGATGCGGCGGCGCATGAAGGCCGGGTTCTGGACGAAATGGCGGAAATGGGCGCGGCGGTGCTGGCCATCGGAAAGACACCCGCCGATCAGCATCAAGCCATCAGTTTGCCGGCTGGCCTGCCGCCCTGGTGCACGCCTGTTCTGCACTTGCCCGCGCTGCAATTGCTGGCCTATCATCGCGCCATCACCAATGGCTGCGACCCGGATAATCCGCATCGTCTTAGCGCGGTTGTCTCGCTGGATAACATTTGATGTCGCAATGTCGGGGCGACGAACGTGAACGCCCCAAAACCGATTACACAGGAGGCGCAAGCGACCATGACTGAATTCACGCTCTTTCCCCAACCGCAGAAAGTCCGAACGACATCAAGCCCCATCACGCTTGACGCCGAGACGCGCATTTTCGCAGAAGACGCCGCCCTGGGCGAATTGCTGGCGAGCTATCTGCGCCCGGCGACCGGCTTCGATTTTCCCGTGCAACAGCCAGAAGGCGCCGAGGCGCAGAATGCGCGCAATTGCATCTTGCTTGCGCGAGGCCCCGACGATATGGCGGATGAAGCGTATTCGTTGAACGTCGACGCGGACCGCGTCAGCATCAGCGCTGCCGGGCGTCGCGGCTTCGTGCACGGCATGCAGACGCTGCGCCAATTGCTGCCGCCGCAGATCATGGCGAGCGATATGCAAGCGGGCGTCGACTGGACGATCCCGGGCTTTCACCTCAGCGATGCGCCCGAATTTGGCTGGCGCGGCATCCACCTAGATGTCGGCCGGCATATCTATCCAGTCGCCTTCATCAAGAAGTTCATCGACCTGTTAGCGTTCTACAAACTCAATACCTTTCACTGGCATCTGACGGAAGACCAGGGTTGGCGCATCGAGATCAAGAAGTATCCGCGCCTGACCGAAGTGGGCGCCTGGCGCGCGGAAACGGTGATTGCCGGCACTTGGGATCAATACGATGGCGTGCCCTACGGCGGCTTCTATACGCAAGACGAGGTGCGCGAGGTGGTCGCCTACGCCGGCGAGCGCGGCATCAGGGTGATGCCGGAGATCGAAATGCCCGGGCATGCGGTGGCGGCGCTGACGGCTTATCCCGAGCTGGGCTGCGTCGGCGAGGGGTATAGCGTGCGCACGACCTGGGGCATCGCCGAAGACATCTTCTGCGCCGGCAATGACGCAGTTTTCGACTTTCTCGAGGATGTCTTGAGCGAAGTGCTGGAGCTATTCCCGTCGGCGTACATTCACATCGGCGCCGACGAAGCGCCCAAAGCGCGCTGGGAAAACTGCCCGGCGTGTCAGGCGCGCATCAAAGCCGAGGGGCTGGCCGATGAGCATGAATTGCAGAGTTGGTTCATCCGCCGCATGGAGAGCTGGCTGAACCAGCGCGGCCGCAAGCTGGTCGGCTGGGACGAGATTCTGGAAGGTGGCTTGTCGCCCAGCGCCACCGTCATGAGTTGGCGCGGCAGCGATGGCGGCATCGCGGCGGCCAACGCCGGCAATGATGTCATCATGACGCCGAACACCTACTGCTACCTGGATTACTATCAATCGGAAGACACCGACAGCGAACCGCCGGCCATTCCGGCGATACTGCCGCTGCGGCAAGTCTGGGATTATGTCGTCGTGCCGGAGCAGATCGCTGAAGACAAGCGGCATCACATCATCGGCGGCCAGGGCAATGTCTGGACCGAGTACATGCCGGATAGCGACCACGTTGAGTACATGATGTTCCCGCGCGCCATCGCCATCGCCGATGTGCTCTGGAATCACCCGGCCGAGCGCGACTATGAGGCCTTGGTGGCGCGGCTGCGGCGGCATTTGCCCTGCCTTGACGCGATGGGAGTGAATTATCGCGCGCTGGACGACTAACACCGAGGGAGGCTCAATCATCAATACCATACTGGCACAAGAAATCGCGCAGCAGCCGACTGTAATCGGGCGCCTGCTGGAAGATGGCTGGGAAGATGCGCGGCGGGCAGCGGCCGCCATAAGGGATTTTGATCCGCCCTATGTCTGCATCGCGGCGCGCGGCACCTCGGACAACGCGGCCCGCTACGCGCAGTATTTGTTAGGCTACGCTTTGAGGCTGCCGGTCATGCTGGCGACGCCCTCGCTCAACACGGTGTATCAGCGGCCGGCCGATCTGTCGCGCGCGCTGGTCATCGGCATCTCGCAATCGGGCCAAGCGGAAGATGTGCGCGCTGTGCTGGCCGATGCGCGGTCGGCGGGCGCGCTGACGCTGGCCATCACCAACTTCGACGACTCGCCACTGGCGGCGGCGGCGGCGCATCATCTGCCGCTGCGGGCCGAGCGCGAACTCAGCGTGGCGGCGACCAAAACTTACACAGCGCAACTAACCGTCATCGCCATGCTGGCCAGCGCCTTGGCGGGCGACGCTGCGATGCGCGACGAGCTGGTGGCCCTGCCGCAACTGGCGCGGACGACGCTGACGATGTCTGAGAGTATCGCCGGCTGGGCGCCGCGCTATCGCTACAGCGATCGGCTCATCACGCTGGGGCGCGGTTTCAATTACGCCACTGCTTGCGAGATCAGCCTCAAAGTCAAGGAACTGACCTATATCGCCAGCGAGGGATACAGCGAAGCCGATTTCCGCCACGGGCCGATGGCTGTGATTGACCGCGGTTATCCGGTCATCCTGGTTGCGCCGCAGGGGGCCAGCTTCGCCGCCATGCGGGAGATGGGGGCGGACCTGGCGGCGCGTCGTGCCGAGGCGCTCATCATCAGCAACGATGCCGACCTCCTCGCCAGCGGAACTTTCGCCCTGCCGCTGCCGACGGCGCCGGAGTGGCTCAGCCCCATCTTGGCGGTGATGCCCGGCCAGGTCTACGGGCTGCAACAAGCGCTGCTGCGCGGCTACGATGTCGATAAACCGCGTGGCTTGTCCAAGGTGACGATCACGGAGTAGCGTCCGCCGGCAAATCGATGCCCAGCTCGCCCGCCAGCTGAGACAAGCGCGCCAGATGCTCCGCGATGAGGGCGGTGTGCGGCAGCGCGTCGGCAGCAGCGCCGGCGAATGTCAAGCTCGTCGAGACCGCCAGGTCGATGCTGATGTCGTTCATCAGCCAGCCCGCCTGAATCGCGCCCTCACACTGAGGCAAGCGCGCCATCAGGTCGGCCCGCCAGTCCAAGATGCGCTGGTGATACGCGCGCAAGTCAGCCTGCAGGTCGAGCGTATCCAGAGCTTGGGCCAGAGAGGCGATGCCCTCAGCCAAATGGGCGACGGCGGCGACGTCCTCGGCAGCGCAGGCGGCGATGACGCGCTCATCCGGCGGCGGCCCGTCAGCCACGCGGCTGGCGTAGAGCTCGTCGGTCAGCGCATCAAAGCGTTCTTCGTCATCCGCCAATTGTCGCCAGGGATTGCTGCTGTAAAGGCGACCGTCGATATCGAGCGCTCGCCGGGCGATGGTGTCGGCCACCAGCTGCGTGAAGCGCAGGCGGATGGTATGCGCCTCGGCACAGAGCGGGTAGGCGCGAAAACTCGAATCCCGCCATTCGACGCTGGCTGCGGCGTAGTCGACCATTTCCTCGAGCGTCAGGGCACGCGGGTACTCCAACGCATCGAAATAAGTCACCGCTGGTACGGCGATCGCCAGCGATTCTGAGGCGGCGCACTGAGGCAGCTGGCCGCGGCCGGGCGGGCCCATTTCCTTGGCCAAGGGCTGCCCGCGCAGCAGGGCCAGATCAACGGCGCGCATACGCGATTGGACGGCCGCCAGCTCGCGCGGGTAGGGGTTGCCGGCATCCGCCACGCCAGCCAGGTCCAGGACGGCCTGTTGCGACTCACCGGTCGACAGGAGCAGGGTCAACCAGGCGAACTCGATCAACTCGGGGCAGGCGGGCAAGCGCTCGAGCATTTCGGCGCGCCAAGCAATCTGAGCGGCATTGGCGCGCCGGGCGTCGTCAAGGTCTTCAATGGTCGATGCCAGCCGCATCACATCGCTATAGCCTGCAAAGGCGTCGTAAACGGAAGCGCCTTCGAATGCGCCGGCGCAGGTAAACAGGGCATCGTCGGCTGATTCCGGCGGGCGCGCCTCGCCCGTCGCATAAGCGGCGAAGGCGTCGCGGGCTTGGTTCAAGCGCGTCAGGTTCTCGCCGGCGGGGTCAACTGCGGCGCCGTTGGGCCTGTCCAGCTCAGCGCCGGCCAAGAGCGTCAGCGCGAAATCGGCCGCGAAATCGCTGCTGACGATCAGCATCAGCCAGCCCAGCTCGAGGACTTGCCGGCACATCGGCAATTGCAGCCAGATCGACCGGCGCCACTCCACTTGGCGCTGAATGAAGTTGAGCTGCTCGTCGCCCGTGTCGACTGATTGCGCGTCCGCGATCAAGCTGTCAAACTCGACGGGCAGGCGGGCGAAGGCGCTGATCTGCGTCGGCGTGCAATCGGCGATGCCAAAGGCGGTTACGGGCGCAACGGGGCGTTTCTGGGCGCGCAGCCGCTCCTCCAGGAAGAGGTAGCCCAGATAGCCGTGTTGGGGATGGCGCAAGTTTTCAGTCGCTTCGACCAGAGGATTGTCCGCATCGGCCACGCCGGCCAGCCGCAGCGCGCTAATCGCCAGCAGGTCGCTCAGCAGGCGGCCGCGCGTCAGCAGTTCGCTATAGGCGACCAGGCAGCCTGACATTTCCCGCCACGTCCGCCCGCGCCAGTCGATCAGCTGCCGGCTCAAGCGCAGGATGGCGTCGATGTCGTTCGCTTCAGGCAGTAGCCGCATGAGCGCTTGATGCTCGACGACGCGGTCGGTCGGGCGCGTGAAGTCTTCGTGAAAGCAGTCAGGCGAGCCCATAGACGAATCGCCTTCGTCATCATCGCGCTCGCCGCTGGCGATCAGGGTTTCAATGCGCGCGGCCTGTTCTTCTGCTGAGTTGCGGCTGATGCGCGCGGCGGGCAGAAAGGGGTTGTGCGCCGGTTCGACGCCGACTAGCTGCAACGTTTGGCCGGCGAGAATATCGCTCAGCCAATGGTCCAGGCGCCACATCATGTCGTAGCCTTCGTGGCAGAAGCGCGCCATGAATTCGACGAGTCGTCCGTAGCGTGAGGTATCGACGGACAGGGTCAGCAGCTCGTCTATGGTTGACGCCGCCTCAATTCGCTCGGCCAAGGCGGCATAATCGGCGCGAGTATTGAGCAGGCCCTGCAAGGCCCCGCTGGCGCAAGGCTGATAGCGCGTCGCTTGGCTCTGCGCCGAGTGAAGCAAGGCGAACATGAGCAAGAACATGATCAGTGACCGGCGCAAGGAAGGCCCTCCTCGGCTGCTGGCAGCCGCTTATTTGGCGTGGTCATACATTCACCCACCGGCGGGCAGATCAATGCCCAAGTCAGCCGCCAGCTGCGACAGACGCGCCAGATTCTCGTCGATGACAGCGGTGTGCGGCAGCGCAGCAATATCAGCGCCGACGAAGGTCAGGCTGCCAAGCACCGCCAGGTCGATACTGATGTCGTTCATCAGCCAGCCCGCCGGCACCGCGCCCTGACATTGTGGCAGGCGCGCCATCAGGTCGGCCCGCCAGTCGAGAATGCGCTGATGATACGCCGGCAAGTCAGCTTGCAAGTCGTGCGTCTCCGCCGCTTGCGCCAGCGAGACGATGACGTCAGCCAGTTGGACGACGACCTCGACTTCCTCGGCGGCGCAGGCGGCGACGATGCGCTCTTCCGGCGGCGGCCCGAACGCCATACGAACCTCGCGCAGGACGTCGTTCAGCGTTTCGATGCGGTCGAAATCGTCCGGCAATTGGCGCCAGGGGTTGTCGCCGTAGAGGCGGCCGTCGATATCGAGCAGGCGCCGCGCCACGACATCGCCGACATTTTGCGTGAATTCCAGGCGGATGCGGTGCGCCTCGGCACAGAGCGGGTAGGCGCTGAAGCCGATGTCGCGCCATTCGAGGGCGTTCACGGCGTACGCGACCATGTCGTCGATGGTATCGGCGCGCGGGTACTTGAGCAGCTCCTCGTATTTGCCGGCGGCGATGGCGATGGCGAGCGCGTCGGCCCGCGAACAGTGTTGCAAGCGGCTGAGCGGAACGTCGCCGCTCTCCTTGGGCAGCGTATCGCCAAGCAAGGCGCGGCTCACGACTATCCAGCGTTGCAGCGCAAACTCGTCTTCAGCGGCATAGGGGTTGTCGGCGGCGTCAATGCCGGCGAGCTCAAGGGCGCGGGCCAGCGCCGCGCTCGTCGTCTGCAGCGACGACCACCAGCCGAATTCAATCGCTTCCGGGCAGTGCGGCAATTTGGCGAGGTAACCAGCGCGCCAGCGGAGTTGCCGCCGCGCATAGTTGAGCGCTTCGTCGATGGTCGCGATGGCTTTGGCTTGTGTCGTCAAATCGTGAAGGCCGGCGTAGATAGGCTCCTTGAGGTCGTCGCGCAGGCGCCCGCAGGTGAATATGGCCGAGCCAGTTTGACGCGGCAGGCGAGACTGGCCCGCGAGCTGGGCTTCAAAGCGCTCTCTGACGACGCGAAGGCGCTGCGCGTTCTCGCCTTGCGGGTTGACCTGCGCCGGGTAAGGCGTGTTGATATCGCCGGCGGCCAGCAGCTCCAGCGCAAACACGGTGGCGTAGTCGCTGCTGAACTGGCGCATCAGCCAAGTCAACTCGATCACATCGGCACACATCGGCATCTGCAGCCACAAGCGATAGCGCCAGTGCACTTGCCGCTGGATGTAGGCGAGGCGCTCGGCGTCCGTTGCGACAGTCTGGGCGGCGGCGATCAGATCGTCAAACTCGGCGGGCATGTGGGCGAAGGATTCGAGGTCCGCGGGGGAGCAAGACGGCAAGCCGAAGACGGTCGGCATCGGGCGCACGCCGACCCGCAGGCGCTCCTCCAAAAAGCGACCGCCGAACGAGCCATACTCGGGATTCAGCATCTGATCGAGGGGTTCGACGAAGGGGTTCTCCGCATCCACCACGCCGGCGAATTCCAGCGCGCGCCGCATCAGCGTGAAGTGGGCCAGGCGGCCCAATTCCATCAGATGATGAAAGGCGACATAGCAGCCCGGCAATTCAGCCCAGGTGGCCTCGCGCCAGGCGATCAGCTCGCGGCCGACGCGCGGCAGGTCTTGCGGCGTCTCGATAGCGTTCAAGCTCTCCATCAGGGCGGCGTGTTCCAATGAACGGGCCAGGGGAAGGATCATGTCGGCGTAATAGCACTCACTGCCTGTGCCCATCAGATTTGATTCCACGTCCGCGCGCTCGCCGCTTGAGAGTAGTGCTTCCAGCGCTTGAATTTGCAGTTCAACCCGCTCGAGATCGGCCACCACGGCCACTGCGAAAGGATTTTCGGTATCGTCTATGCCCTGCAGATTAAATATGCGGGCGGCGTAGACATCACTTAAGTATGCGTCCAGCCGCCACATCGTTTCAAAGCCCTCATGGCAATATGTCGCTCGATGCGGCAGCAGGTCCATTTCTTCAATGAACGCGGGCGTGATGGTCAAAAAAGCGTCAAGTGACCGGGCGGCGTATATCTGCTTGGCCAGATCCTCTGTTACAGACCTCGCATCAAGGAAAGTCGCGATCAGCCGCGCTGTGCAGGGTCGATGCTCGGCGTCTTGACCATGGATCATCGGGCCGATTGTGACAATAAGCAAAAGCGCAATGAGGGATCTAAACATGTCCTTAACTCCGCAAATGATATTTTGCGCATTGCGCCACAAGTTAACGCGCCCGCCAACGGAATACCAGTGCGCCCGCGGCAGCCTCGAGCGCGATTGCGACTAACGGCTTGGCAGAATAGCAATCAAATCGCTCAGGTGATTGATGCGAAATGCTGAAGCAGGGGCGTCTTTCCTGTCTGCCGTGGGCACGGGACTGTAGTAGCAGAAGTCGATGCCCGCCGCCAGGCAGCCGGCCAAGTCGTGGCTGATGCTGTCGCCGATGTAGAGCACATCCGCCGCGCTGAGCTGCAGCTGCGCCAGCGTCAGGTCGAAGATGCGCCGGTCGGGCTTGGCGACGCCGGCTTCTTCGGAGATCACGATGACCTCGAAACGGTGCGTCAGCCCGGCCGCGTCGAGCCGGCCGCGCTGCGAATCGCTGTAACCGTTGCTGATCACGCCCAGGCGATTCCCCGTCGCCAGCCGCTTGAGAACGTCTTCCGCGCCCGGGTTGAGCGCCGTCGCGCTGCAGAAGGCGCTCCAGAAATGTTGCGCTAACTCAGACGCATTGGCGGTGTCCAAACTGTAGCGCGACAAGAAATCACGCCAGCTACTGTAGAGTACGCCTTCACGGGTGCGATGCGTGTCGTCGTCGGCCGCGCGCGCCCGCCAATAGCTTGAGCTGATCTGCGCATAGGCGCTGGCGTAATCGGCGGGCAGGGCGGGCAGCAGCCCGGCGCGGTCAAGCGTACGCTGCAGCGCTTCCGCCTCGCAGCCGCGCAGGCTGAACAAGCGTGTCGTCGAGGTCGAAGAGGATGGCTTGGTAGGTCATGGCTCATTTCCGGTCGGGTAAGCAAGGCAGGTTGAAGGGCGAACTACAGAGAACGCAGAGGGCGCAGAGATATTCCGCCGAGAGTTCAATGCGCGGGCGATTCACCGCATCGCCCCTACCCGACAGACTTGGTTGCAAGCCATGGCTAGCGCGTAATTGCTTTCATCTGCTTCTGTGGCTGAAAGACTATTCTAACATCGGGCACATGGACTGCGGCGGTACAGCTTGCGGAAATGCGGCGCCAAACGCGCTATCATTAGCCTCAACATGTTAACCAGCAGAGGAGCAGCTCATGTCCAGCGACCGCCTGACGCGATTTCAGACGATATTGGCCGACCACGCCGATGTCGCCTTCATCCCGCTCTCGTCAGACTTGCAATATCTGACGGGCGTGCCGCGCGATTTCCCCAATTACGGGCATACGATTCACCCCGGCGATTGGCTCGAGGGCGCCTGGATCACGCCGGGTCAGCCGCCGGTGCTGCCGCTGCCGCGCATGACAGCCGAGTTCGGCGGGCTCAGCCAGCTGGAAGGCATCGACATTCGCGTGCTGGGCGATTGGGATGTGCCGTCTGAGATGGTTCGGGGCATCCTGGACGGCTTCAACTTGCCGGAGCAGCCGCGAGTGGCCATCAGCGATTTCGCCCGCGCCGAGACGGTTTCGCACCTGCAGCCGCTGCTGCCGGGCGCGACCTGGCTCTCGGCCACGGCGCTGTTGCGGCCGATGCGCGTCATCAAATCGCAAGACGACATCGAGCTGATGAAGATCGCCGGGCGCATCACCGAGGCCGCCTTCGCCGATACGCTGGCGGCGCTGCGGCATGGCATGACCGAGCTGGAGATCGTGGAAGAGGTCAATTATCAGCTGCGTAAGCACGGCTCGCTGGGGCAATCCTTCACCACGTCGCTCTACAACACGGGTCCCAATCACCCGCTGCTTTTCGGCCAACGCATGGAAAGCTGGAAGCGCACGATGGATCCGCCGGTGTCGATACTATTCGACTTCGGCGGCATCTATGAGGGCTGGTGTTATGACTTCGGGCGCACGGTTTTCTTCGGCGAGCCCAACGCCGAGGCGCAGCGGGTTTACGATGTGATGATGGCATCGCAAGCGGCGGGCATCGCGGCGTTGAAGGCGGGCGAAGGCACGACCACGTCTACTGACGCGGCGGCGCGCAAAGTCATCGAGGACGCCGGTTATGGCGAGGCTTTTCGGCATCGGCTGGGCCACGGCATCGGCATGGATGTGCATGAGCCGCCCTTCCTGACCAAGGGCGATGAGACCCCGCTGCAAGAGGGCATGCTCTTCACGATTGAGCCGAGCATCATGCAATTCAACGACTACTCGGCGCGGGTCGAGGATGTGGTGGTGGCGCGGCCCGGCGGCGGCGAGAAGCTGACCAACGGCTGGCAGGAGTTGATCGTGGTGGATTGAGCGGGGTGGTTTTTTTGACCACAATGACACAAAGGCACAAAGACACGAAGGTCAGGAAGCGTTTTCTGCCGAACAAGCTCTAAATTCACGCAATTTACGTAGGGGCGACTCTGTGAGTCGCCCGTGAACCGTCACAAAGGCACGACGGGCGTGAGGCAAGGCTTCTTATTTCGAGACTAGGATAGTGCGTAACCTCGCGTGTGAGAGTTTACGAAACTTCTTGTTATAATACGACAAGTATCCCACTTGGATGGCTAGCGTACGGCCCGGAGCGCGGAATCTCGTACGCTCTAATCCGCGATGACAAGCGGATTTGTTGATGTGATTCCGACCGGTTCGGCTGTAGTTGGCGGCGCAGGTCTCACAGAGTCGCCCCGACGAAGCGCATAGTCGCGCCTGCGTCATTGCCAGGTAGGAATCTCGATGTCCTCGTGCTCCCTCCGTGTCCTCGGTGGAAAAGGCGTGGATCTCCCGCCGTATCAGCAACGCGCTCGGCGGTGTTCAGCCCGCCACAATCGTATGCGATTGCTCGCGCATGTACTGCTGCAGGTAGTACCAACTGCCGGCGGCCTTGTTGCTGCCGGTGCTGCCCTTCCAGCCGCCGAATGACTGATAGCCGGGCCAAGCGCCGGTGGTGGCGCCGGTCGCGCGATTGACGTAGAGCACGCCGGCTTCGATATTATCCAGGAACCAGTCGACCTCGTCCGGGTCTTCGCTGTAGAAGCCGGCGGTCAAGCCGAGGGCGACATCGTTGGCGAGGCGCATGGCTTCGTCTTTGCCTGCGACAGCGCGGACGGCGACGATGGGCGCGAACATTTCGTGCTGCCATAGGCGGCTGCTATCGGGCAGATCCGCCACGACCGTGGGCGCGACGAAGAAGCCGCTGCCCGGCTCGAGCGTCTCGCCGCCAATGAGGATATCGCCGGCGCGGGCTTCGTCGATGTAGCGCTGGAAAGCCTCGTAAGCTGTCGCGCTGATGATTGGGCCCATGTAGGTATCGGCATCGGTGGGGTCGCCGACAGGAATCTTTGCTGTCAGATCGACCAATTTGGACAAGAATTCATCTTTGACAGCGGCGTCGACATATACGCGCGAGCAGGCGGAGCACTTCTGGCCGGTCAAGCCAAATGCCGAACGCATGACGCCGAGCGCGGCTTTGTCCAGGTCGGCCTTGGCGCTGACGATGGTCGGGTTTTTGCCGCCCATTTCGGCGATGACGGGGCGGAAATAGCCGGCGGCGGTGCTGAAGTTCTTGATGATGCTCATGCCGACATCGTAGCTGCCGGTGAAGGTCAAGCCAGCCAGGTCCGGGTTGGCGGTCAAGGCCATGCCGGGTTCGTCGCCGCCCAGCACCATGTTGAAGACGCCGGCCGGTACACCCGCGTCTTGCACGCAGTTGGCGATGAAGCTGGCGGTCAGCGAGCCCTCGGCGGCGGGCTTGAGCACGACGGTATTGCCGGCGATCAGCGCGGCGCCGGTGGGTCCGCCGGTCAGCGCGGCTGGGAAATTGAAGGGGCCGATGACACCCCAGACGCCGTAGGGCTTGAGCACACTGCGGTTAAAATGCTGGTCGCTTTCGCTGAGCAATTGGCGGTCGAAGCCTTGGTTGTCGCGCATGGCATCGGCACAGTAGCGGATGAGATCGGCCGTCTCCTCGACATCGCCGATGGCTTCAAGGCGGTTCTTGCCGACCTCGAGGCTGACGGCGGCCGAGATCTCGAAAAGGCGCTCGCTGATGAGGTCGGCCACGCGGTTGAGCAGCGCCACGCGCTCCGCCCAGGGTGTATCGCGCCAGGCCGGGAAGGCGGCTTTGGCCGCGGCGACCGCTTGATCGACTTGGGCGTCCGAGGCGCGGGCGAAGCGACCCAGCAGCCAATCGGTGTTGATGGGCGAGCGATTCTCGAAGCTGCCATCGCCATCGACCCATTCGCCGTTGATGAAGAGGCGATATTCTCCGCCCAGGTTGCGCTTGAGCTCGGCGACATCTTCCTCGAAGTATTGATGCAGCAGGGGATCAGGGCTGCCGAGCGTGGAATAGGTCACTTTGATATGCTTGCGCTGTTTGGTCATTTGTTACCCCGTTTCAAGAGCTTGTCCATATTGGGCGTCCCCTATTATCTTAACCGATGAAAGGGGCAATGTGTTGCGCTACTTGATGGCAGTGTGCCAGCCTTTGAACGCGGGATCGATCTTGAGCTGGCATCTGCATTCGCGCTTCGATTCTCCAGCCCAACAAGCATGGGCCCGTCCGGCCGCAGAGTGAAGGCGACCGCCCGCGGTCCCGAGGCGCTGCCGGGCAGCAGTTCAGGGCGGAAGCGCCGCGCCATCTCAGCGATGATGATGACGGCTTCCATCAGCGCGAAATGGCTGCCCAGGCAGGTGCGGGCGCCGCCGCCGAAGGGGATGTAGGCGTAGCGCGGGCGCTTGCGGACATGCTCCGGCAGATGGCGATCGGGCTCAAAACGCTCGGGATCGGGATACCAGCGCGGGTCTCGGCCCAGGGTCCAGGGCGAAACCAGCACCATGCTATTGCGCGGCAGGGTCGTGCCCGCAATCTCAACTGGCTCCAGCGTCGAGCGGGAGAAACCCCAGGCGCTGGGGTAGAGGCGCAGCGTCTCTTTGACGACGCGCTCGGTGTAGGCCAGGGACTTTACGTCAGCCAGGCGCAGTTGACCCCCGCCGAGCACCGTATCGACCTCAGCGTAAAGCCGATCGGCCACAGCCGGGTTCTGCAGCAGGGCGAGCCAGGCGAAGACCAGTGTATAGGCCGAGGTCTCGTAACCGGCGCCGATGATGGTGATGGCTTCGTTGATGAGCTGCTCGTCGCTGAGGCGAGGCTCGTCATCGAGCGGCGCCAGCACGTGGTTGAGCAGCGCAGCCTCCCCTGCCCTTCCCGCGCGCCACTCGGCGATCATGCCCCGCAGCAGCGTACGCACCTCAGCGCTTAACCGCTTGACTTCGCGATTGCCCCGGCTCGGCAACCAGTTGGGAATCAGCGCGTAGAGCGCCATGCGGCGATGCGCCAGATGAAACAGCCGCGTGAAGACGGCGACGAGCTCGTCAGCAGCGGCGCCAAGATCGGCGTCGAACATGGTGCGCAAGATGATGTTCATGGTGACGCGGCTCATGACCGTCTCCAGGTCAATGACATCGCCGGCGCGCCAGGTGCGCAATTCGCGCTCAATGCCGTCCGCCATGATCTGCGTATAGCGTTCGACGTGTCGCAGGTGGAAGGCGGGCTGCACAGCTTGGCGGCTACGCTTCCAGGCATCGCCATTGCTGGTGAAGATGTTTTCGCCCAGGATGTCGCTGAGCGCGCGCTTGACCACGGCTGGCTTGCGGAATAATTTGCTACGCGCCGCCAAAACCTGGCAGACATAATCGGGATGGTTGACGAAGGCGCCGCGCAGGGGGCCGAAGCGAATCCGCACCAGATCGCCCTGCCGCGCCGCGTTCTCAATGAAGCGCAGATTGTCGCGGTTGAATTCTCTCAGGTTGCCCCAGAGCCAGTGTCCTTTCAGGGATGGGGCGCTATTGCTCGCCATGACAAGCCTCCCGTAGACAAAGCTTAATCACAGCTTAGCTGATTTGTGATAAATTTCACAAACCAAATGAGAGGCTTGATAGACTTTGGAAGTGATTTGACTGCTATTGATGGAAACCGGCTGGGGTCGCTTGACGTTGACGGGTGATGGCGCGGCGCATTAGGTCAAGTCGTCGCTGTCCATTTTGCGCTTGCCGATGCGCTCGATGCGCATGATGAGGCGTTCGTCGACATCGGGACAGGCGGCGACCGTATCGCGAGTCATCCAGTCGTTCTCGCTGAGCTCGCGCTGTTTGGCGGCCAGCAGCGGCAGCACGGCGGAGAGGGCGTAGATGCAGAAATGCTTGCCCGCCGGGATGCGCAGCTTGGCGCTCTCGGTCAGCTCGAAGTAGTCGCCGACTTCGAGGCCGCAGACCGAGCGGCCCTCGATGCGCTCGACAGTGACGCGCAGGTCGTAGAGTTCAAAGGGTCGGTTCATGGTAAGCACTAAAGATTGTGTAGGTGTGACAGGATGCAAACTTGAGACAAATTAACTCACCACAGAAGACAAAGAGGATACACAGAGTACACCGAGAAAAGCAATGAATTGATTGTATGCCAGCGAATTCTTCATTTGTTGGATGACTGCCTCAATTGCGGCATAATCGAAACAATACAAAATCCTCTGTGCCCTCTGTGTGCCCTCATTTTCCTCTGTGGTAAAGCACACGTTTCTAGAGACGAGATTTGCATGACTTACTTCATTCTACTGAGGGCACAGAGGAATCGCTTTGTGAAACGAAGTCGACATATTGGCGAAGTTTGCCACGCTGTTTATGGTGGGGGCTATGCTAGCAGCTGCAGGCAGGCGTCGCGGACGATGATTTCTTCGCCCGGGTTGAGCGTCATCGGGTTGAGATGGAACTGCGTTTCGTTCAGTGGCGAGACGGCGATGGCGGGCTCGTGAGCCAGAAAGGCGGCGACGATGTCAGCGGCGTCCTTGCCGAGCACGACCGGGTCGACCGTCACGCGGCACCAGGGCAGCGGCTGGCCGGCTTCGTTGGGGAAGTCACGCTCGGCGGAGACGCCGGGCAAGGGATTCAACGCATCGCAAAAGAGGCGCACCGTCTCTTCGCAATATTGGGCGCGAGCCTCATGATCAAGCCCCAGGTAGCGCTCGACAGCGGCCAGCAAACCCATCATCTCTTCTTTGCCGACTTTGAAGGGGCGGCCCAGGCCGTGCCTGGGATTGCTGATGGGGCGAATCGAGTCGATGAGATCGCGGCGGCCCAGCATGAGCCCGCTGGATTGGGGCCCGCGCAGGTCTTTGCCGCCACTGAACAGGGCCAGGGCCGCGCCCATTTCGGTGAAGCGCCACAGATTTTCCGCGGGCGGCAGTTGGGCGGCGGCATCGACGATGACGGGGATGTCGCGTTCGTCGGCGATGGCAATGACATCAGCCAGCGCAATCCCATCGGAGCTGCATTCGCCACGCGGGAACCAGAAGACGCAGGCGCTGCGCTCACTGATGGCGGCGCGCAATTCGGCGGCCGAGCTGTCGATTTCAAGGTAAGTCAAGCCGGTCTGCTTGATGCTGTAGTCGTAAGGATTGCGCTGCCCGCGAAAAATGATCGCTTCATTGTTGAAGTCGGTGATATCGGGAAAGCGTTGCAGCGCCTCCGGCTGTTTGAGCAGGACGGCGGCGGCGGAAGCCAGCACTATCCCCGCGGCCGCGCCCGATGTGACGTAGGCGGCTTCGTTGCGCGTTAGCTGGGCGATGCGTTGGCCCACGCGGCACTGCAAGTCGGCCAGGTCGACGAAGCCGCGCGCCGCGTCATTCATGGCGGCCAGCACTTCAGGCGGCAACAGCGAACCGCCGAATTTGGTGACGGTGGCGTAGGCGTTGATGACGGGGCGGATGCCGAGCGAGTCATAGTTGGTCATGGTTCGATATAGCCTTTGGGCGTGCGTATCTGCCAGTATTGGGGCGGCGCGTCTTCCCAGGCGGGCGCGGCGCGGCCATTGATATCGTAGACTATTTCGCCGGCGCGGATTGTCATCTCGCAGCCCAGCTTGCGATCGCCAGCCAGGCGGGCGCCACCGCAATCGACGTAGCCGAAATCGCCCGAATCACACCGCAGCACGGCGATATCGGCTTCAGCGCCGATGCTCAGCGTACCCAGCTCAGCATGGCCGATTTCGCGCGCCGGTGTGACGGTGGAGCGGTAAATGACTTCTTGCAGCGGCATGCCCATACAGAGCAGCTTGGACATGGTGTTGAGCATATCGTGCACCACGCCGTTGACATTGCCGATGTGCAAGTCGGTGCTGATGGAATCGGGCCCGAAGCCGCCCTTGAAAGCGGGAATGGCCAGCCGCCACCAGAAGCTGCCGGCGCCGTGCCCGAGGTCAAAGATGATGCCGCGCTCGCGAGCTTCAAACATAAAATCGGCCGGCTGACTATCGGCGTTGAGGATGGGGAATTGCTGGGCGTAGACGTGGGTGTGGATGTCGCCCGGCTGCATCTTGCGCAGCAGCTCTTGGTAGGTGCGGCCTTCACGATGCCAAAAGTCGACCATCAGTGGCTTGCCGCAAATGGCGGAGGCTTCCAGCGCGAGATCAACCGCGGCCCAGGGCGGATGCGCCTCGTCGAAGGGTTCGCTGACCCAGTAGTGCGCCGTCTTGATGCCGACGCAGTCCTCCGGGTAGGCCAGCACGATGGAGGCGGCAAGCTCGGGATCCATCTCGGCCACATCTTGTTCAAAGGGGCCCTGCATACCGGATTTGACGATGTTGATATAGGCGAAGATGCGGGTGCGGGCGCGGTCGATGACGGTGCGCTTGAAGTGCAGAAAGTGCTTGGCGCCGGCGGTGCCAGTATCGACCACGGTGGTGACGCCGGCGCGGAAACTGTGGTGGTCGGCAATGACAGAGAGGGTCTCTGGCTCGCGCGTGTGGTAGACGTGCACGTGGATGTCGATGAGACCGGGCGTGATGTAGAGACCGGCGAGGTCGATGGTTTGCGCCGCGTCGGCAGCTGGGATGTCAGGCGCGACGGCTGCGATGCGGTCGCCCGCGACAGCCACATCCATTGGCGCGTCTATGCGATTGGCCGGGTCAATGACGTGGCCGTTCTTGAGCAAGATGTCGTATTGGGGCATCGGGATTTCCCCTGGTACACGGTGAACTGGAGTTTTCACATCTGATAGCATTGAGTAGGGATCAGGGTATAACGCCGAGCAGGATCAACGGCACAGCCGGCACCCCACGACGCTGCCGCGATTTGCATTAATGTCCGCCCCTGGGCAGGGCCGGATTATAGACGGGTTTCCCCATGGGCCGCGTCTTGAGGCGTCCTGCCCGCAGGTCGGCGATCCGCTGACGGGCAATTGCAATATACTGGTCGACAATGTCACAGCCGTAGCCGTTGCGCCTGTGTTTCAGCGCGGCGATAACGGTTGAGCCAACGCCCACGTACGGGTCGAGCACATCGTCGTCTTCGTCAGTCATCGACAGCACCAGGCGCTCCACCAATTCAACGGGAAACTGGCAAGGATGAATCGTCTTCTCCGGGTGATTGTTCTTCACATTCGGGAATTCCCAGACATCGCTTGGGTTCTTCCCCATGGGATTGCCGGATAGCTCCCCTTTGCGCGGGCCCTTGAAGTGCCGTTTGCCGGGATATTTTGAGGGCACGCGAATCGGATCCAAGTGCCAGGTATAGTCGTCGCTCTTGGTCCACCAGTTGATCGTCTCGTATCGGCCTGAGAGCCGTTTACTGCAATGCAAGCCGTGGCCAAAATGCCAGATGATGCGATTCCGCAGCTTTAGTCCTAGCTCGCGGAATATCGGAAACAACAGCGAATCCAGGGGCAATATCTCGCCGTTAAGCGTGTAGTTGCCGACCTGCCAGCAGATTGACCCTTGTGGATGCAATACGCGCACACTCTCGCGAATTACTTGGACCTGGTCAGTCAGGTACGAATCCAGCGGCGACCGCTTTTCATAGCTCTTGCCGATATTGTATGGCGGCGACGTAACGATCAACTTGAATTTCCCGCTTGGTTGACGGCGCAAGAAGTCCAAATTGTCAACGCATTCAAGAATCGCGACGTTGCTCTGTTGGTCCGTAGTTCGCGTTTGGTCTAATGCCGGTGGTTGAGAGTCGAGATCAGGCGCCAAAGGAATAGGAAAAAGGGGCGGCTGACGCTCAGCAGGGTCTATAGTTGCGGGCTGAGGGCCATCAAACGCGGCATGTCGCTCGTTTTCGCGCATCAAAATCCTGCCTTACCAAGCTGCCTATAATGTACTTGTTGGGTGCAAGATTTGCAAATGTGAGCAAACGCCAAGACACGTATGTCCACCGCCTCGATTTCGCCGAAATAGCGGAGTTGTGTGGTACGGTTAGTGTAGATTAGAAGGTGGACGAGGGCGCTCAAATGACTCAATTCAGCGGGCAAGTAGCGATTATCACCGGCGCCTCGGGATTTTTGGCTTCGGGCGTGATCCCGATCTTCCACGCCGGCGGAGCTAAGCTGGTGCTGACCTGCGGCGACGATCGGCTGTATCAGCGCCTGCCCGAGCTGCGGGGCGATCAGAACCACATTTGCTTGCAGAACGCCGACCTTTCCGACCCGGCGGCTGCGGCCGATCTGGCAGCCCGCGCGCTGGAGGCCTACGGGCGCATCGACACGCTGGTGAACATCGTCGGCGGCTGGGAGGCGGGCAAGCCGGTGCACGAGACGACACTGGCGTCTTGGACCAAGATGATCGAGCTCAACGCGACGATCACATTCTTGATGAGCCGGGCGGTCGTGCCCGTAATGCTGACGCAGGGGAGCGGCGCCATCATCAATATCGGCGCGCGACCGGGCTTGCGCGCGAGCGGGCACGATGCCGCCTACGCCGCCGCCAAATCAGCCGTCTTGCGCTTGACCGAGAGCATGTCGGAGGAATACAAGCGCAGCGGCATTCGCGTAAACGCCGTGCTGCCGGCCGCCATCGCATCGGCAGAGCAGCTGGCCGCCGATCCCGACGCTGGCGTGACGCCGGCTCAGCTGGGGCGCGTCATCGCCTTTCTGGCGTCGGATGCCGCGGCCATCATCAACGGCGCGGTCATTCCCGCCTTCGGCACGCGCTTCTAGCCGGCAGCCGCCGCAACAGTTCGGTACTTGCCGAGATTTCGCGATCCCGCGCTAGTCGACGCCCCAACGCTCCAGCCGCGCCAGAATCGACTGTAAGCTATCATAGCGCAGGCGTCGCTCAGCCGCTGGCAAGCGCTGCCACTTGGCTTGCGTCAAGTCGCGGTTGATGCGCTGCAGGTTGCGCTCGAAGGGCGTGCTCGCATTTGACGCGGACGCCGGCAAGGCAAGCATCTCCTTACGCAGGCGGCTGATGGACCAAGGGCGGGGCGCGCCCGATTGCAGATCGCGATCTCCCTTCACCGCGCGAGCCAGCCAGCGGCGCTGCTGATCGGCATCCAGGTGGGCCACCAGCTTGTGATGACCGAAGCTGAGTTTTTCGGTACGTACCGAAAAGTCGACATGGCGGGCCACATAGCGATAATCGTAGAGCGTCTTCACATCGTAGCCCAGCCGCCGCGCAATGGCATCGTGCTGGCCCCAATTGTTGCGCTCGCCTTGTAGCAGCCAGTCGCCGATCAGCCATTGCATAGAGCGGTCGAAGCGGAAGAGCAGCGCCCCCAGCCTTTGCCAACTTTGCCGATCCGCCGCCAGCGCATTTGGGTCCAGGCCGATGCCGGTCAAGCGATAGTCGTAGGCGGCGATGGCGCCGTCGCGGCCAACCTGTACATCAAGCGCGTTGAGCTGGCCGGGGCTGATATCGCCAAACCACTGGTTGACGATCTCGCTCTCGGTCCGGCCGTAAGTGGCTTGCGCCACCTCTTCGTAGGAGACGCGAGGCAGATGATCCAACTTGGGCAAGGCGCTCTTGGAGCGGTCACGATTTCGTCGGCTGGACATGTTTCATCACCTCCAGGAATCTCTTCAGCAGCGCCCAGGCATGATCCGCCGCGGGGGAGGCCGGGGCATAATTCCAAATCGCACGGTGGACGCGACTGCTTTCGGTCCAGATGGTAGACTGAGGTATCGGCGCCCAGACAAGCTCACCGTAGGTCTCGCGCAGTTCGGCCAGGTTCTCCCGATGTTCCAGCGTGCTGCGCCGGTACATGGTGGGCACGATGCCGAGATTGGTGATGGGCGCGAAGCTGAATTGCGCTCGATAGCGCTCGTTTTCTTCGCGGTGCGTGAAGCTGTTTTGCAGGCCGCGAAAGCTCAGGTATTCGCATTTGGTCGGGTAGAGGATGGCATCCGTTGCCAGATAGATGGCGCCATGCAGCAACGAGGGCGTCGGCGAAGTGTCGATGATGATGAAATCGACGGCGCCATCCAGCTCGGCGAAGCGCCGCACAAAGGCCAGGGCATCGCGAGAATTGCTGGCGATGCTTTGCGTCTCCTCGTTGGATGAAAGCAGGAAGAGCTGCCCGTCGCCTTGGCGATTGGGGTATTCGTAGATTTCCGGGCTGACGAAACGCAGCACCTGCTTAAAGGGCTGATGGCGCACGATCAAGTCGTACAAGCCGGCCGATTGTTCAAAGCCCATGGACTCGGTCAGCGAGCCTTGCGCATCGGCATCCACCGCCAGCACGCGGAAGCCGGCCACCGCCAAGCCCGCGGCAATGTGGAAGGCTACGGTGGTTTTGCCGACGCCGCCCTTCTCATTCAAGAGCGTGATAATGCGCATCAGGCCGCTCCTGCGGACGTGCCTGTTCTGATCCGGCTCCATCGCCATTATCTAGGCACTATTGAAACAGTGCAAATGAATCTAGGGCCAATGCGCCGGCTGCGGATGCGTCAGCGAGCCCCGATCTCAAACGTGGATCAAGATTTCGCCCAGGGCTTTCTTCGTGATGGCCGGCACCTTTGCGTCCGGCGCCGGGTAGCCGACAGGAATCAGCACGAAGGCGCGTTCATTGGCCGGGCGGCCCAGAATATCGGCCAGAAACTGCATGGGGCTGGGCGTATGTGTCAGCGTGGCCAAGCCCGCCAGATGCAGCGCCGCCAAGAGAAAGCCCACGGCGATGCCCACCGATTCTTCGCTGTAATAGTGCTTCACGCGTGTCGCGCGGCCGCTGACCGCGTCAGGCGCGAGGCCGAAAGCCTGGCGGAAGACGACGATGACGTAGGGCGCCGTCTCGATATGGGGCTTGCGCCAGTCCGTGCCCAGCGGCGCCAGCGCGTCGAGCCATTCCTGGCTCATGCGCCGCTCATAGCTCTCCTTTTCTTCCGCTTCGGCCGCCTGGCGAATGCGGCGTTTGACCGCCGGGTCGCTGATGACGACGAAGGTCCAGGGCTGCTGATTGGCGCCGGAGGGCGCGGTGCCGGCGGCGCGAATGGCGTTCTCGATCAACTCGAAGGGCACCGGCTCCCTGGAGAAATCGCGGACGCTGCGCCGCTGCGATATGCGCGCCAAGAATTCGCGCGAACGCCGCAGCTGTTCGCTCGCGTCCAGGCGTTCAAAGTCGAGCGGCTGGAAGACGGGTTCTTTCGGCATGATCAAGAGCCCTTCCCATTAGAGTGTGAACACGTCCAGGTCGTCAGCGCTGACGACCGCGCCATCGTAATCGGCTGCGATTTCGGCGCTGAGTTGTGCTGCGCTGCCGCCCCAGAAGAGTTGATGCACCAGCAAAAGCAGGCGCGGCCGCACGGCGTTGGCCAAGCGCGCCAGCTCCGCCGTGGAGGTATGGACGCTCCCATGATAGCGCTGCCAGGCCGGCTCTCGCGCAGGGAAACGCGCGCTGGAATAGACTTCGTGCACGAGGATATCGCAGCCGCGGGCCCAATCGGCGAAGGCGGGCACGGGCTTGGTATCGCCGGAGATGACGATGACGCCGTCGGGCGTGCTGAATTTGTAGCTGTAGGCTTCCAGGTCGCCATGATCGGCGGGCAGCGCCTCGACGAGAACGCGCTCGTCTCGAAAGAAGGGGCCAGCGGTCACCGGCTGCACTGAGATCTGATAGCCGCCCGGGCTGACCGGGTGCGCGCTGAGGTGTTCGCGGATGTTCTCGCGATAAGCCAGCCGCAGATGCTGCGCCATATCGGCCAGGCCCGCCGGCCCGAAGGCGAGAAGCGGCTGTTCGCGGCCATGTATCCAGGGCGTGAACAGCAGATCGGGCAAGCCGACGGTGTGATCGGCATGCAGGTGCGTCACGAAGAGGCGGCGCAGGCAAGTCGTATCCCAGGCGATTATATCGGCGGCGCGGGCTTGCACGACGCGTTGCACGACGCCGTGGCCGCAGTCGACCAGATAGGGCACGTCATCGACGGCGATGGCGACGCCGGCGCCGACGCGGTCTGGCTCGGCATTGGGCGTGCCGCTGCCGAGGATGATCACTTGGGTGCGGCTCATGCTTGCCAGAGCGCGCGCAAGAAGCGCAGCTTCTCCAGCACGTGCTCGGCGCCGCCGCCTTCGTGATCGTTGAAGTAGTATTCGCGCATGGCTTTCTCGCCCAACAGGTGGTTGTAAGCAGCGTAGACTGTCGAAGGCGGGCAGACGGTATCCATGATGCCGACGGAAAACAGCGCCCGGGCGCTCATGCGCGCGGCGAAGTTCAGGCCGTCAAAATAGCTCAGCGTCTGGAAGACCTGGTCGATTTTGTCGCGGTGCGTGGCCAGGTAGCGGGCGATCTCGAGGTAGGGGTCGCGACCGGTGATATCGACCGCGCGGCGAAAATGCGACAGAAAGGGCACATCCGCCAGGCAGGCCGCCACATCCGGCAGCAGGCCGGCCACCGCGATGGATAAGCCGCCGCCTTGGCTGCCGCCGGTTACAGCGATGCGACCCGCATCCACTTCTTGGCGCGTGCGAATGGCATCAACCGCGCGCGCGGCATCAATGTACAAGCGGCGGTAATAGTAGGTCGCCGGATCGAGTATGCCTTGCGTCATGAAGCCGGGCAGCGATGGGTTGGCGCCGTTGGGCAGGTCGGGCGTATCGCCGCGGCGCCAAACGCTGCCTTGCCCGCGCGTGTCCATCACCAGGTAGGCGTATCCAGCCGAGGGAAAGGCCAGCCATTCGTGGGGGAAGCCGCGGCCGCCGCCATAGCCGATGTATTCGACCACGCCCGGCAGCGGGCCCAGCGCGCCGCGCGGCGCCAGATACCAGCCCTTGATGCGATCGCCATTGAAGCCGGCGAAGCTGACATCGTAGACATCGAGCGTGGCCAGGTCGTGGTCGACAGCGTCGAAGCGAGCGTCCAAATCGTGGGCGCGCGCCTGCGCCAGGCTGGCTGACCAGAAGGCGTCAAAGTCGGGCGGCTCCTCACGCTCGGGACGGTAGACGCGCAGCTCGGCCAAGGGCATGTCAAATAGCGGCATAGCGAGCTCCTGTGCGAACTAGTGGGCAACGCTGATTATAGCGACAAGCCGTCAATTGGGCAGCGACACATGATATTAGTCTTTATAATACTTCGCTTCGGTTTCAAGCCAGATTTGCGTCGTCGTTGCGCCGCCGCGGTGATGTGTGCCGACTGTGGCGGGAGCGCAGCCGATTGCTATAATAGCCGCTGCAAAGGGAACGTAATCGCGCAAGGGAGCAAAGCCTTGAGAGAGATCACAATTAAGTCGATCGAGCTGCACACGGTGTTGATACCGTATTTGTCGCCTTTTGAAACCAGCTTCGGCGCCGAGACGGACAAGGTCGCGGTGCTGATTAAGTTGACGACAACTGCCGGCGTGGTTGGCTGGGGCGAATGCTCCATCGAGTTTTGGCCCGGTTACGGCCATGAGACGGCGCTGACGGCGGAGCATGTCTTGCGCGAGTTCATGCTGAAGGCAGTGGTCGGACAGACAATCGCCGACCCGCGCGATTTCCCGGCTCTGATACGACGCTTTCGCGGCCACCATCACGCGCGCGCCGGTTTGGAAGCGGCGGTATGGGATGCCTTCGCCAAGAGCAATGACATGCGGCTGACGGACCTGTTCGCGCAATACGCGCCGGACGGGCACGCCTCCGAGGGCGCGGCGACGGTCGGCGTCAGTATCGGCATTCAGCCGACGCTGGAGGCGACCGTCGATGTGGTCAGCCGGCGGCTGCGAGAAGGCTACGGGCGCATCAAGCTCAAAATCAAGCGCGGCTGGGACGTCCAAGTGGCGCGGGCGGTGCGGGCGGCCCATCCCGAAATTCTGCTGATGCTGGACGCCAACAGCGACTATGGCATTGCAGACGCCGAGCACCTGGCGCGACTGGATCAGTATGACTTGCTGATGATTGAACAGCCGCTGGCGCACGATGACATCTACCATCACGGGCTGCTGCAGCAGCGGCTGAGGACGCGCGTCTGCCTGGATGAGAGCGTCAAATCCGCCGCGGACTTGCTGCTGGCGCTGCAAGTGGGCGCGCTTCAAATCCTCAACTTGAAGCCGGCGCGGGTGGGCGGTTTCAGCGAGAGCCTGGCGATTTACCGCATCTGCGCCGAGCGGGAGCTGCCACTGTGGGTGGGCGGCATGCTCGAGACGGGCGTGGGCCGGGCGGCCAATCTGGCTTTCGCTGCGCTGCCGGCGGTCAACCTGCCGTCGGATATCTCGGCGACCGACCGCTACTTCGCTGCTGATGTGACCGAGCCGCCCTTTGTGCTGGGCGCTGGCAGCGCGTTGACCGTGCCGGATGGTTACGGCATCGGCGTTGAGATGCAGCGCGAGCGGCTGGACGAAGCCAAAGCGCGCTGGCGCGACAAGTACCCGTACGCGGCTGTCGCGGACTAATGCGCGTCGATTGACGGCTCCCATGCGACAGCAGTCAGTCACAGCCAGAGGTCAGTGCTGAGGTATTTCAAGCCGGAATCAGGCAGCAGGATGGCGATGCGGCAGCCACGGTGGGCGCCACGCAGCAGTTGCAGCGCCCCCGCCAAGTTAGCGCCGGAAGAGAAGCCGGCGAAGAGCCCCTCTTCACGGGCGAGGCGGCGCGCCATTTCGCTGGCCTCGGCATCATTGACTTGCAGGCAGCCGTCGATCAAGCTGCGGTCGATCAGCGGCAGATCAGCCCGGGCATAGCCGCCGCCTTGAATTTTGTGATTGGGCTGCGTTACCGGCTCACTGGCATACACAGCGGCGCCGGCCGGCTCGACGATGTAGCACTTGATGGCGGGGTCGCGTTCTTTGAAGTATTGCGCGCAACCGGCGAAGGAGCCGCCACTGCCGATGAAATCGCAGAAGGCGTCGATGCCGCCGGATTGCCGCCAGATTTCGCGGGCTGTCTTGAGATAATGGGCGCGACTGTTGCCGGCCAGCTGAAATTGATCGGCGCGGAAGGCGCGGCGCTGGCGCACGATTTCTTGCGCCTTGGCTTCTACGAGGGCCAGGTCGGCGCCGGAGACTTGGCCGGGGGCGGAATCGGCGGCTTGCTCAACCAGCACGACCTCGGCGCCGAGGGCGGCCATCATGCGGGCGCGCTCTGGTGAATTACCGCGGGACATGACGGCGACGAAGGGATAGCCCTTGGCGGCGCAGACGATAGCCAGGCCGGTGCCGGTATTGCCGCTGGTGAGCTCGACGACGGTGTCGCCGGGCTTTAGCGCGCCGTTGGCTTCGGCGTCTTCGATTATCTGCAAGGCGATACGGTCTTTTTTGGATAAGCCGGGGTTGAAGAACTCGACCTTGGCCAAGACGCGGCCATCGAGATCGCGGGTGATGCGGGAGAGCTCGACCAGGGGCGTGTCGCCGATGAGATCGAGCACGGAGGCGGAGAGGCGAGTGGATGACGGAGATGTCACAGGTTGTTCACCACAATCTAGCGTAGGTCACAATATGGCGAAGGATCCACATCTTTGCCACCGAGTGCACCGAGGAAAAAGAGTGCACAGAGTTTTTTGGTCAATTGCGTGGCTAGTTCCGACGCCGCTCATACAAAAGCTGCAATATGCAAAATTTTGATCTTTTGGGGGCGCGCCACCGGCACTCCCCTTCGAAACGTGGACTAATTTGGAGATTTCTTTCATGTTGCCTTCGTTCGCATTTGTCTCGACATCACGGCGCCAGAAACCGAGATGCCCAGCCGGGTGATTATAAGCCGGCGGCGTCGAGGATGGCAAACGGCGGCATTTTGCCACGGCGGTAGGCGCTTGCTATCATTGCAGGCGATTGAGCGCAAAGGAGTAGGCGAGGTATGACTGACCGCGTAGCCATTCGCCAGCTGAAGGACATGGCGGATATGCAGGCCACTGTGCCTTTGCAGAGGGCCGTCTGGCGTATGAGCGATGTCGAGGTGGCGTCGCCGCATACGCTGAAGGCCATCGTGCATAGCGGCGGCTGCGTCATCGGGGCGGAGGCGGGCGGGCGGCTGATCGGCTTTTGCACCGGCTTCGCGGCGATACGCGATGGGCAGCGGCTGTTGTGGTCGCACATGGCGGGCGTGGAGCCGGCGCAGCAGGGGCGCGGCATCGGCTGGCGGCTGAAGCAGGCGCAGCGCGAGTGGGCGCTGGAGCGCGGCTATCGGCTGATAGCCTGGACCTTTGACCCGCTGCAGAGCGGCAACGCCAATTTCAACTTCAATCGCCTGGGCATCAGCGCGCGGCGCTATTCGGCGAATCATTACGGCGTCATGCAAGACAGCATCAACGCCGGCTTGGCCAGCGACCGGCTGGAGGCGCAGTGGCAGCTGGATTCGCCGCGGGTGGTGGCGCTGGCGGCGGGGCGGGCGGTGGCTGATCCGACGGCTTGGGATGATGTTTGCCGGCTGGTGTATGACGACGAGGATGGCGTCCTCCAGATCAGCGACCCACCGGCTCTCGACGCTGAGCGCTACGGCATTGAGATCCCCGCCGATATCGCCGCGCTGAAGGAGCGCGACCTGGCGCGGGCGCAAGCCTGGCAGCTGCACGTGCGCGAGGCGATGACGCGGCTGCTGACGGCTGGTTACATCGTCAGCGGCTTCCAGCGGGGCGGCGGCAAAGCCCAGTATCGCTTGAGCCAGGACGACTAGACGGGTAGGGCTTCCCGCTCGGCGCAGAGTCCTAGCAGCGGGCTGATATGGTGGGCGTGCTCCAGGCGGCGGCAGCATTCGTAGATTTCGTCCGCTTGATCGGCGGCGAAGAGATCGCGCGTCAGCACTTTGAATTTGCGCCGCATTTCATCAGCCGACATGCGGAATTCGGGCTCGCCTTTCATATTGGGCAGGTAGACCTCGCGCTGCTCGCCGTCATGTAGCGTCACCTGCAAGCGGCAGCCGTTGAGCGCCGGGTAGTCGGCTTCGATAGCGTCATCGACCTGCACATCGATCAGATTGCGCAGGCGCCGGGCTTGCGGCGCGTCCCAGGCGGAGAAGTCGGCGGGCCAGGCGCTGCCTTGCGTGAGCGCGACCGCTGTGGACACGCGGATGCTCATGCCGGCGATTTCACGCGGCGGGTTGGCGGCGACGCGAAAGTTAGGGCGGGTGGCGTAGTCGTAGGTCGCCAGGCGGATGTGGCTGATATCGGCCGGGTCCAGCGGCGTTTCAGCCAGCAGCGCTTGAACGGCATCGATAGCTTGATGGGTGTGGCGGCAGCCGCTGTGGGGCTTGAAGGCGGTGCCCAGAATGGAAAAGTCTTGGCCCAGGTCAGCGAAAGTATCCGGGGCGAAGCCGTCGCCAAAAGCGCGGAAGAAGCCGTAGTCGCCATCGAGAGCGCCGCGGGGGCCGTAGAAACCGGCTTGGGCCAGGCGCAGGGCGAAGACGGCGTTGCGCGCTGCGAAGCCGGAGATCAGGTCTTTGGTATCGCAGTCGCCGCTCTCGTAGACATATTGCTCGGTGCCGGCGGCTTGGTCCATCGCCAGCGCCAGCGTATTCAGCATGGTCTCGCGATCGCAGCCGGCGCAGCGGGCCGCGGCCAGGGCGGCCGCCATCACACCGACCGTGCCCTTTAGATCGTGCCCGCGCTCACGATGCGTCGCGCGCACCTGCCGGCCGACGCGGACAGCGAAGTCGTAGGCGGCGACGATGGCGACCAGCACATCAGCGCCGGAAGCGCCGTAAGCCTCGCCGACGGCCATGACAGCCGGCACGACTTGCGAGGCGATGTGGCCGGCGGAGCGGTGGGAATCGTCCATGCCCAGGATCTTGATCATGACAGCGTTGGCGAAAGCGGCGCCCTCGACGGAGACGCGTTGGCCGCTGCCGAGCAGGGTCGCTGCCGCGCCGGGCATCATGGTTGCCGCATAGCGGGCCGCATTGGCGCCCAGGCCGCGCTGGTAGCCGCCCAAGCCCGTGCCAATGGAGTCGAATACGATGGTCTTGGCCAGGTCGACGGCGGCGTCGGGAATGTCATCGAGTTGCAGGTTGAGGGTGTAATCGGTGATTTGTTCGAGCAAGTTCATCTGGTATAAGCTCCTTTATCCACTGCATTCTTGCGACGCCCCCTCTACGCTGCCGCGGGCCACGCCGCCGGGGTCGGCCGTGCAGGCGCAAGGAAGATCTATCGCACATTATCGTTCAGCTCCAGCCAAATGCAATGGACGGGCGCGGACTCGTCAGCAGCCGCTTGCATTGCCGTCGCCGGCAACGGCAGACACAAAAGTTTTTTCGGCATGCCGGCAAAGCGGCGAATTGGCGCACAGTGGACGCCGGGCGAAACGGGGGCGCGGGAGACGGGTGGACGAGGTCATGCGGTGATGGTAGCGCGAGGCGAAGACAAAATGGCGACTATAAGTGCGCATGTTTGCAAATTATAACGCGATTCGGCGAGGCGCTCCGGTTTAGGTTGCGAGCGGGTGGGCGACTCACAGCGTCGCCCCTACAGAACTCGACGTTGGTGGGGTTGAGAGGGACGGGAGGGCGCGGCGCGGCTATTTCAGCAGGTTGAGGGTGGTTGCGATCATGTAGTTGACCTCGGCATCGGTCAATTCGGGCGTGACGGGCAGGTTGACGATTTCGTGCGCCAGCCGCTCGGTGACGGGGAGATTGTCGCTGTTGGGCAGGCCGTCAGCGTAGACATCGTACTGAGTAATCGGCGGCGCGTAGTGAATGACGGCTTCGATGCCGGCGGCGCGCAGTCCCTGATAGACGCGCATCTGATCGGGCACGCGGATGGCGTAGGAGCGGAAGGTCGGCGCTGATTCGGGGCGGAAGCGCGGCGTGGTGGCGGCGCTATCGGCCAGGCCGGATTCCAGCGCGCTGACGATGGCGCGGCGGCGGGCGGTCCACTCGGTCAAGTGGGGCAGCTTGACCAGCAGGAGCGCGGCCTGGAGCCCGTCGAGCGGCACGTTGTAGCCTTCGGCGACGTAATTTTGATAGCCGATGGAGACATCGCCGGCGGGGTCGTAACCGTAGCCGACCAAGAGGCGCAGGCGCGCGTGAATCTCGTCATCGTCCGTGACGAGCATGGCGCCGTTGCCAGCGCTGCCCAGGGGCTTGAAAGGGGCGAAGCTGAACATGGCGACATCGGCGAAGGCGCCAAGCGGGACGCCATAGTCGCGCGCTCCGCTGGCCAGGGCGGCGTCTTCGACGATGTGGAGCGCGTGCTGATCGGCCAGGGCGCGCAGGGCGTTGACATCGGCGGGGTGGCCGTGGAGATCGACTGGAAGCAGGGCGCGGGTGCGCGGGGTGATTTGCGTGGCGACCAGGGCGGGGTCGATGGTGTAATCGGCGGGCTTGACATCGCAGAGCACGGGCGTGGCGCCGGTTTGGCTGATGGCGCCGGTGGTGGAGATATCGGAGTTGGCGACGGTGATGACTTCGTCGCCGGGGCCGATGCCGCAGGCGCGCAGAGCCAGAAAGAGGGCCACCGTGCCGGAGTGGAGGGAGACAGCGTGGCGCGCATCCATTTCGGCGGCGAAAGCGCTTTCGAGCTGGGCGCGGGCTTGGTAGCTGAGGCGATAGTCGTCGAAGAGCAGGGGCTCAATGGCGGCGCGGATTTGGGCGCGCAATTGGCGGTGGGTGAGGTGGGCGCGGGAGCGGGGGACGCGGAATGGCGGGGGCATCAGCGGCCGACCCCCTCACCCCCCGGCCCCCTCTCCCACGCGGGGAGAGGGGGAGTATGCTGCGCCCGCGGCAGGAATGTAGCGTGTGCTAGCGGCACGGTCTACCCCACCCCGCGGCCCCCTCCCCGAAGCATCAGGGAGGGGGAGCTGATCAGCGCGGGATACAAGTAATCTTGCGAAAGCCATGGCTGTGCGGCCGCTGTGTCTACAGACTTCGCTTTGTGCAGACTAGGCATCAGGCGCGGCCGCGCACGTTGGGGTCGAGGAAATCGCGCAGCCAATCGCCCAGGAAGACGACGCCGAGCACGGTGATGGTGATGGCGATGCCGGGGTAGGCGGTCATCCACCAGGCGCTGTTGATGTACTGGCGGCCGTCGGAGAGCATGAGGCCCCAGGTGACGGTGGGCGGTTTGACGCCGAGGCCGAGGAAGCTCAGCGAAGATTCGGCTAGGATGGTGACGCCGACCTGCACGGCGGCCAGGACGATGGCCGACGAGATGACATTAGGCAAGATGTGCCGCAGCATGACTTTGAGGCGGCTCTGGCCCAGGGCGTAGGCGGCGATGACGTATTCCATCTCGCGGACTTTGAGCACTTCGCCACGAATGACGCGGGCGTAGGTGATCCAGCCGGTGAAGCCGAGGATGAGGATCAGCGTGGACAGGCCGGCGCCGACCACGCCGGAGATGGCGATGACGAGGATGATGAAGGGGATGGCGAGCAAGCCGTCGACGATGCGCATGAGCACGCTATCGAGGGCGCCGCCGATGAAGCCGCTGATGAGGCCGTAGATGACGCCGATAGCGCCGGAGATGAGCACGGACACGACGCCTACCAGCACGGACACACGGCTGCCGGCGATGATGCGGCTGAGGATATCGCGGCCCAGCTGATCGGTGCCGAGTGAAAATGCCTCGCCGCTGGTATGGACATAGCCGGGCGGCTGGAAGCGGGCGCGGATGTTGCGGCCAGTGGGATCGTGCGGGGAGACCAGGGGACCAAAGATGGCCAGCAGGACGACGGTGGTCACGATCAGCCCGCCGGCGAGGCCAACCGGGCTTTTGGTCAAGGTCGTCAGCAGGCGCCGGGGGGCGCTGCGCCGGGCGGGCAGATCGGCAATGACGGCTGCTTCGGATTGGCGATTGCTCAGCGATTCGGTCATGACGGACTACTGAAATTTGATGCGCGGGTCGAGGATGATATAGATGACATCAATGGCGTAGTTGATCAGGATAAAGGTCAGGGCGAACCAGAACAGGCCGGCCTGCACGACGGTGTTATCGCGCACGTTGATGGAGTCGATCATCAGCCGGCCCAGGCCGGGCCAAGAGAAGACGCTCTCGACCACGACGGAGCCGCCCAGCAGCCAGCCGAGTTGCAAGCCGAAGACAGTGACGATGGGGATGAGGGCGTTGCGCAGGGCATGGCGCATGACGACGGTGTTGTGGAGCAGGCCTTTGCTGTAGGCGGTGCGGACGTAATCTTGATTGAGCACTTCGAGCATGGCGGAGCGGGTCATGCGGGAGAGGCGGGCCGCCATGCCGACGCCGAGCGTGGCCGCGGGCATGATGATGGCTTTGGGCTCGAGGGCGCCGAAAGCGGGCAGGATGCGCAGGTGGACGGAGAAGATGATGATGAGCATGAGGCCGAGCCAGAAGCTGGGCATGGCGGTGCCCAGGGACGAGAGCGAGGTGATGACCAGGTCGACCAGGCTGTTGCGGTGGAGGGCGGAGAGGATGCCGAGCGGGATGGCGATGGTCAGGCCGATGGCGGCGGCGGCGGTCGCCAGCATCCAGGTGTAGCCCAGGCGCTCGAAGACCAACTCCATGGCCGGGCGCTTGGCGAGATAGGATGTGCCGAAGTCGCCGGAAAGGGCGCGGGTGATGAAGGTGAGGTATTGCTCGCCCAGGGGGCGGTCGAAGCCCCAGAAGCGGCGCATTTCCTCGATTTGCTCTTGGCTGAAGAAATCGGGCGCGACGGCCAGGATAGGATCGCCGCTGAGGCGCACGATGAAGAAGACCACGATGGAGACGACGAACATCGTGACGATGAGTTGCACGAATCGGCTGACGAAGAAACCGCGCAAGATGCCCCCTCACCCCCCGGCCCCCTCTCCCACAAGGGGAGAGGGGGAGATAAGCCTCGGATGTGTTGCGATTAAGCCCCCTCCCTCTTTATGGGGGAGGGGGTCTGGGGGTGGGGGGCTACATATCCGCCAGCTTGAGGCCGCGGAAGGTCATCCAGCCGTCTTTGCGCGGCGTGAAATCGAATTCGGCGGTGTTGAGCGCCATGACGTTGGTGACTTCGTAGAGCGTGATGGTCTGGGCGGTTTCGATGTAGTGCTCCCACCACTGTTCCCAGAGGGCGAGGCGCTCATCGCCGTCGATGGTGACCTGGATGGCATCGGCGACTGCGTCCCATTCTTCGTTGCAGATGGCGTAGTTGACCGACGACCAATCGCAGCCATAGAAGAGCGGCAGCAGGGCGGGCCCGCAGCCCAGGGCGATGTGCATCAGGTCACGGTTATTGCCGGCGCGCGAGACTTCGACCGAGAAGGCGGAAGAATCGCGGACGGTGAGATCGACGGTGAAGCCGACTTCTTCGAGCAGGGCGGCGGCGACTTCGGAGACTTCCTTGCCGCTGCCCCCGCGGGAGACGGCGTCGGTATCGAAGTAGAGCGTGGGGCCTTCGCCCTCGGCATAACCGGCGGCGGCCAGGTATTCACGCGCCAGATCGGGGTCGTACCAATCGGCGATGACATCGGCGTCGGCGTATTTCTCGGCGAAGCCTTCGGGATAGTAGGAGCAGACGCGGGCCAGACGGCCGCTGGCGGCGCCATGCACCTCAGCCAGCAGATGGCGGTCGAGCGCGTGGGTGATGGCCATGCGCACGTTGTGATCGAGGGTGGCGGGCTGGTAATCGGGGAAGGTCTCGGGGAAGGCGCCGCTCTCGGTATCGACGCGGGCGTAGAGGTGGTGCATCAAGTTGGCCGATTCGGTCAGCAGGCTGATGCCGTCGGTGCCTTCGAGCGCCGGGCGGTCGGGCACGGGCACGCCGGTCATCATGTCGACCTGGCCGGCGAGCAGGGCGGCGACTTGGGCCGAGGGCTCGGGGATGACCTGGTAGATGACGCGGTCAACCTCGGGGCGGCCGCTGTGATAATCGTCCCAGGCTTCGAAGACGTAGCGGTCGTTCTCGCTGAGCTCGACCAGGGTATAGGGGCCGGAGCCGACGGGCTCGCGATTGAAGCCTTCCTGGCCGACTTCTTCGAAGTAGGCGGGCGGCAGCAGCTCACAGCCGTTGTAGCTGACGTCATATTCGAAGTAGGCGTGGGGTTCGTTGGTGTGGATATCGACAGTGAGGTCGTCCACCACTTCGACTTCCTTGACGAAGGCCCACTGTTGATAGAGCGGGATATCGCCGATGGGGTGGCGGACGCGGTCGATATTCCACTTGACGGCGGCGGCGTCAACCGGCTCGCCATTATGAAAGGTGGCGCCTTCGCGCAGATGGAAGCGCCAGGTGGTATCGGTGACGGCTTCCCAGCTTTGGGCGGCTTCGGGCACGTAGCCGTCGCCGTCAGGGGCGCGCCAGATCAGGCAGTCGTAATAGAGCTTGAGCATCCAGTGGGTGGAGCCGTACCAGTGCGAGTGGGCGTCCATGGGGCGGATGGGCCCGCCGTGGGCGAAGACGAACTCGCTCATGTCGTCCTGCGCCGTGGCTGGCACGATGGCCAGCGCGCCGATCAGCAGGACCAGGCTGGCGATAATCAGAAATCTTGCGGTTTTCATGCTTTTCTCCTTCTAGTGAATACGTCAGTTGACAGTATCTGCACAACGTTAAAGTCGCATTGGCGATAGTCACCTCCTTTTGCGGCGCCGCGCTATCGGCTTCGTACAAGACATTACGCCAGCGACGCGTAGTATGCCAGTTTGTCCTCGTCAATCGTGACGCCCAGGCCGGGCCCGGGCGGCGGCTTGAGGATTTCGCCTTCGGGCTGATAAGGCTCGTCCAAGATGGTATCGGTCATATCAGAGAAACCGGCGGGCCATTTGGCGATGGGCGTGGCGGCGGCGAGGTGGGCGGCGGCAGCGGCGATGATATCGAAATAGGGCGCGACCGAGATCTCCAGCCCGGCAGCTTCGGCGATGGCCGACATGCGCTGGCAGGGCAGCAAGCCTCCATAACGATGAATCTTGTAATGCAAGACATGGGCCGCCCTTTCCCTGGCGATCTCGTAGACGCTGCGCGGGCCGCCGCCGGTCGATTCATCGGCTTGCAGCGGCGTTTCCAGTCGGCTCGCCAGATGTGCCATCTCGTCCAGGTGTTTCACCGGCTGCTCGAACAAGGCGACCCCGCCCAGCCGCTCTAACTGCGTCAGGGCTTGCACTGCATCGCCGAGAGTATACCCGGTATTGCCGTCTAGCTGAAATCGAATGCGGTCGCCGACCAATGCGCGCAGTTGACGGAACCAGGCGATGTCCTCGGCGACTGCAAAGCCGATCTTGGTTTTGAACCAGGTCCAGCCGTCTTCCGCCGTCATCTCTTCAATGCGGGCGGCCATGGCGGACGGTTCTTCGCGCTCGACGAAGCCGTGGCAGACCGCGCCGGGCATGACAGCGCCACCGAGCAGCTGGTAGACGGGCAGTCCCAGCGCCAGTCCCTTGATATCCCAGAGGGCGAAATCGAGGGCGGTACGGGCGTTGACGGCGGCGCGATGGGCTTGGAACATGCGCTGATGCGCGCGCTCGATATTGAAGGGGTCGTGGCCGATGAGCGCCGGGCCCAGGTGGTCGTCGATGTGATGTTTGATGGTCTGGACGGTATCGCCGCCCCAGGCCCCGGGCGCGACAGTCTGGCCGATGCCGGTGATGCCGTCGTCGGTATCGACCTGAACCACGACCGTATTGGTATCGCTGGAGACGCCGTAGGCTGTGGCGAGGTCGCGGCGGCGCGAGATGCTGACGATGGTGGATTTTATATGAGTGATATTCATTCTTGCCCTCACCCCCCGGCCCCCTCTCCCACAAGGGGAGAGGGAGAGCTAACAGAAGCGTATATGTTCATGGCAGGGCCAATTCGGGTTGGGGGATGGTGAGTTGGACGAGCTCGCCCACATCGGCGAGATTTTCGAGTTTGGCGCAGCGGTCGAGCAAGGCGGCGAGTTGATCGGCGGGCAGCGAATCGGCCACGAGGTAGCGGAACTTGGCTTCGAACTCGGCGTCCGTCAGCATATTTTCGGGCTCGCCCTTGGCGTATTCAACGCGTCCGCGATGCACCACCCCGTCAGCCGTGATGACGCGGACTTCGCAGCCGTTGGTCAGCGGATGGCCGGCCTGGATATCTTTGTCCAAGCCCACCTTGACCAGCTGGCGCAGGCGGCGCGCTTCGGGCTCGTCATAGGAGGCGATGTCGTCGCGGAACCAATTGCCGCGCGTCAGGATGATGGAGGCGGTCACGGGCAGGCTGAAGCCGGCTTGGCCCACAGTTTGCGGCTGATAATTGACGCGAAATTCGGGGGTGATGGCTTCGAGGTAGGAGTCGACTTCAATGGCGGTGATGGCGTTGAGATCGGGGCGTCCCGACTTTAGCAGTTCCAGCGTGGCGTCGACGCAGGAGTGGACGTGGCGGCAGCCGGCGTGCGGCTTGAAGCCGGTGCGCGCCAAAGCCTCGCCGTCCATCACTTCAAGGTAGGCTGGCCGCCAGCCGGGCCCGAAAGCATGGAAATAACCATATTCGCCATCGAGTGCGCCGGGCGGGCCGCGGAAGCCGAAATCAGCCAGCTTGGCGGCGTAGATACCGTTGCGCGCGCCGTAGCCGGCCAGCAGGTCTTTGGTATCGCAAGCGCCGGCATCCCAGACGTATTGCTCGGTGCCGCACGCCATGTCCATCGCCAGGGCGAGGGCGTCGGCGGTCTTCTCGGCGGAGAGGCCCATGGCTTTGGCCGCTGTTGCCGCCGCGCCCAGCGTGCCGGCCTGGCTCTTGTGATCGAGCCCGCGTTCGCGCTGCCAGGCATCGACGGCGGTATGCGCCATGTCCATGACATCGTAGCCGACTGCCAGCGCGGTGATGAATTGCTCGCCATTGAGATGAAGCGCCTCGCCCAGCGCCAGGGCAGCGGGCACCAGCTGCGAGGCGACGTGGCCGGCGGTACGATGAGAATCGTCCATGCCGAGGTGCTTGCCCATGGTGGCGTTGGCCCAGGCAGCGCCTTCGATTGTGCTGCGACGGCCGTCGCCGACGATGCTTGCGTCAGCGCCGGGCTGCATCCGGGCGGCGTAATCAGCGGCGAGTTGCCCCAGCTCGGTTGGGTAGCCGCCCAGCATGGTGCCGATAAAATCGAGCGTGACCTGGCGGGCGCGGGTGATGGCCAGGGGGCTGAGGTCGCTGAATTGGCGCTTGGCGATGTGGTCGGCGATGATCGAGACGGCGGTTTGCTTGGTCATGGTGATTCTCCTCAGCGGGCGAGCCGGTGGCTCGCCCCTACAGATTCTAAATTGCCGATCAGGCCTCCAGTTGCATGTAGTAGCGGTCGGCATGGTGGGGCGAGAGGCGGAAGGCGCCTTCGGGCGTGACCAGGAAGTTGTCCGAGATCAGGAAGCCGCGGTCGTTTTCCAGCACAGTGCCCGGGTGATACGACAGCACCATGTTCGCCCCCAGCACGAAGTCGGGATCGCCCATGGAGTTGGGGCCATCGCTGCCGTCTAGGCCGGTGCTGTGGCAATCGGGCGTATGCTTGCCGGCGACGGGGAAGCCGCGCTCCCGCAGGGCTTGGTCGTTGGCGTCGGAGATATCGCGGAAGGTGGCGCCGGCTACAGCCACGGCTGACGAGGCTTCGACGGCCGCCAGGTAGCCGTCGAGCAGGGCCTGCACATCGGCGGGCAGGGGATCGAAAGAGAAGACGGTCGTCATCTCCAGCCAGTAGCCGTAGGGCGATTCGTAGACGATTTCGAAGTTGATGATGTCGTCGCGGCCCATGCGCAAGTCTTTGGGTGTGGGTACAGTGTAGGGAGTGCCATCGAGCGCGAGCTTGGTGCGGCCCCAGAAGGCGCCGAAAGACTTGATGTAACCTTCGACGGCGGCGCAGGCATCCCAGTAGCGCACGCCGACGCCGGCCGCGTCCCGGAAGACATCCATGGCGGAATCGAGGATGGCGCCGTTCTGCTGAATGGCTTCCAGCTCGAAGGGCGATTTGATCTGGCGGATGGCGTTGAATTCGTTGGTGACCTCGACCAACTCGTAGCCCTCGAGCTCGGCGACGAAGGCCTGGTAGGTGCCGAGGCTCATCAGCTTGCTCATGTTGACCATGCCGATGCGCTTGCTGCCGGTAGCGTAGGCTTTGGCGGAATCGGCGGTGGCGGCGACGATGTCTTCGTAGGGCGAAAGCACGCGCTCGGGCAAGGTGGTGGTCTCGTTGCGGCTCCAGACGGCTTGGTAGGAGCTCCAGACTTGCAGCCAGGGGTGGGGGTCGTCCGCGCCCAGGATGGCGTAGGCGACGCCGCCCCAGAGATGGGCGTGGGTGATATAGCGGATGGCGCCCATGCCGCCGGGCATGGCTTGGCCGGTGATGATGAGGGCGTCGAGGTCGTTCGCCTTCATCATGGCTTGCAGGCGTTCGACGCGCCGCGCGGTATCTCGTTTCAGCGCTTCATGAGTCAGCATGCAATTTTCCTCCTCATAATTCAAATTCGTAAGCTTGATTAAACTCAAAATCCGTGCCGACACCGCGCTCCAGCGCCACCTCGTAGATGCGGCGGGCGACGGCTGCGTCATCGATGCCGGTACCGCCGGAGAGGAAGAGCGTCCAGCGCGAATCGCTCAGCCGGCCGGGCGTCCGCTCAGCGGCCAGGTCACCCAGATCGCCGATGACATGGGACGCCTCTATTAGACCTTGTTCCAGCGGAATTACCAATTCGCCATTTTCGCTGATGCCTTGCGCCAGCACATCGACGAAGACGCGGCTGTTGACGATGGTGTGGCTGTCGAGTTCGCGCACGAAGGGATAATGCGCGCCCAGGCCGTTGATATGCAGGGGTTTATCGGGCAGGTCTGCGCCATTGAAGACGGGCGAAGGCGAGGTGGTGATGGCGGTGACGATATCGGCATCGCGCAGGGCGGCGGCGGGCGATTCAGCGGGCACGATTTCTATGCCGAGCTCGCCGGACATACGGTCACAGAAGGCAGCGCGATTGTGCGGGTCGCGGCTGTAGACCTGCACGCGCTGCAGATGGGCGACTTGCGTGAGGCCGTAGAGCTGGGAGCGGGCATGGCGGCCAGCGCCGAACAACGCCATGACCGTGCTATCGGGCGGGGCGAGGTAGCGCGTGGCCAGGGCGGAGACGGCGGCGGTCTTCAGCCAACTGACGTACATCTGCTCCATGATGGCGGCCAGGGCGCCGGTATCGGTATCGTAGAGGAACATGAAGGTCTCCACGCCTTGGGGCAGGCCGGCGGTGTAAGCGTTCATGCTGGCGGCGCCGACGCCGGGCAGCAGGCCGGCTTTGAATTTGAAGGAGGCGCGGCTGCCGGAGGGCAGGTGCCCGCCGCGGTGGTCGTCGCGCTTTTCGCCTTGGATCCAGAGATTCTCGCGCGGGAAGGCGGCGCCGACTCCGTTGCCGTAATCGCGATAGCCGGCTTCGACAGCGGCGATGTATTCGGGCAGATCCATCAACCCGCGGATTTCATGATTGCGCAGCAGCAGGACCATTAGCGCCCCCATCCCCCAACCCCTGCCCCCATGAAGAGGGAAGGCGAGCTAACGCTAACGTAAACGACACGAGGTATTTTGAGACTGCGAAGTTCGGCCGGTTGAGACGACACAAGTAAAGTCCTAAATCAGCCTTAGAGATCAAGGAGTGGCGAGCGCGCGGCCAGCATCCAGAGGCAGGTGGCGGCGACGCAAGCGCCGGCGCAAGCGTAGACGATGGCGATGCCGTGGAATTCGGCGACGGAGCCGGCGAGCAGCGTGGTCAGGGGAATCAGGCCCCAGACCATGCCCCAGAGGCTCATCATGCGCCCGCGCAGATCGTCCGGCAGCAGGGTCAGCAACAGGGCGTTGATCAGCGTGAGGAAGATGCCGGAGAAGATGCCGACGATGAAGATCAGCCCCCAGGCGAGCAATGGATCGGTCATGAACGAAAAGAGCGCCAGGCCCGCGCCGAAGCAGGCCGAGAAGATCAGCACGGCCAGGCCTTTGGGGTAGACATCGCCGACCAGGGCGACAGCGAAGCCGGACAGGGCCGAGCCGAGGCTGGCGCTGCCGACGAGCAGCCCGAGCAGGGCGGGACCTTCGCGCAGGACTTCGTCGACGAAGATGGGCATCAGCTTCTGATAGGGCATGCCGATGGGCACGAAGACGAGCGCCAGCAGGGTCAGGGCGAAGAGGGCGTGGTTGCGCCGCAAGTAGGCGATGACCTCGCGGTAGCTGCTGATCATGCCGGCGGCGGCCGATGGCTTGCGTTTGGGAGGCGGCAGCAAGCGTGTGGCCTTGAGATAGATGGCGGCGCCGATAGCGTAGAGCAGGGTCTGAACGAGCAGGGTGAAGGCGAAATCAGTCAGGTCAAGCAGGGCGCCAGCCAGGACGGGCCCGAAGAAGCCCATCAGCCGGGTGCCGGAATAGCTGAGTGTGGTGGCGTTGAACACCATGGCTTCGGGCACGAGGTTGGGCAGCAGGGCCATGCGCGCCGGCGCGTAGAAGGCGAAGGTGGCGCCGAGGACCAGGGATGTGGCCAGCATAGCGGCGGGCGTGGCGGCGTCTAGGGCAGCCATCAGGGTCAGCACAGCGGATGCCAGGAGGGCCGCGCCCAACGCGCCTTGCACGATCCATTGGCGCTTGAGGCGATCGGCCACGAGGCCGGCGACGGGCGCCATCAGCAGCAGGGGCAGGCCGTACATGAAGGCGACCAGGCCGACCTGGAAGGCGGAGCCGGTGACCTCGAGCATGTGCCAGCCCAGGGCCACCGCCTGCAGCAGATAGGTGATGTGCACCAGCACATTGGCGGCCCAATACCAGCGATATTCGGAGACGCGGAAGCTGCTGCGGTTGACGAGGGCGAGGATCACCAACCCCCCCATCCCCCAGCCCCTTCCCCCACCAGGAGGGAAGGGGTGCGACGCCGGGCCGTTGGACGACTCACTCGTTCACGCCTACAGATTTCGGCGGGGAGGCGATTAGGCAAGCGGGATCTCCTCGAGCAGGTCGCCGATGATGGCGAGGATTTCGTCTTCGGGCGCGACGGGCCAGGAAGCGCCAGCGTGCACGACGATGCCGGCGCGCGGCGCCAAGATCTGTTCAATGGTCTCGCCGGAGAAGGGATGGCGCACGTAGCCGATCACATCGCCTTCGCTGACTTGCTGGCCGCGCAGGCGCTTGTCCATGAAGGTGAAGCCGCGTTCGCCGCTCGGCGTGATCACGGAGTGCTCGCGGATGACCGCTACGGAGTCGACGTCAGATTCCAGGCTGCCAGCGAGCATGCCCAGGTGACGCATGGCATTGAGCACGGCATTGCGCGTGCGCCCGAGGTCTTGGTCGCGATAGTCGCGCAGGCCGGGTCCGCCGCCGATAAAGGCGACCGCGACGTTTTTGCCGTCGCGCGCCGCCGCCTGGGCCATCGAGTCATGAGAGTCTTGGCCGATCACAACCTGCGGCAGGCCCAGCGCAACCGCCAGCGCTCGCGATGACGCGTTGTCGCCCTCGTCATGGACGCCAACAAACTGATGGTAGCTCCACTGCGAGCCGGTGCGGATATCAAGCAGGGCGTCGGCGCCGGCGATGGCGGCCTCGTAATAGCCATGGATCAGCTGTTCGCTGACGCTGCCGGTGGCGTCGCCGCGGCCGACGTGATTGAGATGCTTGCCGTCATAGACGCTGGTGACGCTGGCGAACTCGAAGCCGGAGGTATTCATCAGCGGCGCCAGCACGAGCGTCCCGCTGATATCAGCCGGATCAAGCTCATTGACGACATGCGGCAGGATCAGCGCGGGTTCGATTTCCAGGCCGCTGGCGCCGGCATGCACGACGAGGGTGGGGCCATCAGCCGCGCCGTTGACGATATGCAGCGGGATCTGGACGGGGAAGCGCCCGTGGGTCTCGCCGATTTTGAAGTAGCCGTAGGCTTTTGTGCCGGGGGCGGCTTCGATAGTTCCGATTTTCATTGGGTTCTCCTTTTTTGTCACCCCCATCCCCCTACCCCTTCCCCCATCAAGAGGGAAGGGGGGTTAGTCCCTCCCTCCTTGCGCGCCGCGCAGACTCTGGCAGCCGGGGAGGGATTAAGGCTGGGAGATTTGAATCAATCGAAGCTGACTTTCAGGTCCATGGTGCGGCGGTCTTCGACGCGGTCGATGGAGCCGAGGATGCCGATGGAGGTGGCGCCGACGGTGGGCCACTCCTGGCCGCTGGGGATGACGATGCCGTCTTTGGGCGTGGGCATCTCGGCCAGCAGCTCGCCGGTGTAGGGATCGACCAGGCGGCCGTAGACATCGCCTTCCTTGAGCGCGTCCTTGAACTTGGCGTCACGGATGAAGAGGCCGTCGACGGCCGGCTTCCAGATGACGACGCCGGCTTCGTAGACGGTGCAAAGGGGGCCATCGGCTTCAAGTTCGCCGTCGATCATATCCATGGCTTTGAGGATGTTCCAGATGCCGCGCTCAGCATCGCGGACGTTGTCTTCGCCATTATGATGCCAGCCGGTGCCGCCGCCGAATTCGAGCGTGATTTGCAGGGTGTTGACATCTTCGATGGCTGTTTTGGAGGCGCCGCTGCCGAAGGTGCCGGGTGGGAAGAAAGCGGCTTGGTCCAGCCCGAAGGCGACCACCAGCTTCCGCCGCCGCTGCTCCATCAGGTTGAGGTTTTCGGGATCGTACTCGGCGGTGAAGAGCACGTAGCGTTCGTAAGCGGTGCGGGCGCCGGCGTGGAAGTCGATGAGTACATCGGCTTTGGCGATGCACTCGTTGAAGTAGGTGTAGGCGATTTGGTCGGAGACGCTGCCGTCTTTATTGCCCGGGAAGAGGCGGCTGATGTCTTTTTCGTCGACCAGGGAGCCGCGCGTGCCCATTTCGAAGCCGGCGCGGTTGACGACGGGCACGGCAATGATGTTGCCGCGGATGGCGTCCGGGTCGGCCTTGGCCACAAAGTCGAGGATGGCGATGCTGCCGATGATTTCAGCGCCGTGGATGGCGCCCTGCAGCATGAGGGTGGGCCCGGGCTGGGCGCCGGCGATGAGGTGGACGGGGATATCCAGCCGCGTGCCGGAGCGGGATTGGGCGGTTTCGAGATAGCCGAAGGTCTTTTGGCCGGGTTTGGCGGACAGGTTGCCTGCTTTTAGCATGGAGCTTCTCCTTTTCATTTGTGGGCGTATCCCAATTTGTGTGTACGGGCGAGCCGGCGGCTCGCCCCTACGAATAGGATTATACGCGGGCGTCTCACGAGACGCCCCTACAGCTTGACCGCATGTGTTCCCAGGTGTTTCTTGAACCAGCCGAGGATGCGGTGGATGCGTTCGATGCGGTTGCCGGGGCGTCCACCGCGGGAGAGGCCGTGATTTTCGCCTTCGAAGATGACCAGCTCGACCGGTTTGCCGCGCCAGCGCAGGGCGGCGAACATCTGCTCGGCTTGCTCGAGGGCGCAGCGGTAGTCTTCATCGCTGTGGATGATGAGCAGGGGCGTGTTCACCTTGTCGATGTAGGCGACGGGGGATTGCGCCCAACTGCTGTCGAGGTCGCGCCAGGGGTCGGTACGGGTCTCGCCGCCGGTGCATTCGGGGCCGATATCGGAGGTGCCGAAGAAGCTGATCTGGTTGGTGATGGAGCGCTGCGTGACGGCCGCGGCAAAGCGGTCGGTATGGCCGACGACCCAGTTGGTCATGAAGCCGCCGCAACTGCCGCCGGTGACGCCCATGCGCGCGCTATCGATGTAGGGGCGGGCGACCAGCTCATCGACGCCGAGCATGATCTCGTCGTATTCCGCGCCGCCTTGATCGCCCTCGCTGGCTTTGGTCCAGGCTTGGCCGTAACCGGCGGTGGTGCCGCGCTGGTTGAAATAGGCGACCGTGTAACCGGCCGCGGCATAGACTTGAAATTCGTGATTAAAGTCCCAGCCGAACATGGAGCAGTGCACATATTGCACGTGCGGGTAGGCTTTGCCGGCTTCAAAGTCGAGCGGCTTAATCAGCCAGGCGTGGACTTTGGCGCCGTCGACGCCGTCGTACCAGTAGCCCTCGGGCGTCGCCAGGTCATGGTCGCGCAGCCAGGGATTGAGGTTGGTCAGCTTCCGTGATTCGCCGTCGCGCCAGATATAAAGATCGCCCGGGTTGGCGGGGTTGGCCTGACCATAGGCGGCGATGCTGCCGGCGGCGGGACTGTATTCGAAGGTGATGCTCTCGCCGCTGATGAGGCGCTCGTACTCGCCGTCGGTGTCGATGCGGTAGAGATTGGCCGCGCCCTGCTCGGTGAGCAGGAAGTAGATCCAGTCATCGCCGGGCGCCCATTTCATGGTGACGTTGGACAAGCCGACGCGCTGATCGGCCACGGAATAGTTGCCGACTTCTTCGTCGATATCAGCGCCAAGTTTCCAGGCGGTGCGCGCGGCGACATCGGCCAGGTGCGGCTGCCAGAAATTGCGGCGGTTGACCGGCGGCGGCTGGTTGTGGCCGGCGAAGGCGATGTAGCGGTCATCCGCGCCCCAGACTGGGCTGGCGGCGGTGCCCTGCCAATCGGGGATGAGCAGCTCGGGCGCGCCAGCGGGCACATCGCAGGTGAGGATTTGGCCGTAGCCGAGGGGCGTGTTCTGCTCGCGCGCCATACCAATGAAGGCCAGCCGGGCGCCGCTGTTGCTCCAGCTGGGCTCGGAGTAATCGCATTCGCTGTGCGTGATCTGCGTGAAATCGCCCGTTTCCAACTCCAGCACCCAGATCTGCTTGAATTTGTCGTGCACCCAGCCGACACCGTCTTGTTTATAACGCAGGCGGCGGATCACCTTGACTGTCGGCGTCGGGATGCCGGGCGCGGGGCCGCGGTCGTCGGCATGGCGCATGGGCGTCCAGCGCACGCCGGCCAGCATGGCGCCGTCAGCGGACCAGGCGAGCCCGGTCATGGGCATGGCGGCGGTCGCGTAGATCGCTTCCAGATCGTCATCGACTTCCAGCACGCGAACCGAATCACCATCGGCGTCGCTGTAGGCATAGGCGAGGCGGCTGCTATCGCGGCTCCAGGCGATGGCGGATACATCGCAGTCGCCATCGGTCAAGCGGCTGGACGAATCGGACCGCAGATCGTGCAAGTAGAGGTGGGTGACATAGCCGTTGGATGGCGCGTGAGGGCGGCGGACGGTATAGGCGATTTGCGAGGCGTCGGGGGCGATGGCGATTTCGGCGAGCCAAGAGAACTTGAGCAGGTCTTCGGGGATGAGGCCGCGCCTGCGCTCGACCGAGATGCTGTCGCTATGATTCATAAAGTGGTCCTCGCCTGAGCGGATCTTGTTCGTCGTAGAAATTGTATCGAAACCTTGGTCAATGCTCAAATTCTGCCTCGCTTCGGGGAGTGGTTATCATCGCGGATATTTCCCTCTAGGCGAACCCTCCGCAGGATTTTTTGACCACAGAGTTCACAGAGGGCACAGAGAATTCTTGTTAAGGTGGCGGCATGATCATGCAGTCGTCATTCACCACTTCCCGCTTCGTGGTGGCATTAGAGCGCGCAGTCGACGCCGATATCAGCCGCCAGGCGGTGTAATTCCGCGACGGTCTCGCGCGAGACCGGGATGCCGTCTTGCGCGCGCTCGGCCAGGCGTCGGAACTCGATCTCGCCGGGCAGCATGACGGGGCGGGCCGGGTCGATGGGCGGGGCGCCTTTGACTTGGCTGACCAGCGCTTCAAGCCGGCGGTCGAAGTCGGCGGCGGGCAACATGGCGGCGGGATCAATGGCGATCAGCATGTGGCCGACATCGAAGTTGGCGTCGTCCTGAAAGACGTCCATACCAAATAGCGCGCCAGTCATGACGCCGGCCAGCACATCGGTGAAGAGGCTCAAGCCGTAGCCTTTGTATTCGCCGATGGGCAGCAGCGGGCCCGCCATGGCGGCAGCCGGGTCGGTGGTGACCTGGCCGTCGGGGGTCAGCGCCCAGTTAGCCGGCATGGGGCGGTTTTCCCGCTCGTACCAGCGCATCATGCCCTTGCCGGACATGGTCAGCGCCATATCGAGGACGATGGCGTGCTCAGCGCTGCGGGGGATGGCGATGCCCCAGGGGTTGGTGCCCAGCACGACTTGGGCTGAGCCCCAGGGCGCCATTTCGGCGGCGGCGTTGGTGCAGGCCCAGCCGATCAAGCCGGCCTCAGCGGCGGTCAAGGCGTGGTAGCCGGCGATGCCGAAGTGATTGCTGTGGCGCACGCCGACCATGGCGATGCCGCTGGCCCGCGCTTTTTCGATGGCGCGGGTCATGGCGCGGTGAGCGGCGACATAGCCGAAGCCCTTGGCCGCGTCCAGCAAGGCATAAGCCGGGCCGTCGACCAGCCAGGTCATGGGCGCGTCGGGCAGGATGCCGCCGTTCCGCACGCGCCGATGATAACGGAAGAGCTTCTCCAGGCCTTGCCCCTGGCCGGGATGCCACCACTGCGATGCTGTCATCAAGCCGTCGCTGATGATGTCAGCTTCTTCGGCGGCCGCGCCCAGCCCGCGCAAGAAGGCGATGGTGAAATCGCGCAAGGTCGCCAGCGGATAATGCGCGACCAGGTTTTTGTCGTGAATGTCGTAGGCCATAAAGAACCCTACATGAAGGGATAGTTGAGCGGATTGAGCACGGCTTGGTTGACGACGAATTCGGGCGGGCTGGTGAGGAGCTGGGCGATGTAATCGGCGACCACCTGCGGATCCATCGACTCAGCACGCGGCAACTCGCCGATGGGCGCGCCACGCCAGCCGGTGTCCATGCCGCCGGGGTAGAGAATGGTCGAGCGGATGCCGTGCGGTTGGCCGGCCGCGGCGATGGCGTAGTTCAAGCCGGTCATGCCGAATTTGGCAGCGCCGTAAGCCGGGCTGCCGCCGCCGCGCAAGCCGGCCGTGCCGGAGATGTTGATGACGTAAGCTGAATCGGCGCTGACGAGGCTATCCCAGAGGGCGCGCGTCAGATAGAAGACGCCGGAGAGATTGACGCCGATGACCTCGTCCCAGTCAGCGATGTCCGTTTCGGCGAAGCTGCGGGGCGCGGGGATGCCGGCGTTGTTGATGAGGATGTCGACCGCGCCGAAAGCCGCGTGCAACTCAGCGGCGGTCGCCTGGACTTGTGCCGAGTCCGAGACATCGCAGGGGAATATCGATGCCTCGCCACCGGCCGCGCGGATCGCCTCGGCGACGGCCTTCAAGGGCGCTGGGCGGCGGGCGATCAAGGCGACGTGGGCGCCCAACGCGGCGAGCTTGGCGGCGACGGCTTGGCCCAGGCCGTGGCTGGCGCCGCTGATGACGGCTGTTTTGTCATTCATATTCGCATTCATCGTATCGTACTTCCTTCTAAAGTAAGCGCGACCAAGTCGTGCAATAGAAGTTAACTACAGAGTTTGTAGAGATAGTCCCACTGGATACACTGATTTCGGACGATTCACAGAATCGCCCCTACAGCCGACTTACTTTCATTTACTAGAACATTTTCTGCGCGCGGCACTTTTCGTCACCGTAGCGATGATAGCGCAGTATATCAACTGCCGCTCTAATCAATTTACCTCAACCAAGGGCCAATAGTTGTGACGAGTGTACCTGAAATCTATTCCCGAAGGACGGCGCCGACTTCCAGGGCGCGAGCGAAGGCGTCGCCACTCTGAGTCACGCTGCCAGGCACACTGCTTCCGGTGCTGAAGTTGTAGACAATCAGCTTGACGCTGTACTCGCCGGGCGGCAAGTCCGTAATGTCCAGGCTTTGCCGGGCGAGGGAAACATCGCCGATGACCATATCGCCCCCGAGCGCGCGATTGCCGGCGCCATCAACAACTTGCAACGAGACGGCGTGGGCTGCGGGCGGCAAGCTGCTCCAAGCGTATTGCACATCGAGCGCTTCATCTGTTGCGTTGAAGGTGGTGATCTCCAGCCGAATACCGTTTTCGTATTCCACGCTGATGGGCGCGCTCAGGCTGCCCGGGCCGCAGTCGAAATCCAGGCTGATGTAGCGCTCGATGACCGAGCCATCGTCAAATTGCGTCCGCTGGCAGAGGTGGAAACGATCAAGCGGCAAATGCGAGCTGAGCGATTCGATGTCGGCGTTGGCGGCAGGGTACGCCAAGTATATGACCTGGTTGGCCGCCAAGACGTCGTTGATGTTCGCTTCAGCCGCTCGGGAGCTCTGCATGACCAATTGGCCGCCTGACTGGTAGAGGTGGACAAAACTGTTCCAATCGGCGAAGAGGGACTCCAGATAGGCGAAGAGACCGCTGTCGATGGCTTCGCTGTCGTGCCAGCTGACGATGGCGGAACGGTGGCCGGGCGCAACCCAGGACGATGCTGCCAAGCGGCTGATGTAGGGCGGCCGCAGCGAGGCATGATCGCAACTCTGGCGCAGGTCGCGCAAGCGATAGACGCTGACATGGCCGTTGCTGTAGGCGGGTGTTATGCCGCGGAAGCTGTGAATGATGAACTGGTCGCCGTAGAGCCAGCTGTGCACGACGACATGCGTGAAGCCGACCTCAAGCAGGGATTCGAGCGCCGCGCGGTAGGTTCGCTCGATATGGGGCAGGCAATGCGCGCTGCGGCTGTTGTCCCAGGTGCGAAGCAGCAGATTTGTCGTTGACAAATTGACGGGCGGCTTGCGGGTTGCGGCTGCTGAAGCCATAGGCATGAGGATAGCCGGTCAAGGTCTGCAAGAAGAGGAAGTAATGCGGGTTGCCGACACCAAGCGGCAAGTTTATCAGCTTTATGGCGTCGTCCGGTTCTGTCCGCAGCCACTCGATATAGTCCATCGGTCCGGCGCCATAACAAGTCCTTGCCGCGGCACAAAAAATTCTAGCGACACGATGAGGGTGGCGATCAGCACGACGGCGGCGCGTACTTTAGCGGGCTGGGCTTTCAGCAGCGCGGCGAGACCAAAACAAGCCAAGACGGCCAGGGGCACGATGATGCCGGGCTGGTAGTAGTTCTTGAACGCCGCGCCGAAACAGCGCTGGAAACCACGCGTTCAAGAGGCGTTCCGGCAAGATGATGTGGTGATATTCGTCACCATGGAAGGTGAAGAATTTACCCAGCCGCAAGACGGCGAAGAAGATCAGCAGCGTCAGCCAGGGCAGGTTTGCGCCAGCGCGGCCGGTATGCAATGGCACAGGCGAGCATCAGATCAGGCTGGTGTAGCCCAGGTAGGCGTTGTTAACTCTCTCGGCGGGCGGGACCGAAACAGGGCGCGAAGAGGCGCCTCGGTGAGGGGATTGGTTGAAAGCACGAAGTAGTCCAGCATATCGTTGCTGCGGAGAAGATCCTGATAGTAGGCCGCGCCTTGGCTGAGGACGTCGGCATCGGCGATGATGGGGTAGACGCGCAGGAGGCCTATTGACGCGCTGATGAGGGCGAACAAGAGCAGCAGACCCCAGAAGGCCGGGCGCCGCCAGCGGGACAAAGCCCAATAGAGCGCCAATATACCGACGGTGAACATAATTAACACGAGGGTATACAAACTGATGAAGGCGGTAAGGCCAGCACAGAGGCCAGCCGCGGCGGCGAAACGCCAACGGCTTTCGGTGACGGCTCGGTGCAGATAGTAGAGCGAGAGGGGAAGCGTCCCGATCAGAATGAGATCGGGGCTGGTGCTGGCGTGCGGGAAAGGCGTGCTGACGCAGACGCCGACCGCGCCGAAGAGCGCAATCCACTTATCGCGGGTAAGATGGTGCATGAGCAAATAGGCGCAGAAAGCGTTGAAACTCAGGATCAGGAGAAAGAGCAGATTGTAAGCGCTATCGGCCGCGATGATATCTTGCAGCAGGGCTAAGAGCGCGGCGTGGGGATAGATAATCGCCTGCCAGACGAGGGACACGCCATTGGGATGGAATTGCGCGTCGGTGTAGAAGAGATCGGCCTGCCCGGCGAGCACACGCTCCAGGTGCCAGGCATCCCAAAACTTCTGCCATTTGTCGCGCTGCTGAACGTGCAGCCAGAACTCGTCATGGTCGAAGAGGCGGACGAAGGTGGGCCAGGTCATCAGGATGACGACCAGAGGCACGATCAGCAAGACGGGCAGGTGATTGCGCAGGCGGATCAGCCGATGCAGGCGCACAAGCCCTCCCTAGCGGCCGGCCATAATATCCGCCATCGCCGTCTTCATACGCTCGAGGCCTTCGATGAGCTGGGCTTCCGGCTGCAGGAAGGTCATGCGCAGGTAGTCTTTGCGGTCTTGCGAGAAGGCGGAGCCGGGGTAGGCGAGCACGTGCTGCTCGGTCAGCATGCGCTGGGCGACCTCGGCGCTGTCGAGGCCGGTGAAGCCGATATCAGCGAAGACGAATTGCCCGCCTTGGGGCAGGCCGTAGTTCATGCCCATGGCGTCAAGCGCGTCGAGAACGAGGCGGCGTCGCTTGCGATAGGCGGCCGCCATCATCGCGACCGGTTCCTGCGGGCCGGTCAGCGCGGCGATGCCGGCGTGTTGCGAGATGACCGAGGCGCCGCCGCTGACAGCCGCCTTGAGCTCTTTGACGCGCGCCATCAGATCGGCCGGGCCCACGATCCAGCCCAGGCGCCAGCCCGTCATCGAGTAGGACTTGGACAGCGCGTTTAGTGTCAAGGTGCGCGCTTTGCCGCCGGGCAGGGACGCCGGGCTGATGTGTTCAAAGTCGTCGTAGACGAAGAGGTCGTAGATGTCGTCAGCCAGGATCATCAAATCATGCTCATCGGCGATGCACAACATCTCGTTCATATCAGTGGGGGAGATAACGCTGGCGGCGGGGTTATTGGGCGATACCAGCAGCAGCGCCCGCGTCCTGTCGCTGAGGGCGGCGCGCACGGCGGCCGGGTCGGCGCGGAAGGCGTCGTGGGGCCAAGTCTGCACTTCGACCTTGACGCCGCCGGCGAATGCCAGCGAATCGGCATAGGTATTGTAATTGGGTTCGGGCACGATCATCTCGTCGCCGGGCGCGATGACCGCCAGCACCATGAGGAAGAGCGCCTCTTGGCCGCCGTTGGTGACGACGACTTCGGTCTCGGGGTCGACGTCGATATTGTTGACACGCTTGACGCGGTCGGCGATGGCTTCGCGCAGGGCGGGCAGGCCCTCGGGCGGCGTAAAGTCGGCATGATGCTGGACCATGGCGTCTTTGGCGGCGGCGATGATATGGGCGGGCGTATCAAAGTCGGGGTCGCCACGGCCCATGACGATGACATCGTCGTAGCCGCGCGCTTCGGCGATGAGCTGGTAGAGCAGGTTGGTGCCGGACGCTTGTTTTTTGCTCATGGTCTTTACCCTCGGGGCGCTTGGCTGAGCGCAGTTAGCGCCTCGGCGGTCGCTTCGTTGACGGTCAGGCGAATGACATCGGGCGCGCCGAAATCGCCCCCGGGGGCGGCTTCGTAGCCGGCCGCACGCCAGCGAGCCAGGGCTTCAGCAGCGCCGGCTGGAGGGCGGAGCGCGATTGTGCTGAGCTCGTTGCCGGGCACGGTTTCAATGCCTGCCTCTTGCGCGGCCTTCAAGGCAAGTGCGCGCTGCTGGCGCAACTGGTGCATTCTGGCGCTATGCCCTTCGTGATAGATCTGGCTGGCGGCGAGGGCGGCGTACTGCGCGGCCGTGCTGGTGCAGATGGCCATGATCTGCTTCTGCGATTGCATGGCGGGTATCCAGCCTGCGGGCGCGGCGATATAGCCGATGTACCAACTGCCCAGGCCCATTCCACGCCAGCCATCGCCGATTGCAGCGATTCGAGCGGGCGCGTCTTCCCCCGCTGCCAGCGAGGCGTAGTCGCCGTCGACCGTGCCTGACAAGCCTTGATCCCAGATGGCCGCGGCATCGTGCTCGCGCAGCACAGCGCCGATGGCGGCGACTTCGTCAGACGTATAGACGGCGCCGCTCAGCCTCGAGGGCGATTCGAGGTAGAGCAGACGGCAGCCGCCGGCAATGGCATCGCGGATGCTTTCGAGGGCGGGCAGGTAGCCACGCGCGCTATCGGCGGGGAGCGTGACGACCTTGCGCGGGCGCACGCCGAGCGCCTTCTGCACGCCGGGATGGCAGACCTGGGGGATGGCGATGCTCTCGTAGTCTTCGCCGATCTTTTGGATCGTCAGAAAGCGCGCCTCTTGGACGCCGGCGGTGACGATGATGTTGCTCGCCTCGTAACTGGCGGCCGTTGAGGCGTTGAGGAAATCTGCGAGCGCTTGACGCAAAGGCATGATACCGGGCACATCGACGTAGTGGGTATGCCCTTCATCCAGGGCATCGGCGGCGGCGGCGATGATGCGCTCGTCCAAGGGGCTGTAGCTGGCGTCGGCGCTGAAGTCAGCCGCGGCGCGGCGCATCGGGGCGGGCAAGGGCGTGTTGAGCCGAACGTTGGCGTTATGCTGCCGCAGGATCTCGACCTTCGTTTGTGATTCCAAGCAGATTTCTCCTTCGGCGGCGCCGTGTGGGGCGCGCACTATTGGGCTCTACCGTGAAATCGCGCAGAATAATGCGCGGATTAAACAAGGCGTTTTGAGGCGATGCCCTGCAAAAGGTCTAGCTAGTCAATATAATTTCCGTTAGCGCCTACACGCCGAACGAATGCCGCAGATTATATTGGCGGCGCCAAGGCGTGTCAAGCAATCCTCCAGCCGTGGCAGCGAGGCAAAGGCCGCCAAATGACAGGGAAAGCGCGTCACGTTTACCTGATTGCGGCTGATAGCGACGCCGCCGCTGATGTGCCGACGTGAGGGCAGCTGCGCGGGTTATGAGCCGGCGGCGCTTGCCGGGTTTGAACCGGCGGGTGCTGCTGTTTTTGTGCCACAGCTTGCTCTTCCATATCGGGCTGTTGGGCATCGCCGATATCTTGCTGAACTTCTACCTGGTGAGCATCGGCTACGATGGCGCGACCATAGCCTTGTTGCAAGCCTTGCCTCGATTGAGCGGCTTCATGATCGGCCTGCCCATCGGCCTGGTCGCGGATCGCATCGGCAATCGGCGGCTGATCGCGCTATCCAGCGGTGGCCTCGCCCTGTGCGTGGCGGCGACGGCGCTGACGCCCAACCTGCTCGTCATCGCGCTATGTCGCTTTGGCTGGGGCGCTTGCTTCGGCGCCAACCAGGTCGTCAAGCCGCCCTTCATGGTCACGCTTACTGACGCCAGCGAGCACACGGCCCAGTTCTCCTGGCACAATCTGGTGAGCATGTTCGCTGTGGCGCTGGGCAGCGTGGTCGGCGGGCTGCTGCCGCTGCTGCTGAGCCAGGCGCTCGCCATCACGCCCGCTGCCGGGCTGCGCGCGGAGGAGATGCCGCTGGCGTATCGCGCGTCTATCCTCTGCGCGGCGGGCCTGCTGCTGCTGAGTGTGGCGCCGGTGCTGGCTTTGCCGGAGACGGGTGGCGCCGGATCACGCAAGCAGGCGCACGATGGCCGGGCCCGGCCGATTCCCTGGTCGCGGATCTTGCGCCTGACACTGCCGCTATTCGTCTTCGGCATCTCGGGCGGGCTGACCTTCCCCTTCTTCAATTTGATCTTCCGCGAACTGTTCGGCATCAGCGACGGGGCGATCGGCGGCGTCATCGGCTTTGGGTGGCTGGCGATGGGTCTGCTGCCGCTGCTGAACCCGCATTGGGAGGGGCGTTGGGGGCGGGCGGGCGCGCTATTGGCGCTGATGGCGGCCAGCGCAGTCGCTTTCATCGGCTTCAGTTTGGCCCAGGCGCTGTGGTTGGCGGTGCTGTGCTACGCCCTGGCTATCGGCCTGCGCAATACGATGCAGCCGCTGTTTCAGCCGCTGTTGCTGGCTTCGCTCGACCGGGCGCATCACAACATCGCCAGCAGCGTCGGGCTGGCGCTGTGGAATATCGGCTGGTTCGCGGCGAGCTTCAGTTTTGGTTGGCTGCAGGCGGCGCTGGGCACGCGGGAGATCATGCTCTTGGTGGCGCTGTTTGTGCTTTTCAACGGCATCAGCATCCGGCTGACGGCGTTGCGGGGCTGAGACGATTGGCGATATTTGCTGGAGGAGCGGATGATATGGGGACGGACAATCAATCGAAGTTCAACGGAATCGCTGCGCAGGTCGCAAACTGGCGCGAGGAGTTGGGCGTGCCGGGCGCGGCATTTGGCGTGAGCGTCGGTGGCGAGAACTATGTGGGCGGCATCGGCGTGACGAATGTTGAGCATCCGCTGCTGGTGACAGACGAGACCATTTTTCAGATCGGTTCAATCACGAAAACCGTGACGGCGACGGCGATAATGCGCTTGGTCGAACGGGAGCAATTGGATCTGCAGACGCCGGTTCGCGCGTATCTGCCGGACTTCCGGGTGCGGGACGAGGCAGCCTCGGAGCGTGCCACAGTTTGGCATTTGCTGACGCACCGGGCGGGTTGGCCCGGGGACGTCTTCACGGATACCGGCGGCGGCGATGACGCGGCGGCAAGATATGTGGCTGGCATGGCGGATTTTGAGCAGCTGGCCCCATTGGGCCGGCATTTCTCCTACAACAATGCCTCGTTCTGCGTCGCGGGCCGGATCATTGAAGCGCTGACGGGCGGTAGTTACGAGGCGGCGATCGCGGAATTGATCTTTGAGCCGCTGGGTATGGAGCGCAGCTTCTTCTTTCCGCATCAGGTGATGTTGCATCGTTTCGCCGTTGGGCACCAAGCGACTGAAGATGGGGACCGCGTGTTGAGCCCCTGGGCGATTCCGCGCGGGATGAATGCCGCTGGCGGGATCAGCTGCCATATTCATGACCTGCTGCGTTATGGCGCCTATCACCTGGGCGATGGGTCGCCGCTGCTGCGCCCGGAGAGCCTGGCGGTGATGCAAAAGCGCCAGACGCGCAGCCTGCCCTATTGGGGATGGTGCGGCCTGGCTTGGATGATCAGCGGGGAGGCGGGAGCGACGCGCCTCTGGCATACGGGCGGCACCAATGGACAGAACGCGATTTTGACCCTCGTGCCGGATCATCAGCTGGCGCTAGGCATGATGACGAATGGGGACCGGGGGACGGCGCTGTACGAGCGCTTCAACAAGGCGGTTTTGCGCGAGTTTTGTGGCATCGCGGTAGCTGAACCGCGGGTCATCGAGTCTTCGACTGAGGAGCTGACGCAGTATATCGGCAAGTACCGGGGTACGATGTGGGAAATCCACTTGTGGATGGATGAGGGGCGACTGTTCGCCGATATGCGCTACCACGGCGGATTTCCCAGCGACGGGGAAGTGACTGATGCGCCGCCGGCAGAAGTGGCGCGCTGCGGGCCCGATCAATTGCTCGTCCTCGATGGTCACGCCAAGGGAAAGCGCGCTGACTTTTTGCGCGGCGCGGCGGGCGAGATTCGTTATCTGCGCTTGGGATCGCGCCTGAACCCGCGGCAGGATTAGGACAGCATCTCGCCGAGCAGCCGCCAGCAAAGCCAAAGCGCGCGCGGCGTATGAAAGAAGCCTTTCCACATGCCGCCCTTGAGCGGCGTCGAGACGCTGCCATCGCGACGCAGATAGCCGAACCAACCGCCGTATTCGGGGTCGGGGAAATGCCGAAATGTCCATGCGTGCAGGCGCTCAAACCAGTCAGCATACGTCTCGTCGCCGCTGAGGCGATAGGCCAGCAGCAGGGCGTAGAGCGCCTCGGCATGGGGCCACCACAGCTTCATGTCCCATTCCAGTTGCGTCGGCGGCTTGCCCTCGATATCGACGAAGTAGAGCAGGCCGCCGTGCTCGTCGTCCCAGCCGCGCGCCAGCGAGAAGTCGATCATCTGCAGCGCGGGCGGGATGAGTGATTTGTCGTCGCGCTCGATGGCTTCGTGCATGACAAAGGCGGCTGATTCCAGGGCGTGGCCGGGCGTGAGCTTGCGGCCGTCGATGGTGTCGAGCCGGCTGCCGTCGGGGGCGCGCGCCTCGAAGACCGCTTGCGCCTGCTCATCGAGAAAGTGATTGGTGATCTGGTCCAGCGCATCGTCCACCACTTGCGCATAGAGCGGGTCGTCTGGCGCGGCGGGGCGCATTTCTTGCGCCGTGGCCAGCATGATCATCGACACATTATGCGCTTTGGCGCGGCGCGTCTGCGGGAAGACCTTTGGCTCCAGCGCATTCGGATCCCGCAGGTGATCGACGACCAGTCGATAAGTGTCGATGGCGCGGTCAAGGGCCGCTAAATCGCCAGTGGCGCGGGCGTATTCGGCCAGCCCGATGATGGCGAAGGTCTCGGTGAAGAGGTAGCGCCGTTTGCGCAGGGGGCGGCCAGCGGCGGTGACGGCGAAGAACATGCGGCCGTCGGTATCAAAGCCGCAGCGCATGATGAAGTCGTAGATATGGCGCGCGGCATCCAGCCATTCGGGCCGGCGCTCGACCTCGTTGTAGAGCTTGGCGAACATCCACAGGGCGCGGCCTTGCAGCCACATGGACTTGTCGCTGTCGAAAACCGAGCCATCGCGATCGAGCGAGTTGTATTGGCCGCCGTGCTCGTAATCCAGCGAGTGGCTCAGCCAGAAGGGGACGACGCTCTCAAAAAGTTCGCGGCGGTAAATTTCGCGCAGCTCGAGCAGGCGCTGGCGCTTCATCCCTTGATGCCGGAGACCATCATGCCCTCGATGAAGTAGCGCTGGAAGAAGACGAAGAGCAGCGCGACGGGCAAGGTCGCCAGCGTCGACACGGCCATGGAGGGCCCGACCGAGGGTTCGCCGCGGTAGGGCTGGGAGAAGACGGTCATGCCGACGGGCAGCGTCCACAGGTTGCGGTCTTGCGCCACCACCAGGGGCCAGAGGAAATTATTCCAGCTGAAGAGAAAGAGGATGATAGCGAGGCTGGCCGAGGCCGGCGCCAGCAGCGGCATGGCGATGAAGACGAAGATGCGGAATTCCGAGGCGCCGTCGATGCGGGCGGAATCGAGCAATTCGTCCGGGATGCTCAAGGCGAATTGGCGCATCATGAAGACGGCGAAAGCGCTGAGCAAGCCGGGGATGATCAGGCCGGCGTAGGTGTTGTGCCAGCCGAATTGGCGGATCTCCACATAGAGCGGGATCAGGAGGATCTGGAAGGGCACGGCCATGATGCTCAGGATGAGGGCGAAGAGGATTTTCTTGCCGCGGAAGTTGAATTTGGCGAAGCCATAGCCGGCCATGGCGCCGAAGAAGATGGCGGCGGCGACTTGCACGGCGGCGATGAAGACGCTGTTGAAGTACCACTGGCCGATGGGCGCGCGCTCGAAGGCGCTTTCGTAATGTTGCAAGCCGGCGAATTCTTGCGGCAGCCAGTTGAAGGGCGTGGACAAGATTTCCGCTTCCGACTTGAAAGCGGAGACGGTCATGAAGTACATGGGGAAGCCGAACATCAGGGCGATTAGCGCGGCTGTGGAGACGAGGATTAGCTTGTTGAGGCGTTTGCGCAAGCGCGCTTCAAAGGCGGCGTCGCTTTCGTAGGGGGTACGGGTTCTTGCCATGGCTTTGCGCTCGCTAATTGGTGGTGTATCGGTCGCTGCGGCCCAAGGCGATCTGCGAGCCGGTGACGATCATGATGCAGGCGAAAAGGAAGACGGAGACGGCCGCCGCATCGCCCATGCGGAAGAATTGGAAGCCGTACTTCCAGATGACGATGCCCAGGGTGGTGTTGACATCGACCGGGCCGCCTTGATTGGGCGAGATGACAAATTGCAGGGTGAAACCTTGAAAGGCGGAGATGGTGGAGACGGCCAGCACGAAGACGGCGGTGGGGCGCAACAGCGGCAGCTCAACATTCCAGAAGGATTGCAGGCGGTTGGCGCCGTCGACGCGGGCGGCATCGCGCAATTCTTGCGGGATGGCGGTCAAGCCGGCGAGCCAGATCAGCATGTAAAAGGGCATGGCGGACCAGACGCGCGCCAGCACGATCACGATGGGCGACAGGGTGATGTCGTGGATCCAGGTGATCTCGGCTTTGCCGGTCAGCGGGCGGACGAGGCTGGTCAGGATGCCGCTGGGATGCAGCAGCACGACCCAAATCACTGAGACGACCGCGACCGAGGGCAAGAGGGGCGAGAAGAAGAGCAGCTTCAAGCCCTCGCGGCCGGGGAATTTCTGATAGAAGAGCATAGCCACAAAGAGCGACAGGGTGACGGTCGGCGCCGTGCTGCCGACGACAAAGCCGACGGTGACGCTAATCGACTTGAGGAAGAGCCGATCTTTGAGCAGGTTGGCGTAATTGTCGAAGCCGATGAAGACCGGCGGCCGCAACAGGGTGTACTTCGTCAGGCTGAGGTAGAAGCCGGTGACCAGCGGGTACAGAAAAAAGACAATGAAGAAGATGACGCAAGGCAATACGAAGATCAGCCCCCAATATTGGCGGCGGCTGATGACATTTTTGTCGCTCCATACGCGGCGGTAGAGGTTGAGCATGCACTCAGCTTCTTTAGGGCAGTGGGCGACCCATCGGATCGCCCCTACGAATTACAATGCTAGCGGGGTCTGTAGGGGTCAGCCAGTGGCTGACCCGCTTGACTCAATGCTTGTGATGCCACCCGCTAAGCGCCGCCAGCGGCCTCGATATCAGCCAGGGCGCGCTCGAGAATGGCGTTGACCTCGTCTTCGGTTTCAGCCAAGACGACATCCATGTCTTCGCCACCCAGGACGATGCGGTCACGTGCGCGGCCCAGGGCATCGCCGACCTCGGCGAAGTTGGCGAAGCGCGGGTGATACTGCCCGCGATAGAGCTCGTCCAGGAAGACGGGCATGATTTCGTTGTTCTGAAATTCGTCCGTCTCCAGATAGTTGGCGATGGGCTGGAAGAGGGCCGCTTCGTTCAGGTAGCGATCGGGGCGGCTGGTGAGCTTGGCGATGAGCTTCCAGCCGGCTTCTTGCACTTCGCGCGGCGCATCGGCGTTGACCTGCAAGTAGAAGGCGTAGGTGGCGAAGCCGAGGTCATTGACCGAATCTTCCCAGCGCGGGACGTTGTGGATGCTGTAATTGATGCCGGCTTCTTCCATGCCGGGCGTGCCCCAATTGCCGAAGGTGCACTCGGTGGCCAATTCGCCGGCGTTGAAGGCATTGCGCGACACGGTGTATTGCGGGCCGCCGATTTCGTGCACGTTGACGATGTCGCTCCAGTATTGCATGACGCGCTTGACATTTTCGTTGTTGATATCGGCGGTGTAGGTGACTTCGTCAATCATGCTGTTGCCCAGCTGCGTCACCATCGGGTCAAAGTGCAGCATCATGTAGATGGCCGCCGACCAGTTGAAGTCGAAGCCGCGTTGAATCAGCGTGCCGTCGTCATCGCGCTTGGTCAGCTGCAGGGCGGCGTCGATCAAGCCCTCCCAAGTGCTCGGGAAATCACTCGCCGGGTCCAAGCCAGCTTCCAGCCAGAGGTCGTCGTTGGTGTAGCAGGCGTAATTGCTGAGCTCGGTGGGCAAGCCGTAAAGCACGCCATTGAAGGTGTTGCCGGCCAGCACCGTCTCGCCGACCAGACCTTCGCCGTAGCGCGCGTAGACATCTTCTATCGTCTGGTAGCCCATAGCGACTGGATCGACCGGCGCCAGCATGTCCATGGCGTAGAATTGGGCGTTGAAGAGCGTGAACTGATTGAAGACATCGGGCCCGGCGCCGGCGGCGAGCGCCGTCTGCAGGGCGGTGAAGTAATCGGGCACGATTTCGTATTCGACGGTGATATGCGGGTTCTCTTCCATGAACTCGGCGATCAACTCTTCGTCAATGGCGATGCGCGGCGCATGGTTGTGCATCCACAGTTTCACCGTGACCGGGTCTTGCGCCTGCGCGATTGGCACGACAAGCGCAGCGATCAGTAGAAGTAACAGCAGTCTGACTTTCATGATTTGTCCTTTCTTCAGTCTCTTCGCCAAATACAGTTCGGTCAGCAAGGACAGTGTGGCACATCGAAAGAGAATAAGCAAACAGTGTGCTATAGTTCATAGAGCAACGCTGATAGGCGAGACGCCCATGCCCAAGCCAAGATGATCATTGATGCCGACCTGCATCCGGTGCCGATCCACGAGCAAGTGGGCGAATATATGGAGGAGCCGTGGCGCTCGCGGTATCTGCGCGGCGACCGCGGCGCGGGCCACCCCAACTACTTCAACCCCAACGGCGTGATGCGCGCCGACAGCATCACCGAAGACGGGCGGCGCATCGAGCGCTTCCCCGATACCCTGGCGAGCCACTTCCTTGACGTCTATGACATTGACTACGCCGTGCTCAACCCGATGGAAGCGATGGAGCACTGTGTATCGCCGGACGCGCATTACTCGGCGGCTGCGCTCTCGGCGATCAACACGCATTTTGTGGAAGACTGGCTGCCGGTTGACGCGCGCTATCTGGCGTCGATCATGGTCGCTTTCAGCAATATCGAGCTGGCTGTGGCGGAGATACATCGGCTGGGCGGGCATCCGCGGGTGGCGCAAGTGCTGATGGTCAGCGGCTCGCCCTTTCCCCTGGGGCACAGCTACTTTCACCCCATCTATGAGGCCGCCGTGCAATACAACTTGCCGGTGGCGATTCATCCCGGGCTGGAGGGCGTTGGCATCGCCGGTTCGGGCGGAACGGCTGGCATGGTGGCCAATTACCTCGAATGGCATACGCTGCTGGCGACATCGTATATGACGCAGTTGGTGAGCATGGTGGTCGAGGGCGTGTTTCAGAAGTTCCCGGCGCTGAAATTCGTGCTGGTCGAAGGCGGGGTGGCTTGGCTGCCGGCGTTGATGTGGCGGCTGGACAAGAATTGGAAATCGCTGCGCTCGACCACGCCCTGGCTGACGCGGCGCCCGAGCGAGATCATCGAAGAGCACGTGTTGCTGACGACGCAGCCGATAGAGGAGCCGGAAGACAGCCGGCAATTCCGCCAGGTGCTGGGGATGTTCAACGCCGAAAAGATGCTGATGTTCTCCAGCGACTACCCGCATTGGGATGGCGACACGCCAGATTTCGCCCTGCGTCAACTTGACCCGCGGTTGCGCGATGCCGTGATGTATCAGAACGCGCTGGATGTGTTTGGGATCGAGGTTGGGCAGACAGTGTCACCTAAAGCAGAGCATTACGTCAGCGCGCTGGACGAATTGCCGGTCGGCGAGGGTGTCATCACGGAAGCGGCGGGCAAGTCGATCGGCGTTTTCAACACGGGCGCGCAGATTGTGGCGGTGCTCAACTTGTGCCCGCACGAGTTCGCGCCCGTCTGCCGCGGCAAGCTCAGCGGCACGACCCTGCCCAGCCAGCCGGGCGAGTTCATCTGGGGGCGGGAGAACGAGATCCTGCGCTGCCCCTGGCATGGCTGGGAATTCGACTTGCTCAGCGGCCAATGCTTGACGGACCGCAGCAAGTTGCGGCGGTATCCCGTCGTCGTTCGAGACGGCGCGATTTACGTCGAGGTCTGATTGGTGCCAAGTCCGACGCGACTTGGCGGAGGATCTACACTTTTGCCACCGAGGCACCGAGGAAAAAAGAGTACGCAGAGAGGGCGGGGTCGCGTAGACACTGACCGCCGACAAGTCTCGCCCCTACAAGGCTTGTCCGCTACTAAATTATGCGCTCTCGGCTTAGGTCTACCCGCCTCAATCCCCTCGTATCAACGGGGGGAAGCGCGTCTCGGACTAAATTGCCCCGTTGGTTTTTCAGAAGCAGCCAAATTTCGGAGCAAATGCTATTGAGTGCGCACCCACTTAGCTCCCCCTCTCTGATGATTCGGAGAGGGGGCCGGGGGGTGAGGTAGAAAAAGCGCGCAAATCGGACTAAGTACCGGACAAGCCCTACAGGATTCGACGGGAAGCGGGAGATTAGGAATACGGCAGGCAAGAGATTTCGCGCGGGCGGCGGCTGAGCTGAATTTACTCGTTGACCTGAAAGAACTCGACCACTTCGCCGCTGGGGCCCTTGAAGAAGGCGATCGACACATTCCAGGGGCCCAGGTCGAGCGTTTTCAACTCCACCGTGATTTCCCTGCCGGCGGCGCGCACCCGCTCCAGCGCCGTCTCGATATCGCTGGTGGCCAAGGCGAAGTGAAAGACGACATTGCCTTTGGCGTCGCCAGCGGGGTTGCTGCCGGGGGTGGGCTCGAATAACTCGAGGTGGCTGCCGTCGCCGATATCGAGCAGGCTGACACGGCGTTCGCCGGCGTTAAATTCGACGGCCCGCGTCATGCCCATCACTTCGGTATAGAAGGCGACGGACGCTTCGTAGTCGATCGTCTGGATGGCGATATGGTGGCTGCCGAGGCCGGCGATGGCTTGGTTCTGCGTTCCAATTGGCATGTTGTTTCTCCCAAAGGTATTCTGCTGATTGTGTCACGGGATGGCGCGCCGCGCTCAGGCGGCTAAGTATTCAGCCGTGCTTCGTTCCACAATTGGGCGCGCTCCATGAAAATATCCGGCGCCGTCAGCCATTCCAGATAGCCGATGGTCCCGTCCAGCGTCAGCCAGTTTATCTTTTCGTCAAGGCAAGCCGCCAGTTCCGAATCGTCGACGTCCAGCGTGAAGCCGCCACGCTCGATTTTGTGGTCGGCGGCGGTGACCACGAGGCCGCCGTCAGAGGCGAAAGCAGCGGCGAGATTGCCGAGCATGCCGCGAGCCAAGCCGTCGACTTCGCCGTTATACAGGGCTTCGATCAGCTCGCTCTCGCCGGCCTCACCGCCAAGGTAGCGCACATGCGGCATAGATTCGTTCGGCGTTTCCAGCGCCGTCCGTGACGCGAACGCGGGCGATTCTCCTGCCGGCGTGATGAAGAAGTCGGCGCTGCCGTCGGCGACGATCTGGCCGTCAGGCGTTACCACCGTGACGCCGGGCGCAAGCACGCCGTCCGCGTCGACATAGCCCGTGATCTGTAGCAGGCGCGTCTCGCCCGTACTGTAGGGTAGAACACCGATCGTCACCGCGCTGGTGAGCTTGTCATAGCTGTCGAGCCGGTCGACATCATCGGCGCGGACCAGCAGGGATTGGCGAAAGCTCACGTGGCCGGAGGTGAAGGTGATCTGCTGGACGCCGGCTTCGTCGTAGCGGCGCGCGTCGAGGATAGTGATGCCACCGCCGACGATGTCGTACAGCGGGCTGGCCGATGCCAACCAAATGCCCTCCCAGGCCGGGATCGCCTGGCGCGCAAATGTCAGCCCGGCGCCTTGCATCGCTTCCAGGGCGGTCAGCAAATCCGCTTCGTAGCCCAGATGTGTGTTGAAGCCCTCAGCGTCGGGGTCCGGGTCGGCGCTGTAACTTACCGGATCAAAGAAGGCGTAGAAGCCGACGTTGAGCGCGTCTTCGGCGCAGGCTGCCTCGGCCACGTCATCCGCGGCGCTTGAGACGGCGACGAGCAGGACTAGCAGGAAGAGGGCGGTGGTGGCGCGCGCTGCCGCGGCAGATACGCTGAGCAAGCTGGTATAGCCTCCCCATTTTCTAACGTTGAACGAGACAAGAACGCCATTATAGCAGTCCCGCCTACGGAGTAACAACAGCCTGGCGCCGATAGCTGGACACTGCTGCGTGAAGGCGCCCGGCGTCGCTTGACAGCAGATTCGCTCTCGACTAGAATGGCGCGGCTGTTTCGCTAGAAGAACCTGACGTCAAGGCGCGCCGCCGCCACGCAGAGCCATCCCGCCTGACGAGACTGACGGTGTCCATTTCTAGTCGCAAGCAAATCTCACATCTTTCGGTTGACGAGCATTAGGAGACAACATAATGCGCAAAATTCTGGCTGTACTGCTCATCCTTTCCTTGCTGCTGGCAGCGCTGCCGGCCCTGTCGCAAGACATGGTCGAGTTGCGGATCCGCTGGTACGACGATGGCAACGAAGGCGAAGTCTTGCGGGACTTGCTGGATCGTTTCGAAGCCGACAACCCCGATATCAGCGTCGAGATCGACACGGTGCCTTACCGCGCGATCCTGGAGAACCTGCCGCTGGATCTGGCGGCTGGCGAAGGCCCCGACATGGCGCGCGTCACCGACTTGGGCGGCCTGGCGGAGTACTATCTGGACATGACGCCCCACCTCAGCGACGCGGCTTATTGGGAAGACAACTTCGGTCCCTTCCTCAACTGGAAACGCCTGCCGGGCGACGATTCCAGCATCCCCGGTTTCATGACACAACTGACGATCACCGGTCCTTTCATCAACCGCACGCTCTTTGAGCAAGCCGGCATTGATGTGCCCAGCGATATGTCCGATTCGGTCAGCTGGGACGAGTGGGCGGCGGCCTCCGTAGCAGTCGCCGAAGCGCTGGAGATCCCCTACCCGATGGCGATGGACCGCAGCGGTCACCGCTTCGCCGGCCCCGCAATCAGTTCGGGCGCGATGTACTTCGACGATATGGGCCACCCGACCGTCATGGACGAGGGCTTCCGTGATATGGCGGAGCGCTTCGTCGGCTGGCATCTGGACGGCACGATGCACCCGGAGATGTGGCCGCTGAGCGAAGGTTACGCCGGCGCCAATGAAGAATTCGCCAATGCCGAGCTGGTCTTCTACATGTCGGGCAGTTGGCAAGTCGGCCAATTCAGCGAGCAAATCGGCGACGCCTTTGACTGGCAGACGGTGCCCAACCCCTGCGGCCCCGGCGGCTGCACCGGCATGCCCGGTGGCGCGGCGCTGGTTGGCATCGGCGGGACTGAGCACCCCGACGAAGTAGCGCGCGTGATGGAATACCTGGCCAGCCAGGACGTGCTGGGCGAATTCGCGGCGCGCACGCTCTTCATCCCGGCGCACGCTGGACTTTCGGCTGCCGGTGTTGACTTCGATACCGACTTGCAGCTGGCCAAGGACTCGCTGGGCGTATTCGTCGGGCAAGTCGGCACGCTGGAGCAGACGGCCTTCGACCTGCAAGCCTACGCCTTCAACCGCGTGCTCTTCGACGCCACCCGCGACCGCCTGACGCAGGCGATGGTGGGCGAGTTGACCGTGGATGAAGCCATCGACCGCATCCAGGACGATGTCGATACCGCGTTGGCTGAGCAGGGCTAATTGCACACAGCCCCCATCCCCCGGCCCCTTCCCCCACAAGGAGGGAAGGGGAGCTTTCTGAGCGGATGATCAGACTTTGAGCCCCTCCCACTTCGTGCGGGAGGGGTTTGGACTGGGGGAGGCTAAGCAGAGGCAACCGCGTGCGATTACTTGCCATCCTCGATCCAATAACGCGACCGCTGTTACTGCTGCTGGTATCGGCGGTTGATAGCATCCTCAAGCCCATTCAACAGCGCGTCGGCATTGACCGCATGGGCTATTTTTTTGTGTTGCCCAACTTAGTGATTTTCGGCATCTTTGTTTTGTTCCCCATGCTGCTCAACTTCTATTACGCGATGACAGGCGGCACCAAACTCTTCCCGGCGGACCGGCCCTTCGTCGGCCTGGATAATTTCGCCACGCTCTTCGATTGTGAGAATTTCACCCACCCCAACAGCTGCCAGGAAGACTTGTTCTGGCGCGGCATCTTCAATACGATTCAGTTCGTGATTCTGCAGGTGGCCGGCATCGTCTTATTCTCCCTGCTGACCGCGCTGGTGTTGAATCAACGCATCGTGGCGCGCGGCTTCTTCCGCAGCGTTTTCTTCTATCCGGTGCTGCTGTCGCCGGTGGTGGTGGCGCTGATCTGGAAGTGGGTCTTGCAGCATGAAGGCGTGCTCAACGCCATCGTCGAGCTCTTCGGCGGCGAGAGCAAGCGCTGGCTGCTGGATACCGGTTGGGCCATGTTCTGGGTCGTCTTCGTCAGCATTTGGGCGCTGATGGGCTTCTACACCTTGATTCTGCTGGCCGGCTTGCAATCCATCCCGCCCGAGTTGTACGAAGCCAGTTCCATCGACGGCGCCAATCGCTGGCAGGACTTCCGCTTCGTCACTATGCCGCTGCTGATGCCGACCATGTTCGTGGTGCTGGTGCTTTCGCTGATCCGCGCGGTGCAGATGTTCGATCATATCTATGTGTTGACCGGCGGCGGACCGGGCACGCGCACACAACTGATGGTGCAGTATATCTATACCACCGGCTTCTCGAATCAGATTCAGCTATTCGGTTTGTCGGCGGCGGCCTCGATGGTGCTGGGCGTATCGCTGCTGATACTGACGCTGCTGCAATTGCGGCTGGGCAACCAGTCCAGCCTGGCTTAGGGCGGGTTTCATGAGCGCCGAACGCATCAGCATCCGGCAATTCCTCAGCTTGCGCAGCGGCCGCGTCGGTTTCAATACGGCCGACGGGCTGACCTACTTGTACCTGACCATCGGCACCATCCTGATGTTCGGGCCCGTGCTGTGGCTGGTGGCCTCGTCTTTCAAGACGCAAGCCGGCCTGGTGAAGTATCCGCCGCCACTGCTGCCCTATCAGCAGGTGCAGGTTGAAGTCGAGGGCTACGACAAGCCGCTGCCGCTTTTCAGCGTGACGCTGGACGATGGCAGCTTACGTGAAATGGCGCAGCTGCGGCGCGTCGGCATTGAGGCGCAGATGGTTGACCCGGCCGACCCGACAGCGGAAATAGTCAAGGTCAACATACGCCAACGCGAACCAGTCGAAGAGGTCCGGCTGGCTTGGGAGAATTACCTCGACCCGCTGATTGAACTGGAGAACTTCGATTTCTTCACCTACCTGCGCAATAGCGTGGTCGTCACCACGGTGGCGACGGCAATCACGCTGATCATCAACAGCATGGCGGCCTTCGCGCTGAGCAAGTACCGCTTCACGGGGCGCGACGCCATTTTTGTGCTCTTCATCTCGACGCTGATGATCCCGATCACGGTGATTTTGGTGCCGGTCTTCCTGGTCATCACCAGCATCGGCTGGAAGAACAACTTGTGGGGCGTCATCATCCCCGGCGCGGCCACGCCCACCGGCATCTTCTTGCTGCGGCAATACATGCTGACGATCCCCGATGAACTGCTCGACGCGGCGCGCATCGACGGCGCCAGCGAATGGCATATCTATTGGCGCATCATCCTGCCATTGGCGCGCCCGGCCCTGGCGGTGCTGGCGATCTTCTCGGTTATGTGGCGCTGGAACGACTTCCTCTGGCCGCTGATTGTGCTGAGCCAGAATGACTACTTCACGCTGCAGGTCGGGCTGAACGCCTTCCAGGGCGAGCTGCAGATTCAGTGGCATTATGTGCTGGCGATGACAGTGGTGACGCTGCTGCCGATCACGCTGGTCTTCGCCTTCTTGCAGCGCTTCATCACGACCGGCATCGCCACCACCGGCATGAAGTAATGCGAGGGGCACGCGCTGTCGTCACGGCGCCGGGGCAGGTCGCGCTGGAGGCCTATGAGCCGAGCCGGCCGGGCGCGGGACAGGTGATCTTGCGAGCGCGGAGGACGCTCATCAGCCCGGGCACAGAGCGCGCTTTTTACCTGGGCCTCGACAATACTGACGCGGCGTATCCGCTGTATCCCGGTTACAGCTTCATCGGCGAGGTCGAAGCTTGCGGCGCTGGAGTCACGACCTTGCGAGCGGGTGATCGCGTAGCTTGCCCGGCGCAACATGCTTCACATGCGGTGGTTGACGCGAGCGCTTGCCACACTTTGCCGGACGCCCTGTCGGACGAAGAGGCGGCCTTTTTCAACCTGCTCGCCATCGCCATGCAGGGGGTGCGCAAGGCGCGTATTGAGCTGGGCGAGTCGGTCGTTGTGCTGGGCGCGGGCATCATCGGCATCTTGGCGCTGCGGCTGGCGCAGCTCAGCGGCGGCTTGCCCGTCATCGGCGTGGATCTGGATGCCGATCGGCTGGCTTTGGCGCGGCGAGTCGGCGCCGATGATGTCATCCCGGGCAGCGCTGACCTGGCGGCGGAGCTGCGCGCGCGGCTGGGGAGCGCTGGAGCGCAGGTCGTCATCGAGGCGACGGGCGCGCCGCAACTGGTCGTGACGGCCTTTCAGCTTGCCGCTGATAAGGGCCGCGTGGTTCTGCTGGGCAGCCCGCGGGGCGATACGGAGCGCGTCAATTTTTATCGTGATGTGCATCGCAAGGGACTGCAAATCATCGGCGCGCACGAGATTACGCGGCCGTTGCAAGAGAATAGCCCGGGCTACTGGACGCAAATCAGCGAACATCGAGTTTGCCTCGAGTTGCTGGCGCGCCGGCGCGTCGATGTGACGCCGCTGACCACCCATCGTTATAATTGGCGCAAGTTTCCTGATGCGTACAAGCATCTGGCGGACTGGGACAAGGAAGCGCTGGGTATTTTGATCGAATGGACATGATGCTTAATCCGGCCGAGACGCGGCGGCAGCTCTGGACCATGCTGGGTGACATTCCCGCGCCCGAGCTGCCTCAAGTCACACTCATTGCGGAGCGCGACCAGGCGACTTTTGCGCTTGAGCATTTCTCCTTCGTCAACGGCATCGGCGACGAGGTCTATGGCTACCTGCTGCTGCCGAAAGGCGTGGCTTCCCCGGCGCCGGCGGTGCTCTATCATCACGAGCACGGCGGCAAGTACGGGCTGGGCAAAGACGCGGCCTTGCGCGTGCGTGAGAATGGCTACGCGCCCGGCATCGCTCTGGCCGAGGCCGGCTTCGTGGTGATGGCGATTGACGCCTACGGCTTCGGACAGCGCGAACATCAGGGGCCCGCCGGCTCAGCCGAAAGCGGCGCGGCTGCAGAGCTGTCGCTTTTCAAGCAGTTCTTGTGGCAAGGGCGGACGCTCTGGGGCATGATGTTGCACGATGACTTGAGCGCGCTGGCGTACCTGCGCAGCCGGCCCGAAGTCGACGCGCGGCGCATCGGGGCGGCCGGAATGAGCCTGGGCGGCTCACGCTCGACCTGGGTCGCGGCGCTCGACGAATCGGTCAAGGCGGTCGTGCCCATCTCGCAGCTGACGCGCTATCGCGACTTCGCTGACAGCGGCTACTATCGCGGGCATAGCATCTACTACTATGTGCCCGGCATGCTGGCATCGGGCCTCGACATGGAGCATATCGTCGCCTTGACCGCGCCGCGGCATCAGCTGATTCTGACTGGCGACAGCGACCCGCTTTCGCCGCTGAGTGGCATCCTCGAAGTGATGAAGTTCGCCGGCGAATTCTATCGGGCTCAAGGCGCGGCTGACCACTTGCGGCTGGAGCTGTATGAGGGTGTCGGCCATGCCTATCTGCCGGCCATGGTCGAGGCGATGCTGGACTTCTTCCGGCGCGTGCTGTAGCGCGAGCCCTGCTCGGCGCACGCCGCTGACATCCCCGAAACCGCTTGATTCGACGAAAACGTCAGCGGGAATGGCGGCGGGGATAAGCGACTTTTCAGGCTGGGAAAACAGAAATTAGCTTGTGCATCGGGCTCAAGCTGCGGTATACTGTGCGCAGTTTCGGCTGCGTGAAGCGTCTCGTTTGAGGGTGGACGCGCCAGTGCGCAATTCGCCTATGTTGACAGCGAAGGTGCCGAAATCACTGTAACGAGCGTCCGGATTAGGGGTGTAATTCGGACGCTTTTTCTTCCGTTATATTGAGCTGCGAAATCCAATTCTTGTGCTTGCCGGCCAGAATCCGAGTAAAGTAGATTGCGCGTACGGGCGAGCCGTAAAGTCGCCCCACAGGTCGTATCTGCCGCGGCATGCGTCTTGTGCTCAAGCCAAAGCCTGAATGCATTAAACCAGATAAATACCTCAGTATACGCTCATTCCTCGGTCTACTCGGTGGAAAAGGATTCTGCCATGGACCGGCTCTGGGGCGTTCAGATTTTGGAGATGACCGGTTAACCCGTTATAATGCCGTTGTGCGGCGAGTCGATAATCGCTCAAATCAGCTAGTTTGTGTCGAGGCCGCCAAACACACCGCTTACTTAAGGAGGAAGCATCATGTTTTTTCGACGTACATCACGGATCATCGCGCTCTTTGTCTTGCTCTTGGCGATGGTGCCGCTGGGCATTCAAGCGCAGGACACGACGCTGACGCTGATATCCTGGCAGGTTGATGAGCCGGTCGGCGATTGGTGGCGCGCCGCCATCGAAGAATTTGAGAGTACGCACGAAGGTGTCTCGATTGAGTTCACCAAGGTGGCGCGGCCCGAATATGCCGATACATTCTTGACGCTCTTTGCCGGTGGCACGCCGCCCGAGATCGTTCACCTCGCCTCGTTCGAGTATCAGCAATTCGCCGATGCCGGCTGGATGGAAGACCTGGGTCCCTGGATCGATAATGCCGAGCTCGACCTGGAAGGCTGGGCGGGCCAGGCAAAGTGCCATTGGGACGGGCAGACAGCCTGCATCATGCTGCAATTCTTCGGCTTCGTCATGGTCGTGAACGACGCCATATTGGAAGAGGCTATGCTCGACGCGCCCACCAACTGGGATGAGTACATTGAAGTGCTGCGAGCGACCACCAAGGACACCGATGGCGATGGCATCGTTGATCAATGGGGCGCTTGCCATCACACGGCTGAAGGCAGCCAGTATCTTTCCCAGATGCTGAGTTATGTCGTCGGCGCCGGCGCCTATTGGACGACTTCCGAAGGCGAAGTGAACATCAATACGCCGGAGATGGTGGAAGGATTCACGCGCTGGAAGACCATCCTCGATGAGCGCTTGACGCCGCTGGACCTGGCCTCGGGTGATTGCCGCCAACTGATGATGGAAGGCAAGTTGGCGACCAAACTTGAGGGACCGTGGATTTACGGCTTTGTGCTGCGCGCCGAGCCAGAGATTCAAGAGCAATTGCGCGTCGTGCGCGTGCCCTTCGATGTTCCGGTGGGCGGCGCCAGCAATGTCATCGCCATGGCCAGCGAGATCAGCGACGAAAAGAAGGCGCTGGTCTGGGACTTCATCGAGCTGGTTACGTCGCATGAATGGCAGGTGCAATTCGGCTTGCATGTCGGCCAGCCGGCGCCCCGCCCGGGCACACTGGTGGACGAGTATTACGATGCGATACCGCATGTCGATCTTTTGCTCGAATCGCAGAATACGGCTTCGGCAAATGGCATCGACCGTAGCCCCACCGGCCTGGAAATCGTCTACAACGAATTCGCCAAAGTGGTGCGCGAAGAAGCGCAGCGCATGGTGGCCGATAATGTCGATCCGGCTGAAATTGTCGCGGGCTTGCATGATCTGGCCCTTGAGCTTCAAGCCGGCGGCTAGTTAGCGCGGAGACCCTGCGCTTCAATCAAATAGAGGGTAAGGCGCCTGTCCCTACCCTCTATGCGTCATTCGAGCGCTTTCATGAGGCACGCAGCGGATGTCCCGCACAACTACCGGACATGCGGCTTCGGAATTGAGCGTCCTTCATCGCAGCATACCGCGCTGGAGTTTGTGGCAGCCCGGCAACCGGCATCTCTTCGCGTATTTGCTGCTGCTGCCGGCAGTGCTGCTGACAGCCGCCATCATCGTCTACCCAATCGTCTCGGCCATCGACTTGAGCTTTCAGGAGATCAAGATCGCGAAACTGGGGCGGTCGCGCGCGCCGCTCACGCTGGCAAATTATGAGGAGCTGTTTCAATCGGGCGAATTCTTCCAGGCGATCTGGGTGACGATTACGCTTGTCGCGAGCGTGACCTTGCTGTCCTACGTCATCGGCCTGGGGACCGCGGTCCTGGTCAATCAGCGTTTTGCCGGCCGCAAGGTGGCGCGCATCCTGGTGGCGGTGCCCTGGGCGGTGCCATCGGTCATGGCGGCCATCATCTGGTGGTGGCTCTTTGACAGCTCCTTCGGCCTGATCAACTGGGCGCTGGTGCGCAGCGGCTTGAGCAGCGAGATGATCCCCTGGCTCTCGACGCCGGGCGCGGCCTTCTTCGTCATCGTGGTGGTGATGGTGTGGAAGGGTTATCCCTTCATCTCCGTCATCATGCTGGCGGGCTTGCAGTCCATCCCGCTGGAACTCTACGACGCCGCCAAGGTTGATGGCGCCAACGCCTGGAATCGCTTCCGCTACATCACGCTGCCGGGCTTGCGCTCGGTTCGCGGTATCGCCCTCATCCTCATCATGCTATGGGTCTTCCGCGATTTTCCCATCATATACATTTTGACCGGCGGCGGCCCGCAGCGCACGACGCAGACCCTGGCCATCATGACTTATCAAGAAGCCTTCAAATTCCACGACTTTGGCTACGCCGCGGCCATCGGCGTGGTCACACTGGTCATCAGCATCGTCGCCAGTTGGTTCATGGTGCGGCGCAGCGACCAGCCCATCTATTAGCGAGACCAAGGCGACCATGGCGCGCAGCCGGACGGAGTCTCTCATTCTATACGCGGTGGTCGTCGCGGTCATCGTTATTCTGGTCTTCCCGCTTTATTGGATGTTCAACACCTCACTGGCGCCGGCGACGCAACTGCGCCGCTTCCCGCCGGTCTTCGTTCAGCCGGAGCCGACCCTCGCCGCGTACCAAGCGATTTTCGCGGAACGCCCTATCGGCCTATGGTTGTGGAATTCGGCGATTGTCGCCGTCTCGTCGACCGCGCTATCCATGTTTGTCAGCGTCTTGGCGGGCTACAGCATCTCCCGCATACGAGCGCGCGGCTCCCAGGCGATCGGGCTTTTTTTCTTGATGAGCCGCATGCTGCCCAGCACGCTGATCATCATTCCGCTCTTCGTCAGCTTTCGCCAATTGCAACTCATCGGCGACTTGAAATCGCTGGTGCTGGCCCATGCGACCTTCATCACGCCCTTCGCCGTCTGGATGCTTAAGGGCTATTTCGACACCATTCCGGCTGAACTGGAAGACGCGGCGATGATCGACGGCTGCACGCCCTTGAGCGCGCTGTTGCGGGTCGTGCTGCCGCTCTCGGCGCCGGGCCTGGCGGCGACCACGCTCTACGGCTTTGTGCTGTCGTGGAATGACTTTGTCTTCGCGCGCACCTTCCTGGTGGCGAATCAAAAGGCCTGGACAGTCAATGTCGGCGTGGCATCGCTGAAAGGCGAGTACCTGACCGAGTGGAATGAAATCATGGCCGGTTCGCTGATCGCGATGTTGCCGATCGTCTGCGCCTATCTCTTCCTCGAGCGCTACCTGGTCAGCGGGCTGACGGCCGGCTCGTCCAAGTGACATGCGCCGCGCGGCTTGACGCGGGCACTCGCTAGCCGTTGAGGCCGACCAACTCGCCGCTTAGTTCATATAGTCGCTGCGCCAAGGCTGCATCATGCGCATTGGGATTGGGCGATGCCATCGGCCAGCCGCCGGGCCGGTTTTCGCGCTTGGGGTAGAGGATGCTGTTCTGGCTGAAATACGCGCCGCTATGCCTGGGCGCGTCATCGTCGAGCAAGCAATGCAGCGTCGTCTGCGCGCCATCATAGGGCGACATAACGCCGAGGAAGCCGCTGAAGGGCCGAAGCCCAAGATTCATCGCTCCGCGCAGCCAGCCCGGCATGATGCCGGCGCCGAAATTGGAACGCACCCAGCCGGGATGAACCGAAAAAGCTGTGACGTTCGTTCCTTCCAGCCGGCGCGCCAGCTCCTTGGCGTGCAAGACGTTCGCCAGCTTCGATTGCGCATAAGCCGCCATGGCGCTATATGGCTTTCTGTCAAAGTGCAGGTCGTCGAAATCTATGGTGACGGGCTGGCCGCGCCCGGCGTGCACGACGCTGGACAGGCAGACGATGCGCGACGGAGCGCTCGCTTTCAGCATATCAAGCAGCAACTCTGTGAGCAGAAAGTGGCCCAGATGGTTGGTGGCGAACTGAATCTCGAAACCGTCTTCCGAGCGCCCCTCCGCTGTGACCAAACCCGCATTGTTGACCAGCGCGTCCAGCCGCTCGTGCCGGCCGAGGAAGTCTTCCGCGAATTGCCGTACCGAATTCAGGCTGGCCAAGTCCAGCTGCATGATCTGGGCTGAACCGGGCAGACGTCCAAAGCTAGCGAAGGCTGCTTCACCCGCATGCACACGCCGGCAAGCGCCCACGACATGCGCGCCTTGCCGCAGCAATTGCTCGCTCGTTGCCAAGCCCGTGCCCGAGTTCGCCCCGGTGACGATATAGACGCGGCCGCTAAGGTCCTTCTGCAAGAGTCGTGGATCACACATCAGCGTCTTTGGCATGGTATTTTCTTCCTCAAGATGGCTACAGGGCGTAATACGCTGGTCGAACGCCAAGAGTCGCAGGCTTGGGCGCCGCCGAACGCTTAACGGCTTAGCCCGGCCAATGCAAGCGGTATCCTCTGTTCGTGCGCCTGTTATATAGCCAAACCCGATAATTTGACAGCCGCGACAACATCACGTAGAATTGGTAACACCACTGACCAATCGCGCTGCGGTCAAAGCGAGGGCAACCGTGAAAGTTTCTTCACCGAGCATTTCCGGCTTGCAAGCCATCAAAAGAGCCTCGGTCAAAGACCAGACCCTGGAGCAATTGAAGAATTACATCACGTCCGGCGTCGTGCGCTTGGGCGACCGGCTGCCCTCGGAGCGGGCCTTGGCCGATGCCCTGGGCGTGGGCCGCTATAGCGTGCGCGAGGCGCTGAAGGTGCTGGAGGCGGTCGGCCTGGTGGAATCTCGCGTGGGCGAGGGCACCTTTCTCACGACCAATACCGGCGCCAGTTTCGGGCGTATCCTTGGGCTGAGCCTGTCCGCCTGGGGCGGCACGCTGATTGAGCTGCTGGACGCGCGCATGATGATCGAAGTTGAGGCGGCGCGGGCGGCTGCGCAGCGCACGACGCCGGCGCAATTGCGCGCCATCAAAGCCGAATTGGCGGCGATGCAAGCCAGTATGGATCGGACGCGCGACTACCTCAAGGCCGACATGAACTTCCACCGACGCATTGGCGACGCCAGCCAGAACGCCATCATCGCGCAGTTTGTGGGCAATCTCATTGATCTGCTGGAAGAAGTCTTGCAAGAGACGCATTCGGACAGCCTGCCGGCGCAGGCGGAAGGAGGCGGCACGCACGAAGCCATCTATCGCGCGATAGCAAGGGGGGACGCCGATGCTGCCGGCGACTTGATGCGCGACCACATTCAGTTCAGCAGCGAAGTCTGGCAGACGGTGATTTCCCTGACTGCCGAAACTGACCGCGGTCCTGCTCCCGCAGACAAATGAGGAGGTGACGATGGCACGACATGCTCTCGTATACGGATTAGCGTTGAGTATTGTTGAGGAGCGATCATGAACAAGAGATTCCGCTACGAACCATTGGCCTTGAAGCCCTCGCGTCGGGACTTCCTGCGGTTTAGCGGCGCTGGCCTGGCGGCGATGATGATGGCGCGTTATGGTGTGCCGCCGGTCCTGGCGCAAGATATGGGCGGCATCCCGGCTGAGCTGCATCCGGGCAGCCCGGGTAATCCGCGCGGCTGGACGACGACATTGCCGCCAATCCCAGAGGGCATGCCGGTCGATCCACCGGTGACGATCACTGGCAGCCGGCGCGGGCCCTGGGAATTCGCCGATGGCGACGATATCGAGAACTCCAACTTCACCCGCCTGAACGCCGCCGTGACCGGCATCATCTGGAAGCTGGCTTTCAGCTGGACCGATAACGAAGAAGAAGTCCTCCAGAAGTACAACCTCGCCATCGCCAGCAACGAACTGCCCGACTTCATGGAGACGGTGCCGCTGCAGATCTATGGCGAGCTGCTCGAGAACGACCTGGTGGAGGACATCACCGATGTCTGGGACGCCGTGGCGCATCCGGTCTGGCTCAAGGAGGCCTGGAGCTTCGGCGGTGGCGCGGCCTGGCAGCACGCGGAAGTCAACGGGCGCAAGATGGGGCTGCCGCACACCGAGCAGGCGGCCCAGAATGACAAGCTGCTCTGGATCCGCCAAGACTGGCTGGACGCCGTAGGCATGCCGATTCCGAGCACGGTCGATGAACTCTACGCGGTCGCCAAGGCCTTCGTCGAAGCCGACCTGGGCGCGGGCCCCGATGGCAGCACAATTGGCATCGCAGCGGCCAACAACCTGGTCACCTGGTACAGCTCGCTCGATCCCATCTTTGGCGCCTGGGGCGTCATTCCTGGATACTGGACGCCGGATGCCAGCGGCGACCTGCAATACAACAGCGTCTTGCCCGAGATCAAGGAAGTGCTGGGCCTATTGCGGCAATGGTACGCCGAAGGCATCTTCGCGCAAGATTATTTCACCTTGCGGCCGCCGCAGACCGCCTTCGGCCAGATCGGCGCCAATACCTGCGGCATCACCATGTCACCGGCTTTCGCCGCGCTCTTCGGCTTGCCGGATAGCGTCACCAACGATCCCAGCGCGCGCTGGACCTGGGGTGATATCCCGGCAGGGCCGACCGGCATCAAGAAAAAAGCCTGGAGCAACCCGGTCGTCGATAGCGTATTCTGCTTCCGCAAGGGCTTTGAGCATGTCGACCTGGTGCTGAAGCAAATCGGCTGGTGGGCGGAATTGCTGCAGAATCCGGAGAATCGCTACCATGGCTTCGAAGGCACGGACTACTATTGGCGGGACGATGCCGGCGAAGTCGACTCCATGGGCGCCAACCTGGATCTGGCCTCCGGCTACGATGGCAACAAGCATATTTGGGGCCCGCCCGGCACCAACGGCAGCGCCCTGACAGAGCCGCGTTTCGAGACCAACTGGATCAAGCATCGCCGCGAAGTTTGGGCCAATCTGCCCGAGGACGAGCGCGATGCTTATATGGAGGCCTTCCTCGGCGGCGACGAACTCTCGGTCATGTGGGACGATGCCAATGTCTTCGCGGTTGAACACTGGGAAGAGGACGGCATCCGCAACCACTTCACCACCTTCCCGACGCGGACGATGGAACGAGCTGGCGCATCGCTGGACGGCCTGGAAGCCGAGATCTTTGTCAATATCATCACCGGCCAGGCAGCGCTCGACGACTTCGACACCTTCGTCGAAGACTGGCGCGGCGGCGGCGGCGACCGCATCACGGACGAGGTCAACGAATGGTGGCACGGGAGCATGTAGCGCCCCCACCCCCTAACCCCCTCCCCCATAAAGAGGAAGGGGGAACTGCCGCCACGAAGATTGAAATGGGTGGCCATTTGCGCTAGCGAAGCCAATGTACCTAGATTCTACAAGTGGTCCGTCGATGCGGCTTAAGCCCCTCTCCCCTCGTGGGAGAGGGGTTTGGGGTGAGGGGGCCGCATGACCTTCCGCCAGTACATGAAACGCGCCTGGCCGCTCTATGTCATGATCGTGCCCGGCATGGTCTTCGTGCTGCTCTTCCGCTATTACCCGATGTATGGCATCGTCATCGCCTTCCAGGATTTCAGCCCGGCAAGAGGGTTTCTGAATTCGCCCTGGATCGGTTGGGAGAATTTCGAATTCTTGTTTTCCTTGCCGGAGTTCGGGCGCATCCTCGGCAACACGCTGTTGATCTCAGTCGCCAAGATTGTCGCCGACCAGATTGGCGCGATCCTGTTGGCGCTGCTGCTTAACGAAGCGCGACTGATGCTGTTCCGCCGCACAATTCAGACGCTGATCTATCTGCCCTACTTTCTCTCCTGGATCGTCTTGGGCGGGATCTTGCTGGATATCCTGGCGCCGCATGGCATCCTCAATCAAGCCATCGCCAGTCTTGGCGGAGAGCGGCAACTGTTTTTGGGCAGCAACAATTGGTTCCGCGGTACTGTGATCACCTCCGGCTTCTGGAAGAATGTCGGCTTTTCGACCATCATCTACCTGGCGGCGCTGACCGCAATCAATCCGGTCTTGCATGAGGCGGCAGCCATCGACGGCGCTGGCCGCCTCCGCCGCATCTGGCATATCACGTTGCCGGGCATCCGGCCGACGATCGTGCTGCTGGCCGCGCTGAGCCTGGGCGATGTGCTTCAAGCCGGCTTCGAGCAGATCCTGACGCTCTACAGCCCGGCGGTCTACCGCACTGGCGATATCATCGATACCTATGTCTACCGCGTCGGCTTGGTCTCGGCGCAATACAGCTTGGCGGGCGCGGTGGGGCTCTTCAAATCTTTCATCGGCTTTTTCTTGATCGTGCTTTCATACTGGCTGGCGGACCGCTTTGCCGGCTACCGCATCTTGTAGGGGTGGGCGAATGATCCGCGACAGCAACTGGTTCAGCCGGTCTACCTCACCCCCCGGCCCCCTCCCCGAATCATCAGGGAGGGGGAGCGTCGCAAGGCGTGAGTTCGCATTGTCCTGGCGCCAGAGAGCAGCACGAGGCGCAGCCCTATGATCCGCGACAGCAACTGGTTCAGCCGCTTCTTCGATGGCTTCAACTATGTTTTCCTGACCGTCTTCGCCCTGCTCTGCCTGGCGCCGATGGTGCATATCTTCGCCGTCTCGCTCAGCGGACGCGCGCCTGCGACAGCCGGCTACGTATCGTTCTGGCCGATTGACTTCACGCTGGAGAATTATCAGGAAGTCATGGGCTCGCGCACCTTCTCCCGCTCCTTCATCATTTCAGTCGTCCGCGTCTTGACGGGCACGAGCCTGAACATGGTCTTGATCATTCTGACGGCGTATCCCTTGTCCAAGACGCCGCGGGTCTTCAAAGGGCGCGCGATTTTCATCTGGTTTTTCGTCTTCGCCATGCTCTTTGACGGCGGCTTGATCCCCTCCTTCCTGGTCGTGCGTAGCCTGGGCTTGCTGAATACGCTGGGCTCGCTGATTTTGCCCAATGCCCTGCCTATCTTCAGCATGATCCTGATGATGAACTTCTTCCGCAGTGTGCCCAAGGAGTTGGAAGAATCGGCTGTAATCGATGGCGCGTCGCACTGGAAGGTGCTCTGGCACATCTACATTCCGCTGTCGCTGCCGGCCATCGCCACCTTGACGCTGCTTGTCGGCGGTGAATCACTGGAACGCCTGGTTTGACGGCTTGATTTACATGACCGACACCGCCAATTATCCCATGCAGACCTACCTGCGTACGGTGGTGGTGGAGCTGGATTTGACCAATGTGGGCATTGACCCGCGCGATTTGCAGCGGCTATCCGACCGGGCGATACGCGGCGCGCAGATTATCGTGGCGACGGTGCCGATTTTGGTCGTCTACCCCTTTTTGCAACGCTATTTCATCTCCGGCATCGTGCTGGGCGCGGTGAAGGAGTAGCGCAGCCGATGAATGCATTTAGCCACAGAGGCGCAGAGGCGCAGAGGAAAGCTATGAAATTGGCGCTGCCGACCATGTCTACCTCACCCCCCGGCCCACTCTCCGAATCATCAAAGAGGGGGAGCAGGCTGCCCCTCCGGACCCATCGAACTAGGCTTCCCCCCGTTGATACGGGGGGACTGAGGGGGGTAGACATCAGGCGTCAGGGGTTGGCTCTGTGACCCTCCAACCCGTCTTCGGCGGTGGCGTCTTCCCCTTCGGCACGCACGTCTACCGCGAGCCTTGTCTCGATCTGGACGCGGTGCTGCGGGATCTGCCGCTGCTGAAGCGCTACGGCTTCAACATGATCAAGATCCAGGATCACTGGTCGGCGGACGAGCCGCGCGAGGGCGAATACGATTTCACCCGCGTGGAGCAGGTCGTGCGTCGCGCTGATGAGCTCGACCTGGGCGTATATCTGGGCTTGACGATGGAGCAGGCGCCGGCCTGGGTCTGGCGCAAGTTCCCCGATTGCCACTTCGTCTATAGCGACGGCCGACGGCACAATCAGCCGACGCAGTATACGATCCCCATGGACGGCAAGCCGGGGCCCTGTTGGGATCACCCTGGCGTGCGGCGGGCGGCCACGCGCTTCATCGCCGCGCTGGCGCGGACGCTGGGCCAATACAAGAATATCTGGGCCTGGAACACATTTCAGGAGATCGGCTTCTGGCCCAATACCGCGGGGAAGTTGGGCTTTTGCTATTGCCCGCATACGCTGGCGCGCTTCCGCGATTGGCTGCGGGAGCGGCACGGCTCGCTTTCGGCGCTGAACGCGGCCTGGCAGATCAATTACGCCGACTGGGACGATGTGGAGCCGCCCCGGCGTGAAGAGCCGCTGGCGCCCTTCATCGACTGGCGCTATTTCATGGACGATGTCACTATGGCGCGTCAGTTGGCTTTCAAGACGCAAGCGCTGCGCCAGAACGACCCGTTCAAGCGGCCCGTCTTCAGCCATGCCGATACACCGCGAATCGGCTCGGGCGCGGAGTGGCGCTGGGCGCGCGTCGGCGATTTCTTCGGCACCAGCAACTACCCCAAGTGGAATAACGGCCACCAATGGGACGACCCGGTCGAGAGCGAAGACGCGGCGCTGCGCAACGAAATCTGGGAAGAGATGATGCTCTGCACCGATTTGGCGCGCGGCAACAATGGGCGCGATCGCGCGTTGTGGGGCGCTGAGTTTCAGGGCGGGCCCATCTCGACCTCGCTGCACTTCGGCCGAACGCCGACGCCGAATGACCTGCGCGTCTGGCTGCTGGCCGGGTTGGCTTGCGGTATGACCGGCATCAGCTTCTGGAATCACCGCGTCGAACGCTTCTGGAAAGAAGGCAACGGCTTCGGCCTGCTCGACCCGCTCGGCGATGCCACTGAGCGCATGGACGCCGTCAGCCGCATCGGCGCAGCGATTCAAGCAAACGGCGACTTCTTCGCCCGCTCGCAGCCGCCGCGCGCCCAAGTCGCCCTGCTGGTGAACGAAGACCTATATCACTTCTTCCAGGCTTGCAACGGCGATGTCATCCACCACTACCGCTACAATATGCGCGGCTGGTACGCGCGGCTGTGGCGGTTGGGCATCCCCGTCGATTTCCTCGATGCCGACGAAGTCGCCGCCGGCGAATTGGCGCATTACAAAGCCGCACTCCTGACATTGCCGCTCAGCTTGGCCGACGATTATTTCGCGCATCTGACTGAATATGTCGAGTCGGGCGGGGCGCTGATCGCCGAAGCTTGCCCCGGCCGCTGGGACAAGTACGGCTGGGCCAGGCTGACGCAACTGGTCGCTGGCGGCGAGGAACTTTTTGGCGCGCGGCACGGCGAATTGGTGATGGTCAAGGAGCCGGGCAAGGGGCGCTGGATGCCCGATGAACGGCGCTTTGGCGAGTTCGACCCGCCGACGCTGCTTTCAGGCTGCGGGCAATACAGCGACACGAATGTGCGGGCGAACTTCTATCTGCAGACGCTGACGCCCGACAGCGGCCAACCGATTCTGGCGCGGGGCGACGACATCGCCGGCGTTGAGAATGCGCGGGGCGCCGGGCGGGGCATCTTGCTGGGCACATGCCTCGGCCTCGGCGCTTTGGCTTTCCGCGAAGAAGACGGCGATACCGACAACTTCCTGGAGGCGCTGCTGGCATCAGCCGGCGTCATTCCCTGAACGCTGTGGCTCGCTGCTGCTGCGGCGCCGTGTTCTCGACGGGCGCGAAGCCTGGTTCTTCATCAATCCGAGCTCGCAACCAGTGACAGAAAAGGTCGTCATCGGCGGATTTGGCGAAGTATCCGACCTGCTAGGCGATTGCCTGGTCGAGCAAACGAAAGCTGAAATTACCGTGCGGGTGGAGGGCACGAATTTGGCTTGCCTGCTGCTTTCGCCGTGAGCCCGCCTAAATCGGGACCGAAAGCACTGCTCTGTGACTCTGTGTCTCTGTGGCAAAACAACAATGACAGGACGAATCACATGAAAATCACGCGCATTGACTGCCACGTTCTGCTAGTGCCCGAATTCCACAGCGAAGCTTGCTCATCGGCGCAAGACAACCTGGTGGTCGAAATCCACACCGACGCCGGCATCAGCGGCATCGGCGAGACCGATGTAAACCCCTGGATCGCCCGCGCCTGCATCCAAGCGATGGGCACGCATATCATGGGCCTGGGCCTGGCGGAGATGCTCATCGGCCAGGACCCGCTACAGCCGGAGGCGATCTGGCAAAAGCTCTACAGCGGCTCGAAGATGAACGGGCGGCGCGGCGCGTTAATCTGCGCGCTGGGCGCCATCGACATGGCCCTGTGGGATATCAAGGGCAAGGCGCTGGGCCTGCCGATCTACAAGCTGCTGGGCGGCGCGGTCAAAGACAGCATCACGCCTTACGCCTCGCTGCTGCCCACCGGCGACACGCTGCAGGAGTATCGCGATTCACTCAAGGCCAAGCTGCTAGCGGCGCGCGATTTCGGTTTCAAGGCGGCCAAGCTGGAGATTTGCATCAACGGCCCCTATACGCACAATGCCCTGCAAGAACATGACGATCACATCGCCGGCATCGTCGCCGAATGCCGCGACGCTGTCGGCGGCGAGATGACGCTGATGGTGGATGTCGCCTACGCCTGGGATGACGCGCGCACCGCCCTGCGCGTGATCAAACAGCTTGAACCCTTCGACCTCTTCTTTCTCGAGACGCCCATCAATATCGACGACCTCGAGGGTTACGCTTTCATCTGCGACCATTCGCCCATCCGCATCGCCGCCGGCGAATGGCAGAACACGCACTGGGAGTTCATCGACCTGGCGCATCGCGGCAAGCTTGATGTCTTGCAGCCCGATGTCGGGCGCGTCGGCGGCTTCACCGAAGCGCGCAAAGTGGCGCAGTTGGCGGCTGATTACGGCCGGCTGATCGTGCCGCATTGCTGGAAGACGGGTATCGGCATCGCGGCCAGCGCTCACCTGGGTTTCGCCACCGCTTGCTGCCCCTATATCGAGTGGCTGCCGGCGCACTTGTCGGAGTCGGTGCTGCGCGATGAACTGGTCGCCGATGAGCTGGGCATGGTCGATGGCGAGATTCCGCTGCCGCAGAAGCCGGGGCTGGGCATCGAACTGAATCGCGAGGCTCTGGCGCGCTATACGGTGGATTAGTTCAGTTGAGCTGCTGCTTCGCCCATCAGTCGAGTATCGTATTAAGAAAACCAAGGTGCAAACTGAAAATGTAGGAAACGGAACATCGTCGACATTTGTCATAGAATGCACAGGTGCATCAATTTGCCTAAAGAACATGATACTGCGATACTTATTTCACAGCGCCGTTCCGGTGAGCGGCGGCTCTCCTGTATTTCGTTGACCATTTGCACGTTGAAAGGCGCCGTAATTGTCTCGTTTCGATTTGACTCAAGATGAGGTAAATCATTTGCTTGGGATCGAAGAGAAACTCGTACGGTGGGACGCGCTGACACTACCAGAGAAAGGTCAAAACGCTAGCGAGCACGTAGAAGCAGTCTATGGTAGCGAAAAGTTCTTGTTGGACATATATTTTGCAAGGAATGATCCTCGGAAATATAAGTACCAGTTGCGCATGTGGAACTCGACCCTCTTGCTGCGGTTGGACGTAGAAGGTAAACTCCACAAAAATCCTACATGTGAACTCCTTCCGCGCTCACATTTGCATCGGTATTTTCAAGGTTCCCGAATCTCAGTCGCCGAAGAGGTATCTCCCCATGTTTTCCCGGCCATAAGTGACCCCGTACAGACGTTGGAGGACTTTATGAGATTCTGCAACATAGAGAGTCCACCGATTCAGCGAGGATTGGATTGATGGTCACAAAAGTGCGTGAGTTCACCACAGTTTACTGTGATTGGTTCAGGGACGCGAGCGTCACTCGAAAGTTAGGAGAGTGGACTATTGTAGATATTCCGCTCTTGGACCGTCATAACGACTACCTTCAAATATACGTCAGGGATACCGAATCAGGCTTCTTGCTCACTGACGACGGCGATACGTTAATCGACCTTGAAATGAGTGGTTGTCCTGTGAACACTGAGAAAAGACAGGAGCTGCTTGCGTATACGCTGAGAAGATTTGGAACTGAACAAGACATTGAAACGAATGAACTCTATATTGAGACCAGTGCAGATAATTTTGCTCTCGGTATGCATAACCTAATGCAAACAATGTTGGCAGTGGGCGATCTGTTTTATACAACCGAGCAACGAGTCGATAATCTGTTTGACCAGCACGTAAAATCTTGGCTAGAAGACATAAAAGTTGCCTTTACGCAAGGCGACAAGATTCAAGGGAAAAGTGGACTTGAGTACAAACAAGATATCGTTATTTCAGAATCTAACGGCAGACCAAAGCGAGTCGTACAAATCCTCAAGACTCCGACCTTCTCCGGTGTTCGCGATACGATGCTGTTTCATTTGGATACCGCACATTTCGGAAACCGAGTTTTCGCAATGCTGAATGACGGCGCCGCTAGAATACCCGAGAGATGGTTAAGACCGATGCGTTCTACTGGAATTATTCCTGTCAAATGGTCGGAGCGCCTCTCGATGCAGCACGAACTGAACGGACGCTAGAGGAAGACGACCAAGCCCGAAAGTCTACGAGTAGGCGAGATTCCGCTGCCGCAGAAGCCGGGGCTGGGCATCGAACTGAATCGCGAGGCTCTGGCGCGGTATTCGGTGGCGTAGGATCCACGCCCTTACCACCGAGGACACCGAGGGAAAAAGAGTGCACCGAGGCAGACATTTATTGTCGTCGCAATTCACGGCTTGGCTCACAGAATCTGAAACTTTCTATTGTGTGCATATCGGCGGTCGAACACTCAGTGTCCTCGCCCTAACTCCGCGTCCTCGGTGGTAGAAGTGTCGAATGGTCCCGCCTATGAACAGCCGCTATGGACTAAGATCGAAACCCGCCGCCTGCAGCGCCGCCTCGATTGCCGCGCGCTGCTCCGCCGAGCTTGGTGGCATGGGCATTCGCGGCAGGCCAGCCGGGCGCCCTTGCATTGCCAGCGCCGTCTTCACGTTAGCTGGCAGATTGTCGGCCATGATGGCGTCCCAAATCGGCAGCAGCTTGAGGTGCGTCGCCAGCGCGCCAGAGTAATCGCCCGCTTTCACCTGATCCCATAGCCGAACACACAGCTCGGGCGCGGCGGTGAGGATGGCGGCTATCGCCCCGTGCGCGCCGAGGGCGAAAGACGGGTAGAGTAGCGCGTCCACAGCGGACATGATGAGGCCGGCATCGGCCGACGCGCGCAAGAGATCCGCTAGCAGCTTGAGATCGCCCGCGCTCTGCTTGACGCCGATCAGCCCATCAATCTCGCGCAGCATGCGGTCCAGCAGCGCCGGCGAGCAGTAGGACCAAGGCACGACGTTATAGACCATGACCGGCTGGGCCGCTGCATCAGCCAGCGCGGCGAAGTGCGCGAACATGCTTTCGTCGCTGGGGCGGAAGAGATAGTGCACCGGCGTGACTTGCAGCGCGGCCACATCAAGATCGGCCAGGGCGCGCGCCTTCTCGATGGCTTGCCGCGTACTGTCGACGATAATGCCGGCGATGACTGGAACGCGCCCGTCGGCGACTTCAATCGCGTTGCCCACGATGCAACGGAGCTCGTCGGTGGTCAGCGTATGCCCTTCGCCGGTGCTGCCGCCGACCGCCAGGCCATGCACGCCGGCTGCGCTGATCAAGTACTCGACTTCGGCGCGCAGCAATCCCTCGTCGACCGCTTCGTCGGCGCTGAATGGCGTCACCATCGGTGGAACAATGCCGTATATGTTCAAGTGAGATTTTGCCCCCGTCTAGCGTTCTGTTGCGCAAAGCCACTTCAAGCGGCGGGCGCCGCCACCAGGTCGCGCTTGCCAAAGTAAATCCAAAGCAGCCAGAGCGCGGCGGGTATCAGAATGAGGCCGCTGCCCAGCAGCAACACGCCGCTGACACCCATGGCGCTGTCGATCAGCCAGCCGGTCGCGCCGGACGACACCGCGGCGAAGAGCGTATACATGGCGAACTCGGTGGAAAAGACGCGCCCGCGCACATCATTGGGCACCAGCTGCAGCAGCAATTGTGTGCCCAAGACCCAGATCAAGCCGCCGCCGATGCCGCGCAAAAAAGCGCCGAAGAGAATCACCGGGAACGAAATCAGCGTGGCCGAAATCAAGAAGCCGACGATGGCGCAGACGTAACCCAGAGCGATCATGAGACGCAAGCGCCGGTCACGGTCGCGCGCCCAGTTGCGCCCCAGGATCGGGCCCAGGCCGGAGCCAATGCCCGACATGACGTAGATCAAGCCCAGGCTGATGCTGCCGCCCTCGCCGATGGGGAAGTAGCGCTCGGCGATAGCGACCTGCACCACTTGATAGAAGCCGATGATCAGCAGCCCGAGCATGCCCTTGTGCAGGGCGATGGCAAAGGTATCGAGATGCCGCCGCAAGTAGCCCAGTCCGTCGAGGTATTGCTGGAGGCCCGCCAATATCGACTGATCGCCGCGCCCCGTCAGCGTCGACTGATAGGGCATGCGGATGATGATCAGCGCGCTGAGCAAGAAGGTCACCGCGTCGATGGCGAAGGCCGGGTAAACGCCGGCGATGCCCGATACCAGCCCGCCAAGCGCGGCGCCAAAGGCCAGCATCACCGACCAGGTGGCCGAAGACAGAGCATTGGCGATGCCGAGCTCGTTGCGCGTTGTGATATCGGGCAGAATCGAATTCCAGGCGGGGAAGTAGAAGCCCTGGGAGGCGCTCTGAATCGCCGTCAGCACGTAGACCAGCCAGGCGTGTTGTGGCTCCCGCACAGCCAGGAAGCCGAGCACGACAAAGCAGCGCAGCACATCGGTCGTGACGACGATCTTCTTGCGGCTGTAGCGGTCGGCCACGACGCCGGCGATAGGGCTCACCAGAAAGGGCGCCAACATGCGCACGACGAAGAGGCCGCCGACGGCCGTGCCTGACTGGGTCAAGGTAGCGATCAGCGCGGCCGAAGCGATGAGGTTGAACCAGTCGCCGGTCAGGCTGATGATCTGGCCCGCCCACAGGTAGCGAAAGGCGCGGTTGCCCCGTATCAGCGACAGGTAACCCGGTTTCCGTTTCTCAGGCTGCGTCAAAAGGTGGCTCACTATCCCGCTGACTGCGAAGCAGCGGCTTGCCGGGCGCGGTGGCGCTATCCAGCCGTCGATAGCCAGCGATTATAGCGTCTGCACGGCTGACTTCCAGTCAGCAGTCGTTTGACGTATAGGGCAATCGGACGTGGCCGCGCGGTTCAGCAGAGTCTACACATGCGCGCGCGATACGATAAGATGGTGGCGACAAGAGCGGCGAATTCAATTATCAGCGCGACAAACTGGAGGGACGCATGCGGGTTTTCATCGCGGGCATCGACGGCTATTTGGGTTGGCCCTTGGCGATCCACCTCAGCGCGCAGGGCCACCAGGTCGCCGGGGCTGATTTGCTGCTACGGCGCGAGTGGGTGGCCGAGGTCGGCGGCGTCAGCGCCCAGCCCATCGCCAGCCGTGAAGACCGCCTGGCCGCCTTCCGCGACAAGTTCGGCCGCGATCTTGACTTCCCCGTCGGCGATCTGACGGACTACGCCTTCGTCAAACGCTGCTTCGAGGCATTTCAGCCGCAAGCCGTCGTGCATCTGGGGCAGATGCCCTCAGCGCCCTACTCGATGATGGACCAGGCGCATTGCGTCTGGACCCAGCAGAACAATATCGTCAACAACTTGAATCTGCTCTGGGCCATTAAAGAAGTCGCGCCGGACGCGCATTTGGTCAAACTGGGCACGATGGGCGAATACGGCACGCCGGCAGTCGATATCCCCGAAGGTTTCTTCGAGGTCGAGTTCCGCGGCCGCCGCGACCGTCTGCCTTTCCCGCGGCAAGCCGGCAGTTGGTATCACCAGAGCAAAGTGCATGACTCGCACAACACGCATTTCGCCTCGCGGATCTGGGGCTTGCGCGCCACCGACATCATGCAGGGCGTCGTCTTCGGCACACATATCGAGGATATGGGCGCTGATCCCAGAATGCGCACGCGCCTCGATTTCGATCAGTGTTTCGGCACCGCTATCAACCGCTTCTGCTGCCAGGCTATCATTGGCCATCCGTTGACGCTATTCGGTGTGGGCAAACAGAAACGCGGCTTCTTGCCGCTGCAAGATTCCATGACCTGTCTGCGTCTGGCGGTCGAGAACCCGCCCGAGCCCGGTGACTTCCGCGTCTTCAATCAGTTCGAGAACGCCTACACCGTGGGGGAATTGGCCAGCCTGGTGCAGTCTGTAGCGCAAGACATCGGCCTGCCAACCGAAATCCGCCATTACGACAATCCGCGCACTGAAATGGAAGAGCACTACTACAACCCGGATCGGCAGCATCTGCTCAACCTGGGTTATCAGCCGACGGCGAATATCCGCGGCGTGGTCAAGCGCCTGCTCCTGGATTTGCTGGCGCACAAAGATCGCATCGCCGCCCATGCCGATGTGCTCATCCCGGACATCCGCTGGGACGCCAGCCGCAAACGCTCGGAAGTCATCGGATGAGCGAGGCCCCGCCGTCCCGTCCCCGATTCGACGGCTGGCGGCTGCCCGCAGGCTGCTGCCTGGTCGCGCTGATTCTGCTGGCGCTGACCGTTGCGAATGCGGCCCCGCCCACCTTCATGCATCAGTCGGAAGCGACTAATATCGCGCTCTGGGCCGATCGCGCCTGGACGCTCTTCCCCGGCGATTGCGTTACAGTACAGTGGCAGCTTGAAGGCATCGAGTCGGTCTATATCGCCGGTGAAGGCGTCATCGGTTGGGGCGAGATGCCCTTCTGCCCCGATATCAACGCAACTGAGATCCCCTTCACAATCACGGCGCAAGGCGGCCTGGTCCACGGGTATTCGCTGCGCATACATCACTTGCCCGACCTGCTCTTTTACCTGTGCGGATTTGTCGGCTTGCTCGGCTCGATTCTGCTGGGCGGCTACCTTTTCGCCACGCACTGCGTCAAGCGGCCGCTGCCCTGGGCTTGGTTGGTGATTGGCGCCTTGCTGCTGGGCGGCCTCGGAACCTGGCAGCGTCTGCAGACCGCAAGTACGCCATTGGTTGCGGAAGCCTCCGGCGAGCTGGCGCTGCGCTTCTGGGCCGACCAAGATCGCATCTTGTTCCCGCACGAATGCGTCAACATCGCCTGGTCCGTGGTCGGCGCCGAGGCGATTCGCGTCAACGGCCAAGATGTCACTGAGCGCGGCAATCCGGCGCGGGGCCGCCACTGCGCTGAGGACGGCCAATTGGCGCGGCTGGAGGCCAGCGATGGGGCGGGCATCAGCGCAAGCGTTGCCCTGCATATCCCCGTGCTGCTGCCGCAACTGGCTGATGCGCCGGCCTTCATTTACCTGTCGCTCATCGGGATTGCGCTGGGCCTGGCCGTCTATACGCCGCTGGTCGCTGAGCTGGCGCGCGAAAGCTGGCGGGCGCGCTCCCGCCCGGACCAAGTCGCCCTGCTCGCCTGCTTTGGCTTTGTGCTGCTGCTGTATCTGCCCTTTGGTTTCGCCAGCCCCGGCCACTGGGAGGAGTGGATCATCCGCGGTTACGCCGAGGGCGGCACGTTGAGCTTTTATCGGGCTGAAACGGTTTCACGCCCTGTCGTCACCCTGCCGCATACGCTGGCGATGCTCATCAGCCCCGAGTCCTTCGTCGGCTACCAACTGGTGAATTTCTTCTTGTACGCGCTGGAGATGACCCTGCTCTACGGCATCTTGCGCAAGCTTGGCATCGTGCCGCTTTACGCATTCATGATGGCGGTCTGCTTCCTCGCCTATCCGGTGAATGACGCGCTGATGACCACGCGGCGGCTGCCCAAGAACTTCAGCCTGATGACAATGCTGCTGGCGGTCTTCTTCGTGCTCGATTATTGCAAACGGCCGCGGCGGCTGACCCTGCTCGGCGTTTGGCTGGCGCTGATGTACAGCGTCAACACCAATGAGACCGGCTTCGCGGTCATCTTGATTGCGCCACTACTGTGGTGGCTGCGCGATCGCCGCTGGAGCGCGCGCAATCTCAATCTGACGGCAATTTGGGTGTTGGCGCCGGCGTTCAAGGTCGGCTTCGTTGTCTTGCTGCTGGCGGGCGGGCGAGACTTCTACCAGAGCGGATTGCTGCAAGCGTCGACTGATGCGGGCGCTCCATCCCCGTCCGCCATAGAAATCGCCGCCCAGGTTATGCGCCGAGTCTTCCAGGAGACCTTCCTTGACGGCTGGCTCGGCGCGCTCGCCACCTTGGAACACAATTCACATTGGCTTGCTACGGCGCTGATGCTGGCGCTCGTGGGCGCGGTCGCCTTTTACCTGTCCCGCGCTACAACAGCTGCCGAAGCGCCGCCGCGACAGTGGTTCCACACCTTGCTGGGCGGGCTGCTGGTCATCGCCGCGTCGGTGGGCATCTTGATGTGGATTCCCCTCTACCGCGAGGATATCTGGCGCATGTACGTGGTCGTACCGGTGGGCGCGGCGGTCGCGCTGATCAGCTTCATCGCGCTGTGCGCCTCGCGAATCCGGCCATTGGGCGCACGGCAATTTGCTGTTGTCGCCGTCTGTATGCTGCTGCTGATGCCGGCGGCATCGCGGCTGATCCAGCAATTGGACTATTTCACGCGGAGCGCCCAGGCCAAAGCGCGCATCTTGCATCAGGTCGTCAGCCTGGCGCCGGCTGTGGCGCCGGGAACGCAGATCGCCCTCATCACAGACATGAGCAACGCCGAGCTGGGCGAAAAGGGCATTTTCGAACTGCTCAACAACGATATGCTCAACAGCGCGCTCTACGTGCTCTACCAGGGCGCCGGGCCCGAGGTGGCCTATTTTTGCGCCGAGCGCAGCAAATGCGGCGTTTTCAGCGGCGATGAGACACTATTTGAGGCTGCGGACCCGGCCCAGCTGCTGCGGCGTACGCTCGTCGTCCTGCTGCGCGAGGACCTGTCCGTCGAGCTAATCCGTGACCCAAAGGCGTTCCTGCGGTTTACTGGCGATATCAACTACGAAGCCGACGGGCTTTACGATGCCTTTGCGCCGCCACCGCCGCGCCTGGCGACCATGCTCGGCCCGGCACTGGACTAAAAGGGGAAAACATGACACATCCACCTCACGACTTGGCGCCGTCTGTCGCAGTGGCTGATCCGCCTACCGCGGCTGGAAGTCCATGCTGATGGCGCGCAAGCCGGTACTCTTGATTATTTTGGACGGCTGGGGCATCCGCGCTGCGGAAGCCGGCAACGCCATCGCCTTGGCGCATACGCCTAATTTCGACGGCTGGCTGCGCACGCGGGAGCGCGCAATCGTACACACTTCGGGCGAGCACGTCGGCTTGACGCCGGGGCAGATGGGCAATTCCGAAGTCGGGCACCTCAACCTGGGCGCCGGGCGCATCGTCTACCAAGATATTTCGCGCATCGCCAACGCCATCGCCGATGGCACGCTTGCCAGCAATCCGACGCTGGACGACACCATCGCGCAGGTCAAGCGGCTGGGCAGCAAACTGCATCTCATCGGCTTGCTGGGTTCTGGCGGCGTGCACAGCCACTCGGATCACCTCTTTGCCTTGCTCAAAATCGCTGGCGCGGCTGGCGTTGACCCGGTGCTGCATTTGATCACCGATGGGCGCGATACGCCGACGCGGCAGGGCGTCGTCTTCTGCGCCGAGTTGCTGGACAAAATCGCGTCGATCGGCGTCGGCCGTATCGCCACGGTCAGCGGGCGCTACTACGCCATGGACCGCGACCGGCGCTGGGAGCGGACGCAAAATGCCTATGACGCTATCGTCCGCCGCCGCGGCGACACCCGCGCGCCCGATGCCGCCGCCGCGATCCGGCAATCTTATGACCAGGGCGTCAGCGATGAGTTTATTCTGCCGACGGTGGTCGAAAGCGGCGACGATTTGGCCGTCACGCCGGGCGACGCGCTGCTCTGCTTCAACTTCCGCGCCGACCGCATGCGGCAACTGACACAGGCGCTCGTCAAGCGGGATTTCGCCGGCGCCGAGCATTTTCAGCCTGTCGCCGACTTGCGCCTCATCACCATGACCGAGTACATGGACGGCCTTACGGACGATGTTCTGTTCCCGGTCGAGCTGCTGCGCGCCACCTTGGCGGAGACGCTGAGCGCCGCCGGCAAGACGCAGTATCACACGGCCGAAACCGAGAAATACCCCCACGTGACCTTCTTCTTCAACGGCCGCAACGAAGCGCCCTTCCCCGGCGAATCACGCCTGATCGTGCCCTCGCCCAAGGTCGCCACCTACGACCTGCAGCCGCAGATGAGCGCGCCCGAATTAACCGCGGCGACGCTGGAGCGCCTGCGAACGCACGCTGATGACTTTCTGCTGGTCAACTTCGCCAATCCGGATATGGTCGGGCATACTGGCTCGCTGCCGGCCGCCATCAACGCTGTCGAGACGGTCGATGATTGCGCCGGGCAACTGGTGGCAGCGGCGTTGGCCAAAGGCGGCGCGACCATCGTCACCGCCGACCATGGCAATTGCGAGCGCATGATCGACGCCATCACCGGCGAGCCGCACACCTACCACACCGTCGGGCCGGTCTCCCTCTTCGTCATCGACGCCGCCGCCCACCATGATCTGCATAGCTGGGGACGGCTGGCGGATGTGGCGCCGACCGTGCTCGACTTGATGGGCATCGCCCAGCCGGCTGAAATGACGGGCCGTAGCCTGATACGCGCTAGCCGAGCTTGCGCTGGAAGTAGCTAACCATCTCGTCGAAGGCGTCGTTGGCGATTTCGTCGCGGCTCAATTTGCCGTCATCCAGCATGAAGCCGTGCGGCTCATTGGCGTAGACTTTGAGTTCAAATTCGGCGCCCGCTTCGCCCAACGCTGTCGCATAAGCATAGATGTCGGCGATCGGGCTGGGGCGGTCCAACGTGCCGTGGATGATGAGCATGGGCGCGTCGAACTGATCGACCAAGGCGATAGGCGCCAGAGGGTCGCCGAAGTTGGGGAAACCATACCAGGCGACGCCGGCCGCGAAGCCGTCGATCTGCGGCATGAACAGCATGGTATAGCGCCCGCCGGCGCAGAAGCCCGTCAGCCCGATTCTCGTCGCGTCGACATCGTCGCGGTCGCTCAAGAAGGCGATGCTGTCGCGCAGCAGCTGCTCAACCAGCGCGTCGCTCGGGCTGCGCTCAAAGGTCTGCCAGCCGATAGCCAGGACCACGAAGCCTTCCGCGGCGAAGGCATCGGTCATTTCGCGGTAGCCTTCTTGCAAGCCGTTGAAAGAATGAATCAGCACGACCGCCGGATAAACCTCTTCATCGGCGGGGTAGGCGATATATGATTGGTAGGCCTGCTCGTCGCTCATCACCTCGATATTTTCACTGATGATTTCATGGCCATCGTGCGCCAAGGCGGGCAGCGCCGCCAGTAGACCGGCCAGCAGCGGCAGAATCAGCAAAGCACATTTGATTTTCACGCGATTGTCCTTATCATCATTTGTCGGTATAGACGCTATCATTTCGCCGGTGGGAAGTCAACTTTTGCGCCAATGGGACGCGGACACGCCATGAGACGCCAGGAAACACTGCATGCGCTCAGCGAGAATGCCGAAGTCTCGGTGCTGATCATCGGCGGCGGCATCAACGGGATCGGCGCCTTTCGCGACTTGGCGCTGCAGGGCGTCGATGTGCTGCTGGTCGAGCGCGGCGACTTCGGCAGTGGCGCCAGCGCGGCTTCGTCGCACATGCTGCACGGCGGCATCCGTTACCTGGAGAACGGCGAATTCCGCCTGGTCAACGAAGCGCTGCACGAACGCGACCGCATGTTGCGCAATGCGCCGCATTATGCCAAGCCCTTGCGCACCACGATTCCCATTTTTCGCTGGTCTTCCGGCCTGCTCAACGCGCCGCTCAAATTTTTCGGGCGGCTCGATAGACCCGGCGAGCGGGGCGCGCTGGTCATCAAAGCCGGGCTGCTGCTCTACGATTTCCTGGTTCGCAGTGACCGCGCCATGCCCAAGCACGAGTTTCGCCGGCGGGCGGCGGCGCTGCGGGAATTCCCGCGGCTCAACCCGGCCGTTGTCTGCGCGGCCAGCTATTTCGATGCCTGGATGCCCAGCCCGGAGCGCATCTGCCTTGAGCTGGCGCTGGATGCCGAAGCGATCAACAGCCGGGCGCGCGCCCTGAATTACGTCAGCGTTGTGGCCGGCGCCGGCGAAAGCGTCACCTTGCGCGACGAGCTGAGCGGCGCGACGACCGTCGTAAAGCCCAAGGTCGTCGTCAACGCGGCCGGCCCCTGGATTGACGTTGTCGGGGGCAGCCTGTCGCCGGGCGGGCGGCGTTTCATCGGCGGCACCAAGGGCTCCCACCTGGTGCTCGATAATGCCGAGCTGCTGGCGGCGGTCAACCAGAGCGAGTTCTTCTTCGAGAACGACGATGGCCGCATCGTCTTGATTCTGCCCTTTATGCATCGCGTGCTGATCGGCACCACTGATATCCGCATCGACGATCCGGATGACGCGGTCGCCACCGACGGCGAAATCGACTACCTGCTCGCCATGGTCGCGCGCGTCTTCCCCGATATACCGGTCGAGCGCTCGCAGATCGTCTTCACCTTTTCCGGCGTGCGGCCACTGCCCTTCAGTGAAGGCGGCTCAGCCGGGCAAATCAGCCGCGACCACAGCATTCGCACACTGCCGCCAGAGGGTGATCGCCCGTGGCCGCTGCACGCGCTCGTCGGCGGCAAATGGACGACCTTCCGCGCCTTCGCCGAAGAGACGGCCGATCTCGTGCTGCGCGACCTGGCCCGTGAGCGGCGCGCGCATACCCGAGACCTCGCTATCGGCGGCGGACGCGCCTACCCGCGTGATGAGGCTGAGCAGGCCCAGTGGCTGCGCGATTTGCAGCGACGCAGCGGCCTGCCGGCGGAGCGAGCGCTGCAGCTATTTGAGCGCTATGGCACACGCGCGGCCGAAATCGCCGAAAACATCGCCGCGGAAGAGGACGCGCCCTTAAGGCATCACCGGGCTTACAGTCGGCGCGAAATCATGTTTCTGCTGCGGAAGGAGAAGGTCGAGCGCCTGGACGATCTCTTGCTGCGCCGCACCCTGATCGCGATGCTAGGCGAAACGACGCGGGATCTCATTGCCGAGCTCGCGGACATTTGCGCCGAGACGCTGAACTGGTCGCACGCGCGCCAGTCAGCCGAGATGGAGCGCGTCGTGGAGCTTTTGCGCCGCAAGCACCGGCTTAAGCTCTAGGGCGGGTTTGGCGGCTCTCTCCGCACTCCTCGTTATTCGACGACTACCGCCGTCCCGCTCGCGGTCACCATCAGCATGCTGCCGTTTTGGCCGACCGTTTCGTAATCCAGGTCGACGCTGAGGATGGCGTTGGCGCCCATTTGCTGGGCATTGGCTTGCATTTCCTGCAGGGCGATATCCTTGGCGCGGCGCAGTTCTTCTTCATAAGCGCCGGAACGCCCGCCCACAATGTCGCGGATGCCGGCGAACAAGTCCTTGAACATATTGGCGCCCATGATCGCCTCGCCGGTGACGATGCCCAGGTAGCTTTCGACCGCGCGCCCCTCTACAGTCGGTGTCGTGGTGACGATCATTCGCTTCCTCTTGCTTTCCATTGGTTTCCTCACAGTTGTTGATCGCCCGTCATCATAGTGGCTTTGCGCCAAGCGCGCCAGCGAGCACTTGGAGCTTCAGCGTAAGCGGATTGGGCGTGCCACCGTCTCGCGCCTACAGATTCTTCTGGACGCGCCTTCCTCATTGCTTTTGAGACACGACGTGAGTTGCGCCATCGCAATTCGTCTCGCAGCGCACTCAGATTTCCTCGCCGCCCTCGATGGTGAATGTGGTGAACTTCGGCGATGGTCTATTGATCTGGCAAGACGCGCTGCAGAAGCCGATCAGCCGCGGCGCTGGCCGGCAGCTCGTCATTCATCACCGCCGCTTCCATGACGGGCAATGCCGCTTGCAGGGCCGGGTGATCGCGCAAGTACTGGCGCAGGGCCGCCTCCAATGCGCTGTGCAGCCAAGCCACCCGTTGCCGCCGCCGCCGGGCAGCGAAGGCGCCGCTGGTCTTGGTCGCCGCCGCGAATTCGCTGATGACAGCCCAAATCTCGCTGATGCCCGCGCCGGTCAGGGCGGAGGCGGTGTAGGCGCGCGTACGCCAGCCGGCCGTCGCCGGGGCGACAAATTGCAGCGACTGATTGAATTGGGCCCGCGCCGCCCGGGCCGCCGCCAGATTGTCGCCATCGGCTTTGTTGATCACCAGCGCGTCAGCCATTTCCATGACGCCCTTCTTGATGCCCTGCAGGTCGTCGCCTGCGCCCGTGATCAGCAGCAGCAGCATAAAATCCACCACTGACCGCAGCGCTACTTCGCTCTGCCCGGCGCCGACCGTCTCGACCAGAATCACGTCATAGCCGGCGGCTTCACAGACGATGATAGCTTCGCGCGTGCCGCCGGCCACGCCACCCAGCAGGCCACCCGTCGGCGTTGGGCGGATGAAGGCGCGCTCATCGCGGGAGAGCCGCTCCATGCGCGTCTTGTCGCCCAGGATGCTGCCGCCGCTCCGGCTACTGCTGGGGTCGACAGCCAGCACCGCCACCTTATGCCCTAGCCCGGTCAAGCTACTGCCGAGCGCGTCGATGAAGGTGCTTTTGCCGGCGCCGGGCACACCGGTGACGCCGATGCGGATGGAAGCGCCGCTCTGGGGCAGCAATCGCGTCAGCAGCGCCTGCGCCGCGGCCTGATGCTGGCGCGCTGTGCTTTCCACCAGCGTGATGGCGCGGGCCAGCGCGGCCCGGTCGCCGGCGACAACTGCGCCCGCGAGCGTCTGCGCATCAATGGGGGAAAGACTGTCGCGGTTTTGCAAAGGTCATCCGGTCGCGTGACTTAACAGTTTGTATTGTAGCAGCGGCGAGGCCGACGGGGTATGTAGGCGAATCAGGGTAGCGGCCCTGCGAGGCTGCTTAGAAAGCCTGATTGGGCGCTTGCACTTGGACGCCGCAACTCACCCTGGGCTCACCCTTTGATCGCGCCCGACACACGCTTGCTTCACCCGCTGCTTCAAACAGGTTTCGCCCTGATACACGCCTGGATTACCCGCAGCGCCCCCTTGGTTGACGCTTGATTCGCCCAATCGTCCCCCAAGCGGGCCGGAGTGGCGCCGGCATGTCCGGTTAATGTCCGACGGAAAACTTTTTTCGGACATAAAACTTCGACTGGCGCTTGGGCCAGACGGGCCAGGCAGATGTTAAGGCGCAGGCAGAAAGCATGGTAGCACGATATGAAGCGCAAGTGGCGACCAAATGTTCGCGGTTTTACGGATGTGGGAGCGGGCGACTAACAGAATCGTCCATAGCGATGTTTCGCGTGATGCGGCGGGCGAGCCGGGCCTCGCCCCTACATGGACCTGCGGCGGGGCGGGCCATTCACGAAGTCGCCCCGCATTTTTTTGGACGCAAATGAGATTTTCGACGTAATGCGCTATAGTTGTGCTGCTCGCAACGTGTGCGAACCGGGCGAAGCGCAGGATCGCCCATACGAGCACTCACTGGGTGCAGGAGAGACGAGATGGCGCAATATCTTTGGAGTACATCCTTGACAGCGCAGGCGTGGAAAGACCTGATGACGCAGGACGCATCGGCGCTGGCCGGCCATGGGCAAACGGTCGCCGCGGAGTTCGGCGGCAGCGTGCTCAACAGCTGGGTGGCGTTCGGCGAGAACGACTTCATCGCCGTGGTGGAGATGCCCGACAACGAAAGCATGGCCGGCTTTGTGCTGGCGATGACAGCCATGGGCAACTTCGCGCAAGGGCAGACGACCGTCTTGCTCAGCGCGGACGAAGCCGGGCAGGCGCTGCGGCGCGCGGCCGCCTATCACGCCTTGAGCTGAGTCAAGCGCGCGGCGAATCCAATCGCCGGCTGAGGCCGTCCAGAACTTCTTGCGCCGCCAGCGGGATGACCGTGCCGGGCCCGAATATGGCGGCAGCGCCTTGCTCGCGCAGGAAGGCATGGTCTTGCGGCGGGATGACGCCGCCTACTATCACCATGATGTCGGGCCGGCCCTGCGCCTTCAATTCGGTGACGAGTTGCGGCAGCAGCGTCTTGTGCCCGGCCGCCAGCGAGCTGACGCCGATGACGTGGGCGTCATTTTCCAGGGCCTGCTTGGCGACTTCGGCCGGCGTTTGAAACAGGGGCGCGATATCGACATCAAAGCCCAGATCGGCGAAGGCGGTCGCGATGACCTTAGCGCCGCGGTCGTGCCCGTCCTGGCCCATCTTGGCCACCATCAGGCGCGGTCGACGGCCGTGGCGGCGGGCGAATTCGCGCGAGCTGCGGCGAACACGCTCAACGGTTTCGGCGTCGCTGAATTCGCGGCTGTAGACGCCGGCGATTGAGTTGGTCACCGCGACATGCCGCCCCCATGCCTTTTCCAGCGCCAACGAAATCTCGCCGTTGCTGGCGCGCGCCCGCGCCGCATCAACCGCCAGCGCCAACAAGTTGCCCACGCCGGTGGCCGCGCAATCGGTCAACGCCGCCAGCGCACGCTCGACGGCGTCAGGATCGCGATCGACGCGCAGCTGCATCAAGCGGGCGACCTGCGCCTCCCGCACCGCCGTATTGTCCACCTCGCGAATCTCGATCGGCGCTTCATCCGCCGTGCGAACCTTGTTGACGCCGATGATGGCCTCGGCGCCACTGTCAATGCGGGCTTGTCGGCGGGCGGCCGCCTCTTCAATGCGCATCTTGGGCGTGCCGGTCTCGAGCGCTTTGGCCATGCCGCCCAGCGTTTCAATCTCCAGGATATGCGCCCAGGCACGGCGCGCGAGATCCTGCGTCAAGCGCTCCACGAGATATGAGCCGCCCCAGGGATCGACCACGGCGGCGATGCCCGTCTCGTGCAGCAGGAAGAGCTGGGTGTTGCGGGCGATGCGGGCGCTGAAGTCAGTGGGCAGGGCGATGGCTTCGTCGAGCGCGTTGGTGTGCAGCGATTGCGTGCCGCCCAAGACGGCCGCCATGGCTTCAAGGCAGGTGCGGGCGACATTGTTGAAGGGGTCGCGCTGCTGCAAGCTCCAGCCCGATGTCTGGCAATGGGCGCGCAGAGCCATCGACTTGGGGTTGCGCGGCCCAAAGCCCTTGACCAGCTTGGCCCAGAGCAGGCGCGCCGCCCGCAGTTTGGCGATCTCCATGAAGTAATTCATGCCGATGCCCCAAAAGAAGGACAAGCGCGGCGCGAAGCTGTCGATATCCAGGCCGGCGGCGAGACCCGCGCGCAGGTATTCCAAGCCATCAGCCAGCGTGTAGGCCAGCTCGATATCGGCGGTGGCGCCGGCTTCCTGCATGTGGTAGCCGCTGATGCTGATGCTATTGAAGCGCGGCATCTCGGCGGCGGTGTAGGCGAAGATATCGGCGATGATGCGCATGGATTGCGTCGGCGGATAGATGTAGGTATTGCGCACCATGTATTCCTTGAGGATGTCATTCTGGATGGTGCCGCTGAGCTGATGCGGCGCCACGCCCTGTTCTTCGGCGGCGACGATATAGAAAGCCAGCACCGGCAGCACGGCGCCGTTCATCGTCATGGACACCGACATTTGGTCCAACGGGATGCGGTCGAAGAGGATTTGCATGTCGAGCAGGCTATCGACGGCCACGCCGGCCATGCCGACATCGCCGACGACGCGCGGATGGTCGGAGTCGTAGCCGCGATGGGTGGCCAGGTCGAAGGCGACTGACAAGCCTTTCTGCCCGGCGGCAAGGTTGCGGCGATAGAAGGCGTTGCTCTCTTCGGCGGTCGAGTAGCCGGCGTATTGGCGGATGGTCCAGGGGCGGAGGGCGTACATGGCCGGGTAGGGGCCGCGCAGGTAGGGCGGGATGCCGGCGACGAAACCGAGATGCTCAATGTCTTCGAGGTCGGCGGCGGTGTGCAGCGCCTTGATGTCGATTTGCTCGTGCGTATGCCAGGCCTGCTGCTCGGCGGGGAAGCCAGAATCCGCCGCGACTTGAGCGCGCCAGGCGTCGAGGTCAGCCGCAGCCGGCGCTGGTTCATAATCGATTTGGCTGAAATCGGGGAAGCGCGTCATGAACGACTCTCCGGCTCAAGCGGCGCTTCCCAGGAATCTTCGAGGCGCAGGGGGCGCAGCGGCTTCACGCGAATGATGTCGTCAGCCGATTCGTCTGTTGGTTTCGGCCGGGGCTGCTGGCGCGCAGGCGGTGAGGTTTCGTCCGGATCGGCAAATTGATTGACGCCGACAAGAACCGCCGCGCCCGTCGCCAGGTCCCGCCGCCGCTTTTCGGCCGTTGATTCGATTTCCGCCTGTATATCGCCGGATTGCAGCGCCGCCAACATGCCGCCCTGCGCTTCGATTTCTTGGAAGCGCGTCCAGGCTAAGCGCGCCAATTGGTCGGTCAGCTTTTCGATGTGCCAGGCGCCACCGGCCGGGTCAATCAGTTGAGTCAGTTGCAATTCTTCTTGCAGGATCAGCTGCAGGTTGCGCGCGAGCCGGCGGGAGAAAGCGTTTGACACGCCAAGCGGCTGGTCGAAGGCGGCGATGGTCAGCGCGTCGACGCCGCCGATGGCCGCCGCCAGCGCTTCGGAAGTAGCGCGCAAGATATTCATGTGCGGGCCGCGCCGCGTCTTGTTGCGCCCGCCACAGCGCGCATGTAGACGTATATTCTGACCCGACACGGGTACGCCCAAGGCGCGCATCACTTGCGTCCAGAGCAGTTTGACGGCGCGGAACTTGGCGACTTCCATGAAGAAGTTCTCGCCGATGTTCAGCTGGAAATGGAGCTTGCCCGCCATGAGAGCCGGATCTAGCCCACCCGCGCCCGGCCGCCGCAAGTATTCAAGCGCTGACGCCAGGGCAATCGCCAGCTCTTGCACAGCGTCAGCGCCGGCATCGTGATAGACGCCGGTGTCGATTGCGATGCTGCCCAGTTGCGGCGCGTATTTGCCGGCGTCTTCAACCAGCGCTGCCAGGCGCTCGAAGGCGTCGGCCGGCGTCGAGCCGGTCCGCGCCAGTTGTGCCAGCGGATCAAAGGCGACGTAGCCCGACAAGCGGCTGAATTCGCCGCGGCGCAAATGGCTCTGCAGCATTCGATAGATTTGGCGCGCGTGGTCGCCGCCGCGCAAGAATAGCGGGTAGCGCCCGAGATCAATGTCCGCCAGCGCTTGTTGCAGGTCGCGCCAGGAATCCAGCCGCAAGGATTCGTTGAGCACGATGGCAGTCTGCCCGCTGGCGAGCGCCTCGCGCAGCGCTGCATTGAATTCTTCAGGATCGGAAATGTCGATTTCCTGCGCGATCAGCCAGGGTTGCGCGCGGTAGCCGGCGGCGGTCGAACCACGAACGAAGGGGTATTGGCCGGGCAGGCTGCCGAGATGCTTGCAATCCGCCAAGCCGTCAGCGCTGGTCAGGGGGTCAATTTCGATGCCTTCGTAGCTGGATTTTCGCAGGCTCTCCAGGTCTTCGCCGCGCAGGGAAGCGCGCGCCGCCGCGACCCATTCGTCGTGGGTGGCGGGGGAAAATTCGGTGAACAACGGGTCGGACATCTCAAGACCGCGCTCTGAATGGTGCAGGTGGCGGCATTATAGCGATGCAATTGGCGAGATGGAATTGCGGCGCAGGCGGGCGCTCACCAGGTCACATGCAGGGCGGCCGGCCCGCGGAAGGAGATATTGGGCGTGTATTCAAGTTCCTGTTCCGCAACCAGGCGCATATTGGGCAATGAGCCCGTCAGCGTCTCGAGCAGGATCGCCATCTCCAGCCGGGCCAGGGGCGCGCCAACGCAATAATGGATGCCGTAGCCGAAGGCGAGCTGATCTTTGAGATTGGGGCGCTCGAAGATGACGGCATCGGGCTCGGGGAAGACCGCCTCATCGCGATTGGCCGAGTGCAGCATCAGCAGCAGGTTGGCGCCGGCGGGGATTTCGACGCCGCTGATGACGCTCGCCTTGGCAGTCAGCCGACGCCAAGCGCAGACCGACGGGTCGTAGCGCATCATCTCTTCCAGCGCGGCCGGGATGCGCTCGGGCGCGGCGCAAAGCGCTTCCCAATGCGCGCGCTCCGCCAGCAGGTGCAGCAGGGCGTTGTTGATTTGGGCGGTGGTGGTTTCGTGCCCGGCGACCAGCAGTGTAATCATGCAACTGGCGATTTCATTCAGAGTCAGCACGCTGTCATCGCCGGCGCGCAGGCGAATCAGGTCGCTGGTGAGGTCGTCACCCGGCTGGCGCGCTTTCTCGGCGACCAGGTCGACGACATAGCGCCAGAAGGGCACGAGATTCCGCGTCATGTCGATTTGCTCGTCGGGCGTCGGCCGCCCGTAGTAGAGCTTGATGCGGTTGCCGGCCCAGGCTTTGACGCGCGGCACATCTGCGGCGGGCACGCCCAGCACGTGGAAGAGCACGTAGGCCGGGTACTCGTAGGTCAACGCGGCGACGATATCGAGCGGCGGGGTTTCAGCGGCGATGCGGCTCACGGCGCGCTCGGCGATAGCGCGGATGGCGGGCGTGAAGCTCTTCATGCGGCGCGGCGTGAAGAGGCGGTTGACCAGGCTGCGGATGCGCGTATGGCCCGGCGGCACATTGTTGGAGAGCACTGGCTCGGGCGTGTAATCGCCGACGGCGAGCAGGCGCTGGACGGCGGCGGAGAAGGGCACGATGGGCGTGATGGTGTTGGCGGCGGTGTATGCCTCGTGGTCGCGGAAGATGGCTTTGACATCAGCGTAGCGCGTGACGACCCAGTAGTCGATATCGGGGCTGTAGAAGACGGGCTGGTCGCGCCGGGCGCGGGCGAGCCGGGGGAAGGGGTCGCTAAGGTCGAGCGGGTCGAAGGCGTGGAGGGGGCAGGCTTGCATGAAGGTTGCTCGCTGACAAAGCCGAACGGATTTTGGCTATTGCGTCAAGTAATAGATAGTATATTGTTCCAGTGAGTCTTTTCAGTCTAGGGTAAAGTGTTTAATTCCCCCATGAACCGCACACTATTCGCCGCCGATTGTTTGGATGTACTGAACGATAGCGCGGCGCTGCCCGACGCCTCCATTGACCTCATCTACCTCGACCCGCCCTTCAACTCCAACTCGAAGTACAATTTGCCCTTCAAAGGCCGCGACAAAACGCACAAGCCGGTCGAAGCCTTCGTTGACATCTGGAAATGGAGCGACCAGGACGCCGAGACGCTCGACGACCTGCAGCGCGACCCGCGCACGCGTCCGTTAGCGACCATCATCCAGTTCGCCCTTGAGATAGAATCGACGCCGGGCAAGCGGGGGGGGGGGGGGGGGAGCACAAGTTTAGGTTCATACTTGCTGAATATGGCGTTGCGCCTGCGCGCGATGTGGCGGGTGCTCAAGGACACGGGCAGCATCTATCTGCATTGTGATCCGACCGCGGGCCATTACTTAAAGCTGCTGATGGATGCGATTTTCGGGCGGAAAAACTTTCGGAATGAGATTCTTTGGGTTTACGGCAAGAGTGCTCGTGGCGCTAAGGGAATTGCAAAACAGTTTGCTCGCAACAACGACATAATTCTTTATTATTCGCTCGGCAAAAACTGGAAATTCAACCCGCAGATGGGAAAAAGAACTCTGTCATTTGACGAGGCAAAGGACAAGGGGTTTAGAAAAGACGAGCGTGGCTGGTTCAAAACTGCTCCGCGTGGCGATTATACCGACGCGTCTATTGCTGCTTTGCGTCGCGAAGGGCGCATTTATGATACTCGTACAGGCTCAGTTCGTATTCGATATGATTTGGAAGTAATCAACGGTATGGTAGTTGAACGCTTTCGGCACGGGGCCTGCTGGGATGATCTTCCTGATATGATGCACGCGAAACGAAGCGAACGTCTCGGCTACCCCACACAGAAGCCCCTCGCCCTGCTGGAGCGCATCATCAAAGCGTCGTCCAACGAAGGCGACACCGTGCTCGACCCCTTTTGCGGCTGCGGCACGACTGTCCATGCCGCCGAATCGCTGGGACGTAAATGGATCGGCATCGACATCTCCAAGTTCTCGACTGGTCTCATCCGCGACCGCATCTTGCACAATTTCAAATATCTCAACGTCGACGACATCGACATGCGCGGCACGCCCGACTCGGTGGCCGAAGCGCGGGCGCTGGCGCGGCAAGACCCCTTCGAATTCGAGAAGTGGGTCTGCGGTTACATCGGCGCGGAGGGTATGTTCCGCGAGCCGGGCGAAAAAGGCGCGGATGGCGGCGTCGACGGCGTACTTAAGTTCTTCCCCGTGCGCGAGGGCAAGAAGGTGAAGCCGGAATACGCCATTGTGCAGGTCAAGGGCGGAAATGTGAGCCCCGACTCGGTAAAGGCTCTGCACGAAACGGTGCGCCGCTACGAAGCGACGGCTGGCGTGCTGGTCTGCTTCGGCGATCAATTAGGCACTGTCGAAAACCAGCGCGCCAAAGCCACCTTCAGCGACGCCTGGGGCAGCTACCCTGTCATTCAAGGGTTCAGCGTCGAGAGTCTGATGAGCGACGGTCAGTTGGACTTGCCGCTCTATGGTTACAAGCGCCGCGGCGCCATGCTGGGCCTGTGAATCTCGGATTTCTCTGTGGCGTCTGCACGACGAAGGGCAAATTCGCTTGGACGGCTTCTAACAATCGTCGGCATTGCCGTAAATTCTCTTCTCCAGAGCGTCAAGGGCTTCAAGCGCCGGCATCATTTTCTTGCCCGCCTTTATATCACGCAAGCCCTGGCGGATATCGTCCATGATCTCTTCTTTGGTCGGCTCGCGGTCGGCGTCGAGCGGCGCGCTATTCGACGCGGCCTTCGGCGGGCGGGTCGTCGACTTGGGCGCTTCCATATAATTTCCACTCCGCCAATTCAGTCGAACTATAGCACAGGCGCGAGCCGCTGAGCAAGCAAGGGCGCGCTGCCTCGCCATTACGCCGTACTCTTTTCGCGCGGAATTGGTTATGATTGCGCCCTAAGCTTCTCACAGCGGGCTGGGGGCAAAAATGACCATCAAACTCGGCATCATCGGGGCGGGGCGCATCGGCCGCGTCCACGCCGATACGCTGACGACGCGCGTGCCGGGCGCCGAGGTGCTGGCCATCGCCGATGTCTTTGAGGACGCCGCCAAGTCCGCCGCCGTCGACTTCGGCATCGGCGATTACAGCAGCGACCCGGCTGACATCATCGGCAGCGGCGATATCGACGCCGTCGTCATCTGCTCGTCGACCGATACGCATTGCCGCTTCATCAGCGAGGCCGCGCGAGCCGGCAAGCACATGTTCTGCGAGAAGCCAATTGACCACGACCTGGCGGCGATTGACGCGGCGCTGGCGGCAGTGGATGCGGCCGGTGTGCAGCTGCAGATCGGCTTCAACCGGCGCTTCGACAGCAACCACGCGCGCATCAAGCGGGCCATCGAGAGCGGCGAGATCGGCCAGCCGCATACCATGATGATCATCAGCCGCGACCCGGCGCCGCCGCCAATCGACTATATCAAGGTCTCGGGCGGCTTGATGATGGATATGATGATTCACGACTTTGATATGTGTAGATTTTTGCTGGGCGAGGTCGTGGAGATGTACGCGGTCGGCGATGTCAAGGTGGATCCGGCCATCGGCGCGGCCGGCGATATCGACACGGCCAAGGTTTTGCTGCGCTTCGAGAGCGGCGTCATCGGCACGATAGAGAACAGCAGGCGAGCGGTCTACGGCTATGACCAGCGCGTCGAAGTCTTCGGCAGCGGCGGCGCAGTCAGCAGCGGCAACTGGCACCCCAACGCGGTTACCCTCAGCGATGCGCAGAGCGTCCGGCGGGACTTGCCGCTGAACTTTTTCATGGAGCGATATATGGATAGTTACGCCGCCGAGATGGTCGCTTTTGTCGAAGCGATTGCGGCTGGCGAAGCGGTGCCGGTCAGCGGTGTTGACGGCCGCGTGCCGGTGTTGATGGCGCGGGCGGGCATGCGCTCCATCGCCGAGAAGCGGCCGGTCAAGCTGGCTGAGGTAGAACCATGAGCAAAACCTGGGACTCGCTGCACATGGGGCGCAGCTCGATTGACCTGTACTCGAACGACATCGGCAGGCCCTTTGTTGAGATCGACAGTTTCGCGGCGTATGTCGGCGGCTCGCCGACCAATATCAGCGTCGGCGGGCGGCGGCTGGGGCTGAAGACGGCACTGCTGACGGCTGTCGGCGAGGACCCGGTGGGCGACTTCATCTTGCACTTCCTCAATAACGAGGGCGTGGAGACGCGTTTCATCCCGCGCAAGGCGGCGCAGCGCACTTCGGCGGCGGTGCTGGGCATTGAGCCTCCGGACAAATTCCCGCTGGTCTTTTACCGCGAAAATTGCGCCGATATCAACCTGAGCATCGACGATGTGCTGGCGGCGCCGCTGGACGATTGCCGCGTCTTTCAATTCGCCGGCACCAACTTGAGCCGGGAGCCGAGCCGCAGCGCGACCATGCTGGCGGCTGAGCTGGCGCGGACGGCCGGCGCGCAGGTGATCTTTGATATCGACTTTCGCCCCGACCAGTGGCATGACGTGCGCGCTTTTGGTGTGGTGGCGCGGAGCGTGCTGCGCCTGGTGGATGTGGTCATCGGCACCGAAGACGAGATTAACGCCGCCGTGCTCAGCGATGCGGCGCAGATGCAGGTGACGCATTCGCAAGTCTCGGATACCAAGGTCGAGGGCGATACGCGGGCCGCGATCGAAGTCATGCTGAGCCAGGGGCCGGAAGCTGTGGTGGAGAAGATCGGGCCCGAAGGCGCGCGCATCCACTTACGCGGCGGCGAGGTCATCGACGCGCCGGGCTTCCCGGTCGAGGTGACGAATATCCTGGGCGCGGGCGATGCCTTCGGCGGCGGCTTCATCTACGGGCTGGTCAAAGGCTGGGGCTGGTACAAAGCGGCGCGGCTGGGCAATGCTTGCGGCGCCATCGTCGTCACCGAGCACGGCTGCGCCAACTTCATGCCGACGCTGGCCGAGGTTGAGGCTTTCGTCGCGTCTTATGGCGGGCTGGACTGAGGGGCGCGCGAGCCACGAAAAGGCGGAGGATCGACATTTTTGCCACCGAGGACACCGAGGGAAAACGAGTGCACCGAGGAAGATATTTGATACTTACGCAGATTACGATCTGGCTCACGGAAACGAATGAAGGCGCGAAAATGGAATTTGTAGGGGCGACCAATCTGGTCGCCCGTCGCAACGCCGATATGTAGGGGCGACCTTGTAAGTCGCCCACAATAACGAACAGGCAAATCATGGTCACAGAGACAAACGAAGCGGGCTGGATCACATTCATGAGCGGCGACGACCTGCTGGAGCGCGCGCAACGGGAGCGGGCCGAGTTGGCGGCGCTTTGGGCTGGGCTCAGCGACGAGCAGCTGACGCGCCGGCCGGGGCCGCAGCCGGACTGGTCGGTCAAGGATGTCATCGCCCACATCACCTGGTGGGAGGGCGCGATGGTCAATTGGGTGTCGCGGGCGCTGACCGGCGAGATGTTGGCGCGCACCGAGACGCCCGATGAGATCAACGCCCGCATCCACGCCGATAATCGCGACCTGCCGCTGGCGGTTGTGCTGGAGGCGTTCGACAAGAGCTTCGCGCCGGTGGAAGCGCTGCTGGGCCGGCTGGATGACGATGAGATCAACGATGCCGAGCTGGTCAACATCCGCGATATGCCGCTGCTCTACTTCATCGTGGGCAACACCTTCGCGCATTATGCCGATCATGTGGACGACCTGCGGGCTTATGTTGAGGGGCTTTGACCCCTCACCCCCCGGCCCCCTCTCCCACAAGGGGCGAGGGGGAGAAAAAGGAGAGCGATTGACATGCAATACACATCAGAAACCATGCTGGTGAAATCGAAGGACAGCGGCGGATCGGGCATATTCGCCGAGATCAGCGCCGGGCAGGCCGGCTGGGACGCCCTCAACATGGCGGCCATGCGCCTGCGCCGCGGCGAGAGCTTCAGCGTGGAGACGCGCGAGCACGAAAACGCCACCGTCATCCTGGGCGGCGTCTGCGATATCAGCACGACGGACGGCGACTTCAAGCGGGTCGGCCGGCGGCCCGATGTCTTCAGCGGCATGCCCTGGGCGCTGTATATATCGCGGCGGAAGCAATTCGAGATCACGGCGGTCAGCGACACGCTGGAGTTCGCCTCCTGCTGGGTACCGACCGATCAAGACTTCCCCACGCAGCTGGTCACGCCCGAGATGAGCGAGATCGAGCTGCGCGGCGGCGGCAATGCTTCGCGGCAGATCAACGGCATCCTCCCGCCCGGCTTCAACTGTCATCGCATCGTGGCGGTCGAGGTGTATACGCCTTCGGGCAATTGGTCGAGCTATCCGCCGCATAAGCACGATGTGCATGTCGAGGACGAGGCGGGCAATGTGCTGGAAGCCGACCTGGAAGAGATTTACTTCTACAAGATCGACCACCCCGGCGGTTATGCCTATCAGCGCGTTTACAATGACGACCGCAGCATCGACGGCGTGATGCTGGCGCGGCATCATGACATGGTGCTGGTGCCGGAGGGCTATCATCCGGTGGTCAGCGCGCACGGGTATACGACCTACTACTTGAACTTTCTGGCGGGCAGCGCGCAGTCGCTGGCGAACAGCGATGACCCGGCGTACGCGTGGGTGAAGGGGACGTGGACGTTTGTGGATCCGCGGCTGCCGCTGGTGCATCATGGGATGGAGGGGTAGGACGTATGAGCACCTACGAAAGTACACTGAATACTTGGCTTGCTGAAGAACTACACAGGCACGGACTAGACGCTCGTGCTGAAAGCGCTCAAGGGGGTGGCAAGAGACTAGACGTCGAAGTCAGACTTGATCAAATCAAAATCGCTCTGGAAGCTGAACAGGGGCATTCGAAGACGAAGCAAGCTTCTGCAATACGAGATGCTGACGGCCGTCTGCGTGATGACCTTGCTGATTGTGCTGTTGCGATCTGCTATCCTAAGGGTATAGACTCCTCTGAAGACCTTGCTCACTGTAAAGTGCTTCATACACTGCGCACACATAAAGATCAGCCGGCAGTCAAGAGAACAGACTGGAAACACGACAATATAAGGCAGTTGGTCAGCGTGATAAGACAGATTCCACAACAACTCGGCGAGCCGGATGAGATAGCCGGCTTCTTATCGGGCCAGTTAGATCGATCAGTCAGCCGATTAAGTGAAGGACAAAAGCTTGACCTTGCCAGGGCTCTAGATTTGCCTGCTGGCAAAAAACCTCGAAAATTAAAATATGGCAGTGCCAATACTAGTCTTTACAACCAAGCCGCGAAGCGAGCCATGCTTGTAGTTGCGACCGCTGCTATGTTCCACGCTCAGTTGGATAAGCACAGACATGATATAACTCCGCTTTGGGATCACCGGTATTCTCCTCCGCGCTCTTACAATGGCAACTGGCCACCACCGACTGCCAGTGAATGTGCGGAAGGTGCTGATCCCGTTGGCGAATTTGCTGACGCGTGGGATTTGTGGCTGGTTGTGGACTATAAGCCAATTTTCGCAACGGCTCGCAATGCTCTGCTAAGCCTAGCGCACGACTCCGCTTTCACTTCTGCGGTGCGGGGAGTCGCGCAAGCCGCGCTCCGTGTCACGCGGAATATCGTTAGTCTGCGCCATGACCTGCTCGGTCGTATCTTTCACAAGGTTTTGGAAACCGCGCGATACGATGGATCATACTACACCACCACCGCCGCGGCGACCTTTCTGGCTAACCTGGCTATCTGCAAGGATATGCACGATTGGTCAGACAACGAAGCCATTGCCCGTTTACGTATTACCGATCCTGCGTGTGGAACTGGAACACTATTGATGGCGGCTGCCGAGCGCATTCGCGATTTGTCAACTGTCGCGCTCAGTGATCGAGTCTCTCGCTTACTTATTGAAAGCGTTCTAGCTGGATACGATGTCAATCTGACCGCGACTCATTTGGCGGCTACGACACTTGGACTTCTTTCGCCGACGACCACTTTTGGTCAAATGAAAATCGGGCGCGCTTTGCTCGGTATCGACAACGGCAGAGCATATTTAGGCTCGCTCGAATTCATGGACGAGACTCGACCGGCTCTTATGGTTCCTTGGCCCACTGGTGTCGAGCAAATGGAAACTGAGCAGGCAATCAACAACTCCGAGCCAGCAGATCTGGTCATCATGAATCCTCCCTTCACCAGGGATAGCTTGCGACATGATCAGTTCAGCAAAGCGGAAAAGAAACGGCTGAAGAATCGGGAAAAGGAACTCTCGCTTAACTCTTCAGTGGCCAGCCTGTACATTTGTCCAGTAATGGCAATCTGTTTTTGGTCTTGGCAAATCATATTGTTAAGCGAGAGACAGGAACATTGGCTGCAGTCTTGCCATTAGTTACGGCAACAAATACTTCGTCTCAGCGGATTCGCCGATACTTAGCGAACCACTTTCACGTCGAGACCATCATAACGTCGCATGACCCAAGACGATTCTACTTCTCCGAGAACACATCGATAAGTGAAATTTTGCTTGTCTGTCGACGTTGGCGATACGATGGCGAAAAGCCCGCTACACAAGTGATCAACCTATTTGAAAATCCGCCGACGCCTGCCGACGCGATCGGAGTAGCACAAGAAATCTCCTCAGGGAATCTTGAGAGAATCAAGGGCACGGTGCAAGCGTGGCCGGCGAGCCGTATTGCAGAAGGCAACTGGGGCGCAGTACAGTTTTTGTCGCCGTATCTCTGTGCACAGTTCATTCATCTTGTACAAGGCAGTCTGTTGGACGCGGACTAAGGTGCGGGAGTTAGGACTTTTCGCAGAAATTGGGCCAGCTGGCCAGGGCGTCAGAGGCATCTTTGACCGTTCCGAAGTACCTGACCCGAGTGGCATGATTGCTATCTGGGACCACAACACCGATATCATACAGCGGATGTCAGCAACACATGATTCCTATTTAGTGGCCAAAGAAGGGAAAGACAAGCAGGCGGGAGATTACTGGCCGAAACGCGGAAAATTGCTCGTCGCGGCTCGGGCCCGATTAAATACCGTGCGAGCAGTCAGTGTTCGATTACCGCAGCGTGTTCTTGGCTCCGCATGGATTCCCTGCAAGCCTAGCAACGAGCCTTTTCCCAAAGATGCAAAGATTGAGCTAGCGGATATCGAAAAAGCCATTTGTATTTACCTCAACTCGACTTTGGGTATGCTGGCGATGCTAGGCAATCGTTCAGCAAAGAACCTTGCATATTCGCAGTTTTCCATGGATGACCTGCGTCGAGTCCCCATCCCGGATTCGCTGCAATGGATGAGCAGCTAGTAAAGCAAATGTCCGCCACTTATGATGCCTTCTGCGATCGTACCCTTCTGCCGTTACAATTCATGAATCATTGCGATACGAGATTGTCAATGGACAACGCGATTGTTTCGACGTTGGATGTCGACCCCGAAGTCGTGGCATCCATTCGCCGCGAACTTACTCGCGAACCTGCGATCACCGGCGAACGTTATGAAACAGCTTGAGAATCTATTGCGAACATGACAGTCTTGTGGCAAAGGAGCACGCCGCATGACAACGCAACGCCTGACCATGGCGCAAGCCCTCGTCCGCTACCTGGCCGCGCAGCACGTCAGCCGCGATGGCCGCGAAAACCGCTTCTTCGCCGGCGTCTGGGGCATCTTCGGCCACGGCAATGTCGCCGGCGTGGGGCAAGCGCTGGAGCAATACGCGCCCGAGCTGCGCTATTACCAGAGCCGCAACGAGCAAGCGCAAGTGCTGGCGGCGATCGCCTACGCCAAGCAGCGTAACCGGCTGGCGACCTTCGCCTGCGCTTCGTCGATTGGGCCGGGCGCCACCAACATGGTCACGGGCGCGGCGGTGGCCACGGTCAATCGCATTCCGGTGCTGATTTTGCCGGGCGATATCTTCGCCGAGCGCATTCAGGCGCCGGTCTTGCAGCAACTGGAAAGCGAGCATACGCAAGAGATCAGCGTCAACGACTGCTTCAAGCCGGTCTCGCGCTATTGGGATCGCATCAATCGGCCCGAGCAGCTGATCACAGCGCTGCCGGAAGCCATGCGCGTGCTGACCTCGCCGGCGGATACGGGCGCGGTCACGCTGAGCTTGCCGCAAGATATTCAGGCTTACGCTTACGATTATCCGGCTGATTTCTTCGAGAAGCGCGTCTGGCGGATCCCGCGCAATCGGCCCGACGCGGCGGCGATTCAGCGGGCGGCTGAGTGGATCCGCGAGAGCGCGCAGCCCATCATCATCGCCGGCGGCGGCGTGCATTACAGCGACGCCCATGATGCGCTGGAGGCATTTTGCGCGCGCACGGGCATCCCGGTTTGCGAGACGCAGGCGGGCAAGGGCGCGCTGCTCTACGACAACCCGCTCAACCTGGGCGCGGCCGGCGTGACCGGCACACAGGGCGCCATCGACCTCATGCGCGAAGCCGACCTCGTCATCGGCATCGGCACGCGCTACAGCGATTTCACCAGCGCCTCCAAGACGGCTTTCGCCAATGCGGGTGTCCGCTTTATCAACATCAACGCCGCCGAATTCGACGCCTACAAGCACCATGCGCTGCCCTTGGTGGGCGATGCCCGCGTTGCGCTGGAAGAGCTGAGCGAGGCGCTGGCGGGCTACACCGTGGCGGCTGCGTATCGCGCGCGCGCCGCCGCTTTGAATGCGGCCTGGGATGCCGAGGCGCATCGCATCTACAACCTGGAGCACGAGCCCATGCTCAGCCAGGGCGAGGTCATCGGCATGGTCAACAGCCTGTCGGCGCCGGGCGATACCGTGCTCTGCGCCGCCGGCAGCATGCCGGGCGATTTGCACAAGCTCTGGCGCACGCGCAATCGCAAGGGCTACCACATGGAGTACGGCTACTCGACCATGGGTTACGAGATCGCCGGCGGCCTGGGCGTTAAGCTGGCTGAGCCGGAGCGCGAGGTGTGGGTCTTGGTGGGCGATGGCTCTTTCCTGATGATGCACACCGAGATCGTGACCATGGTGCAGGAGGGCTTGAAGGTGAATATCATCGTGGTCGACAATCACGGCTTCGCCAGTATCGGCGGGCTTTCCAAGAGCGTCGGCAGCGATGGCTTCGGCACCAAGTATCGCTATCGCACGGGCAGCGGCCAGCTGGACGGCGAGACGCTGCCGATCGATTTCGCCAAGAATTGCGAGAGCCTGGGCGCGCATGTCATCCGCGCGCGCGACCGCGAATCCTTCTCCCGCGCGATGGCCGAGGCGAAGGCGCACCGCGGCGGGCCCGTCTGCATCGTCACCGAGGTTGACCGGCGGCAGCGCGTGCCCGGCTACGGCGGCTGGTGGGACGTGCCGGTGGCCGAAGTCTCGGAGATGGCGGCGGTGCGGGCGGCGCGCCAAGAGTATGAGGCGAACAAAGCGCGCGAGAATTACTATTAGAAACGATGTGAGGCGCGCAGACCAATGCATTTGCGCCGGCGGGCGAGACAAGCCCCGCCCCTACAATCGCCCACCGCGCCAGAAGATTTGTAGGGGCGGCTCTGAGCGTCGCCCGCGCTTTAATGGAGAACCTAGATGCACACGCTGACACAGGAAGATGTAGCCTTCTGGCACGAACAGGGCTACGTCATCGTGCGCGACGCCGTGCCCCGAGCGAACGTCGACGCCGTCGTCGACATCATCTGGGACTTCATGGAGATGGATCCGGACGATCCCGCGACCTGGTATAGCGCGCCACAAGGCGAATTCGGCATGGTCGAGCTGAGCCAATCGGGCATGGTCGAGCTCTATCAGCATCAGGCGCTGTGGGACAACCGGCAGCACCCGCGCGTCTACGGGGCTTTCGTCGACATTTGGGGGACGGAAGCGCTCTGGGTGACCATTGACCGCGTCAACCTCAATCCGCCGGCGCGGGACGATGGCGGCTTTCAGGGCTTCGTGCATTGGGATATCGACACCTCGCTGCGGCCGCTGCCCGTGGGCGTGCAGGGCGTGCTGGCGCTGGTGGATGTCAAGGCGGGCGAGGGCGGCTTGCAAGTCGTGCCCGGCTTTCATCGCGAGTTCGAAACCTGGGTCAAGACGCAGCCGGTCAACCGCGACCCCTGGAAGCCGGATATCAGCGGCTACGAATTGGTCGGCGTGGAGATGCGGGCGGGCGATTTGGTCATCTGGAATAGCATGTTGCCGCACGGCACATCCCGCAATATGGCGGACAAGCCGCGCCTGGCGCAGTACATTTCGATGTTCCCGGTTCCGGACGACGAAGCCCTGCGGCGGGAGCGCGTCTCATCGTGGCGGGAGCGCAAGCCGCGCGTCGGCCCGGCCTTCCCCGGTGATCCGCGGCGCTGGGAAATCGAGCATGGCGTTACGGCAACGCTGACCCCGCTGGGGGAGAAGCTGCTGGGCCTGACGAATTGGTAGTCGCGAGCATCACAGGGCGAAGCATGACGCAAAAGCTGAAAGTTGGGCTGATAGGCTGCGGCAACGTGGTGGTCTACGGGCACCGGCCGGCGCTGCTGGCGCTGGAAGATGTCGAGTTGGTGGCGCTGGCTGATATTACGCCGGCGCGCCGCGTCATCGGCAAAGACTGGTTCGGGCTGCGTGACGATCAACTCTACGCCGACTATCGCGACCTGCTGAACATCGACGAGATCGAGGCGGTAGCCATCGCCGTGCCGCAGAAGTTTAGGCCGCCGATTGCGCTGGACGCTCTCGCCGCCGGCAAGCATGTGCTCAGCGAGAAGCCGATCAGCAATACGCCGGCTGCCGCAGCGGAGCTGGTACGCGCGGCTGACGCGGCCGGACTGAAGCTGGGGCTGGTGCACAATTATCACTTTCTGCCGGAATTCCGCGGCATCAAGCGGCTGCTGGAGGGTGGCGTTATCGGCGACATCCGCCTGGCCACACTGCACTTCATGGGCGTCATCGATTATCCCGGCGCGGCTGAATATCAAGCCGATTGGCGGCATACGTTGGCGGCCGGCGGCGGCGTGCTGCTGGACATGGTCCACGCCGTCTACCTTGCCGAGTGGCTGGTGGGCGCGCCGGCGCAGCAAGTGATGGCCTTCGTCGATGCGCCGGAATACGCCCAGCGGCAACCCGTCATTGAGGACTTGGCGCTGCTGCAGATCGCCTTCCCCGGCGCGTACGCCGCCATCCACATGGCGTGGGGCGAGGGCGTCGGCGGCGTTGATATCAGCGGCAGCGACGGGCAGATCCGCCTGCGTTATAAGCAATATCAGTCCGGCGGCTTCAATATGCCCATCGAGCTTTACAGCGTCGACAGCGACTGGAACCGCAGCGACCACGCCATCGAGAACCTGGCGCAGCACGGCGACAATACCGCCCGTTCCTTCACCGAGCTGTGGGCGGATTTCGGCGCCGCCATCCGCGAAGATCGCCCGCCGATTGCGCCGGCGGCGGCTGGGGCGCGCGCCCTGGAGATCGTGCTGGGCGCCTACGCCTCAGCCGTGACTGGCCGCGTCGTCAGCCTGCCGCTGGACGAGTCGAATCCGGTCTATCGAAAGGGCATCGACGGCATCCGCGACTTGGACGCCTGGGCCGGCAGCAAGACGGTGGCGGCCGGTCTTTTCGGCCTGCGCGAGTGAGGCGCCGCCTATGACGCAGATTCAGGGCATGTTGACGCTGGATGAGTTGGCGGCGGCTGCGCGGCAAGACGCCATCGACACCGTGATTCTGGCATTCAGCGATCACTATGGACGGCTGCTGGGCAAGCGGCTTGACGCCGATTATTTTCTGGAGGCGGCCGCCCGGCAGGGCACGCACGCCTGCGACTACCTGCTGACGACAGACATGGAGATGGAACCGGTGCCCGGCTATCGTTTCGCCAATTGGGAGCTGGGCTACGGCGACTTCCACCTCGCGCCCGACCTCGCCACTTTGCGGCGGACGAGCTGGCTGGAGAAGAGCGCCCTCGTCCTTTGCGATGTGGACGACGAAAGGAGGCATCAACCAGTTTCGGTCGCGCCGCGCTCGATTTTGCGGCGGCAACTGCAAGCGGCGGATTCGCTCGGCTTCGAGGTCTACGCCGCCTCCGAATTGGAATATTACATTTTTCGTGATTCGTATCGCGAAGCCCACCGGAAAGGCTACGCCGATCTCGAGCCGATGGGCTGGTATTTGGAAGATTATCACTTGCTGCAGGGCGCGCGCCAAGAAGAATTCACCGCCGCCGTCCGCCGCCACCTCAAGCGATCCGGCATTCCGGTGGAGAGCAGCAAGGGCGAGTGGGGGCTGGGCCAGCACGAGCTCAATATCCGCTATGCCGACCTGCTTGCGATGGCCGATCGTCACAGCATCATGAAGCAGTGCCTCAAAGAGATCGCCGAGGCGCAGGGCCGCAGCGTCACCTTCATGGCCAAGCCCTTCGCCGGGCAAGCCGGCTCCAGCTGCCACATTCACCTAAGCCTGTTCAAAAGCGACCAGAACGCCTTCGCCGGCGACCGGCAACTGGGGCCGGTAAGGGGCAGCGATATTTTTCGCTATTTCCTCGGCGGCTGGATGGCGCGCTTGCAGGACATGATGGTCTGCTACGCGCCGACGATCAACGCGTACAAGCGCTACCAAGACGGCTCCTGGGCGCCGACGCGCATCGCCTGGAGCTACGACAATCGCACGGCCGGCTTCCGCGTGGTCGGCTCGGGCGAGAGCTTGCGCATCGAGTGCCGTGTGCCCGGCGCCGATTGCAACCCGTACCTGGCTTACGCCGCTGCACTGGCCTCGGGTCTGGATGGCATCCACAACAAAACTGAGCCGCCCGACATCTTCACCGGTGACATATACGCCGCCCGTCATCTGCCGCGCGTGCCCTATACGCTGGAGCAGGCGACCGATCAATTCGAGCGCAGCGCCTTCGCCCGCGATGCCTTCGGCGATGACGTCGTCGAGCACTACACGCACTTCTTCCGCAGCGAGATTGAGAGCTACCAAGCAGCCGTCACCGATTGGGAGCGCTCGCGCTACTTCGAGCGGATCTAGCGCGCGGAAATCTCGTGAAGTGGTGAAGACCGCCTAATTCGTCCTATTGGCGAACACCGCGCAGGTTTTTTCACCACAGAGAACACAGAGGGCACAGAGAATTGTTGTTGAGTTGGCGGAGCAGGAATGTAATCGAAGTTTACCACGCTTGAATTTAGAGTAGACTTGACGGTCGCGCTGTCGCGGACAATACTTGGCAGGCTGCAATTTGCGGCCAAAGGCGCAGGAGCAAGCAGCCATTTGACCTTCTAGCGGCAAAGGGAGGGTGACCATGGATACGATCACGGTGAGCATCATTCAGGATGGCGATTGGTTTCTGTCCCACTGTCTCGACTATGACATTGCCAGCCAAGGCAAAACTATTGAAGAAGCCAGAGAGAATATCGTAGAAGCGGTTAATCTATTTCTGGAAGCGGCGTCGCCGGACGAGGTAATGCAACGGCTGGCGAGCCGTGGCCAGGTGGAACAGTTGAGTTTAGCGAGCGACTAGGCAAAAGGTACATTGCCGTTTAGCGTGCGCAATGTTGTGGCCTCGTCCTCGGAGTCTGAAGGACTCGCCCAATGCGGCTCAAAGACAAAGTAGCGCTCATCACCGGCGCGGGGGGCGGCATCGGCTGGCGGACTGCGCGGCTCTTCGCGCGCGAAGGGGCAGCCATCGTCGCCGTCGACATCGACGATGCGGCAAGCGAACGCTGCGTCGCCGAGATCAACGCGAGCGGTGGCGCCGCCATCAACGTGCGCGCCGATGTCTCGCAGGCCGCCGACTGCGAGAATATGATCGCAGCGGCCGAGCGCGAATTCGGCAAGCTCGACATCCTTTTCAACAACGCCGGCATCAGCCACGCCGAAGACGATGACGCCATCAACACCAGCGAAGCCGTCTGGGACCTGACGATGCGCGTCAATGTGAAGGGCGTCTTCCTCGGCTGCAAATACGGCATTCCGGCGCTGCGGCGGGCGGGCGGCGGCAGCATCATCAACACCGCCTCCTTCGTGGCGCTGCTGGGCGCGGCCACGCCGCAACTGGCCTATACCGCGAGCAAAGGCGCGGTGCTGTCACTGACGCGGGAGCTGGCGGTGGTCCACGCGCGGGAGAATATCCGCGTCAACGCGCTCTGCCCCGGCCCGCTGCGCACCGAGCTGCTGATGAAATACCTCGATACCGACGAAAAGAAGCGCCGGCGGCTGGTGCACATCCCGATGGGGCGTTTCGGCGAGGCGGAAGAAATCGCCAAGGCAGCGCTCTATCTGGCCTCGGACGAAGCGTCTTTCGTGACCGGCAGCGCCTTCACTGTTGATGGCGGCATCACGGCCGCTTACGTCACTCCGGAATGAGCCGGGGTACGTGGTAGCCGTAAAGTCGCCGCTAGCTACATTTTCACCACAAAGACACAAAGTCACATAGAACACAAAGCAAGGTCCTTTCGAACAGTTCTCCGTGACCTCTGCCGACTCGGTGGCAACATGTTGCGTTTGCGCTCAATTGGGGCACATTGCACTTACCGACCTGCATCTGCGACGGGCGATGGATTGTGCTAAAGTTGTAACGCTTCAACAGGGACGAGTTCGCAGCGGAGGGGTAACATGCTTAACGGACTGATGATGGACTATCCGCTGACGCTCAACACGATCGTCGAGCACGCCCGGCGCATGACACCGCGCAAGACCATCAAGACGAAGCTGCCCGATGGCAATTGGCATGAATACAGCTATGCCGATTTTTACCGCCGCGTCAAGCAACTGGGCAATGTCCTGGATGCGCTGGGCGTCGAAAGCGGCGACCGCGTCGGCACCTTCGCCTGGAACACCTTTGAGCACCTGGAACTTTACTTCGGCATCCCCGGCGCCGGCGCCGTCTGCCACACGCTGAACATTCGCCTGTCGCACGAGCAGCTCAAGTTCATCATCAACCACGCCGAGGACAAGGTCATCTTCGTCGATGGCACGCTCTTGCCGCTGATCGCGCCGATCGCCGAGCAACTGGATTCCGTTGAGCGCTTCGTGGTTTTCAATCACGAGCGAGGCAGCGACATCGGCCTGCCCAACGCGGCGCATTACGAAGACCTCATGGCGGCGGCCAGCGATGACTTCGACTGGCGTTGCCAGGACGAAAATATGGCGATGGGCCTCTGCTACACCAGCGGCACAACCGGCATGCCCAAGGGCGTGCTCTACAGCCACCGCTCGATGATGCTGCATACGCTGGGCGTCTTGCAGGCGGCGGCGCTGGGCCCGACCGAAGCCGATGTCGTCTTGCCGGTGGTGCCGCAATTCCACGCCATGGCTTGGGGTTTGCCTTACGCCTGCGCCTGGGTCGGCGCGAGCCTGGTGATGCCGGGGCCGCATTTGCAGCCGGCGCCCCTGGCGGACATGATCGAGAGCGAGCGCGTCACAATCGCCGCCGGCGTGCCCACCATCTGGAACGGGCTTTACCACGAATTGCGCGGTAAGCCGCGCGACATCTCCTGCATCACCCAACTGGTCGTCGGCGGATCGGCCATGCCGCGCGGGCTGATCGAAGCCTACGAGCGCGATTTCGGCGTCAATGTGGTGCACGCCTGGGGCATGACCGAGATGTCGCCCATCGGCAGCGTGGCGAAACTGCAGACGCAACATCAGGCGCTCGACGCCGCCGGCCGCTGGGATATCAAAGCCAAACAAGGTTACTTCGTGCCCGGTGTGGACGCGCGCGTGGTCGATGACGCTGGCGTCGAGCTGCCCTGGGACGGCGCGACCATGGGCGAGCTGCAGGTGCGCGGCTACTGGGTCGCCGGGCAATATTTCAAGATGGATCGCGATGCCGAGCACTTCACGGCTGACGGCTGGTTCCGCACCGGCGATGTCGTCACCATCGACGAGCACGGCTACATGAGCATCACCGACCGCACCAAAGACCTGGTCAAGAGCGGCGGCGAATGGATCTCGTCGGTGGACCTGGAGAATATGCTGATCTCGCACCCCGACATCCGCGAGGCGGCTGTAATCGCTGTGCCGGATGAGCGCTGGGGCGAGCGTCCGCTGGCTGTGCTGGCGCCGCTGGCCGGCGATTACGATGAGGCCGCGCTCAACGCCCACCTGCTGGCGCATTTCCCCCGCTGGTGGCTGCCCGATCGCTATGTCGTCGTCGACGAAATCCCCAAGACCGGCGTGGGCAAAATGGACAAGAAAGTGCTGCGGCAATGGTATGCGGATGGGAAACTTGGCCCCCATCCCCCGGCCCCTTCCCCCAAGATGAGGGAAGGGGAGCAAAGCAACGAATTGTAATGATTGAAGCCCCTCCTTCTTCATGGGGGGGTTGGGGTGGGGGCAACATGAAAATCACAGGCATCCGTTCGATCAAGTTTGAGCACAAGATGGCGCGCCCCATCGGCGATGCCAACAATCCGCGCGGCCGCGATCTCAACGCCGGGCTGGCGGTCTTCCTCGATGCGGACAACGGCCTCAGCGGCGTCAGCCTGGGCAACCCGGGCGCCCAATCCGACATCCACGCCATGGCTGAGGGTCACCTGGTCGGGCGTGATCCGCGCGGCGTGGTCGGCTTGTGGCAGCGCATGGCCGATTTCGCCTTCAAGGGCGGCAACCGCGGCGCCGTCACCGATGTCATCGGCGCGCTGGATGTGGCGCTGTGGGATCTCAAAGCCAAAGCCAATGACGAGCCGCTGTGGAAGACGCTGGGCGCATCCAGCCGGGCCGTCAAAGCTTATGCCAGCGGCATCGACCTCCCCCTCAGCGATGACGAGATCGGCCAATTCTACGAGCGTCAGGCGGCGCGCGGCATTCGGATAGGCAAGCTCAAAGTCGGGCTGGATCGCGAAGGCGACCTGCGGCGCATCGGCATCATGAGAGAGGCGCTGGCGACATCGGGCCGCGAGCCGATCCTGCTGATCGACTCGAACGAGTATTGGTCGCCAAAGCAGGCCATCCAGCACATCCGCTACTTTGAGCGGCATCACGAAATTTTCTGGGCCGAGGAACCGGCGCGGCGTTGGGATACCGCTGGCTTGCGCCAGGTGAGGGACGCGGTGGGCGCGGCGGTGGCCACGGGCGAGAACCTGGATGACGCGGCTGACTTCCGCCCGCTGATCGCCGAGCGCGCGGCGGACGTGCTGCAGATCGGCGTGGGCACGGGCGGCATCACCGGCGCCATGCGCGTGGCGCAGATGGCGGACGGCTTCGACCTGCCCGTCTCGGTGATGAATTGCCCGGGCAATTACATGGCGCACTTGGCCGCCGTGCTGCCCAATCACATCTGGATGGAGGTGGTGGATGCTGGGCGCGATGTCGTCTTTGAGCATGACAGCCGGGTCGAGGATGGCTACATCGTGCTGGGCGATCGGCCGGGCAATGGGATTGCGTTTGATATGGCGCAGCTGGAGCGGCATCGGGTGGAGGCGCGGTCGGCGAGCGCTGCGCCCAGTCCCTGGGGAAGGCGGCGTGGGGCGGGGCTGTTTGTGGTGCGTGAGGGCGAAGCTGAGGAGATAGGAGAAGAGTAGGTTGAACTACAGAGGTCGCAGAGGGCACAGAGAAAAGATATTAAGTTAAGTGAAGTCTTTCTACGTCTTGTCGTCTTTCTTCTTTATATATTGATTCATCTTAAGCATAGTGTGACAGTTGACTATGAGTAGTTGATACTATGGATATTGTCTCGGGACTATTTGTCACCATAGCAGGAGGATTAGCCGTTCTATTTATTCATTCGAGATTCACTCGTGACTACAAAGGTACGAGACTAGGGCGAAGAATACTTCCGTCAAGACAAGAGCGCCGTGGAGACCACAACATGGAGTACAAGATCGAGATTTACAAAGAAGAGGTGATAGGCACGCAGAGGGGTATATTTGGACAAACTCAAGACACGGTTAAGCGCGGACGGCGTGAATGGAAAGAGGAAGCCGACAACGCTCAAGATGCCATGGACAAAGCTGAACAAAGGATTCGGGAGACATATCTTGAAGAAGATTTGCTCTATAGGACCATAATCATTACGTAGCCCTCTATGCCTACGTGGCGGATCCTACGCCAGTTCCCGGGCGTTCCGTCGCGTCGCGAGCTAAGTATAACATGGACGGCGGTTGCGGCTCTATTGACAGAGGGTTGGCGGCCGACTAAACTGTGGGCATCGGATACTGCATTGAATGTGACATGGCGATGAGCGCATATATGCCCAAATCCAATCGCTTGCATAATGTCCCGACGCCAACCGCCTGGACCGGGATTGGCAGCATATTTGACATTTGCGGTGTATTGAATACGTACACAATAGCGCCTTCGAGCGAACGCGCGGATCACGAAGCGCTTCGTTCCGATTGGCTCGCCGTTGGCGATTACATCACTGAAGCCATTGTCTTGCGCAAACAGGCGATCGAGAAAGAGCGCGCGAGTGAGCGATAGCGAAGAAAGTCAAGACGCGCTAGAAGATAGCCCAATTCCGCCTGAGTTAATCGAGTATATCCCCGAAGAAAAACGCGAAGAAGTCATTAGCCGTATCGTTCTGCAAGAACAGTATTCGGGACCATTGGCGCATCCGCGAATTTTGGCTGGTTATGAGCGGTATTTGCCTGGAAGCACTGACCGGATTCTAACGATGGCGGAAGAGCAGCAGAGACACCGGGTGCAGATGGAAGACCGCGGGCAGCAAGCCGCGATTGAACGCGACAGACGTGCCATGAATCGTGGATTTGTATTGGCCTTGGTCTTGATGCTTCTGAGTGCATTTGCGCTTTATCTTGGCTCCGATTTGGTTGGCTTTGGTTTTGTGGCGACTTCCGTCGTGTCGCTGGCCGGGGTTTTTCTTTACAGTCATCGTAGCACCCGCCAGGAACTCAATGAGAAGCGTCGCGCCTTGCAGCGGCCATCCACAGCGCCAGAGTTGCCTGACAGCGCGAAACAGGCTGACAGCTGATTTGCATACTTGGATTTCTGCCTAATCCGGATAACCTCTGTGCCCTCTGTGGTGAAATAATCCTGTGGTAAAACTGAGGCGGATCGTCAGCCACCACCAGGAGCAACCCATGCCCCAACGCACCGGCGGCGAAGCTATCGTCGAAGCCCTCATCGCCCACGGCGTCGATACCCTCTTCGGCCTGCCCGGCGTCCAGAACGACTGGCTCTACAACGCCCTCTTCGACCACCGCGACCAGATCCGCGTCATCCACACCCGCCACGAAGAAGGCGCGGCTTACATGGCTTTCGGCGCGGCGGCCGCCACCGGGCAACCGGCCGTCTTCAGCGTGGTGCCGGGGCCGGGCGTGCTCAACGCGGGCGCCGCCTTGGCCAGCGCTTACGCCGTGAATGCGCCGGTCTTTTGCATCGCCGGGCAGATCGACAGCGCGCGCATCGGCAAAGGCATGGGCGATCTACACGAAATCCCGCACCAGTCGGAGGTATTGCGCGGGCTGACGAAGTGGAGCGACATGGTGCTGCATCCGGCGGATGCCGGGCGCACGGTGGCGCAAGCCTTCTACGAGATGCGCTCGGGGCGGCCGCGGCCGGTCGCGCTGGAGATCCCGCCCGATGTGCTCAAGCTGCGAACGGAAGTGCCCGCTGCGCCGAGGCCCTGGCCGCCGGATGCGCCGCCGATTGCCGCGGGCGTCATCGAAGCGGCGGGCGAGCTGCTGGGCGCGGCCAAGCGGCCCATGATATGCGTCGGCGGGGGCGCGCAGGGGGTCAGCGCCGAAGTGACGCAGCTGGCGGAAATGTTGCAGGCGCCGGTTTTCGCTTATCGCACGGGCAACGGCGTGCTGGACAGCCGCAATCCGCTGAGCCTGAAATCGCCCGAGGCGCAGGTGTATTACCGCTCGACTGACTGCGTCATCGCCATCGGCAGCCACATGCGCTTGCCCTTGCAGCGCTGGGGCCGCGACGACAATATGCGGGTGATCCGCCTGGATGTCGACAGCGCCGCCATCAGCCGCATTCAGCCGCCCGACCTGGCGATTGTGGCGCGGGCTGAGGACGCCTTGCCAAAGCTGATCGACGCGGTCGAGCGGCACAATCACGTGCGCGGCTCGCGCCGGGAGCAGATGCTGCAACTCAAGGCGGAGGCGGCCCAGGAGATGGCTTTCCTCGAGCCGCAAAATACCTATTCGCGCATCTTGCGTGAGGAACTGGGCGAAGACGGCATCGCGGTCATGGGCATGACGCAAGTCGCCTACGCCGCGCGCGTCAACTTCCCGGTCTACAAGCCGCGGACTTGCATCAGCAGCGGCTACCAAGGCACGCTGGGATACGCCTTTCCCACGGGCTTGGGCGTCAAGGTCGCCCGGCCGGATGTGCCGGTGATTGCGATCTGCGGCGATGGCGGCTTTATGTACTGCGCTGGCGAGCTGGCCGCCGCCGTGCAGCACGGCATTCCGCTGGTGGCGATCGTCTTCAATAACAATGCTTACGGCAATGTGCGCATGATGCAAATCCGCGACTACGACGAGCGCGTCATCGCCAGCGACTTAGTGAACCCCGATTTCGTCAAGCTGGGCGAGGCTTTCGGCGCCAACGCCTTCCGCGCCGAGGACGAGCGGCAATTGCGCGAAGCGATGCGCTATGGCTTCAAGAGCGACCTGCCCACCCTCATCGATGTGCCCATGGGCGAGACGCCCAGCTTCGACAGCATCCGCGATCAAGGCCGAGTGCGGTCGTCGCGCCGCGGCTGAGGGCAGGCATGTCGCGGCTGATTCTGCCCCGCTGCTCGGGGGCGGCCCGGCGCTTCGTCGAGGTCGTCGCCGAGGCTGATATCGTCTTCCTGGCCGGCCTGCCCGGCACGGGCAAGAGCTTACTGCTGCAACAACTTGTGCTGATGGCGTTGGAGGCGGGTCGGCCGCCGCATTTAGCGCAGTGGGATACGCTGCGGCAAGCCTTCGAGACGCCACGCTACCCCATCGTCGATGGCGCCACCCACCCGATGGTGATACGCGCCGCCGGCGAGTGGCTGCGCCGGGCCCTGCCGCAATGGCACGCGCGCTTGCGGAAAACGGGCGCTCTGCTGATCGGCGAAGCGCCGCTGATTGGCGGACGCCTGATGGAAATCGCCAAGCCCAACGATGACGCGGCCGAAGCCATTTTGGCGAGCGAGCGTACGCGTTTCATCGTGCCCATACCCTCGCGGGAGCTGCGCGCCTTGATCGAAGCCAAACGCGCCCAAACCATCGCGGTGCCGCAGCACGAAAACGAAGCGCACGATGCGCCGCCAGATCTCTTGCGCGCGCTCTGGCGGGATATGCTGCAAGTCGGCATTCGGCTTGGCTTGGCGGATGCTGATGGCGATGGCGACTATGCGCCGGAGACTTACGCCGCGGTGTACAGCCATCTGCTGCGGCATCGGCATCATCATGTGCTGTGGATTCGACAGCCGCTGCCTGCCACCGGCTCCGTTTATGAACAGCCGCCCAATCTGCCCGAGCTGCGGGCGACGCCAGCCGAAGCCGAGCGAGCCTTGGCGCAACTGGAAGCGACGCGACCGCCCGAGCCGCCGCGGAATTGGTACGATGTCTGACCCCGCGTCACCCGGACTAGGCGCGCTCGTCCGGGATCACGGCGAAGACATCAATTTCGAAATCGGCATAGGGCTTGCCCAGGGCTTTGACCACGACGCCGGTCGAGCAAGGGTAGACATCGGGCATGTGCTGCGCCAAGACGGGATAGACCAAGTCACGATACGACGCTTCGGTGACGTAGACGGTCACCTTGCAGATGTCTTCCATGCGGGCGCCGGCCGCTTCCAGGATGATCTTGACATTTTTCATAGCGTTGTCGGCTTGGGCGGCCGGGTCGCCCTCGCCCACGAAAGCCGTATTGTCCATGGTCAAGCCGGTCTGGCCTTCGACGAAGACCATGTTGCCGGCGCGCACAGCTTTGCTGGTGCGATAGTCGATATCAGGGAAGATGCCGCCGCCTTTGCTGGTCTTGGTGAGGATGCGTTGATGCGCCATTTTGATGCTCCTTTTCTTTCTTACCGCCGAGGTCACCGAGGTTATGAGAGGGCACAAAGGATAAAGTTAGGATGTCATTTGGCATGTTATTGAGTGCGCGAGCGCCCTTCGTGACTGTACCATCTTTTGCTGATAGGGGGCTAATGATCAGCCGCGTATACGAGGGCGGAATCGGCTAGACTAGCGTGAGTCATCCGACTGCTGATCATCGGGAAGGGACCATGAGCGAGAGAAAACGCTACGCCATCGTCGGCACGGGCTCGCGCGCCGGCATGTATATCGACGCCATCAGCGAGACCTACGCCGAAGTCACCGAGCTGGTCGGCCTGTGCGACCTCAGCCTAACGCGCATGGACTGGTACAACCGCGGGCTGGCCGCGCATGGTCACGTAGCTGTGCCCGCGTACCACGCCGATGACTTCGAGCGCATGATCGACGAGACGAAGCCGGACTGCGTCATCGTCAGCACGGTCGACGCCTGGCACCACCACTACATCGTGCGGGCCATGGAGCTGGGCTGCGATGTCATCAGCGAGAAGCCGCTGACCACCACGCTGGACCGGCTGCGGGCGATATTCGCGGCGGTCGAGCGGAGCGGCAAATCACTGCGCGTGACCTTCAACTATCGTTATGCGCCGGCTTATTCGCGCTTCCGCCAGTTGCTGGCCGAGGGCGCGGTGGGGCGGCCGCTGGCGGTGGATTTTTCCTGGGTGCTGGATACCAGCCACGGCGCCGATTATTTCCGCCGCTGGCACCGCGAAAAAGACATCAGCGGCGGCTTGCTGGTGCATAAGGCGACGCACCACTTTGACCTGGTCAACTGGTGGATCGGCTCGACGCCGCGGCAAGTCTTCGCCATGGGCGACCTGCTCTTTTACGGTGCTGCCAATGCCGAGGCGCGTGGCGAGCGCTACGACTATGCGCGCTACACCGGCGAGCCCGCTGCAGCGGACGACCCCTTCGCGCTTTTCCTCGATCATAAGGCGGCCTTCCGCGGGCTCTATCTCGAAGCGGAAGCCGAGACGGGTTACCTGCGCGATCGCAATGTTTTCGGCGAGCCGATCACAGCTGAAGACACCATGAACGTCACGGCGCGCTACGCCAACGGCGTGCTGCTGTCTTATTGTCTGGTGGCCTATGCGCCTTGGGAGGGGCTGCGCGTGGCCGTCACCGGGACGCGCGGCCGCCTCGAGATGGATGTGACGGAGAATGTGACGCACTTGACAGCGGACAGCGAATCGGCGGCGGCCAGCAAAGGCGCTTTCAAACGAACGCAAATCCGCGCCTTCCCCATGTTCGGCGAGCCTTATGAAGTCGATGTGCCGGCGGCCGCGGGCGGGCATGGCGGCGCCGACCCGCTGATGCTGGCGCAGCTCTTCGGGCGGGAGGCAGTCACCCGACCCGTTGGGAAGGGAGGCGTCGCATATCGATGGCGCGGCCTCGGTGCTGGTCGGCATCGCGGCGAATCTGTCGATGGAAAGCGGGCGGATGATTGATGTCCGGGAGTTGTTTGCGTTGGCGGCAGGTTGAGACGCTGCGTCTCATTCCCGACAACCATGTTCCGATTTTGCCGGGGCACAATGCGCCCGCTTCGTTCGCCGAACTTGACGCTATGAACGGGCGCCATTGTTTGCAGCAAATGAGCGCTGGGCAAATATCTGCCATCGCGATGGTCCATGTCGCAGCGAGAATCGTGTCGTACGACCTAGGCACAGCGCTAACTCAAATGGTGTTCGTGTAATACCGCTATACTGTGCGTATTGCGACTGTCCGCTAAAGGCATAGGGTTTTCGGTTTGATTCGAAACGATTCGACAGTGTTCTGTCGCGACTTCGTGATGCATTCCGATGGCGAAATGACTGTTTGGCGCGTGTTCTCCGAGATCAATATCGATGTTGAACTTCCGGCTGCGCCCTAATCCACGCTGGTATTGAATCCGCCGGTTTGGTTGATTTCGTCTTGGCTAATCGAGCGGGCGGCTGACATGAAACTGTATACAGCGGTCGCGCGCTGGCTGGCGCCAAACGACGACCTGGTTCTTCGCGAAACGCGTTTCGAACTGGACTTTCGCGAAGCGTTTCGTTATGTATATCGTCTCCAAGTTGATGAGCTGGACTTTGTCGGTGAAGGTCACTATGAGTATCATATTGAAGTCTTGGGCGATGCCGGATGGGGCGAAATCTCACGCAACAGCCTATTCATAAGAAACGATGTCACGCGGTAGCACTTGGGAGGAGACAAGCGATGGAGCGAATAGTGGTCACATACACGACAAGTTGCTCAATCCCCAAAGTCGAAATCCCTGGCGGCAATCGCGACACGAGGGCGGATCGCAAGGCAGCAAAGGCGCCCGCGCCAAGCGCAGACGCGACCAAGCAAACACCGCCTAAGCGAAAGCGTACGTAGCAGGTCGACCTACGGGCGCAATTTGCCCGTCCAGGGTCGGTGTATGGGCGAGCCGCCGCTTCGCCCCTACATGATGTCGCACGGTGAACAAGTCGCCTAATCGCCCCTAGCGATAACGCGAGCGCTCGCCCGTGCCCCACATATCGGGGTCGGGCCCCAGCTTCGCCTTGAGCGCGGCGGAGGCGTGATCTAGGCGCCGCATCGTCTCAGCCGACAGCGCCAGCGTCCCGGCCCGCACATTGCCCTCGACCTGGGCCCGGTTGCGCGCGCCGGCCAGCACCGAGGTCACGCCGGGTTTGTGCAGCAGCCAGGCCAGCGCAACCTGCGCCATGGGCCGGCCGATGTCGTCACAGATGGCGCGGATGGCGTCTACAGCGGCGAAGGTTTCGGCCTCGCAGCCGGCTGTGTTGTGGCGCGAATCACGCCGGTCGCCGCGGAAGTGCCGCGTGCGCGTGCGCGAAAAGGGCATCTCGTCAGCGTTGCGGTAGCGCCCGGTCAGCAGCGCCTGATTCAGCGGGCTGTAGGGCAGGATGCCGATATTCTGCGCGACGCATTGGGGCTGAATCTCGAATTCGATGGCGCGCCACAACAAGCTGTAGGGCAGCTGATTGGCTTCGTAACGGCCGCAAGCCAGCATGTCGGGCATATCACGCGCGCCAAAGTTGCTGACGCCGATGACGCGAATCTTGCCCTCGCGCTGCAGGTCGAGCAGGGTCGCCATCGTGTCGGCGAAGGGCACGGTGCGGCTGGGCCAGTGCACTTGATAGAGGTCGATGACATCGGTGTCGAGGCGCTGCAGACTGCGCTCGCAAGCGGCGCGGAGTTCCGCTGGCGCCAGATTGGCCTGGCTGACTTTGCTGGCGATGATAGCTTCGCCCCGCCTCCTGGCTAGCGCGCGCCCCAGCATCTCTTCCGAGTAGCCATCACCGTAGCCCTCGGCTGTATCGAAAAAGTTGATGCCGGCGTCCAGCGCGGCCTGCACGGCGTCGATGGTGTCGCTCTCGTCTTGCGCGCCCCAGTAATCGCCGCCAACGATGCCCCAGAAGCCGACGCCAATCGGCGAGACCATCAGCGGCGAATTGCCCAGTTGTCGCAATTGCATCGTGCACGTCCTTCCTGTCGATCACTGCCCGGCGCTGAGCTCGTCCTCAGCCCGCTCCATTAGAGCACGCATGGTGGCGATGGCATAGGCTGTGCCCGCGCCCTGATGATAGGCGCCGGCGAATTGCGGCGTATGGTCCAGGATCATCGTGCCGTCGTAGCCGGCGGCGACCAGCGCCTTCATGGCCGCGTACATGTCGAAGTAGCCGTTATCCAGGAAGGTCTCGGTGAAGCGGGGCAGGGGCGCGCTGACGTTGCGGAAGTGCACGATGAAGATGCGCTTGTCGCGCGCGTATCGGCCGATTGCGTCGAGCATATCGCCGAAGCCGGCGCCACCTTCGAGCCAGCAGCCGGTGCAGAATTCCATGCCCAGACTGGCGCTGTCGGCGATGGCGAAAGCGCGCTCGTAGCGCTCCCGGCTGTTGATCAGGCAAGGCACGCCACCGAGAATGTCAGTCGGCGGGTCGTTGGGGTGCAGCGCCAGGCGCACGCCCGTCTCCTCGGCGACAGGGATGATGTGGCGCATGAAGTAAGCGAAGTTGCGCCACAGCTCGTCGAGGCTGTATTCGCGGCCATGCGTATGGGGATGCGATCTGAGTTCCGCCAGATCAACCTGGCGCGCCACAGCGCCGCGGCTCTGACCAGGCGCCGAGCTCCAGACGCGGTCCGGCTCCCAGGTGAACGTGGTGGTACGGATGCCGGCCCGGCCAAGATCGCGCAGCAGCTGGGCGAAGCGGGCGATGTCGCGCTCGCGCTCCGGCCCGGCCAGGTGAATCTGCGGCGACTTGGCCACGCTCATGGCCCCGACGTTATACAAGGTGAGGCCCGCATCAGCGACCGTGTCAACCAGCCGCGCCAGATGCTCGTAATGGCAGAGCTCATCGGGCAGCCAGGTGTAGCAATAGTCCAGGCCCAACTGGCGCAGGAATAGCAACTCGTCAGCGCTCGGCTGCGGGCTGATATGCGCCGAGAGCTTGATCCGTGATCTCACTGAGGGCCGGGCACGGCCAACGCGATTCATATTGAGCGTCCTTCGCTTTTCTTGCCGGGTGGTTGACGCACAGCTACATTATACGTCTCGCGCCGTCGAGGGTAAATCGCCGCCGCGCAAGCCGCGTATCACAGGCTGGCAGCGCGCGCGCGATGCGCTACAATCGAGCGCGGCTTTGCACAGGCGCGCACAGGACAGTCCATGCACAATCGCTACTTCTCCGCCGACCCGGCACAAAACAGCGCCGCCGTCGAGCTTTACGCCGGTGTCAAGGACTTGCCGCTGGTCTGCCCGCACGGGCATGTCGATCCGCAGCTCTTCGCCGACCCCGATTATCAGTTCGGCAGTCCGGTGGACTTGCTGATCATCCCCGACCACTACATCTTCCGCATGTTGTATTCGCAGGGGATCTCGCTTGACGAGCTCGGCATTCCAAAGCAACCCCCCTCTAAATCTCCCCCCGACGCATCCGGGGGAGACTTGAAGTCAGTCGGCGAGCGAGACCATCGCGAGATATGGCGTACAGTCTGCGAGCGCTGGCATCTCTTCCGCGCCACGCCGACCGGCATCTGGCTGCGCGATGAGCTGGCGGACGTCTTCGGCATCGAGCTCAAGCTCAACCGCGCCAATGCCGACGCCATCTACGATGAGATCGAGGCCAAGCTGCAAAGCGACGCCTTCCGGCCGCGCGCGCTGTACGAACGCTTCAACATCGAAGTGCTGGCTACGACTGACGCGGCCACGGACGACCTGCGGCAGCATCAGGCGATTCGCGAATCCGGCTGGGGCGGGCGCATCATCCCGACTTTCCGTCCGGACGCGGTGGTGAATATCGACGCGCCCGGCTGGCGTGACAATATCGAGCGGCTGAGCGCTGTCTCCGGCGTGACCATCAGCGACTTCAGCAGCTACATTCAAGCGCTGGAGAGCCGGCGCGCGTGCTTCAAGGCGCTGGGCGCAACAGCCACCGATCACGCCGCCACCACCGCCTACACCGAAAAGCTGAGCGATGCCGAAGCCGAGGCCGTCTTCCGGCGCGCGCTGCAGGGCGAAGCCGACGCCAAGGACGCGGCCCGCTTCAACGGCCACATGCTGATCGAGATGGCGCGCATGAGCTGCGACGACGGTTTGGTCATGCAGCTGCACATCGGCTCCTGGCGCAATCACAATCCGCATATCTACAGCGCTTACGGGCCCGACATGGGCGCCGATATCCCCATCCGCAGCGAATTCACCAAGAATCTCAAGCCATTGCTGGATCGCTTCGGCAACCGCCGCGACTTGACGCTGGTGCTCTTCAACCTGGATGAGACGACCTACAGCCGTGAATTGGCGCCCCTGGCCGGGCATTATCCGATTCTGCGCCTGGGGCCGCCCTGGTGGTTCTTCGATAGCTGGCTGGGCATGACGCGCTTCCTCGACGCCGTCGTCGAAACCGCGGGCATTTACAACCTGGCCGGTTTCAATGACGATACCCGCGCCTACCCGTCGATCCCGGCGCGGCACGATGTCTGGCGGCGGGTCTGCGCCGACTGGCTGGCCGGGCAACTCGTGCGCGGCTTCATCGACGAAGAAGACGCCCACGACATGATTCGCGCGCTGGCTTACGACCTGGCCAAGCAAACTTACAAGCTGGACAAGTGAATATGACGCAGCTTCTCAATCGCGACCTGGCGCCCGAGTTCCGCCGCTACCCCGAGCGCATCGTGCAATTCGGCGGCGGCAATTTTCTGCGCGGCTTCGTCGACTGGGCGGTGGATCTGCTCAACGAAGAAGCCGGCTTCGAAAGCGGCATCGCCCTGGTGAAGGCCACGCCGGGCCGCTACGAGGCGCTGGATGCGCAAGACGGCCTCTTCACGACTTACTTGCACGGCATTGAAGACGGCCAATTCGTCGAGCGCACACGGCTAATCAGCGCCGTGAATCGCACGGTCTACCCCTACGACGACTTTGACGCCTACCTGGAATTGGCGCGGCAGCCGGAGCTGCGTTTCGTCTTCTCCAACACCACCGAATCCGGCATCCTGCATTCCGACGCTGATCGGTTAGAAGACGCGCCGCCGGCGACCTTCCCGGCCAAGCTGACGCGCTTCCTCTACGAGCGTTACCGCCATTTTGAGGGCGCCGCTGACAAGGGCTGCATCATCATCCCGACCGAACTCATCGACGACAACGCCACCCGCCTGTGCCAAATCATCTTGCAATACGCCGGGCAGTGGCGGCTGGCGCCCGCTTTCGCTGTGTGGATCACGCAGCATAATCGCTTCTACAATACCCTGGTGGACCGCATCATCCCCGGCTATCCGGCGGCCGAGGCCGAGCGCCTGACCGCGCAGCTGGGCTACGAAGACCGACTGCTGGTGGCCGGCGAGCTTTATCACAGCTGGATCATCGAAGCGCCGGCCAGCTTGCTCGACGAATTCCCGGTCGACAAGACGCGTACGCCGCTGAACATCAAGATCGTGCCCGATGCCGCGCCCTATCGCACCATCAAAGTGCGGCTGCTCAACGGCGCGCACACCTCGATGGTGCCGCTGGGCATCATGCTGGGGCTGGAATCGGTGCGGCAGTCGCTGGAGCACGAGGCGCTGGGCCCCTTCTTGCGCGACCTGATCAAGCAAGAGGTGATCCCATCGGTGACGGAGGTCCCGCGGGCCGAACTCGACGATTTCGCCGGCGCGGTCTTCCAGCGTTTTCTCAATCCGCGCATCCACCACCGCCTGCTGACGATCGCGCTCAACAGCGCCGCCAAAGTACGCGAGCGCCTCGTCCCGTCACTGCTGGGATATCACGCCGTCTATGGCCAATTGCCGCCGCGGCTGGTGATCTCCCTGGCCGCCTTCATCCGGCTCTACCAAGGCCAATGGCAGGGCGAGCGCATCCCGCTCAACGATGACCCGGCCATTTTGGACTGGTTCCGGGCGCAGTGGCGGCAAGCCGAATCGGCCGAGGCGTTGGCATTCGCCGTGCTCAGCAACAGCCCGCTCTGGGGCCGCGACCTTAGCCAGATGCCGCATCTGGTTGAGCGGGTGGCCGCTCGCCTGCGCGCGATTGAAGCGGGCCAGCTTGAAGATTTGCTGAGGCAGCCCGACGCATGACCTACGACTTGATCACCGTCGGCCGCGTGTCGCTGGACTTGTTCTCGCGCGATATCGGCGCCGACTTCCACGACATCACCGGCTTCGAAACCAGCGTCGGCGGCAGCCCGGTAAACATCGCCATCGGCGCCAGCCGGCTGGGTTTGCGCGCGATCGCCTTCACCGCCGTCGGCGATGACGAGGTCGGCCGCTTCGTCCGGGCTTATCTGGAGCGCGAGCGCGTCATCACGGATTTCATTCCGGCGAAGGCGGGCCGGCGCACCGGCATGGCCGTGGTCGGCGTGCAGCCGCCGGATCGCTTTCCGTTGCTCTTCTATCGCGAGAACCCGGCCGATACGCAACTCACCATCGACGAGGCGCGCCGGCTGCCGTTGGCCGATACGCGCGCGCTGCAGCTATCGGGCACTGCGCTCAGCCGCGGCTCGACGCGCGATGTCTGCCTCTACCTGGCCGAGCGGGCGCGAGACGCCGGGCTGACCACTTTCATCGACCTCGACCTGCGGCCCGATCAATGGTCGCACTCGCTGGCTTTCGGTGTTAACTTGCGGCGCATCACACCGCTTTGCGATGTCATCATCGGCACGGAAGAAGAATTCTACGCCATGCTATCGGCCGAGCCGGAGGCGGTCATGGCGGGCGAGATGGTCAGCGATCAGGCGGAATTGCAGCGGCTGATGCTCGAATTCAGCCACGCAGCCGGCGCGACCCTGGCGCTAAAGCGGGGCGAGCGCGGCGTGAGACTCTTTGAGGGCGGCGGCTACCGCGATGTTGCGGGCTACAGGGTTGAGGTGGTCAACACGGTTGGCGCCGGCGATGGCTTCGCCAGTGGCTTGATCTACGGCTGGGCTCAAGGCTGGGGCTGGGCGCGTGCGGCGCGATTCGCCAATGCTTGCGGCGCGCTGGTGGTGACGCGGCATGGCTGCGCGCGGGCGCTGCCGCGGCGTGACGAAGTTGAAACGTATATCGAAAGCAGCGAGGCACGCAAGGCATGAGCAATCATCTGAAATCCAATTACGCTGACACCATCGTGCTGGATGTGACGCCGGCATCCGCCAATTGGCAATACCTGTCCTTTCGTGTCATCAAGTTAAAAGACGCGGGCGTCTACATGCATCAGACGCGGGACTGCGAAGTCGCGCTGGTGCCGCTGGCGGGCGCGGGCACGGTGCAGACGGCTGCGGGCGATTTCAGGCTCAGCCGCGCCGGCGTCTTTGAAGAGAAACCGGCCGTGCTCTACCTGCCGCCGAACTGCGAATTCGGCGTCGTCGCCGAGGGCGGCTTTGAATTCGCCCTGGGTGGCGCGCCGGCGGCTGGCAAGTACCCGATCCGGCTTTTCGCGGCCGACGAAATCAAGTCCGAGGTGCGCGGCGGCGGCGCGGCGCGGCGACAGGTCAACCACGTCCTGGCGCATCCCATGCCGGCTGAGCGGCTGATTCTGTACGAAGTTTACGTGCCGGGCGGCGCCTGGTCCGGTTATCCGCCGCACTGCCACGATGGCTACGGCGGCTCAGCGCATTTGGACGAGACCTATTACTTCCGCACCGATCCGGAAAACGGCGTGGCGCTGCATCGCAATTATCGGCGCGACACGGATTTCGAGGAGATCTTCGCCGTGCGTAATACCGACCTGGTCCTGGTCACGCAGGGCTTCCACTCGACCTCGGCCGCGCCGGGCTCCAATTTGTACTTCCTCAATTACCTGGCCGGCGAGCTGCTGGACGATCAGCGCGCGCAGCCGCCCTACGATGACCCGGATTACGCCTGGCTGAAGGACAATTACACCAGCAACCTGCTGCAATTGCCGCTCATGTAATATGTGTCAAAAGCATCAAAGGTGTCTCAGAATTTAGTAAAGTGTAATAATCTTAACTGATATCCAATGGCAATTCAACCTAAAGTCGCGCAACTGTGGTAAAGTTTGGCAATATAATATGCTTCTAGAGCGTAAAGGCCTATATGAAACGCGTTATTTTGTTCCTGGCAATCCTGCTGGTTTCGGTTTTCCCCGCGGCTCAAGACGACATCCAAAAAGACATCAATGCAAACACAGTCGCAGCGGGGCTGTATCATCCGGTGGGCATGGCCTTGCTGCCGGATGGCGGTGTGCTGATCGCCGAGGCCGGCGGGCATGGCGAACGCAGCGCCGGCATCAGCTTACTGCGCCCGGACGGCGAATTGGGTCGGCTGCTCTCCGGCGCCTTGAGCGAGCAAGTCAACGGCAACCTGATCAACGCGCCCGCGCTGGCGGTGACGCCGGACGGCGAGACCATCATTTTTGGCTTCGCCGGCGCCCAGCTCTATAGCTTGCCCAGCGCTCAGGCGGGGCGCCTGCCGCGGCAACCGTTCACGCCGAGTGCCCTAACCCGTCGGCAGACCGAGCGCGGCAATGTCTTCCTCTTGAACCCCTTTGATATCGCCTTTGACAACGCCGGCAGCGCCATCGTAAGCGACGCGGCAGGCAGCGGCTTGCTGCGAGAAGGGGACGACGGCGCGCTGGAGTATGTTCACCATTTTGCCGCGCTGGAGAATCCCGCGCCGGCTGGCGGCCGTCTGGATCCGCTGCCGACCGGCATCGCCCATGACCAGGGCCGGCTTTATGTGACCCTCTTCGGCGGTTGCCCGCACGCGGCTAATGGCGGCCATCTGGTCGCCATCACGGAAGACGGAGGGCAGGAAACCATCGCTGCTGGCCTGAATATGCCCATTGACGTGGCAGTGGATGCGGCGGGCGATCTCTGGCTGGTCGAATTTGGCGTGCCGGCGTCGAGCGGCGACTGCTTCCGGGATTTCGACGCGCAAGCAGCCAGCGGCCGCCTCAGCCGCATCAACCGCGCCGGCATCCTGGAAACAATGGCCGATGGTTTGCACTTTCCGGCCGCGGTATTGCCCCTGCCCGATGGCAGCCTCTACGTCACGGAGGTCTACACGGGTCGCCTGCTGCACTTCACATTTGACGCGGCGTCGAGGGCCCCGCGACGTTATCCACCGCGCGAGCCAACGCCGGCCAGCACCGCCGAAATCATCGACGCGGACGCCGTCTTGCGCCGGGTGATCGCCGAGCAGGGGCTGAGCGCCAACCCCGGCCGCGATGTGCTGGAGCCGGAAAGCGAGCTGACGCGCTTGGGCCGCGACTTGTTCTTTGATCCGATTCTATCGGGCGATCAGAATATCTCCTGCGGCACTTGCCATCACCCGGCCTTCGCCATGACTGACGGGCGGGCGCTGCCCATCGGCGCGGGCGGTCACGGGCTGGGCGCTAGCCGCGTCTTCCGCGAGCACATCAGCGTGGCGCCATCAAGTGACGAGAGCCTGTTGAACCCCTTCATCGACGTCTTTATCCCGCGCAACAGCCCGACCATTCTCAATAGCGCCCTGCTGAACAGCCAATTTTGGGATGGTCGCGTCGAGCGTCGGCCGCAGCAAGAGTGGGTCACCACCCTGGAAGACGCCATCAATGACCTGGACTTGACCGACCCCTTGATGGCGCAAGTGCTTTTCCCCATCACATCGCAGCACGAGATGGCCGGCTTCACCTTCGGCGATTTTCCGCCCATGGTCATTCGTTTGTCGCTGCTGGAACGCCTGCGCAACCACGGCGATTACGCGGCGCGCTTCGCCAGCGTCTTCGGGCGTCCCAGTATCAGCCTGCGGCAATTGGCCGAGGCGATCGCCGCCTTCGAGCGGCAGCTGATCTTCACCGACGCGCCCTGGGACGACTATTTGGCCGGTGACAGCGCGGCGCTCAGCGACAGCCAGAAGCGCGGCGCCCTGCTCTTCTTTGGCGCGCTCAACGACGGCGTGAATTGCGCCACCTGCCATAGTGGCGATCTCTTCACCGATCAGGCCTTTCATAACCTGCTGGCGCCACAAGTAGGGCCGGGCAAAGACAACGGGCGGCAGGGCAATGACGACTTTGGCCGCGCCAATGTCACCTTTGATTATCGCGATCAGTATCGCTTCCGTACGCCCGGCTTGCGTAATGTCGAGTTGACGGCGCCCTATTTCCACAGCGGCGCCTATCAGACGCTCGAGGCGGTCATCCGCCACCATGCCGATCCCTGGCGCGCCAACATCGTCTACGACCCAGCGGCGCAGCTCCCGACCGAGCTACAGGATCAAGTGCTGCCCTACGACTTCGAGCGGCAGGGCCATTCGGTGGCTCGGCCCATGCAAGCGCGCCTGCCTCTGGACGAAGCTGATCTGGCCGACCTGGTGGACTTTCTGCGTTCCCTGACGGACCCGGCCGCGCGCGACCTCTCGCATATCACGCCGACAGAAGTGCCCAGCGGGCTGCCGCTGGATCCACTGCCCGATATCGCCTCGTCCGCCGGTTGACGCCCGCGCAATCTGCTAAACTTGGGCGACCCGTTCCCTAAGCAAAGGTGTGATGATGAGCCGACCCGTCTATGGCAGATTGCCGCTGCCGCGCTTGACGCCCGACTTGTTGAGCTTGGTCAATACCGGCCGGGTATTCAGCTTGGGCGTCGATTTCGAGGAAGGCATGCTGACGCCCGGCGCGGCGATGAAGTCGTATTCCATCGTGCCGCACCTGCGCCACAGCGATCCCAGCCCCATCAACCCGGGCACAGCTGCCGCCGAGGTCATACGCATGTCCATCCACGTCGGCACGCATATCGACGCGCTCTGCCACATCGCCGAGAAACAAGACGCGCAGGGCCGGCCCGCTTCTAATGGCGAGCCGCGGCTTTACGCTGGCGAGGGGGTAACTGTGCCCGCCAGCGACTGTGTCACATCCGCCGGGCAGCAGCATCTGGCGATCGAGAAGATGCCGCCGATCGTAATGCGCGGCGTATTGCTGGATATCGCGGCGGTTCACGGCGTCGAGACGCTGCCGCCGGCCTATGCCATTGTCGCTGACGACATCCGCGGCGCCATGCAACGGCAGGGCACGGCGATCGGCGCGGATACGGCTGTGCTTTTGCGCACGGGGTCATATCGTCTGCTGCGTGAAGGCGACCCGGTGTACCGCGACGCGCAGACGGGATTGAGCCTGGAAGCGGCGCAGTTCCTGGTCGCGCAGGGCATGACGTTGGTCGGCGCGGACAATATGGCGGTCGAAGCCATGCCGCCGATGGATCACTCGGTGCATCGATTCCTGCTGGTGCACAGCGGCATCACGCACGTGGAAAACCTCAATCTGGACGAATTGGCGGCGGCCGACTGCACTGAATTCTTGCTCATCATCGCGCCGCTGAAGCTCACGGGCGCCACCGGTTCCTGGGTCAATCCGCTGGCGATCGCTTGAGGCCCGGCGGGCACTCAGGCGAAGAGCGGCGCCATCGCCGCGGCCCATGCCAGCAGACGCGCATCGGCGCCGAAACGCCCGACCAATTGTAAGCCGATGGGCAAACCGAGCATGCCGCGCCCGGCCGGCAGCGTGATGGCGGGCAAGCCGGCGTGCGTCCAAGGCAGGTTCAACGCCGGGCTGCCCGTCACCTCGAGGCCGACAGGCGCCACATCGGGCGCGGCCGGGCAGATCCACAAGTCTGCGCCCGCCTCCTCCAGCGCACTATGCAAGCGCGCCCGAAATTCCAGGCGATGCTCCCGCGCCTCCCGCAAGCGCTCCTCCGTAACCGTCCGCCCCTGCAGGATCAGCTCAGCCGTCCGCGGTCGATACAGCTCGCGATAGCGGTCGAACCAGACGGCGTGCTCTAGCGCCAATTCCGCCGCGATCATATCTTGATGTATGTCGGCGACTGCCGCGATGTCATCCAGCAGTTCAATGCGCGCAACCTCATAACCGGCGCGCTCCAGCAGGTAAAGCTGAGCTTCGAAGATATCCAGCGCGGTCGACTGACTTAGGTAGGCGCCTTCGGGCACAGCCAGCCGCGGACGCTCGCTGGCGCCGGCTTCGTCTGGGGCGATGTCCATCACCGCATTCGCCAACATCAGCATTTCGTCAGCCGTCGCGGTGAAGAAACCGATGTGATCAGCCGAGCGAGAGAATGTGACCAGGCCGGCAGTTTCAACAGCGCCGAAGGAGGGCTTGAAACCAACGATGCCGCAGTAGGCCGCCGGGCGTATCACCGAGCCGACCGTCTGCGTGCCCAGCGCCAAATGGGCCAGCCCGGCCGCCACCGCCGCTGCCGAGCCGCTGCTGCTGCCGCCCGGCGTATGGGCCAGATTGTGCGGATTGCGCGTCGGCCCGGGCTCGAAATAGGCGAATTCGGTCGTCACCGTCTTGCCCACGATCAGCGCGCCTGCTTCGCGCAAGCGCGTGACGATGGCCGCTTCAGAACCGGCGAAGCACTCAGGCGGCACGCGCGTGCCCGCCTGTGTGGCAAAGCCGTCGACATGAAAGATATCCTTCACGCCCAGCAACGCGCCGTAAAGTGGCGGACGATGGGACGGCTCAGGGTATTGCGCTTCCAGCCCATCGGCATCAGCACGCAAGCGCTGGAAGCGATGCTCTTCGGGGAGGAAAGCCTGGATCGCCGGCTCAAGCGCCTCAAAGCGGGCTTGCAGGCGACCGACAAGCGCCGCCGGCGAGACGTCGCCCCGCCGCAGCGCCCTGCGTTCTGTGCCCAGCGAGAGCCCGCCTGTTGCAGGTTTGTCCGTCATTTGCGCCTGCCATGTTGTCAATTGCCATTTCGTCTGAACGACATTCTGCCATACAATGCATGGTAGAGACGTCTGAATAAGCTACCATTAAGATAATTGGATGTATCCCGATCATTACAGAAATTAACAATTGAATGCGTAACGTACAATCTCAAGGCGAGGACAAGGCAGAGCCGTCAAGCGCTCCCAACTGGTGCTTACGCAGGAAAGAGGACAGGGTTGCTTACTTTCTTACACATTAGCGATACCCATATCAGCCACGATGCCGGCTACCATGAGCCGATGGCGCCCCGCTGGGTGCCGCATCCCAACCGTGGCGTCGAGGCATTGCTGGCTGCCGTTACGCAATTGCCTTTCACTTTCGACTTCATCTTGCACACCGGCGATGTCTGTGCCGATCCCATCGCCGACAATTATCGCAGCGCCCGTGAGTTGCTGGGCCACTTTCCCGGCCCGATGCTGCTGCTGGCGGGCAATCATGATTCCGTCGACCTCATGCGCAATCTGCTTCACGACGGCGACCAATTTCATGTGCTGGGCGCTTCTCGCTGGACGCGCAAGGGTTACGACCTGGTGACCCTGGATACCAACGGCGAAGGCGATGTGCACGCGCCGCTCCTCGGCGTCGAGCAGGTCGCGTCCTTGGCCGATCGCTTGCGCGAGACGGACGGCCGACCGACCGTCGTGGCCGGGCATCATCCCTTGATTAAGACGGGCGTTCCCTGGATTGATGACGAAATGCGCGTGCAAAACGGCGAAGTGATTCAGCGTCTGCTGGCCGATCATCCGGGCCACATCGCCGCCTACCTGCACGGGCATATCCACCAGGTCAGCAACACCCTGGCCGCTGGCGTCGCGCACATCAGCTGCCCCTCGACCTGGTCCAACCTCAAGGGCTACCCGGGCATGCGCGACGCCGAAACCGACGTGACCACGCCGGGCGGCTTCAACGTGGTCATGCTGCGCGGAACGAGCGCCTTTGTACGGCATTACAGCTTGCCACAGCCTGCGTAAGCGCCACCGTGGAAGCGCAGACTGACACCTACACCGTCCGCGATTTCGCCTTCAACAGCGGCGACGTCACACCCGCTTTGCGCTTGCGCTATCGCACCTTGGGTGCGCCCCTTCGCGATGCCGCCGGCTCGGTACGCAACGCGGTTCTGATTTTGCACGGCACTACCGGCAGCGGCGCGCAATTCACACGAGCGGAATTCGCCGGCGAGTTGTTTGGGCGCGGTCAACTCCTGGATGCCGAGCGCCATTTCATCATCTTGCCCGATGGCATCGGCCACGGCGGGTCGAGCAAGCCGAGCGACGGCTTGCACATGCGCTTCCCGCGATATGGCTACCTCGATATGATCCGCGCCCAACATCTGCTGCTGACCGAGGGCTTGGGCGTCGACCATCTCAAGCTGGTGCTGGGCACATCCATGGGCGGCATGCAGACCTGGCTCTGGGGCATCCACTATCCCGACTTCGCTGATGCCCTCCTGCCACTGGCCTCGCTGCCGGCCGAGATCGCCGGGCGCAACCGCATGATCCGCCGCATGATCCTGGACGCTATCCGCAACGACCCGGCCTGGCAAAGCGGCAATTACAGCGAGCAGCCTCCCGGGCTGATCAACGCGATTCACTTGCTGACTGTGATGACCAGCTGTCCCCTGCAGTGGCAGCGGGAGGCGCCGACGCGCGCCCAAGCCGACGCCTTCCTCGCCGAGCGAATCCGCAGCCACGCGGACGCCCTCGACGCCAACGACATGCTCTACCAATTCGCCGCCTCCGAAGATTACAACCCGGCGCCGGATCTCGAGCGCATCACCGCGCCGCTGCTGGCCATCAATTCCGCCGATGACCAAGTCAACCCGCCCGAGCTGGGCATCATGGAGCGGGCCATCAAGAGAGTCAAACGCGGGCGCTATGTCTTGCTGCCCATCGACGACCGCACGCGCGGCCACGGCACGCATACGCTGGCGGCGCTGTGGAAGGGGCATCTGGCGTCTTTACTCGCAGGGGCGGCTCCCTGAACCTGCACGGCGGCCGACGAAATTGTAGCCAAATCCGCGAAACTGGGTTACGCTTTTGCCTAGCGGAAATTACAGCTTCGCCTTGGTCAATTCAGCGCTTTCGCTGATAAGTGTGACAGATTCACCCTGGGCAAGATATAATGACGCTGAAGGCGAGATCGCTTCATTGACGCCGCGAAACTGTTGTCAACGAACAGGAGGCATTTATGCAAGTTTCAATCACAGTCAACGGGGTCGCGCAGCAACGCGATGTCGACCCCCGGACGCTACTGGTACATTTCTTGCGGGAAGAGCTGGATCTGACCGGCACCAAAATCGGTTGCGATACCAGCCAATGCGGCGCTTGTACCGTTCATCTCGATGGCAAAGTGCTGAAGTCCTGCACCTTGCTGGCGGTACAGGCGGATGGCGCGGAAGTCACCACGATAGAAGGCTTGGCGCAAGACGGTGAACATCACCCAATGCAGACGGCTTTCTGGGAGAACCATGGCCTGCAGTGCGGCTATTGCACGCCGGGCATGATCATGGCCAGCGCCGCCTTTGTGCGGGACAACCCTGGCGCTTCGGAAAGTGACATCCGCCATTATTTGGAAGGCAATATCTGCCGCTGCACCGGCTACCACAACATCGTCAAGGCGGTCAAGCAGGTGGCGGACGCCGCCGCCGGCGCTTAGGAGGCGAGCCATGACAACGCGCATATTTGGCAGTGGCATAAAGCGGCGGGAAGACCCGCGGCTGATCACCGGCGAAGCGCGCTACACCGATGACATCAAGCTGCCCGGCGTCCTGCACATGGCGGTGGTCCGCAGCCCCTACGCCCACGCCAACATCGTCAGCATCGATAGCTCCGCGGCCGAAGCGATGGAGGGCGTGGTCGCCGTATACACCAGTGACGACATCGGCGACGGGCTGGCTGGTTTGCCGACCGCCTGGCTGATACCCGAAAGCGACTTGAAGACCCCGGAGCATCCGGCGCTGGCCAAGGGCAAGGTGCGTTACGTCGGCGACGGCGTGGCCATCGTCCTGGCCGATGACCGCTATCGGGCGCAAGACGCGGCTGATGCCGTCGAAGTGGAATACGAAGAATTGCCGGCGGTCATCGACCCGGAGGCGGCGGCTCAGGAAGGCGCGCCGCTGATCCACGACGATGTCGAAGGCAACATCGCCTTCCGCTGGGCGCCCTTTGACAAAGAAGCCAGCGACGCCGTCTTTGAAGCGGCCGATGTCGTGGTGTCGGAGCGCATCTTGCAGCAGCGGCTCTTGCCGACGGCCATGGAGACGCGCGCCGCCATGGCGCAGTTCAACCCGGCCACGCAAGAGTTGACGCTTTGGTGCACCTCGCAGAACCCGCATATTCACCGCTTCATCATCAGCGCGGTGACCGGCTTGAACGAGAACAAGGTGCGGGTCATCGCGCCGGAAGTCGGCGGCGGCTTCGGCAGCAAGATCCCCTGCTACCCCGACGAAGCCCTGGTCAGTTGGGCGGCCATCAAGCTGGGCGTGCCGGTCAAGTGGGCCGAGACGCGCTCGGAGAATTATCTCATCACCATTCACGGCCGCGACCATGTGCAGCATGTGGATATGGCTGCCAGCAACGATGGCAAGATCCTGGGCGTGCGCGCCACCGTCTATGCCGGCATGGGCGGCTACCTCTCGACGGCGGCGCCCGGCATCCCAACTATCTTGCACGGGCTGCTATACGTCGGCCCCTACACCATCGACAGCGTCTATTGCGAGTCGATCGGCGTGATGACCAATGGCACGCCGACCGATGCTTACCGCGGCGCGGGCCGGCCCGAAGCGACTTTCTTGCTTGAGCGCATGATCGACAATGTGGCGCGCCAGATCGGCATGGACCCGGTCGAAGTGCGGCGCAAGAATCTGATCCCGGCCTTTGAAGACGGCTACGATGTGGCGGCCGGCCTGACTTACGACAGCGGCGATTACAGCGCTGCTTTCGAACAGGCGCTAGGCATGGCCGGCTACGCTGACTTCCGCGCCCAGCAAGCCGCCGCCCGAGACGAAGGGCGTTTCCTCGGCATCGGCGTGACCGCTTACACCGAGATGTGCGGCTTGGGGCCCAGCCAGGTGGCCGGCGCTGTCGGCTTCCAGGGCGGCTTGTGGGAGAGCGCAACCGTGCGTGTGACGCCCACGGGCAAGGTGCAAGCGCTGATCGGCGCATCGCCCCACGGCCAAGGCTCGGAGACGACGCTGGCGCAGATCATCGCTGATCAACTCGGCTTCCCGGTGGACGACATTGAAGTCTTGCACGGCGATACCACCGAGACTCCCATGGGCTGGGGCACTTACGGCAGCCGCACCACACCGGTGACGGGCGCGGCCCTGGCCAAGGCGGCGCAGAAGCTGAAGGACAAGGCGCGTGTTCTGGCGGCCCACCTCATGGAAGCCAATGTCGACGACATCATCTACGAAGACGGCAGCTTCTCGGTCAAGGGCTCGCCCGATCAAGCGCAGAGCATCCAGGATGTGGCGTTGATGGCGCACCTGGCCTGGAATATGCCCGAAGGCATGGATCCCGGCTTTGAAGAATCGCAATTTTACGATCCGCCCAATTTCGTCTTCCCCTTCGGCACGCACATCGCCATCGTCGAGGTGGATGCCGAGACCGGCGTCATCGACTTGCAGCGTTACATCGCGGTCGACGACTGCGGCCCGCAGATCAACCCCGAGATTGTCGCCGGGCAGATTCACGGCGGCGTGGTGCAAGGCGTGGCGCAGGCGCTGTGTGAAGGCGCGATCTACAGTGACGACGGTCAGTTGCTGACCGGATCAATGATGGACTATTGCATGCCCAAGGCCGATATGTTCCCCAACTTTGAGCTGGGAGAGACGGTGACGCCATCGCCGCATCACCCGATTGGGGTCAAGGGCGTCGGCGAGACCGGCACCATCGCCAGCACGCCAACGGTGTACAATGCCGTGCTGGACGCGCTGGCGCCGCTGGGCGTCGAGCAGATCGACATGCCGCTGACATCGGCCAAAGTGTGGAGCGCCATTCAAGACGCCCGCTCTTAGTCAACACCATGTAGGGGCGACTCTGTGAGTCGCCCGCCTCAACGACAAACGGAGGAGGAAAACACATATGTGGCCGAACAAATTTGATTACGCGCGGGCGGGCTCGGTAGACGAAGCGCTGGGCTTGATCGGCGATGAGGGCAAATTCCTGGCCGGCGGGCACAGCCTGCTGCCGGTGATGAAATTGCGCCTGGATGCGCCCGAGCATCTGGTTGATATCGGCGGGATCGACTCGCTGCGGGGCATCAGCGACAACGGCGCTTTGAGCATCGGCGCCACCACCACCCACGCCGAGATCGCCGGCTCAGCCGCTGTCCAGTCCAAATGTCTGGCCCTGGCCAGCGCTTGCGGCCAGGTGGGCGATCAAGCCGTGCGCAATTTCGGCACGCTGGGCGGCAATATCGCCCATGCCGACCCGGCATCGGACCCGCCGACTGTCCTGGTGGCGGTGGGCGCCAGTGTCAACATTCAAGGCGCCGATGGCTCGCGCTCGGTCGGCGCGGGTGATTTCTTCGTCGACCTCTTCGAGACGGCGCTGGAAGAGGGCGAGTTGATCACCAGCATCAGCGTGCCGGATCTCAGCGATCACAGGTCCGCCTACGCCAAGTTCCCGCACCCGGCTTCGCGCTATGCCATCGTCGGCGTCTGCGTGGCGCTGAAGATGAAGAGTGACGGCGTGTGCGACCACGCGCATATCGCGGTCGGCGGCGCTACCGTCAAGGCGGTGCGCTGCGGCGGCGCGGAGGCTGCGCTGGCTGGCACGACGCTGGATGACGCTGCCTTGGAAGCGGCTGCTGCTGCTGTCAAGGCTGATATCGCTGACTGGCTGGCGGGTGATATCGCTTATCCCGAGAGCTACCGCCAGCAGATGGCGGGCGTATACCTCAAGCGCGCAATCGCCGCGGCCCAAGGCTAAGGCTATCGCTTGATGTAGCATCGTACGGGTCAGCCGGTGGCTGGCCCTGCTCGACAATTGCAGTGCATTCGCGGGCGGCCCACGGGGTCGCCCCTGTATTTTCGCCCCGCCTGGCCGTACCATCTCACGCGACCATCGTGTCGATTGAGCGCAAGGAGCCACAAATGAACGCGCAGATGAAAGAATTCTGGGAGCTCAACCGCATGTACACGCAGTTGCGCGACGAGCTCATGGGTCTGCTGACGGATGGCGACCTGCTGTACACGCCGGGCGGCGCCAACCCGAGCCTGGGCGAGCTCTGCCGCGAGTTGGGCGAGACCGAATACGCCTACGCGCAGTCTTTCGCGAACTTCAAAGTCGACTTCAGCTATCGCAGGCATGACGCCGAGCTGACGCGCAGCGTCGACAAACTGAAGGCGTGGTACGCGCAGCTTGACGCCGAGCTTGAAGCAGCCGTTAACGCCGTGACGGACGATGACGTGGCGAACAAACAAATGGATCGCGATGGTTACCAGGTCCCCGTCCACCTCAGCCTCGATATCTACCGCGAGGCGCTGCTAATCTTCTACGGCAAGGTCAGCGTCTACGCCAAAGCCATGGGCAAACCCCTGACGCAGACTTGGCGCGACTGGATCGCCTAGCGCGCAGCCCGCGGCAGACGCGCGGGCGGGCGTCCTGCATTTGCGGGATTTACGACACATCGGCCCCCGAGGACACCGAGTAATATCGAGGGCGCCGAGATAGATTGGTGACAAAATATCTATCGCTTTCTTGCATGCGAGAGACTGACCAATTGGGAAAATCATCAGTTTCCTTTGGTAACCTTGAGACCGTTCGCTTAGCGTTGCCGCAACCGCAGCTGAGCACAGCGAGCGTACGCGCTAGCCGGTGGCTCGTCCTTACATGAATCGACCGGTGAGGTACGACCTTGCAGGCGCGCCAACATGATTCACGCGCCCGGCCAAGACGCCCTGCGAATCCGCCGCTGACTGCGCTAGAATACGGTCTCGCGGGGAAGCCAAGGTGCGCGTGCACAAGGGGCAAGAATATATCTATGGTTACATCGGTTGACGAATTGCAGGCGGCGCTGGCCGATCAAGACTATATCGCCGAGCGCGGCCTGGCGGTGGCCATATATCTGGCGCTGAAGACGGGCAAACCGCTCTTCCTCGAAGGCGATGCCGGCGTCGGCAAGACGGAAATCGCCAAAGTGCTGGCGGCGCTGCTGGATACCGAGCTGATTCGCCTGCAATGCTACGAAGGGCTGGATGTCAATACGGCCGTCTACGAATGGAATTACGCCGGCCAGATCTTGCACCTGCGCCTGATGGAAGGCGAGGGCCTAGACCGCGCGGCCATGGAAGACGAGCTCTTCTCCGACCGCTTCCTGCTCAAGCGGCCGCTGATGCAAGCGCTCGAAGGCGGCCAAAACGGCAGCGCGCCCGTCTTGCTGATCGACGAGCTGGACCGCTCTGACGAAGAGTTTGAAGCCTTCCTGCTGGAGCTGCTGTCGGAATTCCAGATTTCAATTCCGGAGTTGGGCACGGTGAGCGCGACTGTGCCGCCGGTGGTGGTTGTCACCTCGAACCGCACGCGCGAAATCCACGATGCGCTGAAGCGGCGCTGCCTCTACTTCTGGATCGACTATCCGCATTTCCGCAAGGAATTGGAGATTGTGGAGCGCAAGGCGCCCGATGTGCCGCCGATGCTGGCGCGGCAGATCACGGCTTTCATCCAGGATATGCGCTCGATGGAGCTTTTCAAGCGGCCGGGCATCGCCGAAACGCTGGATTGGACGGCGGCGCTGATCGCCCTGGACCAGAACGAGCTGTCGTTGGAAACAGTGCAAGACACCCTGGGCGTGATCCTGAAGTATCAAGACGATGTCGAAATGCTGGACCCGACCACGATTCAGAATATGATCGAGCGCGCCAAAGTGGAAGCGCAGCGGGCGAGCTAAATGCCCCCAGCCAGCGCAAATTTGTAGGGGCGAGCCACTGGCTCGCCCGCAGTTTGTGGGGAAAATCTGCTTAAGATGTCCAACGACCCACCCATCAAAGGCGTTTACCTCGGCCCCGCAGCGGCGCCCTACGACTATCGCGGCGGCAAGCTAACGCACAACCTCATCCTCTTCGGGCGGGTCTGCCGCGCGCTGGGCATGAACGTGACGCCCAACCGCATGATGGAGGTGGCGCGGTCGCTGGCGCATATTCAGCTGGGGCGCAAGCGTGACTTCTACTTCACCCTGCGGGCGCACCTGGTGACGCACCCCAAAGAATTCGCTTACTTTGACGAAGCCTTCGATATATTCTGGCGCCGCCCGGCTGATGGCTTCACCACCTTGAATCTGCAATCGCTGGGGGAAGAGCGGCGCAAGAAAAAGACGCAATTCTTGCCGCCCCTGGACGCAAGCCCCAGCGAAAATGGCGCGCATGCCGACGAGCTTGATGCCAGCATGATCGCGCTTCTGCCGACCTACAGCCGGCAAGAACGCCTGCGCAACAAAGACTTCGCCGAGATGACCGCAGCCGAACTGGAAGCTGCCAAGCGCGTCATCGCCAAAATGCCGGACTCGCTGGGCATGCGCCGCACGCGCCGCTTCCAGAATGGCAAGGGGCGGCAAATCAACATGCGCCGGCTGATGCGCGAGATGATGCGCAAGCGCGGCGATGTGACACAACTGCCGACGCATCGGCGCAAAGAGAAGCCGCGCCCGGTCGTGCTGCTCTGCGATATCAGCGGCAGCATGGAGCGCTATACGCGCGTGCTGCTGCACTTCATGCACACGCTGGCCGGCTCGCTTTACCAGGTCGAGTCCTTCGTCTACAGCACGGATATCACGCGCATTACGCGGCAAATCCGCCAGAAGAATGTCGATGACGCGCTGGAAGATATCGGCGGCACGGTGCTGCAATGGGGCGGCGGCACCATGACCGGCGAGTGCCTGCAGCGCTTCAATTGGCGTTGGTCGCGGCGCGTCTTGGGCCGCGGCGCCATCGTCATGCTGATCACCGATGGCTGGGACCGCGGCGATATCCCGCTGCTGCATCGCGAGGCGGCGCGCTTGCGGCTGGCCTGCCGCCGGCTGATCTGGCTGAACCCGCTGCTGGATGTGCCCGAGTACGAGCCGCTGACGCGGGGCGCGCAGGCGCTGCTGCCTTATGTGCACGACTTCTTGCCCATCACCAATCTGGCGAATCTTGAAGCCATCGTCGCGGCGCTGCAAAATCTCAACGGTCGGCCCAGCGCGGAGCCCTATCGGCAGCGCTATTTGACCCCCATCCCCCGGCCCCTTCCCCCATAAAGAGGGAAGGGGAGCTTGTCAACCACAGCGAGCTTTCTGCGTTTGCCATGTAGACAGGCGGCGTAAAAGACGAGTGGGAAAAGGAGCAACATTTTGCTCGACATCCTCGATACCATGAATCGCTGGCTGGCCGAGCAGCGCGCGGTGGCGCTGGCGACAGTGGTCAAAACCTGGGGCTCGGCGCCGCGTCGCGAAGGCGCCAAGATGGGCATCACGGGTGATACGCAGATGATCGGCTCCGTCAGCGGCGGCTGCGTTGAGGGCGCTGTCGTGGAAGAAGCGCTGGCCGGCCTGCGCCAAGGCAAAGCGCGCCTGCTGAAATTCGGCGTGGCCGACGATATGGCTTGGGAGGTCGGCTTGACCTGCGGCGGCAGCATCGAAGTCTTCGTCGAGCCGCTGGACCCGCTGTGGTGGGATGCGCTGGCCGATCTGGCGCGGGCGGATCACTTCGGCGTCACAGTCACCATCATGGACGGCGAGCTCATCGGCGAGAAAGCCCTGCTGGATGCCGGCGGCGAAGTCTTGTACCAGACCACGGGCCTCAGCGAGGGCTTGCTCGCCGAGATGCGCGCCCTCGCCACAGCGAGCAGCAGAAGCGGCGTGGTTCCGCTGGGCGAAACGCGCGTCATGGTTGATATGCAGGTCGAGCGGCCGCATCTCATTTTGATCGGCGGCGTGCACGTGGCCATACCGCTGCAAGCGATGGCGACGCAAGTCGGCTTTCGCGTGTCGATCGTCGATCCACGCGCGGCCTTCGCCTCGGCCGAACGCTTCCCCGATGTCGCCAATATCTTGCACAGCTATCCCGACAAGGCGCTGCCGCAACTGGGCCTGGACCGCAGCACTTACCTGGCCGTCCTCACGCACGATCCCAAAATCGACGACAAGGCGCTGATCACGGCGCTGCCGGCGGGCATCCCCTACATCGGCGTGCTCAGCAGCGGGCGCACCCATCGGCAACGCGTGGCGCGGCTGAAAGACGCCGGGCTGACCGACGAGCTCATCGCGCAGATCCGCACGCCCATCGGCATCGACATCGGCGCGGGCACGCCGGAGGAGATCGCCGTCTGCATCCTGGCCGAGATCATCGCTGTGCGCAACGGAGCGCGCGATGAAGTTCGGTGAGGCGCCGCTCGACGAGGCGGTCGGCGCGATCCTGGCGCACAAGCTCTACGACGACCGCGGCAGGCTGATATTGAACAAGGGGCACATCATCAGCGCTGCCGATGTCGCCCGGCTGCGTCAACTGGGGCGGGAGCGCGTCATCGTCACGCGGCTGAGCGAGGCTGACCTGCACGAAGATGCCGCGGCTGAGCGCATCGGCGCGGCGGTGGCGGGCCAGCAAGTGCGGCTGCGGGCGCCGGGCGTGGGCCGGGCCAATCTGACGGCCGCTTCACGCGGCGTGCTGCACATCGACCTGCCCAAACTCGAACTCATTAACAATATCTACGACGGCATCACCATCGCGACTTTGCGCGCCTTCAGCCTGGTGAACGCCGGCGAGATGGTGGCGCTGGTCAAGGTGGTGCCCTTTGGCGTGCCGGCGGCCCGGGTGGTTGATGTCGAGCGCAGCGCGGCGCAGGGCGGGCCAGTGTTGCAGGTGCGTCCGTTGCGGGCGCAGCGGGTCGCGCTGATTGTCTCGGGCAACGACGCCACGCGAGAGCGTTTGCTGCGCAGCTATCAGGCGCCGGTGCAGCGTCGCATCGAGGGCTGGGGCAGCCAATTACTCCCGCCTGCATTTTGCGCTCACGATGAAACCGCGCTGGCCGCGGCGATCGCGGCTCACGCCAACGCCGACATGATCCTCGTGGCCGGCGTCTCCGCCATCATCGACCGCCGCGATGTCGTGCCTTCGGCATTGCTGCGCGCTGGCGGCAGCCTTACCTTGCACGGCGTGCCGGTCGATCCGGGGACGCTGCTGATGCTGGGCTACCTCGGCGATGTGCCGGTGGTTGGCGCGCCCGGCTGCATCAAGTCGCCCAAGACCAACGTCATCGACTGGATCCTGCCGCGCTTGCTCAGCGGCGAACGCCTGACCCGCGCCGACCTGGTCACGATGGGCCACGGCGGCCTGCTCAAAGACATCGCCGAGCGCCCCATGCCACGCAGCAAGACAGACTGAGTTCATGCTCTCACCCCCCGGCCCCCTCTCCCGCAGCCGGAAAACTTTGGAGGCCATTCTGTGAATCGCCCGCGCTTTGCCGCGATCGTCCTGGCGGCGGGCTTGTCCTCGCGCATGGGCGCCAACAAACTGCTGCTGCCCTGGCGCGACGGCCAGCCTATCGTGGCGCATGCAGCGGCCAAGTACGCCCAAGCCGGCATCGACGACATCATTGTGGTGACCGGGCGTGACGCCGCCGAAATCCGCGCTGCCATGACGCCGCTAAAAGTACGCCCCGTGCACAACGCCGACTACGCGACGGGCGAGATGCTGTCGTCGGTCAAGGTCGGCTTGAAGGCGCTGCCGAGCGGGTTAGCGGCGACCTTCATCCAGCCGGCCGATATGCCCGGCATCCCGCTTGAGATAATCTCGCAACTGGCGGCGCAGCACAAGCCGGGCTGGAATCTGGCGCCGCAGTACGACGGACGGCGGGGGCATCCCGTGCTGCTGGATCGGGCGAGCTGGCCGGCTATGCTGGCGCTGCCGGCGGGGGCGCAGCCGCGGGAGGCGCTGCGGGGGACGCGGTTGCGGCTGCTGGATGTGGCGGAGGCGGGCGTGCTGCTGGATGTGGATACGCGGGCGGCGTATGAGCGGGAGATGGGACGGGATTCATAGCATATTCGTCTTTCGCTTACCCCCCCCCAATATCTGAGGGAAAACCGTCCAGCCAATTCTGGTAAACTGTTTGCAGTAGCGATTTATCGTAAGGAATAGTGAAATGATTAAGTTGGAAGATCTGAAACCGGGAATGCGCGTCTGCGGTTTGGTACCGGATCAAGTGGTTAGACTGGAATCAGCAAGAGGGCGTGGCGAAAGATACAAGGCGGATTTCAAAGTAAGAGCGGTTTACGAAGATGAGTTTGGTGAACTTAGAAAACAGACAATAGTCCGCGAGAATGAAGAAGGTCTGTTTGAAGCTCATGTTACCTGGGCGATTGGAGACGAGGCTGAATTAGGAAAGTTGGTTTGGGAAGCGCGGCGAATTCGCGATGCGCATTTGTTCGACCCGTGGTATGCGCTGCATACCTCGGACATTGAACCGCTTCCCCACCAAATTGTCGCGGTATATGAAGAGATGTTGAGCCGACAACCGCTACGATTTTTGCTGGCGGACGATCCCGGAGCTGGCAAGACGATCATGGCGGGTCTGCTGATTCGCGAACTCATTGCGCGCGAAGATGTTCGCCGCTGCTTGATTTGCGTTCCTGGCAAGCTGCAAGACCAGTGGCAGCGCGAATTACGGGAGAAATTCGGGTTAAGGTTCAGCATTTACGCACATGAACCTTATGGAAATCCCTTTCTCGATAATCACCGGCTTATCGTCAGCATTGACCGCGCGAAACGCGACCGAGCGCGAACGCTGCTTCAAGAGTCCTCATGGGATCTTGTAATCTGTGATGAAGCTCACAAGATGTCTGCCACCTACTCTGGGGGTGACATAAGTTATACAGCTCGATATCGGCTAGGCGAATTGCTCCGCGACATTACCCGCCACTTTCTATTGATGACGGCAACACCCCATAATGGCAAAGACGCAGACTTCCGTCTATTCATGCGTTTGCTCGACCGAGATCGATTTGAAGGCCGTGTCGATAACTCGGGAAACGGTCGAGATTCCGGCGATCTGTATCGTCGAATGATGAAGGAGGAGTTGCGTAAATTTGACGGCAGGTTATTGTTCCGCGAGCGAAAGGCTTACACAGTCGACTACAGTCTATCGTGGATTGAGCGGGAACTGTACGAGGACGTAACTGAGTATATACGCACCGAGTTTGACCGTGCCGGCCGGCTGCAAGGCGGGCGCAAGAACTCAGTTGGATTTGCGCTCACCATCCTGCAACGGCGCCTGGCGTCCTCGCCGGAGGCCATTTACCAGTCTCTAAGGACCCGCCGTCGGAGCTTAGAGAATCGACTAAATGATTGGCAGGATCTAGTTGCCGAGTTAGAACAAATACAACTCGACGTTGACGAAGTGGAAGATCTGAGCACCGGTGACCGCGAAAAGAAGGAAGACTATGCCAGCAGGTTGGCAACTGCGGCTGAGACACCGCAGGAGCTTCAAAAGGAGATAAATACGCTGTGCCATCTGGAATCGCAAGCTAACGAAGTTCGCTTAAGTGATAACGATCACAAATGGCGTAAGCTGCGGGAAATCTGGCAAGTGCGCTTGCCAGAATTTGAATCCAACGACGGTCGTGCACGTAAACTAATCATTTTTACAGAGTGGAGGGCGACAATCGACTATTTGGTGGTTAAGTTGGGCGAACTATTAAGAGACCAGTCAGCGATAGTCACGATCCACGGTGGAATGGATATGGACCAGCGGCGCGCGGTCGAGTCACGGTTCAGGGATGACCCGCGGACTCAGATCTTGGTTGCTAACGATGCTGCAGGCGAAGGTATCAATCTTCAATGTGCTCACTTAATGGTAAACTACGACTTACCGTGGAATCCAAACCGATTAGAGCAGCGCTTCGGCCGGATTCACCGCATTGGACAAACAGAAGTATGTCATCTGTGGAATCTGGTATCTGGGGAGACGCGCGAAGGTGCAGTCTACAAGCGTCTACTCGAGAAGCTCGTCACGGAGGCAAATGCGCTTAATGGGAAGGTGTTTGATGTACTCGGCGAACTGTTTGAGCAGACGCCCCTGCGAGATCTCATGGTCAGCGCAATTCGCTATGGCGATGATCCTCAGCGACGTTTGGAAGTCGAAAGGGTAGTTGATTTCGCCACGGAGCAGAGCCACGTTCGTGAATTAGTACAGGGCCGGATGCTAGTATCAGAGAACGTTGACCTCAGTCGACTACAGACGACGATGGAGAATAGAGAAGCAAGACGTCTACAGGCGGCCGACATTCGTGACTTTCTACTGCTCACATTTAGAGCTTTGCCGACGGGTCGAATCATCGCAAGCGGTGACGGATTCTATCGTGTTGGCAGAGTGCCAGGTGTTATCGTTCAAGCTGCTGAGCAGAACGGGATACATAATCTGCGCACGGAGTATTCACTACTCTGTTTCGACAGGGCCTTAATTCGCGAACAAAGCAGGTCAAATAACGCCCAATTGGTGCATACAGGACATCCTCTACTAGAGGCGTCTATAAACTGGGTACTACAGCGTTGGCAACGAATTAGACCAGAGTGCGGAGACAAGCTACCGGTGCTCATGGATAATTCAGTTGGGCCATACGAGACTGCCGGTCTGCGTATCGTATTCTATGCAGAATGGACGATTCAAAATGCATTTCAGCGTGGTGAAAGCGACCGGCAGTTGCTAGCAAGCGAGGCCTGCTTTATCGAATTGGACTCTGCTGGAAACATCAGGGCTATGGAGCCGACGCTATTCTCAGGTTTACGGCCAGTGTCGACCGAAGGCATGTCGAAGATTCATCCCTACCTTATAGACGAATGGATATCGGACCCTGAGCACGATGAAGTTGTTGAAGAATTCGCGATTGAACAGCTAGTCAAGCCTAGCCGCGACGTGGTTGAGCAGCGCGAAGCTCAGCGCATCAATATGGAACGAAGAGAGGTCCTGAAAAACTTGGACTCGTTGATCACTCGTGAACGGCACCAGGAGAGATATTTTGAAGTGCGAGCGGAGCAGATCCCGGCAAATCGGTCGGTATACAACGCAAGCCGTGCCCAGCACGAAAACAGCCGGTTTCAATTCGAGGAGCGTAAGATGTACAGATTGAGACGCTGGGCGCAAGAGGCGCAGATTAGTCCCTCCAATATTACCATCCGCCGCGCCGCCGTGATTGTGCCTGCCGCGCTATTGCGCGACTAGAAGCTGCCCGCCTACACGCGATTCTATTTCACCCCGCCCCCAATCCAGCCGCCGCCGCAAGCCCGACCACAGCAGCGCAATCGCCGCCTCCCGCAGCGCCATGATCAGCAGCAGCGCGGCGCCCTCGACCGCGATCCTCATCAGCAGCGGCGCCGGCTCCAGCCGACCGAAAGCGACGAGCATCAGCCCGGCGGCCACGGCAGGCGCGCTAATCAGCAGCCCATACAGCAGCAAACCCAGCAGCGTGGCATCGGGCTTGGCCAGGTCGAAGCTGCTGGCCAGCAAGCCGCAGACCAGGCCGAGCACGACAGAATGCGTCAGGTTGCTGGCGTAAAGCGCGAGCGCGAGCGCCGTCAGCAGCAGCAGCCGCACCTGCTCGTGGCCGATGCGTCCGTCGCCGGCGACCGCAGCCATGACAGCGATTGCGCCCAGCCCGCCCAGCAGCGCCAGGCCGCAGCCATGAACGGCGACCGTGCCCCAATGCAGTGGCGCGAACCAATTGCCGCGATGGGTCATGCCGATGGCGCAGGACCAACTCGCTTTGAGCGCGCCTTGGGTCGAGGCGCAGATGAGGTCGTAGGTGTACTGATGCTTTTCGCGCGCGATGCCGCTCACCACAGCCGCGGTGAGTTGCGCGCCGGCGATCAGCGCCGCCAAGGGCAGCAGAACCGGCGAGACGACCATCAGTGTGATCATCAGGATCGGGATGACCATGACCACAATTAGCAGCGAGGGCGCATAAATGAGCGCCGCTAGCGACGCCAACGCGCCAATCAGCGTGACCGCGCGCGACAAGCGGATGCGACGCGGCGTCGCTTGCCTCTCGCTGCTGATCTGGCTGACGCGCCGAAATATCGGGTCATTGACATCGGCGTTGACGATGCTGCGCCAAAGACGGCGGGACAACATGCCCGGCTCGCTCCAACAATGGGGGTTGCATTGACCCTATCTTAGCGAATGCCGGGCGCTCGTCCAACGCGCCGCTGCCGGGCCGCGTCGACGATGCTGCTGATGCCGTGATGCAGGCCGATCCTTGTCTCTGGCTGAAATACTATCCCTTGCCTGCAAGTGCCTGCCGGGCGCTTCAAGGGGGTACTACGGGCGGGGTTGCTCATCCGCGGATCGCCCCTTGCGTGAGGCCGGCGATGATCTGCCGTTGCATCAAGAGGAAGATGATGATAATGGGCAAGGTAGCCAGGAAGGAGCCGGCCATGATCGCGCCGGTCTCGACTTCGTAGGGACCGTCCATGGTGGCGATGCCGTTGGAGAGCAAGTACTTGGCGTCATCGTGCAGGACGACCAAGGGCCAGAGAAAATCGTTCCAGGTCCAGACGAAGGTGAGGATGCCGACCACGCCCAGCGCCGGGCGCACCAGCGGCAATATAATGCGGTGGAACATGCCGATCTCGGAAGCGCCGTCGATGCGGGCCGCGTCCATCAGTTCATTGGGGACGGACTCAATATATTGGCGCATGAGGAAAATATTGAAGACGTTCACCATCCCCGGCACGATGATAGCGAGATAATTGTCCACCCAGCCAAAATCGCGCATCAATAGAAATAGCGGTATCAGCAGCATGTGGAAGGGCAGCGTCAGGGTCGCCAGCACCAGGAAGAAAAAGAAGCGCTTAAAGCGAAACTCGTATTTGGCGAAGGCGGCGCCGGCTAGCGCAGCTAAGTAGACGCCGAGAATGGTGCGGATGCTGGCGGTGAAGATGGTATTGCCGTACCAGCGGACGTATTCTGTTTTCTCAAATAGCGTGTGGAAATTGTGCATGGTCCATTCGCGCGGATAGACCGTCACCGGCAGCTTGTAGAGATCGCCCTCGCGGCGGAAGCTGGCGGAAATCATGTAGACGAAGGGAATCGCGCAGAGCAAGACGCCAACGAGAACGATGGTGTTCATCGTCATGACACTGACCCGGCTGGCGCCGATTGCGCTTTCGCGTTTCCGTTTGAACATCGCCGCGCCTCAGACCTTCCACAGACGGAACAAGAGCAACTGCATGCCGGTGATGATGAGAATGACCACGGTCAAGATATAACCGATCGCCGAGGCATAACCCATACGGATATTCAAGAAGCCCATGTCATAGAGATACATTAGGGGGAACAAGCCGCTATCGAAAGGACCGGTGTTGGGGAAATCCAACAGCAGGTAGGGTTGGCTGAAGAGGCTGAAGGAGCCGATGCCGCCGGTGACGACCACGAAGACGAATACCGGGCGCAGGAAAGGAATGGTTATATGCCAGAAGACGCGTATCGTTGTGGCGCCATCAATGCGCGCCGCTTCTTTCAGATCATCGGGCACATTCTGCAAACCGGCCAGGAAGAAGAGCGAGTTAAAGCCAACCCAGGTCCACAAACCGAGGATGATTAACGACGGCATCACGAGATTGGCGTCGCGAATCCAGGCGGGACCTTCTATGCCCAATTGGGCCAGCGCCGAATTCATCCAACCGAAGTTCTGGTCGTAGACGAATCGGAATATCCAGCCGACAACGACGGCCGAGGTGATATAGGGCGCAAAGAAGGCTAATCGCCCCAGAATCCGGAAGCGTATATTGGGGGAGTTCAGCGCCAGCGCCACCGCCAGCGCCAGCGGCATCTGCACCAGCAAGGTACCCAGCCAGAATTCGGCGCCATTGATCATGGCTTCGCGAAAGCGCTTGTCCTTGGTCAGCAGGCGCTCATAATTGGCCCAGCCTTTGTATTCGAGCACGACCCCGCCGCCTTGTTCAGCCTGTTGAAAGCCGCGCGTGCGCTGGAAGCTCAAGAAGAGGGAGACGCCGGCCGGGTAGACGGTGAAGATCACGAATGACAGCAAAAAGGGCGCCAGGAAGATGTAGGGGATGGCTTTGCGCTGGTTGCGCGACCACCAGTCCGCCAGGGAGAAGGGCTGCGGTTTGTTTGCGGTGGTTAATGTGTGAGCGGACAAGGTATGCGCTCCTGCCCCCCATCCCCCGGCCCCTTCCCCCACAAGGAGGGAAGGGGAGTATTTTCACTGCTTCTGTAGCAATTAAGCCCCTCCCTCTTTATGGGGGAGGGGTTTGGGGTGGGGGTTGGCTTGCCTACTTGCTGAACTCGAATTCTTCAATCGCTTCTTCCAGCGCGGCGCGCGGGTCGGCATCGGCCTCGAAGACCGGATCCATGACCAGGCGATTGACGATATCGCCGAACAAGCCCCAATAGGGATCGACATTGACGACTGCCATTTCGGCGGCCGCCTCCGCGATGTATTGACCAGGCACCTGCCCGCCGAAGTAATCATCCGGGCGCAGCAATTCCTCGCTATCCCAGACCGGCGTGTAGGACGGGAAGAGGTTCATGCGGCGGAAGGCCAACAGCGAACCCTCGGCCGTGATATTGCAGACGCGGATGAACTCATAGGACTCCTGCTTGTTTTCCGAAGCGGCGGTGATGCCCATGCCGGTGCCGCCATAGGGCGAGGTCTTGGGGCTGTCCGGGCTCCATTTCGGAATGTGGCGCATCCGCCACTGACCTTCCATGTCGGGGATGTTCTGCTTCATAAAGCCTTGCAACCAGGGCGCGCCGTACATACTGACTAAGGCGGAATCGCCCAGCAGCCCCCACCAGTCGGCGTCCGATACCAGGAACAAGCCGGAATCGACGTGCCCCTTCTGCCAATTCAAGATGTCAACAGCCAAGTCGTCGTCCAGCACCGTTACATTGCCGTCGCCATCGAAGAATTGGCCGCCAGCCGCGTTGAGCACGTTGTTCAATTCGCGCCAGCTGCCCGCGCCGCGGTCAAACGTCGTCAGCGCCGTGCCCGAATCTTGTACCGGACCGCCAACTTGCTCGATCCATTCTTCCCAACTCACCGGCGCTTCGGCGTCAACGCCCAACTCTTCCATGACATCAACGCGGTAGAGCATCAGCAGCGGGTTGACCTCGTTGCCGACGCCATAGATATTGCCGCGGACGGTCCAGGGCGCGGTGGCCGAGGGAATCGAAAGGTCGTCCAGGTCATCGCCCAGCAGGTCATTCATGGCGGCGAAGGGCTCATTGCCCGGTTCGCGCACGTATTGGCCCGTCTGGTTGATCTCGATGTCGACCATATCGGGGATGCCGGCGCCGCCGACAAATGCCGCCGTCAGCTTGGGCCAGAGATCCCAATAGGGCGTCTGCTCGAAGGTGAAGCCGACATTGGGATGCATGTCGGACCAGAGTTCGTCAACCACATTCTGCATCCATTCTACGCGGTTGCTGGCGAAGCCCCAGAGCACGAGATTGACTTCTTCGTCCTGGGCGCCGACAACGCCGACCGGCAGCGCCGCCAAGCCGCTGGCCGCCAGCGCGGTTGATGCCGCTTTCAGAAAGTCGCGGCGTGAAAGTTTCTTTTCGGACATCTTAATCTCCTTAACTGATCATTCAGCTTCATTATGGTGTTGGCTGCTGTGTATGTTTTTCGCATTTCACCTCCTGCTCCGCGCCAAGACCTCGAATCAATGATGGCTGCTTCGCTGTGAAGTAAAGCGTCACCATCAGCTTACAGTATACCCCCCCAAAGAAAATCAAGAGCGCAGCGACGGGCGGATTCGATGCTGACCCTTTTGCGGTAGGATTGCAACGTACAATGCAAGCGTAACCATTCCGGTAGAAAAAGTCAAAAACTGGGGCGGAATGCCTGAACTCACGATAACTGCATTGCCGCCGACGCGCTGGCCGGAAGCGAAGCAACTGCGGCTGGATGCGCTGCAGGCCGAGCCCAGCGCCTTCGCCTCGAGCTACGAAGACGAACTGGCTTTCAGCGATGACGTGTGGCTGGCGCGTCTGAATACGGCCTACGCGCGGGACGGCAACCTGACATTCTTCGCCGAAGTCGAGGGCGTGCTGGTCGGCATGGCCGGGGCGCACTGGTCTTCGAAAGCCAAACTGCGCCATGTAGCGGAAGTCTACGGCGTCTACGTGAGGCCCGACAGGCGCGGGCGCGGTATCGCATCAGCGCTCATGCGGCGGCTGCTCGACGCGCTGCGGGCGATGCAGCAGATTGAAAAGGTCAACTTGACCGTCAACGCCACAAGCGAGCCAGCGGTCGCGCTATATTCGGGACTCGGCTTTGCCATCGTCGGCACGGCGCGGCGCGAGCTGAAGGTAGGTGGGTGCTACTATGACTTGCACGCGATGGAGTTGCACTTCTGAGCGACCTACTGCTTGACCGAGCCGATGGTCAAGTTGTCGAGTATCTGATTGCGGCCGGCCACAAAGATCAGGAAAATCGGCAGCGTGGCGATGAAAGCGCCGCCCAGGATCATGCCGTATTCGACGCGGTACAAGCCGTCGAGCGTGGCCAGGCCGATGGGGTAGGTGAACTTCTCCGGCGTGCGCAAGACGATCAGCGGCCAGAGGTAATCATTCCAGGCGGCCAGGAAGACCAGCACACAGAGAATCGACAGGGCGCCGCGCGACAGCGGGATGCCGATGCGCCAGAAGAGACCCCATTCGCTGGCGCCGTCAATGCGCCCGGCGTCGAGCAATTCACTCGGGATCGACACCATCGCCTGCCGCATGAAGAAAGCGCCGAACGCGCTGACCGAGCTGGGCAAGATGACGCCCACAAAGCTATCCAGCAAGCCCAGCCGAACGATCATCTGAAACAGCGGCACCAGCGTCACCTGGAAGGGGATGGCGAAGGTGAAGAGCAGAAAGACGGTCAAGAAGGTCTTGCCGCGGAATTCGTACTTGGCGAAGCCCCAACCCACCATCGAGGCGAAGAGCAGCGTCAGCGCGCTTTGGCTGACGGCGATGACGACGCTGTTGACCATCTGCTGCAGGTAGGGAATCTCCTCGCCGCCCAGCAGGCGCTCGTAGTTGTTCAGCGTCGGCTCGGGCGCCAGCAAGTTGACGGGCCAGGAAAAGAGCTGGCCATTGGTCTTGAAGGAGCCGGTGAACATATACAGGAAGGGGATGCCGACCAGCAGAGCGAAGAAGAACAAGATGACATAGACGAAGGCCGCTTCGACGAGCCGGGCGTAAAGCGATTTGCGCTCGCTATCTCGGGGTGATGCCGTCAGCTTCAGTCGCATGGGCGTCAATCCTCGCGAAAGGCGCGTATCAGAAAAAGCTGAATCACGCTCAGCAACAAGATGATGACGGCGAGAGAATAGCCAATGGCGGAGGCGTAGCCCATTTTGAGCTCGCGGAAGCCGCGGGTGTAGAGGTACATGGTCATGGTCAGGCCGGCATTGTTGGGGCCGCCCTCCATGCCGACCAGGATGGCGGGCTCGGCGAAGAGATTGTAAGAGCCGATGATGGCGATGGTCAGCACAAAGGCGAGGATGGGGCGCAGCAGCGGCAGCGTGACATGCCAGAAGACTTGCCAGCGCGTGGCGCCATCGACGCGCGCCGCCTCTTTGAGCTCGGGCGGGATATTCTGCAAGCCGACCATGAAGTAGATGGCGTTGATGCCGGTCCACTTCCAAACGCCCAGCAGAATGATGGCGGGCATGACCCAGCGCGGCTCGCGCAGCCAACGCACATTCTCGATGCCCAGCGGCGCCAGCAGCAAGTTGTTGATCAGACCGTACTGCTCTTCAAAGACGAGGCCGAAGATGATGCCGACCACCACGCCAGCGGTGATATTTGGCGTGAAATAAAGAAAGCGAAAGAATTCGCGAAAGCGCAACTTGGGGCTGTGCAGAATCATCGCCAGCAGCAGCGCCAGCGGCACGATGATGAGGATGCTGCCCAGCGCGTAATAGGTTGTGTTTGTCAGCGCCTTGATGAAGAGGGGGTCTTTGGTGAAGAGCCGGGTATAATTGTCGATGCCGATGTAGCGCGGCGCGTTGGTCAAGCCGACCTGTCGATAAAAGCTCAATTGCAGCGACTGCACCACCGGCAGCAGGAAAAAGATGGCGTAGCCGACGAAGAAGGGGCTGATGAATAGGTAGGGCGCGATTCTGCGACCACGTCCAAACATCGCGGTTCCCGGTGCGCGCTAATGTTGTCGGGGTGAAAATGGCGACGAGCCAGCGCCCGCCGCCATCCATACGCTACGACTTAGCTTTCGAATTCCATCTCGTCGCGGATGGTATCGGCGATTTCCGTGAAGACCTCAGCCGGCGTGCGGTTGCCGTCGATGACATCTTGCCAGGCCGCCGAACGCAGCCCGTTCAGTTGCGAGCGGAAGGGGCTCTGCCACTGGGGCGGCGCTTCCGGCCCAACATCGGCGAACACGGCGCCGAGATCCTGGCCGGAGAAGTACTCATCGCTGGCGTGCAAGCGCTCATTGACCATGGCCGGGATGTAGGGCGGCCACAAATTGGTCAACTCGAAGCGGCGCACATTGCCTTCAATCGAGAGCATGGAGAATTCGAGGAAGCTGAGCGCTTCTTCAACGTTATCGCTGGTGCCAACCACCGTAGCGCCCGTCCCGCCCCAGACGCTGGTGCGGCGGCCGCCGTCTTCAAAAGCGGGCAAGGGCGCCGCTTTCCAGTTGCCGGAGAGCTCGGGCGCGTTGTCCTTGAAGAAGCCGGCGTACCAATCGGCGCCGACCATCGAAATCAGCGTGCCGTCTTTGAAGGCGGCCCAAAGCGCGTCGCCCGCCGGCGGGTCACCGGCCACGCCTTCATCCTTCAATTCCAGCAACCAGTCCATCAGCGCGATGGACTCCTCGGAATCGATGGTGACTTCACCCGCTTCGTTGAAGTAGTCGTGCCCCTGCTGGCGCAGCAGCAGTTCGTGCAAGCCGCCGTGAATGTGCAAGGGGATTACATCGGGGTTCGCATTCAGGACGATGCGCGCGGCATCAACGAAGTCGTCCCAGGTGGCGAAAGTCTGTGGATCGGCGCCGGCGCCTTCCCAGATATCGGCGCGGTAATACAGCACCACCGGCGTCAAGGCGTGTTCAATGCCGTAGACCGAGCCCATCGAAGTATAGAGCGCTTGTCGCGCCGCCACCAGGTTCTCGGTGTGGCCGCCTTCATCCAGCAGCGCATTCAATTCGACGAAGCCGGGGTCGCCGCCGCCGCGCAAAAAGCTGCCGAACCGGCCTTGCTCGACATCGGCGATATCGGGCGCGCCGACGCCGCCGGATTGAATCGAGATGAGCAGACGGTCGTGCAGGTCGCTGTAGGCGATTTCAATGACATCAAGGTTGAAATCCGGGTTGACCTCTTCCTGATAGCGTTCGGCTTGCTCGCGGAACCAACGGGCATGGGTATTGACGAAGGTCCAAAGCTCCAGATCTTGCGCCAAGGCCGGCGTCACGGCGCTGAAGAGCAAGACGCCAACGAGCAGAATGAGCGAAACTTTCAACGATTTCATGAGATACTCCTTGCTTAACTTGTCTTGGATTTGTTCGCTGAGCAATGCGCCCAGGTGCAGCCAACGTGCTGCGGGCTAACGCGTAATCACATAGGCGCCCCCCGCCGGCGCTGATTTTACCGCAGGCGCGGGCGTCGCCGCAAACTCGGCGCGGATGCGAAACTCGATTCCCTCGGTTGCGCTGGCCGGCATGCTGATTTCGGCGCTGTAGCTGCGGCGGCCGACATGCGTCATCGGCCTTGCGTGCCAAGCGCTCGAGCCGATCTCCCGCTGCAGCAGATCAACCGCGGCGACTTCCAGGCTGCCGGGGGCGATGGCGGTGATGGTCGTGGATTCGCCCGCATTGAGCCGCGTTGGGCGCGTCGGCACGAGCAAGGCGGCGCGCAAATCGTCATCCGGAGCGACCGCGTCAGACAGCGCCCGCTGCGCATCAGCCGGCAATTCATCGACGAATTCGAGCAGCGACTGCGCTTGACGGAATACCGCGATGCGCACCAGCTTGTTGTGGATGGACGCCAGCATGCCCAGGTCGTTGCGGGTGGCGACCGTGCGCTGGAATGCCAGTACGGCCGCGCGCGTGTGCTCCAGCACCTGCTGCCACAGCGGGATCGCCTGGCTCTGTACGATTCCGCTATCGATCGCCTCGCCCGCTTTGCGCTGAGAGAACAGACCGTCGAGCAGGTCTTCGAGTTGACGCCCGTAGCGCCAGGCCCGCAAATAGGGCGGCAGGAAGCCCACTTGCCCCTGCCAATAAGCGAGCCGCTCGGCTTCCAGCGTGCCGGCGGGCGCGGCGGACGCGATGGCTGTGAGCGCGTCAGACGTCTCCACCTGTTGCCGCAGCGCGTCTTCGTCAACACCGTGCGGTTTGGTCACGAACACTTCACTATAGTCGCCGGAATACTCTTGCGACTCGTAATGCCCGTCATCGCGGATTTCACCGGTCCAGGTCTCGACCATGCGGCGCTTGACATCGGTCGCATGCAGCCAATTGCCGAAGGCTTCGGCACGCTCGCCGGAGGCCTGGGTGCGGGCGTAATGATGATAATGCGCCTCGGCGCTGTACTCCGCATCCCAAGAGCGGCGCGCCATGTAGCTCGCGACCGGGTCGACGATGCGATGACGCCAGTGGATGCCGATCATGCCGCTGCAACCGTAGTCTTGCGCCAGCGCCAGGTCATTCTCGAAGCGGCTGGCGTGGATCTGCGGGAACCACATCGAGGGGTCGTCCTCCAGCCAAGGGATGGGCCAGCGCTCGCGGTCTTCCAATTTGCCGAAGTTTTCGTGGATGGGGTCCCAGCCGAATTGATCGCTGAGCGCGGCAAAGACGATATCACCGGGCAGCTCGCGATGAAAGCGCTCGAAGTTGCGCGCCACGCCGCCCCAGCCGGCGATCACGAGTTGGACGCCGGGGGCGTGCCGGCGCAAGAAATCATGCGCTTGCCGGAAGGGCTCGAGCGGGGTTTCGATGGCTGCCTTCTGGCTGATCCAGTTGGTGAATTCGTCTTCCCACAATTGCACATAGGCGACGGAGGGGTAAGTCTCGAGCAGGTGAGCGAGGCGCGCCTCCAGGATGGTTTTGGCCGCGCGCGAGGCCGGATCGACGCGGCTGAAGCTGATGTGGAAGTCGATATCGCCCGGAAAGGTTATGGTGTGGTCAAGCGTGGTGCGCGTCTGCGGCGGGGCGGCTTTGACGATCTCTTCCGGCAGCTGATACAGCTCGAAGCCGATGCCCATCTTGATGCCGAGCTCTTCGGCGTAGCGGAACATCGCCCCCCAGACGGCTTGCGAGCGCTCGGCCGTCTCCCAAGGGCCGGCGGCGTAGCGCGTGGCGTCCGCGCCGAAGATTTCGTCATCGAAGTATTGCGCGGCGCCCATGCCGAAACGGGAAGTGCGCTGCGGCAGGTAACCCCAGCGGTCGGTCGCGCTAGTATCGGCGAAGGCGGCATGGCCGACGCCGCCGTACTCAAACGACAGCCAGGGCTCAGTCCATTTGTGGCTCTGGCCGTAGACGTGGATGCCCAGCGTGTTCATGCGCATGCGCAGCATGGCTTCCAGGTAGGCGCGCAAGTCGGCTTCGTTGAAGGTCGTGATGCAATTGAGAAAGTCGGGCCAGGGCTGCAAGCCGCGATTGGCGAAGAGCGGACGGCCGGCCCACGCATCGCCGGGCGGCGGGATATTCAGCTGGGTCACGCGGTCGATGGGATAGAGCTCGCCATCCAGCCCGTAGACGACGCCCTGCCGCTCCAGGAAGTCAAACACAGCGTAGACCAGGCCTTGCTCGCTCTCGGCTTCCAGGCTGATTTGGCGCGCCTCGGCGTCGGCTGCGGCGATGCGGTAAGCTTCCGAAGCGGCCGCCCCGGCGCTGAGCGTAATGGTCAGCGCATTGTCGGACGCCGCAGTGGCGTCGACGCGCAGCTCCAGCGATGGCGCGAGCTGGCGCAGACCGCGCTTGAGTTCGTTTACCGCCAGGCCGCGCTCGCCGCGGATGACGATCTGGCTGATGTCTGAAAGCGCGATTTGGTTCATGTTGGCGCTCCTCTCAAGCGCTATGGTTGGGTGACCGAAACGCAACAGTCGCGCCGCTTGCGGCGTGGTCGCGTTAGGCTTTGATCGAACCGCTGGTCAGGCCGCTGATAAATTGGCGCATCGCCACAGCGAACACACACAACAGCGGTATCGACGAGATGACATAGCCGGCGAAAAGTGTGCCCCAGTCGGTCTCGAAGCTCGAGGAGAATTGCATCAAGCCCTGCGCCAGTGGCATCAAGTCTTTATCGGTGATCGTCACCAGCGGCCAAATCAGGTCATTCCAGGTGCCGATCAGCGTGGTCATCGCCACGGTGGCGATCATCGGGCGGGCCAGCGGCACCGACACATAAATGAAGACCTGCCACTCGGCGGCGCCATCGACGTAGGCGGCGTCGAAGAGCTCCGACGGCAGCGACTCGAAGTAGCTGCGCATCAGCCAGGTCGAAAGCACCAGGCCGCCGCTGACCCAGACGGAAATCAAGGCGAGCGGCGTATTGACCAGGCCCAGATCGCGAACCAGCACGAAGCGCGGCGCCAACGTCAGCACACCTGGCACCATGATCAGCGTGATGAAGGCGAGAAAGAGGGCGGTCTTAAAGGGGAAGCGGAAGCGGGCGAAGACATAGCCGGCGACCGACGCGATGGCGGCGATGAGGCAGATGGTCGAGCCGGAATAGATGACGCTGTTGACGATGTAGCGCCAGATAATGCGAAAGGCGGATGAATAGTTGCCCAGGTGCAGCGGCAGTTCCGGCAGCCAGAAATTGTGATAGAACTGCGTATTGCTCTTGAACGAGGTGATGACGACCAGGACCAGCGGAAAGAAGGTCACGATGCCGAAGGCGACCAACACCAGTTGAAAGGGGAGATCGCGATTGCCGAGCCGGAGACGTTTTCGATTTAGCAACAGCAGTTTCCAATCACTCGGTGGGCGACCCAATGGCTCGCCCCTAAATCACGCATTGGATGCGCCGGCGGAGACGCGCAGGTTGATCACGGTCAGGGCGAGCATGGCGACGAATAGCACCACGCCGATGGCCGAGGCATAGCCGAACTCGAGAAAGTGAAAGGCCGACTGATAGAGCTGCAGCGCCGGCACCATGCTGCTGTAACCCGGCCCGCCGTCTGTCATGACCAGGAAGAGGTCAAAGCGCTGCGTCATGAACAGCATCGTCAAGATCATCGCCAGCGTGATCTGGCGCCGCGTCATCGGGATATCGATATAGAAGAGCCGCCGCCAAAAACCGGCGCCGTCGATGGCCGCGCTCTCGTGAACCTCCTGCGGGATGGTCTGCAAGCCACCTAGGATGATGAGAAATTGCAACGTAGGCAGCCAGGGAAAGCGCACGAAGGCCAGCGCCCACATCACGGTATTGGGATCGCCCAGCCAGGCATGGGTGAATTCGTCCAGGCCGATCAGCTTCAAGCTCTCGTTGAGCAAGCCGACCTGCGGGTTGTAGATGAAGCGCCAGATCAAGTAATTCAGAATCGTGGGCACGACCATGGGGAAGACGAAGATGATCTTCCACCAGTAAGACCAGCGCTGGCTGCGCAAGTTGATGATCATTTCAGCGGCGAAGAAGGGCAGCACCGTCTGCATGATGACGCGGAAGAAGACGAAGCCGATCAAATTGGCGATGGCGACGCGGAAGGTGCGGTCGGTCAGCATCCGCTCGTAATGCTCCAGGCCGACGTAGAAATGCACCTTGCCGCCATTCCAGATGTAAAGCGAGTTGTAGAGCGCGCTGAAAGCCGGCAGCCACTCGAAGATCAGCAGCAACGCCACTGGAGTCAGCAGCGCCAGATACAGCCACTTGGCCCGCCACAGGCGCAGCGGCAGCGGGCTTTGGCTTGCGCGTTTGCTAACCCTTACGGACGGGCTAGTGGCAATACGTCTGAGCATGTTAATTCGCCCCCCCTTCCCCCGGCCCCTGTTCCCCCCTCGGTCCCCCCGCTCAACGGGGGGCGGAATTCCCACAAGGAGGGAAGGGGAGCCATCCCATGCGACTTAAGAAGCGAAGGGAAGCCCCTCCCTCTTTATGGGGGAGGGGTTTGGGGTGGGGGTAGAGTTCGCGCCGATCTACTCCAGCTGGAAGTCGCAAGACCAGTCGTTCTCGGCGATGACGACGCGCGCTTCCCGCGACATCAGGCGGTCTTCTTCGGCGATCAGCGTCTCCAGGTCGATCTGATCGGTGAAGTATTCCTGCATCAGGCGGCGGTGATCTTCGCCATAGCGGCGGCTGAGGCGCGGGTCGGGGTCTTTCAGCGCGCGGATGGGCAATTCAAGGAAGGCCACTGTCGGCTTCAGGGCGTCGGGCACATCCAGGCCAAATTGCGTCGGAATGGTGCGCGGCGAGTCGGTGACGACGCGGCCCCATTGCGGCTGGGCGGTCATGAACATGAGGAAGTCGACGACTTGCGCCTCGATACCTTCACGCCGGGCGCGGTCCGTCACGGTGAAGCCGGCTGTGAAACCACCGACCAGGTAGGCGGATTCGTTGTTGGCCGCGTGGGGGCTGGTCGTTTCGGTGACGGGCGGGAAGTAGCTAATGCCCCAGTTGAAGTCGGCATCGCGGGTGACATTGATCGTCTGCGAGGCGGCGTTCTGCAGCAGGAAGGGCACTTCTTCGGTCACGAAGAGGCGATAAGTTTCGTCATTGGTGAGCGTGGCGTAGCCCTCCACCCACATGGGCTCGAAATCGGCCAGCAGTTGCAGCCAGTCGGCGAAGGCGTCGTCGTGGGCGCTGATCAAGCCATTGTGGATGGCGCAGGCGAACTCGCGCTGGTTGAGGGCGTGCCAACTGGCGCCCGGTTCCCACCAGCTTTCAATGTGGTCAATGTACATGCTGGTCAGGCTGGTGCCGTCGAACCAGTTGTAGGTGTAAGGCGCGGCAGTCGACATCGAGAGCGCCAGCGGCTTCATGCCCATCTCGGCGATGGCGCCCATCTCAGCGATCATCGTCTCCCAATCCGCCCAGAGTGAATAGTCGATATCGAACTCGGTATCCATGCCCATCTCCATGAGCATGTCGATGTTATAGAAGAAACCGACGGCGACGGCGTTGACCGTCACGACGTATTGATTGCCGCTGCCCGTGTGATAGGTGGTGTTCCAGACGACCTCGGGGATGCTGTCGGCCCAGCGCTCATGGCCGGGTGTGCCCTCGGGAATGTGGGGGTTCGGCTGCTCAATATAGTCGTTGAGCGGCAGGTACCAGTCGTTGCCCTGCTCCTGCCAGACGCGGATGTAATTGTTGACGATGATATGCGGCTCGTTCTGGCCGTTGAAGACCGTGCTGCGCCACTGATCGCCCGAGATATTGTCCGGCACGTCAATCAATTCGATGTTCACGCCGGGATTCATCGCCTCGTATTCAGCGACGAGTTCGTTCATCAGGCGGGGCGGGTTGGGGTTATTCTCGGTCGGCTCATCGGGGTAGTAGGCGCCGACGGTGGCGAAGATCGTGATGTCGTCTTGCGCCAGCCCGCTGAATGTGCCACATATCAGCAGGAAAAGCGCTAGAAGCAGTAGTCGTTTCATGATGCCAATTCTCCTTTACATTATGTTGCTTGACTATTTTGCGGACAATCACACCTTTTGATTCTAGCCAGCATCGGCTAATCACGCCAAAAGCCGCTTCTCGCGATGCCTCAGCCCAGGAAGGCATGGAGCGCCGCGTTGAACTCGGCCGCCTTTTCCACGAAGGGCGTATGGCCGCAGTCTGCAAGCATAACCTCGCTGACGGCGCCGCCGGCCGCCGCATACTCGCCCAGCACTTGCTTGATCTGCGCGATCATGGGCTGCGGCGGGCAGACCTCATCGCCGGGCCAGCCGGGGATGACGCCCAGCTTGCCGAAGCTGGCCAGGTCAAACATCGACATATCGGCGATGACCTGGTCGCTATCGCCGTAGACCCAGAGCAGCGGCGGTTTGCGATGGATAGCGTAGAGACGCGCCACATCGGGCTGCGTGGTGGGCGCCATGGCGTTAAGGATGCCCCAACGGCCGGGCGCGACATGGGGCCAGTGCTCCGATGCGGTGGAATCGCCGGGGTAATCGCGTTCGCCGAGGTGCGTCGCCAGCACAGACGAGAGCAAGTCTTCTTCGCGTTCGGAGGTGAAGGGCGGCTTCCAGTAGAAGTTATTCATGACGTGTCGCGGCGTCATCTCGCCATCGCCACGCTCGCCCTCGTTGAGCAGCTGGGTGAATTGCGGGTTGGCGACGCCGCCGCCGGAACCCGCGCCATCTTCAGCGCAGAGGCCACCCGCCGCGTCTTTGGTGCCGCCGAAGCCGAAGGGCGAAACCGGCGCGACCAGCGTTGCGCTCAGCAAGCGCTCCGGCGCATCCATCAGCAAGCGCCATGCCACGCCGCCGCCCATGGAATGCCCCACGATGTGCGCCCGCTCAATGCCGAGCGCGTCCAGCAGCGCCACCACATCATCAGACATATCGCCCAGGCCGCGGGCGCCGTCGATGACCGCAGCCGCGTCGGCTTCGCCGAAACCGCGCTGATCGAGCGCGATGCCCCGGTAGCCAGCCGGCAGCGCCAGCAGGGTCTCTTCCCAGAAGGTGGCTGAGGTCAAGTTGCCGTGAATGAAGACGACCGGCGCGCCGTCATCAGCCCCGGCGAAGAGCACGCGCGTCGCCAGCCGTGATGAACGAATAGTCTCCGCCCTAATGCCGGGTAGCGTCGGAATGGACATGTCGGTGGCTCCTTCAACTAGGTGGCTGTGCTCCCCCACTTTAGCGCAGAGCGGGCGCGTTTTTCAAATGCCGCTCAGAAAGGGCCGTAGCGGTCGGTCTGCGCCGGATGGGCATATACCGTGGCGTCGTAGCTGCGGCGCAGCAGCGTCATCAGCGTGTCGGCGTGCTGTGGCGAGCGCGACAAGTCGTTGTGCTCCCAGGGGTCAGCGTCCAGGTCGTAGAGCTCGCAGATGTCCTTCTGGTGATACACCACCAGTTTCCAGCGGCGGTCGCGGTACATGGTGGCGTGCGTGGCATCGGCCAAATTGGTCGCGGCATAGTGCTCGGCGCGCACGAAATCGCGATGCGGCCCGGCTGATTCGCCCGTGCGCAGCAAAGCCGCCGCCGAGCGCCCTTGCACCCAGGGCGGCACGTTCATGTCGAGCAGGTCGTAGAGCGTCGGGGCGATATCGATCAGTTCAATCAGATCGTCGCTGATTTGCGCTTGGATGCGCCCGGGCCAGGAGATCATCAGCGGGACGCGCGCCAAGCCCTCGTAGAAGCGGCAGCCTTTGAGCAGCAGGCCGTGATCGCCCAGCATCTCGCCGTGGTCGCTCATGAAAATGATGATGGTGTTCTCACGCTGACCCGTCCGGTCGAGATGTAGCAGCAGGCGGCCGAATTGCTCGTCGAGGAATTCGATCATGGCGTAATACGAGGCTTGCAGGTGCTTTTGCCGCAGGTCGTCCGGATGCCGCGCGGTCGTCTGGAAGTCAATGCCGGCATCAGCCAAGCGCCCCTGATGTTCCAGATCGTCCTCTTCAAAGTGGGCGCCGGGCAGGCTGGCCGGGTCATAGCGCCGGTAGAATTCCCAGGGTGCGTCGAAAGGCGGATGCGGGTCAAAGGGGTTGACGCTCAGCAGCCAGGGCTTGTCCGGTTCGCGATTGCGCCCGATGAACTCGATGGCTTTCTCCGTGCACCAATAGGTCTGATGCAAATGCGGCGGCACGTTGTCTTGCTCCGCCGTCGGCTCCATGAAGCCGCCGAAGCCGGCATGCTGCTGCGAGTTGCGATAGTCCGCCAAAGAGGCGATGCCCCGCGGCCGCAGCACGCTATCGTGATCAATGCCCTGCGCCTTGATCCACTCGACATATTCGTTGCCGCGCTCGTTGCCGCCCTTGTGATCGTGGCTGTACTGAAAGTATTCGTAGCCGTCGTTGACGCGCTCTTCGCGGCGCAGGAAGGCGCTAGCCAGATGCAGCTTGCCGACGAGCCCGCAATCGTAACCGGCATCGTGCAGCGCTTTGCTGATGAGCCGGTCTTCGTGGTGGCGCGGGAAGGTGCGGAAGCCGTTGCCATTGACGCCGATCGCGCTGGGGTACATGCCGCTGAGGAAGCTGGCGCGGCTGGGCGTGCAGATGGGCGATTGACAATAGGCGTGCGTGAAGACGGCTGATTCGGCGGCGAAGCGGTCGAGGTTGGGCGTGTTGATGTGCCTATTGCCCAGGGCGGCGATGGTATCGAATCGCTGCTGATCGCTGCAGTACCAGAGGATGTTGGGTCGTGATGCCATGTCTTTGCTCCCGGTCCATCATGTCATTGCGCGCAGATATTAACGTTTTCCCGCGTCCTTCGCTGAGAAAGTCCGGGCGGAGTTTTCCCGCCAAAGACAGTACAATAGTGTGATTATGCGTAAACCGAATCGATAAAGGAGCGATGTGATGGTCGATTTTGGCTTCAGCCTGCTGCATGGACCGCCGCCGGGCGATAAGGGCCGCTTTCTGGCGGATCTTGACGCGACCTTGCCCCAGCTCAGGGGCGCCTTCCGCAGCATCTGGATGACCGATCACTTCCAGTGGGAGGGCCAGCCGACCTACGAAGCCTGGACGGTGATGAGCTATCTGCTGGCGCGTTACCCCGAATTTGAAGTCGGGCCGATGGTCCTGGGGCAGAGCTATCGCAACCCGGCGCTGCTGGCGCTGATGGCGGCGACGCTGCAGAACATCTCGGGCGGGCGCTTCATCATGGGCATCGGCGCCGGCTGGAAAGAAGATGAGTACCGCGCTTACGGCTACCCCTATCCCGAGCCGCGGCTGCGCGTGCAGCAACTGGAAGAGACGCTGATCATCTTGCGCAAGATGTGGGGTGAGCCGGGGCAAGTCAGCTATCAGGGGCGGCACTACCATATCCAAGACGCCTGGTGCGAGCCCAAGCCCGAGCCGATGATCCCCATCGTGGTCGGCGGCGGCGGCTATACCACGATGAAGCACGCCGCCCAATACGCCGATATCTGGAACTTCCCCGATGCGCCGCTGGAGCGCTATGCCGAGCGGCAGCGTATCTTGCGGCGGCACCTGGACGACATCGACCGCGATCCGGCGTCCTTGCGCTGCAGCTGGTTCGGGCGCGTCGCCATCGGCAATACCGAAGCCGAAGCCGTCGCGCGGGGCCTCTCGCGCGAGCAGAAGTGGACGCGCGATAACGCCTTCGTCGGCACGCCGGGCCATATCGCCGAGCAGATGAACGCCTTCGTTGAGAATGGCTGCGATTATTTCATGATCGATATCATCGGCGCGCCGGACGCGGAACCCATCAGCCTGTTTGTTGACGAAGTGATTCCCGCACTGAATGGAGCGTAATCTCATGAAAATCAAGTGGTATGGCCACGCCGCCTTCATCGTCACCGCCAGCGACGGCACATCCGTCATCACCGACCCGTATACGCCGGAGACCTCGGGTTATCAGCCCATCCCCGACCACCCCGATATCGTCGTGACCTCGTCGCTGAACGACAGCTTCCATGACCGCTCGGACTTGATCGGCGGCGACCCGGCGCGCCTCAACATGCTGGATGTGGCGCGCGATGGCGGCGAGCTGACCTGCAAGGGCGTGACCTTCCGCGCCATCGAGTCGTCGGAGATGTACGCCCACCCGGAGCATGAGCCGGACAAATGCGCCATGTACCGCTGGGAGATGGACGGCATTCACATCGGGCACATGGGCGATGTCGGCAATCCCTTCACGCCGGAGGAGTACGCCTTCTTTGAAGGGCTCGATGTCTTCCTCGTGCTGGCGGGTGATGTGCCGACGATTGACCTGGGCGACCTCAAGCGGGTGATCGACCGCGTGCGGCCCAAGCTGGTCATCCCGATGCACTTCCGCACGCTGCGCTACAAGCCGCGCAATATGCAGTGGATCACAGCCTTCCTCAGCCACTTCGATGACGCCGATGTCGACTTCCAATCGGATTGGGAAGTGCAACTGAGCCGCGAGGACTTGCCCCAGTCGACGCGGGTGCTGGTGCTGACGCACGCGTTGTAGACTCGGCGGTGCAAATTTCGCGCATTCGGAACGCCTTGTGGTATGCTTACGGAAGCGTGAGGGCACATAGCGAATGCAACCGGACTTGATAAACCCTATCATCACGGTCGTCAGCGTTTTCGCTGCGTTTGTTTGGCTGCGCAATGACATGAAGAACCTCCGCGACGACCTGCGGAAGGAAATCCAGCAATCGCGCCAGGACACCAAGGACGACATCCAGCAGTTGCGCCAAGACACTAAAAACGACATCCAGCAGTTGCGCAACGACTTCCAGCTGCTGAGGGATGATACTAAGGACGACTTCCAGCAGCTGAGGGAAGACACTCGTGGCGACATCCAGCAGTTGCGCCAAGACTTCCAGCAGATGCGGGAAGACACTAAGGACGACATCCAGCAGTTGCGCAACGATTTCCAGCAGATGCGAGAAGACACTAAGGACGATATCCAGCAGTTGCGGGAAGACACTCGGGGCGATATCCAGCAACTGCGTGATGAGACGCAATCCGGATTTCGGCGTGTTGATGCCAAGCTGGACGGTCTTGACAGCCGACTGCGCGCCGTCGAATCCGAGCAGTCGCGCGTGGCTGGTCTACTTGAAGGCTTGGCAATCGCCGGCACGCTGCCCGACCGCGAGTCCTAACGCCAGCCGGCCGCCTCAAAGCCGCGCGAAGGTTGCTTTCAGCGCCGGATACAGCGACTGATACACGGCATAGCGCTCGGCATAAATCTCAGCATTAGCGCCGACCGGCACTTCTTCGCCGGTCTCGATCATCGCCGCGCAAGCCTCCGCCACATCATCGTATAGCGCCGGCCGCCACTGAGGCCAGAATCGCCGCGCCGAAAGCGCCGCCCTCGGTGGTGTTGATGTTGACCAGCGGGGCATTCAGCACATCAGCGATGATCCCTTGCCAGACCGGGCTCTTGGCGCCGCCGCCGCTTACACGCACCTCGAATTCGTCAGGCAAGCCGGCCTGGTCGATCAGCGTGAAGGAGTCTTTCAAGCCGAAAGCCACGCCCTCAAGCACGGCGCGTGTCATGTGGCCGCGGCTGTGGCGGCTGGTGAGTCCGATGAAAGCGCCGCGCGCCAGCGGATCGGGGTGGGGCGTGCGCTCGCCGGTTAGGTAGGGCAAGAAGAAGAGCCCCTCGCTGCCGGCGGGAACCCGCTCTGCTTCGGCCAGCAGCGCGTCGAATTCGAGCTGGGGCGCCAGCGCGTCTTTGTACCATTGCAGGCTGCCCGCGGCGCTGAGCATGACGCCCATGAAGTGCCAGGCGCCCGGCACGGCGTGGCAGAAGGCGTGCAAGCGGCCCTCGGCTTCGTAGGCGTAATTGGCGAGCGGGGCGAAGACGACGCCTGAAGTTCCGACAGTGACGCCGATCTTGTCGGGAGAGACGCAGCCCATGCCGACCGCGCCCGCCGCTTGATCGCCGCCGCCCCCGACCACGGGTATGCCCACCGCCAGCCCGGTCGCCGCCGCGCCCGCAGCGCTGATGGCCGAGGCGACTTCCGTGCCCTCGTGCACCGGCGGCAGCCACTCAGCCGGGATCTCCAGCGCGTCCAGCACTTCGGCCGACCAAGCCCGCTGCGCCACGTTCAGCAGCGATGTGCCTGACGCGCCCGCCAAGTCGGTAGCGTAGGTATCCGTGAGTTTGTAGCGGATGTAATCTTTGGGCAGCAGCACCTGCGCGATCTTGGCATAGACCGCCGGCTCTTCGTCACGCACCCAGAGGATTTTCGGCGCGGTGAAGCCGGTCACCGCCGGGTTGCCGGTGAGTTCGATCAATCGCTGCGCGCCGACCCGCGCCGTCATGGTGACGCACTGCACGCCGGTGCGCTGGTCATTCCAGAGTATCGACGGTCGCAGCACCTCGCCATCCGCGTCCAGCAGAACCAGCCCGTGCATTTGGCCGGTCAAGCCGATGGCGGCAATGTCGTCGCCTGTTAAGCCGGATTCGGCCAATGCCCGGCGGATGCTGGCGCTGATGCCATCCCACCAGTCGGCCGGGTCCTGCTCGCTCCATAGCGGCTGCGGCTGGCTGATGGGCTGCGGCGTATTGGCGACGGCAATGACCGCGCCGGCTTCGTCGATGACCAGCGCTTTGGCGCCGGTCGTGCTGATGTCGAGTCCCATCAAGTAGGGCATGGTGTGTTTCCTTAGCAGTTCTCACTGTGGTCCTTGTGGAGTGGCTGTCTTTCACTTTCATTGTGCTGGCGGCTGAAATATTGATGTTCAAATGCTTTGTTCAGCTTTTTGACAGCACGTTCAATCGCTGAACGAATCAACACGTACACTGTTACTGCAAGCAGCGCAGCCATTCCTAACTTCAAAGTAGCGATTGTCATGGATATAGTAGCCGCGATCGATTCGGCGCTGAAATTGGCGTGTATGATTTGACATAACCAATCACAGTTTTCTGGACGATTTGGCGGCGACGCCCAATTCTCTGTCTCAGTGGGAAACAGCACGTACATCATCGTTACAAAGGCTGCGAAACCAGCAGCCTTAGAAGCGTAATTGCCGATTTTCTCTTTCACTTGCCTTCGCCCTTACTTTGCATGCAGGGAAGCGCACTTATCGAACCCCCATGAGAATATCAAAGGTCAGTTGATCCAGCCGCTCGTAAGGCAAATTGCGCGCGCCCAGGGCCAGGCGGTCGAATTCAGTCGCCTTGAGCTTATCAGCGACGGCCCGGCTATAGCCGTCAGCCAGATAGCCATAGCTGCCGTCATCGGCGTTGATCTCGGCCAGCAGCGCTTGCACCTCGGCATCGGCGTTGAACTGGGCCGCCTTCTCCTTGAAAACCAGGTACGACTTCATGCAGCCGCGCGCGAATGCCTTGACGTCTTCGTATTGCGATGTGCGATAAGCGTGGGCGTCGAAGTGACGGCTGCCGTCATAACCGACATCTTCCAGGAAGCGCACCAGGTGGAAGTTCTGCTTGATCATCATGCTGCCGAAGCGGAAGTCTTGATCGTAGCGGCCGAACATCTGGTCGTTGAGGTCGATGTGGAAGAGTTTGCCGGCATCCCAGGCTTGGGCGACGGCGTGCATGAAGTTGAGGCCGGCCATGTGCTCATGCGCCACCTCGGGGTTGACGCCGACCATGTCGGGGTCGTCGAGGGTGGCGATGAAGCCCAGCATGGCGCCGACGGTGGGGAAGTAGATATCGCTGCGCGGTTCGTTGGGCTTGGGCTCCAGGGCAAAGCGATAACCGTAGCCCTGGTCTTTGGAATAGTCGCAGAGGAAGTTGATGGCATCGCGCATGCGCTTGACGCCCTCAGCCGGGCATTTGGCGCTATCGGATTCGGCGCCCTCGCGACCGCCCCAGAAGACGTAGACTTTCGCGCCCAACTCCGCGCCCAGGTCCATCGAGCTCATCGTCTTTTGCAGGGCGTAGGCGCGCACGGCGGCGTCATTGCTGGTGAAGGCGCCGTCTTTGAAGGCGGGGTCGGCGAAGAGATTGGTGGTGGCCATGGGGCAGACGATGCCGGTGTCGGCCATAGCGGCTTTGAAATCGGCCACGATCTGGTCGCGCTCGGCGGGCGTCGCGTCGATGGGCACGAGGTCGTTATCGTGCAAGTTGACGCCCCAAGCGCCGACCTCGGCCAGCAGATGCACGATCTCGACCGGCGAGATGGGGGCGCGCGTCGGCTCGCCGAAGGGGTCGCGGCCGATATTGCCGACGGTCCACAAGCCGAAGGTGAATCTGTGTTCCGGTTGAGGGGTGTAGTCCGCCATAAGTGCAGTCCTTTGCTGAGCTGGAGATTGGCGGAGATTGTAGCAGAAAGGCTTAGCGCCTGTCAGCGGAGTTTTGATGGCGAACGCCTTATGTTGTCGCAGTATACCAATGGTCGGGCAGGGCATCGCGCTGCGCAGCCAGCAGTTCGCTGAGGATGGCGTCAGCATCGGCGATGGAATTCGTCAGCGGGTCGGTCATCAGCGCGCGGCGCAACAGGCTGTAATCCGCCTTGACGATGGCTTCCGCCGTCAGCTCGTGCGTATCCAGCACCAATTCATTGAGTCCGCGCAAGCCGCGAGGCATCTCGCCGACCGGGCGCGGGCGCGGGCCAGCCATATCGATGTCGCAGAGCAGCTCGAGGAAGGCGTCATCCGCCAAATTTTTCACCGCCCCGCGATTCTGAGTATTGACGTAAAAGGGCCGGCCCAAGCCGCCGACCATATTCTCAATGATATCAGTCGCGTGATCGGGACCGAGCGCTGTCATGAATGCGCTGATGGGGGCGGCGCCACTGTTGAAATCATCAACCTGTCGCCACATGGCGTCATGCCGGGCATAGCGCGCGTCCGTCTCCCAAATGGAAAGCGGCGGGATGGCATCGGGCAATCGACCATGACCCTGATAGAAGCGCAAGTACTCTTTGGTATGGGCGACGCAAGTGGGCACATAGCCGAAGACTTGGTAAAGCTGCCAGGCGATAGCATCGTTGTGCCGGGCTTTGGCGCCCTTGTCGCCGCCGAGGTCTTCGGTGGCGGCGCTGCGGCGGAGGGATTCGGCGATGCGCCCGCTGACGTCTCCCCCGCGCCACTCGGCCTTCAGCATCCAGGTGAAGTGATTGACGCCGGCGATGCGCAGGTCAAAGTCGGCATCGTGATCGTCGGACCATTGGCTGGCATCGGCGATGATGCCGGCCCGGGCAGCGTACTTGGCCTTGACGCGCGGCATGTGCAGCGAATCGCATAAGGCGAAACTCTTGAGACCCGGCGCATATCGAGCCAGCGCCATGCCATTCACGGCGCTGGGATTGATGTAGTTGATGACCCAGGCCTCGGGGCAGATCCGCTCAATATCGGCGGCGCAGTCCATGATGACGGGCAGCTCCCGCATAGCGCGGAAGATGCCGCCGGGGCCGATGGTATCGCCGCTGCACATGCGTACGCCGTATTTCTCGCTGATTTGGCAATCCAGCCCGCGGTAGCGCACCGTGTCGACGGCGAAGCTGAGCACGACAAAATCGGCGGCGGGCAGGGCGTCCTTCCAATGGGAGGCGGTTTCGATCTGCAAGCGCACGCCGGTCTCGGCAACTACCATCTCCGCCAGCTTTCCCATTTTTTCCAGGCGCACCGGGTCGCTATCCACCAGCGCCAGCGTGCCCTTGTTCAGATGAGGCGAATGCGCCATTTGCCATATCGCTTGCCGGCCGAAGAAGAGGCTGCCCGCGCCAATGACAACGACCTTGGGCTGTTGAACGTCTCTCATGTTTTCCTCTCCCATACCCTTGCGATGCGCTGGCAACACGCTTTCAGAGATGGTCAAGCGCCTCGCCCTCAACTGACAAGTCTAACCATAGCAGACTAGGCATTCCAATCTACACATACCAGCTCAATTGACGAAGCCGGCCTGTGTTATAATCCTCTTTGCTTCGTTTCGACTAACCAGTATTGGAGATGCGCACATGAGAAGCCAACCAATTCTTTTGCTTGTGGTACTACTGCTGGGGCTGATCGGCCCAGCGGCCGTCGCCCAGGATACGCAAACCCTGACCGTCTCAATCTGGGGCTTTAACCTGGATGTTCTCGAAGAAAATGTCTTCGCGCCCTTTGAAGAAATGCATAACGTAGACATCGTGCTGGATACCGGCAACAATTCTGACCGCCTGGCGCGTCTGCAAGCCGAGGGCGAAAACACCGATATTGACGTGGTGCACTTCGCCACTCAATTCACGCATATCGCCAATGAAGCGGGCCTGCTCCAGCCTTACGACCCCGAGGGTCTCGAAAACCTGGACGAAGTCTACGATTGGGCGCAGGACCCGCTGGGCAACCAGGCCGGCGTCGGCTACACCGTCAATAGCCTCAGTCTCATCTACCGCTCCGACCTGGTTGAAGCCGAAGTCACCTCCTGGGCCGACCTGCTGCGCGATGATGTGGCCGGCTTCGTCAGCATTCCGGAGATGTCCACCACCTTCGGCCCGGCCGCGCTCATCATGATCGACCGCGCCCTGGCCATGGGTGCCATGGACGATAGCGACGAGGCTATGGAAATCAACTACGATGCGGATTTGGCGTGGGAAGCCCTGCCCCAGCTGGCCGATAATCTGGTGACCACCTACATTCGCAGTTCGGAACTGACGACGCTGGTTCAGGAAGAAGAAGTCTGGGTCGCGCCCTATGCCAGTTTTGCCATCGGCAACCTCATCAACACCGGCCACGAGCTGAGCACGGTCGTGCCAGTTGAAGGCATTGTGGGCCAGACGAACATGATTAGCATCACGGCGGCCAGCGATCAGGCGGATCTGGCGCATGCCTATATCGATTGGTTCATTTCGCACGATGTCCAGGAAGCCGAAGCGCTTGACCTGATTGATTCGCCAGTCAACGCCACGGTCGAGTTGCCGGAAGAAACCTGCGCGTTGCTCACCTGCGGCGAGATGCTCGATACCATGATTGTGCTGGATCAGGCCGAAGTGTCGGCACGGCTGGAAGATTGGCTCGAGCGCTGGAACGAAGTTATGGTGCGCTGAGGCCACAGGTCAGCATTCTGACGATTTTGTGCCGGGGGGCTTTCGAGCCCCCTTTATTGCATCGTGATACGTCGACCCAACCAGACCCGCACCATAATTTTGCTGGTCGCGCCAGCATTTATTTTCGTGCTGGTCTTTTTCGTGTTGCCATTGGTCTTCCTGCTCTCGCAGAGTGTGCTGCCGGAAGCGGGCGGCTTTACGCTGAGCGGTTATGTCGACTTTTTCCAGAGCCGCGTTTCGCGGGTCGTCTACCTGCGCACGCTCAGGCTCGGTCTCATCGTCACCGGCATCTGCGTGCTGATGAGCTACCCGGCCGCCTTCGTGCTGGCGCGGATGCCCGCCCGCCGCCGTTCCTTCCTGATGTCGCTGGTGATCCTCCCGCTGATGACCAACGCCGTCGCGCGCACCTTCGCCTGGTTGATTATTTTGGGGCGGCGCGGCATGGTCAACCAGACGCTCTTGTCGCTGGAATTGGTCGAAACGCCCCTGCGCTTCATCTTCACCGAGACGGCGATTGTGCTGGGGCTGACGCAATTGTTTCTGCCGCTGATGGTGCTGCCGCTGGTCAGCGCGATGGAGAATATCCCCGATGACGTGCTGGAAGCGGCCCGCAGCCTCGGCGCCAACCGCCTCACGACTTTCGTGCGCATCGTCGTGCCCTTGTCGTCGGATGGTCTGGTGCTGGGCGCGACGCTCGTCTTCACCGGCTCGGTAACGGCCTTCGTGACCCCGGCGATTCTCGGCGGCTCGCGTCTATTGCTGATGTCGACGCTTTTGCGACAGAAAGCCGTAATTCTCTTCGACCAGAATGCGGCGGCCGTGGTCGCGGTGGTGATGATCTTCACCACGCTGGCGGTCAATCTGCTGCTGCGCGTCCTGCGCGTGCAACACAGCTAGGAGCGTGCCGGATGGTATCGCGCTGGATGTATCTAAGCCTGTTCGTTCTCTACGGCTTCTTGCTTGGCCCATTTATCATCATCTTCATGGCGAGCTTCGGCGCCAATGCCAATCTGGCCTTTCCGCCACAGGGCTTCACGCTGGATTGGTTCACGAATGTATTCGAGACGTCGCAATTTACTGACAGCTTCTGGATCAGCCTGCAGCTGGGTCTATCCTCCACCATCGTCTCGCTGATCATGGGCATGCCGGTCGCCTATGCGCTGGTGCGTTTTCGCTTTGCCGCGTCCGGCCTGGTAGAGACCGTCTTCTCCGCGCCGATACTGGTGCCGGGGCTGGTCATCGGCTTTGCCATGCTCAATTTTTTCGTCCTCCTGGGCGATATGCACGTCATGACGGGCTTGTTCATCGGCCATACCGCCATCCTCTTTCCCTACAGCGTGCGCGTCATTTCCGCCAGCCTGCGCAACCTCGACCCCTATGTCGAAGACGCCGCCGTCAGCCTGGGCGCCAACCGCCTGCGCGGCTTTCTGCTGGTCGTGCTGCCCAATATGCGCGCCGGGATCGCCGCAGCTTTTGTGCTGGGCTTCATCACATCGTTCAACAATGTGCCGGTCTCGCTGTTCTTGAGCGGCCCGGGTGTGACCACGCTGCCGGTTTCCATGCTCAGTTACCTGGAGTACTATTTTGACCCGACCATCGCCGCCCTCTCGACCCTGCTCGTCATTTTTACCATCGTGCTCGTTCAGACAGCCGAACGTGTGCTTGGTCTATCACAGTTTGTGTAGCTAATGCCTCATCTAGAGATCCGCGATCTAACCGTCTCTTACGAAAAAAACAAGCCAGCGCTGGAGCAATTCAGCTTGGCTGTCGAACAAGGGGAGTTGGTATCGCTGCTGGGCCCCAGCGGTTGCGGCAAGACGACAACCCTGCGCAGCGTCGCCGGCTTCATCCAACCCGATGCCGGCCAGATCGTCATCAGCGGCCGAGACTATACGAGCCTGCCGCCCAATCAGCGCGATATTGGCCTGGTGTTCCAGAGCTACGCGCTGTTTCCGCATCTGACAGTCTTCCACAATGTCGCCTTTGGCCTGCGGATGCGGCGTATTCCCCAGGCGGAGATGCACAAACGCGTCACCAACGCGCTGACAATGGTGGGGTTGGAAGCCTTCGCCGACCGCCGCCCGGCACAGCTATCAGGCGGCCAACAGCAGCGAGTCGCGCTCGCCCGCGCCACCGTTATTGAACCGCAAGTTCTTCTGCTGGACGAACCGCTGAGCAATCTCGATGCCCGCCTGCGCGTCGATATGCGGCAGGAGATTCGGCGCTTACAGCAGCAGCTCGGCATCACCACCCTCTACGTGACCCACGATCAGGTGGAGGCGATGAGCATCTCCGACCGCGTCGTGGTCATGAATCAGGGCGAAATCGAGCAGATCGGCACGCCTGAGCGCATCTTCGCGGCGCCCGAAACGGCGTTCGTAGCGGATTTCATGGGCTTCGACAATCACTTCAGCGCAGGGGTCGTGTCGGCGCGGGATGGCAAGATTACGGTGAATTGGGGTGGCGACCCCATCGAGCTGCGGTGGCACGCCAAGTTTGAATCACCCTATCCCGGCGCCCGGGCTGAAGTATTCTTTCGCGCTGATGACGCCAGCCTGTTTGCGGGCGCCGACGCGAGCGGCCTTGCCGGGCACGTCATTCTGCATACCTTTCATGGCAATGAGGTGCGCTACCTCGTAGCAACCGAAGCCGGCGAATTCAGCATCACGCAAGACAGCGCTGGTGAACGCTTTGAAGCCGGCACAGCGGTCACGGTGCAAGCGAAGTCGCAGAAGTGGATCGCCATCATTGAAGAGGCTGGGCAATAGACATGACTGACTCACAAGAATTTGAAGTCCAAAAGCATATTCGCTGTGTGCCCGGGGATGTCGCCCGCAGCGTGCTCTTGCCGGGCGACCCGGCGCGGGCCCGACGCATCGCCGAACAGCTTGAGGACGCGCGCCTGATCGCCGAAAACCGCGAGTACGTGATCTTCACTGGCAAGACAAACGGCGTCCCTGTCAGCGTGTGTTCGACCGGCATCGGCGGCTCATCGGCGGCCATCGCCCTGGAAGAACTGCGCAATGTCGGCGCCGAGATCTTCATTCGCGTCGGCTCGGCTGGCGGACGCCGGCCTGACATTCCGATCGGCTCGCTGGTGGTGATGACGGCGGCGTATCGCGGCGACGGCGTATCGGACGAGTATCTGCCGCTGGGCTTCCCGGCCGTGGCTGATTTGGACGTGACCAATGCCTTGATCGAGGCGGCAGCGGAGTTGGGCTACAGCGCCTTCACTGGCATCGGAACGACGCGCAGCGCCTTCTACGCGCGCCATCCCGAACTCAACGAACAGCTGCGGCTTGCCGGCGTCGTCGCGGCGGAAATGGAAGCGTCAACGCTCTTTGTCGTCGGCTCGCTCCGGCGGGTGAAAGTCGGCTGCGTGGTCGCCACCGATTCCAACATTTACCTGGAAGCGCAACCTACGCTGGCGGAAAAGGAGGCGCTCTACATGAGCGGCGAAACGATGACCATCCGTACCGCGCTGCGAGCGGTGCAATTGCTGGAGGCGAGCTCCTGATGGAATTCGACACGCTGCTGATCAACGCCCGTATTGCCGATGTCTTCCGTTACCGGCTCTTCGAGGGTTGGATTGGCATCCGCCACGGGCGCTTTATCACCGTCGAAGCGGGGAGCGCGCCGGGGGGCATAAGCGCCGCCGAAACCCGCGACCTCGCCGGGCGCATCATCATGCCCGGCTTGATCGATTCCCACATGCACATCGAGTCCAGCTTGCTGACGCCGCGCCGCTTCGCCGAAGCCGTGCTGCCTTTCGGCACGACGACCATCCTCAGCGACCCGCATGAAGTCGGCAATGTCGCCGGCGAGGACGGCGTGCGCTGGATGATCGCCGCGTCGCAGGATTTGCCGCTCCGGATTTATCATTCGATACCGAGTTGCGTGCCCGCCACCTCACCCGAAATCGAATGGACGCATGAAGTCTTTAACGCCGCAACGATTAGGCGCTTGGCGCGGCAGCCGTCGGTCATCGCCCTGGGCGAGGTGATGGACTATCGCGGTCTGCTGGGGCCGAATCAGCGCCTACGCGCGATTGTGGCGGCGGCCCGCGAAAACCATCTGCTGATCGAAGGGCATATCCCCACGCTGTCAGGCACAGAACTCTCGCATTATCTGGCACACGGCATCAGCTCCGACCACACGCTGACCTTCCCGGCCAAAATTCAAGAGCAAATCTCAAAGGGCCTGGCGGTCATGCTGCAGACCAAGTCGCTGACTCCGGAGAATATGGCGGCGGTGGCGGGTTTGGCGGATCGCTCGCGCATCATCCTCATCACCGATGACATCGAACCCTCGCTGCTCACAGACGGTCACGGGCATTTGTCGCGCATTGTGAAGCTGGCGATCGCATGTGGCATGCCGCCGCTGGAGGCGTTTGCGGCCGCGACTATCCGTCCGGCGCGCTATCTCGGTTTGCGCGATCACGGCGCCATCGCCCCCGGTTTCCTGGCGGACTTCCTGGTCATGGACGACCTCGTCGACTTCCCGCCGGCGCAAGTCTACGTCAGCGGGCAACCCGTGGCGGGCGCGGGCGCAATGGGCGCGGCCATCACGCGCGAGAATCCGGCCCAGCCGAGTTATCCGGGCATTCCCGGCCCCTTCGCCGCTGATGATTTCCAGCTGGATCGCAATGGCGGGGGCGGCAGCGTGGCGGCCTCGGTGGTCGCTCTGCAGAACCGGCGCTCGACCCTGACTGATTTGGAGCAGGTGAGTGTGCGTTTGCAAGATGGGCATGTGCTGTTTCAGGAAGACGATGGCTTGGCGCTGGCCTCCGTGATCGCGCGCGACGCGTCTTCGCGCTCAGTCGGTCTCATCGCCAACACCGGGCTGAGAGAGGGCGCATGGGCCAGCAGCGTCGCCCATGACTGCCACAATCTGCTAGTGATCGGCCGCAGCCCGGGCGCCATGGCGATCGCCGCCAACGAAGTCCGTGCTATGGGCGGCGGTGTCGCCGTTGCGACATGCGGCGGCGTTGCAGCGTCGTTGCGCCTGCCTTACTTCGGCCTGCTGAGTGATGAGCCGGTCGCCGAGGTGGCGGCTGGGCTGGCGGCCGTCGAAGACGCCATGCGCCGCATCGGAGCGCATCAAACCCGCCCCTTCCTGACGTTCTCCATCATGAGCTTGAGCGTCAGCCCCTACGCGAAATTCACCGATAGAGGGATCGTCAAGACCGAATCCCGCCAATTGATTCGGCCCGTTTCGCCCGAGGGTCAGTCGGGCGCATGATTAGACTGGAGCAACTTGAACGCAAAATGCGCGTCAATGGCATCGCGCCTGATCAAACGGTCGAATTGGTTGCTGTGGAGCACAGCGGACCAAACTCGGTATCTGTCTTCTATCGCCGCGCAGATGGCGGGCTGGGCGAAAGAGTGCTTTTTCGGGCGGACGAAACGTCACTTTCCACGCCACCGGACGCACGACTGTGGCCCTTTGACGGCGACGGGCGGCAGCTGCGTCTCGTATCCGAGGCGTACCGCATCCAGCTGGCACACCTATTTGACCCGCTGCTCGCGGTGCACACGTCGCTCATTGAACCGCTGCCGCACCAAATCACAGCCGTCTATGAGGAAATGCTGACGCGGCAACCACTGCGTTTTCTCCTGGCCGATGATCCCGGCGCGGGCAAGACCATCATGGCTGGCTTGCTCATTCGCGAATTGATCGTGCGCGGTGATGTACGGCGCTGCTTGATTTGCGCGCCGGGCAATCTGACCGAGCAATGGCAAGACGAACTCGAGAGCAAGTTCCAGCTCGATTTCAGATTCGTCCCGCGTGACATGCTTGGCGCAACCCGCAGCGGCAACCCCTTCGCCGAATACGATCGCCTTATCGTGCGGCTGGACCAGCTTAGCCGTAATGAGGAGATTCAAGGCCTCTTGGCGCAAACCGATTGGGACCTGGTTGTCTGTGACGAAGCGCACAAGATGTCGGCGACATATTTCGGCGCCAAGCTGGACGAGACCAGGCGCTACAAACTCGGTAAGCTGCTGGGCCAGTTGACGCGGCATCTGCTGCTGATGACCGCCACGCCGCACAATGGCAAGGACGACGACTTCGACCTGTTCATGAAACTGTTGGATCCGGACCGCTTTGAGGGGCGCGCGCGCGGCGGCGCCCGTCGCAGCGATGTGGATGATCTGATGCGGCGCATGATCAAGGAAAATCTCCTGACATTCGAAGGGAAACGGCTCTTCCCCGAACGCCTTGCCACATCCGTCAATTACGACCTTTCACCGGAAGAACGAGACCTCTATGAGAGCGTCACGGAGTATGTCCGCACTGAATTCAATCGGATTGATGAGCTTGAGCATGGTGGGCGCAAGAGCTCGATTGGCTTCGCGCTGACCATCTTGCAGCGCCGCTTGGCTTCATCGCCGGCCGCCATCTATCACTCCCTGCGGCGCCGGCGCCAAAAACTCGAATTGCGGCTGAGGGAAGAGCAGGCGCTGCACGAAGCGCTGTTGCGGCCAGCGACACTGAGCTATGACATCAATCTGGATGAAGACCTGGATGACGCGCCCGACACAGAAATAGAAGCGATTGAGGCTGAGCTGATCGACCATGCGACCGCTGCCAAAACCGTGACGCAGTTGGCTGAAGAAATCAACATTTTGCGGCGGCTCGAAAGACAAGCGCAGCGCGTCTTTGCCAGCGGCAGCGACAGTAAGTGGCTGCAAATGCTTAGCTTGCTGCAGGACACGCCGGAAATGAAAAATGCGGACGGTAGCGCGCGCAAGCTGGTAATTTTCACCGAGCATCGGGATACGCTCGATTATTTGACCGACAGGCTGAATACTGTCATCGGACGCCCGGAAGCGGTCGTGACCATCCACGGCGGCACGCATCGCCACGAGCGGCGCAAGATCGAAGAGGATTTCCGGCACGATGCCGATGTTCAGATCCTGGTAGCCACGGACGCTGCTGGAGAAGGTATCAACTTGCAAAGCGCCCACCTGATGGTCAATTACGACTTGCCCTGGAATCCTAACCGGCTGGAGCAGCGATTCGGGCGCATTCACCGCATCGGGCAGAAAAAAGTCTGCCACTTGTGGAATCTGGTCGCCGGGGAAACGCGTGAAGGCGCCGTCTATCAGCGTTTGCTGGAGAAATTAGCCAGAGAACGCGACCGGCTGAATGGCCAGGTCTTTGATGTGATCGGAGAGCTCTTCCGTCAGACGCCACTGCGCCAACTCATGATTGAGGCCGTGCGCTACGGTGACACTCAGGCGGTGCGCGATCGGCTCAAGATAGAAATTGACAATGCCACGGACCAAGAGCGTGTAAAGCGGATCGTCCGTGATGATTTGCTCGTCCGCGGCGTCATGGACACGCGCAAAGTTGAGGCAGTCCGCGCCGAGATGGAGCGCGCCAACGCCCGCAAGCTACAGCCACACTTCATCAAAGCCTTTTTTGTAGAAGCGTTTCAAGCGCTTGGCGGGGCACTGCACCCGCGCGAGGCGGGTCGCTTCGCCATCAACAATGTGCCAGCGCCCATTCGCAATCACGCGCAAGAACGCGGGCTTGGTCCGATTTCCCGCAAGTACACGCGCATCTGCTTCGACAAAGACCAGATTCACCAGGAAAATATGCCGCAAGCCGAATTCATCTGTCCCGGGCGCCCGCTGCTGGATGCGACCATCAGCCTGATGCTGAAACAACAGCGCGAGACCCTGAAACGTGGCGCGATGCTCGTCGACCCTCAAGATCCCGGTGATGCCTTGCGCGTCCTCTTCTACCTGGAAGGCGCCATCCAGGACGCTGTGCCCAGCCAGGGCGCCGAGCAAACGACCATCTCGCGCGAGGTGCATTTCGTTGAGATCGATAGCGCGGGCGCGATTCACGACGCCGGTACTGCGCCTTACCTTGACTATCGCCCGGCAAACCAGGCGGAAAAGGCGAAGATCGCGCCGCTGCTGGGGCAAGACTGGCTTGCGGGCGAGGCTTTGGAGCAGCAAGCTGTAAACCACGCCATTGAACACCTGGCGCCGCAACACCTGGCGCAAATCAAGGGGCCGAGGGACGAACGCCTCGATAAAACAGAGCGCGCCGTGCAGGAGCGGCTCACCAGAGAGATACACTATTGGGACGGTCGAGCAGCCCATTTGCGCCTGCGCGAAGAGGCCGGCAAGGCGCCGCGTGGCCTGAATAGCCAGCAGGCGCAGCGCCGCGCCGACGATCTGCAAGAACGCCTGGCGCAACGCCTGCAGCAGATCGCGCAAGAGCGGCAACTCAGCGCGACCCGTCCGATTGTGCGGGGCGGCGCCTTGATCATCCCCATCGGCGCGTTGCAAGGCGCTTACATCGACCCGCAAGTGATTGACACCCGCCAAAGCGAGGCGCTTGCGATGGCGGCCGTGATGGAGGCGGAGCGGTCGCTGGGCAATTCACCGATTGACGTCAGCAAGAAGCGTGGCATCGGCCGCGATATCGAGAGCAAACCGCCCGGGGAAAACGCCAAATTACGCTTCATCGAGGTCAAAGGCCGGCGCAAAGGCGCTCATGATGTGACCTTGACCAAGAATGAGCTTTACACTGCGTTCAACAGCCAGGAGCAGTTTATATTGGCGCTGGTCGAGATTGACGGCGAGGCAGCGGGCCAACCGCGTTATGTGCAGGGCTTCGCCTTTCAGGAGCCAGCCCATTACGAAGAGGCGGTCAAGGTCAACTTGAAGACGCTGCTGGACGCGAGCACGCCGCCGCGCTGATCCAAGCGACCGGTCAGGGGAATATAAGCCGCAAGGGCAGCCGGAAGCCAGGCAAGATAGCCGCCCCGCTCAATTCGCCGTCCGCATCTATGACGTCGCGCTGCTCCCTGCCCCGCCGCCAGACCTCGACGCGCTTCGCAGCCGGGTCTACCAGCCACACCAAAGCCGCCCCGTGAAGCAGGTAGGTTTCGGCTTTGCGGCGGACCTGCGCCCACGATTGCGAGGGCGATACGACCTCCACCGCCAGATCGGGCATTGACGGCACGTAGCTGGAGAGCGCTCGCTCTGTCATGCGCGCCGCGCTGATGAAGGACACATCAGGCAGCAGCGCCGTGCCGCGATCGCCCGGCGGATGAAAGCCGACTTCGACTCCCACTCGGCCTAAACCGCGCGGAAGGGCATAGTTGCCCAAGTGCCGTGCGATTTCGCTTGCAGTTTCCCCATGCAATTCAGTCGGCGCCATTTTGATGCATAACTCCCCGTCGATGAGATAGTACTTCTCCAGCGGATGGCGCGGATCTTGCTCCAGCCGCCAGACATCGTCGACAGTGTATACGCGCTCTTGGGTCGCCATCTCCATCTCGCCTTCGCCAAGTTTCCCCAAGCCCGAGTATACCACTCCGCCGGCGCGCCATCCCAATTCTCGATTTCGGGGCGGGGCAGGGCCTGAGCCCTCTCACACCACAAGCGAATATCCGGGAACGATCAAACACTGTCCCTTATGGCTGGTAAGATACATACCAGGTATAAATTGCGCGTAAGTCTTGTTAGGATTCCTCCTATATCGTATCGCCCTTAAGAAACGGAATCACCTATGCCCCAGGCCAAGAAGCTGATCGAAGTCGCGCTGCCGCTGGACGCCATCAATCGCGCCAGCGCCCGCGAGAAATCCATCCGCCACGGCCACCCCTCGACGCTGCATCTGTGGTGGGCGCGTCGACCACTTGGCAGCCGCTCGCGCCGTCATCTTCACCTCGCTTGTTGATGATCCCGACGACCCCAATGCGCTCAAGCCCTTCGTCGACGAATGCAAAGCACTGCCGGGCGATGGCCCAAACGTCACCCGCGCCATTGCCGAAGCGCAGAAAATTGCAATCGATGAAGGTAGAGACCCGGCGGCAGCCGCGCAAAAAGCCGACTCCCCGCGCATGCGCCTCTTCGACTTCATCGAGCGGCTGGTCACCTGGGAAGCGACCACCGACGATAAGATCATGGGGCAAGCGCGCCAGCTGATCCGCATCGCCACCGACAACAATCCGCCGCCCCTGCTTGATCCCTTCGCCGGCGGCGGCAGCATCCCGCTGGAGGCGCAGCGCCTGGGCCTGGAAGCGCACGCCAGCGACCTCAACCCGGTGGCGGTGATGATCAACAAGGCGATGATCGAGATTCCGCCGCGCTTCGCTGGCAAGCCGCCGGTGAATCCGCGCGATCGGGAAAGCGTTTTTGGCCACAGAGGCACAGAGACACAGAGGAAAAAGCCCGCCGACGCGACATGGAAAGGCGCCGCTGGATTGGCGGCCGATGTGCGCTATTACGGCGAATGGATGCGCGAGCGGGCCTTTGAGCGCATCGGGCATTTGTATCCGCAGCACAAGGGCGAGACGGTGATCGCCTGGCTCTGGGCGCGGACGGTCACCTGCCCGAATCCGGCTTGCCGCTCGACCATGCCGCTGGTGCGATCTCCTTCGTGGAGCTGAGCAAGAAAAAGAATAAACGTGCTGGGCTGGTCGCTCATCCCGAACCACAGGACGAACGAGTGCGCTTTGAGGTACGAAGGGTCTGGCCGAGGGCAAAGCGCCCGCCACCACCCAAGCGGGCCGCGGAGCCAATTTCAAGTGCCTGGTCTGTGGCCAAGCCTCGACTGGCCAGTACTTGAAGCGATGAGGGCATGGCCAAACGCATGGGCGTCACAACTTGATCGCCATCGTGACCCAGGGCAAACACGGGCGCAATTACCATAGTCCCACCGATGAAGCCGTGAAAGTCGCCGAATCCGCCATGCCCGTGGATGTCGGAGAGATTGCAGATGAACCCCGTGCGATTTGGTGCAAACTGTACGGTCTTGTAGATTTCGCCGACCTCTTCACACCGCGCCAACTGACCGCGCTGACCACATTCAGCGACCTCGTGCAGGAAGCGCGCGAGCTGGCGACGCGGGATGCGCTGGCGGCGGGTCTGGCGGATGATGGCGTGCCGCTGCGTGAGGGTGGCGCTGGTGCGCGGGCCTATGGCGAGGCGGTCAGTGTGTATTTGGCTTTTGCTGTGGATAAGGGCAGATTTATCTGGTCAACTTGTGCCGCTGGGACAACCGTAATGACAGATGTCCACATTTTCGCGAGACAGGCGATTCCAATGATTTGGGATTACGCCGAAGGCAATCCGTTTTCAGGCACGGAAACTGGATCGGCACATCTTATGGATGGCAAAAGTTTTGGAATTGCTGTCGGTCATTCTCGAAGGGCAACAGTCAAGCAGGATGCCGCAGGAAACGATCGAGCTGATTATCGCTTTCAACCGATCCACCCTATTACGACAATATTGGCTACGCTGACTTGTCTGACTACTTCTATGTCTGGATGCGACGAAATTACGAGACATGTATACCCGACGTTTTAGCCACTGTGCTTGTTCCAAAATCTGCGGAACTAATTGCATCGACATATCGGCACGGCGAGCAAGCGGAAGCAAGGAATCACTTTGAATCGGGAATGCTGGAAACGTTTCAGCAATTTCCGCCGCTTCGTACGACCGACTATCCGCAGACTGTCTACTACGCATTCAAACAGCAGGACGCTGGATTTCTTGGTCAGGACTCCAATTCAGATGTGGCAAGTACCGGTTGGGAAACGATGCTGGCGAGTCTGATTGAAGCTGGCTTTTAGCATTGTTGGTACGTGGCCTATGCGCACGGAAGGTAGTATCGCGCATGAACGCATGGGACAAACGCCCTCGCATCATCCATCGTGCTCGTCTGCCGGCCGCGCCCCGAAGACGCGCCCGCCACCTCGCGCCGGCGCTTCCTCGATGCCCTGCGCGCCGAACTGCCCGGCGCCATCGCCGAGATGAAGACGGGCAGCATCGCGCCGGTCGATATGGCGCAAGCCACCATCGGCCCGGGCATGGCGATTTTCTCGCGTTACCGCGCCGTGCTCGAAGCCGATGGCACGCCCCTGACTGTGCGCACGGCGCTCGGCATGATCAACGCGGCGCTGGACGAGGTGCTGGAAGGCTTTGGACGCAGCTCGACCCGAGACGCGCTTCGCCGTCGACTGGTTCAAGCAGTACGGTCATCAGTCGCGCGAATTCGGTCAAGCCGATGTGCTGGCGCGGGCCAAAAACACCAGCGTCGACAGCGTGGCGCTGGCCGGCGTGGTCGAGGCGGCTGGCGGAAAGGTGCGGCTGATCAACTGGCGCGAGTACGACCCGGGCGCCTACAACCCGGAGCAGGACAAACGCCCCACCGTCTGGGAAGGCGCGCATCACCTCATCGAGCGGCTGACCACCACGGCGAAATGGGCGCGGCGGCGCTCTACAACCGGCTGCCTGGCGAAATCGCCGAGTCTGTACGGGACCTGGCGTATTATCTCTACGATATTTGCGACCGCCAAGGCCGGGCGGAGGATGCGCTGGATTACAACACGCTGGTCAGCAGCTGGTCGGAGATCACGCGCTTGGCTGCGAGCGAGCGCGGACGCGGTACGCAGGCCGAGCTGGCATTGGATACGGATTAGGCAATTCCCCTTCCCCCTTTATGGGGGCAAGGGGTTAGGGGATGGGGGTTACGTCATGGCGAAATCGAATCGCGAGCGCGTCGGCGAGATTATGGACCTGCTGAAGAGCGGCTTGGGTCCTTATGTGCTGGAGCGGTACCAGGCGCGTTATCGCGGCAAGTACCTGCAGGAAATGGAAATCAAGCTCTACAACCCACCCTTTAGTGTCAGCCTGCCAGACGAAGCAGCCGCGCTGGAACTCGATGCGCAGGCTTGGCTCCGGCTGATGTTTCACAATTGGAACGAAGCCTTCAAGGACCGGCTGGGTCATAACGAGCGCAGCTACGTCAGTGAGTTGATGACGGCGCGCAACAAGTGGGCGCATCAGGAGCCGTTTACCAATGACGAGGCTTATCGGGTCGCTGATACGGCGACCTTGCTATTTCAGGCGGTCGACGCGATGAAAGAGGCTGAGGCGGCGGCGGGACATGCGCGGGAGCTGCTGCGAATCCGCTTTGAACGCGAGGCGGACCGGTCAGTGAAGCAGGCGGAGCAAGTGTCGACGCCGATGGACGCCTTCGTGCGTCATACGCCGGTCGGCTTAAAGCCCTGGCGCCAAGTCGTGCAGCCGCATCCGGATGTGCGCAAGGGGCAGTACACGCTATCGGAATTCAGCGCGGATCTGGCGCAGGTCGTGCAGGGGAAAGCGTCACCCGAATATGGCGATGCCCGGGAGTTCTTCCAGCGCACCTACCTGACACGCGGCTTGCAGGACCTGATCGTCAACTGTTTTCTGCGGTTAAATGGTGAGGGCGCGGACCCGGTCGTGCAGTTGCAGACGAATTTTGGCGGCGGCAAGACGCATAGCTTGCTGGCGCTGTACCACCTGGCGGGCGGCATCCGGCTACGTGAAATCTCGGGCGCGGAAGACATTGTCGGGCGCATCGGCGCGGTCGATGACTTCATCAAGTGCCAGCGCGCTGTCATCGTGGGCACGGACTTTGACGGAACGAAACCGCGCGATCATGCCGATTGCACGACGCATAATCTCTGGGGTGAGATCGCTTATCAGTTAGGTGGTCTGCCGGCTTATGAGCTTGTCAAGCAAGCGGATGAGGCGGGGGTAAGCCCGGGCTCAAGCACCCTGCTGGAACTGATGGAGAAGCACGGTCCGGCGCTGATCATCATTGACGAATTGGTCGCCCACGCGCGCAATCTCTATAACGCCAAGGGCGGGCGCTATGCCGCCAACTTTGACGCGATCATGACCTTTGTTCAGGCCCTGACCGAGGCGGTGCGGCGGGCGAGCGATGCCTTGCTATTAGTATCCCTGCCGGTGAGCGAGCTGGAAGCTGGCGGTCCCGGTGGCGCGGAAGCGATGGACTTTATTAGCAAGACGCTGGGCAGAATGGAATCGGTCTGGAAGCCTGTTTCTTCGGTCGAGAGTTACGAGATTGTGCGGCGGCGGCTCTTTACTGATGACATAGATCGTCCAGCACGAGATGCGGCTGTGCGCGCTTTTAGCAAGTTGTATCGCGACAGCCCGACTGAATTCCCGCAAGGCGCGGGTGAAACCGATTATTTGAACCGCTTGGAGCAAGCCTATCCGATTCATCCAGAACTCTTTGACCGGCTGTACAAGGATTGGTCGACGCTGGAAGGTTTTCAACAGACGCGGGGTGTCCTCCGTTTAATGGCGACGGTCATCCACCGGCTGTGGATGGATAACGATCATTCGTTGCTGATCATGCCGGGCAGCGTCCCGCTGTGGGAAGGCAAAGTGCTGCATGAGATATTGCGATATTTGCCGGGGAATTGGCCTGCCATTATCGAGCAAGACATTGACGGCGGCCGCTCCAAACCCTTTCAGCAAGATCAGGGAAACAGGCGTTTCGGCGAGCATATGGCCAGCAGGCGGGTGGCGCGAGCGGTATTTGTTGGCAGCGCGCCCTCAGACCGTATGCAGCAAACCCGCGGCGTGACGCAAGAGGAAGTGCATCTTGGCACCGTCCAGCCCGGCGAATCGCCTGCGGTATTCAACGATGCCCTGCGCCACATGGGCGATCAGCTGAGTTTTCTATACAAAAACGAGACGCGCTACTGGTATGACACGCGCCCGACGCTCAACCGTACCGCGGCGGATCTAGCGAAGAACCTGGAAGAATATCAGGTGCTGGAAAAAGTGGGAAAGTGCCTCAGAAGTCATTGCGAAGCGCGCAAGATTTTCATGCGGGTACATCCCTTGCCCAACAGCAGCGCCGAAATTCCCGATGAGCAGGAGGCGCGGTTAGTCGTCCTGGGTCCTGAGCATACGCATAAGCGCAACAATGCCCATTCTGAAGCGATGACTTACATCAAGGAAATCATGAACAGCCGCGGCAACTCACCGCGCCATCATCGCAACATGCTTGTCTTCATCGCGCCCGACGAAACACGCTATTCTGAATTGCAGGGCAGCATACGCAAGTATCTCGCCTGGGAATCTATCAAGCGCCGGACATCGGACTTGAATCTGGATGTCGCGCAGATCAGCCAAGTTGACGAAAACATAAAAAGGGAGAACAAGACGGTCAACAGTCAGTTGCAAGCGACATACAGCTGGCTCATCGTACCCAAACTGCCGAAACTGCGGAAACGGAAAGAACTTGAGCAAGAGCGGGACCGCGATGACAAATTAGTTTATGAGCAGGAACGCCTTCAAGGCAGTACCCCCTTCCTGGAACGGGCCGAGCGCAAGCTCAAAAGCAACGAATGGCTGATCCATGACCTGTCGCCCAGCAGCTTGATGATGGAGCTGGAGCCGCTTGAGATCTGGGAGGGCGCGCCGCACCTCAGCGTCAAGAAACTATGGGAGTGGCTGACGAATTACTGTTACCTGCCGCGACTCGCCGATCAAAGCGTACTTGAAGCGACGATTAGGGCGGGCCTGGAGGATATGTTCCCCCCCTTCGCTTATGCCACCGGCATCGATGACGAAGGCAAATACACGGGCCTGACGATGGGGCGGCAATTCACGCTCTACTTCGACGACAAGGCGCTAATTGTGCAGCCCGAAATCGCGCAAGCTCAGATCAAAGCGGAACTCCCGCCAGCAATCATAGAGCCTGATCCAGACCCTGATCCCGATCCGGACCCTCACCCCCAGCCGCCCACACCAAAGCCAAAGACGCGCTACTACGGCTCGGTCCGAGTCGATCCGCAGCGCGCCATGCGCGATCTCAGCCAGATCGCCGACGAAATCATCGTTCGGCTCGCGTCCGTCCCCGGCGCGGATGTCCGCATCACGGTCGAAATCGTGAGCGTACACGGCGAAGGCTTTGACGATGCCACCGTGCGTACCATCAGCGAAAACAGCCGCACGCTCAACTTTAATTCACATGACTTTGAGGCGTAAAATCACGGACTGGCCCCGCCCGCAGCCAAAACCTTGATCCGAGTCGCCCTGCCGCTGGATGCAGATTATCGCGCCAGCGCACGTGAAAAATCCCTGCATCGCCTTGAATGGACGTTTCAGCGCCGCGAAGGGCTCGCGCGCACAGCTGCATAGCCGCTGGACATTCTTGCTGTCTACAAAATCGGGCCAAGCTCAATTTCCAGCCCATATATCTGTTTTTCTACTGGGTTATCTGGCGGCACGCGGACGCTTTGGGCGCTCGTGCCAGCTGATATCCCCGCCAGGTTGCGCCATCCGTTTCAGGCAAGCGGGCTTGCCGTAAGCAAACTCCAATGCGCCTTCGCCGATTCAAACGTGAATGAACGCCCGCGGCTACAGACGGCCTGCAACTCCGGTCAACTACCTGTGGTCAGATCCAGCGCCATGGCTTCGGCCTGCAATGCCAGCTCGGAGGCAAGGAAGCAGCGTGCTTGTGGCAGCGCCGTATCGGTGCGGTTGAGAATGTCTTGTATCAGCTGCCTGCCATAGGTGATTTCGGTATCACGGCAGTCGATATATTGCGCGCCCTCCTGATTCACCAGAAACAGATGATTTTCGCCAGCGCGCCCGGCTACATCGATATTCTTGCGCAGCTCAATATATCCCTCGGTGCCGATCAGGAAAAGACGCACATCGCCCCAAACGTCCAGGCCATCCGGCGTCAGCCAATCAACGCGGATATGCCCGACGGCATGCGGGCTGCGCAGCGTCAGGTCGCCCATGTCGTGCATCGCGGGATATTGCCGAAACTTGAAATTGCCGACCGTGGCCGCGACCACCTCGGCACTGTCGCTGTCGGTGAAAAAGAGGAATTGCTCGATCTGGTGGCTGGCCAGGTCATTGATGATGCCGCCGAAGAATTTGCGGTCGAAGGTCCAGGCGGGCCGCTGATAATAGCCAAATAACCGATGCGGCCCGAAACCGCTCGTCTGCACCACCTGGCCGATGGCGCCCGCTTGCACCAGCTCCCCCGCCTTCACAGTGGCCTTCTGCGTAACGTGCTCGCTGAAGTTGATCGAGTAAATGCGCCCGGTCTCGGCTTGGGCGCGCCGCGCTGCCTCCAGCTGAGCGAAGTCTGTGAAGGCCGGCTTGTCGGACATGTAGTCCTTGCCATGCCGCATAACGCGGATGCCCAAGGGCGCGCGTTCGTTGGGCACGGCGGCGCTGATGATGAGGTCGATGCTCTCGTCTTCCAGGATCTGTTCAATGCTTTCGGCTGGGGAAGCGCCGGGAAATGTCGCTTGAAAGCGGGCGATGCGCTGCGGGTCAACATCGTGGAACCAGACCAACTGCGCGCCGGCCTGCAGCATGACGTCGACCTGTCCGTAGATATGCCCGTGCTCAAAGCCAATAGCCGCGAATCGGATCGCCATGTGAGATTCTGCTCCCTTACGCTTACGCTAACGCTGCCCAATGCGTCAACTTGTGTTTACATTTGACAAGCAGTTGCTATAATGTTCGCGCGCTCGTGATAACTCCGAGCCGGCTTGACAGCACTTGGCGCAGCCGGCACAGCTACGTTTATCGAAGATAGCGCAGATCATCGTTCACTATCAAGAGGTAGGTAAACCCATGAAACGAACAAAACTCCTGCTGATTCTTCTTTCGATTGTCGTCCTGGTGCTGCCGTCGCTTGCGGTAGCCGCGCAAGACCAGACCGAGGTCCGCATCTCCTGGTGGGGCTCGCAGAACCGCCATGACCGCACCATCGCCGCCATTGAACTCTACGAAGAGCTCAACCCCAAAATCGACATCGTTTACGAATTTCAGGGCTGGCAAGACCACTGGACCAAACTATCGACCCAGGCGGCCGGCGGCGAATTGCCGGACATTATGCAGCATGACTATGCGCGCATTGAAGAATGGGTCGCCAATGGCTTGCTGATGGCGCTCGACGGCTACATTGAAGACGGCACGATCGACACCATGAACATCGCCGATTCCTCGCTGGCCGGCGGCATGGTCGATGGCCAAATGTACGGCATCAACCTGGGCAACAACTCCGAAGTCTTCACCCTCGATACCGACGCCTTTGCAGCCGCTGGCATTGACCTGCCCGCCCTGGACTGGACCTGGACCCAATTTGAAGAGATCGCCAACGCCATCCAGGATTCGCTCGGCATCCACGGCATCGGCGTGCTGACCAGCGATCAGCTGTGGAAGTCGCAATACATGGGCTGCTGTGACCAATGGGCTTATGCGGCCGACGGCATGTCCCTCGGCTACGAAGACGACCAGCCCCTGGTCGATTACTACAACATGTTGCTGCGCCTGCAGGATAGCGGCGGCATGCAGAGCTACGAAGACTCGGTCGCGCGCGGCGATCAAGGCGTGGAAGCGCAGTTGATCGTCAGCCAGGAAGCCGCGATGGCCTACCACTGGAGCAACCAGATCGTCGCTGTCTGGAATGCCGCCGGTGCCGAGCGCAACTTCGTCATGTATCCCATCCCGCGCCCCGAGGGCGGTCAGTCGCAGAATTACATCAAGCCGTCGATGTTCTTCTCCGTCACATCGCAGGCCGACCAGCCCGATGAGGCAGCCGCTTTCATCGACTGGTTCGTGAACTCGGTCGAAGCCAACGAGATCCTGGAAGCCGAGCGCGGCGTGCCCATCTCGTCGGTCGTCCGTGAAGCGCTTCTGCCGGACCTCGGCGCGGCGCAGGCCGAGATGTTCAATTACCTGGGCATCATCGAGATGGACAACAGCCCCATCCGCCCGGCTGACCCGGCCGCGCACGCTGATGTCATCAACAATATCTTCGGCCCCGAATTCGTCGAGCCCGTCATGTACGGCATGATCTCGCCCGAAGACGCGGCGCCTTTCCTGCGCGAAGAAGCCAACCGCATCCTCGCCGCGCAATAAGGTCCCTCGACCCGAACCCATCCCCTTCCCCCACGCCGGGGGAAGGGGCCCGGGTCAACAAAGAGAACCACATGGCGGCCGCCACGCTGACCAAACCCAAACGCCGCAAGAAATCCACGTTCGGGCAGGACAATCTCGTCGGCTACCTCTTCATCGGTCCCTGGCTGACGGCCTTTGTGCTCTTCACCTTCATCCCGATAGCTGTATCGCTGGTGCTGTCATTCACCGATTACAACGTGCTCTCCAATAGCGGTGACTTCATCGGGCTGGATAACTTCAAGCGCATGTTCTTCGAGGACCGGCGCTACTGGCGTTCCGTCAACGCGACGCTGAAATATGTCGTCTTCTCGGTGCCGCTGCGTCTGGTATTCGCGTTGGGCGTCGCCATGCTGCTGAATACTTACCGCCGTGGCGTGGGCGTTTATCGCGCCGCCTTCTATGCGCCGTCCATCGTCGGCGGCAGCATCGCCGTGGCCGTGATGTGGCGCGAGATCTTCGGCAACGACGGGCTGATTAACTTCACGCTGAACCTGCTCGGCATCCAAGGCCCCAACTGGCTGGGGCGCCCCGAAACCGCCATCTGGACCCTCATCATCCTGGCGGCCTGGCAATTCGGCTCGCCCATGCTGATATTCCTGGCGGGCTTGAAAAATATCCCCAAGCATTTGTACGAGTCCGCCGAGATCGACGGGGCAAACGCCGTTCAGCGCTTCTTGCGCATCACGCTGCCCATGCTGACGCCGATCATCTTCTTCAACTTGATCATGCAGCTCATCTCCGGCTTTATGGTCTTCACGCAGGCCTTCATCGTCACTGGAGGCAGGCCGCTGGATACGACGCTATTCTACGCGCTCTATGTTTACCGCCGCGCCTTTGAACTCAACGAGATGGGTTACGCCTCCGCCATGGCCTGGATCATGCTCATGGTCATCGCCCTGCTCACCGCCCTGGTCTTTCGCTCGTCAAGCTATTGGGTGCATTATGAAGCCGGCGAGGGGACCTGACCCATGGCCCGTAGCGAAGCCAACCTGCCCGCCGCCGCAATTCGCCCTCAAGTGACGCGTCCTGCTATCCCCTGGTATCGCCATTCGGTCGTGCGCAGCGCCTTCTATCATGGGCTGGTGGCCGTCTTCGCCTTGATCATGCTCTATCCGATCCTGTGGCTGGTGGGCAGCTCCTTCAAACCGCCCGACGAAATCTGGACCAATCAGACGGCGATCATCCCGGAAGAGTTCTATCCCCAGAATTACCCCAAGGGCTGGGCCGGCTTCGGCGGCATCAGCTTCACCACCTTCTATCGCAACTCGCTCTTCTACGCCACGCTCGGCACCATCCTCAGCGTCAGCGCCTCAGCGGTCGTGGCTTATGGCTTCGCCCGGGTGCGCTTCCGCGGGCGCCGCATCTGGTTCGCTATCATGCTGGTCACGCTGATGCTGCCGACCCAAGTGCAAATCATCCCGCAATACATCGTCTTTAAGCAGTTGGGCTGGCTGAATACCTTCTATCCGCTCTTGCTGCCGCGGCTGGGCGGCTCGGCTTTCTTCATCTTCATGATCATCCAATTCATCCGCAGCATCCCGGTCGATCTCGACGAAGCCGCCATGATCGACGGCGCCAGCAAATTCGGCATCTTTCTGCGCGTCATCCTGCCCCAACTGACGCCCGCCATCGTCACCGCCGCCATCTTCTCCTTCTACTGGACCTGGGATGAATTCCTGGTGCCGCTGATCTACCTCAATAGCCCCGAGCTTTATTTGGTGTCGCTGGCGCTGCGCACCTTTTCCGATCCCTCCGGCCAGACCGATTGGGGCGCGATCTTCGCCATGTCAGCATTGTCGCTGCTGCCCGTATTTGTCATCTTCATCGCCTTCCAGCGCTACCTGGTCGAAGGCATATCCACCACCGGCTTGAAGGGTTGAGCCATCAGCTTGCGCGCATGTCTAGTCAATGGCGGGATAGCGGTTTCTACGCCAACGCCGAGCGCATCGGCGCCTTTCTGCTGGCGAACCTGATCACTGCCTGCCTGCTGCTGACGGTCATCGGCGCGCCGCTGGGGCTCCTGGGCCTCTTTGCCCTGATGAACGCATGGGTAGACGGGCGTGAACCAGAGTTTTACCGCACGTATATCGGCAGCATTCGCAGCCAGTGGCGCGCGGCATTGGGGCTGGGCGGCTTGAATCTGGCCGGCGGCGGCTTGGTCGCCATCAACCTGACACTTTTCCCGCACATGGCAGCGCGGGATTTCATGAGCATTCTGTCGCTGGTCTTCAGCTTGAGCTTCGCCGTCGTCATGCTCATGGCCAATCTCTACGCCTGGACCATCATCTCCCGCCTGGGCATGCCGCTGCGTCAATCGGTCAAGCTCAGTCTCTTGCTGGCGCTAAGCCATCCGCTGCGGAGCATGCTGATCGCTGGCGCGGCGCTCGTCCCGATTCTAACGGGGCTCGTCTTGCCAATCGCCTTCCTGCTCTTCTTGTCACTCGGCGCTAGCGCCTACATCGCGGCCCGCGGCAGTTGGTGGGTGCTGCGGCTGCACTTTTCGCGCGAGGAGCTGGCGAGCCTGCTGGCGCACAATGAAATCTGAACTGTCTCGCGCCCGATGTGGCAGCTGGCTCGGCCAGCATCGAGCACAAACCGAGCCGGCAACTGAGCGATATCAACGCATCGGACCAAGGGAGCGATCTAATGCACAAGGGCGTTTTCGTTCTGGATGAGGCGATCCGCGCCAAAGTCTATCCCCCGCACCTGTACGAGTCCTTCGCGTCGCTGGTGGATTTGTACGCGCCGCCGCAGACTCCGGCTTCGGTGCGAGCCAACCCCGCCATTTTGCGCGACACGGAGTTCCTGTTTACGTCTTGGTCGTGCCCGCAACTGGATATTGATTTCTTGCAGCACGCGCCAAAGCTCAAAGTCGTATTTTACGGCGCGGGCACCATCAAGCGCGTGGTGACGGACGCCTTTTGGCAGCGCGGCCTGCGCATCACTCACGCCGCCGATGCCAACGCAATCTCCGTGGCGCAATGGACAGTCGGCCAGATCCTGCTTTCGCTAAAGGGCATGTGGTATTACCAGCGCACCGTCGAGCGCACGCGGTCGTTTCGCGGGCATCAGCCGGTCTACCCCGGCTTGTATCGCAGCACTGTCGGCATCATCGGCTTGGGGCTGATCGGCCGCCACGTCTGCGGGTTGCTGCGCCCCTTTGACCCCGAGCTAATCGTCTGCGACCCGCTGGCTTCGCCCGTGGCTGCTGCCGCGTCCGGCGCCCGGCTGGTCGATATCGAGACCCTTTTCGCCGAGTCGCAGGTCGTATCCCTACACGCGCCCTGGTTGCCCGAAACCGAAGGCATGATAAACCGCCGCCTGCTGGAGTTGATGCCGCCCTACAGCACCTTCATCAACACGGCCCGCGGCGCGCTGGTTCGGGAAGATGACCTAATCGCCGTATTGCGCGCTAGGACGGACCTCTTCGCCCTTCTCGATGTCACCTATCCCGAACCGCCCGCGGCTGAGTCACCCTTGTACGACTTGCCCAATGTCGTTCTGACGCCGCACCGGGCCGGCGCCACCGGCATCTACGATACGGCTCGCCTGGGCATGGCGATGCTTGAAGAATTGCGCAGCTATCTGGAGACGGGAGCCCTGCGCTGGGAAGTGCAACGAGAGCGCCTGTCGATCATGGCATAGACTGGGCGCGCACGCCGCGCCGCGCTAAAGCACATCCCATACGACCTCCACCACGCCCTGGCGGATGCCGTACAGCTTCCGATGCAAAATGATGGTGCTATCGGTATAACCCACGATGAAGTCAAGCATGTCGCCCACCTTGACCCCCTCATCGGCGTCTGCGAGCGTGACGATACCGTGCTCCGCCGATGAGACATGGCTCTTGACGGCCGGCAATCCAATGCCTCTGGGTTGCGCATGCCAGACGGGCAGGGTCTTGAAACCGGCGTCGATGACGATGCGATCAGGCGCGGGCCGGCTGCTGACGATGGTCCGGACGAAGAGGCAGGGTGTTGTTTCCACGCCCCAACTCTGATAGATAACATCGCAGAATATGGCGCCGCCGGCTTGAATTTCGCTCATGCCCGTGATGAAGGGCGTCGTCTTGTAGGTGCCGCTGCCGCCGCCGCTGACGATGGCTACCTCCAGCCCGGCATCTCGGCAGGCGTCGGCCATGGCCACCAATTGCGCAATTGCCGCTGCCGTTGCCCGCGCGCGCTCGCCCGGGTCATTGAGCGCCAGCGTGTGGCCCTCCCAAGCCATGAGCCCCAGAAAGCGGAGCCCGTCGCACCTGTCGACAGCTTGCGCCAAAGCGGGGACCGCCGGGCCCGGCAACAGCCCGGTACGCTCCATGCCGCAATCGACATCGATCAGCACGCCGATCAACACGCCATGCCGCCGGGCGGCCGCGCTGAGCTCACGCACATTGTCCGCGTTGTCAACGATGACCTTGACATCAGCGTGCCGGCAGAGCCGCGCCAACCGCGAGATCTTGCGCTCGCCCACGATCTCGTTGGCGATCAAAATGTCCGCTATGCCGCTTTTCGCCATCGCTTCGGCCTCACGGATGGTGGCGCAAGTCACGCCGATTGCGCCCGCAGCCATGGCCTTATGCGCGATAGCCGGCACGCGAATGCCTTTCATGTGGGGGCGCCAACCCACCCCCGCCGCCGCGAAGTGACGCGCCAATTCCGCGATATTCCGCTCCAGCGTATCCAAGTCCACCCACAGCGCCGGCGTATCCAAATCCGCCTTCGTTCTTCCCGCTTTGCTCATGCAGTTGCTCCCGCTATTGGCACGCTTCTTGCTCGCATCAACTTCACTTACGGCAGTCCCCATTTGCTCGGGTCCAGCAAGTCATCCTGCTCGCAGCGCAACCGCCGGAAGCGCTCCACGGTCGCTTCACGCCAACGGGGAGCGCGCGCCGCCGCCAGGCTCGTTTCCAGCTCGGCAATATCCCGCACACCGACCAGCGCGGTGGCGATAGACTCATGCGCCAAGACGAATTGTAACGCCGCCGCCTCGCGCGTCATTGGCGGTGATAGCGCCGCCGCCGCACGCTTGACTGCATGGGAATGCGCCTTTAGCGTCGCCAGACGCGCCGGCAAGTAATCCGCTCGTGGACTGAGCGCGCCCTTGAGAAACACCGAGCGCGCAATAATACCGGTTGCGGTGGCTTCCGCGCGGGGCAACACTTCGGCCGCCAGGCGCTGATCCAGAACATTGTAAGCGACTTGCAACGCGTCTACCCCCTGTTCGATGGCGATGCGCGGCGCGTCCGTGCCATAGGTCGAGGCGCCGATGAAGCGCGCTTTGCCCGCCGACCGGAAACGCTGCAACAACGCGATGGCATCACCGCATTCCAGCAATTCAGCTGAGGCGCTGTGCAACAGCAGCAGGTCGACATAATCCGTGCCCAGCAGCCGCAAGCTGGTATGCAGGGACTCCGTCATCTGATCCCTTAGTTCGGGGCCCCGTACGTCGCCGCCGCCTTCGTCTTGACTAGAGACTTTCGTCGCCACCGCCACCTGATGCCGCTGACCGCGCAGCGCTCTGCCCAGCACCACTTCGCTGCGGCCATAGGCGCGCGCCGTGTCAAAAAAGTTCACGCCCCGGTCAATGGCATGGTGGACGAGACGGATTGCCTCGCGGTCCGACGGCGGCGGCACACCATCCCCGGCCGGCGCCCCCGCGCCCAAGCCGTAAGGCATGCCCAGCGCGACCGTGCCCAGCGACACTTCCGAGATCAGCAGTTCCGTGTTTCCCAGCTGACGATAACGCATCGTAGCCTCTCCGAGTCAGTGCCGGCGCGAAAATGCCTCCCGCTGCCGCAGCCTCAAGGCCAGGTAGTCGTCTGTCGCCGCGGCGCTGAAACGGGCGGGCGAGAAGGCGGAGATATCCAGCTCGGTCTCGCCCACCGTCGCCAGCTCCGCCAGCAGCTTGCCCGCTGCAGGATTGTAGGCGAAGCCACCCGAATGAAATGCTGCGCCAACCAGCAGCCCACGCGCTTCCGGCATTGCGCCTAATATCGGCTCACCATCCATGGTAAAGCAGATTAGCCCGACACCTTCCTCAGTGAAACGATGTGGCTCGAGTGCCGGCAGCAGCCGCTGCACCTTGTCGCGCAGACTGTCGCTGAATCCGCGCGGCGCATTAAGCTCGGCCATGCCGAATGCGAGCGACGGCGCCTCAGTCTCGGGACGATCGGCGGTTTCGCCACCCACCAATATGCGCTTGTCCTTGGCGGGTCGCAGATACGCCCCATAGGGATTGGCGTTGAGCGCGGGCAGATGCGCCGCCTCGGGCAGCGGCGCGGTCAGATAGCGCTGATGCACAAACGACTTGATAGGCAGTTGCCCGCCAGCCTCAGCCAGCAGGCGATTGGTCCAGCTATGCACGGTGCAGATGACTCGCTCCGCCTCAAGCAATACGCCATTCGCGAGGACGCCTGTAACCCGCTCAGCCTTCTTGACGAACCCGGTGACGGTCGCGCCTTCGCGGATGTCGACGCCCAGATCGCGACATCGCTGCTCCAGTGCCGGGATGTAGTCATCCGGCTCACTGTAGCCGCCCAGCGGATCGAACAAGCCAATCGCGTCAGCCTCAGGCGTCAGCAGCGGCCAGCGCTGACGAATCTCAGCAGCGTCGAGTATCTCATACGGTACGCCCGATTCGTCGTAGAGCGGCAATAATTTCGCACGCTCGGGCCAATCGGCTGGCGAAAACAGATTCAGGCACCCCACCGCCTGATACTCGTAGCCGTAATTGCGGAGCTCATCAGAAAGCTCTTGAAAGAGACGCAAGCTGACTTTGCGCGCGTCGACGCCGGTCTTACTCCAGAGATGCCCGGTGATTATGCCGCCGGCCCGCGAGCTAGAGCCAGCGCCCACCGCGTCCTTTTCCAGCAGGGTCACATGGGCGGCGCCACGCTGCGCCAAGTAATAGGCCGCGCTCAAGCCGATGACGCCTCCGCCGACAATGACGATTCGGCCTCCGCTCATGGCGACGTCGCCTCCAGAAACGCCCTGTACCAGCTAGGCGCGCCTCCATTAGTCGCCCGGGTCATAGGGCACCCTGAAGATGGTGTTCCGGGTTTTCAGCTGCAGCGTTCGCGAATAGTGATTCACCGAGATGCGCTCGCTCAGCGGCGTCGGTACCTGCAAGATGAACTCAGCCCAATCCGCCCGATTGAAAGCGATATACGCCAGACGGAAACTGTCGATCCACCTGTGAGGTTCCGCGCTCAATTCCGGGAACAAGAGCGGTCCGGTATCGACTTGGTAAATCCAGTCGCGCTCGTTGGCGTTCATCGTCTTAATGGGGAAGTGCAGCTCGATATCGTAACGGTCGTGCAAGTCGAAGGCGCAACGCCCAACCAGCAGGTCGCCCGCCAGCGTCGCCTGCACGATCGCTTTGGCGCTATCCAGTCGCTGCGCTCTCAAGGGCCGCAGGTTGATGCTGACGCGCTCGTAGGTATCCCCGACGCTCCCGGATTGCCGCTCCGGCTGCTCGCCCAGCGAAGCGGGATAACGCATGACGCCTTTGTTGTTGCGATCCCAACTCTTGAGAATCAGGAATGAATCAGCCGACAGGATCATGCAGAAATCGGCGTTGGGCGTCGTCCAAATGTCGCGGTCGACGCCGACGTACTCAGTCTTGCAAGATGCGCCCAACACGAAGGTTTGCGCCTCGCCGCTGGCGCGATCGCTCACTACACAGCTGGACTCGATCTGAATCCGCGCGTTGTTGAGTGTGAAGGGCGGTCTATGCGATGAAGTAAGGCTCGGTTTCAAGTTCCAGTCGATGCGGAAGGTCAAGTAGGATGCGGCAAAGTCAGGGACGGTCATCAATAGTTCTGCTTACGAAACGTATAAGGTGAATAAGCGCTATTCATGATCGGCGGAAGATCGTCCTCGCGCAAGAGGCGCCGGCAAATGCGCTGCGCAAGTCAATCGCCCTAGCCCTTGAGCGCGCCGACGGTAATGCCCTTGATAAAGTAATTCTGGAATACCAGGAAGATCAGCAGCATCGGCACGAAGGCGAAGGTCGCGCCCGCCATGCCCACGCCGATATCAATGCTGCCCACGCCCGATGCGGTCAGCTTGGCCACGCCCACCGGCAGCGTCAGCCACAGCTCGTCAGTCGCCATCACCAGCTGCCACAAATAATCGTTCCAGCCGGCCATGAATGCGAAAATCGCAATGGCGCCGATGGCCGGCCGACTCAGCGGCAAGATGATATGCCGGAACAACTGCAATTCGCTGGCGCCATCCATCTTGCCCGCCTCCAACAGCTCATCAGGGATGGACTGCATATATTGCCGCATGAGAAAGACGCCGAAGGGATAAACCAGATACGGCGCAATCATGCCCTGAAAGCTGTTGAACCAGCCCAGGCTGCGCATCAGCACGAAGAGCGGCACGATGTAAATTTGCCGCGGCAGCATCATCGTCATCAAGATCAACCAAAAGAAGAGCGTCCGGCCCGGGAATTGCTTCTTGCCGAAGGCATAACCGGCGCAAGTGCTGCTGATTACCGCGAAGAAGGCTATGCCGCCAGCGACAACAAATGAATTCAGCATCCAGCGCAGGGAAGGCCGGTTGATGAGCAGCCGTTCCCAATTATCCATGACCGGATTGCTGGGGATGAGTTCAGGCGGATACGCCAAGGCAACCCGCTGAATCTTGAATGACCCCAGCAACATCCAGACGATGGGGATAAGCAGGATGAGCGCAATCGCCACAACGATAGCCAGCGCCAGATAGCGCAACCAGCGGCCAACCATATAACGCCGCCGCAATACGTAATCGCCGGGCATGTAATCGGGGCTAAGCGTTGTCCGCGCCATTAGCTGTCACTTCCATTTCCCGGTCTGCCTCAGGTCAGTTGTCGGTCCAGCAGCTTGAATTGGGCCGCCGCCAGCGAGCTTACAATCACCAGCAGTATCACCGCCATGGCTGAGGCATAGCCGAATTTCGAGCCGACGATGCCCGTCACCCAGATGCGATAGACGATTGTCTGCGTCGCATTCGCCGGGCCGCCCAGCGTCATCAGCTGCACGACCACGAAAACTTGGAAGACGGCAATCGTAAGGACCACCAGTACAAAGAGCATGGTCGGGCGCAGCAGCGGCAGCGATATCTTCCAGAACGCCTGCCAGCCGCTGGCGCCATCGATCTTGGCCGCATCGTAAAGCGGTTCCGGTATCGCGCCCAGCCCAGCCAGAAAGAGGATCAAGGGCTGCCCCAGGCTCCAGCTCAAAACCACGATCGCCAGTGACAGCAAGGCCGTATTCGTCTGCGCCAGCCAGCCGATCTTCTCGCCATTGTTCAGCAGGTCGAGCAAGCCGAGCGACTCAAAAATGTAATTCAGCAAGCCATATTCCTGGCTGTAGATGTAGACCCACACCATCGCCAGCACAACACCCGCCGATACCACCGGCATATAAAACGCGGCGCGGAAAAATGTCTGCTTTCGCTGGCTCAGCGGGTAGATCAGCACGGCGACGAAGAGACAAATCACCATGGCCGCCGGCACCACGCCCAGCACAAACAGAAACGTATTCTTGATGGCGGTGGGGAAGACCGGGTCCCGCGTCAGCAGGTTGGTGTAATTCTTCAGCCCGATATACTGCCACTTGTCGCGATTGACACCCGCCTTGTAGAAGCTCAGCAGCAGCCCCTGCACCAGCGGATAAGCGGTGAAAATGGCGAAGGGAATCATGGCCGGGGCGATAAAGATATACCCCCAGCGCCCATCCCACACTCTGGACGAAAACTGCTTTACCATGACAAACCCTGTGGCCGATCCACGCTAACTGGTCAGCCGCGGACGATCCTGCAATTGCTCGCTAAGAGAAGTCTAACAAGTATCAATCCAGCCCGGCAGATTCATCCGATACAGCACAAAAGGCGTCCGACGCGCGCCGGACGCCCCCTGTGCCGCTATCTCGACTTACATGTCCAGGATGAACTCGGCTTCGGAGTTCAATGCTTCCAGCGCCTGTTCCGGTGTTTCCTGGCCCAGGAACATCGCCTGCCAGTGCGGCGGCTGCGAAATGCGAACTTCGTAGAAGCCGGGGCAAGCCAGGCCCAGATTCTCGGTGCCGCGCTCCTGAATCAACGACAGGGTCAACGCGTAGTTCTCGTCTTCCGCCAGCGGAACACCAGCCGACGCGCGCGCCGGGAACTGCGAGTTGTTCTGTGTGTAAGTGACTTGCGACTCGGACGAATTCAGGAAGAGCAGAAACTCGATAACCCACTCCATCTCGTAATCCGAGCGGCCCTTGTCAAAGACCGCGAAGCCGGAGGGACCGACGCCCAAGCCGGAGACCTCGCCCTCGGCATGCGGATAGGTGACGATGACCGGATCCATGTCGACCGTGACTTCACCGTTGGTAATGGCGTTGCCGATGGTGTTGTTGAGTACGCCCATGCCGCCGCCCATGATCGCGCTCTTGCCGGTGAACAGATTGTTGGTCTGGTCGGCATAAGCGGCCGTGGTGGCGTCCGAATTGATCAAGCCCTCTTGATAGAGCTTGTTGACAAATTGCAGGCCGGCCAGGGTCTTGGGGTTGTCAAAGCCGGTAGTGCAGTCGGGGTTCCAAATCTCGCCGCCGGCGCCCCAGATGAAGGCGTGGAAGTCGTAATCGCCCTGCTCTGACGCCACCTGCAAGGTATAGGGGAAGTCGACGCCGATGCCCGCTTCTTTGATGGCGGTCGCCGCGGCATGGAATTCATCCAGCGTCCAATCGCGGTCGTCCACCGGAATCATGTCGCCCAGGCCCGCTTGATCAAACAGCGCCTTGTTGACGATCATGGCGTGGTTCCAGAAGTAGGTCGGCATAGCGTGCAACGCGCCGTCGATGGTGTACAGCTGAACCAGGCCCGGCAGCAGGTCATCAAGGTCCTCTTGCGGCAGATGCTGGAAGAGGTCGACAGTGACGCCTTCAACGCCGTAACCGGATGTGCGCCCCAGGTAGTCCTTGAGGATATCCGGCGGGTCGCCAGCGGCCAGCGCTGTCGGCACGACAGTAGCCAGATCCGGCCAATCCAGGCCGCGTACTTCAACGGTGACATGCGGGTGCATTTCCATAAACTGCTCCGCTTGCCAGGTTTCAAACTCCGCCAATTGGGTGAACTGCGGCAAGCTGACCGGTTGCGCCAGCGCGGGGTCGGTCCAATAGGTGATCGTCACCGGCTCTTGCGCCTGCGCCGGCGCCAGCAGCACAACCAGCACGGCCGCAAGTACGAGAAGCAATCGTAGGTGTTTCATAGTAGCTCCCTCTTTTGGATTGTGCGCGCAGCCCTCTCGAACTGCGTCATGACGGTTGAGGTCTTGCGTCTTGCTCAATAGATTGTATGGGCGCCTCCCTGTAAATTTGCCGACTTTGCGAAGTAACCAGGCGGTGAAAAACTCAGCTATCATCAGCTGTCACCGGATACACTCGAATGACCAGGTCGCGCTCAAAATCCATATGCGCCCGCAGCGCGGCCTTCGCCCCGGCCACATCCCCGTTCGCCACAGCCTCGAGAATGTCCCGATGTATCTTGACTTGGGAATCCCGCAACTCCTGCAAGTCAATCGACTTGGGAAAACTGAATTCTCGCTCGCGCAGTGTCTGCGGGACGGCGCGGATCGCAGCGTTCAGTAACATCACGTTGAAGGGATTCTGCGACATATCGGCCAGCGACAAGTGAAAATCGGCGTGGGCGGCCAGGTATCGCGGGTCGCCGAAGTCATCAATGTAAAGCACATAGTCCGCGAAGGTGGCGCGCCACTGCGCAAGTTGCTGTGGTTTGGCCCGGGCGGCCGCTTGACCAGCGATCTCTACTTCGATCATCCGCCGCGCCTCTATCAATTGCAATCGCATCTCCCGCTGCAGATTGTCCGACAAATCCGGCTTGGATAGATCAGGAATGAAATTGTGCAAGTTGCTCTTGACGTACGTTCCTTGCCCCGGACGCGCTTCCACCAGCCCCATCATGACCAGACCCTGCAGCGCCTCCCGCACCGAGGACCGCCCCACCCCCAGCATTTCAATCAGTTGCCGCTCGGAGGGCAATTTGTCGCCCGGTTGCAGCGTGCCGCTCTGAATATGCTCGACCAACTGCTCCACAATCGAAGCGACCAGCGTGATCTTTCGCGGCTGCTTTAGGGTGATGCCGGCTTCCGCCATGTTTGACAGCGTCCTCCGAAAATGCGCCCTCGGGATTGGCGACTGTATTCCCTGCTGATTCATTCGAGCCTGTTGCGCGCTATCGCTGGCGATCGTCCGGCTCGCTCCTCACATGCGCTTTTGACTTCCGCCGCAAATCCGACATAATATGCCATGTCAGCTCGTCAGACCAGTCGCATGAGTTGACTCAGATTATATCCAGCATTCGGACCTTGTCAAATTATCACCCGGAACCAAGTGGCAAGAATGCATAAAGGCAGACGCTTCTTGATCATCGGCGGCGGCTCTATGGGCAAACGCCGGATTCGCTGCCTGCAGGCGCATGGCGTGCTGGCCCGCGACATCCGCTTGATTGACCGCCGGGCCGATCGTCGGGCCGAAAGCCTGGAACGCTATGCCGTGGATAGCTTTGACGACTTCGCGTCCGGCTGGGCTTGGAATCCCGATGTCGTCATCGTGTCTACACCGACCAAACATCACATGCGCTACTGCCTGGAAGCGGCCCGCGCCAAGAAGGACTTCTTCTGCGAAATCGCCCTGGCCGACAAGCTTGACGGCGCCGCTGAGCTGCTCGCGCTGGTCGAGAAACATAAACTGGTCGCCGCGCTCGGCATCAACAACCCCTGCCACGCCGTCATGCGACAGGCCAAAGCCTGGCTGGAAGAAGACAGCTTCAGCGCGCCCGTGACCTATAAAATGGCTTTCGGCAACTACCTGCCCAATTGGCATCCCTGGGAACGCTATCAAGACTTCTACGACGAGACGCAAATCATGGGCGTTATCGCGCAAGAGCTTGCCACGCTCTACACATTGTTGGGGACGCGCGTTAGCGAGCTCTATACGCAGTCGGGTCATTCGGGCGCCTTGGAGATCGAGGGGCCGGATCACCTGCAAATCCTGGCGCGGTCCACCGCAGGCACAGCCGTCACCCTGCAACTCGATCTTCTGCAAGACTGCCAAGTCTATGAGTACCGCATCGTCAGCGCCAGCGGCGTGATTGAAGTCGAGTTGCTGCCGGAAGCGCGCGCCCGGCGCTATCTCAACGCAAGCGGCCAAGTTGACGAGATGCGGCCGCCCAGCGGCTACACCTTTGAGCAAGCCTACATTGACGAATTTGGCGCCTTCCTCGAGGCATTGGATTCGCGAGAGGAGTGGTATCATCCTCTAGGCGACGCCGTTCAGATTCTGCGCTGCCTTGACGCCGTGAAACAGAGCAGCGCCAGCGGTCAGCGGATTTGGATTAGCGAGTGAAGGGGCTGATGATATGAGCCTGCTTGGCAAGATGGCGCTGATCACCGGCGCCGGGCGCGGCATCGGCAAAGGCTGCGCTCTGGCATTGGCCCGCCGCGGCGCAACTGTCGTTCTCAATGATCGGCCCGGCAGCCCGGACTTGGCGCGGACCGCCGCCGAAATCGAGAGCGTGGGCGGCGCTGCCCTGGCGCTGGAAGCCGATGTCTTCCGCCGCGACGGTTGCGCGTCCTTGCTGCGCCAATGCCTCGACCAGGTGGACGGGATCGACATTCTCGTCAGCAATCCCGCCTATAGCGTCCGCGGCCGCTTCCTCGATTATGATCCCGCCGTTTTTGAGCGCGTCATCAGCGCGACCCTGGTCGCCGGCTTTCACATCAGCCAGCTGGTGGCGCGGCACATGGTTGCTCGGGGCCAGGGCGGCAAGATGGTCTTCATCTCCAGCGTCCACGCCTCGCTGCCCTTGCAAAACGCCGTCGCCTACAACGCCGCCAAAGCCGGCCTGAATCACCTGGCGCTGTCCATCGCCCGCGAGCTCGTCCCCCACAAGATCAACGTCAACGTCATCGAGCCCGGCTGGATCGACACGCCGGGCGAACACGAAACTTTTGGCGCGCAGGCGCTGGCGGAGGGTGGGCGGGCCTTGCCCTGGGGGCGCTTGGGCACGCCGGCTGATATCGGCAGCGCGGCCGCCTTCCTCTGCTCGCCGGAGGCCGACTATATCACCGGTACCATCATGCGCGTCGACGGCGGCTATACGCACAAAGACGCCTGATGCCCTGTCGCAGCTGGCGAACAGCGCCGCGTCTGCAGGATAATTGCTGGATCGCACCGTTAAGGAGAGTGTCTTCATGAGAAAGAGCAAAGTTCTGGCGAAGTGGCGCAATGGTCGGTTCGCGCGCTTCTGCGCGATGGGGCACCTGCTGCCTTTCTTCATCCGCTACGCCGCGCACTACAAATATGACGGCATCTGGCTGGATATGGAGCACCGCAACTTCGACGCCCGCGAAGTCCAGCACCTGCAAGCGCTCTGCCATCTCTATGATATCGACTGCATGATCCGCCCGCCCACGGTGCAGCGCACCCGCCTGTATCGCTACCTGGAAGACGGCGCCGCCGGCCTAATGATCCCCTTCGTCGAGGATGCCGAGATGGCGTGGCGAATTGTGGCGGCGACCAAGTTCCCGCCCATTGGCAATCGCGGGCTGGATGGCGCCGGCCTGGACTGCAACTTCGGCGGCGATACCTGGATCCCCAATAGCAGCTACATCGCCGATGCCAACCGCGAGACCTTCATCGTCGCCCAGATCGAAACGCCGGCAGCGGTCGCCAATGCCGAAGAAATCGCCGCTGTGCCCGGCATCGACGCCCTATTCGTGGGGCCGGGCGACCTGGGCTTGCGCCTCGATACCTACCCCGAAATCGGCCTGACCATGGACGAAGCGGTGGCGCAAGTGGCGGCCGCCTGCGTCAAGCACAACAAAGTCTGGGGTAGAACCGCCTCTACGATTGACGAGGTCGACCGCTACCGCCGGCAGGGCTCGCTGATGATTCCTTACGGCGGCGATTTCGCCTTGGCGAACGTCCTGCGAGACGCCAGCGCCGATTTGGACCAGATGCTGGCGGATGAGCCGTCGCGCGCTCAGTAGGGCAGCCAGTCGTCATATTTGCTCTCGAGCAGCTGCCGGCAGGCCTGGAACTGCGCCTCGCTGAAGCCCTGATACGGCGAAAGCAAACGCAGCGGCATCTCCTCGAAGCCGCCCAGGCGCAGCCACAGCTTGTCGTAAGCGCCGTCGATTTTGCGCGCGCCAGCCAGCGCGTCGAACAAATCCGCCAGCAGATCGTGGAAGCCCCGCTGCAAGGCTAGCATGGTCGGGAAATCCCCAGTTTGAGCAGCGGCAAAATAGTTTTTGACTTGGTGCGGGCTCAGCGAGCCGAATGTCGCCAGCAAACTGCATTCGCCATACAGACAGCCCTGCAAGAAATTGCCCTCGCCCAGAAAGTGCTGCAACTCGCCGACCTGGCTGACCAGCTCCGCCGCCCGCCGGTGACCGCCGCCCGTGTTCTTGGTGGCGACCAGATTGGGCAGCGCGTCAACCAGCGGGCGATAGTGGCGCGCTTCCAGCACACGCCCGGCCCGCGGCAAGTTGTAATGCAAGAACTGCGCCGCGGGGAAGGCGCCGCAGACATCGCGGAAAAACGTCATCACTTCAGCATCGGTCAGCGCGCCCCAGGAGGGCAGCGAAATCTGGAAGACGCGGAAGCCGCGGTCGTAAGCGTATTGCAGCTTCTCCAGCACGGTCGGCGTCGACAGGCCGATCAGCCCGACCATCGGATGAACATCAGCGCCGCGCGTTTCCTCGTAGAATATGTCGACGATGCGCCGAAACTGCGCCTGATTCACCGCATAGCCTTCGCCCGCCGTGCCAAAGATGTAGAGATGATTGAAGTGCCGCAGCGTCGCCCGCACCGAGCGCCGAAAGACCGCTTCCAACAACTCGCCGCCTTCGCCCCAGGGAATCTCGCAAGATACCAGAATCGCTTGCGGATAGCGCGCGCCCGAAGCGCTCATGACGCCGCCTCGCGCCCGGCGTGTAGCGGTAGATCGCCGGAGACGTATTCCCGCTGCCAGAGGGCGACCGTTTCTTCGATGAATTGCTCGACGGGCATGTCGATGTGGTTCCGCGCCATCAGCTCGGGCAGCCACTTGGTGGAGAAGGCGACATGCTGCCGTTCGTCGGCCATATCGTAGCTGACGTATTGCGCCGAAAGCTGATCGCCGGCTGCTTCATAGTTGGCCAGGCTGCGCCGTCGATGGGCAAAGGCGTGCGCCTCGTTGCCGCGCGTCAGCAGGCAATACTGCGTGGCCGCGTCGTACTGCGAGCGCCAGGCGTAGATGCGTGTGTTTTGCGGCACGCTCGTGTAATCCAGCCCGTGCTGCCGCAGCCATTCGATCCCCAGCAAGCAGTGCCGCGTCTCGTCGTAGCAATGCCGCGCCGAGTCGTAGACGAAGCCCCAAGGCATATCCGGCGAGAGGTGAATGATCAGAGCCACCGTTTCCGCGGCCAGCATTTCCTGGCTGTAATTCTCGAACTCGTCCAGTCGCCGAGCCGGTTCGTCAGTTTGCCGGCGCGCTGCGGCATCGCCCCAGTGCTGCTCCAAGATAACAAAGCGCTCGTCGCGGGCGGCGGTCAGCGGCGTGCTGAATCTTATGCGTGACCTTGGTGGCTTCGGTTTCTTGCTGCGGGGTTCATCCCCGGTCACGCCACCGGCATGCGCCAGCAAATCGACGATGTACCGCTCCCAGTCGCTAGTCGGCTGCCCGGCGAATTCCGCTTCCGCCCAGGCTGCGTGCTCCGCCTCGTCCAGCAAGATATGCTTCAGCGCGTAGAGCGTCGGCGCATCGGGATTGGCGAAGGTCTGCGCGCTATGCCACTGATAGGCTTCCCGCAGCGCCGGCTTGATCACGCGGAAAAGGCCCGCCAGCAGGCTGCGCTCGTCCGGCGCGTTGATCGCCTCCGCCATCAGCGCTTCCAGGGCGGGGTCCTCCGGCGGCCGAAAAGCTGGCGTCTGCACCTCGCGCAATCGCTGATACAAATGCTGCACATGCTGCGCTTCCTCCCACAAGAAACGCCCCAGCGCCAGCTTGGTTTCCATACGCGCGCTCGCCGGCAGCCAGGCCGCCAGGATGCGCAGCGTCTCATATTCGATGAAGCGATAACGATTCAGCAAGCGCTTATTGCGCGCCATATCGACCTGCTCAAGGGGCTCCACGATCTGCATAGCTGCCCTCCCCTACCAAGCCGTCCAGCCGCCATCCACCAGGATATTCTGCCCGGTGATGTAACTGCCTGCTTCACTGGCCAGCAGCAAGACGACGCCCTTGAGCTCTTCCGGCCGGCCCATGCGCCCCAGAGGCACTTTCGCTTCGAGGCGCTCAATGAAGCCGGGATGCGCCTCGTCGATATCCGGCATCTTGGGAAACGGCCCCGGGCTGATGCAATTGACCCGAATCTTGTCGCGCGCCCAATACGCCGCCAGATGACGCGTCAAATGCACCAGCCCGCCCTTTAGCCCGTGATAATTCGGCGGACTGTTGATGCCCAGGCCTTCGTATGCCTCCGGGTAGCTGGCGACCACGCCGTACATGCTGCCGATGTTGATGATCGAGCCGCCGACGCCGCGCCCGCGCAAGTGCAAGGCCACATCCCGCGCCAGCAGGAAATAAGCCGTGACGCCAGTGTGATACGCCTCGTCAAAATCGGCGGCAGTGGCGCTATCAATATCGGCCGGCGGGCCGCCATAAGCATTGTTGACCAGCACATCAATCGCGCCCATGCGCTCAACGACATCCGCCACGAAACCGGGGATGCTGTCCGTGTCCCCCTGCGAGAAGGCCAAGCCCAGATGCCCGGCGCCCGGCAAACCGGCGGCGAAGGCTTCGGCTTGGTCGCCATCCCGGCTGGTGACGACCAGGCGCGCGCCCGCTTCCGCCAGCGAGCGGCTCATCGCCGAGCCCAGCCAGCCCGCCGCGCCAGTGACGACGGCGACTCTTCCGCTCAAGTCCAACAGGTTATGAACGCTGCGTTCCGACGCCTGCATGGGTCCCTCCCCGGCTATGATTGGCGAGCAAATAGTTGAACCGCGTTATTGTAGAAGATATCTTCGATTTGCCCGTCGCTCAAGCGCAGCCGCCAGCATGCCAGGCGCAGCGCCCGCAGCGACTCCAAGCCGACCAGCACCGGCCGCAGTTCGGTGTGCTTTTCCGCCAGGTCGAGCTCATCGGCGTAAATCCAGTGAAACGAATCGCCAATAGCCACGCAGCGACCGCGCGCATGACTGACCGGAAAGTCCGAGCCATAGAGCAGGCGCTCGTGCCCCATGACGTCGATGATCGCCTCAAAGGCGCCGGCCTCGGTCACGGCGGAGGTATCGAAATAGACATTGTCCAGCCCGCGCAAGCTTTCGATGCCCTCGATGGTGTGCCAGGGATTGAAGCCACGCCCGGCGTGCGCCAGGATTAAGCGCATATCGGGATAAGTTTGGCAGTAGCGCCGGATGGTCGACTGATTAACCGGGTCGGCCAAAGCCCGGTCCCGCACGATGTGCAAGGTGATCGACAGCCCCAGCTCCCCGGCGACCGCTGCGTGACGCGCCGGCAGATAAGCTTCAATCGGCGCCGTCCAGCTCCGCTCGCAGCCGGTCGCCAGCGTGTGATAGCACTTCAGCCCGACGAAGCCGCCTGCCTTCACGCCAGCGTATATCGCCTCGGCTGACATATCGGGCGCGATGATCATCTGCCCGAAGTCGCGATCGCGCGTCGATTTCCGCACTTCCTCAGCCACAAAGCCGTTGTTGCCGCCGCGGTCTCCCGCGAAAGCCAAACCGAAGAACAAGCCGCCGCGTGTTCGGCCCCCGGGGTGAATCCAGTCGATATAGCGATAATAGCTGGCCAGATCCAGCCGCGCCGGCATGTCGCGATAGCCGGCCGGCAGCGAATCAAAGTGCTCGTGGCAAAACAGATGCGCGTGCGCGTCAAAAATGCGCTCGGGCAAGAATGGCTCGACATCGCGGGCGATGAACTCGCGGTCGGCTTCAGTTAGCGACCAGCCCGCCATATCACGCGTCCCGGGCGGCCGGTCGCCGTCGATTAAAGCGACAAGCGCGCATAATGAATATCCATCGTTTGCCGATCGCCGGCATAATAAACGACCATGACATCGCCGTCCGCAAGCGCCTCGGCATAAGGCAAGCCATACGACCAGACGCTCATATCATCCAGCGTGCCTGCAGTGCCGCGCGTTTGTCTTGCCTTCTGACGGTGCTGATAGATGACGACTTCGCTGGCCGGGTCAAAGTCGGCGCAAGCGTCTTTCGCCACGCGGGCGCGGATTGAGCCGCTGCCAAAACGATCGACCCAAGCCAGCGCCAGCCGTCCATCAGCCAGCATCGCCGGATGCCCGGCTTGGTCGGCGATGCCGATGTCCTGCGCCCGCGTCCAGGTCCGGCCCGAATCTGAACTGAGGCGGCGGCGGATGTTGCCATAGCGCCCGGCCTCGGTGTCGTAGCTCCAGGCGAAGCTGACCAAGCGCCCGTCAACAGCCAAGCCAACACGCATGTCCCAGTTGAAAAACCGCCCCGAGGGATCGTAACCCGCATCGCTCGCCGCGTCCCAGCTTTGCCCGCCGTCGGTTGAGCGCAGCGTGACGACCCGCTGATACCACTTGCTGTCATCGTGGTACTGCTTGTTGGTCTCGACCGATAGCAGCAGAGCGCCCTCAGGCAGCTTGATCACGGGATTGGTCAAGCTCGGCGGCCCGAGTTCAGCCGGCAAGTCCACCGGTCGCCACGCGCTAAAACTGCGCCCGCCATCAAACGAATCCGCCAGAAAGATGCCCATCGGCAGGCAGCCCTCCGTGCGTGGATTGAAGAGCGGCGCGCCCTTATGCGTCTCGCGGTCGATCCACATCGACGCCGCCAGCAAATGACCCGCAGCCAGCTCGGTCAGATACACGACGCGCAGCGAACTCGCGGCCCCGCCGACGCGCGCCAGCGGAAACTCGCTCTCCATGAGTGCCCAATGCCGCCCGCCGTCAAGCGAGCGATACAGCTCAACCCCTTCATCGGCGCCGTCTTTGTCCGCGCCGCGCCGGCAGGTCAACAGCAGCGATCCGTCGCGACAAGCCAGCAGCGCCGGAAACGTATAGACCGCGCTCGCCGTCCCCGGCATGCTCTGCGTGATGACGCCAGCGTCAACCACTCTCATCGCACCAGCCGGCGGAAGGGTTCTTTGGTCAAGTCGCTCTCCAATAGCTGCGTCAGATCGCCCCAATCCAGGCCGCGCTTGATCAGAGCAAAGGCTTCCGCAGCGGCACTCGCCGTGAGCTCGATATCTTCCAGCGTGTGCGCCAGCGTCGCCTTGAAGCTCAGGTTGCAATGGATGCCGCGGCGCGCCATCTCCTGGATGACGATGGTGTTGGCGGTCGGGCGCAGGCTCTCGTCCGGCAAGTCAAAATGAAGCGTTGGATTCCAAAAAACGCCGCCACACGTCCCCGCCAGCCCCGACTCGCGCAGCGCTTGGTTGAGCTGCTCGATCAGCGCCACTCCCAAAGCCTCGAAGCGCCGGGCAGAATCGCGCCGATCCAGCTCGCGGATGGTGTTCAGGCTGGCCGCCAAGCCCAGGTTGTCGCTCCAATACGAGCTCGAAATGAACATGCGCCCCGCAGGCTCCATCACCGCGCGGGAGCCGACCACCGCGCCCATCGGGTAACCGTTGGACATCGCCTTCGCCAGCACAGTCATATCGGGCGTCACGCCCAGGTACGCTTGCACGCCGCCGATATGCGGCCGGAAACCGCAGGAGACCTCGTCAAAGATCAGCACCGCGTCATGCGCCCGCGCCAGCTCACGCACGCCTTCCAGATACCCCGGCGCCGGCATCTCCGAACGCATCGGCTCCAGCATGATCGCGGCCACCTCGCCCTCATGCGCCCGCAGCAGGACGCGCAGCCCGGCCAAATCCCCCCAAACGAAGGGCAGCGCCGTGCCCGCCAATGCCGCCGGTACGCCCATCGGCTCAATGCCAGCGAAGGGGAACTCGCCGCTTTCGGGATCGACCAGATAATTGGCCGACTGATACCAATCGTGCCAGCCGTGATAACCGCTGAAGAGGATCAGCTCGCGGCCGGTGACGCCGCGGGCGATGCGCGCCGCCACTGCGTTCGCCTCGCCGCCGCCCTTGGTATATCGCGCCATCTCCGCGCTGGGTATGACTTCGCCGAGCAATTCGGCCAGCTCAATCTCCAGCGCGCTGTTGAGCGTGTAAATGCTGCCGCGGTCGATCTGCGCCTTGACCGCGCTGTCGACGACTTCATCGGCGTGCCCCAGGATGACCGCGCCCACCGCGTTGACCCAGTCGATGTACTCGTTTTCATCCACATCGATGAAGCGGGCGCCCTTGGCCCGCCCGGCGTAAATCGGGCTGTTGCCATGCGCGAACTGGCTCGAGCGCCGGCTTATCAGCTGCGTCCGCCCCGGGATCAGCGCTTCCGCCCGTCGATAAAGTTCCAATGATCGCGCTACACGCTCTTGATTTGGCATACCCGTCTCGGTCGCTGCGTCGTCAATTTAGGCCGGCCAAGTCTCTCGTCACGCGGGCCCAGCGCGGCCAAATTCAATTGTAGCCGGCTGACTGTTTTCTCGACAACAGTGCGGACCTCCGACTTGAATTCCATCTGCGCAGCCGTCACGCCCGGGGCAAACAGCGCATGACGCCCCCGCGAGTTTGCGCGACAATTGCCGACCTTCCCAAGCCTTGCCTGATAGTCGCAGCAATCACGATAGGGTAGAATACAAGCTGCGGTATCGCTTACTCGGCAGCAGCGCGCCAGAAAGGAGGCGATCGCAAAAGACGCGCGCTTTATCGCAAAAGGTACAGATGATGGACACAACTAGCCTTCCAAGGAGACATGTAATGCTTCGGATTAGACTTGTTCATGCCCTTCTCGCAATCTCGTTGCTCTTCGTACTTGCCACGGGCGCCGCAATCGCCCAAGAGCCCCGGGACGGCGGCGTACTAAACTACGCCTACAGTCAAACCCCGCGCAGCATGGACCCGCTCAATGGCGTCCAGGGCGTTCAGTCCGACATCATGCGCTTCATCTACAACAGCCTGATATCCTACGATGTCGGATTTTTCACCGATCAGATCCCGGTCTTGGCGGAGAGCTGGGAAATCTCTGACGATGCCCTGACCTTCACCTTCCATCTGCGGGATGATGTCGTCTGGCACGACGGCGAGCCATTCACCGCCGACGATGTCGTCTTCACCCTGACCATCGCCGTGCATCCCGACAACACGACTTTCTGGGGCAATTCCCTTCAGGATCTGGCGGGCCTTGACGCCTTTGTCGCCGGTGAAGCCGATAGCATTGCCGGCCTGGAAGCGGTCGACGACCATACCGTCCGCATCAGCGTCAATCAGCCGGCCGTCACCTTGCTGGATACCCTCAGCTATATCGGCATCTTGCCCGAGCATGTCCTGGGCGATGTCGCCTACGCAGATCTGTCCGGCAACAAATTCTTCATCGAGAGCCCCATCGGCACCGGGCCCTTCAAAGTGGCGGAAGCCAACCTCGACCAGCTCATCCGCTTTGAGCGCAACGAGGACTACTTCCGCGGCGCGCCGCATATCGAAGGCATCAATATGTTCTTCCCCGATGGCTCCACGATTCCGGCTGGCTTGGAAACCGGCGACATCGATATGTCATCCAATGTCGGCGCCGACGACCTGCCGCGCTTCCTGGATAACCCCGACTTTCAAATCTTCTGGCAGCCGAGCAACGTCTTCTGCAACGTTTCCGCCAACACCACTCGCATTCCCAAGAAGGTGCGTCAAGCCATCTCCTTTGCCATCGACCGCCAGACGATCACGGACGAGCTCTTCCTGGACAGTCAACTCGCCGTGCCCTTCTATCACCATCTGGGCCAGGAGTTTCTCAAGCCCAATCCGCATGAGCTCGACTACTCCTTCAATCCCGATAAATCGCGTGAGCTGATCGCGGAAGCGATTGCCGATGGCGATTGGGCAGCCGACCGCGCTATCGACTATGTATTCGGCGGCGAAGAACCGGCCAACGACCTGCTCTTCATCGTGCAGTTCCTCACCGATGTCGGCTTGAATATCGAATTGCGCGGCGCGGGCGATCGCACCAATTACAACGATATCGTGCTCACCCAGATGGACTTCGATCTCGTGGCGATCTGCAACGCCTTCGGCCCCGATCCCGATTCGGTCACCATCTACTACAAGTCCGGCTACACGCTGGCCGAGGGTGGCTTCAACTTCACCCAGCTCAACAACGCGCGCGTCGATGAGATCCTGGCCCACGGGCGCATCGAACCCGACCGCGCAACACGCGTCGCCCTCTATCAGGAGCTGCAGGGCATCCTCGATGACGAAGCCGCGATGATCCCGATTCGCCTGGGCAACCGCGGCTGGGTCCTGACCGCCAAACTGCGTAATGCAACGCCGCAGTATTTTGGTCACTTACCCAATTACAACGCCATTGAAACTTGGTGGCTGGAAGAATAGGGCGCTGGGGTAGGCTTCGGGCGATTCGCAGCCGCGCGTAGACACAGCGGTTCAAGCGCCCCTACAGGTTGTCGTCGTGGCGGGCGAGCCAAAGCCCAACGTGCGTACGGGCGAGCCAAAGCCCAACGTGCGTACGGGCGAGCCGGTGGCTCGCCCCTACATCGCGCATACCTGGCGGCCGATGGATTGGCAAGCCGCCAGGTCATAGCCGGTGGGTCGCCCCTGCCCTGCCCTATACACGTACACGATGTCAAAATACATCCTCCGGCGATTGGCGCTGGCGATTCCGATCCTCTTCGGCATCACGCTGATCGACTTTGTGCTGATCAACATCGCGCCCGGCGATCCCATCATCGCCATGATCGACCCGGCCGCGCCCATCGCCCCCGGCGAGCTCGAAGTCCTGCGCGAGAACCTGGGCTTGAATCAGCCCTTCTTCGTTCGCTATGGCATTTGGCTGACCGAAGCGCTGAAGGGCAATATGGGCTATTCCTATGTCCACAGCGTCCCCGTCATGCAACGAATCCAGGAACGCCTGGGCCCCACGCTTATCCTCACCGTGTCCTCCCTGCTGATTTCGGTGGTGGTCGGCATTCCGCTGGGCTTGCTGTCGGCGCTGAAGCAATATTCAAAGCTCGACTATGGCCTGACTTTCGCCGCTTTCGCCGGCATATCAGTTCCGAATTTCTTCCTGGCGCTGGCGGGCATTTACATATTCGCCCTCAAGCTTGATGTCTTGCCGCCCTTCGGCATGCTCAGCCTGCGCACAGAACTGCCTTACACCGTCGATCTCCTGCACCACCTGCTGCTCCCAGCCACGGTGCTCGGCTTCGCCAGCATGGCGTCCTTGATGCGCTTCGCCCGCACCAGCCTGCTCGAAGTGCTGGACCAGGACTACGTCACCACCGCGCGCGCCAAAGGCCTGCAACAACGCCGCATCTTATCAGTTCACGCCCTGCGCAACGCGCTGATTCCGCTGATTACTGTGCTGGGCTTGCGGCTGCCCGGGCTCTTCGGCGGCTCCGTCATCATCGAAACGGTCTTCAGTTGGCCCGGCATCGGCAAGCTGGCGATAGACTCCATCACCGACCGCGACTACCCGCAGATCATGAGCTTGCTGCTGATCACCGCCGTGCTCGTCCTCCTGGCCAACCTCATCACCGATATTGTCTACGCTTATGCCGATCCACGAATCCGTTATGCGGACTGAGCGCGAATCCGGGAACAGATCATGAACCAGCAGCTGACGGCGCCCCGCGACACGTCAAAAGCACTGGCGGCGGAGTTGAAGCAATCGAACTTCTTCCAATCGCGCTTCTGGCGTCGCTACCGGCGGCATCGTCTGGCGCTCATAGGCACGCTGGTACTCTTGGTCCTGGTCGGCATCGCCGTCTTCGCGCCCCTAATCACCACCCACGATCCGCTCAAGGTCAATATGCTGGATACCAAAGAACCGCCCAACGAAATCTACGTCCTCGGCACAGACAAAGCGGGCCGCGACATTTGGGCGCGTCTCGCTTTCGCCAGCCGCATTTCGCTTTCGGTCGGCGTCGTCTCCGTGTCAATCTATATCGCGATTGGGACGCTCCTGGGCGCGATCGCTGGCTATTATGGCGGGTTAGCTGACTCGCTGATCATGCGCTTCACCGATACCGTCATGAGTTTCCCCGGCCTCATCATCATCATCACCGTGGTGTCCTTTGTGGGGCCGAGCATCTACAACACCATGCTGGTTATCGGCTTGCTCGGTTGGCCCGGCACCTGTCGCCTCGTGCGCGGGCAAGTCTTGCAGTTGCGGGAGATGGAGTTCATCGAAGCCGCCCGCAGCATCGGCTCGCCCGGTCCGCGCATCATCCTGCGTCATATTCTGCCCAATGTCGTGCCCTACCTGATCGTCGTCGCTACACTGGGCACCGCCAGCGCCATCCTGATCGAAGCCGGCTTGAGCTTCCTCGGCCTAGGCGTGCAGCCGCCGACGCCCAGCTGGGGCAACATGCTCAATAGCGCCCGTCAGTTGACTCTGCTGGAGCAATTCCCGCACCTGTGGCTGCCGCCCGGCTTCATGATTGCGGTTACCGTTCTCAGCATCAACTTCATCGGCGATGGCTTGCGCGACGCCCTCGATCCGCGGATGACGCTGTAGGTCAACGAGTCCACAGTAGAGGACAAATGCAGATGAGCGCTTGGTCTACCTCACCGCCGGCCTCTGTCCGAATCATCGGAGACGGGAGCTTTGCTCAGTGCGCACGGGTGCATAGAAGCTAGCTTCCCCCTGTTGATACGGTGGGATTGAGCGGAGTAGACCCAAGCGAGCCCAATATAGAGGACAAATGTAGATGACCATTCCCTTGATTGACCTGGCATACGAGTCGCAGCGTCAGGTCCTGGTCGATCGACATCCGGAACAATACCTCGGCCATGTGACCACCGTCCTGCTTGAGGACAACCGGACCATCTACGCCGCTTACCCCATCGGGCACGGCAAGGGCCAGATCATTCTCAAGCGCAGCGATGACGCCGGGCGTAGCTGGAGCGACCGCCTGCCCGTGCCGGACAATTGGTCGACCTCGCTTGAAGTGCCCACGATTCATCGCGTGGTCGACAAGCTTGGCGTCAAACGGCTGATTCTGTTCTCCGGCTTGTATCCCATCCGCATGGCCCTCTCCGAAGACGACGGTCAAACTTGGTCGCCGCTTGCGCCCATCGGCGACTTCGGCGGCATCGTCGCCATGTCCTGTCTGGGCCGGCTAGCGAATGGCGACTATCTGGCGCTGTTCCATGACGATGGCCGCTTCTTGCGGAATCGTGGTGAAGTCACGCGGCCAATCACGCTCTACAAGACCCGGTCGAGCGATGGCGGCCTCACCTGGAGTGAACCCGAAATGGTCGCGCGCCATCCTGAAGCCGACCTCTGCGAGCCGGGTTGGCTCCGCTCTCCCGATGGCAAGCGTATTGCGGTGCTGCTGCGCGAAAACAGTCGGCGCTTCAACTCCTTCGTGATATTCTCCGATGACGAGGGCGAAACCTGGACCGTGCCAGCGCAACTGCCCGCGACACTCACCGGCGACCGGCACGTCGGCAAGTACGCCCCGGACGGGCGCCTGCTTATCACCTTCCGTGACGAATCCAAGCTCAGCCCGACGATGGCGGATTGGGTCGCCTGGGTGGGAAGCTTCGACGATATTGTTCAGGGCCGCGCGGGAAGCTATCGCATTCGCCTCATGCGCAATCACGGGCGCTCGCAACGTGGCGACTTCATCTTCGGCGACTGCGCCTATCCAGGCCTGGAAGTATTGCCGGACGGCGCCTTCGTGGCCACGACCTACGGCCATTGGACGCCCGACCAGCCGCCCTACATCGTCAGCGTCCGCCTCACGCTCGCAGAAATGGACGCCCGGCTGCGCGCGGCCCTTGCCGGGAGCTAAGTCATGCCAAGCTTAGACGCACGTCCGAGACTTTTCCATCCACCCAGTCTTCGTCAACGGCAGCGAGGGCTACGCCTGCTACCGTATTCCCAGCTTGCTGCGCCTGGGCAATGGCGATCTGCTGGCCGTTGCGGAGGGGCGCCTGGCCAATTGTGGCGATCACAACGGCATCATCCGCATCGTCGGCAAGATCAGCCAAGACCGCGGCCAATCCTGGGGCGAAGTCTTCACCATCGCGCGCAACATCCTGCCCGACGGCACCGAGCACGTCGCGCAGAACCCGTCGCCGGTGCTGGACCTGCTGGACCCGGCCAATCCCCAGGGGCGCGCGATCATCATCTTCAACAAAACCGAATTTGGCGAGCAGTTCATCACCGGTGGCAGCGGCGTGCGGCGCGCCTATTCCATCGAGAGTGTTGATCACGGACGCACTTGGCTGAACGAGACCGACATCACCGCCCAAGTCCACAAACCGCTGAAGCGGGGCTACACCGCCGTTTACGCTGACGCGGCCGAGCGCTACAACCACCCGGAAGACTGGCGCATGAATTTCCCGGCGACCGGTCACGGCATTCAACTGCGCGGCGGCCTGCGCAACAACCCGGCGACGCGCGGTCGGCTGCTCTACTGCGCCAAGCTTACGCGAGGGGAGCAGTCCGTGCGGCGCGGGCAGTCATACGTCTATTGGAGCGACGATCACGGGCGCAGCTGGACCATCGGCGGCGTCAGCGCTGTGCTTGGCAGCAGCGAAGCCATGGCGGTCGAGCTCGAAAGCGGCGACATCATGGTCAACTTCCGCAACAATACCGGTCCTGATGGCGCGCCCGTCAATTATCGCGGTGTGATGGTCCACAGATTCGACGCGGCTGGAAACATGTCGATGGCGCGGGAACATCGGGACGACACGGCCCTGCCCGACCCCATCGTGCAAGGCAGCATCCACCGCTACACCTGGCGCGACCAAGCCGAATTCGGCGGAAAAAGCCGCATCCTGTTCTCCAACCCGAACAGCCAATCCGCGCGCGAGAACATGACCGTCCGCCTGAGCTACGACGAGGGCGAAACCTGGGCGATTGCCAAGCGCATTGACAGCGGCCCATCGGCCTACGGCGATCTAGGCGTCCTGGACGATATGCGCATCGGCCTGCTCTATGAGCGCGGAAACAGCGGCGGCATCGTCTTCGCGCGCTTTAGCCTGGATTGGCTTAGCGACGGTCGTGACTCGCTTGGCGCTTGGAGTCAGCCTGAAGGCAACTGAGACAGTGATGCGACGCCCGGATTGCCGGCACGTCGACGATCTGCCTAAATCACCTCGAGGTAATCCCGATCCGGCAACTCCGGGAAGGTCGCATGCGGCTCCGCCTGATACCAGAACGCCGTCGAGGCGATATCATCTTGCAGCGGCAAGTAGCGCGCCTCTTCAAAGTCCGCCCCATGCAGCATGCTTGAGCGCCAGCCCAAGGCCTGTATCGTCACGCTCAGGTCTTCTTCAAAGCGGATCGGATCCGGTATATGCCAGCGATACATGCCGAAGCGCTGCTGACTCTGATAGAAGCCATCGGGCTTGATCACTTGCGGCAAGCCCAAATAAGGCGTCGTGAACGGTATGTATTGGCCCTCTTGATTGCCAAAGCACCAGGCGCCGCCGAAATAGTCTTCCGTGCCCGTGCCGCAGATCGTGGGAAAGTCGCCATCGCCGTCCATGTAGAATTTGATCTCGCCCTCGCCCCACCAGCCGCGATTGTTGCTGCCCCAAGCCATGTAAGTGCCGACATAATGGCCCATGCCCTGGATGCCGTCGACGATCGTATGCACTTCCTTATAGGGCAGCGGGTTGCTGCGCCGCCACTGCGCGTGCAAGTAGCCGACATCCTCCGGCACATCCGTCAACGTATAGTCGAACTGGTAAAACATGGGCTGCACCGGCACATCCAGCAAGTTCTCTATCGTGACGCGGGCGCTCTTGCGGAAGGGCATCTCCCAATAGCTGTTGAAGGCGCTGTGGGGATTGGCCGATATCGGCATCGAGTTGACGTGACAGTATTCCGTCCAGCCATTGCAAAAGAAGTCGCCAAAGGGCGCCTCGATCGACGGCGTCTCTTCATCATCCCAATAGAAGCGCAAGATCAACGAGCGCCAGTATTTGGCGTAGGTGGTGATCCAGATATGCTGAATGGCGCCCGGCCCCTCGATCTCGGCCAGCGTCGTCACGCTGTTGGCGTCGAGGCCGATGCAAGGCGATACCTTCCAGCCCTGCCCCAGGTCTTGCGCCGCCGATAGCGAGAAGCCCTCGGTGGCCATGCCGCCCGCCCCTTTCTCGCCCTTGAAGTTCTCCGCGCTGATGGAGCGCGTCTTCGCCTTCGACAAGCGCGAAATGTTGCCCATATTCAGATGCAATCCGTTGAAATAGTTCATCAATACACCTCGTCCATAAGCCAATCAGCAGCCCCTAAAAAAACTTCACAATAGAACAACCAACAATGTAGGGGCGAGACTTGTCTCGCCCTCCCGCCCCTCGTGACCTCGCCAACATCGAATTCTGTGGACACTCGCCCGGCAATGCCGCCGCCCACGCAAAATACCTTGCCCTCTCCGTCGAATTCTGTAGGGGCGAGACTTGTCTCGCCCTCCCGCCCCTCGTGACCTCGCCAATGTCGAATTCTGTAGGCGCCACTCTGTGATTCGCCGCCCCAAACGTAAACCGGGGCCCCTCGCCACGACGCCCGCGCAGTGTTCAGCTCGCCCTCGCCCCTTGTGGGAGCGGGGGCCGGGGGGTGAGGGGCGCCTCAAAATCGACCGGCCTGTAACAAAGCGCCTGCCGCTCGTCAGAGACTTGCACCATCGGCGGCGTCGTATTTTCGCAGATCGCCTGGACGTACTTGCAGCGCTTGGCGAACTTGCAAGCCTGCGCCTGGTATTCCTTCAGTTCGATATCGGGCAGCGTCACATCGCGTTCCCAGCGCTGGTCGACAGTCGGCACGGAATCGAGCAGCAGCTCGGTATAAGGATGCGCCGAATCGGTCAAAATCTGCTCCGACGGTCCGTATTCCACCACGCTGCCACGATACATGATGGCGATGTAATCGCTGACGTAGTAGGCGGTCGACAGATCGTGCGTAATATAGACGAAGCTGACCTTGTAGCGTTCTTTCAGCTCGAGGAAGAGGTTGACGATATTCATTCGCAGCGAAGCATCAATCATGCTCACCGGTTCGTCAGCAACGATCAGTTTCGGCCGCGGGATCAGGCTGCGCGCCACCGAGATTCGCTGCAACTCGCCGCCGGAAAACTGGTTGGCGTACTTGCCCTCCACGCGCGACAGGTCCAGCCCGACTGACTCCAGCACGTTGGCCACAATCTCACGCGCTTCCTTTCTGTCGGCGGCGATGCCCAGGCGAATCGCAGCGCCAAAGAGATAGCGGTCAACCTTTCTCCGCGCGCTGAAGGCTTCAAAGGGGTTCTGGAAGATCGGCTGGACCGCGCGATAGTAATCACGGCCTTTCAGCCCGTCGCCGCCTTGCGCAAACAAGAGATTCCCGTCAACGAGCACATCGCCCGCTGTCGGTTGCTCCAGCCCCAGGATGATGCGCGCCAGCGTCGTCTTGCCGCTGCCGGATTCCCCGACGATGCTCAATATCGACGGCTCGGCCGCCGGCAAGCTCAGGTTTACATCGTCCACGGCCACCAGGCGCGTGCCCAATACCAAACCGCCGATGCGGAAGACTTTGCTGACCTTGCGCAGTTCCAGCAGGTTTGCGCTCACGAGGCAGCCTCGCCATACAGATGACACGACACAAAGTGCTCCGGCTCAAGCTGAATCAGCGCCGGCTCTTGATGCGTGCAGTGCTCCATCACTTTGGGGCAGCGCGCGGCAAAGCGGCAGCCCGCCGGCGGATTGATCAAGTTGGGCGGCCGGCCCGAGATGCCCGTGCGCTGCGCCCGGTCTCCCACGCGCGGCAGCGACTGTATCAGCATCTGCGTATAAGGATGCAAAGGATTTCTAAAGATGACATCGGTTGGGCCGTATTCCACCAGCTTGCCCGCGTACATGATCGCCAGCCGGTCGCTGATCTGATAGTGCACGCCCATATCATGCGAGACGACGACCAGCGTATTCGCCATCTGCTGCTGCAGCTCAGTCAGCATCAGCAAGATGCCCTTCTGCACAACGACATCCAGCGCGGTTGTCGGCTCGTCAGCCAGTACAGTCTGCGGGTGCAGAAAGGTGCCCAGCGCCACCAGCACCCGCTGCTTCATGCCGCCGCTGAGTTGATGGGGATACGACTTCAGCACCTCGACCGGCAGCTCCAGCTCTTTCAAATAGGCCGCCACGCGCTCCCGTATCGCTCTCTTGCCTTTCGCCTTGAGCGGATGACCCCTGGGCACGGCGTCGAAGAACTGACTCTCGATGCGAATCACCGGGTTGAGCACGCTCATCGAACCCTGCGGAATATACGAGATGAACTCCCACCAGTGCTCCCGAATTTCACCAGGTCCGATGGTTTTGACTTTACCCTTGCCATCAGGGAAATCCGCCTCGTAGCTGCCGGAGACGATCTGCAGCGGCGGCTGAACGTAGTCATAGAGCACCTTGAGCAAAGTCGATTTGCCGCAGCCCGATTCGCCAGCGATGCCCAGCACCTCATTCGGGCGAATATCTATGCTGACGCCGTCGACCGCCTGCACCACGCCGCGCGGCGTATGGTAGTGGCACCGTAGGTCGCGCAGCCTAAGCATCGCCGTGCCCCCGCCGCTCGGCCGACAAGCTGGATATGCCGGTCGATATCAAGAACAGGGCGATAAAGAGCAGGATAATGGCGACCACTGGCGAGCCGATCCACCACCAGCGCTGCCCCAGCAACGCCTGATGCTGCAGCGCCCAGTAGATCATCGTGCCCAGCGTCGCTTCTTCCAGGCTCGACAGTCCGATCACCGCCAGGCCGGACTCGATGGCGATGGCGACTAGCACGGTGTTTACAAAGTTGGCCATCGCCCAACTGAAAATATGCGGCACGATCTCTTCCGCCAAAATGTGAATCGTGCGCGAGCCGGAAAAACGCGCCGTGTTCACGAATTGGCGCTCGCGCATGCTCAGCGCGATCGAGCGCATCTGCCGCGCCGGCCACGGCCAATTGAAGATGATTAGTATGATGCTTATCAGGATCAGTGAGGCGCGCCCCTGCAGCAGGGACGACATTAAAATGAGAATGGGCAATGACGGCACCACGATGAAGACATCCGCCAGCAAGGTGATGACGCGGTCCGGGATGCCGCCGAGGAATCCCGCCGCCAGACCCGCGAATACGCCGATGAGCGTGGCGAAAAACGCGACGAAGACACCGATAAGCAGCGAGTTCTGCGTCGCGTAAGACAGCAGCCAGAATGTATCTTGCCCCAAATTCGTCGTGCCCAGCAAATGCTCGGCGCTGGGCGGCAAGTTGCGCGGATGCCGGATCCAGTCGCGCGGGTCCTCCGGCGAGAAGAAGGGCAAGATGCCGCCCAGAATGATGAATGCGGCCAATATCACAATGCCAACAGTCAGCCGGGGATTGGACTGGCGCATCATTATCTCTGTCTGATCCGCGGATCAAAGAAGGGGTACAGCAAGTCGATTATCAACGTAGACGTTGCCACCGCAATGATGGAAATCGTGATCGTGCCCATCAGCAAGTTATAGTCGGCTTGCAGTACGGCGCTATAGGTCAGCGTGCCCAAGCCGGGATAACTGAAGAGAATCTCCGCAATCAGCGCGCCGTTAAAAATGGCGCCCAATTGCAGCGCCAGCACGGTGACCTGCGGCAATATGGCGTTGCGCAGCACGTAAGCTGTCATGATGCGCCCCTCGCCAGCGCCCTTCAGCTTGGCGAAGTAGACGAAGTCTTCTTCGGAGATGCTTGACGCCAGCGCCTTCATGCTCAAGACCCACCAGCCAAAGCCGACGATCACGATCGACAGCGCCGGCAGGATCGAGTTGTAAATCACGCTGGATATGAATTGCCAGGACCAGGCATCGCCACGGACGGAAAAAAACAGCGGGAAGATCGGGTTGATGTGGATGAACAAAATAATCAAGATGAGGGCGGTGATGTAGTAGGGGATGGGGTAGACGAATATGGCGATGACTTCCAGCGCGCGCGAGGAAATCCACCGGCTCTTGTAACCGGCGAGCAGGCCGATGGCGTTGCCGACGATCCAGGCGATGATGGTTGACGACAGCAGCAAGCCGAGGGTCCAGGGCAGGGCGTTCCCGATCAGTTCATTCACCGGCGTGGGGAACATTGACAGCGACGGGCCGAATTCGCGCGTCACAAAGGTACGGTGAAAGAAGCCGAAATACTGGTCCGCCAGCGACCCTTCCAAGCCGAAAGCCTGCGTCAGTGTGGCGCGCATCGCCTCGACCTGATCCGCGGCCATATAGGCGCCTTGGCTCATGATCCGGCCGAGCATTGACTCGACCGGGTCCGACGGCATGAAGCGCGGCACAAAGAACACGACCGTGATGCCGATCCATATCACCAAGATATAGGCGATGATCCGCGTCACCACGAACTTCGCAAATTGCATACGGGAATCTCGCGCAATTTGAATTGGGCCTGCCCTAAGGAACAGACCCAATTCAAGTCGCTATCTCTCCAGCCTAACCGTCAGACTTCGGTTGGATGAAGGGCATGTGATACTTGAACAGTGACCACCACCACCAAGGTCCTTCGTAGAAGTTGTCGGCGGTGGGCATGCCGTCCCAGTAAGTCGTGACGACCGGCACGAATTTCGAGGTGCCGAACATGGGCAGCCAGGGCCGCTCCACGATGAACTGCTTCTCGAATTCGGTCAGCAACGGAATGGTGTCCGGATGGTCGCTGGGCAGCGGCGCGATCTGATCGAGAATGCCGCTGAGGGCGTCGCTGTCATAGCGCATGGCGTTGCCCGGCGCCGGCTGACCGACGGGCACGATATGCCGCTTGTGCCAGAAGGCGTCCAGCAGATCCCAGCTATCGGGCAGCGCGCCACAGCCGGGCCAATAGGAGCCGGCGTCGAAAGTGCCGTTGTTGTAATTGCTCCAGAAGGTGCCGCCGTCCATCTGTTGCACGGTGGCGTCTATGCCGAAGTCGCGCCAATTATCGGCGACTGCGAAAGCCAAACGCTGCGATTGCACCTCGAAGTTCGAGGGCGAGTTGATGTTGATCTGCCAGGGGCTGCCGTCCGGCTTGTGCCAGGCGCCGTTCTCCAGCGTGAAGCCCTCAGCTTGCAGCATCTCCGTCGCTTTGGCCGGGTCATGCTTCCACCAGCCGACGCCGAAGAGATCCACCAAAGCCTCTTCACTCTCAGGCAAGCCCTCGATACCCTGCTCCGCCAAGATGGCAGCGATGTCGACCGCGTAGTTGGGGTCGAAGGGCTGATAGCCGTCCTCAAAGGCGAACTCCGTCATCCAGTCGCGCATCGGCTTGTGGAAGGCGTCATGGATGACTTGCACCGGCGGCACAGCCAGTGGCGATACGCGCAAAATGCCGGCGAATGTCGCCAAGCCGACGCTCTTGATGTCGGTCGCCAGCGCCATCGCCCAGCGCACATTCTGGTTGTCCCATGGCGCCTGATGGTTGGCGAAGACGATGCCGCGCTCGCAGGGGTCATCGAAATTCGCATAGGGGAAGTTCTGGTGCCAGGCGGCGGCATTCGGGTTGGCATCGCGCAGGATGTCCCAGGCTTCCGGCGAGATATCGGTCAAGATATCCAACTGGTTCTGAATGGCGGCGATGATGCGCCGTTCTTCCGTGCCATAGAAGCGGAAGAGCACATACTCCGGCCCCGGCTCGCCATAAATCTGGCCGACATCGGTGTGCTGCCAGTCCTCGCGCTTGGTATACAGGAACCAATTGCCGTTGGGGTCATAGTCCGTCCAGGTGTATGGACCACTGCCGATCGGCGGATAATTCTGGAAGGTCGCCGGGTCTTCGTTCTCCCAAATGTGCTTTGGCACCATGCGGAAGTTGTCGCCCCAGATGTGAACGCCGAGTGTGTAAGCCAGGCGCGGCTCCGAGCGCTTGAGGTTGAGAATGATCGTCAGATCATCAACGACTTCGTAGTTGTCAATTACCTGTGACAAGAATCCGCTATAGGGGAACTCCGGCGTATTCAAGATCATGTCGATGTTGAAAGCCATGTCAGCGGTCGTGATCGGTTCGCCATCGCTCCAGCGCAGATTATCGCGCAAGGTAACGCGGAAGCTGGTGAAATCGTCGTTGAGCGCCTCTGGCATCTCCGCCGCCAAAGCCGGGAATTGCTCGCCTGTCGCCGTGTTGATTTCCCACAGATTTGTATAGACCAACTGGTGCAAACCAGCGCTCTGGTGCGTGCCCGCTTGGTAGGGGTTGGTCTGGGTCGGGTTATTGACGCGCCCGCCAAGGTTGTCGACGATCAAGGTCGTGGCGCGCGGCGTGCCGACTTCGGTTTGTTCTTGGGCCGAGACGAGCCCAACGGAAAGCAAAACCACAGCCGCCAAGACCACTATTGAGAGCAGCGCCCTGCGATTAATCATGTACATTAGAATTCTCCTTGCACTAATGGAAAAGAAAAGGCAACCATTGAAAGATGCCAGCCTACAGCGAAACATTGCCCATCCAAGTATAGCGTCTTCCAGTGATTGAGACTAGAATAACATGAACAATCGTTTTCGCAACAACGTTTGTTCAATTAGTTCGTCAGTTGATTTGCGGATTAGGCAAAATACGCGCTAACGACCTAAACATTAGACGAAGGGCTTGCAAGTTGTCCCGCAAACCAGCCGTAGGCATTCGCGATATCGCGGAAGCGGCCGGCGTGTCTATTAGCACCGTATCCAAGATATTGAACAACAGAACAGATGGTGTTCGCATCAGCGCCGAAACACGCCAGCGCGTGAGCGAGATCGCCCAGCGCCTGGGTTATCAGCCCAATCCCATTGCTTCCGCGTTGCGCTCAAATCGCACTGGTATCATTAGGCGCGGTCAACCTGAATCCGGGCGGCTGGTTCATGGGCAGGCTGGGCATGGAATTGCAGCTCGCCGCTCAGACAAGGGGCGTCGAGCTCTTCGTCGCCAACGTCAAGTGTGGCGCGGATAGCGTTGAATCCCAGTTGACCATTCTGCAGGGACAACTATTTGATGGCTTTTTGTTGCTAGGCGATATGCCCAGCTACCGGGATGCGGCGCGCAAATGGGAAAAATTGGACAAACCCTATGTATCGGTCGCCGCTGGTGCTGACATTCAGCCGCCCATGGTCCACACCGACGAAGCGCGTGGAATGAAACTGATTCTCGATTACTTGATCGGGTTGGGGCACCGTAAAATCGCCTTCATGGGAAGCTTGGCTTGGCCTTTGATACCGGAAAGATTTCAACTGTTCCGGGAGCACCTGACAAAAAGAGGACTTACCATACCCGACAATTATGTTTCAGCCGTGGATTGCTTCCCTTATCTGCCGGAAGAATTCGTCGCCTTGGAGCGTTTGCATCGCTTGGCAATTCAGCATGCCAAATCCCTGATGCAGCAGCCTGATCCACCGACGGCCATCTTTTGCGCGGCGGATGCCTTTGCCTTGGGCGCCCTTAAAGGCATTCTGCAGCTAGGTCTGTCAGTTCCGCACGATGTATCCGTAACAAGTTTTGACGGTACCGATGGCACATTTGCCTGCCATCCCGAGCTTACCACCTTGCGGCGTCCCATAAAGAAAGTCGCTGCCGAGGCCATCGATCTGCTGCTCGCCCTCATCGACTCGCCCGATGATCCTTCGTTGAAGAAACGAATTCTGGTTGAGCCGGAGCTAATTGTGCGAGATTCCTGCGCGCCCGCGAGCCCGGCGTAAATCAACCCCAACCGGCTTGTCCACACGCGCGACATCGACGACAGCTTCGGCGGCCAGACAGTGGTCATGCCTACACACAGGAATGCTCACTAGAACCAAGTCATTCATGCGAATTCCGAAAAACATGCCAATCTCAACGTAGAGTCACCCTTCCCTGATGATTCGGGGAAGGGCCGGGGATGGGGTAGACAAAACCGTCGCTATGATTCCCGTTTCTTGCTTGGAACTACTTCTGTCGCCCGTCCGCGCGTGGCTGATCGCCAGTCCCTCGATGCTGTGAGCGCCCAGGCCCTTCCAACACGGCGCTGACTTGCTACCCCGCGGCGGCAGTGATACCCTCTGCCATTCAGGCGCTAGGACGGCATCCATGCCAACGAAAGCTCTTGTATTCGATCTCGATGGCGTCATCACCGATACTGCCGAATTCCACTATCGCGCCTGGAAGCGCCTGGCGGATGAAAACGGCATTCCCTTCACCCGCGCCGACAATGAGCGCCTGCGTGGCGTCTCGCGCAGCGAGAGTCTGCGGCGGCTGCTGAACGGGCGCGAAATCCCGCAAGCGCAGGCGGCAGCCTGGATGGCGCGCAAGAACAACTGGTATCAGGCGCAGCTACAAGGGCTGACGCCGGCGGACATCCTGCCGGGCGTCTCGCACTTTCTCGCTGAGGCGCGCGCTGGCGGCTTGAAGCTGGCCATCGCATCCGCCAGCAAGAATGCCCGCTTCGTCCTTGAGCGGCTTGAGTTGAGCAACCACTTTGATGTCATCGGCGACGGCCGCTCGGTCAGCCAGCCCAAACCCAGCCCGGCGCTCTTCTTCTGGGTGGCGCGGCAATTGCGCCTGCCGCCGGAAGCGACCGTGGTCTTCGAAGATGCGGCGGCCGGCGTTTCTGCCGCCAAACGCGCCGGCTGCCTCACCGTCGGTATCGGCGGCTCAGCCGTCGCGCACGCCGATATCCACCTGCCCCAGGGCCTGGCGGGCGCGCGTGTGGTGGACATTCTCACTCAGCTGGAGGCGGTCCGCTCGATTCGCGGATGATCAGCTCCGGCGCAATCAAGCGTGAGGTATCGTGGCGCGCGCCACCGGCTTGCGTCGCCTGAAACAACTCCAGCAGGGCATGGCTAATGCGCTGCATCGGCTGGTGCAGTGTGGTCAGCGCCGGCTGGATGATGCGCCCGATGGGTATGCCGTCAAAGCCCACGACCGACAGCGTCTCGCCGACCCGAAAACCGTGCCGCTCCGCCGCCCTAATCACTTCAATCGCCAGGTAATCGGCGATGACGATGACCGCCGTCGGCCGCTGATTCGCGGGCAGCCGCTGCCAGGACGCGAGGATGCCGTCGATCTGCCCGTTGGGATAGTCGGATTGGAAGAGGAAGGCGTCTTGAATCGGCAGCTTCAGCGCGCGCATGCCCTCAAGATAGCCCGCCAAACGGTCGTTGCCGCTGAGGGAATCACTGGGCCAGCCCATGAAGGCGATGCGCCGATGCTTCATGCCGGCCAGGTACTCGACAGCGCAGCGCATGCCCGCGCGGCCATCGGTATCCACCCAGGGGAATTCCCAGCTGTTATTCGTCCGGCCGAAGCTGACGAAGGGCACGCCGCTCTCCAGCAGGAAGGCCACTCGAGGGTCGGCCTGCCGCGTCTCCGCCAGCACGAAGCCATCAATGCGGCCGGAGCGAATCAAGTCGTCATATACCGCGATCGCATCATCCGGCGGGTGGGTGAAGGTCAGCATGTGGTAACCTGCCGCCTCGACCGCCTGCGCCAGATAGAACATGAACTGCGCCATCATCGGCGACGACTCAAGTTCCTCCGGCGCGATCTGCCAAGCGTAGCCGATCAGACCGGCGCGATTGGCTTGTAGATTTCGCGCCGTGATATTCGGCCGATAACCCATCTCGCGCGCCGTGCTCAGCACATGCTCCCGCGTCGGCTCGCTGACCATTTCGCGCTTGTCATTCAACACATACGAGACCGTGGCGATGGACACGCCCGCTGCTTTGGCGACATCTTTGATTGTCGGCATAACCCCCCGGCGACCGGATGACACGGCCGCATTGTAGCCTGATTTCGCCGCAATTGACGCCCTGGTCTACCAAGCCCCTTGGCCCGCGCCCGGCTCGGCGGCATCGCCCTTGCCATCGGCGCCCGCCAGGCGATCCCTCACCGCGCTCGCGCTGACGATAGCCGCGACAGCCGGGGCCAGCAGCAAGGCAAAAGGCGGTATCGCCAGGCTAAGCGCGGCGAGCAGGGCCAGGCCGGCCAGGTGGAGCAGCGTGAAGACGGGATTCAGCAAGATCATCAGCGCCGCATTGCGCAGCGCACCCTTCACGCTCGGCCGCTCCATCGCATAATAAATGGGCCAGCAATAGAACATCAGCGCAACCCAGAACAGCATCGCGCCCAGCCAGATCGTTCGCATGGCGCCGCTAAGCACTGTCGGCTCGGCATAAGCACTCAGATTGCTGACGTTAACCGTGACCACAAGCAGTGAAATGACGCCCAGCAACGCGCCCCGCCCGAGGTTCTCACGCGCGGCCTGCCAAAATATGTTGAGGTCGGCGCGCTCCCCGCGCAGCGCGGCCCGGCTGAGCGCGACCAGACCGGCGAAACCCGCCGGCGCCGTGACAATCGGCAGCGCCGTCAAGACGAAACAAATACTCGCCCAAACGTAGATGTAGCCGCGCAAATGGAGATGCCGGCACGCGCGCCACCACACGCTTAGGACGCTCATCGGCTAGCCCTTCAAGCCCGTGTAACTGATGCCCTCGACGAAGTAGCGCTGGAAGAAGAGGAAGATCAGCGCCATCGGCAAGGTCGTAATCACCGAGCCGGCCAGCACCAAATCATACTGGACATCCAGCCCCGAGCCACGCAGCACCGTCAAGCCCAGCGGCAGGTTGTACAGGTCGGTGTTGCCGCCGAGGATGATCAGCGCGTCCATGAAGTTGTTCCAGTTGCCCTGAAAGCCGAAGATGGTCAAGGCGGTGAGCGCCGGCGTCGCCATCGGCAGCACGATGCGGAAGAAGATCACAAAGCGGTTGGCGCCATCGACCATGGCCGCCTCTTCTACTTCGCGCGGGATCGACTCGAAGAACTGCTTCATCAGCAGGATGCCAAAGGCATCGGCCGCCAGCGTGACGATGTAACCCTGATACGTGTTCAGCAGGCCCAGCTGCTTCAAAAGCAAGAAGCGCGGAATAAGCAGCACCACCCCCGGGATCATCATCGTGCCCAGGATGATGAAGAAGAGCGCGCGATTGCCCGGGAAGCGTAGCCGCGCCAGCGCATAACCCGCCATCGAATCGAAGATGACGCGCAGGATCGTGACGGCAATCGACAAGAAAGCGGTGTTGAAAGCCCAGCGCGGCAGCTTGTCGTTCAGCACCCGGCGGTAGCCATCAACCGAGGGCGAGAAGAAAATGCCGTCGACCTGTTCGTCAGCGGAGATGAAGTCGCCCTCTTCGTTCCGGCAGGTCACCGTTTCGAGGCGCGGGATGAAGGGCATGGGGCGGTTCTCGACGGCGGCATCGCATTTGAAGGAATTGGCGATGGTCAGCACGAAGGGCGCGATCTCAATGACGGCGAAGGCGAAGAGGAAACCCAAAGCCAGCGCTTTCAGCAGCAGACGCAGTCCGGTGCGCAGAGGTCGCGGTCTGGCAGTCGCCATCGTCGCCGTCATCGCTCGCCTAGCCCTCTCCTTCTAAGGGACGCCCACCCATTGAGACTCCTGCAGGGACAACTCTGTGAGTCGCCCACACGCAACAATCGAATAAGGCCATCGGGCTAGCCACCGTCTCGCCCCTACACGCTCTGTATTTCGCGACTTGCAGGTTGCGCTGGGGCGTAGTCGCGATCGGCGCCATAAAGCAAAACATAACTCGGTGTACTCGCTATCCCTCGGTGACCTCGGTGGTAAGAGTGTAGATCCTCCGCCATAGTGAGTATTGCGCGCAACCATCGCTGTTGCCGCGGTTGCCCATGCCTAGTCCTCCGCTTGGTCGCCGCCGACGAAACGCCGCTGCAAGATGGTGGCCACGAAGATGATCACGAAAAGCACGATAGCGATGGCGGACGCCTCAGCCAGATTCGGGCTGCTGCTCTCGAAGGCCGTTGCGTAGACCAGATAAGCCACCGATGTCGTGGTCCGTCCGGTTTGGTCGTTCTGCAGCACATAGATCTGGTCGAATACCTGGAAGGTGCCGATCAAGCCCAGCGTGACCACGAAGAAGGTCGTCGGCTTCAGCAGCGGCAACGTGATATGCCGGAATTGCGCCCAATTGCTGGCGCCATCGACCTCGGCCGCTTCGTAGACGCTCGAGGGAATGCCTTGCAGCGCCGACAAGTAAATGACCATCAGCGTGCCCGATGTCGTCCAGATCGCCAGCGCCATAATCGTCGACATGGCGACGCTGGGCCCGGCGATCCAGTCCCAGATCTCCAGGTCCATGATCTCAGTCTCCACCCAACCGCCGAGCGTGTCTTCGGTAATGCCGATGCCCTCAAGCAGCAAGTGCAAGACGCCGTCGTTGTTGGTCGTCCAGGCGACCGGCTCATAGTAGGGGCTCAACAAGCTCAGCACCGCGTTGATCGGCCCGCCGGCGGAGAAGAGGAACAGAAATATAAACGAGACCACGATGGACGATGTGATCGACGGGAAGTAGAAGGCGGTGCGATAAAAGCTCTTGCCGCGCAGCCAGCGCTGATTGACGATGACCGCCAGCAGCAGCGCAATCACCGTCTGCACCGGCACGACGCCCAGGACATAATACACCGTGTTGCGTACGGCGCGGTAGAAGTCGTCGACGCGGCGCCCGTCTATCACCCAGCGCTGATAATTCTTGAAGCCGACCTGCTCGTAAGCATCCGGCCGATCCAGCGGGCGCGTGCCGGACCAATTGGTGAAGCTGAAATAGAAGGCGACCAAGAGCGGCAAGATCAAGAAGACGACCAGCACCAGCATGGCCGGGCCGACGAAAGTCATGCCGGCGATGGCATCGGCGCGCTGCTGCTGCGCCCGCGTCGTCACCTTGGCGCTGCTGAGGCTGCTGCTGGGTTCTGTTTCCGCTGACATCAAACGATAACCAAGAAACTGTATTCATTATAGTTGAGCGGGGGCTGACCGCCGCCAACCCCCATTGCTTTTGCCAGCTGCGATGCGCGTGTCTATTCCATTTCTGCCTGGATCTCACGCGCCACGTCCGCGGCTTCCGCCAATGCATCCGCCGGGTCTTCTTCCAGCGCCATCACCAGCGTCGTCGCTTCATTGATAGCGGCGTCGAAATCGCCAAAGCCCAGCGGGAAAATGGGCGCGGTGGCATAGCTCGCGCCGGTGACAAAGGCGGCGTATTCTTCGCCGACAGTCTCCGACCACAGGTCAGCGAATTGCGCGCGCGCCGGCATCACGCCGAAGCCCGCAGCGGCTACAGCATGCGCGCCATGCTCGCCTTCGCCGGTCAGGAAGTTGACCAGCGCCCAAGCCGCTGCGGCGACATCGCCTTCAGCCCGGCTGCTGACCGCCCAGCACTCGGTGAAGGTCAAGGTGCCGCGGCCGCCGTTGGGCGCGACGGGAATCTCGGCAACGCCCCAATTGGTGTCGGGGAAGGTATCGTTGAGATAACCGATGGCCCAGTTGCCTTCGATGGTCATGGCGGCGGAAGCTTGGCCGAAGGCCTCGCCGTTCCAGCCGGCATTCAAGTTGCCCGGCTGCTCGCCCGTGCCGTCAGCGATGAAGCTCTGGTAGAAGGCGAGCGCTTCCACGCCGGCCTCGCTATCGATGGCGACAGCGCCGTCCATATCGAATACCTCGCCGCCATTGGCGTAGAAGAGCGCCATCCAGCGGAACTTGTCAGCGGCGGCGCTGAAGCCGACCATGTCGTCATTGGTGGTGGCTGCGGCGGCGGCGGCCATATCGTCCCAGCTCCAATCGGCGTCCGGCAGGTCGATGCCGGCAGCTTCAAAGGCGTCAGTGTTGTAGAGCAGCGCCAGCGTGGAGAAGTCCTTGGGCGCGCAGTAGAGCTCGCCGTCGGCGGTGAAGGCATCGCGCAGACCTTGGTAGATATCGTCCTGCGCCTCAATGTACATGGAACCGGGCGCCAGCAAGCCATCGTACTGCCACTGCGGGAAGTCAAATTGGCCGACCGTGAAGACCTCGGCGTAATCGCCACTGGCGAATCCAGCGCGAATCTGCGTGCCGTAATCGGGCGAAATCAGCAATTCGACATCGATGCCGGGGTTGGCTGCTTCAAAGGCGGCGATCTGCCCTTCCTTGAATTCGTTTTCCACCGGCGATGAAGACCCCGTCCAAACGCGAAGTGTGACCATGTCCTGGGCGACGGCGATGCCGACCAGCGAAAGCGCCATGGCGCACACAACTACCAGACCAAGAATTCGACTAACTTTCATTTCATCCTCCTCAACAAGGATAGATTTGCGATTGGCGATGACAGTTGGTCAACCCGTCACCGCGCCTAGACCGCGGGGTTTACGACATCAAAGCGATGCTTCTCTCCCCGATAAGTCACTGAAAAGGATACGCGCCGCCAATGCGCCGGCAGCTTGGGATCAACCGCTGGTCCCTCTTCCGTCAGCTGCAAGCCGCAGAAGCCGAATAACAGCGCCTGCCACAAGCCGCCGCAAGCCGCCGCGTGAATGCCATCAGCGACATTGCCCTGGTTATTTTCCAAGTCGGTGGCGGCCGCCTGCTCGAACATCCGCCAGGCGATCTCACCCAGCCCCAGGCGCGCGGCCACCCAGGCGTGAATCGCCGGGCTCAGAGATGACCCGTGGTCGGTGCGCGGATAGTAGGTCTCGAAGTTGTTGCGCAGCACCTCAGCCGGGCCGACCTCAGCGCCCAGCAGGGCCATCAACATGACGACATCCGCCTGCTTGATAACCTGCGAGCGCAAGGCCCGCTCATGCCCCAGCATGTGCCAGATGCCCCCAACGCGCGGCCGATATTCCAGGACCGGCACGTACTCCAGGTCGAAGAATCCATCGAATTGAACGTGAATCCCGCGCTCGCTGTCGAAGGGGATGTGCATGCGCGCGACAATATCCCGCCAGCGTGCCAGGCGCGCCTCGGTCAAGTCCAGCGATGCAACCAGCCGGCAGGCCACATCCGGCGCATTGGCCTCCAGCCAGCCCAGCAGCGCCAGCGCCTGCTCCAGATGCCACTGCGCCAGGCGATTGGTGAAGACGCTGTTGTCGATGTTCTCGTGATATTCGTCGGGGCCGATCTGGCAGGAGATCTCGTAGCGGCCGTGCTTGGCTTCGACGCGCTCGCCCCAAAAGACGGCCGTATCCAGCACAATCTCCGCGCCCATGTCGCAAAGAAAGGCATCGTCGCCGGTCCAGCGCCAGTATTGCAGCACGGCGTAGGCGATGTCGCTGCAGATGTGCTGCTCGGTATCGCCGGTCCAGATGCGGATGCGCGTGCCGTCCGGCTGCGGATCGGACCACTGCGGCGTGGTTTCCAGCCCGGTGTCGGTGCTTTCCCAGGGGAAGAGCGCGCCGGCGTAACCCTGCTCCGCCGCCTTCTGCCGGGCGCCCGCCAGCCGTTTGTAGCGATACGTCAACAGATTGCGCGCGATGCCCGGCTGCGTCAGCGTCAGGGGCGGCAGCGCAAAAAGCTCGGTATCCCAAAAGACATGGCCTTTGTAGCCTAGTCCGCTCAAGGTTCGCGCGCCAATGCTGACATCGTCATCGTGACGTGGCGCGGCGATCAGCAGATGATAAGCGGCGAAACGCAGCGCGAGCTGAGCGCTGTCATCGCCTTCGATTTCAATGTCGCTGCCCGCCCATGCTTCCTGCCAGCGCTGGCAATGCCGCTGATACAGCGCATCGTAGGTCGCCACGGCCGCGTCCTGCAAGGCGGCTCGCGCTGACGCCAACGGATCATCGACATCGCGGCTGGTGTAGATTGCTGTGAGCTTGTCGACAGACGCTACCTGCCCGGCTTCCAACTCGAATGTGGTAGTCAGCGTCGCCCGATTCGCTTCCGCGCCCGCTGCCACACAGCCCGGCGCCATCAGCCCCGCCGCCAGCGCGATTCGGTAGCCGGATTGGCTGGTCGCCGCGCTCAAAGCAATCTGGTCGCCCTCCGCTCTTGCATCCACATCACGCCAATGGCCCGCGTCGTCTTGCGCCTGCGCCAGTTCCGCCGTGACGTGAATCCTAGGCGCGCCCTCGAGGGCGGTGAGCGTCAGGCGCTGGCCCAAAATGTGCTGCTGGTCGAGGCTGACGAAACGCTCAAAGGCGAGCCGCACCGTGCTGCCGCTTTCGGCGCGAAACAGCACTACGCGTCGCAGCGTCGCCCTGTCCAGGTGCAGCGTCCGCCGATAGCCGAACATCAGCCCGCCGACGGGGCGCATAAAGTCGCAACTTTCGGGTTTCATGCTGAAAGGCGTGCCGTCAATCGATATCCGCAGCGGCAGCCAATTCGGCACAACGGCGAGCTCCGGCACCGCCTGCCCGGGCGCCTGGTTGAATATGCCGTGCACCAGCGTAGCGGGCGCATCGCCGAGGTAACCTTCTTCGTATGACGCGCGCGTACTCAGATAACCGTTGCCGATTGCGAAGATCGTCTCGTAGTGCTGCAACCGTCCCGGTTGGAAGGGGACTTCACGGATCTGCCAGAGTCGATTGCTCATGTTGCGTTACACGCTGATTCACGCCCCCGGGAACAGAAAAAACGCCCGACATAAAGCAAGACCTTAAACGTTTAAGGCAGTTGAACATATTCCGCGAGCCTTGTCAAGAGGCAGGGCTGTGCCAGACTTTCGCCAACCCGGGCCGGCTTGGCTGCAGCAGGCGCCCGCCACCGGCGCGGGCAGCTGCGCGTTCACACCTTGATTGGCTTCGCTTGCCGCGAAACGGTCAACTCCCGCATGCGCTCGAAGACATCAACGCCGACTTGATCGTAGATATGCAGCAGGTCAACCAGCACCCAGTTCTCGCGGATCATGCCTTTCTCACAGCGCCAGAAATCCAGGCTGCGCCGGGTCAGCCTTTGTCCCGATGGCGCGATGCCCAGCCAGCCGTCGCCCACGAGAGTCGATTGGCCGCCGGGCCAGGCGGTGAACCCGACATAGTCTCCGTCGCCGAACATGACCCCTTTCTCCAGGAAGGCGAAGCGATCGGGCATCGCTTTGAGGAAGGGCGTCTGATGCCAATTGCGGAAGCCCAGGATGCGGCGCATGGAGCCGATGCCAGCGGGCCCGTACCACATCAGCTTGGGATGCCAATAGCGGTCCAGCTCCATGGCAGCCACGCCCTCCGGCGAATTGCGCAGCGCCTTCAGCATATCCATGACCAGCTGCACGCTGGCTTGCGCCTTTGCCTCATCATGCGGCGCTGTGATGATGCCGTCGTTGGAGGCGGGTCCGGGTATCACGGGCCAATCCGGCGCCAGGCTCGGCGAAAGCGGCCAGGCGCCCGCTTGCATCATCAGCGCCGGGATATCCCAGAGCGCCTGCATCTCGACAATCACGCCGTCGACAAAGCGAAAGAACTCGTGATAGCGCATGGAGACCAGGTGCCTGGTGGGCGGAATGTCGAGCCACGGCCGCTCGAAGACGCCCACATAATGCCCGCCACAGCCGACCCAATCGCCGCTCCATTGACCCGGCGAATGGCCCGCCATGACGATGAAGTCGCGCCGCTCCAGATCGGGAATGGCTTCGATTAAGGGCAGGTAGACGCGCTCCAGCAATTCGACCGGCCCGTCGAGATCTTCAAAGGGCGACGCTAGATGAATCTCGCAATCGGCTGAGAATACTTCGTTCAGTTGCCGCGGCAACTGCGCCGGCTCAATGTCGTAAAGCGCGGCGCGCAAGCTGTTGATGCGCTCTTTATTGGCGTTGTGAATACTCGTGTTCATGGCGATTTTCGCGGATTCCTTGCCTATCTTGACAATCTATGTTACCCTCGCCGAAATCGATTTCGCCAGTTCCATTCCGATCTATTCAGTAATTCCAAACTTTATGCCGGTGACGATTAAAGAGCTATCCAAAACCTTGGGCGTCTCCCGCTCGACCATATCTAAGGCCCTGAACGATCGTCCCGACGTCTCGCCCGATACCCGAGCGCGAGTATTGCAGGCCGCGCGCGACTTAGGTTATCAGCCCTCGGCCGCCGCCCGCAACCTGCGCCGCCAGCGCACCAACAAAATCGGGCTGGTCGTCACCTATCCCATTCAGCGCGTATCTGACTTCCTCGCCGAGCTCATCCCCGGCATGGCGACTGTCGCCGAAAACGCCGAATACAACCTGATTCTGTATACCTCCATGGTCGGCAGCGCCGGGCGCCTCAAAAACCTCTGCCGCTCCCGCGAGGTCGACGGCATCATCATCGCCTGGCCGCCCAGCCTGGCCCAAACCGTCGCGCTTTCGCAGTTGTTGGCGCAGGAAGACATGCCGCACATCTTCTTGCCGCGCCGCCTGCCCCACGAAGGGATCTCCTACGTCGCCGCCGATCATGTGCAGGGCGCCCGCCAATTGACCCAGCATCTCATCGCCTTGGGGCGCACGCGTATCGGCTTTCAGCGCCTGCCCGAAGTCTTTGAGACGGACCAAGACCGGCACACGGGCTATGTAAGCGCGCTGCAAGACGCCGGCATAGATTACGATCCCGCCTTGGTGGTCGCTGCCGATTCGCAAGCGGCCGATTACGAATGGCGTTCATTTGACACATTTCAAGCGCTGAGCGATCCGCCGACGGCGATCTTGTTCTTCACCGACCCCCTGGCCATTCGCGCCCTTGCGTATGCCAAAGCGCAGGGCATTCGCGTGCCGCAAGACCTGGCCATCGCCGGTTACGACGGCATCTTGTCATCCGGCGTGACCGAACCCGGCCTCACAACAGTAAGGCAGTCGACCGCGGCCATGGGTGAGCTGGCCGTCAAAAGCCTCTTGCAGCTGATCGCGGATGGCGCAACGGAGCCGCAGCAGCACATCCTGCCCGTGGAGTTGATCGTGCGGCAGTCAACCGCGCATCCGGGGAATGGCAGCCGATGACGGGCCTGTGCTGCGGCCCAATTGTGTGGGAAAAGGTGGCAGTCGCTTGCAAAAAGCGCGCCTTTTTGTGTCGTAAGCAGAGTATAAGCGCTACTAGCCAAGGAGCATGCAATGCGCAAATTATTGGTACTTCTGACGATGCTGGGGTTGCTCATCGGCATCCCGGCGCTCGCCCAAAGTGGAGACGCCTGCAACATCGACGCGCCGGCCGAGCCGGTGACGATCGAGATGATCAGCTGGCCCTTCGCCATTACCGAGTTCTACGCCGCTGAGATGGAAGCCTGCAGCCAAGTAGACAACCTCACCATCAACACCAACTTGCTGGATTCGTCATCCCTGCAAGAACAAGTTCGCCTGGCGCTCTCCGCCGGTGGCGATTCGCCCTATGACATCCTGCACGGCGCCAACGGCCAAGTCGCCGAATGGGGCCCGCCCGGTTGGGTCATGCCACTCAACGACTTGATCGACAATTACCGCGACGAATACGACCTCGACGATATCCCGTCCGGCTATTGGGATAGCGGCAGCTACCAGGGCAATATCTACGGCATTCCCGTGGTGGGCAATACACTGCACCTGGTCTACCGCACCGATGTCTTCGAAGAGAATGGCTGGGAAGTCCCCGATACCTATGACGAATTGCACGCCTGGTGCGATGAAGTCGGCTTGGGCAACCCCGATTGGGATCTGATCTACGCCATGGATGTATCGCGCGCCCGCGCCTGGGAGCTGGAATTCTTCATGCTGCTGCGCGCCATGGGCGGCGATTACCTCGGCGAAGACAATATGCCGACTTTCAATAGTGATGTGGGCATCGCCGCGGTCGACCTGATGATCGAAACCGTCAACCGCTGCGTCGGCGCCGATGGCGTCGCCTTCGGCTTGAATGAGATTCAAGTCGCCATGGGCAATGGCGGCCTGCCGCTGACCAAGATCTGGGCCAGCCGCGCCGCTACCATGGCCGACCCCGAACGCACAGACCTGGGTGATGTCATCGGCTACGCGCCCGCCCCCAGCGTCACCGAGGGTGGCCCGCGCGCCGGCTCCGCCTGGTTGGATTTCTACTTCATCCCGACCAATACCACCAACGATCCCGACCTGATCTTCCAGGTCATCATGGAGACGGTTGACGCCGCCAGCCAGCAAGCCGCCGCCGCCGTCGGCTCGACCACGCGCAATTCCGCCGGCGCCTATGGTGGCCCCTACTTGCCCGCCGCCAACGAAACCATCGGCAACGGCATCGGCAACTACGCCATCAATCCGGCCGTCACCATCGCCATCGCCAAGCTGGAGCAGTACCTGCCACTGGTATGGCCCGGCGACATGACCGCCGAAGAAGCGCTGGAAGCCGCCGCCGCCGACTACATCACCGAAGCAACCGCGCAAGGCTATATCGAGGGGTAGAACTCCCCTCCCATCCCCCGGCCCCGGCCCCCTCGTTCCCCCCGCTTTACCCGGGGCGGAATTCCCACAAGGGGGAAGGGCAGCGTTAGACGCGCATTGCGGGTGGACAGTGCCCCTCCTTCGTTATGGGGGAGGGGTGTGGGGTGGGGGAAAGGCTCACTATGAAACGCAATTCCTTCTTCGCCTTCGCCTCGCCCAGCATCGTCATTATGTTCGCGCTGATGGTGCTGCCGCTGTTGATGGCGATTTTTCTCAGCTTCCAATTCATGACCTTTCGCAACATCACCGCGCCCGAATTCGTCGGCTTGCGCAACTTCATCGAGATCTTTGACGACCCGCGCTTCTGGCGCTCCTTCGAGTTCACCGCGCTCTATATCGCCATCGTCGTGCCCAGCTGGGTCGTCATCGGCTTCGTAGTCGCGCTCTTCCTTGACCAAGTCTCGGGCCTGGTTCGCGGCGTCTACCTGTCGATCTTCCTGCTGCCCTTTATCATCGTGCCCATCATCGGCACCATCATGTTCAAGCAGCTCTGGGAACCATCCGGCTTGCTGACCTGGATCTACCAGGAGTTGACCGGCACGCGCTTCCGCGTCAACGAGACCTCGGTCAAGACCCTGATCATCATCTTCGGCATCTGGTACGTCACGCCCTTCACCATCGTGGTCTACTTCGCCGGCTTCCAGACCTTGCCCATCGAAATGTTTGAAGCCGCCTCCATCGACGGCGCCACCCGCCTGCAGAAGATCCGCCACATCGTCATTCCCTACGTCAGCTCCTTGACGATATTCATCTTGCTCTTTTCGATCATGGATTCTTACCGCGTCTTCGACAGCGTCTTCGTGCTATCCGAGCTCAACCCGCAGTTCAAAGCCGACACCGTAATGACTTATACCTTCCTCACCGCCATGCAGGTGCAGCGCCTCGGCAAAGCCAACGCCATGGCCATCGTCACCGTCATCGGCATCATGGTGGTGCTCGTCCCCTTCCTCTACCTCATGTATAAAGAGCAAATCGAGGAGCGCTAACATGGACCGAGTCACCAGCCGCCCAGCCCGTGTCTTCGTGCACATTGTGCTGCTCCTCTTCGCCGTCTACAGCCTCGTGCCCTTCTTCTGGACGACCCTGCAATCCTTCAAGACCTTCAAGGACGCCTTCTCGCGCGTGCCGATTCTGTTCTTCCAGCCGACCTGGCAAAACTACGAAGAGGTCTGGATCCGCTCCCTGCCCGATGCCGGCTCGTCCATCGGCTATATCATCCTGGTCGCCGCTGTCGTCATCTCCTGCCTGATGCTCTTCGCCCGCTATATCCCGGTCAACCCGGCCTGGATCTACATCGGCGGCTTACTCGGCTACGGCGTGCTGCTCTGGGCCATCCCGCAGCAAGTCTATATGGCGAAGTATTACAACTACTTCATCAACACCATCATCGTCACCGTATTCACCATCCTCACGTCGATCAGCATCGGCTGCCTGGCGGGTTATGCTCTGGCGCGCTATGCTGGCATGGCGGCGGTCGTGATTCTGATCGCGGCGCTGGCTTTCCGCGCCCTGCCCCGCCTGGCTTTTGTGCTGCCCTATTTCTGGATCGGCTCGCTGACCAACCTGCTGGATACGCATATTCTGGTCATCATCGCCCTGGTCGCGGTCAATCAGCCCTTCACGATCTGGATGCTGCGCAGCTTCTTCATGGAAGTGCCCAAAGACCTGGAAGAATCGGCCATGGTCGACGGCGCCAACCGCCTGACCTCGTTCTTACACGTCATCGTGCCGGTCGCCTGGCCGGGCATCATCTCGACGGCGCTCTTCACCCTGCTGCTGGCGTACAATGAATTCTTGCTCGTGCGCGTCCTCACACAGACCAACTGGACGCTGCCGGTCGCGATCTCGCGCTACACCGGCGCCGAGGACCCGGCGCAGTTGACGCTGGCTGCGGCCGCGTCCGTCTCCGCCACCATCCCCATCATCGTCGTCATCCTCTTCTTCCAGAAGCACCTGGTCAAAGGCTTGGCCGCCGGCGCGGTGAAAGGCTAATGACGGCCGCCAGAGCACAAAAGCGTAGGGGCGATCTACCAGCTCGCCCGTCGATCAACCTATCAGGAGAACGCACATGACACAGTCGCAGTCGCAGCGAAACCGGGCCACCATCAACGCCTTCTGGGGGGCGATGAACAGCGCGGACGCGAGCCAGATCCCCGACATCGTCCAAACCTATTCGCATGACGCAATCGCCTGGCACGGGCCCGAACCCTATAACGATATCCACGGCGCTGATGCCCTCATCGATCGCTTCTGGCGGCCGCTTATACGTGCCTTTCCCGATCTGCAGCGTCAGTGCGATGTGCTGCTGGCCGGGCGCTTTCGCGATCAAGACTGGGTCAGCGCCACTGGCTATTTCACGGGTACTTTCAGCGCAGATTGGAACGGTATTGCTGCCACGGGCGCAGAGACGCTGATCCGCTTCGGCGAAGTTATGGCCGTGGAAAACGGCAAAATCGTCAAGGCCTACTTCCTGCTCGACCTCATCGACGTGATGCAGCAAGGCGGCTTCCGCCTGCCCTGGGCGGCGCCGGCCATTGAAGGGCTGCGGCCCAAGGTGAGGATGGGCAACGGCGTATTGCAGGCCGAGCAAGACCCGACTGAGACGCGCAAGACGCTGCGCCTGGTGGAGGCCATGCTATTCGGCCTGGTGCGCAAAGACCAGCCGATGGAGCTCTATTGGGATCCGACCATGGTCTGGAACAGCCCCAGCGGCATCGGCTCAGCGCGGAACCTCGAAGAATTTCTTGACAAGGTGCACACGGTATTCCTCCACGGCCTATCCGGCACCTGGGAGGGCTCCCACAATGCGCGCTTCGCCGAAGGGCGCTTCGCCGTCTCCACCGGCTGGCCCAGTCTGGTCGCCGTGCATAATGGCGAGTTCCTCACCATTCCGGCCAGCGGCAATACGCTGCACTGGCGCATCATGGACTTCTGGGAACGCAGAAATGACCTGCTGCTGACCAACTGGGTGCATATCGACATGATCCATGTCTTCAAACAGATGGGCGTGGATGTGTTCGACTTGTATCAGCAACATCGACTGGAACAGGTTGCTAACGAGAGCTACGGACGGTCGCCAGAGGCAGAGCGCCACCGCGCCAGCTGACTCCTGATGCCGCGCCCGCAAGCCTGTCCGCCGCTAAACCCGCCGCCGCTTGACCACCGCCTCGTCCAGCTCAACGCCCAGCCCGGGGCCGGTCGGCGGCGTGATAGCCCCACTCTCAAAGCGAATCGGCTCCAGGAAGAGGTCGCTGTGCAAGCGGTCTCCATTGTATTCCTGGATCAGGAAATTCGGCGAACAGGTATCCAGCTGAACCGCAGCCGCCGCGGCCACCGGCCCGCAATACATATGCGGCGCGATCATGGCGTAGTGCGCCTCAGCCATGCCGGCGATCTTCTTCGATTCCAGGATCCCGCCGCACTGCCCCACGTCCAGCTGGATGATCTGCGCCGCCTGCTTCTTCAGCACTTCGGCGAATTCGAACTTGGTCGCCAAGCGCTCGCCAGTGGCGATGGGGATGCTGGTATGCGCCGCCACCCGCGCCAATTCGTCGACATTTTCCGGCGGCACCGGCTCCTCAAACCAGTAGGGGCTGTACTGCTCCAGCTCATGCGCCACGCGGATAGCGACCGCCGTGCTGAATTGCCCGTGCGTGCCGATGCCGACTTCGAGTTCATCGCCCACGGCATCGCGAATAGCGCGGAAGATGCTGCCCACATGGCGTATCGTCTTGAGCGAGAAATCGCGCGGCTGCGGGAAAAGCGGCGTGAAGGGGTCGAACTTGCAGGCGCTGTTGCCCGCCTCCACCAGCTCAAGCGCGATCTCACCCGCTTTCGCCGGGTCTTCCCAGATGCCCTCGGTCGGCATATAGGCGTAGGCGCGCAGCTGCTCATGCATCTTGCCGCCCAGCAAATTGTAAATCGGCTGCTCCACCGCCTTGCCCACAATATCCCACAAGGCCATCTCAATGGCGCTGATCGCCGGCGTCATGCTCAAGCTCGGGTGACGATAATCGTGGCGCGAGGCGTACATCGTCTGCCATAAGCGCTCAATCTCGAAGGGGCTTTGGCCGATGACAAATTGCTGGCACAAGTCCTCAATCAGGCTGATCTGCGCGCCCAACTCGAGGGCGTTGCCGCTGGGCCGTTCGCCCAAGCCGATGATGCCCTCGTCCGTGCCCAGCTTGAGCAGCAGCCAATAACGCCCGCCGCGGTAGGGCGCGATATTCTCGATGACGATGGTTTCGACGCCTGTGACTTTCATAGCGCATTGCTCCTCAGTAAGCGCAAATAAATGCTGCAACGATAATCCACCACAAAGGCACAGATGGCACGGAGGAAAGCTGTAAGGCTTGTCCGCTACTGTAATTCTTACTCAAAGTAAACTCGGAAAACGCAAAAACAGAACATAAGGCAGTTCGTTCGTAGGGCAAAGCAACTTGACATTACCAGAATCGGCCAGGTTTGCTCCCCCTCTCTGATGATTCACTTCTGCCCCCCGTTGAGCGGGGGGACCGAGGGGGGAACGGGGGCCGGGGGGTGAGGTAGAAAGAGTGCGCATATTACACCCAGTACCGGACAAGCCTTGTAGGGGCGGCACTTTGCGTCGCCCGTACGCAGATTCGACTGTATTGAAGCTGAGGCGCATGTTGCGATCAGTCGCGCTGCTCGGTCAGCACAACTTTACCAGAGGCGGTCGCCTTGATGCCAACGCGGGGCCGGGCTCAGGGCCCGACCGCCTCAGGAGGCCGCCGCCTGTGCCAATCCCGCGTCCGCTCATAGGCGTAAGCGATGCGATACAGTAGCGCCTCGTCGAAGGGCCGCCCCAGCAATTGATAGCCGATGGGCAAACCAGCGGGCGTGAAGCCGGCGGGCGCGCTCAACGCCGGCTGCCCGCTCAAATTGGCCGGGTAAACGTGGCGGATGAAGCCGTCGGTGGGCGTCTCGCCATTAGGCATATCCGGCCGCGGCGCGCGCACATCGGCCAGCAGCGGCGCCGGCACAGGAATCGTCGGCGCGATCAGCACGTCCAGTCGCTCACGGTTGAAGAGCGCCTGCATCGCCGCGCGGAAGCGCCCCCGCGCCCGCAAAGCCGCCACATATTGCGTCGCCAGGATGACCTCGCCCTGCTGCAAGGTGGCGCGTGTGCCCGGGCTGTAAAGGTGGCCCTTTTTGCGGATCAGCGGCCGATGATAACTGCTGCTCTCCACTTGCCGAATCGTGATCAGCGTCTCAGTCGTGTTTTGTAGCTCGGGCAAATTGACATCGACGAGGCGCGCGCCCATTTCGACCAGCGCCGCCATGACGCCTTCTGTCGCGGCGCGGACAGCGTCGGTTACGCCGGCGTAGAGAAAATAATCGCGCTCCACGCCGATGCGCAAGCCGCGTACGCCGTCCTCAATGCCCGCGGTGTATTCGGCGACATCACGGCGCGCCGAATTCCGGTCATGCCGATCATGCCCGGCGATGGCGCCCAGCATCAACGCGTTATCCCGCACCCGGCGCGTCATCGGCCCGACATGATCCAGCGACCACGCCAGCGGCACAACGCCGTAAGCGCTGACGCGGCCGTAAGTCGCCTTCATGCCCACCAGGTTGTTGATCGACGCCGGAATGCGGATCGAGCCGCCGGTATCGGTGCCGATCGCGCCAGAGGCCGAGCGCGCCGCCAGCGCGACGCCTGAGCCGATGCTGCTGCCGCCGGGGAAGCGCGTCAGATCCCAAGGCGTGCGCGTCGGCGGTTCGCTGCCGCCGCAGGAGAATTCGTGGCAGCGCGTCTTGCCGATCAAGATGGCGCCGGCCGCGTACAGCCTCGCCACCACCGTCGCGTCGTAATCGGGCACGAAGCCCGCCAGCGCCCGCGAGCCGACCTCGGTCAGGATGCCCGCGCTGTAACAATTGTCCTTGACGCCGATGGGAATGCCGTGCAGCGGCCCGCGATCCCGCCCCGCCTCCAACTCGCGATCCGCCAACTCCGCCGCCGCCAGCGCCCGCTCCGCCGGCACCGTGGCATACGCGCTCAGAACGGGCTCGGTCTGCTGGATGCGCGCCAGCGTCGCCTCGGTCAAAGCCAGCGCCGTCGACTCGCCCCGACGCAATGCGGCGCCTGCCTCGCTGATGCTGAGGTCGATCAGCCCGCTCGTCTCAGTCATGCCAGTCGGCGTCCAACAGCAGGACCGGCGGCTCGTCTTGCAGCGCTTCGAATTCCAGTGCTTCCAGCGTATCCAGCTGCCGCGCCAGCGCCCTCAACTCGTCAGCCGACAGCTCAACGCCCAGCATCCGCGCCAAGACCGTGAGCTGTTCGGCTCTTGAGGCCGGCTCACCGGGTTGCATTGCTTCAAGCATATAGATGACTCCTATTTGCGTTGCGGGCTAAATCCCAACGTGCGTACGGCCGAGCCGGTAGTCGCCCCGCTTTACGTTGCGAGCCAAAGCCCAACGTGCGTACGGGCGAGCCAAAGCCCAACGTGCGTACGGGCGAGCCAAAGCCCAACGTGCGTACGGGCGAGCCGGTGGCTCGCCCCTACAGATTGTTGCTTCAGCGTAATTCGCATTGCTTAATCGCCTCTACATCAGTGTCGCAAAATGAAAGTGCGAGTGTTCTTTGCATGAAAGCAATCCCCAAGAGAGCGAAAGTTTGCCGGCGCGCGCCTGGCTTCGTCCCCTCTGTGTCCTCACCAATACTCGGTGTACTCGGTGGTAAAAGCGTCGATCCATCGCATAGTGTTTGGCGCACAAGCCCTCAAGTCGGTCGCTGTAGCCCGGCGTCTCAAAGCGCGCGCTGCTTCATCCAATCGGCGCTATTGAAAAAATTGGCGATCGCCCCGCCCGGCGGCGCCAACGCGTCACAGGCGGCCGCCAACTCGGCGCTCAACGACATCTCCAGCACCGGCAGCATGTGCTCCAATTGCGCCAGCGTGCGCGGGCCGATCAGCGGCGCCGTCACGCCCGGCTGATCCTTGACCCACAGTGTCGCCAGTTGCGCCGGCGACAAGCTGTGCTGCTGCGCCAATTGGGCCAGGCGCGCGCCCACCTCGATGCCGGGCTGGGTGATGCGCTCGGCGTAGATTCCGCCACGCAGCGCGCCCCGCGAATCGGCCGGCAGCTCAGCCGCGCTGCTGTAGCGCCCGGCCAGCACACCCTGCGCCAGCGGCGACCAGGTCAGCAGCCCCAAGCCCTGTGCCCGGCACATCGGCGCCAACTCGTTTTCGATGCGCCGATCCAGCAAGTTGTACGGCGGCTGCTCGCTGATGACGCGCGCGTAGCCCTTCAATTCGCTGAGCATGATGGCTTCCATGATCTTCCAGGCCGGGTGCGTCGAGCTGCCGATATAGCGCACCTTGCCCTGCCGCACCAAGTCGGTCAAAGCGCCCAGCGTCTCCTCCAGCGGTATCGCCGCCGACGGCCGGTGCATCTGATATAAGTCGATGTGGTCGGTCTGCAGCCGCCGCAGCGAGTCCTCACAGGCGCGCATGAGATGCAAGCGCGACAAATCTTCATCGTTCGGGCCTGCGCCTACAGGGTAGAAGGCTTTGGTCGCCAAAAAGACCTCATGACGGCGCTTGCCCGCGGCCAGGGCGCGGCCGATGAAGCGCTCGCTTTCACCGTCGCTATAAGAATTGCTGGTGTCGATCAAGTTGATGCCGGCGTCCAGGGCGCGGTAGATGATGCGCCGCGCCTCGTCTTCCGGCGTCGGGTCGGCGAAGTTGCCGCTGCCCAGCGCCAGCGGAGCGATCTTGACGCCGCTGCGCCCCAGTCGACGGTAGTCCATCGTCGATCCTCCGCCGCTCACTCAACGCGCGCCAGCGGCCGCGGGCGTCTCTTGCGCCAGCTGCCAATTGGAGCGCAGGTGGATCAGGCCGCGCTGGTCCATCTGCTCCAGCACAGCGCTGCTGGGGTGAATGTCGAAAGTATAGCCATATGACAGCGAATCAATCACCGGGCCCGCCAATTCGCGCGCCGTCAAGTTGATCCAATACTGCCCCGGCAGCAGGTTGATATCGTCGATGCGGCATTCCAGCGTGCTGTCCTGGTTTAGCGCCAAAGCGCGGCGGGATGACATCGGCGCGCCCACGAAGCTGATGACCGTGCCCGCCGGGTCCACGATGCGCAGCGAAAAATTGTAGCGCTCAACCGGCTCCTTGACCCGCAGCTTGATGCGGAAAATCGCGCCTTCGCCCGTGGCGAAGCTGCTGATCTCCTCACCCGTGACGACATCGTGCATACTGATGCCGATGACGCGGAAGGCGCCCGTGCCCTCGCGCAAGTCGGCCGCCACATTTCCACGCTGCCCGATCACCGACGACCGGTCCATCGACTGCTCGAAATACGCCGACAGAATATCATGAGGGCTGCCCGCAGCCGCCACGCGCCCATCCCGCAGGTAGATGGCGCGCTCGCAGATGCGCTCGATTGAATAGGGGCTGTGCGTCACGAAGATGATGGTGACGCCGCTGTTGGAAAGCTGGTCCATGCGGTTGAGGCACTTCTTCTGGAAGTTGACATCGCCGACCGACAGCACTTCGTCGATCAGCAAGATATCGGCATCGACATTCACCGCCACACTGAAGCCGAGCCGCGCCCGCATGCCGCTGGAATATTGCCAGATCGGCTTTTCCAGCCACTCGCCCAATTCGGCGAAGTCTTCAATTTCCGGGGTCTTGGCTTCCATCTGCTTCGCCGAAAAGCCCATGATGGCGCCCAGCAGCTTGATATTCTCCCGCCCGGTCAACTCGCCATGCATGCCCGCCGAGAGCTCAATCATGGGGAACATGCGTCCGCGCGCCTGCAGTTGGCCGTAGGTGGTCGGGCTTACGCCGGCGATCAGCTTGAGCAAGGTGCTCTTGCCCGCGCCATTCTTGCCCACAATGCCGAGCGATTCGCCCTGACGCACGTCAAACGACACCTCGCGCAAAGCCCACGGCCCGTAATCAGCCCGGTCGACCGCGCCGCCGGCCCTCAGCCGGTCCCACTGGCGCCGCAAATGCGGCCGCAGCGGCAGCCCATAACGCTTCCAAACATCGCTCGCCTGTATCGCCAAATCCGCTTTCATGGGTACGAAGTTTGCCTAAACGACATCAGCGTAATAGCGTGATAATTGATGATAGAGCGGGTACGAAATCGCCATCCCCAGGCAGGTGATCAAGAAACCCGTCAGCAGCAAGGTCGCGTCCGGCGCCTCCCCGAATACCAGTATGCGGCGGAATCCGTCAATGATGCCGACCGCCGGGTTCAGCCGGTGCACCAGCGCCAGGTTGCTCTCCAGTGTGGCCGAGCCGTAAATCACCGGCGTCAGAATGAGCCAGACTTGCATGATATGCTGGATGCCGTGCAACAGGTCGCGCCGATATATCGTGAAGGCCGTGATGCCCAAGCCGACCGCCCAGCCCAAAAGCGCCGTCAGCCCAATCAACAGCGGCAGCCACAGCCAATGCACAGTGATGGGCACGCCAAATAGCTGCAACGTCACCAGCAGCACGGCGAAAGAAATCGTGAAATCGAAAAAGGTCGTGATAATGACCACAAGCGGAAAGATCTGGCGCGGCACCGCCATCTTGCGCAAGAGCGTGCCATTCGCCAATACGCCATGCGGGATGCGCACCGCCGTGCTCTGAAAAAAGGTCCAAGGCACCGTGGCCGCGAAGGTGAAAACCACGCGGGGCGCGCCCTCCGTATCCACATTGATCAAGCCGCCCAGCAAACTGTAAATGACCGTGGACAGGATCGCCGGGATGATCGCCCACAGCGGCCCCAAAAAGGTGCGCCGATAACGCGCCCGGATATCGCGGCTGACCAGCGAAATCAGCAGATTCCAGTAGCTAAGCCATCGCCCCAGGCCGCTCCCCGCCGGGTTATTGTTGATCCACTGGCTCATACTTGCTCAACTGCAATCGGCTGACGAATCATCCGCCCATTATCCCGCGGAAAAGGCAATTATACAGGCTGAAAGCCCGCTGATGTTATACACCGCTGTCGCCCTCCGCCATCAGTTGCCCCTGCTCATCGCGCACTCGCCGCAGTTGCGCCGCCATGCGCCGCCGTACAACCTCGCGCTTGATAGCGTCGCCGCGCAGCGCCCTGCCGATGACCAGGCTGATGAGGGGATCGCGATACCAGGGGAACATCATCTGAAATGTCGCCGCCAGAAAATGCCGCCGATCATGATCGCGGTATCGACGCGCCAACGGGTTGCGCAGCGCCCGGCGCGAAATTACGCCGCCAACCGCGACCGGCGCCACCGCCAGGCCAGGCACGTGCCGCGCGAAGAGCTCCAGGCTGCGCGACCATTCCGACAGCGACGCCAGCGCTTCATCCAGGTACAAGCCCGGGTCCGCTTCAATCTCGCCCCGCGGGAAGAGCAGCACCGAGCCGCCATCACCCAGATGCCGCAGCGCAGCCCGCGTCGACGCCAGCGGCCGCGCCTCGTCAACCACAATCACGTGACGCCGAAAGTGAAGCAAGCCGGGCAAGATGTCGAAGTCGCTCGCCAGCACCTTGGTATCGCGCCGCGGCGACGCCATCAACAGCGCATGAGCATCGCCCAGGCCAGCGTGGTTGCAGACGATGAGCAGCGGGCCGTTAGCCGGGATGTGCTCCGCGCCCTGAACGCGGATGCCGCGCGCGCCGATGTCAATCAGCCAAGCGCAGGCGCCCTTCAAGTCGCCGTCGCGCGCGATCATGGCTTCCATCTTGAGGCCCGAGCCGCGTCAGCTCGAAGATGAAGGGGGCGCAGGCGATGTGCAGCAGGGCGCGCAGCAGGGGGTTGCTGGCGCAGAAGGCGGCGACCACCGACTTCGCCATCGCGCGGTAGAGGCGGAGGAAGTTCGTGGACATAATTCGGGCAGCGAACCTCGTACAGGTTTCTTCAACTACAGAGTTCACAGAGAGCACAGAGAATTCTTGTCTGCTTGGCGAATCGGTTAGGTCCAGGGGATTGACCATTCCCGGAAACCATAGGCTTGATCTTGCGCGCTGAGTGCGAATCCCCCCAGCTCTTGGGAGGAACGTTTACAAGTATTTTACGTTATTCTTTTAGGAAGGACGCCGTTGGTCGCGGCGCGCGTTATGCTCAAGGGAGGCGAATGATTTCTGTACTCAAGTTTATCGCGCGACATATTTTAAGATTGCTCTGGTTGGCGCTAGGAATCTTTGTCGGCGGGTACATCAGCGGGTCGGTGGACAGTGTGCGTGAGTTGTTCTTTCCACAAAACGCTGCAACCGTGCGTTCGTCCATTGTCATGGTGAATCAGATCAAGGCAATCGCACAATTGGTAACGGTTTCTTCTGAAATAGGCACTACTGATATTGAGGTTGAAATCCATCAGGGTTTTCTAAATGCTGGCTACTATAGCGCCAGCCATGTCGCCATAGGAGCAATCGACGCCGGCATCAATTTCGACGAGATTGATGAAAACGCGATTGATTTACGCAACGACGTTTACAACATCACCTTGCCCGCGTCAGTCATAACAAGCTGCAGAATAGAATACATTGACCAGAATCAACATTCCTTTACGCTACTGTCGGCGGATTGGGATTCGGTGCGAAAAATCGCGGAAGCCGAAGCGCTGGATCAATTTGCGCAGAGTATGATTGAAGAGGGCATCCTGGATCGAGCTGCGGAAGAAGCTGCTCGCCGCATCGGTGATTTCGTAAGGGAACTTACAGGACTTCCAGTCATATTCGAGTTTGAGGAACGGACTGGAGCAGCCCAGTTGCCTGACTCTTGCTTGCCTAGCCCTCCAAGCGGTTGGGAAAAAGCGACAGATGGTGGCTGGAGGCGAGCCAACTAGATGCAGAATCAAGAGTCGCAAGAAACTGAACGCCGCCAATCAGCCATCCGACGGGCATGGCTTCTGGCTGGGGCGGCAGCCATCATTCTTGGTTGTCATTGGTTTGGCGATTGGCTGGGCTCTATTCCAGGTCGGAGGACCGCTTGGGCCTGTTCCCACATTAACCCCGTCACCAACGTACTCGCCCTCACCCACTGAAACCGCTACACCTACTGACACGAGCACACCTGTCCCGACATCAACGGCCACAAACACTTCGACCTATACACCGACAGGACCGCGACACCTACTGCGACCGCGACGGCGACATTCACGTCCACGCCTACCGCCACATTTACAGCATCGCCCACGCGCACGCCGACTGCCACGGCCACACCTACGGCGACTGCTACGCCTGTGCAGATCTTCCTGCACGTCAGAACCATGGGTAAATTGGCTTCTAGTTAGTTTTGAACTGGCGCGCGCCGATATTCATGTAGGGATCAACCGGGGACTGTGCAGCCATGGCGCCGATCATGTCGCTGAAGCGGTGATTGATGCGGGCATTGACTTCGGCGGAATTCAACAGGAAGCATGAGCTACGATCACGCGTCTGACACGTATACGCTGCGTCTCGCCCCGCCGGTCGTTACGAATTGCCAAGTGAGTTACATAGACCAGTACGACAGATCGCGCACTTGGTGCGGTACAGACTGGGGAGTTAAAGGTGCTGGGTGAAGTGCAATCTATGCCGGCCTTTCGTACCGCGCAACTTGAACGTGGCATTCTTGATAAGGTGGAAGCGCAGGCGGAAATTGTGCTGGGTTCGTTTGTTCAAGCAGTTGACAGACAGCCGGGTACACATAGAATTCGCCGAACGATGGCCGGCCGGAAGCCGCAGTGGCTTTATCGTGCAAGCCCGATGCGCCAACGGGTTGGCGCTTCGACGAGGATTCCATGACTTGGAGTCACGAAGGCTAAGGCCCCTCAGCCCCCACCCGTCATCAGCAGGCCCAGGTGCTCAATGTCCACATCGACATTCTCCACCTCGCCCACGATGCGCCCTTCGTACATCACCGCGATCCGGTCACTCAGCGCCCGAATCTCATCCAAATCCTCGCTAATCAGCAGAATCGCCGTGCCCTTGTCGCGCTCTTCCAGCAGCCGCTGATGAATATACTCGGTCGCGCCGATGTCGACGCCGCGCGTGGGCTGCGCCGCGATCAGCACACCCGGATCCCGCGATAGCTCCCGCGCCAGCACCAGCTTCTGGATGTTGCCGCCGCTCAAGCTCTTGACCAGCGTCTCGGTGCCGGGCGTCTTGATCTCATACACTTTGATGGCTTCGCGGCAGGCATCGCGAATCTTGCCGAAGAGCATGAAGATTTTCCCGCGCGTGAACTTCTCGTGCCCGTGGTCCTGCAGCACATAGTTCTCCGCCACGCTGAATTCTTTGATGACGCCGTCCAGCATGCGCTCTTCCGGGATATGCGACAAGCCAATAGCGTTCAAACTCGAGGGATGCGCGTTGGTCACGTCTTCGCCGGCCACGGTCACGCGGCCCGCCGTCACCTGCCGCAAGCCACAGATGCACTGCGCCAACTCTTGCTGGCCATTGCCGCTGACGCCAGCGATGCCGACGATCTCGCCACTGCGCAAGCTCAGCGATACCTCGCTCAAGCCCTCGGTGCCGCGGTTGCTCAGCGCGCTGACCCCCTCCAGCGTCAGGCGCGCTTGACGCGGGTCGGGCGGGTTCTTCTGGTACTCCAGCAGCACCGGCCGCCCCACCATCATCTCGGCCAATTTGCGGCGTGTCGCCTCGCTGGTCGGGATCGAATTGACGCGCCGCCCATCCCGCAGCACAGTGACGCGGTGGCTGATCTCCAGTACTTCGTGCAGCTTATGCGAGATGAAGACCAGCCCGTGGCCATCGTCCGCCAGCTGATTCAAGATGCGGAACAGGCCATCGACTTCCTGCGGCGTCAACACCGCCGTCGGCTCATCGAGAATCAGCAGCGCCGCGCCCTTGTACAGCGCCCGCAAGATCTCCACCCGCTGCTGCTCGCCCACCGCCAACTGCCAGATGGGCACCTGCGGGTCGACCTTGAGGTTGTAGATCTCCGACAGCTCCAGCACGCGCTCGCTGACCACGTCGAGGTCGAGCCGCAGCCCGCGCGACGACTTCATGCCCAGCGCGATATTCTCCGCCACCGTCAGCGACGGCACCAGCATAAAATGTTGGTGGATCATGCCGATGCCGTGCTGAATGGCGTCCTGCGGGTTGCGGATGGTCGCCGCCGCGCCGTTGATGTGGATCTGCCCCTCGTCCGGGTGATACAACCCGTAGAGCATCTTCATCAGCGTCGATTTGCCCGCGCCATTCTCGCCCAGCAACGCGTGAATCTCGCCCGAGCGCACGTCAAAGTCGATGCGGTCGGCCGCCAACACGCCCGGGAAGCGCTTGACAATGCCGACCATCTCCAGCGCATCTATCCGCGCATGCCCGGTGGGCAGCAATTTCGACCTATGCTCAGCCTTCACCGCCATTCGCGACCACCGTCTCCGCTAACAAAGGTAGTGTAGGGGCGAGCCTTGGCCCGCCCGCAAGCGTCAAATCTCCGCTGAACCCGGCTACCCGGCGAACTCCATCACCAGGCCGCCGTTGGCCAGCGTCAAGATATAAGACTCGCCGCCCAGCACGCCGGACTGAATGTGGCCGATCATGTCCGCCAGGATGACCTCCCACTTGTAAATCTGGAAGGACACGGCGGAATCCCCGGCGAGCTCCGCCTGGCTGGATTGCGTGCCGAACCAGCGCGCGCCATTCTCGCTGCCGACTGCGATCGCGCCGACCACCATCTGCGCCGTGCCGGTCAAGATGTCGGCGCCGTTAGCGATATGCGTCTCGGCCGCTTCAGTCGCCAGCGGGACGTCGCTAAAGGACTGGATGTACACAACGTTGACCGTGGCATCGGCATTGGACGCCGCCACACCGGCCACGAAGCCATCCACATACAGCTTGGCATCGCCCACTTCGATCGGGCCGACGACGCCGATGACGTTGCTTTCCGTCATCAAACCGGCGATGACGCCATTGACGAAGCCGCCTTCATCGGCCGCCGCCGTGTAAGCGAAGACGTTGTCCAGGCCGAAGGTGTTCTCGTCCGTGCCCCAGGCGAAGCTGACTTCGGGGAATTCCTGCGCCAGCTCTTCGACGACCGAGCCAAACTGCGAGCCATGCGCGATCACGAGGTCGTAATTGCCCGAGGCCGCCCATTCGCGCAAAGCCACAGCGGCGTCATCCACGATGAAGGTGCCATCCTGGAAATCGAACTGGAAGGCGTCTTCACCCATGTCGGCTTGAATCGCCAGCAAGCCGTCGTAAATACTCTGGCTGAAGGCGAGATCGTTGGTGGCGCTGGGCGCTACCGCCGCGACACGAAAGACATCGTCCTGCGCCATCGTCGGCATCACCCCGATGAACAAGGCGATAATCAGGCTGAGTAGCAGTACTTTCTTCATGGTGACTCTCCTTGATTGGTTTCTCTTTATCAATCGGGTGAAATTACCCGAAGATAAACTAAGGGATTGGACCGCGCTTATTCATCGTCTTCCGCTTCGGCCTCTTCTTCCATCAGCGGCGGTATCGGCATGATGTCGCCGGCAACTATGCCCGCGATGGTATCTTCCGCCACCTGCATCAACTCTTCACTGACTTCAAAGTCCTTGTCGAATTCCATGACCAGGCCTTCGTTCTCCAGCGTCAGCTTGTAATACTCGCCGCCCAATACGCCATCCTGGATATTGGCGATCATATCGAGCAGCAAGACTTCCCACTTGTAGATTTGGAAGGCGACGCCGATGTCTTCGGCCAAGTCGTCCTGGCTGGCGTCCGAGCCGAACCAAAGCACATCATTTTCGACCGCGACCGCGATGGGGCCGACGACCATCTGCGCCGTGCCCGTCAATACGTCAGCGCCGTTGGCGATATGCGTCTCGGCCGCTTCAGTAGCCAGCGGCACATCGCTGAAGGAGCCGATGAATACGATGTTGACCTCGAGCGCTTCGTCAACCGAGGCGACGCCGTTGGTGAAGCCGTCCGCATACAATTTACCATCGCCGACTTCAATCGGGCCCACCAAACCCAGCACGCCCGTCTCCGTCAGGTGCGCCGCCAGCACGCCATTGAAATAGCCGCCTTCTTCCGAGCCAGCCGCGTAGCTAAAGACATTGTCCATGCCGAAAGTGTCCTGCCGCGTGCCCCAGGCGAACGACACATCCGGGAACTCCGGCGCCAACTCCTCGACAATCGGCCCATACTGTGAACCATGCGCGATGACCAGCTCATAGTCGCCGGAAGCGGCCCAATCACGCAGGGCGACGGCGGCATCATCCACAATGAAAGTGCTGTCTTGCACGGTGAATTCAAAGGCGTCTTCGCCGAGCTCCGCCTGAACCGCCAGCAGGCCATCGTACATGCTCTGGCTGAAGGCCAGGTCATTGGTGGCGCTGGGCATCAAGGCCGCGATACGGAATACATCGTCTTGCGCGGCTGCGTTCAGGCAAGCCCAGGCAAGCAGGAACATCAGTACGATCAATAGCAATTTCTTCATGTCGCCTCACTAGAGATATTAGATAGTCTTCCAAAAAATGTCCTGATCAAACCGACACAAATGATCACTCGCCGCGCTCATACGGCTTGGTCAGCGCGGTCGGCTGCTCATGGCGCTTGGTGGCGAAGACCAGCGCGATGATCGTGATCACGTAAGGCGCCATCACGGCGAATTCGGACGGGATATCCGCGCCGATGACCTTGATCTGCAATTGTAGCGCATTGACGAAGCTAAATAGCATCGCGCCCGCCGCCACCGCCCAGGGCCGCCAGCCGCCAAAGTAAACCAGCGCCACCGCGATGAAGCCTTGCCCAGCCGTCAAGTTCTGCTGGAACAAGCCGATCAGCGCGATCGAAAGCGAGGCGCCGGCCATTCCCGCCAGCACGCCGCCGATCGTGGTGGTGGCATAACGCACCCGCGTCACGCTGACGCCCATGGCGTCGGCCGCTTCCGGGTTCTGCCCCACCGCGCGGATCATCAGGCCGAAGGTCGTCTTGTTCAAGATATACGCCGATATCGGCACCAGCGCGAATGCCACGTACACCAGCAAATTGTGGTGGAAGAAAACCTCGCCCAGCACCGGCAGGTCGCTCAGCAGCGGGATGTCGAGGCGGTGGAAGCCGCTGACCGACTTGGGCGTGCCCACCCATTGCTGGAACAGCAGCTCGCTCAAACCCAGGCCGAAGAGATAGACGCCGATGCCGCTGATGCCCTGCTTGGCTTTGAGCGTGACGCTGACGAAAGCCATGGCCAGGCCCATCAAGCCGCCCACCACCAGCGCGACGATCACGCCAAACAGCAAAGTCAGCGGCTCGCTGATCGTGCCCGCCTGCTGCGTCACATGCACGGCGTAAAAGCCCGCGAACGCGCCCATCAGCATCATGCCATCCACGCCCAAATTGAGCACGCCGCTGCGCTGGGCGAAGGTCTCGCCCAAAGCGGCGAAGATATAGGGCGTCGCCAGCCTTATGGCCGATGCGAAGACGCTGGCGGTGAAAATCTCGTCCAGGCCCATCAGCCCTCCCCAGCCTCATACACTCCGCCAAAACGTGCAGGCGTGCGCCTTGCGCTCCCCCTCTCTGATGCTTCGGAGAGGGGGCCGGGGGGAGAGGTAAACATGCTCATCAGCCGTCGTCCTCCTCCGCTGTGTCGTCCTCGTCACCCACACTGACGCGGCGTTTGCTGCGCTGCATGATGAAAATCTCGCTGCTGACCACGAAGACCACCACCAAGCCGTTGACCGCCGTAATCAGCGACGCCGGCACGCCCAGCTCCCGCTGCATCTTCTGCGCCCCCACCAGCAGCCCGCCGAAAAAGGCCGCCGCCGGGATCGCGCCCAGCGGATTCAGCCCGCCGAAGAGCGCCGCCACGATGCCATTGAAACCCGCCGATCCCGTGAAACCGGCCGGCGATCCATCCGTCTGCAAACGGTATTGCAAGCCCAGGACCTGCACCACGCCCGCCAACCCAGCGAAGCCGCCCGCCAAAAACATCGAGAACATCATCTGGCGCTTGACGTTGATGCCGGCGTAACTCGACGCCCGCTCGTTCTCGCCCACCGCGCGGATGCGATAACCCAGCGATGTGCGCCACAAGAAAATATAAATGATGATCGCCAGCACAATCGCGATGAGCAGCCCCCAGTGCAAGCGCGTCCGCGCGAATAGCCACGGGTCGCCCAGCGGCAGCGACAGCCGCGGCAACTGCGCCGCCGTCACCAGCCGCGCCGTCTTGGGGATGTTGTTGAAGCCCGCCTCGGCCGGATCCAGCAAGATGCCGTTGAGCAGGAAGTTCATCATCTGTACGGCGATCTGGTTGAGCATGATGGTGCTCAAAATCTCGTTGACATCAAAGTAGGCTTTCAAGAAACCAGCCAGACCGCCGTAGAGCGCCCCAGCCAGGAAGCCGCCGACCAGCGAACAACTGACGATAATCAGATCAAAGGCGCCGCGCTCCTTCGCCAGCTCCGCCGGCACCCGCGCTTCGCCCAGCAAAAGCGCAATCGTCACGCCCGCCAGCGCCCCGGCGATCATCTGCCCTTCCCCGCCGATGTTGATCATGCCGCCGCGGAAGGCGACGGTGATGCCGATGCCCACGAACAAAATCGGCGTCGCTTTGACCAGCGTCTCCGCTGTCGCGTTCTCGTTGCCGATGGCGCCTTCCAACATCGCGGAATACGCCGCCAGCGGGTCGGCATTCAGCGCCACCAGCAAGACCGACGCCACAAACAGCGCCAGCAGCAAGGCGATCACCACCGGCGAAAAGTCGATCAGCCGGTTGAGCCGCGCCGTCACTGCCGATTGTGCACTGCCTGAACGTTGCGCCACTGCGCCACTTCCCAATCCCGCGCGCTGCCTCAAGGGCCGTCTACCCTGTCTGCTCGCCTCAAGGAGAGCGCCACTAGTATGCCGCGTTTTCCCCAATACTACAAATCATGTCCAATGCGCCGCCGGGCAGTCGCCCCGAACTCCACATCCTCCCCGTCAAATCCTGTAGGGGCGTGCCAGTGGCTCGCCCGCCCGTCCCTCGCAACCACACCCAACGTCGAGTCTTGTAGCCACACTCGCCCCAGCCACCCGCGCATAATCCCTCGCCTCCCGCAGGTCAAAGCTCCCCCTCTCCCCTCGTGGCAGCGGGTGCCGGGGTGAGGCGGCGGTCTATGGCCCGCAACGTAAAATGGGACGTGTCTTGCAGCGATTGCCCTGAAATGCGCCGGCGCTATGGGCTATAATGCTTCTATAGACCAATGTCACCCGTCCCGGCCGCGCATGTCCGTCTTCCCCAGTTTTGAGCTTGGCAACTTTCGCTTCCGCCGTGGTACGCCCCTGCCTTTCGGCGCGACCGTCCTGCCCGATGGCATTAACTTCTCGGTCTTCTCCTGCCACGCGACCTCCTGCAGTCTCGTGCTCTTCAACAAGGGCGAGCGCCTGCCGCTGATCGAGATTCCCTTCCTGGATTCCTTCCGCACCGGCGATGTCTACGCCATGACCGTGCTCGACCTGGCGCCGGACGACCTGGAGTATGGCTTCCGGCTGGATGGCCCCGACGACCCCGCCAGCGGCCACCGCTTCGACGCCCAGCAAATCTTGCTCGATCCCTACGCCCGCGCCATCAGCGGCCTGGAATGCTGGGGCCGCGCCGAGCGCCGCTACGGCATCTACCCCTACCGCGCCCTGCCCACCGTCGACGACTTCGATTGGGAGGGCGATCAGCAGCTGAACACGCCGCTGGAGGACCTCGTTGTTTACGAAATGCACGTGCGCGGCTTCACAGCTCATCCCTCGGCCTCTGTTGATAACCCCGGCACATTCGCCGCTATCGAAGAGAAGTTGCCCTACTTGCTCGAATTGGGCGTGAACTGCATCGAACTGATGCCCATCTTCGAATTCGATGAGCTGGCTAACAACTACGTCAATCCCGATAGCGGTCAGCCGCTGGTCAATTACTGGGGTTATAGCCCCATCGGCTTCTTCGCGCCCAAAGCGGCGTACGCGGCCGGCGGCGATCCGGCGCGCGAGCTCAAACAGTTGGTCAAAGCCTGCCATCAGCACGGTATCGAAGTCTGGCTGGATGTCGTGCTCAACCACACAGCCGAAAGCGATGAAGACGGGCCCACCATCTCCTTCCGCGGCATCGATAACCGCACCTACTATCTCTTGAAGCCGGACGGCAGCTACCAGAATTTCAGCGGCACCGGCAACACCATCAACTGCAACCACCCCATCGTGCGCCTGGTGCTGCTCGATTGCCTGCGCTACTGGGTCAGCGAATATCATATCGACGGCTTCCGCTTTGATCTGGCGGCCGCCATGTCGCGTGATGCCGCCGGCCAGCCCGATCCCGATCCGCCGCTGATTGAGTCGCTGGCTTATGACCCCATCCTGGCGCATACCAAGCTCATCGCCGAAGCCTGGGACGCCGGCGGTCTCTACCAGGTGGGCAGCTTCCCGGCCTACGGGCGCTGGGCGGAGTGGAACGGCCGCTACCGCGATGACTTGCGCCGCTTCGTTAAGGGCGACCCCGGCCTGGTCGGCGCCATGGCGGCACGGCTGCAAGGTTCGCCCGATATCTACGGCGAGCGGGGGCCGCGCGCGTCGGTCAATTTCGTCACCGCCCACGATGGCTTCACCCTGCGTGATCTGGTCTCCTTCAATCACAAACACAACCTGGCCAATGGCCAAGACAACGCCGACGGCCTCAACGATAATCTCAGCTGGAATTGCGGCTGGGAGGGCGCTACCGACGACGCGGAGGTCAACGCCCTGCGCCTGCGCCAAATGAAGAATTTCCTCAGCCTGCTCCTGGTCAGCCAAGGCGTGCCCATGTTGCTGATGGGAGATGAAGTCGGCCAGAGCAAAGGCGGCAACAACAATAGCTATTGCCACGACAGCGCCATCAACTACTTCCATTGGGATCGGCTGGGCACGGGCTGCTCGCTCTTCCGTTTCGTCCGCCACCTGCTGCAATTGCGCCAAGCGCATCCCGTCTTGCGCCGGCGCGACTATCTGCGGCATCAAGCGGGCGCCGGGGGCAACGGCGGCTTCCTCTGTGACAGCGTGTCCTTCCATGGCACGCAGCCCTGGGCGCCCGATTGGTCGCACGAGAGCCGACGCCTGGCCCTGCTCTTCGCCGGCGCCGCCCCGCCCGCTGAGGAAACGCCCGGCGACCTGCTCTACATCATCATGAACGCGCACTGGGAAGCGGCTGATTTCACCCTGCCCCTCCTGCCCAAACGCAAGCGCTGGCATCTGGCGATCAATACCAGCATGCCCTCGCCCCAAGATAGCTACCCGGCCGGCGAAGAAATCGCCCTCGGCGACCCGGAAGCGGTCATCGCCGGCGCGCGCTCCGTCATGATCCTCGTCGGCCGCTGATCGCCGCCCCACCCTAGCGCAATGTGTGTACACACTCGCGCGGCCCAGCCACGGCCCACGTAGAATACCTTGCATCCCGGCTTTGTAGCTCCCCCTCTCGAAGTGCAGTGTCTACGCGCGCGCCTGGGAGAGGGCGCCGGGGAGTGAGGGGTGGAGCGCCCGCAACGTAAACAGGGGCGATTCTGTAAATCCCCATTTCATTACCGTGCTATCTCGCGCGACATACAGTGTCTTCCTTACAGCTTTGTGCCCTCTGTGCCTCTGCGGCCAATTGTCGTTGCGTCATTTGCTTGCGCTCGCTTCTGTGCCAATCGGTGTCTCGGTGGTGAAAGCGTCGACCTCCACCATATCGCAACGCGCGCGCAACTGTGGTTAAATGTCTCCCATGTTCCTCGATACCATCGCGCAGCACTGCCAGCGCCAGCCAGACAAACCCGCTTTCGCCTTCATTGGCCAGAAGCCCTTTTCCTACGGCGAGCTGCGCGCGACCGTTGACCGCAGCGCCAATTACCTGCTCTCGCTGGGCATTCAGCCGGGCGACCGCATCGCCGCGCAATTGCCCAAATGCCCCGCCTTCATCTTCCTGCACCTGGCGGCCCTGCAAATCGGCGCCGTGTTCCTGCCGCTCAACCCAGCCTACCCGCCGCCCGAATTGCGCTACTTCCTGGCCGATGCCGCGGCCCGCCTGCTCTTCGCCGACCACGCCGATCGGGCTTCCCTGACACCGCTGCAGGCCGATCTGCCCTCGCTGGAGCAGGCCGTTTTCATCGACCCCGATGCCGACTGGCGCGCGCAGCTATCCGCCTTCTCGCCCACCCGCGACTACCCCCTGCCGACCGACCCCGACCAGACCGCCATGATGCTCTACACCAGCGGCACCACCAGCCGGCCCAAAGGCGCGCTGATCACCCACGGCAACCTGACGGCCAATATCACCGCGCTGCACCAAGCCTGGGGCTGGCGCGCCGATGATTTGCTGCTGCACGTTCTGCCCGTCTTTCACGTGCACGGCCTGGTCGTCGCGCTCCACGGCGCCCTGCACGCCGGCGCGACCGCTTCTTTGTGCCGCAATTTCGACGCCGCGACTGCCTTGGATCTCCTGCGCAGCGGGCGCTTCTCGGTCTTCATGGGCGTGCCCACCATGCACCGCCGCCTCTATCAGCAAGCCGCCGGCCAGCGCATCGACCTCAGCTGCATTCGGCTGATGACATCCGGCTCCGACCGCCTGCCCGATGACCTCTTCTTCGGCTACCAGCGCGTCTTCAACGTCACCCTGCTGGAGCGCTATGGCATGACCGAAACCGGCATGAACCTGTCCAATCCCTTGCACGGCGAACGCCGCGTCGGCTCGGTCGGCCTGCCCTTGCCCGGCGTCTCGGCGCGCATCGTCGACCCCCTCAGCGAGGCGCCCCTGCCCGACGGCGAGGTCGGCGAAGTGCAGATCAAAGGCGCCCACGTCTTCAAGGGCTACTGGCAGCAGCCCGAGCAGACCGCCGCCGCCTTCACGCCCGATGGCTGGCTGCGCACCGGTGATATGGGCCTGCGCCAACCCGACGGCTACTTCACGCTCAAAGGCCGCGCCAAAGACCTCATCATCACCGGCGGCCTAAACGTCTACCCGCCCGAAGTCGAGCTCGCGCTCCTGGAGCACCCGGCGGTGGCCGCTTGCGCCGTCATCGGCTGCCCAGATGACGAATGGGGCGAGCAAGTAGTCGCCGCGCTCGTGCTTCACAATGGCGCCATCGCGGACGAAGCCGAGATCTGCGCCTTCTGCCGGCGGCGGCTGGCGGCATACAAAGCGCCGCGACGCGTGGTCTTCGTCGATGCCCTGCCCGCCAATGCGCTGGGCAAAGTGCAGAAAGCCAAAGTGCGCGCCCAAATCTGCCCCTGATGCCCGGCATTTTGAGCTCGCCTTGTCAAATGGTAAAATCCGGGCATCAGCATAAGTGCTGAGAGGCGCGGACACCCCATGGAAGTCAAAGAGCGAATCATCTCCGCCGAGCGCTTCTTCGAGTTGATGGCGCAGCCTGAGTATCTCGATCGCGTCATGGAACTCGTCGAAGGTGAACTGCTCGAGATGTCCAAGCCAACCAGCATTCATGGCATTGTTGTGGGTCTGCTTGCGGCAGAGATTGTATTGTTTGTTAAGCGCGGCAATCTTGGTGGTGTCATGGTAGGCGACACCGGCTTTGTTCTCGAACGGAATGCATTTGGCAAGGATAGTGTGCGCGGCTTCGAAATCCGCGTCGGCGATATTTTCCCCACTTGAGGCGCTGGATTGCCTTAGTGGTTTGCGGCAAAGTAAGTATAAGGAAACAGTGTCAACCGGCGCTGGAAGGGAATGGAACCGCATGGCCGTGCAAGAGCGATACATGTCTGCAGACACATTCGCCGACCTGGTAGAACTTCCAGAATACCAGGACCGCGTCCTGGAGCTCGTGGAAGGAGTCATCATCGATATGCCCAAACCGAAGCGGATACATGGCGTCGTCACCATGCGACTCGCACTCAAAATCGCCAATTTCGTAGATGCGCATGACCTGGGCGAGGCAACCGTGGGCGACCCGGGCTTCGTGCTGGAGCGCAACAACTACGGACGCGACACCGTTCGCGGCTTGGACATCGCCTTCATCAGCGGCGAGCGACTTTCGACGCCGCCAGACGATAACTGGTACGAACTGGGACCCGATCTCGCCGTCGAGGTAATCTCCCCCAGCAACAAGGCTGTAGACCTCCATCTCAAAGTCACGCAACTGCTCAGCGCCGGCGCGCGCCTCGTCTGGCTGGTCTATCCCCAGAATCGCACCGTGGTCGCGCATACGGCGGACGGCGCTGTAACGCTCACTGAAGCAGACACCCTCTCCGGCGGCGATGTGCTGCCCGGCTTCGAAATCCCCGTCGGCGATATTTTCCCCACTTGAGGCGCTGGATTGCCTTAGTGGTTTGTGGCAAAGTGAGTATAAGGTAACAGTGTCAACCGGCGCTGGAAGGGAATGGAACCGCATGGCCGTGCAAGAGCGATACATGTCTGCAGACACATTCGCCGACCTGGTAGAACTTCCAGAATACCAGGACCGCGTCCTGGAGCTCGTGCAAGGAGTCATCATCGATATGCCCAAACCCAAGCGGATACACGGAGTGGTTGTGGCGGAATTGACTTTCAGACTCACAGCTTACATCAAGGAAAACGACCTGGGCGAGGTGACTTCGGGCGACCCGGGCTTCGTGCTGGAGCGCAACAACTACGGACGCGACACCGTTCGCGGCTTGGACATCGCCTTCATCAGCGGCGAGCGACTTTCGACGCCGCCAGACGATAACTGGTACGAACTGGGACCCGATCTCGCCGTCGAGGTAATCTCCCCCAGCAACATGGCTGTAGACCTCCATCTCAAAGTCACGCAACTGCTCAACGCCGGCGCGCGCCTCGTCTGGCTGGTCTATCCCCAGAATCGCACCGTGGTCGCGCATACGGCGGACGGCGCTGTAACACTCACTGAAGCAGACACCCTCTCCGGCGGCGATGTGCTCCCGGGCTTCGAAATCCCCGTCGGCGATATTTTCCCGGGCTAGCGACTAGTACACTTTTCTCAGTCGTGAATTGAGGCGCGAGTGTTTGGAGCAATTGCCGAGTTCATCCGCTGCGCTCAAAGCAACATCAGGCGCCGACCCTACGTCTCGCTTATCATCTTTGTCACCCTTGTCGTCTTGACGTCAACGGCGGGTTACGCGCGCTACCAGCATTTGCAAGCCGAACTCGAGGCGCAACGAGACATTAGGTACCGATTGCAGCAAGGGATCAGCGACTGGCGCGATGACCTCTCAATACGGCTGGGTGACCTTAAAGATGGCATCCAGGCGACGGCACAAGGGGCGACAGGCATCGTCAGTGGCACTTGGGGCATCATCCGTTACCTGGTGGGGGCGGTCTTCGATTTCATTGGAAATCTGTACATTATGGTACCGGTCACCGTCATTTACTTCTGCGTCGGATTCTTTGGCACGCTCAAGATGCGCCTGGCCACGCTGCTCGGCGCGCTGATCGCATTCTGGATTTCCACCAGCATTGGCATTGTACCAGGCAGCGTCATTGGTTTGCTGGCGATGGCGGGCTTGCTGGGATGGGACAAGCTAGACCCGCGTTTGCTTACTGCAATTCAAGGCTTGCCTGCCACGCTGAAAGACCGCCTTCAAAAGACGCAGCATCCTTCTGTATCCCAGGACGGCACTGAGACGACTGGCAAGCCTCGAAGCGACCTGACTTGACCAAGCCATGTCGAATTCGGCAACGGGCGACCCATCGAGCCGCCCTTACAGTTCCTCTGTGCCTCTGTGCCTCTGTGGTGAGTCTAGCCCTTACCGCTTGCCATTCCCGCCATTCGAGCGCGCCCGCCGCACCGGACGCTTCCGCGGCAGCTTCATCGGCAGCTGATGCCGGCGCACGCCGTCAAACTGATACAGCGCGTTGGCCACGGCCCCAGCCGTCGGCACCAGGCCGATCTCACCCACGCCTTTCGCGCCGTAAGGCCCGTAGGGGTCGGGCACTTCCACGCCGATGACTTCCATCTCCGGCATTTCACGGGCGCGCAGGATGCCGCATTTGCGCAGCATCGTGCTCTTGGGGTGGCCGCCTTCCATCGGCAAGTCCTCGCTGATGGCGTAACCCAGCCCCATGTGGATCGACCCTTCCAGCTGCCCCTCGAAGAGCGTCGGGTTGAAGATCTTGCCAGCGTCATGCGCCGCGATGATCTTCTCCACCTGCCCGGCTTCATCCAGGATGACCACCTGCGTGGCGTAGCTGTAGCTGTAGTGCGTATAAACTTTCTCCGCCATGGCGCCCGGCTTGGTCGTCCAATCGACCGTGAACTCGCCCTCGTATTGCCGCCCGACCAGCTCCTCCAGCTTGTGATATTCCAGGTCGGCTTTGAAGCGCACACAGGCGTCGATGATGGCGTTGCCGATCAGCGAGGTGGCGCGCGAGGCCGTCGTCATGCCCGTGACCATCTCCGACTCGGTCGTGACGCGCGCCTCGATCAACGCCGGCGGGATGCCCGTCTCAGTGACCAGCGTCTGCACCGCCATGGTATGCACGCCCTGCCCCATCTCCGTCCAGCCGTGGTCGATGATGACTTTCACACCGTCCAGGTTCTCCCCCTCCCTCTTTATGGGTGAGGGGGCCGGGGGGTGGGGGTCGCGCACAACCGTCAGCGTCACCTTGGACGAATCGGGCATGCCGTTGCCGATGCCGGTGTTCTTGATGCCGCAGGCGATGCCGGCGAACCTGGCCTCGCGGAATTCGTCCTTGACCGCCTCCAGCGTGGCTTTGGCGCCGGCGCCCGCTTCGATGACCTGGCCCGTAGCCGTCATATCGCCATCGTCCAGCGCATTCTGATAGCGGAACTGCCAGCGGTCGAAGCCGCCTTGCTCGCACAAATCGTCGATGCAGCTCTCCAGCGCGAAAGCCGTCTGGTTGACGCCGAAGCCGCGCATGGCGCCGCAGGGCAAGTTGTTGGTGTAAACCGCGGTGCTGACGATATCGGTGACCGGGAAATTATAAGCGCCCGTGGCGTGCCCGGCCGAGCGCTCCAGCACTTTCATGCCGACTGAAGCATAGGCGCCGGTATCGCCGACGAAACGCCCTTTGCAAAAGGTCAACATGCCCTTATCGTCGCAGCCGATGGTGTATTCCATCCAGATGGGATGGCGCTTGGGGTGCATCAAAATCGACTCGTCGCGCGTCAGCCGCACCTTGACCGGCTCGCCCATCAGATAAGCCGCCAGCGCCGCGTGCCCCTGCACCGACAAGTCTTCCTTGCCGCCGAAAGCGCCGCCGTTGGCCACCAGCTTGACCGTGACCCTTTCCTGCGGCAGGCCCAGCAGCTTGGCGATCTGCACGCGGTCTTCAAACACGCCCTGCCCCTGCGAGAGGACTTCTATGGCGCCCCCCTCAGGATAAGCAATACACGCTTCCGGCTCCATGAAGCCGTGCTCGATCATCTGCGTCTCGTAGACACCGTGCGCCGTGTAGGCCGACCCCGCCATCGATCCCTCGAGGTCGCCGCGGCTGGTGATTGACTGCGAGAGCACATTTCCGCCCTCATGCACCGAGGGGCTATCTTCCAGCAGGGCGGCGTGCATATCCGTCACCGGCTCCAGCACCTCGTAGTCGATGTCGATCAGCGCCACAGCTTCACGCGCGATGTCGTCGGTCTCGGCCACCACGCACGCCAGCACATCGCCGACATAACGCGTCGTTTCGCCCACGCCGATCATCAGCGGCCAATCTTGCTTGATGAGGCCGATATGCTTGTCGCCCGGCACATCCTCAGCGGTGAAGATGCGCAGCACGCCCGGGTGCGCCGCCGCCGCGCCCAAATCCATCGCCATGATACGGGCCCGCGGATGATCGCTGAATTTCAGCGCGCCGTAGCGCAAGCCCTCCATACGGATGTCATCGACATATCGATGCTGCCCCAGCACCAAATCTTGCGCCTGGTATTTGGGCAGGCGCGTGCCGATGCCGCCTTCGACTTCGGGCATATCCACTTCTTCTTCTTGGCGGATGGCTTCGGCCGCCGTCTCTATGGCATCCACGATTTTCTTGTAGCCGGTGCAGCGGCAGAGATGCGGCGTCAGGCACTTTTCGATATCGGCGCGGCTGGGCTCAGGGGTTGTGGTTGATGAGGTTGTCCGCTTGCATCACAATGCCGGGGATGCAGAAGCCGCACTGCACGCCGCCCTCTTTGACGAAGGCGTTGGCGAAGACATTCTGCCGATATTCGCCCAGCCCCTCAGTGGTGGTGACGGCTTTGCCCGCGACCTTGCCCAGCTTGGTCACGCAAGACAGCATGGCTCTGTCATCCACCTGCACCACGCAGCAGCCGCAAGCCGCCTGGGGCGCGCAACCGTCCTTGGGCGAGATGATGCCCATGTCTTCGCGCAAGAAGTTCATCAGCGGGCGCTCGGGGTCGCCCTCGTAATGTATCGTCTTGCCATTTACTTTGAAGCTAATCATTGTACGTGTCTCCCTGGTTATTCTGCTTGCGGCCAGCGGGGCACTTTTCGATAGGGTCACCTAACGCCGTGAGACACGACCCGCGCCTGGCTACCCCGTATTATGTCGAGTTTCCGGGATTTTTTCAAATTCGCGTTTGATTGGCCACTGCGGCGCAGTGAGGATTTATGTCCTTTCCACCGCGTAGCCCATTTTGAAGTGAAACTGTAGACTCACGCGCGGCAGTGCCGCTGCTCACGCAAAATACCTTTACGCGATATTGTAGGGGCGCCACGGCGTGACGCCCGTCTCGCAGGCGCGTGGGCGTTTCACGAAACGTCCCTACAAGCGCTCAGGCTTGCCGGGGCTAGATCTATCCGCAACGTAATCAGTGCTAACCCTTGGCTTGCTCCCTCTCCGTGCCTCTGTGCCTCTGTGGCAAACGCCACTGTCTGCGCTACAATACCGTCGTGCCGCTACTGAAAAAGTGGAACTCCCCATGTCACTCGCCGACGCAGTCAAGCAGCGCTTCCAGGCCGAATTCGGCGAGAGACCGGCATTCATCGTGCGCGCGCCCGGCCGCGTCAACCTCATCGGGGAGCACACCGACTACAACGACGGCTTCGTCTTCCCCCTCGCCATCGACCGCGCCGCCTACATCGCCCTGCGCCCGCGCACGGACAATCGCGTGCTCGCCATCTCCATCGACATGGCCGAACAACGTGACTTCGCCCTGGATGACCTGCCGCCGGCCCACGAAGCCCGCTGGAGCGACTATCTCGTCGGCGTGGCTTGGGCCTTGGGTGAGCGCGGCCATAATCTCCGCGGCTGGGAGGGCGTGGTCGCCGGCGATGTGCCCATCGGCTCGGGCTTGTCGTCATCGGCAGCGCTCGAACTGGCGACCGCGCGCGCCTTTCACTGCGTCTCCGGCTTTGACTGGGCGCCGGCGCAAATGGCGTTGACCTGTCAGCGCGCCGAGAACGAATGGCTCGGCGTCAATTGTGGCATCATGGACCAGATGATCTCAGCCGCCGGCGTGGCCGATCGCGCCCTGCTGATCGACTGCCGCAGCCTCGAGACGCAGTCCGCCCCGCTGCCGCCCGCCACAGCCATCGTCATCCTCGATACCAATACGCGCCGCGGCTTGGTCGATTCCAAGTACAACGAACGCCGCGCCCAATGCGAGGCCGCCGCCCGGCATTTCGGCGCCCCAGCCTTGCGCGATGTCGACGCCGCCACCTTCGCGCGCCGGGCGCACGAGCTGGACGCGCTGAGCCGCAAACGCGCTCGACATGTCATCACCGAGAACGAACGCACCCTGGCCGCCCGCGATGCCATGAACGCCGGCGATGCGCGGGCGCTGGGCCAACTCATGGTCGCCAGCCATATCAGCCTGCGCGATGACTTTGAAGTCTCCAGCCCGGCGCTGGACGCCATCGTCGATTCCGCCAATGCCGAGGACACGTGCTATGGCGCGCGCATGACCGGCGCTGGATTCGGCGGCTGTGCTGTGGCGCTGGTGCGGGCTGAGGCGGCCGAGGACTTCGTCGAGCGCGTCAGCCGAGCCTACGAAGGGGCGACCGGCGTCGACGCCGCCCTCTACGTCACGCGGGCCAGCCCCGGCGCGGCCACCGTCTTCTCGGCGGACTAGATTGGCATACCGCATCAGATCCTGCCACCGACAGAGTTCACAGCTTCAACTCCTGATATTCGACACCGTCCTGAGAAGTTGTAGCAGTGCGTCTTTACTCACTGCCTTGCCTTTGGCGCAAACGCATTGGTCAGAAATCGCTGCCTGAAGCCAGGCATCGCCGGCTAAGCCAGACCTTGACGCTACAGCCGAAGACTTCCTTGAGCCAGCAGTGGACCTCTGCCGAGAGATGGGCCCGGCGAATTCTGCATTCTGAAATCCGAGAGCCCGTCTCATTCACGTGGCGAGAGCGTCCACTTTGATTGCCTGGCCAAAATAGCTTTACTCAGCGCACTCTTTTTTCTCGGTGCACTCGGTGGCAAATCTTTGTGTGATCGCCGCTGAATCGCGTAGCGCTATGCTGGCTCGATTGCTCTTTGTGGCAGCAAGCCTAGCCCTTGACCGCGCCCGCCGTCAGCCCGGCTACAATCCGATTCTGAAAGACCAGCACCAGCACCACCAGCGGAATCGTCACCACCATCGCCGCCGCCATGATCTCGGCGATCGGCTCCTGACGCGAGAATTGCCCGCCGAACTGCGCGATGGCCACCGGCACCGTCTGCGCCGATGGATTGGTCGCCGTGAAGTTGAGCGCGAAGAGGTATTCATTCCACGACTGCACAAAAGCCAGCAAGCCGGTCGTCACCAGCGCCGGCGCCGTCAGCGGCAGCAGGATCAGCCGAAAGGTCTGAAAGGGCGTGGCGCCATCGACAATGGCCGCCTGCTCGATCTCGGCCGGCAGCCCCTTGAAGAAGCTCGTCAACACCCAGACCGTGAAGGGCAGCGTGAAGACCGGGTAAGTCACGATCAGCGACAGGCCGGTGCCGAAGAAACCCAGCTCGCGCACGATGGTGTACAAGCCGGACAATATCGAAATCGCCGGGAACATCGTCATCGACAGCACCACATACAGCAGCGCCACCCGCCCGCGAAAGCGCAGCCGCCCCAGGGCGTACGCGGCGAAGCTGCCCGCCGCCAGCGCGAACAGCGATGTCGCCGATGAGACCAGGGCCGAGTTCCGCAGCGCCAACAAAAATGTGTCATCGCTGAAGACATATTCGTAGTTGCGCAGGCTCGGCTCCTGCGGCAGGTAGGTCGCGCTCCGGAACATCTCGTTTTCGGATTTGAACGAGGTCACAAAAGCCCAGTAGAAGGGAAACAGCGCATAAATCGCCACCAGAATCACCATGGCGTAGAGCAAGGCTTGCCCGGCTCTCTGCTGTAACCGCTTCCGGTTCATCTCATGACTCCACATTCAGCAGGCGCACGTAGATGACGGCGAAGATCGAAATGAAGATGAAAATAATCACGCTGATGGCCGAGGCGTAGCCGTCGAGCTGATTGCTGACCAGCGTCTCGAAATTGTAGGTCGCCATCGAAAGCTGCTGCCGCCCAAACAGCACATTAAACAGATCGAAAACGCGCAGCGCGTCCAGCGTGCGGAAGACCAGCGCGATGGCGATGGCCGGGCGCAGCAGCGGCAAAGTCACCGAGAAGAACCGCCGCACCGGGTTGGCGCCATCAACCGAAGCCGCCTCGTAAAGGTCGCTCGGTATCGTCTGCAAGCCCGCCAGCAAGAGCAGCGCCATGAAGGGCGCCGTCTTCCACACATCGACGATGATGGCCGTAGGGATCTGCAAAGACGGATCCGACAGCCAGGCCAACGGCGCGTCTATCGCCCCCAGATCCAGCAAAATCTTGTTGAAAATGCCCGCGCTCGTGTCTTTCAGCATCAGCTCCCACAAGCGCGCCGAAATCACGGTTGGAATCGCCCAGGGCACCAGCATCACCGCCCGCATGGCGCCGCGACCGCGGAAATTCGAATTGACGACCAGCGCCATGAACAGGCCGATCAGCAGCTCCCCCGCCACCGATATCACCGTGAATATCACCGTCGTGACGATCGCCTCGATGAAATCGTCATCCAGCCCGCTGATGGCCGCCGACCGGTCGCCGCCGACCGGGATATGCACAATCGTGCGATAGCCCTCGCGCAATAGCTCGCGGTCGATCGATTCCCAGCGGACCGAGCCGTTGGCGCGCGTATCGCAAGGGCCGTCGCTGATACTCTTGCGGCAAGCAACGGTATCAATGCGGAAAGTCAGCAAGTTGTAGTAGTTGTCCAGGCCGACAAATTGCGGCGTCTCGCCCCCGGCGAAGCGTTTATCCGTCAAGCTGCGGATGAAGGTCTGCTCCAGCGGGCGCGCCGCCACCAGCACGAATATCGTCAGTGTCGGGATCAGCAAGTTCCAGGCCAGCCGCGTCTCCCGGCCGATCAAACTGTCCTCGCCGTGGAAGAGCCGGTCGAAGCGGCTGTTCACCCAGTGATACAGCGCCGCGGCGATCGCCAGCGCGACGAGCGCCGGCCACAGCCCAACCAGCGCCGCGCCAACATCGACGATATCGCCCTCGGCCGCGCCATTGATGATGTTGAATAAATCCAGCGCGATCTTGGCGCCCGTGCCAATCGCCAGCCACAACAGGCCGATCCGCGCCCAAAAGGCCGTGCGCAACTCCCCCCGCCGCAAACGCGCGCCGATCACCATGAAGAAGGCGCCCGCGCAGGCGAAGAGCGCCGTCACGATAATGCCGTAACGTTCCAGATAAATCAGCAGTAGCGACGGCGCCCGCTCATCGCCTTCCGTCGGCGTCCAATCGCGCACCAGCTGAATCGCCGGGTCATTCGCCACGCTCAGCCCGAAGAACACGATCGCCAGAACGCCTATGGCGATCATGATGACGCTCAGGCTCGTGAGCTCGATTCTGTTCCGAAAGGGTTGGTCGAAACCTTGCATTGGCGTCGCTGACGATTGAGAGGGGCGGGAGACCCCGTCACCGCGGGGCCTCCCGTTTATTGCTGTGAGGGGCTAGCCTCCCAGCAGGTCTTCGATGTCCAGCTCCAGCAATTCCAGCGCCACCTCGGCATCTTCCTCGCCGGTCAAAATCGAATGCACAGCGTTGAAGTACAAGGTGGAAAGCGCATTGTAGCGGTCCTTGGAAATCGTCGACGGGCGCGCTGTCGTGATGTCAACCACATCCGGGCTGGCGAAAGGCATCGCCGCCTGGATATCGGGATCATCGTACAATGCCAGCGCCGCCGGTGGCGATGTCGTCGTCAAGGAGTAGACCTTCTGCATCTCCACGCTGGTGAAGAAGATGGCGAAAGCCGTGGCCGCTTCCTGATTCTCCGAATACTTGGAGACGCCCACGTGCCAGCCGCCCAAGGTCGACGCGCCCTGGCCCGAAGCGCCCGAAGGCAGCGGCGCCACGTCAAAGGCCGGGATATCTTCGCTCTGCCCGCTCAGCACATAAGCGTAGGGCCAGTTGCGCATGAAGGCCGCGTTGCCCGCATGCCAAACCGCGCGCGAATCTTCTTCCTGGTAGCTGACGACGCCCGGCGGGCTGATCGTGCCCACCCAGCTGGCCGCCTGCTCGTAGACGGCAACCGCCTCATCGCTCAGCGCGCTGATCGTGCCGTCCGACTGCACGAAGTTGTCGCCCGTGGCCGATACGTGCCACTCCAAGGCATCGCAGGTCAGGCCTTCGTAGGCGTTCCCCTGCCAGACATAGCCCCAGAATTCATCGTTGCCCTCGGCGCGCTCGCCTTCCTGAATGGCCGCGGCCATCTCTTCCAGCTCGTCCCAGGTCGCCGGCGGGGCCTCATAGCCATACTTCTCCAGCAAGTCGCTGCGGTAATACAGCATGCCGAAGCCGATGCGCATCGGCAGCGCCACCAAGCGCCCGTCGACCGTGTCGTTCTCGATCAAAGCCGGCAGCTGCGCGTCGATATGCGCTTGCGGCGCCTTGTCGCTCAGGTCGATCAGATGCTCAGCCAACTGGCCCGGCCAGATGACATCGACGCGTATCACGTCCAGGTCGCTGCTCTCCGCCTCAAACGCCGTCAGATAAAAGGCGATGAGGTCGGTCACGCTGGTCGAGCTTTCGTTGCGCTCAACCGTGATGTTGGGGCAGACTTCGCTAAAGGCCGCGATGATCTTGTCTTCAGCCTCGGGATGGCTGCCCACGGGGTCGCCGAAGTACTGAATCGTAACTTCTTCGTCCGTGCCGCAATCGAATTCATGGCCATCGGCCAATGCCACGCCGGCTGTCATGGCCAGCGCCACCACCAGCAGCAAACACAGTAACTTACGCATTCGTCTATCCTTTCTGTATAGACTAACCATTTGGAGCGGTTGTACCAATACGGGGGGCGGAGCCCGGCCCCTGCCATACACTACGACTGAGCGTCAAGCCGTCCCGCCACCGCGAATGCGCTAGATAATAGCACGGCGCGCCGCGATTAAGCTACAGTCGAATCTGCCAAGCGCGTCAAGCGTCAAATTGAAACAGCGAGCAGCCGCCATCCAGCGTCAGGATGCTGCCCGTCATGTAAGCCGTCTGCGGGCTCGCCAGGTAGACGACAGCCGCCGCGATCTCTTCAGGTGTGCCCGGCTCGCCCAGGGGGATGACCTTGGCCACGCGCGCGGCGTACTGCGGCTCCTCGCGCAGCTGCCGCCCGGCCAGCCCGGCCTTCACGATGCCCGGCGCCACCCCGTTGACGCAAATGCCATGCCCCGCCAGCTCCCGCGCCATCTGCTTCACCAGCATGTTGACGCCCGCTTTGCTGACGCTGTAGGCGGTGATCTCCGGCCAGGGTATCTCGGCCACCCAGCTTGATGTCATGATGATGCGCCCGCGCGTCCCGTCAGCGACCATTTTGCGCGCCGCCGCCTGACAGACGTTGAAGCAGCCGGTCAGGTTGATATCGAGCTGCTTCTGCCACTTCTCGTTGCTGATCTCGAGGAAGGGCTGCGCCTCGACGATGCCGGCATTCGAGCAGACGATGTCGACGCGGTCGAGCGCGCTCATCGCCCCGTCAACCGCCGCCCGGTCGCGCACATCGACTTGGGCATATTCGACTTGCGGATCGTGCGCGCGGACGCGCTCAATGGCGGCAGCAGCGTCGTCGCGCGGGATGATGTCCCAGATGACGACATGGGCGCCGTTCTCGGCGAGCTGGCGCGCCATGGCACTGCCCAGGTCGCCCGCGCCGCCGGTCACAATCGCTGTCTTGCCGTTGAGCATGATTACGCTTCCCGCATTTTGCCGAAGTATACCGTGCTTGGTCGAACCGCAAAATGCTATGCCGCCGAGCAGCAATGGCGAATAACAGTACAAGGCGATGACGCTGGATATCGGCAACACGGCAACGGGAGCCGTCAGACAGTCAGCGGAATTAACTCACTGTAACACCTGGAAACGCGCATCCAAAATACTTAGCGCGAAAGACAGAATCGCCAAATACAGATGCCTAGGCTGATGGCACAGCCCCTTTTTGCGTCGCTGGCTTCGGCGGACAGCTGGCAGCCTGAGAATGCTGCTTCTTCTTGGGGCTGGGACGCTCTTGTGAACTCGATATTTGCTGCTTTTCAGCATCAGGTCGCGTTGGGTTTTCGTACCAAATGATTTCTAGCTTGTCAGACATCTTATGGCCTCCGCGCACTATTCAACACAATCTTGAAGTAACCCGATTCTGATCGGCGGCCTTCATCATTGCTAAAGTAAAATGCAAACTTGTACAAGCCATCAGTTGAATACCACAGATCTCCAATCGGTACTGCGTGAATGGCCCGCGTCGATATGCCTTTCAGTCTTGGTCTGGGTTCATTGTACCATATTTCGCGTCCGCCAGGGTCGGTCAATGTAATATGCAGCTTGTCCAAGAAGTCATGCACATACCATGCTGTAAGCAAATACAGGTCTCGGTAGAGCGGAACCTTCTGAGCTGACGCGGGCAAGCGAGACGCCTTGCGTTTTTCCGGCACGTCCAACTCAAGAATTGTTACAGGCACACCGATCGTCGACTCGTCGAGCGCCGCTTCATTTAGCTGCAACTCCCAAGTTGCTGCCGACCAAAGATGCTGCATAAATTACGCCTTTCACTACCGGCTGGACAGGTCAAGCGATCAGCGTGCGCAATACCTGGCTGTGCAGCGGGCCGTTGCTGGCGATGATGCCGTTACCGCTCAGCGGCGGCCCGCCATTCCAGGACGTGATCACCCCGCCCGCGCCTTCAATCACCGGTATGAGGGCGACGATATCCCACAAGTGCATGATCGGGTCCAGCATGATATCGGCGTAACCCGTCGCCACCAGAAAGTAGCCGTGGCAATCGCCCCAGGTGCGGTTGAATCGCGTCTTGCCCATCAACTGCTGGAACGCGATGCCGTTCTGGTATCTGCCCACATCAATGAAGTCGGAATACACCATGACCGCCTCGCGCAGCTCCACCGTATCGCTGACGCGCGCCAGCTCGCCATTCAGCCGCGTCTCCGCGCCCGTGCCGCTCAGCATATGCCCAGTGACCGGGTGATTGATCGTGCCCACGATGGGCCGGCCGCCACGCATCAGGCCGATCAAAGTGCCGAAGAGAAAGGTGCCGCTGACGAAAGACTTGGTGCCGTCGATCGGGTCCAGCACCCACTGGTACTCGGCCCCGGCGTTGTACTCGCCGAATTCTTCGCCGATGATGCCGTGCTCGGGATACTCCTTCATAATCATCTCGCGCATGATCTCTTCCGCCTGCCGGTCGGCGATTGTCACCGGCGATTCGTCGTCCTTGGTCTCGACAGTGAAATCGCGGCGGAAATAGCGCATGATGATCTCGCCACTGGCCTCAGCCAGCGCCTTGCTGAAATCGACGAATTCTTGCATAGCGTCTTACTCCGTCAGGGTACCCTTGGTGCTGGGCACACCGCTTCGCGCCGGATCGACCTTCACCGCGGCCGCCAGCGCGCGCCCGAATGCCTTGAAGAGCGCTTCGGCGATGTGGTGGTCGTTGCGCCCGTAAAGCGCCTCAGCGTGCAAATTCATGCGGGCGTGGGCGGCGATCGTCTCCAGCGCGTGCGCCACCAGGTCAGTCGGCATCTGGCCCATCTGCGGCGTGCTGAAATCAGCTTTGATGACGGCGTAAGCGCGCCCGCTGAGGTCGATGACCACCCGCGCCAGCGCCTCGTCCATCGGCACATAAGCCGCGCCCATACGCGCGATGCCGGCGCGATCGCCCAAAGCCTCGTCGATGGCCTTCCCCAGGCAAATGGCTATGTCTTCAATCGTGTGGTGAGCGTCGATGTGCAGGTCGCCCCGCGCGCGCACGCTCAAGTCGAAAGCGCCGTGCAGCGCGATATGCCCCAGCATGTGGTCGTAAAAGCCGATGCCGCTGTCGATGTCCGCCGCGCCCCCGCCATCGAGGTTCAGCCCCAACTCAATGCTGGTCTCTTTGGTCTCGCGCTTGATGGTGGCTCTTCGCTCTGGCATCGCCTTCACCCTCTGGGAGCGCCGACCTTCGCCTGCTTCGCGCCCGGATAGAACAGTTTGCACATCATTTAACCACAGCCGCTCTCAAGTCACAATATGGCGAAGGATCCACGCCTTTGCCACCGAGTAAAACGAGACTAAAAGAGCACACCGAGGTGGGTTTGATGGCTGTAAATTACGGTCGTTCTGATTGAATCGTGATGCACGGACGGTTGGCGGCGGATCAAAATCGGCCGCACATGGACACGAGAAGCCCGCGCCACGTCTCATAAATCAATGCAGTACTCTGTGTCCTCGGAATAACTCAGTAGATCCAAGAAAGTAATGCAAATGATCGCAGCATAAACCTTACCTTCAGGACAATCGAATGTGCGTACGGGCGAGCCGGTGGCTCGCCCCTACAAGGTCAGGATTTTCGCATGACTTACTTGGTTTCAATTCTGTGTCCTCGGTGGTAAAGTGTGTGGGCTACGGCCAAGTCCTTGACCAATCGAATCAAGCCATCTCACCCAGCGCGTCCAGCAGCCGGTCCACCTGCTCCGGCCGGCCTGCGCTGATCCGAATGCAGTCGTGCAACCGCGGCTTGTCGTAATAGCGCACGATGATGCCGGCCCGCGCCAAACGCTCGCGCAAATCCGCCGCCGTCATGCCCCCAACACGACTGAGCACGAAGTTGGCTCGGCTCGGATATGGCGTCAGGAATGGCAATTCGCTCAACGCATCCTCCAACCGGCGCCGCTGCGCGATCAACTGCCGCACGCGTCGCATCAGCGTGTCGACATCCTGCAGCGACGCGCGCGCCGCCACATCCGCCGCCACGTTGACATTGTAGGGCTGCTTGATCTTCCACAAATGCGGCATCAGCGCCTCGGGGAAGACGCCGTAGCCGATGCGCAAGCCCGCCAGCCCGGCCCACTTGCTCAGGGTGCGCAGCACGATCAGGTTGTCGTGATCCGCCACATGCGCAACCAGGCTGTCGGCCTCGGCGAACTCAATATAGGCTTCGTCGATGACGACCGTGGTCGGCAGCTGCAACAGACGCTCGATATCAGCCCGCCGGATGAGGTTCCCGCTCGGGTTATTGGGCGAACACAGAAAAAGCAGCTTGGCCTGATGCCGCAAGACCGCGTCTTCGATCGCCGCGATATCCAGCGAGAAATCCGCCCGCCGGTAGACATCGATAGCGCGCGCATGGAAGAGCGGCGCGTCGAAGGCGTACATGGCGAAGGTGGGCGGCGCATTGATGATGCAATCGCCCGGCTCGATGAAGAGCTGCAAGATCAGCTCGATCAACTCGTCCGCGCCGGCCCCGCAGAGTATGCGCTCGGCCGGCACGCCCAGATACGCCGCCAGCAGCGCGCGCAGCCGGCCCGATTCCGGATCGGGGTAGACCTGCATATTGGGCAGTCGCGACAGCGCCTCTTTCACGCGTGGCGACGGCCCGAAGGGGTTCTCGTTGGCGTCCAGCTTGATCAGCTCGCTCGCGTCCAGGCCCAGCCGCGCCGCGAAGACCTCCAGCGAGGACGTCGGCGTATACCCGCTCATGGCGGCGATATCGCGGCGGATGCGCGCCTTGTCGCTCATCGTGACGCTCGCAATCCCGCGGCGGCGGCGTGCGCGTCCAGGCCCTCGGCTTCGGCGATGATCCGCGCCGGCTCGCTGAGCGTCGAGGCGCTCTCCCGCTCCAGCCCGATCAAGCTGGTGATCTTGACGAAGTTGAGCGGATTAAGTGGCGAGGCGAAGCGGGCTGCCCCGCCGGTCGGCATCACATGGCTGGGGCCCGCCACATAATCGCCCAGCACTTCGTAAGAATGCTCGCCCAGGAAGACGCCACCCGCGTTGCGCACCCGCCCCAGCCACGACCAGGGATCTTGCACCAGCAAGCATAGATGCTCGGGGGCGTACGCATTGGCCAGCTCAAACGCCTGCGCCAAATCGCGCGTGATGACGGCGCCGCTTCGATCAGCCAGCGACGCCAGCACGATGTCGCGCCGCGCCAAACTCGCCAACTGGCGCTCTATCTGCTCAGCCACCGCCGCCGCCAGCTCGGGGCTCGGCGTCAACAAAATCGCCGAAGCCAGCACATCGTGCTCGGCTTGCGCCAGCAAATCAGCCGCCGCCAGTTGCGGGTCGGCGCGCTCATCGGCGATGACCATGGTTTCGGTGGGCCCCGGCGTCCCGTCAATGCCTACATCGCCGTAGACTTGCAGCTTGGCCAGGGTGACGAAGAGGTTGCCAGCGCCCACGATTGTCGCCGCCCGCGGGATGCTCTCCGTGCCGTAAGCCATGGCCGCGATGGCTTGCGCGCCGCCGACGCGGTAGACGCGCTCGACGCCGGCGATTGCAGCCGCCGCTAAAATGGCCGGATGAATATCGCCACCGCCACTGCCCGGCGGCGTACAGACGCTTATCTCGCCCACGCCCGCCACTTGCGCCGGGATGACGCTCATCAGCAGCGATGACGGCAGGGGCGCCGTGCCGCCGGGCACATATACGCCGACCGAATCCACCGGGCGGATCAGCTGCCCCAGCGCGCCCTCAACGCCGGCGTCGATCCAGCTCTGCAGCGGCTGCTTGGCGTGGAAAGCGCGGATGCGCTCCGCCGCCAATTCCAGCGCGCCGCGCAAGTCCGCCGGGATGGCCCCCAGCGCCGCCTCCATCGCCCCGGCTGATACACGAAATTCGCCGATTTCCGCCGCGTCAAGCTGGCGGCTCCAATGGCGCAGGGCACTGTCGCCTTCCTCGCGCACGCTGCCGATGATGCGGCGCACAGCTTCCTCCGGCCTGACGCGTTCGCCGAAGAGCTCGGCCGAGCGCGCCATGACCGCTTCCGGCACGGCGATATCGCGCAAGGAACGCCGCTTCAGAATGCCCGCCCGCGCCGTCGCCACATCATTGAAACTGCGCCAGCCGCCTTCGCTGCCCATATCTTGGCCTTGTCCATCAATGTTTTCGCGGCGTCATTGTAACAGGTCGGCATTGATTCTCAACCGGAGAGGCCCGCGGCGCAACCAGCACCAACGCTTGGTCCGGGCGTGCCGCCGGCTCGACCCCGCTCAAGCGACCAACTACAGACGCAGGCGCGGCCTATCCACCGCCAACGCAAATACCTTGCCACTCGCAGAGTCTAGCTCCACCTCTCCCCTTGTTCGAGAGCGGGCCGGGCGTGAGGGGTGGCCAATTGCCCGCAACGCAAAAAGGGGCGATGCCGCGAATCGCCCGATGGCCAACATCTCTGCTTGCGATGTCTCTGCGCTCTCTGCGATCTCTGTAGTTTGCTTTTCTTGCATACGCTTGCTTCTGTGTTCTCTGCTGTTAAATCTGAGTCGGGTATCCTCGCGATATAAGATGTCAACATTCAGGCGCCTGCCCGGGTTTACCGCGCGGGCCAGGTGGCGCGCCGCGGACACGCCTGTATAATCCGCCTGCAAAGACCCACGCGAGGACCGCGCTCATGCTCGACGCCTTTGCCGAACAGCAACTCTACTTCGGCGACATCCACAACCACTGCAACCTGAGCTACGGCTCGGGCAGCCTGCGCGAAGCCCTGCACAACGCGCGCTTGCAACTCGATTTCGCCAGTGTCACCCTGCACGGCCATTGGGACGATATGCCGCAAGACGACCCCGACCTGGCCTACCTGGTCGATTATCATCGCGTTGGTTTTGCGCGCGCCCGCGCCGCCTGGGCCGATTACCTGCGCGCCATCAACGCCGCCGATCAACCGGGCGCCTTCGTCACCTTTCCCAGCTTCGAGTGGCACTCAATGCGCTATGGCGACCACTGCATCTACTTCCGCGATGTCGCCACGCCCGAGATCTTCCACGCCGCGCATATCGACGAGCTGCGCCAGCGTTTGCGGCGGCATCCCCATCCCAGCTGGCTCATCCCGCACCACATCGGCTACCGGCAGGGCTTTCGCGGCATCAACTGGGGCGCCTTCACGCCCGAATTTTCGCCCGTGGTCGAGATCATGTCCTTCCACGGCGCCGCCGAGCACAGCGGGGCCGCCCCGGAATATCTTCACGCCATGGGCCCGCGCGATTACCGCAGCACGGCGCATTACGCGCTGGCGCAGGGGCATGTCTTCGGCTTCATCGGCTCCAGCGATCATCACAGCGCCCACCCGGGCTCCTACGGCTACGGGCTGGCGGCAGTGTGGGCGAGTTCGCTGACGCGCGAAGCTATCTGGGACGCGATCTCCCAACGCCGCTGCTATGCCCTCACTGGCGACCACATGACCCTGGCCTTCACCCTCAACGGCAGCCCGATGGGCGCGGTCCTGCCCTTCAGCCGCGAACGTGATATCGAAGTAGAAGTCGAAGGCGCCGCGCCGATAGACTACATTGAAGTCCTGCGCAACAACCGCGTCATTCATCGCGCATCGCTGCCGCAGGCTGATGCCGACCTGGAGCGCCCGCTGAAACTGCGCCTGGAGCTGGGCTGGGGCGAGTTGGAAACGCTGACCGATTGGGAGGTCGAGCTAAGCATCCACGGCGGCCAATTGCTCGGCATCGAGCCGCATCTGCGCGGCCAAGATATCGGCATCCCCGTCATCGAAGACGAAACGCCCTGCGTCTTGAGCCAGTTGGATTATGACGGCGGGCAGCGTCTGCGGCTGCGCACGCAAACACCGCGCAACGCCACCGTGCGCAGCGCCGCCACCCAAGCCCTCACCCTGCAGATCCGCGGCGGTCCATCGACCGAAATCCGCGCTCGCGTCAACGGCCGCGAAATCCGGCTGCCGCTGAGCGACCTGCTGTGTGGCGCCCGGAGCTTCTACACCGCCGGCTTCGTCTCGCCCAGTTTCGTCTTTCATCGGGCGGCGCCCGAAGCTGAGTATCGGCATCGCTTCTCGCTGCGGCATGAATCCGCCGGCGAGGGGCGCGACTGGTTCTACGCGCGCGTGCGACAGCGCAACGGGCAATGGGCCTGGAGCTCGCCAATCTGGGTTGAACCAGCCTAGCCGCGCGTCAGTCCATGGCCGCCAGCAGCCGGCGCACATCGTCGAGCGGCGCCAGCGTCTGGGTGACGCCCGCCACCTGACACATCAGCGACCCGGCCGCCGCGCCCCAACGCGCCGCCTCACGCAGCGGCAAGCCTTGCAGCAGCCCATACAACAGCCCGGACTTGAAAATGTCGCCGGCGCCCGTGGTGTCGATGGCGTCGACGGCCGGTGGCCTGATGCGGCTGGGCTCGCCCGCCCGCGGCAGCACCGTGACCTCCTCAGCAGCGTCGGTGATGATGACATCGCAGTCCCCGGCAGCTTGAAGTCGCGGCGCCAGACGCAGCGGGTCGCCCTCCGGCTCGCGCGTCCTGATGATGGCGGCGGACAAAACCAATATGTCCAGCAGCGGCAGGATCGGATCATCCGGCTGGTAAACGTCGTTGCTCAGCACGCGAATGCCGCGATCAGCCGCCATTTGCGCTGCCTGCAAGCGCATGGGCAGCGGGCCGGACATATCGAGGTTGAGCCAGCCGACGCCGCGCAGCATCTCGTCCGATGGCGGCGCCATGCGCATGTCGTCGGGCCAATGGCCGATGAAGCTGCGTTCGCCGTCCGGCGTCACCAGGCAGGAGCAACGCGGCGTGCGATAGCCCTTGTGCGTGGCGACGAAGCGCGTATCGAGCGGCGGGGCGCTGCGAAACACAGCGCGCACAGCATCGCCAGCGCGGTCGTTGCCCAGGTCGTGCCCGGCCAGGCGCGTCGGCAGGCCCCAATTGGCTAGCCACAGCGCGCAATTGGCCGCCGCCCCGCCCACATTCTCGAACTCGTCCTGGCTGCTCGCCGAATGCTCGCGGGTCGGCAGGCGATCCAGCTTCAGATAGATGTCCAGACCGATCTCACCGTAACACAGGATCGTCATGCTAACGGGCCGTCGTACACTTACGCCACCGAGCGCGCAGCGTGAAAACAGGACGCCGAGGAGAGCATCCTCGCAAACCAGTCACCCCTCTCCGATGATTCGGGGAGGGGCCGGGGGAGGGGTAGACCAAGGAGCAGCCGCATCATTCCAATGGCATTTCCTCTGTGCCCTCGATGTAACTCGGTGCCCTCGGTGGTAAACCCTGTTCGAAGCCCCGCCTCACAGCGGCCGCACCTCGACATCTTCGCAGCCGATGCGCCCCTCTTCGCAGAGCAGGGCGATGCCGCCGCCGCTGAAGCGCGCCTCGGGGTCTTCGGCTTTGACCACCAGCTTGTCGTTGACATAGCCCGTGAGCGTGCTGCCTTGCACCGCCAGCCGCAGCCGGCTCTCCTCGCCCAGGCGCCAGCCGCCCTTGGACGCCGCCAGCACCGTATCTTCGCCTGCCAGCGTCGCCACCAGGCGGGCGCTATCGCCATCACAAAGCAAGGCGTAATAGCGCTTCATGCCCTGTACGCGCACGCCCAGGCCGCCGGCTTTGCAAGCGTGCGGCGTCAGCGTAGCGCTCACTTGGTAGTCGCTCCAGTCACGGCATCCGTGGATCAAGAGGCCGCGCCCTTCGTTCTGGATCAGCCGGTAAGTCTCGGGATAAAAGTCCATAAAGACCATGCGGCCGCGGGCGGCGTCGAGGCCGTTGATCCAGGCCCGGCGCCACATAATTCCGCCCAGATTGCGATCCCAGCGGCTGAAATCTCGCTTATGCGGCCGCTTTAGCCGGACGCTCGGCGCCCCGTCCCAGGTCAGCCAATCGAGATAAACGCGGCCCTTGGCGCTGCCCGCCCCGCTGATCTGCACACCTACCTGGGCGATGGGATAGCCTTCCAGGTCGGGCACTTGAAATTCCAGCTCGGCGATGTCCCCGGCGCTCAAATCGGCGGCAGCGCCCGCCAGCACATCCAGGCCGTCTTCCTTGTTGTAGTGCTGCGCGTAAAGCGCGACATTGACCGCGCTGGCATTGGCGCCGTCGGCCAGGACGCGGGCGCGGATCGTCTGCCCCGGCGACAAGCTCGGGCTGGCCATCAAGCTGTAGCCGCCCAGCTCGAAGTGCGCATTGACCTCAGCCGAGGGCACGAAGGTCGGCGTCTGAACCCGACCCACGCGTCCCGGCGCCAGGCCCGCGTAATCCAGCGCCAGCAAGCGCTCGCCACTCTGGCTCAGCTCCGGCGCAAGCACATTGCTGATGCTGACGACATCGCGCGCCTCGATCGAATCTTCGTTCATGAAGCCTTGCACCGCGCCGGGCAGGTCAAAGTGATAGCGCGCGCCACCTTTGGGCGCAATCGGGTCCAGGCCTTGCAGCGCCCGCCCCGTGTTGACCAGGCGCACCGTCTGGGTGACGGCGTCGGTGATGGCATTGCCGCCGTCGGCTGTCGGGATGTAGAGGCGATCAGCCACCGGACCGCGATAATCCGGCCCGGTCGCCAAGCCGGCCAGCCCGTCCTTGATGCCGAGCAGGCAGCCGATATTGCCCGAATTGCAGTCCGTGTCCCAGCCGCAGGTGTTGACGATCATCAGCGTGCGCTGGAAATCGTCATCGCCATAGAGCAGCGAGAAGATCATCAAGCCGTGGTTGGGCACCATGTGGCAGTTGCCGCCGTAAATGTGGTAGCCGTAACGCTCGGCCAGCAGCTCGCGCCCCTTGCGCCAATCCGGCTCGGCCGCGTGCCATTCGCGGATATCGTTGATCATCGCGTAGATGATCGAATCGTCGGGGATGACTGAGAGGCCAGTGTCGATCAGCTTGCTGATATCGGCTTCGACGAAGGCTTGCGCTTCCATGGCGGCCAGGCATTGTGCGCCGTAGACGGCCTCGCCATCGTGGCTGACGCTGCCGGCGCGCCTGGCCAGTTCAGCGGCGTATTCGGGATCGCCCGGCGCCACCATGGCCCAGCCGTCGATGAAGATCTGCGCCCCGATCTGCTCGGCCACCACCTTGCCGTTCAGCGCGATGGAGCCGCTCTCGGGCGCGTCATAGCCGTGCTTCAGCCGCAAGTACGCCGTGTGCTCGGTCGAATTGCCCATGCCGCCCCACCAGAGCACAGTCTGCTCTTCGATGAGATAATTGAGCCAGGTCTTGCCGATCTGCGCCGCCGAGAGGTCGCGGTCGTAGCCATAATCTTCCAGCGCGCGCACAAACGTGAAAGTGCCGGAGATGTCGTCATCGGTGACGATCAGCGGCACGTTGAGCTTGTCGTGCACGTAATAGTTGATCTCGCCCAGGTGTTGGGTGATGGCTTCGTAGCTCCAGCCTTCGAAGGGCCGGCCCAGGTAGACGCCGATGAGCTTGCCCAGCACGCCGGCGTAAACGCGTTCGAGATAATCCGAGGGGAGGGGCATGGTGTTTCTCCTTATGTTGGGATTTTGGAACGGGCGGGCGTCTCACAGAGTCGCCCCTACATCTTTTCATCGTGGTGAGTGAGGGGGTCTTATGTCTTGATGCCGCCTTCCGCCAGCCCCTCGATGAATTGGCGCTGCAAGGCCAGGAAGAGCACCATCACCGGGAAGATGATGATGACGGCGCCGGCGCTGGTGAGGGCCCAATCGCGGGCGAAGCGGTCAGTGAACTTGAAGAAACTGGTCGTTATCGGGAAGCGGCTGGGATCGTGAATGAAGGTCAGCGCCAGCACAAACTCGTTCCAGACGCCCAGGCCCACCACCAGGCCGACAGTTAGAAAGCCCGGTTTGGTCAGCGGCAAGACGATGCGCGTCAGCACCTGGAATTCGTTGGCGCCGTCGACGCGGGCGGCGTCTTCAAGCTCGCCGGGCAGGTCGATCATATAAGAGCGCAGCAGGAAGATGGTCAGCGGCGCGTTCAAGGCGACGTAGATAAGGATCAAGCCGTGCATCGTGTTGAGCAGCTTCAGCGTGCGAAACTGCACGAAGAGCGGCACGATGTACATCCACAGCGGCACCGTCGAGGCGACCAGGAAATAGAGCATGAGCACATCGGAGCCGGGCGGTTTGCGCCGCGCCAGCGCATAAGCCGCCAAGCCGCCAAGCACCAGTTCGGCGGCGATTGTCGCGACGACGTAGATGACGCTATTGCCCATGGTGGTGGCGAAGTTGCCCTGCTCCCAGGCGGAGACGTAATTGTCGGCGATGATGCTGGTGGGCAAGCCCAGCGGGTTCAGGGCGATCTCGGCGTTGGACTTGACCGAGTTTGACGCGAGGATGAGCAAGGGGATGACAGAAAATGCCGTCAGCAGGATCAAGATGGCGTGGTTAAAGACCAGCAGCCTCGGGCGCTCTTTTCGCCGCGGCCGGCCGAACTGGGTATCGCGTAGTGAAATGCGGCCAACAGCGCTCATATATCCCATCCTCTGCGGCGCAACGTGACGAAGATCAAAATGATGAAACCGGCAAAAATGCTGACGATGACCCCTTGCGCGGCGCCGTAACCAGCCTGGAAGCGGGTGAAAGCATTCTTGTAGAGCTGGGTGGCGATGACCTCGGAGGCGCCCGCCGGCCCGCCTTGGGTCAAGATCCAGATATAGTCGTAAGCCAGGAAGGACCAGATCGCCACCATCATGAACATGAAGAGCAGGATGGGGCGTATGCCCGGCATGGTGACATGGCGCCATTCTTGCCAGCGGTTGGCGCCGTCGATTTTGGCGGCGTCGTAGAGTACCGGCGGGATAGCTTGCATGGCGGCGAGAAAGAGGATCATCAAGAAGCCCCAAAAATGCCAATTATCAATGAAGGCGATGGAAAAGAGCGCGGTATCCGCCTTGCCCAGATACGCGATGTCAAAACCTTCAATGCCGATATCGGCCAAAGCGGCGCCGATGCCTTTGCGCGGGTCTAGCAGATTGCGCCAAATGGCGGCGGTCACGACGCTGGCCAAGACATAGGGGATGAACATCAGGCTGCGGTAGACCATGCCGAAGCGCTTGACCTGCGCCAGAAGCGAGGAGCAAAACAGCGCCAGGATGAAGGGCACGGTCAAAAAGAAGGCCATCCAGTTAAAGTTGTTGATCAGGGCTTTGCCAAAGGTTTCGTCTTCAAACAATAGCGTGCGGTAATTTTCCAGGCCGATGAAATTGCCGGGGCGGATGCCCGTCCAATCAGTCAAAGAGAGATAGATGCCTTGCACGGCGGGCACGGCGACCACCAATACATGGATCGTCAACAGGGGCAGGATGAATAACCAGGGGATCAGAACATTGCGTGCGAAACGATGGCGCCAGTTGGCATCCTGGAGCTTATCCCAAATTGAACCCGCGCGTTGTTTGGCAAATAGCGCCATTGATGTGCCTTTCCAGCCGGGGGAGAGAGGCGCCGGCCACTGCCTTGAGCAACCAGCGCCTCTGAGCAGTGTGGCTAACGAGCCGGAATGGGCGGGATCTCACCCGCGGCGAGTTCCTCGGCGAACAAGTCGTTCAAACCCTGCAGGTACTCTTCAGTGGTGATTTCGCCGGTCCAGACGCGCTCGACCTCTTCATAAATGTAGACATCGCTGCGCGGCGGCCAGAAGGTCCAGGTCGTGTAGCCATAGCGGCCATCGGCGGCGGCGGCGAAGAAATCACCGAACGCTTTGCCGACCCGCGGGTCCAGGCCTTCCAGGGCGTCATCGGCGTAGTGCAAGGGCGCTGGCGCCTTACCGCAACTGGACAGCATCTCCGTCTGCACTTCCGGCGAGAAGTAATGGTTCAGGAATTGGGCTGCCGCTTGCGGGTGCGGCGTGGCGGCGTTGATTGAGCTGGTGTTGCCCATGCCGATGGTGAATTGATCGGCGCCAGTCTTCGACGGCACCGTGACCCAATCCCATTCGTTTTCATTGTCGGCCGCTTCGCCGAAGAAATCGTTGATGTTGCTGAAGCGCCAGGTGCCTTCGATGTTCATGGCCGCTTCGCCCGAGCCCAGCATGGCCAGGTTGGTATCGAAGGTATTGGTGAAATAGAGCTCCAGCCCGCCACCGAACCAACCGCGTTGCTGCATCATGTTGAGCGTTTCGACGGCTTCCAGCATGCTCTCGTCCGTCCATGGGATCTGGCCCGTCAAGGCATTGTAGACGGCCTGCGGTCCCGCGATCTGGGTCATGAATTCACCCACGAACCATTCATTGGTGGGCCGCCAATCGGCATTGCCGTGCGAGAAGGGCACGATGCCGGCCGCTTCTATTTCTTCGGCGAGGGCGATCAGTTCTTCCATCGTCTCCGGCGGCGTCCAGCCATTGGCGTCGAAGAGCGTCTTGTTGTAATACATGATCAGCGTCTCGAATTCGTCGGCCAGGCTGTAGACCTCGCCATCAACGGCGCCCAGATCCAAAGCCCAACTCACAAAGGTATCGCGCCAGCCCATTTCATCCGCGAAGGTGTCCAAGGGCAGGATCAACCCAGCCTGCGCCATTTCATAGACGAAGGAGGGGCCGGGCGTGCGCACAATATCCGGTCCTCCGCCGCCAACAACAGCCGTGCGCGTGGTATTCCAGGTGTCCGCCTGGGGCACAATCTCGAGCTGAACCGATGGGTCCAAAGCGTTGAAGCCTTCGGTGAGGATGCCCGAGAGACATTCCGCGAAGGCGCTCTCGCCGAACCACATGGTGACCGTGGTGACATCCTGCGCGCCGGCTGACGACAGCGACAAAACCAGCATAGCGATGACGATTAAAAGCTTGATGCGTTTCATTTCTCTCCTCCTTAGATGCAGACAAGACTTTGTTGGTACAGATTCAGACATGTCCAGTCGAACGGCGTCCCTGAAAATAATAGCGCATGGGAAACCGATTGCGCAAATTGTCGCCGGGGCACAGCGCCGTTGGTGCATGTCGCGTAAATTGCAAGCAGGGGGTTCGGTCAAGGTCGGGGTTAATCCAGCCCGGTGCCGGTGATGGCCTGCACATAATAGCGCTGGAAGGGGATGACAAGCAGGATGGGCACGATGGCGGCGATCATCGAGCCGGCCAGCAGCTCATTCCAGTTGGTGCCGTATTGGCCGATGGCCAGCGAAATCTCGACTTGCACCACGCGCATCTCTTGGCGCGGGGCGATCAGCAGCGGCCAGAAGAAAGAATTCCACTGGCTGATGAACATCAGCAGGCTGGCGGCGACCAGCACCGGCTTGGAAATGGGCAAGATGATGCTGATCAGCACGCGCAGCCAGGTGGCGCCATCGACGCGCGCGGCGTCGATCAGCTCCTGCGGGATCTCGGCGAAGAACTGACGAAACAAAAAGATGACCAGGCTGTTGGCCAGGCCGGGAATCAGCAGCCCCTGCCAGGTGTTGATCCAGCCGAAGTTGTTGACCAGGATGTAGCGTGGTATCGCTGTGAGGTCGACCGGCACCATGAAGGTGAGCATGATGACCGCGAGGAAGAGGAACTGTTTGCCGCGGAATTCAAAGCGGCCGAAAGCGAAGCCGGCCAGGGCGTTGGCCGCGCCGCCGATGATGACGGTGGCGATGGCGAGGAAGAAGGTATTGCCCACAGCCCGCCCGAAGCCGCGGGCGAAGAGATTGTCGTAGGCTTCCATCGTGAAATCGACCGGGAAGAGCGCGCGCCAGCTGAAAGGATAGGCGTATTCAAAGACCTTGTGATTGGGCGTGAACGAAGCCGCCCCCGCCCACATCAGCGGCACGATAACAATGATGACGCCGAGGATGAGCAGGATGTAGACCAAGGCCGGCTGGGCATAAGCGCGGGCCGGTTTGCGGTTGCTCCTGCCGGCGGCCCTCCCCGGCGCTGCTGTGCGACGGCTCATGCTAATCCGCCCCGCGCAAGACGTAGAGCTCAAGGCCGATGATGACGAACACGATCAGCAGCATAACCGTCAGCATGGCGGAGGACGCGCCCAAGTCGCCATAAATGAAGCCACGCCGATAGGTCTCGTACATGATCAGATTGGTGGACAGGCGGGGTCCGCCCTGGGTCAGCAGCAAAATGGGCGCGAACATAAGGAAGTTGGCGACGGTATCGGCGACGAGCACAAAAGCCAGCACGCGCCGCAACAAGGGCAAGGTGATCTTGCTGAAGGACTGCCAGGCGTTGGCGCCATCGATCTTGGCCGCCTCCAGCACAGTGGGCGAGATATTCTGCAAGCCCGCCAGGATGAAGAGGCTCCAGAGCGGCACGCCGATCCAGGACGCGATGAGGATGATGGACCAGAGCGCCTGATCAACTGAATGCAGGAAGGGCTGCCGCGCGATGCCGAACTGCGTCAGGATGCCGTTGATCATGCCCGAGTTCTGATCCAGCATCAGGCCCCAGACGATGGCGGTCACGTTGAGCGAAACCGCGATCGGCAGCAGGTAGATGCTGCGGAAGAGGCCGATGCCGCGCAACCGCTGGTTGATGAGCATGGCCAGGGCCAGGGCCAGCGCGATCTGAATCGGATTCACCAGGAGGCTGAAGACGACAGTAACCTGGAAAGACTTCCAGAAGATGGGGTCGTTGAAGATGCGCTCGTAATTGGCGAAACCGGCGAAGACGCGGTGCCCGCTGCGCAACGACATGATGAAGGTGCTCTCGACCAACGTGGCGATGGTCGGCACCAGGTTGAAGACGATCAGCAGCAGCAGCGCCGGCGCCAGGAACAGGTAGGGGATGATGTGTCGGCTCAGACGCATGGTTTGAACTTCACGCCGTGGTGATAGAAGTACGATTTCAGGCTAATTCGGGCGACTTGGCAGGTCGCTCCTACATCGCTTGTCCGTTACTGCAATTCTTACTCAAAGCAAACTCGGAAAACGCGAAAACAGAACAAAAGGCAATTCGTTCGTAGGGTAAAGCAACTTGAAATTACCCTGATCGGCCAGGTCTGCTCCCCCTCTCTGATGAATCGGAGAGGGGGCCGGGGGGTGAGGTAGAAAAAGCGCGCATTCTAGACCCAGTACCGGACAAGCCTTACGACTTGGCGGGAGGGCGACTCGCAAAGTCGCCCCTACGGCATTCGCGTGGACTAGCGATACTTGGCCATTTCGCTTTCGATGCGCTGCACGGCCAGGTTCAGCGATTCTTCGACATCGGCGCCGTTGCGGATGTCCTGGAAGATATTCTGCAAGATCTGCTCATATTCCAGGAAGCCGACGGTGACGGCGCGCGGCCGCGGATTGACCGTGGCTTCGTCCGCTGCGGTGCGCATGTAAGACATGGGCAGTTCATCGAATTCGGCTTCGGTGGCGAATAGCGCCAGCACCGATTGCTGCGCCGGGAAGTCGCCACTGCCTTCGCGCCACCACAGCTCAGCGCCCTCGCCCGTGGAGATGAAGTGCACGAAGCGCGTGGCCGCCTCGACATTTTCGCTGTTGGCGTTGACGCCGATATGCCAACTGCCCGTGGGCGTGGCGGGCTCGCCATCAGCGAAGTAAGGATGCCGCGAAACGCCCCACTCGATGTCAAGATCGGCATTGTTGGCGAAGCGCGGGATATTCCAGGGGCCGCCGACGAACATGCAGATATTGCCGGTTTCGAAGATATCGGGCGGCCAGAATTCTTCACCCTGCGGCGCCGCGTTCCAGGTGTTGAACATGTCGTAATAGTAGGTGAAGGCTTCAATCCACTCATCCGAGTTGATGACGCCGTCGACCTCCAGGCCGTCTTCGCCGATGGCCGCGCCACCCAGTGATTCCGGCAAGGCCTGCAGCTGATAGATGCGCACCATCTGCTCCCAAATGAAGCCCCAGACATCGGGGGTGCCGTCGCCGTCGTCGTCAAATGTCATCTGCTGGGCGATCTCGGCGATCTCCTCCCAGGTCAGGCGATCATCGGCGCCCGGCGGCATCAGCCCGGCGCGGTCGAAGCAGCCCTTGTTGTAAAAGAGCAACTGCGTCGAGGTGCTGATGGGCGCAGCGTAGAGCGTGCCTTCGAAGGAGCCGGCGTCCACAGCGGCGGGCAGCCAATCATCGACTTCATCGCCGGTAAAAATCGGATCCAGCGGCAGCAGCCAATTGCGGAAGGCGTAGCCCGAAACCAGCGGCACATCGACGGCGATGACATCGGGCAAGGCAGAGCCGGCGCCCAGGCGCACTTGAATCTGCGCGAAGAGATCGTTGAAGCCGATCTGCTCCGCCTCGATATTGATATCCGGGTTGCGCGCTTCGAATTCTTCGATGATCGGCTCAAGCGGCCAACCCAGCGTCAGCCAGGTGATGGTGGTGACATCCTGCGCCAGTGCAGGTGTCATCAATAGGCTGAACAACATCGCTACCAACAAAAGTCGTCTTGCAAACATCAGTATCGTCCTCTCTCAACAGTTTTCGGGCACAGTTCCAGCGCCAGTAAGCCTAACACGAATGGCGGCGTCTAGCCAAATTCCGGGCGCTGCCTGCGGCGCTCATCTGTCGCTCACATCGCGCTCATGATGGTTATAGCTGGGTCCTTCACGCTAGTTGCAGACAGGTGAGCCGAAAGCGAGCCGAACATGTACGACACGCTGCTGCCCTATGTATATCTATCGGCCGAAAACCGGGCGCAAATCGCCGAAGCCGAGTGGCGGGCGCTGAAGCTCCTGTTAGCCGCGCTGGCGATCCTGGCGGTTACGGTTCTTGCGTTGGCGGCGATGTCCGCCGGCTGGCTGCGGATGATCGCCTGGTGCCAAGCCGAACTGTCGCCCATCGCCTGCTCAATGTACTTGGCCGGCTTCTGAATTCCGCGGGTTATTCTGGCGCTAAAACGCCGCGATCTGCCCATCTGCCCGCGGCTCGCTGCCGCCGTGCATGACGCCGGTTTCGAGCGCGTAGCAGTTTAGTCTGCGCTCCGCGCCACTGTCATTTCACTGCGCCCATGGTCAAGCCTTGCACCAGTTGCCGCTGGGCGATCCAGCCAGCGATGACCACCGGGAATACCGCCGCCGTCGCTCCAGCGGACATCTTCGCCCAAAACAGCCCTTCCGCTGTCTTGAAACTCGAGATGTACACCGATACCGGCGCCGCTTTGGTCACCGTTAAATTGAAGGCGAAGAAGAATTCGTTCCAGGCGAAGATCAGGCAGAGCAGGCCGGTAGCGAAGAGACCGGGCAGCACCAGCGGGATGACGATGAACCTGAATTCTTGAATGAGCGTCGTGCCGTCAATGCGAGAGGCTTCAAGAATCTCATAGGGCACATCAAGGAAGAAGGAGCGCATCATCCAGACGACCAGCGGTAGATTCATCGCCGAGTAAATGATGATCATGCCCGTGTGGCTATCACGCAGCCCGAGATCGCGGAAGATTATGAAGACGGGCACAATAACGCCGACCGGTGGCAGCATGCGCGTCGATATCAGCCACATCAAAGTCAAATCGCTGCGTTTGGTCTGGTAGTAGGCCAGCGCGTATGCAGCCGGGATGCCCAAGCCTAGCGCCAGCAATGTCGAACCCACAGTGATGATGATCGTGTTTCTCAAGTAGCCGATGAAATTTGAATCGAAGAGCGCGATTTCCCAATTGTCGAGCGTAGGTGAGAAGATGACCTGCGGCGGGTAGGCGAAGGCGTCGGCTTCGGTTTTGAAGGAGGTCATGATCATCCACAATATAGGGAAGAACATGACGAATGCAATGATATAGGTCAGCAGGGTCAGCCCGTGTTTTGCCCAGGGACGCGCTATCATGTGGCGAAGCCCTCCCCTTGCCCGCTTCGCAGCACACGTACAAATAACAGCACGACAATATTTGCCAGGATGATGGCGAAGATGCCCATCGCGCTGGCTTCTCCAATATCCCAGCGCTGAAACGCTTCCTGGTAGATGCCGTAAGACAGATTCGTCGTCTGGATGCCGGGGCCGCCGGAAGTCAACACGAATATCACGCCAAAGATGCTAAGAATGAAAAGCGTCTCCATAAGCACAGCCAACTCAATGTAACGCCGCAAATGGGGCACGACGATGTAGCGGAACATGGTTGCGAATCCGCCGCCGTCAATTGAGCAGGCTTCAATCTGGTCGTGATCCAGCGACTGCAAGCCGGCCAGCAGAATCAGCATCATGAAGGGCGTCCACTGCCAAACAGTAACGACGATCACCGAAACCATAGGCAGGTCTTGGAGCATGTCGGGGCGCGAGAAGCCGAGCATGGCAGCCACCGCCGCCAGCAGCCCAAACGCAGGGTTGAAGAGCACATTCTTCCACAATACCGCCGACACGGTGGGCATTATCAAAAATGGCGTTATTAGCATGGTTCGGACGATGCCCTTGCCGGCGAAATCGCGGTTGAGCAGCAAAGCCAGCGCCATGCCCAAAACCAACGTGACAATCACCGTGCCGATGGTAATGACGAGCGTGTTGATGATGATAGCGCCAAAGCTGGGGTTGCTGAGGACATCGGGGTAGTTGTCCAAGCCCAGGAAGCGGCGGCGATCCGGGCGCAGCAGATTCCAGCGCTCAAGGCTGTAACCAAGCGTGATGACCAGCGGCGCCTGGGTGACGACGACCATAAACACAATCGCCGGCAGGGGAAGCCAGCGACGGACGGAATAAATCAGGTCGTTGTCGTTTCTAGTCAGTTGTCGCGCCGCTGCCTCTGTCATGTCCGCGCCCGCCGCCGGGAGATACACTAGGTTGGCGGGCAGGTACCAGCCCCACCCGCCAAGGGACCGCTACATATCGTAGTAGCCAGCCTCGTCCATTGCCTCGCGGGTAATGGTGTTGGCTTGCGACAGCGCGTCAGCCACGCTGATGTCGCCGCCCAACGCTTCGGCAATCAACTGCGATACATCGGTACCGATGCCCTGGAATTCCGGAATCGCCACAAACTGCACGCCGACGTAGGGCACAGGGTCGCGCCGGGCGTCGGTGGGGTCAGCGGCTTCCATCAAGCCCAGTACGACAGGCGCAAAGGGCGCGGCGTCCAGGTAGGCTTGGTTTTCGTAGGTCGAAGTCCGCGTTCCCGGCGGGATAGTCGCCCAGCCGTTGGTCTCGCCAACGAAATCGATGTAGTCTTTGCTGGTCGCCCAGGTGATGAAATCCAGCGCTTCGGCGGTATTCGTCGTCGTGCTGGGAATGGCCAGCGACCAAGCCCAGAGCCAGTGGTTGCCCTTTGGCACGGGACCGACGGGGGCGTTCGCGAAACCCAGCTCATCGACGATCTGCGATTGCTCGGGGTTTGACAGGAAGCCAGCGGCGACAGTGGCGTCGACCCACATCGCGGCTTGACCCTGCGCCATCAACGTCAGCGCTTCCGTGAAGCCTGTGCCGGTCGCGCCGGGCTGCCCGCAGTCGTTGAGCAGGCTGACGTAGAAGCTGACTGCTTCGTTCCATTCAGGGCTGTCCAGCTGTGGCTCCCAATCCATATCAAACCAGCGGCCGCCATACGTGTTGACCACAGTCGTCAAAAACGCCATGCCTTCGCCCCAGCCAGGCAAGCCGCGCAGGGCAATGCCGTAATTGCCGTTGTCGGGGTCGTGCAGGGCACAGGCGAGTTCGCGCACTTCGTCCCAGGTGGGCTGCTCGGGCATTTCCAAGCCCGCCGCTTCAAACTTCGCCGTGTTGTACATCATCATGCTGGATTCGCCATAGAAGGGCAGCGAATAAAGTTCGCCCTCGTAGGACAAGCCCTTGACGACACCCGGCAGCAGGTCGTCGAAGTCGTAATCGGGCTGTACATTGTCCGGGTGCGCCATCGCCAACGCGTCAATCGACTTCAACCAGCCATTGGCCGCCCACAGCGGCACTTCAAACATGCCGATCGTGATGATGTCAAAGGTGCTTGACCCGGTGGCGATATCGGTGGTGACAATCGCGCGCAACTCGTTCTCGGGCAAGACAACCCAATTCAGGCTGATGCCAGGGTGCGCTTCTTCAAATACATCCGTGAATCCTTCCATGACAATCATGTCAGGGTTGTTCACCGTTGCGATGGTGAGCTCGACGCTGTCCTGCGCCAGAGCCGTAAAGGCGCTAACGGCGATGACCAGCGTAAGCATGACGCTAACTAAACGTTTCATTGGAACTTTCCTCCATTGGGGAATAGATTCGCCTACCAACCTGTAAGCGGCCTAAGGCTACACGTAATGCGGAAAGTTTTGAGTAGTCAAACATAGTGTGACAATATCAGACTATGCCTTCTATGTTGACCTCCTCACGCGGGAAAACATGGACTGTGCTCAATACGCCGCGATCTGCCCATCGGCGCGCGGCTCGCTGCCGCCATGCAAGACGCCGGTTTCGGCATCGCGGCGGATGATCTGCCCGCGGCCGAAATTGCCCCGCCCCAGCCCAGCTTCCGGCTGGATGCGATGCCCGCGCACCGCCAGCTCCGCCATTGTCTTGAAGGGCGTGCCCTCTTCCATCAGCAGCGCGCCGCCCGGCTGCCCGCCATCGACCTGCCAACGCGGCCGATTCAGCGCCTCCTGCGGGTTGAGATCATCGTCGACCATGGCGCTGATGACCTGGAAGTGGCCCTGCGGCTGCATGAATCCGCCCATGACGCCGAAGCTGGCCCATAGCTCGCCGTCTTTGAGCGCCAGGCCGGGGATGATGGTGTGGTAGGGGCGTTTGCCCGGCGCCAGCGCGTTGCGGTGGCCCGGCCTCAGCGAGAAACCCGCGCCCCGGTTCTGCAGCCAGACGCCCGTGCCCTTGGCGCCACGATGCCGACGCCGAAGCCCATATACAAGCTCTTGATGAACGAGCAGGCGTTGCCCGCGCCGTCGACCACGCTTAGATAGATCGTGTCCGAGCCGCCGGGCAGCTCGCCCGCCCTCGCCGGCGGATCGAGTGTGCGCGCGGTCGAAATCAGCGCGGCGCGTTGAGCGGCGTAATCTTTGCTCAGCAGTTGCGCCACCGGCACATCAGCGCGGCGCATGTCGGCGATGTATTCGTGGGCGTCGGCCCAAGCCAGCCGCATCGACTCGACCATGAGGTGCAGGCGCTGCGGCGAATGCCAGGGCAGCGCGCCCAGCTCGAAATTCTCGGCGATGTTGAGCGCCAGCAGCGCGGTCAGCCCCTGGCCGTTGGGCGGGCATTCATAGACCGTCACGCCGCGATAGTCGCTGTGGATGGGCTCGTCCCAGGTCGACTTGTGCTCGCGCAGGTCATCCAGGCTCATCAGGCCGCCCTGCGCTTGAATCGACGCCACGATGGCCTCGGCCACGGGGCCGCTGTAGAAGGCATCGGGCCCGCCCTCGGCGATGCCGCGCAAGGTCCGCGCCAAGCCCGGCAGCCGCACGATCTGCCCGGCTTGGGGCGGGGCGCCATCCGGCAGGTACTCTTCAGCATTGGCGGCGCTGCGCAAGAACGCGCCCGAGCGCGCCCAGCGGTGGCCGACGACGGGCGCGGTCGGGTAGCCGTCTTCAGCGTAGTGGATGGCATCGGGCAGCACATCCGCCAGGCTCAGCGTGCCGTGCCGCTGCAGCAGATCGTGCCAGCCGCGCACCGCCCCCGGGACCGTTACTGAGTGGGCGTGACGTGGATTCATCTTATCCCAGCCCAGATCACGTACCGCCTCCAGCGTCAGCGCTTGGGGCGCGCGCCCGCTGCCGTTTAGCGCGGTGACCTGCTTGGTGGCGGCGTCGAAATAGAGCGCGAAGCAATCCCCGCCGATGCCGCAAGAGCCCGGGTCCATGACGTTCATGGCGGCTGATGTGGCCACGGCTGCGTCGGCCGCGTTGCCGCCCTGGCGCAAGATATTAAGCCCGGCTTGCGCGGCGAGCGGGTTGCTGGCGCCGACCATGCCGCGGCGGGCGCTGACCATGGAACGGCGTGATTCAAAATCGAAGGACATCGTCTTCATCGGCGTTCACTTTTCGCTAACCGGGCCTGCTCGCCTAATCGATAGTCAGTTCGCGGGAACTGTTGGTCAGCAATTCGTAACCGTCCTCGGTGACGACAAGATCATCTTCCAGCTTCATATTGCCCGTGCCCGGGACGTAGATTCCCGGCTCGAGGCAAATGGTGACGCCCGGCTCGAAGGGAGCGGTCTCCGTAATCAGGCTGGGCCATTCAAACGATGTGGCCAAGCCGATGCCGTGGCCGATGCGGTGAACCAGCTCGTAGCCGGCGTCGTTGATGACTTTTTCGCCGGCGATCTGCGTGGCGTTGCAGGGGTTGCCGGGGCGGACTTGCGCCAGCGCCGCTTCGTAGGCTTCCGTGACGACTGACCAGACGGCGAGCTGAGCGGCCGAGGGCTTGCCCAAGACGAAAGTCCGCGCGGCGTCGGCCTGGTAGCCCTGATATTCAGCGCCGATATCGAACATGACGGAATCGCCGGCTTCCAGCTTGCGCTCGGTAGGCATGCGAATCATGATCGGATCGTCGTTGCCGCTGACGACCGTCGGCGGAAATGACAAGCCAGCGCCGAAACGCGCCATGTGATAGGCGACGCGGGCCGCGACCTCATGCTCGGTCAAGCCCGGTTTGAGTTCGCCGCGCATGGCCTCGAGCGCCAAGTCGGTAATGCGCCCGGCTTCGCGCAGCAGCTTGATCTCGAGCGGGCTTTTGCGCCGCCGCAGCCGGGCGACGGCCGCGCCGATATCTTTGAAACTCGCCCTTGGCAGCGCAGCGGCCAGCGCGTTGTAGGTGGTGACGGGCATGCGCTCGAAACCGGCAACGCCGATTTGACGCGGATTCGCCGATGACAGCAGGTCGATGAGCCGGGGCAATGGCTGGAACTCGCCATACCAGGCGTCGATGCCGGAGGCGCGCCGCGCTTCGACGATTTGCCAGTCAAAGTTCAAGACGCAGGCGACGCCCCCGCCATGCAGCAACAGCCAGGTCTCGCCCAGGGCGGGCACGAAGTTGGTCAAATAACGAAAGGGCTCGGCATGGCCGTCGCTGCCATAAATCAGGACCAAATCACAGGCTTCGCGCTGGGTGATTTCCCAAACAGCCGCGCGCCGGCCGCGTAATTCCGCGTGCCATTCGCTGGCCGATACAATCGCTTGAGTCATGTCGCCCTCCTATTGGCTGCTCAGCGCCAGCGAGCAGGTTTGCCGCGGCCTCGCCTGCCCGCTTTCACAGATGATCGCCCTGATCCATACGCCCGCAACTACAGGTGCTGCCGCAAAAAGTCGAGCTTGCGCCGCCAGGCATCGACGCCCGCTTTGTAAATCGCATGGGGCTCGCCGCCAAAAGCGTAAAAGCCGCCATCAACCGGATGCTTGGAGGCGACCAGCGTCGTCGGGGCGTAGGGCGGCATGATCAAGTGCCCGGCGCCCGAGTAGCTGATGTGCTCGCAGGGTCTTGGGAAATCGTGCGCGCGCAAGCGCTCCATGGCGACTTCCGCCAGTTCGCTGCTGGGCCACATGGCATCGTCGGCGCCGGAAACCATCAGCACCGCGCCCTCAATCTTCTCCACCGCAATTTCGGCTCGTTTGGCTGTGGCCGGGCTGCGCCGCGCCAATTCGCGGAAGCCCGGCGTCAGCGGTATAGCTTCGCCGCGTTCGCGATAGTCCTGGTGATAATCGTAGACGGCCGGATCGACTTCGTCGTCCATGTAAGGGATATCTTGGCCGCGCCAGGTCCAGGCGGGCACGCTGCCTTGGCTGCGGTCTTTGCCGAAACCGCCCCAGACGATGCCGCTCGGCACATCGGCGATGATGACTTTGTATTGCGGGAACATGGAACCGAGCAGCAGCGACAGCTCGCCCCCGCGTGAGCCGCCGGTGATGGCGAGGCGGTCAGCGTCAATATCGGCGCGCGAGCCCAAGTATGCGATTGAAGTCTCGAAGTATTCGAGCGGGATGCGGTAAATCGAGTCGGGCAAGGTTTCGTAGTTGAAGTAAGCCAGCGCGAGGCCGGCGTAGCCATGCGCCGCGAAGAGCGCCGCGCGCGCCTCGTTCAAGCCGCCGCCCGAGCCGCTGATGATCGTGATGGCCGCGTGCGGTCCCTCGCCAGCGGGCAGAAAGAGCGTCGCGAACAAACCCCGGTCCCGCACTTCGACGCGCTCTACGCCGGGGGCGACCATCATGCGCCGCGCCTGAGCGCTGGCTAGCTCCTCGCCCGCTTGCAATACGCTGAATGTGAGCACGGTGGTTTCCAGGTCGGACCAGCGCAGCTGCATATTCTCCCGCGCTGCTTCATCAACCGGCAGCATGGACCATATCAAGCCCATCGGGTCGGCCTCGCTAAAGCTGCCGCTGATGGGCGCGCTCGCGCTCAAATCGAGATCGCCCAGGCCATCGGCGCGGTAATCGGCTTGCGCCGCCCATTCGACGCCGCCGCCATCGGTGAAGCTGGCGCGGATGGCAACGGCGCTATTCGCCCCCAGCCCGCTGACCCTGATCGCCAGCGGCACATCGGACATGGCGACCTGTGGCTGGACTGTGAGCAAAACTTGCGCAGACATAATCACTTCACCCTTTTTTGCCGCTAGCGTTCAAAATAGTTAAACTATTGTTGCGCAGCAGAGTATAGTCAAAAAAGATTGTGTCGACCAAATTACGCAGCTCACATGAACTTGTTTGAATTGATCAGCACCTCTCCCTATCATCGCTGGCTGGGCGTCGAACTGCTCGAAGCGGAAGCGGGCGTGGTGAAGCTGCGCCTGCCCTACCGCGACGAATTCCTGGGCAGCGACGCGCGCATCAACATCCACGGCGGCATTATCTCCGCGCTGGCCGATATCGCGGCTTGCTTCGCCATGATGAGCGCAACCGGGGGCGATGCGCCCAATCTCAATCTGCAGCTGGATTACCTGCGCATGGCCGGGCCCGATACCGATCTCATCGCCATCGCTTCGGTCGTCAAGGCGGGCCGCACGCTCGGCGTCAGCGATGTGCGGATTGAAACGCCGACGGGCCGGCTGATCGCCGTCGCCCGCTCCACCACTGTCAACAATCCGCCCGCGCGGCAGCAATTGACCGGGAGTTGACGCAGCGATGAAAGCGGTGGTGATCCACGAACACGGCGGCCGCGACAAGCTGGTCTATGAGGAAGTGCCCGATCCGGCGCCGGCCGCCGGGGGAGATTCTGGTACGGGTGCGGGCGGTCGGCCTGAATTATCTCGATGTCTTTGTGCGGCGCGGCATGCCTGGCTTGCCGGTTGAGCTGCCGCGCATCACCGGCGGCGATATCGCGGGAGAAATCGTGACTGTGGGCGCAGAGGCGGCGTCGGTCGCCCCGGGTCAGCGAGTACTGCTCGACCCGATGGTGACCCTGCCCAATGGCGAAATCGGCGCCTTGGGCGAGAATACGACCGGTGGCCTGGCGGAGTACATTGCCGTTCCAGCCGCGAATGCCATCCCGCTGCCTGACGATGTCAGTTTTGAACAGGCGGCCGCGCTGCCCATCGCCTACGGCACGGCCTGGCGCATGCTGATCACGCGGGGCCGCCTGCGCGCGGGCGAGAGCGTCTTCATCCTGGGCGCCAGCGGGGGCGTCGGCACCGGCGCTGTGCAGATCGCCAAGATGCGCGGCTGCGTCGTTTACGCCGCCGCCAGTACGGCAGCCAAATGTCAGCGACTGCGCGAACTCGGCGCTGATCACACGGTGAATTACATCGAGCATCCCGAGTTTCACCGCTACCTGCGCAGCATCACCGGCGGCGCAGGCGTTGATGTGGTCGTAAATTATACCGGCGGCGACAGCTGGGTGCGCGGCTTGAAATGCGTCAAGCTGGGCGGGCGCATCCTGACCTGCGGCGCCACCGCTGGCTATGACCCGCCCACCGATATACGTTATATTTGGCGCAAAGAGATGGACATCATCGGCGCTGATGGCTGGCGCCGGGGAGACTTGGTGGATTTGGTGGAGGCGGTGCGGTCCGGCACGGTCACCCCCGTCATTGACCGGGTCTTGCCCTTGGCGCAGACGGCGGAGGGCCACCGATTGCTGGAGGATCGCGAGGTCTTCGGAAAGGTCATAATCGCCCCATGAGCGTGACCAAACACCGGTCAAACAACTTCGGCGAGCTGTTCTGGCGCCCGGTGATCCTGTCGCCGGAGAAAGTTGTGATCGAACAAGGCGATACGGCGCTGACCTACGCGCAACTGGAAGCGCGCACGCGGCGTACGGCGGCGATGCTGGCCGCGGCCGGCGTCGAACGCGGCGACAAGGTCTTGCTGCTCATGACCAATGACTTCCGCTTCGTCGAATGCCTCTTCGGCGTGCTGCGCGCCGGGGCGATCGCGGTGCCGCTGAACATCAAGCTGGGTCATGACGCGCTGATCTATATCGCCGCGCACAGCGATGCCGTCTTGCAAATCGCGCATGTGGACCTGGCGGACAAAGCGGCGGCGATAAGCGAGGGTGTGCCGGCGATTTCCCAAACGCTTATCGTGGGTGGCGAGGCAGCGGGCTTCAACGCCTACGACGACATGGTCGCGGCGGCGCCAGCCGATTTCGACACGGTCGCGGTCGCCGAAGACGACATCGCCATGATCATGTATACCTCGGGCTCGACCGGTCGCCCCAAAGGCTGCCTCCTCAGCCACGCGACCAAGTGGTGGACGGCCAATTCCGGCGCCCGCTCGATGATGCACGCTGCAGCGGACAAAGCCTTGATCGTCGGCCCGCTTTATCACGCCAACGCGCTCTGGGGCGGGTTGCTGCCGATGCTCTATGTCGGCGGCTCGGTAGCCATCTTGCCCGGCTTCGCGCCCCTGCCGGTGATCGAAGCCATCGATCGCTACCGCCCCACCGCCATGTCGGGCACGCCGTCGATGTACAGTCTGCTGCTGGCGGAGCGGGAAGCGCTCGCCCGCTGTGATGTCAAGTCGATTGAATTGCTGGCTTGCGGCTCGGCGCCGGTGCCCGAAGAATTGATGCACAACATGATACGCGTCTTCGATTGCGACGTGGTGGAGACCTACGGGCTGACGGAAGCGGGCGCGAATGTGCTGACGCCGCGCTGGGGCATCAAGAAACTGGGAAGCTGTGGCTTGCCGGTGCTTGACGTGGAATTGCGCATCGTCGCGGTGGAAGACAATGCGCGCGAAGTCGCTATCGGCGAAACGGGCGAATTGTGGAGCCGCAGCCCGGCGAATGCGCTCGGCTATTATAAGCAGCCGGAGGTCACGGCGCAGCGCATCACCGCCGACGGCTGGCTCAAGACGGGCGACCTGGTCAGCGCCGATGAACAAGGCTACATCTACTTCCGCGGCCGCGTTGACGACATGATCAACACGGGCGGCGAAAATGTATATCCCAAGGAAGTGGAGACGATCCTGCTGCAGCACCCGGCGGTGGCGGATGCGATTGTGGTCGCGGCGCGGCACCAGGTCAAAGGCGAGGCGCCCGTGGCCTGGGTGGTCAAACACCGCGGCGAAGATGTCGACGAGGCGGCCCTCAGGCGCTACTTCCTGGAGCAGGGGCCGGCGTACGCGCATCCGCGGCGCGTCTTCTTCATCGACGAGTTTCCCGTTTCCGGCACGAACAAGATCGATCGCAAATGGCTGACGGAAGAAGCGGCGCGGCTGCTTCCGGACGGCATCGCCGCTGCGGCCGAACGCTTGCCGGGCATCAGCGCTTCGTGAAGGCGCACCAGAAGATGTAGGATAAACTACGCATGACTAGACACACACGCAGCCCAGCCGCCACCCCACCAACGTCGAAATCTGTAGGGGCGAGCCACCGGGTCGCCCTCCCGCCCCTCGCCACCCCACCAACGTCCAAATCTGTAGGGGCGAGCCACCGGGTCGCCCTCCCGCCCCTCGCCACCCCGCCAACGTCCAAATCTGTAAAGGCGAGCCACCGGGTCGCCCTCCCGCCCCTCGCCACCCCACCAACGTCCAAATCTGTAGGGGCGAGCCACCGGCTCGCCCGTACGCACGGAGGGCTTTGGCCCGCAAACTAAACAGGAGGCGTTATGCTTGTTTTTCGCAATGCTCGGCTGATTGATTGCCGCGGCGGACCGCCACAGGCAAATCAGTCGATTGCCGTCGCCGACGGCAAGATCAGCGCCGTCGGTCCGCCGGAAGCCGTGGCGGCGCCGCCCGACGCGACCGAGGTGGACCTGGGCGGGAAGACGCTGCTGCCCGGTTTCATCGATTGCCATGTGCATATCACGATGAATCCCGACCCCAAGGCCGTCTTGCCGCGGCCATCGAAGATCCCGCTGCGCGACTACGCCTATTTCAAAGCGCGCGGATTACTCTACGCGGCGCGAGCGGCGCGGATGACCGTGGAAGCCGGCTTCACGACGATTCGCGATGTGGCCGCGCCCAACGACTCCATCTTCGCCTTGCGCGATGCCATCGCCGCCGGCGACTACGTCGGGCCGCGGATCCTGGCGACGGGCGCCTGCATCACCCACACCGGCGGGCACGGCTTGGAATACGACAGCGACATGGCCATCCGCGCCGACGGCGCCCACGAGGTCTTCAAAGCGGTGCGCCAGCAAATCACCGCCGGCGCTGACGCCATCAAGCTCATGGGCGGCACCCGCCCGGCGCTGTCGCCGCCCTTCCGCGGCCGCCCCGGCTACACCACTGAGGAGATGAAACCCGGCGTCGACGAGAGCCACCGGGCCGGGCTCAAGGTGGCGGTGCATGCGCACAGCAGCACCGAAGGCATCAAGTACAGCATCCTGGCCGGCGTCGATTCGGTTGAGCACGGCTTCCCGCTGGATGCTGAAGCGGCGGAGATGATGGTCGCGCGCGGTACCTATCTCGTGCCGACGCTGGCGGTCAACCCGGCGGCGATTCAAGCGATAGAAGACGGCCACTGGACCTTCCCCGGCTCGGAAGACCAAATCTACCGCATGAGAGATTTCGCGCTGGAATCCATGGCCCTGGCGAAGCAACACGGCGTCAAGATCGCGCTGGGCACGGATGCCGCCATGCCCCTGGTGATGCACGGCGACAACGCCTGGGAATTCGAGTTGATGGTGGAGCACGGCTTGACCCCGCTGGAATCGCTGCTGGCGGGCACGCGCAACGCCGCCGAAAACCTCGACTTGCTCGATGAGATCGGCACTATCGAAGCCGGCAAGCAAGCCGATATCGTCGTCGTCGACGGCGATCCCCTGGAAAATATCAGCGTCCTGCGCGACCAAAACCGCATCAAACTGGTGCTGCAAGCCGGTGAGGTGATCAAGGATGCGGGCGTCCTGTCCGCGGCCGAATAAAAGATCTATCAATAAGGAGAAAGCTCATGAAACGCATTTTGCTCGCACTTCTGGTTCTGGCGCTGATTCTGCCCTGGGGCGCTTCCGCGCAAGACGACGCCGTCGTCGTGCTCTGGCCGACCCAGCCCGATTCACTCTTTCCCGACTTTGCCGTGACAGCCACCGCCGGCTACGTGATGACCAACGTGTACTCGCGTTTGGTCGCGCCCGATCTCACGGGGGCCATCGTCGGCGACCTGGCCAGCGGCTGGGAAGTTTCCGATGACCAATTGACCTGGACCTTCACCCTGCGTGACAACGCCAATTGGCACGATGGCACGCCCGTCACCGCAGCCGATGTCAAGTTCACCTTTGAAGTATCGGCCGATCCCGCTTATACCGGCGGTTCCTTTGACGCGGCGGTAGCGGGCGCGGCGGCCAAACAGAGCGGCGACGCTGATGAAGTGAGCGGCGTTCAAGTCATCGACGACCATACGGTTTCGATCACGACCACAGAACCCAACGCGCTCGTGCTCAACACTATCGCCCAACGCTGGATTTTGCCGGCCCATGCCTTGCGCGATATCCCGGTGGCGGATCTGGCTGGCAGCCAGCAGGCGACCGTGCCCATCGGCTCCGGTCCCTACCGCGTGACTGAATGGCGCACCGACGAGGCGATCATTCTCGAAGCCTTCGCCGATTATCACGGTCATGTGGCGCAAATTCCCACTTACATCTGGAAGGTCGTGCCTGAGATTTCAACGCACTACACCGAGCTGGTGACGGGCGCCGCCGATATCTCGACTTCGATTCGCTCGGAAGACTTCGCTGCCATCCAGGAAGAGCCGGGCATCGCCACCCTGCAATTCCCCGGCGTCAACTTGACGAATATGAACTTCAATACCGCATCGCCCTATTTCAGCGATGTGCGGGTGCGGCAGGCGGTGGCCTACGCGCTGGATCGCCAGAGCATGATCGCTGTCGGCGGCGGCGCCGGCACCTTGACCGTCAGCCAGGTCCACCCCAGCATGCCCGAATTCAATAGCGATATCGTGCCCTATCCCTACGATCCTGAGCGGGCGGCGGCGCTGCTGGAAGAAGCCGGCTGGATAGACGCTGATGGCGACGGCACTCGCGAGTCTCACATGGTGCAAGGCCTGGATGACGGTAGCCCCTTCAACGTCGAACTCGGCACCTGGTCCAACCCGCTCTACAGCTTGCCGGCGCAAATCATCCAGCAGAACCTGGCTGATGTCGGGCTCGGCGTCGAAATCAGCGTGATCGACTTCAACGTCTATTTCGCGGAATACCTCACGGCCACCAACAATCCCGACTTCCAATTCGGCATGAGCGGCTGGTTCAACCTGATCCTGCCGCCGCATTCGGATCTGGCGTTCAACTTTGTCGAAGGCAGCAGCGGTCACTCGCGCACCTTGTGGGTGAACGATCACGTGACCGAGCTGCTGACGAACGCGCCGACCATGTTCGATGATGCCGAACGCTACGCGGCTTATCACGAAGCGCAGGCTATCGTGCATGAGGAAGTGCCCTATCTGTACTTGTCGCGGCTCGATAACCTCATCGCCTACGACGAGAATCTCGTGCTGCCGGCAATCGGCAACCTGCGCGATGTCTTCACCTCGATTCCGCAATGGTCCTGGGGCGCTTAGCCTACATTGATCCGCGGGAGTCATCGGCTGCGCGCTGATGGCTCCCGACTGAAACCAAGCCGGTCAGCCCATGCAGCAATATCTCATCCGCCGCCTCTTGCAGATGGTGCCGGTTTTCATCGGCATCACCTTCATCACATTCTTGATGATCAGCCTGGCGCCGGGCGATCCAGTCGTTTCGCTCTTCCCGCCCGAGGTGCTTGATCGGGTCGATCTGGACTTGCTGCGTGATCAACTGGGCTTGAACGACCCGCTACCGACGCAATATCTGCGGATGATGGGGCGCTTCTTCAGCGGCGAGCTGGAGTCCTTTGCCGAGCGCCGGCCGGCGATGCAACTGATCTTCGCGCGCCTCTTCCCCACCCTGCTGCTCTCGGTGCTGGCCATCGTCTGCACCCTGATGCTCGGCTTGCCCGTCGCCATCATCTCGGCCCTCAAACCCTATTCTCGCTTCGATAATGTCGCGACCGTGTCCGTGCTGACCGGCCTTTCGCTGCCGCAATTCTGGATTGCCTTGATTCTCGTACTGGTTTTCAGCGAGCGCTTGCGCATCCTGCCCTCCAGCGGCATCCGCCCCATCAGCGCCAGCGGCTATGATCCCATAGAGATGTTCCCCTATTTGATCATGCCGACCCTGGTGCTGGTCATCGGCTTGTTGCCATCGGTGGTGCGCTACTCCCGCTCCAGCATGATTGACGTGCTCTCGCAGGACTACGTGCGCACCGCTTTCGCCAAGGGCCTGGCTAACCGCACCGTCTGGGTCCGCCATGCCCTGCGCAACGCCATCCTGCCGGTTGTGACCCTGGTCGGCGCCATCTTCCCGCTCTTGCTGGGCGGCGCGGTCATTGTCGAAACCATCTTCGGCATTCCCGGCATCGGGCGCCTGGCTGTTCGTTCAGCCCAAGTGCGCGACCTGCCGGTGATCCTAAGCCTCAACATCTTCACGGCCGTCCTGATCCTCTTTTCCAACATGATCACTGATGTGCTCTATACTTACCTCGATCCGCGCATCCGGCTGGGTTGATGACCATGGCTGATGCGAAAGCGCGCGCCTTGTCAGCGGAGCAAATCGCCTCGCTGGACGATGCCGGCGTAAGCCCCCGCCCGTCCTTTTGGCGCCGCTTCATCCGCAACCGGCGCGCTGTGGCCGGCGCCGCGCTCTTGGCGATTTTTATTGCCGTCGCGCTCTTTGCGCCCCATATCGCCCCCTTTGAAGCCGACGAGCAGAATATCGTTGATCGCCTGCGCGCGCCCGATTCACACTACCTGATGGGTACGGACCAGCTCGGTCGCGACATATTCAGTCGGGCGGTCTTCGCCACCCAGGTGTCTATGCCCATCGGCGTCTTCGCCATGATCGTCGCCGTCACCGTCGGCGTGTCAATTGGCATGGCCTCCGGTTACTTCGGCGGGTCACCGACAATGTCCTCATGCGCCTGACGGATATGCTGCTGGCTTTTCCAGTCTTTTTCCTGCTGCTGACGGTGACCACGCTCTTCGGACGCACTTTGCCCGTGCTCACCCTGCTGCTGGGCTTGACCTCCTGGGGCGTGGTGGCGCGGGTGGTGCGCTCACAAGTGCTGGCCGTCAAAGAGACCGATTTTGTGGAGGCGGCGCATTCGGTCGGCGCGTCGCACCTCGCCATCTTGCGGCGGCACATCTTCCCCAATATCCTGCCGATCGTCATCGTCGACGCCACGCTGCGGGTGGCCCTGGTCATTCTGATCGAAGGCGGCATCAGCTTCCTCGGCGTCGGCATTCAGCCCCCCACGCCCAGCTGGGGCAATATGGTGGCGGAAGGGACCGCCCTGCTGCGGCGCGCCTGGTGGGTCAGCGTCTTCCCCGGCGCCTTCCTCTTCTTATGCACCATGTCCTTCAATCTCATGGGCGATGGCTTGCGCGATGCGCTCGATCCGCGCTTCAGCCCGAATTGACCATCGCTGGCCGTCCCCGCCGCCCTTGGCAACCCTAGGTGTATTCAAATGAAATCGATGCGCTCGCAAAAAATGTGGCCTCTGTGCCCTCTGTAGTCGAAAGTAGGTCATGCAACGCTTAAAACTAAGTCGGTTGTAGGGGCGATTCTGTAAATCGCCCGAAAATTGCACTGTCGGCTTGGAATATCTCTGCGCTCTCTGCATTCTCTGTAGTTTGCTTTTCTTGCATGACTTACTGGCAGGTACTTCTGTGTCTCTGTAGTGAATTCACCCGCAACTTAAACAGACACACGCCCGGCAATGCCGCCGTCCACTCATAATCCCTCGCATCCCGCCCAGCGCTTTGCTCCCCCTCTCCCCTTGTGGGAGAGGGGGCCGGGGGGTGAGGGGTAGAAAAACCGCACCCGCCATTCAATCCCGCCAAGGCATCGCGTGAGTTGTTGCGCTATGCGATACCGCGTTCTATACTCGGTGCGCTCTGCCAGCCGAAGCAGCGTTCGCGGCTGCAAAATTCAACCACACATTTGGGAGACCAGTACAATGAACAAGCATCTCAGAAAAATCATCGCCAGCCTCAGCCCGCAAGAAAAGGCGCGCCTGGAAGAAGAACACCGCCGCGCCTACGACTTTGATCCGCAAGATCCCCTCTTCGGCTTGAGCAAGCGAGACCTCAGCGGACCCCAGCTCAGCCGCCGCTCCTTCCTGCGCCTGGTCGCCGCCTCGGGCGGGTCGCTCTCAATGGCGCAGCTCCTGGGCGCGGCCGGCATCGTGCTGCCGAGTGCGGCGCGCGTCGCCGCGCAATCCGGCGGGCACCTGGTCTGCGGTTGGGCGGGCACGGCCGAGATCACCACGCTCGACCCGGCCGTCATCAACGCCGTGCTGCAATTCCAGGTGTCGTCCAACGTGATGAGCGGCTTGACGCATATCAATAACGAATTGGTGGCCGAGGGCGACCTGGCCACCGACTGGACCGTCTCCGATGACGGCCTGGTCTGGACCTTCAACCTGCGCCATGGCGTGACCTGGCACAATGGCGATGCCTTCAGCGCCGCCGATGTCGTCTATACCTACAATCGCTCCAAGAACCCTGAGAACTCGATCCACTCGGGCAACCTCATCAACGTGCTTGATGTCGTCGCGCTGGACGATTACACGGTCGAGCTGACGCTTGGCCGCCCCCAAGCCTCGCTGCTCGTCAAGACCCTGGAACGCTCCAGCGGCCGCGCCATGACCATCGTCAACGGCAACGCCATCGAATCCATGGGCTTGCAAGAATACGGCCTGAAGCCCATCGGCACCGGCCCCTTCCGCGTCACCGAGCATCAACTGGGGCAAGGCGTCGTGCTCGAGCGCTTCGACGACTACTACGACCCCGAACGCCCGGTCCTGGACAAAGTCACCATCATCCCCATCCCAGAGACGGAGCCGCTAGCCGCCGCTATCGAAACCGGCGACATCCATCTCATCGGCGGCAACGCCGTCGCAGCCGAGTTGATCGACCGCTTCCTCGCCAACCCCGATCTGGTCGTGGACGAGATCGCCGGCAACGGCTTCCAGTCCGTCTTCGTCAATCCCTGGCGCGAGCCGATGGTCGTCGAGAGCTTCGACCACTCAGTCGACGAGCTCAAACAGCAGAACGGCTTCAAGGTGCGGCTGGCCCTGGCCAAGGCTTTCGACCGCGAACGCTTCATCCAGCGCGCGCTCTTCGGGCGTGGCGTGCCCGGCTTCGGCACCATCAACCCGGCCATGGGCTTCTACTTCGATACCGCCATCAACGACACCAGCGAGCAGCGCTTTGATGCCGCCGCCGCGCAAGCCCTGCTGGCCGAGGCCGGCTACCCGAACGGCGAAGGCTTCCCAACGCTCAAACTGCTGACGACACCCGCCGGCCGCCGCGCCGCCGAGGTCATGGTCGATATCTACCGCACCAACCTCAACATTGAGCTCGAGCTGGACGTCAAAGACTTCACCGTGTTGATCGAAGACGCCTTCCGCATGGAATACGACATGATGGCCCTGGGCAGTGGCGGCGACTTCGACCCCGATGACGGCTTGGTCGATTGGATGCAGACCACCTCCCGCTTCAACGGCCCCAGCCGCAATGACGACGACCTGGTCGAACGCTACGGCGAGCGGCCCTTCGGCTCCTTCTCCGACGCCCGCGTCGACGAATTGGTCGATCAGCAAGCCGTCACCGCCGATCCCGACGCGCGCAAGGTCCTGGTGCAAGAGGCCAATCAGATCACATCGGATAAGGTCGCTTCAATCTTCACCCACCACTTGACCGAGATTCTGGTGCACCGCGCCGAGGTCACCGTGCCGCCGGCCGGCCGCATCGTCGGCCTGCGCGATCTGGACCGCGTCTACTTCAACTAGCGTCTTCGCTCTACCTCCTCGGTCCCCCGTTTCAACGGGAGGAGGTCAGCCGCGCGGCAACCGATTCGGAAAAGATGCGCTCCCCCTCTCTGATGCTTCGGAGAGGGGGCCGGGGGGTGAGGTAGACCTTGTGGTTCGTGCGATTTCCGAAAATGTGTTGTCCTCGGCTCTGCGATGGGGAACTGAGGGCGCTAGACCAAAGGCATCCCAATGCGCTATTTCGTCGCCCGCGTCATTCAAGCGCTGATCGTCGTCTGGGCGGTGGGCACGCTCGTCTTCTTCATGCTGCGCGCTGTACCGGGCGATCCCATTCAAGCGCTGCTGGCCGATGTCGACCCGACCGCCGCCGATGTCATCCGCGCCAAGCTGGGCCTGGATCAGCCGGTCTGGGTGCAGTACATCTTGTGGATGCGCAATACCCTGGCCGGCGACCTGGGGCAATCGCTCTACGGCAGCCACCAGCCCGTCAGCCAGCAAATCGCCGAGGCCGTGCCGCGCACGGTGTCGCTGGCGCTGGTCGCCTTCCTGATTTCTTTCACGCTCGGCCTGACCGCCGGCATCGTCTCGGCCGTCAAGCGCGATAGCTTCCTCGACTACGGCTTCAACCTCGCCGCCTTCCTCGGCATCAGCATGCCCTCATTCTGGATCGGCATCGTGCTCATCATCGTCTTCGCCGTCAACCTGCGCTGGTTCCCCTCCATCGGCTACCGGCCGCTCAGCGCCGGGCTCGATCAGTGGCTGCGCTACTTGATTCTGCCGGGCCTGGCGGTGGGCTTGCCCTTCTCCGCTTCCATCGCCCGCTTGACCCGCTCCGCCATGCTCGAAGTCCTGGGCCAAGACTACATCACCGTCGCCCGCGCCAAGGGCCTCAACGAGCAGCGCGTCATCTTCCGCCACGCCCTGCGCAACGCCCTGATTCCCGTGGTCACCGTCATGGGCATCTCGCTGGCGCTGCTATTTTCCGGCTCGGTCGTGGTCGAAAATGTCTTCGCCATCAAGGGGCTGGGGCGCGTGCTGATTCAGAGCATCCTCAACCGCGATTACCCAGTCGTGCAAGGCAGCATCTTGCTGGTGGCCGTCCTGCTGGTCTTCATGAACCTGGCCGTCGATATGCTCTATCGGCTGATTGATCCGCGGATCACCTATGACTAGCTATCCCCCTGACCTGACGTCCGGCGCGCCGCTCGACCTTATGCCGGCCCGCCCCAAAGCGCATCACCTGCTGCTGCGCGACAAGCGGGCAATCGCCGGCTTGACCGTGCTCGGCTTGATCGTCATCAGCACGCTCTTCGCCTCCCTCATCTCGCCTTACGATCCCCTGTCGCAAGAATTCGACATCCTCCTGCCGCCCTCGCCGACGCACCCGCTGGGCACGGACGACCTCGGCCGCGATCTCTTCACCCGCGTGCTAATCGGCGCCCGCGTCTCGCTCTTCGTCGGCGTCGTCACGGTGACCATCTCCATGGTGCTGGGCGTGGCCATGGGCATCCTGGCGGGCTATTACGGCGGCTGGATCGACATCCTCTTCATGCGCTATATCGATCTGCAGTGGGCTTTCCCCAATTTCATCATCGCCGTCTATCTGGTGGCCGTATTCGGCACCGGCCTGGCCAATGTCATCGTGGCGATTTCGCTGGCATTCCTGGACGACTTCGCGCGCATCACCCGTGGCATGGTGCTGTCCATCCGCGAAGAAGAATATGTGCTGGCGGCGCGCTCCATCGGCGCCTCAGACATGACCATCATGCTGCGCCACATCCTGCCCAACGCCATCGCCCCCATCATCGTGCAAGCCACGCTCAGCGTCTCTTTCGCCATCCTGGCGGAAGCCGGCTTGTCCTTTCTCGGCTTGGGCGTCAAGGCGTCTACGCCGACCTGGGGGCTGATCATCAGCGACGCCCGCAGCTTCTTCACCCGCGCCTGGTGGCTGGGCATCTATCCCGGGCTAGCCATCATGGTTACGGTGCTGAGCATCAACTTCCTCGGCGACGCCCTGCGCGATGTGCTCGACGTCCGCACGGACTGAAATTCGCGAATGATACCACTGCCGCTCGCATGTCACGCCAATGCGAAGGACCTACGCCTTTGCCACCGAGTACACCGAGGAAAATGAGTGCGCCGAGTTATGGTTTTAGTAGTGGTGCAATTCACGACTTGGCTCGCTCAATGTGATCTATTCGCGACAATTGGCGTTTCTTGACTCGCGCCCGGCAAAACTGGTGCCCACACAAAATAGCTTGCGGCGCGCGGTGTATATCACCCCTTCCCGCCAAAATCTGTAGGGGCGAGACTTGTCTCGCCCTCCCGTCCCCCCGAAACCCCACCGACGTCGAGTTTTGTAGGAGCGATTCTGTGAATCGCCCAATTCATAATCGTGCTATTTCGGGCGGCACACAGTTTCGCCCCTACAGCTTTTCTCTGTGCCCTCTGTGCCTCTGTGGTCAATTATTGTTGCGTCTTTTCCTTGCGCTTACTTCTGCCACGCAACCTAGAGGTGTTGCCGCAGGAAGTCCAGCCGCCGCCGCCAGGCGTCGACCCCGGCTCGGTAGATAGCGGCCGGTTCACCACCGAAGGCGTAGAAGCCGCCATCGACCGGGTGCTTTAGATCCACCAGCGTCGTCGGCGCATAGGGCGGCATAAGGAGATGACCCACCTCCGGATAGCGAATGTGCTCGAAGACATGCGGGAACTGATGCGCGCGCAGGCGCTCCATGGCGACCTCGGCCAAATCACTGCTCGGCCACATGGCGTCCTCTTCGCCGGAGATCATCAGCACGGCGCCTTGGATCTGCTCCACGGGGATCTCGGCCTTTTTGGCGGTGGCGGGGTGGCGGCGCAGCGTCTCGCGGAAACTCGGCGCCAGCGGCATCGCTTCCCCGCGCTGCATATACTCGCCGATGTAAGCGTAAATCGTCGGATCGAATGCATCGTCCATGAAAGGAATCGCACCGCCGCGCCAGGTCCAGGCGGGCTCGCTGCCCGGCGGACTGTTCGCGCCGAAGCCGCTCCAAACAATCCCGCTGGGCGCGTCAGCGATGACGACCTTGTACTGCGCGAACATCGAGCCGAGCAGGAGCGCCAACTCCCCGCCGCGGGAAACGCCGGTGACGGCCAGGCGATCGCCATCGATGTCAGCCCGCGCTTGCAGATAGGCGATCGACGCCTCGAAGTATTCCAGCGGCACCTTGACGAGTGATTCCGGCAGCGTCTCGAAATTGAAGTAGGCCAGGGTGAGGGCCGCGTAGCCATGTGCTGCGAACAACGCCGCGCCCGTCTCGTTTAGGCCGCCGCCCGATCCGCTGAGCAGGGTGATGGCCGGGTGGGGCCCGGCGCCCGCCGGCGTGAATAGCGTGGCGAACAGACCATCCTCCCGCACTTCCAGACGCTCGACGCCGGGCGCCACCACCAGACGCTCCGCCTCGGCGCTGGCCAACTGCTCGCCGTCTTGCAGCAGAGAAAACCTGATCGTCGAGGCTTCCAGCTTCGTCCAGTACTCCAGCATATGATGCCGCGAGGCTTCAGCGGCCGGCGCCATCGACCAAATCAAACCCATCGGGTCCGCATCGCTGAAGCTGCCGCTCAGAGGCGCGTCCTTGCTCAGATCGAGCGCGCCCTTGGCATCGGCACGATACGCCGCTTCCGCCGTCCAATCGCCAGCGCCAATACGCAAGCTGGCGCGCACCGTGACCTCACTGTTCGGCGCGAGCCCGCTGGCGGTCACCTGCAGCGGCGCGTCGGACATCGTGATCGGCGGCGCGACTGAAATCAAAGCGTTTGCGGACATAAGCGCTTCCTATCGCTAGCCAAAAATGCTGTCAATCAGTATAGACCATCTGCTACTGTCGACAAAATCATGCCGCCCGCCCGCCTCGACCTTAGAAAGCTTGACCGGTATTGCAGTAGTAGCAAAAGAACCGCATGGAAACCGTGTGCGACATGTTTCATAGATGAGTCAGCTTCCTGGTTTACACGCCAGGTCGCCATAGTGGAAGCTGCCCGTCTCCCCTTGCGGGCTGAGGGGGCCGGCGGAATGCGTGGTCAACATTTTGCCAGCGCCGCGTGACCTGTTAAACTGTCTGCGATTTCAAGAGCGGAGGAATAGCCTACGATGCAAGCACTCTACGAAAGCAAAGACGCCAACCTCGAAGAATCCTTGCTGAGCGCCCTGGCGCCGGCTGAACCCTGGTCGCTGGTCGAGCGCTTCACATCGCTCGTTCGCGAATCATCGTCCGAAGACGAGCGAACCGCCTTCGACTACATCGCCGATCGCCTGACCGCCCTGGGCGTGCCGCATAAGCTGCACATGCCCGAACTATTCCTGAGCGTGCCGGTGCGCGCCTCGCTGGCAGTCGGGTCCAAGTCCTACCGCGCCAAGACGCCCGCCTTCTCGATCAGCACGCCAGCCGAAGGCGTCAGCGGCGAATGCGTGCGTATCGAGGGCTTCGCCGCCGGCCGCAGCGCCGATTTCTTCGACTTTTCGCCCATCACCGAAGTCGATGTCACCGGCAAGATCGTGGTCGTCGATGGCTTCGGCGGTCCGCCGCCCGTCTGGTATTTTCAGAACAAGGGCGCGAAGGGCGCCATCTTCATCAACCCCGGCGTCGATATTCACTGGGGCATCTGCACGACGATTTGGGGCGCGCCCGACCTCGATAACTATCAGCGCCAGCCGACCATTCCCGTCCTTTCCATCAACCGGCCCGATGGCGAAGACCTGATGGCGCGCATGGCGCAGGGCACGGTCGAAGCCACCTTGCACACGCAGCTCAAAGAGGGCTGGTTCGAATGCCCCTGCCTCGTGGCGGAGATCGAGGGCAATCTCGAGCCCGAGCGCTTTGTGCTGGTGCACGGCCATGTCGATTCCTGGGATGTCGGCATCGGCGATAACGCCGTCGGCAACGCCACCTTGCTCGAGCTGGCGCGCGTCTTCCACGAGGGGCGCGACGGGCTGGCGCGCTCGCTGCGCGTCGCCTGGTGGTCGGGCCATTCCACCGGCCGCTACGGCGCCTCGACCTGGTACGCCGATCAGTTCGGCCTGGACCTGGCCCGTGATTGCATCGCCCAGATGAATATCGATTCGCCCGGCTGCCGCTGGGCCACCGAATATCGCGGCGTCACCGTCATGAGCGAGGCCGAGGGCTTCGCCGCGCAGACAGTCCATGACGCCACTGGCAACGGGCTTCAGTGGCGAGCGGCCGCACCAAGCCGGCGATTACTCCTTCAACAACATCGGCATCTCCAGCCTCTTCATGCTGCTCTCGTCCATGCCGCTGTCGAAAGCCGAAGAAATGGGCTACTACGCCGTCGGTGGCTGCGGCGCCAATATCGCCTGGCATACCGAAAATGACACCCTCGAAATCGCCGACCAAGACAACCTGATGCGCGACCTGCGCGTCTACGCCACATCGCTGCTGCGGCTGCTGAACAACCCGCTGCACCCTTATGACTTCCGCGCGCTGACGGCCGAGTTCAAGGGCACGCTGGATCGCTATGCCGCGGCGGCCGGCGACGAGGCCAATTTCTCGCCCGCCTATGCCGCCCTGGCTGATCTCAACGCCGCGCTCGACGCTTTGCATGAAGCTGCGCCGGGGCTGGCTGATGTCGCCATCGGCGATGCCGGCGCGCGCGCCTACAACGACGCGCTGCTGGCGTTGGCGCGGGAACTGGTGCCCATCAACTTCACCCGTCAGGGCCGCTTCCGCAACGAGCCGGCGGTCAAAGTGCCCGAACTGCCCGACCTGGCGCCGGCCCTCGATATCGCCGAGGCCGATCATCACCTGCGCCGCGTCACGCGGACGCACCTGCTGCGCGGCGTCAACCGCGTCGCCTGGGCCTTCGAAACCTCCGCCAATGCCATCCGCGCCGCGCTGGAAAAGATCTAACTACAGTGAACGCAGAGAAATGTAAACACCCGCCCGGCGCAGCCGCCGCCCACGCGAAATTCCTTGCTCCGCGCAACGTATTTCTCCCCCTCTCCGATGCTTCGGGGAGGGGGCCGGGGGGAGGGGTTGGCCCCGGGCGATTTGCCCGCAACGTAAACAGGGGCGAACCTGTGAATCGCCCGCCGATCAATGAAAAAATGTAGGCGCGGCCTATCAGGTCGCCCGAAACGGGAGCACTTCAGATGAAACTCATTTACCTCGTATCCGGTCCCATGGGCCGCACCCCCGAAGGCCAAGCCGAGCTCGGACGCCGCCGCGAGTACTTGCAGCGCCACGCCGCCCCCGGCACCCAAGTCGACATCACCGACATCCCCGCCGGCCCCGGCTCCATCGAAAGCATGTACGAAGAATACCTCTCCATCCCCGAGACGGTGCAGCGCGCGCATGAACTGCAAGCCGAGGGCTGGGACGGCATCTTGCTCGGCTGCTATGGCGACCCCGGCCTGGGCGCCTTGCGCGAGATCGTCGATATCCCCGTGGTCGGCGCCGGCCAAGCCACCGCGCTGATGGCCTCGGCCGTCGGGCGGCGTTACTCCGTCATCACCGTGACCGACAGCGTCATCGGCCCCATGGAAGAGCAGCTGCGCAGCACCGGCGGCGGCGACAAACTGGCCAGCGTGCGCGCCGTCAATATCCCCGTGCTCGAGCTGCACCACGACCGCGAAGCCGCCATCGAAATCACCATCGAAGAAGGCAAGCGCGCCATCGCCGAAGACCGCGCCGATACCCTCATCGTCGGCTGCATGAGCATGGGCTTCCTTGAAATCCCCGAAGCCTGCCAGGCCGAGCTGGGCGTGCCCTTCCTCAACCCGGCGCGCGTGCAACTCAAATTCCTTGAAGCCATGCTCGGCTCAGGGCTTGAGCCACTCCAAGCGCGCCTACATGACGCCGCCCAAGATCGCTTCGGGCTTGGCCACTTCGCCGGCAGATCTGCTCCACCGCAAGAATTGAATCGCGAGTGTGTTGACGTGGGCGGCCCATCGCGTCGTCCGCATGTATACACGTAAATTGCAGAAGGAGAGAAGTGTTATGGACTATGTACTTACCGGCGCGGCACTGATCGACGGCAATGGCGGGCCACCGCTGCATAATGCCGCCGTGCACATCAAGGGCGAGCGCATCGCCTGGGTCGGCGCAGCTGCTGATCTGCCAGCCGCAGCGCGTCATGCCGATCAGGTCGACGTCAGCGGCAAGTGGCTGCTGCCCGGCTTGATCGACGCCCACATCCACATCTGCTACAACGGCGCCGATAGCGTCTTCACCCTCCTGGAAAAGCACCGTGACGCCCTGGTGCTGGAGGCGGTCGATATCTGCAAGCGTGTCTTGTCGCAAGGCGTGACCACCGTGCGCGATGTCGGCGGCGAGCAATACATCGAAATGTCCCTGCGCGACGCCATCAGCCGCGGCTTCATCGAGGGCCCGCGCATGAAACTCTCCGGCCGCGTCATCTCGATGACCGGCGGCCACGCCCATTTCATCGCCCGCGAAGCCGACGGCCCCGACGAGATGCGCAAAGCCGCCCGCGAGCAAATCAAAGCCGGCGCCGACCTGGTCAAGCTGATGGCCACCGGCGGCAGCGCCACCCCCGGCCAAGACATCCACGCCAGCCAACTGACCGTGGACGAGATCAAAGCCGTCACCGAAGTCGCGCACATGATGGGCCGCACAGTGGCCGCGCACTGCCATGGCACGGGCGGCATCCGCAATTGCATGTTGGGCGGCGTCGACTCCATCGAACACGGCACCTACCTCGACGAAGAAACCGCCGACATGATGGTCGCCAATAACGCCGCGCTGGTGCTGACCGTCGGCGTCGGCAATCCCGACCTGGAGAGCTACCCCCTCTCGCCGGTGCAGCAAGCCGATGCCGAGCGGCGCAAGCCCATGATCGAGCAGGGCGTCAAGCAGATCCGCCAGACGATCGCTCTGGCGCGGTCGAAGGGCGTCTTTATCGGCTGCGGCACCGACGCCGGCGGCAACCCGCTGGCGCCGCACAACTTCAGTATGCAGCGCGAGCTTGAACTACTCGTCGAAAACGACCTTACGGCCATGGAAGCCATCACCATCGGCACGCGCAACAACGCCAAAGTCCTGCGCTGGGATGACGAGATCGGCACCGTCGAAGCTGGTAAATTCGCCGATCTGCTGTTGCTCAATGCCGACCCGCTGCTCGATATCCGCAACCTGCGCGATATCGCCGCCGTCTTCAAAGGCGGCCAGAAAGTGTAGGGGCGATTCTGTGAGTCGCCCGTCCCGCCACAGATCCTTGTAGGGGCGAGACTTGTCTCGCCCTAATTCTCCGCAGATTGGTGGTTCTGCTTCCCTACGGTTGAACCAGTCTCGGTGAACTCGCCTTAACTCAGTGAACTCGGTGGTAAAAGTGTGTAAAATTTCGCGCATGCGCCTACAGCCCTGGTTGAGACTCCTATGCCCACAATAGCCATGGTCGGCGATATCTTCTTGCAGGGCCCGCTGCCGCAGTCGCCTGAATTGACGGCGGTCCGCGATTTATTGCGGGGCGCTGACATCGCCTTCGGCAACCTCGAGACGCCCGTCTCCACCCGCGGCGCGCCCGTCGAAAAGTGGATCAACATGCGCATGCCGCCGGCGCTGCTGGACGATGTAGCCGAGCTCGGCTTCGACATTGTGACGCTGGCCAATAACCACATGCTGGATTTCGGCCCGCTGGCGTTTGAGGACACCTTGGCCCACTTGCGCGAGCGCGGCTTGCGCAATGTCGGCGCCGGAGCAAATCTCGATGCCGCCTGGCGCGCCGAGTTGATGACCGCCGCCGATGTCAAAGTCGCCTTCCTGGGCGCGGCCTCGACGCTGGGCCCGGGTTCCGCCGCCACAGCAGACCGTCCCGGCGTCGCGCCGATCCACGTGTCGGAGTCCTACAATATCGACTTCGCCGGCAGCATGGAGCAACCCGGCAGCGCGCCCTACGTCTTCACCCGCGCCTGGCGCGAAGATCTCGAGCGGGCGGTCGCGGCGGTACAGGCGGCGCGGGCCGCAGCCGACTTCGTCATCATCGCGCTGCATTGGGGCGTGCCGCCCTTCTGGCGCTCGCGCTTTCAAGACGGCCTGGCCGATTATCAGATCGAGGTCGGGCCACGCGCTTGTCGAGGCCGGCGCCGATTGCATCGTCGGCCACCATCCCCACTCCCTTCAAGAAGTCGAGCTATACCAGGGAAAACCCATCTTCTACAGCCTGGGCAATTTCGTCTTCCATCACAACGCCGGTCCGGTCAGCGACACGCCCATCAGCCGCAACGCGCCTTATAGCGTCAGCGTCGACCGCCGCAACCGCGAATGGTCGGAGACGGCAATCGTCCTCGCCGATGTCGCCGCTGACGGAACCGCGGTGTATACTCTGCAACCCGCACTGCTCGACGCGGCCGGCAATCCGCGCCTGCTCGCGGGTGAAGCAGCGCGCGCCCTCATCGAGCGGCTGAACGCCATGTCGCCGCGCGCGCACATCGTTTTCAGCGAAGGACGCGCTTATCTGGCGCATTGAAGCGCAGTCAGTTAGAATCCCCCGAAACGCGACGACCAATATCGCGCATAGTTAAGGAGGTGAAGCTGAAGCTAGTCGCTGCAACCAAGTCAGGCAATGTTTGTTCGAGAAGTCAATCGACAAAAGGAGACAGTCCCACATGTTCAGCAAACTTACGCGAGTTCTGGCGCTGCTCACGCTGATTACGATGCTCGGCATGGTCTTGCCGGTATCGTCGCAGACGGCTGGCGAAGCCGTGCCGCCCATCATCGTGCACTCGGTCACCCAGGCGGAGCGCCCCATCGAGTACGAGACGACCCGCCTGGTCGTCGAAAATATGCGCGAGCTGGGCCTTGAGGTGGAGCACCGCGCCATCCCCTGGGCACAGCTGATCGACGAAATCTGGTACAGCCGCACCGAAGAGAGCTCCGCCGCCGATCGCCCCTTCCAGATGACGCATTGGCGCATGGTCGGCCGCCCCGAGCGCTCCGACCCCGACGAATTTACCTACAACCTCTTCCACTCCACCGTGCGCGATGGCGGCTACAACTTCATCGGCTACAGCAATCCCGAATACGACGCCCTGGCCGAAGCGCAGCGCGTCGAAGTGGGTGACCGCGAAGCGCGGCTGGATATCATCTGCGAAGCGCAGACCATCATCCGCAACGACATGGTCAACGCCTACTTCGTCCACCCGCTGACGCCGCAAGTCGTCAACACCGCCGTCTTCAACCCCGATAGCATCGTGACGCAAGCGGGCATCGGCGTGCACAACTTCTGGACCTGGATCGGCATTGAGCCGACGACCGATGACAAGACGCTGATCACCTCGACCACGTCCTTCCTGCAAGCCTTCAATCCGCTCGAAATCTCCGGCGATGCCCCCAGCCGCGTCACCGAGATGACCTGGGACCGCCTGATGCGCATCAACCCCATCGGCGTGCCCGAGCCCTGGGCGGCCGAGAGCGTCGTCTGGGAAGACCCGCTGAATGTGGTCGTCACCTTGCGCGAAGGCATGAAGTGGCACGACGGCGAGGATGTCCAGTCCGATGACGCCGCCTACTCCTTTGAAGCGGCCCTGGCTGGCACCACCCAGACCGACGAAGAAGGCAATGAAGAGTTCCGCCCCGAGGCGCCCGACTACCATCCCTTCGCCAGCAACGTCGCGAATATTGAGATCATCGATGATCTGTCGCTGCGCTTCACACTGCACACGCCCTCAGCCGCCTTCGAGACCAGCTCTCTGGCCAAGCTGAATTTGATCCCCAAACATGTCTGGGAACCGATCATCAACGACCTGCTGGAGCGCGACGACGCCGATGCCGATTCAATCCAGGAAGAGATTCCGATAGGCTCCGGCCCCTTCAAGTATGTCGCCTTTGACGTCAACGAATTCGTCTTGCTTGAGGCTTTCGACGACCACTGGTCGCGCCCCAAGATCGATACCTGGTTGATGAATGTGCTGCCCAATCAGGAAGCCACGCTGGGCCAGATTCAGTCCGGCGAGATGAACTTCCTCTGGGAATGGCCGGGCGACCCCGGCGTGCTGCAGCAGATCGTGGCCGATAACGAGCCCTTGAATCTGTTCTCCGCCATCAGCATCGGCTTCAACTACTTCGCCTTCAACGTGCGTTACGCGCCCTTCGACGATGTGACCTTCCGCCAAGCCGTCGCGCATGTGATCCCGCAGGAGTTCATCATCGACAACATCTTCAACGGCCTGGCCGCCCCGGCCGACAGCTTCGTTTCGGCGGCGCTCGAATACTGGCGCCAATGCCCCGATCTGCCGACCTACACCTTCAGCATCGAAGGCGCGCGCGATCTGCTCGCCGGCGCCGGCTACAGCTGGGACGATGACGGCCGCCTGCACTACCCGGCGGAGTAAGCGCAGATCAAAGCCGAATCTGTAGGGGCGAGACTTGTCTCGCCCTCAGCGCCAGAGGAAACGGCGGCGGGCGACCAGGTTGGTCGCCCCTACACAATCGCATTTGTCGAGATTCGTAGGGGCGAGCCACTGGCTCGCCCGCAGACGCAATCAAGACTCCCCTCTCCGATGCTTCGGGGAGGGGCCGGGGGAGGGGTAGAACAGAACCCATGAACCGCGGCATCGCTTACTACATTCTGGGGCGTTTTCTGCAGAGCGTGATGGTGCTCTGGATCATCGTCACGATTCTGTTCCTGCTCTTCCGGCTGGCGCCCAGCAACCCCCTGGCCAGCTACATCGACACCACCTTCACCAAGCAGCAGGAGGCGGCGCTGCTGGCGCGCTTCGGCCTCGACAAGCCCTTGGGCGAGCAGTACCTCATCTACCTGGTGAACCTGCTCAAGCTCGACCTGGGCGATACCTTCAGCTACTCGGGCAAGTCGGTGCTGGATATCTTGCGCGCCGACCTGCCCAATACGCTCTACCTCACGCTGAGTTCGTTGCTGCTGGCTTACGCTGTCGGCGTGCTGGGCGGCGTGGCCATGGCGGCCGTGCGCGGCAGCCGCATTGAGCGCATCGGCACCACCTTCACGCTGATGACCCGCGCCGCGCCCCAATTCTGGGTCGGCATGCTGCTGCTGACTTTCTTCGCCTTTCAATGGAAATTGCTGCCCTCGTCCGGCATTGGCCCGGCTGTGGTGCGCTATCGCTGGGTGACGGAGTGGGACAAGCTGGCCTCGCCCATTTTCTGGCGCCACATGATTCTGCCCACCTTCACGCTGGCGCTGTATCTGCACGGGCTGCCGCTCCTGCTGATGCGCTCCAACATGCTCGAAGTGCTCGATCAAGACTACGTGACCATGAGCCGGCTGGCCGGTTACAGCGAGTGGCGCGTCATGATCCAAACCGCAGCGCGCAACGCTATGCTGCCGGTGCTGACCGCGCTGACCCTCGGCATCGGCTATAGCATCGGCGGCAATGTCGTCATCGAGCACGTATTCTCCTGGCCCGGGCTGGGGCGTACGCTGGTGCGGGCGGTCCAGCAAGCCGATTATCCCCTGGCGCAGGGCGCGTTCTTCTTGATCGCCTTTATCATCGTATTCATGAATTTCATCGCCGATATTCTCTACAGCTTGCTGGATCCGCGCGTCGGCGCCTCGGCCCAAGCGCAGGTCTCGTGAGGCGGAGGCAAGCCCATGCAGCAAGAAGCTAAGGCGCGCGACGGGCTGGCCGCTGCCACTGTCGAATTCCGCCAGGTCTCCGCCCTGCGCCAACTCTGGGAGACAAATCTCGAAGTCTTCCAGCGCGACCGCATGGCGCTCTTCGGCCTCGTCATCTTCGCGCTCTTCTTCCTCATCGCCCTCTTCGCGCCCCAAATCGCCCCCAATGACCCGCTGACACCGCTGAAAAACAACGATGGCGACTGGATCAAAGACGCCAAGCCCTACTGGCTGGCCGAGCCGGGCGTGGACGAAGCCGAGGGCTATACCAACAATTTCTTGCTCGGCACCACCAATATCGGCCGCGATATCTTTTCGCAGCTGATTCACGGCTCGCGCTCGGCCCTGCTGGTCGGCTTCTCGGCGGCGGCGGCAGTGGCCGTCATCGGCACGATTGTCGGGCTCATCGCCGGTTACTACGGCGGCTGGGTCGATTCCATCTTGATGCGCGCGGCTGATGTCGCCTTCGGCATCCCCTTCATTCCTTTCATCATCGTCATCTCCGCCTTTCTCGATCCCAGCATCTGGAATGTCGTCGTGGCCATGGCTGTGCTGCTCTGGCGCGATACCGGCCGCGTCATCCGCTCGCAAGTGCTGGTCATCAAAGAACAAGCCTTCGTCAGCGCCGCCCACGTCTCCGGCGCCAGCGACCTGCGCATCATCTTCGTCTACATCGCCCCCAGCATCCTTCCGCTGACCTTTCTCTACGGCTCCTTCGCCATCGCTTGGGCCATTTTGACCGAGGCCTCGGTCAGCTTCCTCGGCTTTAGCGATCCCAACACCATCAGCTGGGGCTACATGCTGCAAGACGCCTTTAACTCGCTGGCCCTCTCGCGCGAGGCTTTCTACTGGATCGTGCCGCCGGGCATCTGCATCATGTTGACCGTGATGGCCGGCTTCTTCATCGGCCGCGGCTACGAAGAAGTGCTCTTCCCCAGATTGCGCCGGATGTGAGCCGGAAGCGATGTTGGCATCGGATCCGCCACCAGCTGTCATTTAGGGAGAGGTAGCAAGCATATAATGCAAATACCGCTTATACGACGATATGTTCACACTCGCCCGGCATTGTCGCCGCCCACACAAAATACCTTGCTCCCCGTCCCTAGCTCCCCCTCTCCGCTTGTGGGAGAGGGGGCCGGGGGGTGAGGGGTGGCGCGCTCGCAACGTAAACAGGTATGGATTGACGCCAGAATGCAGTAGAATGGTTGCAGGCGCTCGGTGTATGCCCTGACGCGGCTCGGCCCCAGGCGGCGGAAGCGCGCCAAAAGCAGACCTCCCTTTACACCGACGCCATGGAGACAGATGCAGTGTCAAGTGTTGACCAGCCACAGCGTCCCGCGCAACACACGCGCCAAGACGAACGTATCGTGACTGATGTCCCTTTACCGAGGACGATGCTAGTGGAACAGCTCAAAGAGAAATGGGATTCAATACTTATCCTCGTCGTCCTGCTCAGCACTTTGCTGGGCATCATCAATCCTCGCTTTGACGCCATCGACAGTCGCTTTGACGCCATCGACAGTCGCTTCGACGCCATGGACAGTCGCTTTGACGCCTTGGAAGCCAAAGTTGATGCGAATTCGCTTGCCATCACGGCATTGGACGGCAAGATTGATGCCTTAGACACCAAGTTCGACAACAAGTTCAATAACCTGGCCAACATGATGATCGTGGCGCATACCAACGGCGATGTCACTGCAGAAGAACTGGTGGCGATCTGGGAACGCGTCGTAGAGCCCAGCGTCGCATAGCGCGCTACAAACTGAGCCAAGCTGATGTCCATTCTCTCCATCCGTGACCTGACAGTCAACTACGCCACCGCCGATGGCATCGTCCAGGCCGTGGACGGCATCTCCCTAGATATGGACGAGGGGCAGCAGCTGGGCCTCATCGGCGAATCCGGCTGCGGCAAGACCACCCTTCTCAAAGCCATCGTGCAGGTGCTGCCCCGCAACGGCCAGATCGGCGGCGGCAAAATCCTGTTCAAGGGCATGGACCTGCTCCAGCTCCCGCCCGCCGAAATGCGGCAACTGCGCTGGCGCGAAATCGCCACCATCCCCCAAGCCTCCATGGACTCGCTCAACCCGGTGCAGCGCGTCGGCAAACAGCTGACCAAGCTGCTGACCGTGCGCGGCGGTTACGACCGGCGGGCGGCCCGGCGCCGCGCGGCCGACCTCTTCGACTTGGTCGGCCTCGATACCGAACGCCTGATGCACTACCCGCACGAATTCTCCGGCGGCATGAAGCAGCGTGCCGTCATCGCCATGGCCCTGGCGCTGGAGCCCAGCCTCTTGATCGCCGATGAACCGGTGACCGCGCTCGATGTCATCGTCCAACACCAAATCCTCGAAGTGCTGCGCGAGCTCGAAGCAGAGCTCAACCTGACCGTCATGCTGATCACCCACGACATCTCGGTGGTGGCGCAAGTCTGCGATTCTGTCGCCGTCATGTATGCCGGGCGCATCGTCGAGCAAGCCGCGGCGCAGCCCTTCTTCGCCTCGCCGGCCCACCCCTACAGCCTGGGCTTGCAGCAAGCCTTTCCCAATCTCGTGCGCCCGCGCGATGTGCTGGTCTCCATTGAAGGCTACCCGCCCGACCTGCGCCAACCGCCCGCCGGCTGCCGCTTTGCCGAGCGCTGCCCCTTCGTGCAAGACGCTTGCCATGAGCTTGACCCGCGACTCGAGCTGGTAGGTGAAGACCGCGTCGCCGCCTGCCTGCGCTGGAACGAAATGGACCAGCTGCGCCAACAGGCCGAGGACCCGACTCTCTGGCAGAATGTGGAAGTAGCGCGGGGATTAGCGCCGCCACCCCAAAACGAGGGAGCGGGAAGTGGCGCGAGCGAGTTCGCAATAGACGCTCCCCTTCCCTCTTCATGGGGGAAGGGGCCGGGGGATGGGGGTGAAGAGGCCAGCGACATCCTGCTCGAAATGCGCGATGTCTCGAAGCGCTTCAAAATCGGCGGCGGCTTGGCCGGCTTGCTGCGCGGCGATGTAGAGCAGACCGTCTACGCCGTCAACAACGTTTCCTTCTCCCTCCGGCGCGGCGAGAGCCTGGGGCTGGCCGGCGAATCCGGCTGCGGCAAATCAACCACCGGCAAGCTGCTCGTTAAGCTGATTGACGCCAGCGAGGGCGAAATCATCTTCGACGGCGCCGATCTCGCCGCCCTGGAAGGCGAAGACCTGCTGGGCTTCCGCGAGCGCGTGCAATTGATGTTCCAAAATCCCTTCGAAGCGCTGAATCCGCGCTTTACGCTCTACCGCTCCTTGACCGAGCCCCTGATCATCCACGGCTGGAAAGACGAGCGTAAACGCACCCAGCGCGTCGTCGAAACGCTGGACCGCGTTAACTTGCGCCCGCCCGAAGTCTTCCTCGACAAGTACCCGCATCAACTCTCCGGCGGTCAATTGCAGCGCGTCGTCCTGGCGCGCGCCCTGGTCCTGCATCCCGACTTTCTGGTGGCGGATGAACCCGTCTCCATGCTCGATGTCTCCGTTCGCGCCGGCATCCTGAATACGACGCGACGGCTGGCGCGGGAGTTGGGTCTGGCGACCGTCTATATCTCGCACGATCTCTCGCTGCTGCAATACACCTGTGATCGCATCGCCATCATGTACCTCGGCGAAATCGTCGAGATCGGCCCCAGCCATGACGTAATCAACAATCCGCAGCACCCCTACACACAAGCGCTGATCGCCGCCGTCCCGGTGCCCGACCCCACCGTCGAGAACCCGCCCCTGCGCATTCAGGAAGGCGTGCCCCGCCCCACCGAGCGCGCTGTCGGCTGCCCCTTCGCGCCGCGCTGCCCCGATGTGATGCAAGCCTGCCTCAGTATTCGGCCGCCAATTATCACGGACGAGCGCGGTCACTCGGCGCAATGCCATCTCTACGGCGAGCATCGCGATTCGCCCAAGCTCAAGCGCGCTGCAGCGGCAGGGACGTGACTTGGCGGATTCGGCCAGCGCATTATTAGCCGCCGCGGTCATTATTCTGTGGCTGGCGCTTTGCCTGGCCGTCTTTCGGCAACTGCTTCCGCACTTGATTCCGACCTGCCGGCGCCTGGCGCTTGCAACGCTGGCAGTCCAGCTGCTGGTACTTGGCGTATCCCAATTGCTGCAGCCTCAATCCCCGTTTGAGGCGAGGCTCTGGAATGTCAATCGTGAGTTCAATATCCCGTCACTCGCGGCGTCGGCGCTGATTGCGCTGGTCGCAGCCCTTGCGCTATTGACCGCATGGCGCGCCAAATCCCGCCCGAATACGCTGCGTCTCTATCTGCTCGCGATTGGGCTGGTCTTCTGGTTCCTGGCTCTGGATGAATTCTTCTCCTGGAAGAGTTATTTTCGCGAAGCCGACTGGATAAGAAACACCCTGGCTTTGGGCGCGGCGACCGTGGCGGCTACACTATGGGTGGCGGCGCGCTCGCCTCGAAGCGAACTTATACTGCACGCCTGTCTGCTATTCGGCCTGGCGACCAGCGCCTTGGGCGGCATACTCTTCGACCAATTGCATCACCTTGGCGCCATCGACCAAGTCGACGAATTCCTCGAGGTTCTCGGCTCGTGGCTGCTCCTCATTGCCGTGCTGGGCCACTACTCCCAAAGCTCAGCCGCGCCTGCGCCTCGCCTCAACCGCCTGCTCTGGACTTTGCCCCTGTTGGCCATCCTTCTGCTGTTGCTCCTTCATCTCCTTCCCCGGCTGGAATTGCGTTTTTTCGGGCGTTCGGCATCTGTCGAGTACGAGACGGCGATACGCCTGCGCGGCTACGGCATTGATGCTGATGAATCGCGTCTCACAATTCGTCTCTATCCCGCAGCCAATGTGTGGAAATGGAATCACGTTAACCATCGTGAAGTAGGCTATTCCATTCACCTGATTGACCTGGCCTCTGGCGATTCTCTCGCCCAACTCGACGAGTATTTTGATATGGAAATAGAGTTCTTGCTCTTCGGCCCGGATTATCTGCCTGTTTTTCGGGAAACAGCGACACTTGAGATCGCGCCATTTACGCGGGTCAACCGCGCAATGTCAGTGACGCTTACCATTTGGAGATATTGGCTCGGTGAATACATCCCGATGCAAGTCCGCTCGAGCGACCTTCCAGTTTCGGGCCAGACGCAAGTCGTGCTGACTGATTTTGTATTGCCAGCCGCCGCTGATTCCGCCACGTCCCAGCTTTTGGCTCGCTTCGACAATGGCTTCAAGCTCGTGGAGGCCCATCTGCCCGGCAATGCCCGGGCCGGCGACTCGCTTTCCATTTCATTCTCCTGGCATAGCGAATCGGCCGGGCAAGAAGATCACTCGCAATTTCTGCACTTTGGTCATGTTGACAGCGGCGAATGGTGGGTCCACGACGCGCAGCCCCTGGGCCCGCGCCTCCCGACGCGGCTATGGTATAGTGGCTTGGCGGATAGCGAAACCTGGCAAGTGGACCTGCCGCCAGACCTGCAGACCGGGCGCTATCAGGTCTTCACCGGCTTGTATCGCTCGCATGACAGCGAGCGTGTGCCGGCGAGTGACGCGAATGGCGAGCCCTTTGTCGATGCCCGCGTTCCGCTGGGTACGCTGACCATTGCTGCCCGTTGAAAACACCGCGCCTAATCTCCGTAGAACCAAGAAAGTAATGCAAATGATCGCGGCAAAAACCTTACCTTCAAATCAATCGAATGTGCGCACGCGCGCGCCGCTGGCTCGTCCTCTAGCCCGACGAATTCTCGAACACTTTTCGCACGATTAACTCGGATTCACGTCTGGATCCATTTTAGTGTGGATCCCACGACGCGACGAGGCCGACGGACTATGGAAAACGCTGATTCCTACATATCCGTCATCAACCTGCTTCGCATATTCTTGATGGCGCTCTACCTGCCAATCGGCGCAGTCTGTTACTGGCGCCTGTTTCCGCAACTCTCTGCCAAGGCAAAACAGCTGGCGACTCTGATGCTGGCGCTGCAACTCTTGCTGATTGTCATCTGGCTGGAACTGCGCCCGGTCACGCCGGTCCAGGAATGGCTATGGAATATTGACCTCGAATGGAATATCCAGTCGGTCTTTGCCGCTTCGCAATTGGCCCTGGTCGGCGCCATCGGCATCGTCGGCGCCTGGCAAGCTCCGGCGATGCCAAAACGCCAGCGCCGCCACTTGTTGGTCGTCGGGCTGCTCTCGCTCTTCCTCGGCTTGGACGAATACTTCTCCATCAAGGAACTGCTTGCCGAAGCCGACTGGATCCGCCTTTACAGCCTTGTTGGCGCGGCTTTTGCCCTGTGGACCGCCTGGCTGGCCGCGAGCTCGCCAAAAGACGCGCGGCCCTGGCTCGTCTGCCTCTTGTTTGCCCTCGCGCTGATGGCCTTCGCCGGCATTATTTTCGACAACGTGCTTCTCAGCTGCCACGAGCTCCACTTTCTGCAAATCGACCATTGCTTGACCTACTACACCACGCCGGAAGAAGTATTCGAGCTCGCTGGCGCCTGGCTGTTGCTGCTGGCGGTATTGGGGCAAGTAGCCACAATACGCCCTCGCTTGGCCCGCGATTTCGCCGCGCGCTCTTCCCGGCGTCCCTGCTCTGGTTTGGCCTGCTCGCCTTGGGGTCGCCCGTTCGCGACCCAGCATTCAGCCTGCCCGCCAATCCCGTTTACGCTGAATTCGAGTCGCACGTGATCCTCTACGGCTATGAAAAGCGCGCCGACAACGAACGGCCGGTATCCGTTTTCTTGTACCTGCCGCTTAGTGCCATCGACGCCGGCCTGGGCTACTCCGTTCACCTGGTGGACCAGGCCAGCGGCATGTCGCTGTTACAGCGCGATGCTTGGGCGCATCGACAATCTGGCTACTGGTTGCGCGCGCGCCGCTACCTGAAGGTGTTTCAGAATCTGATTGATGTTCGCCTGACGCCCGATCTGGCAGCCAACCGCGCCCTCTGGGTTGTGCTGACGCTTTGGCAAATGCACGGCGATGACGTAGCGCCTCTCAAAGTCCTGCAGTCGGATCAGCGCCTGCTTAGCGAAACGCAGGTCCTGCTGGACGAGCTGGTCATTCCATCACGCGCCTCCTCCCTCCCCCCGGAAGCGCCGCTGGCTCGCTTCGATAATGGATTCGCGCTGGTCGACGCGCAACTGCCGGCCCGCGCGCAAGCCGGCGAGACGCTGCCGATAACCTTTGTCTGGCATGCCGCTGCCGCTGGCCAGGACGACCTCAGCCAATTCTTGCACTTTGTTCACGCCGAAACCGGCGCGCTCTGGAACCACGATCAGCAGCCCCTTGGCCCGCGCCTGCCCACACGCCTCTGGTACGCAGGCCTCGTCGATGCCGAAACCTGGTCCCTGTCGCTGCCGCCCGACCTCGCGCCAGGGCCCTACGACCTCTTCACCGGCCTCTATCGCCTTGCCGACCTGCAGCGCGTAGCGGCCAGTGACCCCGCCGGCGCGCCCTTTGCCGATGCGCGCGTGCCACTAGGTCGCCTGATCATCGAGTGATAAGCCCAGAGGAGTCTCCCCCATGACCAAAACCATGCGCGCGGTCCGCTTTCATGCACACGGCGGGCGCGATGTCCTGCATCTCGAAACCCTGCCGATCCCGCAGCCGGGCCCCGGCGAGGTGCGCCTGCGCGTTCACGCCTGCGCCCTCAACTGGCTGGATGTCGGCGTTCGGCGCGGCCCGCAATTTGGCGCGCTGCCCCTGCCGCTGACCACGGGCGTCGATACCTCCGGCGTCATCGACGCGCTCGGCGCGGGCGTCACCGGCTGGCGCGTCGGCGACCCCGTCACCCTCTACTCGCTGGTCACCTGCGGCGATTGCGAACATTGCCGCGCGGGCGATCTCACCGTCTGCCCCCAGCACCAAATCATCGGCGAACACATCGACGGCGGCCTGGCCGATTTCATGCTGGCGCCCGCCCAAAATCTCATCCCCAAACCACAAAACTTGAGCCACGTCCAAGTCGCTGCCCTGCCCGTCGTCAGCATGACCGCCTGGCACATGCTGATCACGGTAGCGCGCCTGCAAGCCGGCGAGACCGTCTTCATCCCCGGCGCTGGCGGTGGCGTGGCGTCCATGGGCATCCAAATCGCCAAACACGCCGGCGCCCACGTCATCACCACGACCTCCAGCACGCAGAAAATGCAACAGGCCCGCCAGCTCGGCGCCGACCACGTCGTCAATTACCACGACGCCGATTGGGTCGAGCAAGTGCTTTCGGCGGCCGGCGGCCGCGGCGTCGATGTGGCGCAAGACCTCGTCGGCGCCGCCACCTGGGCCGATTCCCTGCGTACCCTGGCGCGCAACGGGCGCATGGTCGTCTGCGGCTCGCATTCGGGCAGACAAATTGACCTGCATATTCCGCAAATCTATCACCGGCAGCTGAGCATCCTCGGCGCCAACGGCGGCACCTACAACGAGCTGCGCCGCGCGCTGAGCCTGGCCGATCAGGGCGTCCTGCGGCCCGTCATCGACCGCGTCTTGCCGCTCAACCAGATCCGCGAAGGCCATCGCATCCTGGAAGAGCACGATCACTTCGGCAAAGTGGTGATGCAAGTGGCTTAATGACGCCCAACGGAATCGCCCCTGCCCGCGCGTCCCCCGCCTGCTACAATCCGGCGCAATAATCCAGCCAGCCACGAAAGTGACAGTGCCGTCATGATGCGAATCAGCGCCTTTGGCGACGAAGCCGCCACCGACTTTGAAGAACAGCTGCAAGTCCTGTCCGGGCTCGATATCCCGCTTGTCGACGTCCGCGCCGCCTGGGGCGTGAATTGCGCCGATTTCACCAGCGACCACATCAAACGCATCAACGCGCTCTGCGCCCAGTACAACGTACTCATCGCCTGCATGGGCAGCCCCATCGGCAAGTCGCTCATCACCGACCCCATTCAAGGCGAAATCGAGCGCCTCAAGCGCATCGGCGGGGCGGCGCGCCAGCTGAATACGCGCAATATCCGGCTCTTCTCCTTCTATCCCGCCGCCGGTGAAAGCGCTGACGACGCCCTGCCCCAATCCATCGACCGCCTTACCGCGCTGACGGCAACCGCCGCCGAGCACGACCTGCAACTCCTGCTGGAGAACGAGAAAGGCGTCGTCGGCGATCTTCCCGGACGCTGCCTGCAAATTTTGGCGGCCGTCGATTCGCCGCATCTGCGCTTCATCTGGGACCCGGCCAACTTCGTGCAATGCGGCGTCGCTGATCAGGTCGATCGCTGGTGGGCGCGCCTGAGCCCCTACATCGGCTACATCCACATCAAAGACGCGCTGCTGCCGGACGCCGCCGCCGCGGACGCCGGACGCTCAACCGTAACCGTGGCCGGCGCGGGCGATGGCCAAGTCGCTGAGCTGCTGGCGCATCTGCACGCAGCTGATTACGCGGGCGTGCTATCGCTGGAGCCGCACCTGCTGGAAGCGCGGCACTCCAGCGGCTTCAGCGGCGCCGAGGGCATGGCGCAAGCGGTCGGCGCCCTGCGCCAGCTGCTGACGACAGCGGGGATTGAGGAGGGGCGTTGAGCCGTTTCGGGCCAGTCGACCACTGTACGCGGCTGGCGGCACTCAAATGGCCGGCAGCAACGCAAGAGACTCACAATGTTTAAGGGCGCACCCGTCGTTGCCGCTGCCAAGGTAAAGACATTACCCTCTCCGTCTGATCCTGTAGGGGCGAGCCACCGGCTCGCCCGCCCTGCTTTTCTCCCCCTCTCCCCTCGTGGGAGAGGGGGCCGGGGGGTGAGGGGGCAGAAGCTCCCAGTTCGACTGCAATTGCCCCGGACCCTAGCCCACCGCAGCGCTACTCCACTATCAACACATGCACCTCGCGCGGACCATGCGCCCCCTTAACTAACTGATGCCCGATGTCCGCCGTCTTGCTGGGTCCCGTCACAATCACCGTATTGCTCGACTCGCGAAACGCCGGGTAACCACGCGCCCGCTGCGCCTCCTGCCAACTCTCCATATCCGGCAGCAGCTGCTCCGGCCTCAGCAGCGCAATATGCACATCGGGCAATAGCGAGCTGCCCCGATGCCGCCCGGCCCCGCTCTCCAGCACCAGGCTGCCCGTCGCCGCCAGCGCCGCGCTGACGCCCGTGATGCCCACCCGCGCCTCCCCGTCATTGTGCGGCCGCACCGACACGCCCAGCGACCGTAACATCTCACGCAAACCGGGTATCGGCAACTGGTCGTCGTCCCATGCCAGCACACCGCCGTCGCCGCCGATCAGTTCCATCATCTGCTCCAGCGCATCGCCGCGGCCCAGCCGATAGACCTTGCAGCCCAGCTTCTCCGCCTCAGCCCTGAATTGCTCCAGGCGCTCCTCGCCCGTCATCTCGCGCCAGGGCACGGTGCGCCGCCGCTCGGAAATCGGCCCCAAGTCGCCGAAGGGTTGCTGCGCCGCCCGCAGCCGGCTGAGAATCCGCTCACGCGCGCTCATTGTGCCGCTCCCGCCACAGCTGACGAAAACTCTTGGGCGCGAATTCGGGGAAGTCGCGATGCGCCGTCCAGTTGCCCAGCACCCCCGGCATGTAGTCGCCCATGACGGCTTGACCGGCCCGCGCCGCCTTGCCACCCAACGCGTAACGCCTCGGCGACGTCATGCCGATAGCCCACAGCTTCATCACCAGGTCCCAGCCGGCTTTGCTTTCGCCGCCGCGCACCTGATCCCAGCGCAAGTCCAGCAGCATGCGCGGCAAGTCGATATCCACCGGGCACACCTGCTTGCAGCTGCCGCAGAGGCTGCTGGCATGGGGCAGCGGCAGGGCATTCTCCCGCCCCACCAGCAGCGGCGTCAACACCGCGCCGATCGGCCCGCCGTACACCCAGCCATACGCGTGCCCCCCCGTGCTGCGATATACCGGGCAGGCGTTCTGGCAAGCGCCGCAGCGGATGCAAGCCAGCGCCTCGGCATAATCCGTCCCGTAAACTTGACTACGCCCGTTGTCCACCAGGATGACATAAGCGTGCTCCGGCCCATCGGCTTCGTCAGCCCGCGCCGGCCCATTCAAAATGTTGGTATACACCGTCAACGATTGCCCGGTTGAGCTGCGCGGCAGCACCTGCGTCAGCGCCGTGTAATCCTCGACCGTCTCGACCAGCTTCTCTATGCCGATCAACGCCACATGCACCCGCGGCATCGTCGTGCACATGCGGCCGTTGCCCTCGTTCATCACCAAACCGACCGAGCCCGTCTCGGCGATGATGAAGTTGCCGCCGCTGATGCCCATATCCGCGTGCAAGAAGTCATGGCGCAGCATCTTGCGCGCGAAAGCCACCATCGCTTCAGCGTCATCGGTCGGAGTCATGCCCAGCTCACGCACGAAAATATCACGAATCTCGGCTTTGGTCTTGTGCATCACCGGCGCCACGATATGGCTCGGCGTCTCATCGTTGAGCTGAATAATGTACTCGCCCAGGTCCGTCTCGATCACGCGCAAGCCGGCCGCCTCCATCGCGTGGTTCACCCCCAGCTCCTCGCTGAGCATGCTCTTGCTCTTGGTGACCGTCTCCACGCCGTGGCGCCGCGCGATATCCAGCACCAGCTGATTGGCCTCAGCCGCGTCCTCCGCCCAAGCCACGCCCCAGCCATTCGCCCGCAAGTTGCGCTCAGCCAGCTCCAGCAATTCGGGCAAATCACGCAAGGCGCGCCGCTTGGCTTCCGCCGCCTGCTGACGTAGCGCTTCCCCGTGCGCATCGCCATGCGCGAACATGCCTTCGGCGCGTTTGTGATAGCCGCCGCGTGTGCCCGCGCCCACCGCCTGCTGCAAATCCGGATTATGCAGCGCGATATCAGCCAGGGAGACGAAGTCGTTGGAGCGCAGCTCGACACTCATTGCGCTTCCCCCTGACCAGCCGGGCGGCGCGGGCGGGCTTTGGGCAGCGCCTCCGCCAATACATCCGCCAAGTGCGTGACCCGCTTTGGCGATTTCGCCCGCGACAAGCCGCCGTTCATCTGCGTCAAGCAGCTGACATCGCCCGTGATGATCTCCTCCGCCTCGCAGGCGTTGATATTCTCCACCTTGTTGCGCAGCATCGCGTTGCTGATCTCCGGCATCTTGACGCTGAACAATCCGCCGAAGCCGCAGCAGACCTCGCATTCGTTCAGCTCGCGCAACTCGGCATTGCCCAGCTGAGTGATGAGGTCCCGCGCCGCCCCGCCCAAGCCCAGGCCCCGCAGCCCGTGACAAGCATCGTGCATCGCGAAGCTGCGCTCCTCCCGCAGCGACAAATCCAGATTGGCAATCCCCAGCCCCTCGACCAGAAATTCGCTGAATTCCCAGGTGATCGAAGCGATGCGCCGCGCCTGCTCATAAGCCTCGCCATCTTCCGGCGTGAACAAATGCGGATACTCGTGCCGCAGCATCGTCGCGCACGAGCCCGACGGGCACACGATGACCTCAGCCTCGGCGAATGCCTTGAAGAAGTGCTGCGCCACCCGGCGCGTCTCATCGCGGTAACCGCTGTTGAAAGCCGGCTGACCGCAGCAGGTCTGCGCCGGCGGAAAGTCGACCGCGACGCCAACATGCTCCAAAATGTCCACCACCGACATGCCCGTGCCCGGGTAAATCATGTCGACGATGCAGGTGACGAAGAGCGAGACCCTCTTGCCAATCGGCGATTCACGTTGCGGCAGTGCCATACAGCTTGCTTTCCGTTCCGTCGATACATCGCCTGAAGTGTAACCAAATCAGCCCGCACAATCTATTCCTGTTCCAGCTGCCCTCGCATCCCATCCATCAAAAGCGCCTGCTCGAGAAATCCCCTCTCGCCGTCGAATCCTGTAGGGGCGAGACTTGTCTCGCCCGCCCGTCCCTCCAAAGCCACCAACCCAAATTACCTCCCCTCCCTCCCCCTCTCGAAGTGCTTTTCTCCCCCTCACCGTCGAATCCTGTAGGGGCGAGCCACCGGGTCGCCCGCCCGTCCCTCCAAAGCCACCAACCCAAATTACCTCCCCCTCGCGACTTTTCTCCCCCTCCCCGTCGAATCCTGTAGGGGCGAGACTTGTCTCGCCCGCCCGTCCCTCCAAAGCCACCAACCCAAATTACCTCCCCTTCTCGAAGTGCTTTTCTCCCCCTCGCCGTCGAATCCTGTAGGGGCGAGACTTGTCTCGCCCGCCCGTCCCTCCAAAGCCACCAACCCAAATTACCTCCCCCTCTCGAAGTGCTTTTCTCCCCCTCTCCCCTTGTGGGAGAGGGGGCCGGGGGGTGAGGGGGCCACGACTATACCCACGCATACTAAACACCATTACATTTCCTGATACAACTAAGGTATATTTGACCGGATATCTTGGCGCAGCGGCACACAAAGGACCAAATCTTGTCTCAGATGACCCGTACCAAAGCGAATCGGCAGCGGCCAAGCCCAGCCCGCGTGGACGCGCTCAACGCCGATCTGCAAGCGACCTTCGCGCAACTGCGGAACATCCTCAGCCATGCCTTATCGCGCGATACCTTCATTGACCTGGAAAAGCAGAAGACCACAGCGCGCCTCGAGCCCTTCAACAAAGCGAAACCCCGGCGCAGCACCTACCTGCCCGCGCCGCCATCCGGCATGCACAAGATGCTGCCCTGGAAAAAACGCGAATTCGAACAGCTGGTCCTTGAAGGCGAAAAACGCTACGAGCGCGCGGAACGGGCATACCACAAGGCCAAAAGAGACCACCAGCTACGCATGAATGTTCGGCGCGACAAGGCTTTCGAACAGAATCAGAAGATCGAACGCATTCAAGAGCGCTTTGCCGCCGGCGAGTCAAAAGCGGTCGAAGACTACTTCCTGCGTGTTCTGCATAACAGCAGTTATCCGGCCTCCTTTCCGCGCAAGACCCAACTCGTCTACCAGGCGAATTCGCGACTACTCATCGTCGAGCGCGATCTGCCAGCCTTTGAAGCCGTGCCCGATGCCAAGGCGTATCGCTACATCAAGACGCGTGACGAAATCACGCAGACCGCGCTGCCGCAATCGCAACGCAAACAACTCTACGCGTCGGCCCTGGCGCAGATACCGCTGCGGCTGATCTACGAGATCTTCACCGCCGACCGTTCTGAGAAGGTCGACACCATCATCTTCAGCGGCTTCGTCAACAAGGTGCGCCCCGGTACCGGCAAGCCCGGCCGTTTCTGCCTGATTTCCGTCAGCACAACCAGGCATCAGTTTCTCGACTTGAATCTGGAACTGGTCGACCCCCTGGAATGCCTGAAACACCTGCGGGGCAGGCTATCGCGCAAACCCGAAGACCTGATCGAGGTCGATCCCATCGACGTCATCGGCGATACCAAAACGCCGCCAACATCATCCCAGGGCGAGGCCGCCGTCGACCAGCCCCGCCGGGCCGATGAAATCTATCGCCGCGTCAGCCTGCCCGCCCCCGAATCCGCGCCAAACGACATTCCCATCCCCCCGCGCGCCCAGAGCGACAGCTTCAGGCCTTCTCTCTCGCGCCGTGAAAACCTGTTCGTCGCGCAAGCCAGAAAATACATCAATCGCAGCGAGTCCTCAGCCGAGCCCGTGCCTTTCCAGCAATACTGGCCCACCTACGAGTCGATGGACGCCGCGCAGCAGCGTTGGTACTTCTATTGGCGCGCCCAACTGCGCCAGGGCAACCGCCTGCCCACCGGTTTGAGCTATCTCTTCGTCCACATCTATGAAGGCATCAACCTGGTTGGCTTTGAATCCCCGGCTGATGCCTTCAACCACCTTGACGAATTCTGGCGCTACTACCGGCAACTGCAGCCTAAGCTGGATAACTACCTGCCGGATTGGCTCGCCGACTTCATCGTCCTGCATGGCTTGGCGCCGGACGCGCTGGCCTGGTACAGCGAAGTCAGCCAAGTAACGCCAGTCACACAACTGGACATCGTCCTCGAAGCCTGGCTCAGTGCGGGCGGCGCCTTTGAGGCATTGCCCGACGCCGCGCTCTTTGCCGTGGCGAAATACAATCCGACGAAGAGCAAATTCTACAAGAAATTCTCAGAATCGACCGACCTGCGCCAGGGGTATAAACAAGCCTTGCTCGCCGTCGATCAAGCCACGCGCCGGGCAAAGGGCAAGTCCCTCTTTCAGCTGCATCAACCCGCGCGCAAGCAAGTCATCCGCCGCGCGCCCTTTGCCAGCGCAATCCACGCCTATCCCGCCACAGAAATAAAAATCGCCGCGACCCACGCCTGGACCGAAGTCGAGGCCCTCAGCGCAACACTCAACAGCATCATCAAGCATGCCGATAATGTCCTGCGCGCCCAAGCCGGCTACAGCTATCGCGTCCGCGGCATACAACTGACGGACGCCACCAAGTCCCTCATTGAAGCCGCCCTCCAACCCGAAGCGCCGAAGCCCGAGCTCGCCATCGACCACGCCAAAATCGCCCAGCTGGCCAAAGATTCGCAGGCCATTCGCGAACGCCTGCTGGCCGATGCCCTGCCGCAAAACGAGACGCCGCCAACCGTCGATGCAATCGAAGATGAGCAGTTCGCGGCTGCCGCGCGCTGGCTGCCCGGCGCGCCCCAAGCAACCCCCGCCCCGATCGCAACCGCGAACCAGCCGCCGTCGCCGTCCCCAGCCCTCGATTGGACCCGGATTGGCGGCCGCCGCCAAGCCCGCGCCACGCTGCGTCTCCAGCGTTTCGCCTCTGCGGCCCCGGCGCGCTCGGCGGGTCGCGCCCATCATTCAACGCAGCCCGCTCCGCCGTCAGACGACACCACGCCCATTGCCCCGCCTGACACTGCCCCGGACAACGGCGCTGATCCAGCCGCGTCGGGCTTCCTCCACCGTCCAGACGACACGCCGGCTGACCTGCTGACGGACCTGGCCGAAGTCGCTCATATCATGGGCGCCAGCGACCAAAACCGCGCCAGGCTCATCGCTGTGCTGATGGCAAATGGCTGGGAATGCCCGGCGCACGCCTTTGAATCCGCCTTTCCCGGCGCCTTCCCCAGCGTGATCATCGACGAGATCAACAGCATCGCCCTCGACGAAATCGGCGACACCCTGATTATCGAAGAAGACGGCCTCGCCGTCGTCCTGGAAGAATATCGCGATGAAGTCGAATACATACTGCAACACCCGCAATATCTTGAGCAATGAACCCTGCCTTAAAATCAGTCGAATGTGCGTACGCGCGCGCCGTCGGCTCGCCCCCGATTCCGACTAATTCTCAAACACTCTGCGCATGATAAACTTGGATTCACTCAGATGAGGTCAAACATGGCAAAGCGAATCCCCAAACGCACATCGCAGGCTATCTTGCAATCACTTGGCGCCGGCGTCGTCCCGCGTACCGGCGCCGAACACATCGCCGTCGGCCGCGTGGACGAACTCAGCGCCCTGCTCAACGACCTGGACGATATCGTCGCCCAAGGCGGGGCGACCTTTCGCCTGATCGTCGGCCGCTATGGCTCGGGCAAAAGCTTCCTGCTGCAGCTGCTGCGCAACTACGCCTTCAAGCGCAAATTCGTCGTCGCCGATGCCGATCTCAGCCCCCAGAAGCGCTTGACCGGCTCCAAAAACCAGGGGCTCGAGCTCTATCGCGAGCTGCTCAACAACATGGCCATCGATACGCGCCCCGGCGGCAATGCCTTCGCCGCCCTGCTCGAGAAGTGGATCAACAACATCCAGACCGATATCGTGAAAGCCGGCACTAGTCCCTCTATGCCCAGCTTCCCCAAAGAGGTGGAAGCGCGCATCCACGCCACCGTAAGCGATATGGAAGGCATGGTCCATGGCTTTGACTTCGCCACCGTCATCAACGCCTACTGGCGCGGCCACCAACAAGGCGATGACCAACTCAAAACCAATGCCATCCGCTGGCTGCGCGGCGAGTTCAATACCAAAACCGAGGCCCGCGCCGCGCTCAACGTCCGCGTCATCATTGATGACAGCACCTGGTACGACTACATCAAGCTCCTGGCCTGCTTCATGCGCCAAATCGGCTACAAGGGCTTGATCATCTTCATCGATGAAGCCGTCAACCTCTATCACATCTCCCACAAGGTCTCCCGCAACAACAATTACGAACGCCTGCTCACCATCTTGAACGACACGCTGCAAGGCAAAGCCGAGTACCTGGGCGTTCTCTTCGGCGCCACGCCACAAATGGTAGAAGACGATCGCCGCGGCCTCTACGGCTACGAAGCCCTGAAATCCCGCCTCGAAGACAGCCGCTTCGCCCGGGCCGGCCTGCGCGATCTGTCCGGTCCGCTGATCCGCCTCGATGTCCTCAGCCACAACGAGATCTTCATCCTGCTGCAAACGATTCGCGATATCCACTGCCAGCACTACAAATACGAGACTGCAATCGAAGAACGACATCTCGAAGCCTTCATGTCGCTCGTCTTGAATCGCATCGGCGCTGATACCTTGCTCACGCCGCGTGAAGTCCTGCGGGATTTCGTGGCCCTGCTCAACCTGCTGCGGCAAAATCCCACGGAAAGCTTCGAATCGCTCCTGGGCGAGGTCCAATTCACCACCGGCGAACCCATCGCCGACCCCGAAGCCCTGACGCCGGCAAGCGAAATCCACGACGACAACGGCGCCTCGCCCTACGCCAGCTTCCAAATCTGATGAGCGCCGACGCCTTCTACAAGCTCGCGCCTTTCATCCGCGAATACATCTATCGCCACAAATGGGAAACACTGCGCGATGTCCAAGCCCGCGCCATCGACGCCATCATCGACGGGCCCAAACACATCCTGATCTGCAGCGCCACCGCCAGCGGCAAGACCGAAGCCGCCCTCCTCCCCGTCATCACCGAGCTCGACCGCGACCCGCCCAACTCCATCGGCGCGCTCTACATCGGCCCGCTCAAAGCGCTCATCAACGACCAGTTCTTCCGCATCACCGCCTTGCTCGAAGACAGCGATATCCCGGCCCAAAGCTGGCATGGCGATGTCTCGCAGTCGAAGAAACAGCGCTTCTTGCAACGCGCCCGCGGCATCCTGCAGATCACGCCCGAATCGCTGGAAGCCATGCTGATGCACCGCGCCTTTGAACTCCGGCGCCTCTTTGGCGATCTGCGCTTCGTCATCATCGACGAAGTCCACGCCTTCATCGACTCCGATCGCGGCCGCCAAGTGCTGTGCCAATTGCAGCGCCTCGAACGCTTTCAGTCCGCGCCCGCCCGCCGCATCGGCCTTTCCGCCACCCTGGGCGAGCCCGAATTAGCCATGGCCTGGCTGCGCGGCCGCTCCAGCCTCGGCGTGGAAATGATTCCGGGACCGGGCAAATCCCACCTCGAACTCGCCGTCAAGTATTTCCTCTTGCCCTCAGAAGACAAACACGCCGCCAGCGACCTCGACGCGCTCTTGGTCGATACCGAACAATACTTCAATGACTTACACCAGATGACGCGGCGCTCGCCCAAGACGCTGATCTTCGCCAATAGCCGCAGCACCGTGGAAGAGGTCAGCCTCAACCTGCGGCGCATCGCTGAGCGCGACGGCCTGCCCAACTTCTATCACGCGCATCACGGCAATGTCTCCGCCCTTTATCGCGAAAACGCCGAAGAAGCTATGAAAGCGGAAGACAAACCCGCCTGCGTCGCCGCTACCGTCACCCTCGAGCTCGGCATCGACCTCGGCCAGCTCGATCAAGTCTTGCAGATCAACGCCACGCACTCCGTCGCCAGCTTTGTGCAGCGCCTGGGCCGCTCCGGCCGCCGCCAGGCCCCGCCGCGCATCTGCGCCTACACCACCGAGAACCAATCCGAGGCCGCCCACTTCGGCGAAGAAGTCCCCTGGAACCTGCTGCAAACCATCGCCATCATTCAGCTCTACGCCGAAGAGCGCTGGATTGAACCGCCGCATATTCCGCGCCTGCCCTTCAGCTTGCTCTACCACCAGTCCCTGAGCATCCTCTATTCCCATACCGAACTCACGCCCCCGCAACTGGCCGAGCGCGTCCTCGCCCTCTCCCCATTCACAGACGTCTCGGCTGATCAATTCCGCGATCTTCTGCGCCATCTGCTCGACATTGAACACCTGCAACAAACCGAAACCGGCCGCCTGATTATCGGCCTCGCAGCCGAAAACATCGTCAACAACTACCGCTTCTACGCGGTGTTCCAGGACGAGGAGGAGTTCCGCGTCCGCGACAAATCCCGCGAGATCGGCGCCATTCCCGACGCGCCCGATATCGATAGCACCCTGGTGCTCGCCGGCTTCATGTGGCGCGTGCTGAGCGTGGACATCGAACGCCGCATCGTGGAAGTGGCGCGCGCCAAAGGCCGGGCGAAAACCCGCTGGACATCCCCGGGCATCGACATTCACACCCGCATTCTGCAGAAGATGCGCCAAATCCTGCTCGCCGGTTCGGATTACGTCTATCTCACCGACCGCGCTCGCCTCCGTCTGGCCATCGCGCGGAAGGCGGCGCAACGCGTCGACCTGGCCACGGCAACCCTCCTGCCCCTCGCCGATAGCCGCTTCCTGCTCTTCCCCTGGTGCGGCACGCGCCAGTTCGCCACGCTCGTCCATCTGCTGCGGCATTTTGGTTTCGCTGTGCCCGATCAAGCCCCGCCCTACTATATCGTGATCGGCGCCGACTCCGCCTCCGCTGCCGATTTAGCCGGGCAACTGCGCCGCCTCTGCGCGCAACCGCCATCGGCCGCGGCGCTCGCCAAACCCCTCAGCGAATACCAACTCCAGCGCAACAAATTCGACCGCTTCGTTCCCACGCCGCTGCTGCGCCAGGCCTTCAGCGCCGACTATCTCGATATCCCCGGCGCCGTCGCCAGCCTAACCCAGCAGTAACACCAACCTGCCCGCCCGCCCTAAACCCCGGCAACCCCGCCCCGCCCACGCAAAATACCTTGCCCCGCGCAACGTCTCGCTCCCCCTCTCTGATGATTCGGAGAGGGGGCCGGGGGGTGAGGTAGAATAAGCGCGCAAAATACCTTGCCCCGAACAACGTCTTGCTCCCCCTCTCTGATGATTCGGAGAGGGGGCCGGGGCGTGAGGTAGAATAAGCGCGCAAAATACCTTGCTCCGAACAACGTCTTGCTCCCCCTCTCTGATGATTCGGAGAGGGGGCCGGGGGGTGAGGTAGAATAAGCGCGCAAAATACCTTGCCCCGCGCAGCGTCTTGCTCCCCCGCTCCCCTTGTGGGAGAGGGGGCCGGGGGGTGAGGGGCGCCCCGCCGGCTGATTTTTGCGTCGCTGCGCCGCAACTGTTATGCTACGGATGCGCAACGCGCCCTCGATGAATGTCTTAACCTAATGTTCCCGCGCCTGCGCGCCAGTTTACGTAGATTTAGTAAAGGAGCTTTAGCAATGCGTCGTATCCTGCTGATTTCAGTTTTCCTCTTGCTTGTGCTTCCCTTGTTCGGCGCGCTCAGTTACGCGCAGGACATGATGTTCCAGGAAGCGCCCATGCTCGCGGAACAAGTCGCCGCCGGTGAACTCCCGCCCGTCGAAGACCGCCTGCCGCCCAACCCCTTGGTCGTGCAACCGCTCAACGAGATCGGTACTTACGGCGGCACCGTGCGCCGCGGGACGGCCGCGCTCATCACCTACATGACCTACAACATGACCTATGAGCCGCTGGTACGCTGGAATACACCCATCTCCGGCGAAGGTCCCATCCAGCCCAATCTCGCCGCAAGCTGGTCCTCCAATGACGACCAGACGGTCTGGACCGTGAATCTGCGTCAAGGCGTAAAGTGGTCCGACGGCGAAGACTTCACCGCTGAAGACGTGCTCTTCTTCTGGAACGACAACGCCCTCAACGAAAATGTCACCGGCTTTGGCATCGGCGTCACTTACCAGGCCGGTCAACCGCCGGCGCTGGAAGCCACCGATGACCATACCCTCGTCTTCACCTACCCAGACACCTACCCGCTCTTCGCCGAAACCCAGGCTTCCCTGCGCAACATCGCCCTTCCCGCGCACTATCTGTCCCAGTTCCATCCCGATTACAACGAAGAAGCCACCTACGAGGACTATCAAGCGGCCACCTTGCTGGAGAACGGGCGCGGACGCCACACCCTGCAAGCCTGGATGTACGAAGACTTCGTCGTCGGCGAATTCTATAATCAGGTCCGCAATCCCTATTACTGGAAGGTCGATCCCGAAGGCAACCAACTGCCCTATTTCGATCGCCTCACGATTGAACTTGTCGAAGACCGTCAAGGCGTCGCCCTGGGCAATGTCACCGGCCAATTCGACTTCGACACCACCTGGGTCGGCGTCCAGCATATCCAGCTCTTCAGCGAAGCCATCCAGGAAGGCCGCGATATCAGCCTCACCTTCGCTGACTTCGACGGCGTCGCCTTCCACTTCAACCTGGATCACCCGGATGACGTCATCAGAAGCGCCTTCCGCGATGTCAACTTCCGCCGCGCCGTCTCTATCGGCATCAACCGGCAAGAAATCGGCGACCTCTTCTACGCCGGCCTCTTCAATCCCAACGGCTCGTCGCTCTCGCCCGAATCCGGCTACCACACCGCCGAAGATGGCGCGCTCTGGGCGCAGTACGATCCTGATGGCGCCAACGCCATGCTGGAGGAAGCCGGCTATGTCGATACCGACGGCGATGGCTACCGTGAAGCGCCTGGTGGCCAGCCGCTCCAGCTGATCATCGAGGTCGGCATCCACGATCTTTACACGCCGATTGTCGAGCTCGTAACCGAATACTTCGCCGCTATCGGCCTCAACGCCATCATGGACGCCAATGACCAATCCCTGGTCCGCGAGCGCTTCACCGCCGGCGACTTCATGATCCACACCTGGGACCGCGACGGCGCCAGCTATCCCTTCGGCGCGGAGATGCACGGCCTCGCGCCAACGGGTCCGAATACGCCTTTCTACCATCGCAACTGGGAGGCAGACCCGGTTGATGACGACTTTGTGCGTAATGTCGAGCTCATGCGCGCCGCGCTGACCGCCTCCGCGGACGAACGCAACGATCTGATGTTTGAGGTATCGCAGCTCCACGCCGATAACGTCTGGTATATCTCGACCGGCTACTGGCAGCGCCCCTTCATCAAAAACCGACGCCTGGGCAATATGGCCGATCGCATCTCGCGCAATAGCCAGCTGCAAGACGCCTCCGCCTACCAGATGGAGACGGCCTACGCCAAGTACGCGCCCGGCGAGGGCGGCGCCTAGCCTTTCGCAGACGCGCTGCATCGGGCTGGCGGGCCACTTCTGTGGCGGTTTCTCGCCAGCCCGCCTCACAGCAAAATAGAAGTAGATCCAAGTTGATCGTGCGAGAAGTAGTAGAGCATGTGAAAGACGGGCGGGCCGGGCCAGAGCCCACCGTGCGTACGGGCGAGCCGGTGGCTCGCCCCTACAGGATTCGGCGGGGAGGGAGTGCGGGATGCAAGGTATTTTGCGTGGGCGGTGGCCTGGCTGGGCGTGTGTCTACTCAATTCTGCTGATTTTGGAGATTAGATTCATGCTGCGGAAACTGGCATTGCTAGCTTGGAATTACGCAGCGTTGTCCTTCCGCCCCATGGAGCAATGCGCTAGATGACCACCTTCATCATTCGACGCCTGCTCTCCGCGGCCGTGACCTTCGTTCTCATCACGCTGATCAGCTTTGTCGTGATTCAACTGCCGCCCGGCGATGTCGTCTCCAACTGGGTGCGCCAGCAAGAAGCGTCAACCGGCCAGCCCCTGCCGCCGGAAACCATCGAGAACCTCCGCCGCACCTACGGCTTCGACCAACCCATCATCGTGCAATACTTCAAGTGGATCGACGGTTTCCCCAGCGGCGACTTCGGCTTCTCCATCGAATACAGCAACGCGCCCGTCGCCGATATCCTGGCGCAGCGAACCGGCTTGACCGTGTTTCTCGGCGTCGCGACTTTGTTCATCTCCTGGGGCTTGGCGATTCCCTTTGGCATCTTCGCCGCCACCCGCAAGAACTCGCGCTGGGATTATTTCCTGTCCACGCTGTCCTTCATCGGCATCTCCACGCCGGACTTTCTCATCGCCGTCATCTACCTCTTCATCGCCGTCTTCGTGCTCCAGACGGATTACTCCGGCGGCCTTTTCTCGCAAGAGTTCAAAGACGCGCCCTGGACCTGGGAACGCGTCGTCGATTTCGCCAAACATCTGCCCGTGCCCCTGGCCATTCTCGGTCTCGGCGGCATGGCCGGCACCTTCCGCATCATGCGCGCCAACCTGCTCGATATCCTCGACCAGCAATTTATCGAAGCCGCGCGCGCCAAAGGCCTGCGGGAGCGCGTCGTCATCTACAAACACGCCACCCGCATCGCCATCAATCCGCTGATCAGCCGCGTCGGCATGCAACTGCCCCTGCTCATCAGCGGCACCATCATCATTTCCATCGTGCTCGATCTGCCGACCCTGGGCCCGCCCTTCATCCGCGCCCTCAACCGCCAGGACATGTTCCTGGCCGGCACCGTCCTGATGATCCTCGCCATCTTTCTGCTGATCGGCAATCTCATCGCCGATATCGTCCTCGCCTGGAGCGACCCGAGGATTCAGTATGAATAAGCTCGCGGGCAAGCTAGGCCGAGTCAGGCGCTTCGGCGCGCGCAAAAAAAACGTCGAGCTCCCCCTGCAAGACGAGTACCAGTTGCTGACCGTGCGCCAGCTGATGATCCGCAAATTCCTGCGCAATCGCATGGCCCTGCTCTCCTTCATCGCCCTCGTCATCATCTATCTGGTGACGCTCTTCGCCGGCTTTTTCGCCCCCTACACCGCCCGCGATGCCGATTCAAAATTGACCTACTCCCCGCCCATGACCATCCGCCTGCAAGACCCCGAAACCGGCCACTTTCATCCGCCCTTCTTCTACCCCCTGCGTGGCAAGCGCAACATGGAGACCTTCCAGCTCGAATACATTGAAGAGCGCGCCCAGCGCATCCCGCTTCAGTTCTTCGTCAAAGGCGAGCCCTACAAAGCCCTCGGCTTCATCGCCTGGGATGTGCATCTCTTCGGCTCCAGCGATCCAGCCGAACGCCTGCACATCATGGGCTCAGACGTGCGCGGGCGCGACTTGTTCTCCCGCATCATCTACGGCGGCCAGGTTTCGCTCTCGGTCGGCATCTTCGGCGTGCTGATCACCATCGCCGTCGGCTCCGTCATCGGCACCCTCTCCGGCTACTACGGCGGCGTATTCGACAATATCGTCCAACGCCTCATCGAAACCATTCGCTCCTTCCCGCAATTGCCCCTGTGGATGGCGCTCGCGGCCGCCATCCCGCCGCTGTGGCCGCCCGAATGGGTCTACGCCGGCATCGTCGTCGTGCTCGCCTTCATCAACTGGACCGGGCTATCGCGCGAGGTGCGCGGCCTGGTGCTCTCGCTGAAAGAACGCGATTACGTCCACGCTGCCGAAGCCTCCGGCGCCTCAACCGCGCGCATCGTGCGCAAACACCTGATACCCAATATGGCCAGCCACATCATCGTCACAGCCACCCTCGCCGTGCCCGTGACCATCCTCGGCGAGAGCGCCCTGAGCTTCCTCGGCATTGGCGTCCGCCCGCCCATGGTCAGCTGGGGCCTGCTGCTCAATGACGCCATCAAGATTCAAAATATCGTGCTCTATCCCTGGACGCTCTTCCCGGGGCTATTCATTCTGGTTGCGGTCATCGCCTACAACTTCCTGGGCGACGGCTTGCGCGATATGGTCGATCCCTTCTCGCGCTAGCCGCCTACTGCGCCTGATCGAATTGCGGCGCAGCTGCCCTTCGCAGCGCCCGTGTGTAGGACAAAAGCTCGGCATGGATACCGTACTCGAAGTCAACAACCTCAAGACCTGGTTCTACATCGAACAAGGCGTTGTCCGGGCGGTTGATGGCGTATCTTTCACGCTGCAGGCTGGCAAGACGCTGGGCATCGTCGGCGAGAGCGGCTGCGGCAAGAGCGTCACCTCGCGCACCATCATGCGTCTGCTCTCGCCCAGCCTGGCGCGCATCGTCGCCGGCTCAATAACCTACTATCCGGCTGACGGCCCCCCGGTCGATCTGACCCAGGTCGACCCCTATGGCGACCAAATCCGCGACATCCGCGGCAACGAAATCGCCATGATCTTCCAGGAGCCGATGACATCCCTCAACCCGGTCTACACCATCGGCCAGCAAATCATGGAGGCGATCCTGCTGCACCAAGACGTCAGCAAGGAAGAAGCCCGGGCGCGGGCCATCGAGGTGCTGCGCCTCGTCGGCATCCCGCTGCCGGAACAACGCGTCGACCAGTACCCGCACGAATTCTCCGGCGGTATGCGCCAGCGCGCCATGATCGCCATGGCCCTCAGCTGCAACCCGCGCATCCTCATCGCCGACGAGCCCACCACCGCCCTCGACGTGACCATCGAAGCGCAAATCCTCGAGCTGATTCAGCAGATTCAGCAGGATAACGACATGGCGCTGATCATGATCACGCACGACCTTAACGTCATCGGCGAAGTGGCGGACCACGTCATCGTGATGTACCTGGGGCAAGTCGTCGAGAGCGCGCCCGTCGATGGCATCTTCGACGACCCCAAGCATCCCTATACCCAGGGCTTGCTCAACTCCCTGCCCACGATCGGCCGCGGCGACCGTCTCGAGCCCATCACCGGTTCCGTGCCCGGCCCTCACGAGCGGCCCCGTGGCTGCCCCTTCGCGCCCCGCTGCCCCCACGTGATGGACCGCTGCCGCTCCGAAAACCCGCCCAGCTTTGCCTTGAACCCCGCCCGCGATGTCGCCTGCTGGCTATATGACGAGTCGCTTGAGGTTAGCCATGACGCCAACTGAACCAGCGAGAGACGCCATTCTCGCCATTAGGGACCTGCGGCTCCACTTCCCCATC
>CBDBOC010000002.1:0-26151 GCA_965208195.1 Phototrophicaceae bacterium | reverse complement strand
GGGCTTGAGCCGCTGTGGATGCCCCGCATCTCCGGAGCCTAGCGGGCCAAGCTCACCCCCGCCGCACCACGTAGACGCCGATCGCCAGCGAAATCACCGTCGCTAATGTTACCGGCAGCGCCTCCTCCAGGAACCGCAGCCAGAGTAGATGCACGCCGATGAGGATTACCACCGCGATGAAGACGCGGTCGAAGGCGTTGGTGTAAAAGGGCAGAAAGTGGTCGTCCGGCGTCTCTTCATTGCGCTCGGCTATGGGCTTGCCTTGGGGTTTCTCCATCGCCCTACTCCTTGACCGCGCCGAAGGTCAGCCCCATGACGATGTAACGCTGCGCCAGTATCACGATAATGGCCGACGGAAACAAGGTGATCATCGACATCGCCGCCAGCTCACCCCAATTGGTGCCGGTCACGGTGACGAACTCGGCCAGCCCGGTCGTGATCGTGCGCGCGTTGACGCTGGTCAAATTGGCCGCGAACAGATACTCGTTCCAAGCGAAGACCCAGCTCAGAATGCCGGTCACCGCCAGGCCCGGCGCCGCCAGCGGAATAATGACATGCCGCAGCACACCGGCAACGCCCGCGCCGTCAATCATGGCAGCATCGTCCAGCTCAATCGGGATGCCGTCGATGACCCCCTTCAGCAGCCAAATGGCGAAGGGCAAATTAAAGACGCAGTACAACAGGATCAAGCCGATCTGCGTGTCGTAGAGCGTCCAATCGCCGATGCGGAAGGTGCGCGTGAACATGATAAAGAGCGGCAGCAAGAAGGCGGCCGGCGGCGCCATGCGGTTGGTGATCAGCCAGAAGAAGATATTGTCCCGCCCCGTCAGCTTATATCGCGAAAGCGCATACGTGGCCAGCAGCGCCAATACCATCACCAGCACGGCATTGCTGGTCGAAACCACGACCGAATTCGTCATGTAGCGCTGAAAGGTGCTGTCGGTCAATACGTTGGTGTAATTCTCGGTGAAGAAGCGGCTCAGCGTCAGATTGGGCCGCCCGAAGAGCTCGACGCGGCTGCGCATCGAGACCACGAACATCCACCAGATCGGCAGCAGCGTGACGACGGTCATCACAATCCAGAAGCCGTAAGTGCCCAGCAAGCGCCCAACGCGCTCACGCCCGGTCCTCGTCACTCCACCTCCCCCTTGCGCCGCCCGGATATCGCGATGAACAACAACCAGCACAGCACAATCGTCAGATAGAGCGTGATGAGCGAGATTGACGACCCATAGCCCCAGTCCGCGCTCGCGCCCGGCGAGGTCACCCGCCAGATATAGATGCCGGTGAAGCGTGTGCCCGGCCCGCCGCCCGCCAACATCCACACTTCGTCCACCGTGCGGATGGCATCCATGATCCGAATGAACACCGTCGTCAGCAACACCGGCCGCAGGAAGGGCAAGGTGACGTACCAGAAGACCTGCAGCCGATTCGCCCCATCAACCTTCGCCTGCTCAACCGGCTCGCGCGGTATCGCGGACAAGCCCGCCAGCATCGTCAGCGTGACGAAGGGCGTCCAGTGCCAGACGTCCATGATGACCGATGTCCACAGCGCTTGATCTGGATACGTGCCAATCTGATAGGTGAGGTCAAACCAGCGGTCGAGGAAGAAGGGCACCGGACCGAAACCGGGGATGACCAGCAGCCGCCAGATCGCGCCCACGGCGATCGGCGCCACCATCAGCGGAAGCGTGTGGATGATGCGGAAGAGCGACTTGCCGGGGAAGTTGCGCGTCAGCATCTGCGCCAAGACGAAGCCCCAGCACTACCTCGCTGACGATAGCGAAGACGGCGAACCGAATCGTCAAGCCAACTGACGTCAAGAATAAATCGTCAAAAACCAGACGCCGATAATTGCCCAAGCCGTTGAAGCGCAGGCCACTTTCGGCGGCGAATACATTCCAATCAAAAAACCCGACAACCAGCACATACAAAAACGGCGCGAAGCCGAAAATAAGCAGAATGATCAATGTTGGGCTGAGCAGAAGCCAGCCGACGCGGTTATCGCGCATTCCCTCATCCCCGACCGCCAGTGTCTACGCGGCGCGGCCCCTTCCCCCAAAATGAGGGGAAGGGGAGATAGATTACAGCTAAGCCCCTCCCTCTTGATGGGGGAGGGGTTTGGGGTGGGGGTTTTTACATCCCGTAGCCCAAGCGCTCCAATTCCTCGTCCACAGCCATCGCCGCCTGCGACAAGGCGTCACCCGGGCTCAGCTCGCCCAGGATGGCCCGCTGAATGAAGGGATCGATCACCTCACGCACTTGCGCGTGGAAGGGGAAGGGCGGCGCGCCCGCGAAGAGCGGCCCCTGCTCTTCCAGCAGCGTGTAGTAACCATCAACCTTGGCGTCCTGCTCAGCGATCAGCGGATCGTCGAAGGTGGCGGTGTGGGTGATGCGGGCGCCCGCAGCGGCCCATTCCGCTTGCACCGCCGGCTGGCCGATGAATTGCAGCCACAGCAGCGTGGCTTCCTTGTTGCGCGACGAATGCGGGATGCCGAAGGCGCCGCCATCGTAGTAGCCGATGTAGCCTTCGCCCATCTCAGCCGCTTCAATCACGCCCTCAGCGGTGACCGGCAGCCGGACGCCGACATTGCCCGTGACAGCCGAGCGGCTCTCGTCGGTGGCGATCCAGGCAGCGTTCTCGCCATAGACCCAACCTTGCGCGGCGCGGCCCGCGGCGAAGCTCGACGCGACCTCGTCCCAAGTGCTGGACGTGGCCTCGGGCGGCGCGTAGGGCAGCATGCTCAGCCAGAAGCTCAGCGCCTCAACAGCGGTATCGCCATCCAGCGCGCCGCCATGTGCGCTCTGGGCCGAGCCGGTGTCCACGTTGATGCCCCAGTTGTACAAGCCGAAGGAAGGCCCGATCGATTCGAGGAATTCATAGGTCGAAGCCGGATGCCCGGTCGAGCCTTGCACGGTCGTGCCCCAGAGGTCCATGTCCATGCTTTCGCCATAAGCCGTGAAGAAGGCGGCGTTGTCAGCATATTGCTCGAAGGTCTCGGCCGGCGCCAGCGGATAGCCGTACTCGGCCTCAAAGGCGGCCTGAATATCGGCGTTCTCAAACAGGTCCTTGCGATACAAGTAGACCTTGACGAAGGCTTCCATCGGCACGCCGAAGAGATCGCCATCGGCGTTCTTGAAGTAATCGGCGAAGCTGGTGAAGGCGCTCTCGTCGTAATCAGCCGCGGCCAGGTCCATGTTATCAGCGGCGAACTGGGTCAGGTTAACCAGGTAATCCTGCGCCAGGTAGCTGTAGATGATGTCCTGCTCAATGTAGACGAAGTCATAGATGCCGGTGTTGGCTTCCATGTCGTTGATCGCCTTGGAATACATCTGGTCCCAAGACGTCGTCTCGAACTCGACATTGATGCCCGTGTACTCGGTGAATTGCGCCGCGAGGACGTCTGCCACGTAATTCGAGGGCGGGGTGCTCTCGGATACGCCGCGGATGGTCGTGCCGGCGTAGGGCGCGCCCGCTTCCGCCCACCAACCGTGGTGATCGGCGGTGACCAGCGACATGTTCGCCAGCAGCGCGAAGGCCACCAGCAACACGAGGGTGAAAACTTTCTTCATGATGCTTCTCCTGAAAATTGTGCCATCGGTAAAGACGTGCCAAATGTGAGAGGAGCGCGCCCGGATTAGGCCGCGTCTCCCCAACGCGCCGAGCATAACAAACTTCTGCGCCGCTGTCTGCCCGCAGATGCCGTTGCTATCAAAGTTGCGTAAGAATTCGGAAGCCCTTCGCCCCCACCGCCCTACGTGCAGTTGCCGCTCGTCGTCACGTAGTCGCCGCTGATCCAGCCCGCCACGCCGCCCTGCTCCACGTTGTACCAGCCAGAGTCAAATCCCAACGCCGTGAAGCTCGCGTTCGCCGGCACGATGCCGATCCAATTTCCATTGGGACCATCGCGGAAGTTGAGGACATCAGTCGTGGTGACGCTGCACGCGGGCCCGGCAGCCTCTTCCGCCACCGGTTCCTCCGCCACCGGTTCCTCCGCCGCCGGTTCCTCCGCCACCGGCCCCGCATCGCCGACTTCTATCGCGCCGATATCGCAGCCCGCGCCTTGTGGCCGCGGCTTGCCCGTCTGATCAGTCGCTAGGCAGTAAGCCGCGTCAGCCGCATCCACCACCGGGCTGCCTTCCAAGGGCGGGAGGTAGCCGGGCGTTCCCGTCATCGCGTCCAATTGCGGGTCGCCCGCCTCCGCCGCCCCGCAGGCGCCGTCTTGGCTGAAATTGCCGCTCACATTCACATTGCCTCTGCAATCAGGTTTGTCTCCGCCGCCGGCCACGATGCTATTGCGCAGACTAACTGTGCCCCGCCGTTGGTAAATCGCGCCGCCTCCATCGTAGGATGCGTAGCCAAAAATCGTCAGATGCGTCAAGGTCACCGTGCCCCTGTTTACAGAGACGACGCGGCCATTGGCCGCCCGATTCAAGCTGAATGTGCTATTCTGAGTGTTGACCCGACCGCCCTCGACTTCAATCGCGCCGCCAAAACCCTTGCCATCATTGCTAGTGAAAGTGCTGCCGCTGATGTCAGTCGTCCCGCCGTCCAAATAGAGGGCGCCTGCGCCAATCTCCGCCCTATTTGTATCAAAGACGCTTTTGCTGATGCTTATGCGGCCGCTGAAGCCTTGTGTGCCTATCGCGCCCCCTCGTCCCCCATGCCGATTACGGGCGTCCTCATAATACCCAGCGACATTACGAAGGAACTGGGAATTGTTGATGACCAACTCGGCGCCCCCCTGCACCAGGATCGCGCCGCCATACCCCTCCGCCTTTCCCATCGTCAGCGTCAAGTCATTGATGGTCAGCTTGCGGCTCGATACGGTGAAGATCCGATGAGTACGGCCGCCGCTGATCGTATGCCCGTTGCCTTCAATCGTGATCGTCCCGGTAATCTCCGGCAGGGGCGCGCTCAGGGTGATGTCTTCCGTCAGCGTGATGATGTCGTGGCTCGTGCCCGCCGGGCAGCCGCCCACCGATGTGTTGGTGTTGGCGGAAATTATGTGATTGGCCAGCGTACATGCGGACGGTACGGGCGTCGGTTCCGGCGCGGTCGCCGTCGTCGATTCAAACGCGCCGATGTCACAGCCGCCGCCATGTGGCCGCGTCGTGCCGATTTGATCCGTCTCCAGGCAGAACTCCGCATCAGCCGCGTCCAGCGCCGGGCTGCCATTCATCAGCGGGAAGTAGCTGGGCGCGCCCCGCAGTTCTCCCAGCTTGGGGTCGCCGCCCGTCCACAACGCGCAACTGCCGTCCCGGCTGAAGTTGCCGCGGCTCACGTCCACATCTCCATGGCAATCAAGCCGATTGCCCCCGCTGGCGACGATGCTGTTTCGCAGTTGCGCTGTAGCACCGCTAAACACGTGTATCGCGGAGCCGTCGGCGAGCGAAGGCGTATTATTCAGCATCGTCAAGTGCGTCATGGTCACCGTGGCGCCGCGGATGGCGATGGCGCCGTTGCCAGATACGTTCCCGCTAAACGTGCTGTTTTGGATGCTTACCTGACTGCCGGGCACGCCCGAGATGTCAATTGCGCCGCCCGCTCCATCTGCTTCATTGTCGACGAAGGCGCTGCCGCGGATCTCCGCCGAGCCGCCGTTAAGGCCAATCGCGCCGCCGCTATGCGCGTGATTGTTGGTGAATTCGCTGTTGTTGACGCTCAACCGGCCGCTGAACCAGGTTGTGCCGATTGCGCCGCCGTAGCCGATGAACAGACTATCGCCGTCTTGAAGGTAATCGACGCGATTGCCCTCGAAGGTGGAATCGTTGACGACCAGCTCCGCATCATTTCGCAGGAAGATGGCGCCCCCGACGCCCTCTACGTAGGCCTGGGTCAGCCGCAAGTTGTTGATCGTCAGCTTGCCGCCAGCCACCTGGAAAATCCGAAAGCGATCATCCCCGCTTATCGTGTGCCCGTTGCCCTCGATCGTGATCGTCCCGGTAATCTCCGGCAACGGCTCGCTCAGCGTGATGTCTTGCGTCAGCGTGATGATACCGTCGCTCGTGCCCGCCGGGCAGCCGCCCACCGATGTGTTGCTGTTGGCGGAGAGAATGTAATCGGCCAACGTACATTCGGTCGGCTCGGGGGTCGCTTCAGCCGGCGCCACGAAGCCGACTTCTATCGCGCCGATATCACAGCCGGCGCCTTGAGGGCGGGGCTTGCCCGTTTGATCGGTCTCCAGGCAGTATGCCGCGTCAGCCGCATCCACCACCGGGCTGTTTTCCAAGGGCGGGAGGTAGCCGGGCATGTCGCTCATCTCGTCCAGTTGCGGGTCGCCAGCCTTCGTCGCCCCGCAAGTGCCGTCTTCGCTAAAGTTGCTGCGCAGGCTCACATTGCCATCGCAATCGGGATGAGTACTGCTGCCGCTGACGATGCTGTTGCGCAGGCTGACCGAGCCTCTCCGTTGCCAAATCGAGGCGCCTTCACTGAAAGTTGACCGGTTGGCAAACATGGTCAGATGCGTCAAGGTTACCGTGCCGCCGTTGACAGCGATGCCGCCGCCGTGCTGCGACCGGTTCCTGCTGAATGAGCTGTTCTGAATGTTAACCCTACCACCCTCAACGTTGATCGCCCCGCCAAAACCCCTGCCTTGATTAATTGTGAAAGTTGTGCCGCTGATGTCAGTAGTCCCGCCGGTGATATTGAGGGCGCCGCCGCGAATATGCGCGTCATTTGTATCGAAGGCGCTATTGTTGATGCTTATGCGGCCGCTGAAGTTCTCCGTGCCTATCGCGCCCCCACCACCCCCATAACGATTACGGGCGCGCTCATAATCCACAGCGACATTGCGAAGGAACTGGGAATTGTTGACGACCAGCTCGGCGCCGCCCTGCACCAGGATCGCGCCGCCATTCCCCTCCGCCTTTCCTCTCGTCAGCGTCAAGTCATTGATGGTCAGCTTGCGGCTCGATACGGTGAAGATCCGATGAGTACGGTCGCCGCTTATCGTGTGACCGTTGCCTTCAATCGTGATCGTCCCGGTAATCGCCGGCAGGGGCGCGCTCAGCCTGATGTTCTCCGTCAGCGTAATGATGTCGTGGCTTGTGCCCGCCGGGCAGCCGCCCACCGATGTGTTGGTGTTGGCGGAGAGAATGTGATTGGCCAGCGTGCATTCGCTCGTTTCCGGCGTCGGTTCCGCTGGCGCCGCTTCCCCGAATTCTATCGCGCCGATATCGCAGCCCGCGCCTTGCGGCCGCGGCTTGCCCGTTTGATCGGTCGCCAGGCAGTAGGCCGCGTCAGCCGCATCCACCACCGGGCTGCCCTCCAAAGGCGGGAAGAAACCGGGCGCGCCAGTCATTTCGTCCAGTTGCGGGTCGCCAGCTTCCGTCGCCCCGCAAGTGCCATCTTCGCTGAAATTGCCGCTCCCACTCACATTGCCGTGGCAATCGGCCACATCGCTGCTGCCGGCCACGATGCTGTTGCGCAATACAGCTGAGCCGTCCCATTGGCGAATCGCAGCGCCCCCGCCATACGATGACGAATTGGCCACCATCGTTAGGTGCGTCATGGTCAAAGAGCCGCGGCTGATTGAAATGGCGCCGCCGTTGCTCGATCTATTCCGTCTGAATGTGCTGTTTTCGATGTTCATCCACCCCTTGTCGACCACGATCGCGCCGCCATGCAAAGGCCCTCGATTGGATATGAAGGCGCTGCCGCTGATATTCGCCGTCCCACCGTTCAAATAGATCGCGCCGCCGCCGAATTCCGCCTCATTGCCCCTGAATTCGCTGTCGCGAACGCTGATGCTGCCGCTGAACCGCTCCGTGCCAATCGCACTGCCGAAACCGCCGGTGAAACGATTCCCGCCAATATCCACGGAATCGAGCGTGTTTTCGCTGAATGTCGAATTATTGACGACCAGCTCGGCGCCGCCCTGCAACAGGACCGCGCCGCCCGTACCCTCAGCCTTTCCCCCGGTCAGCGTCAAGTCATTGAGCGTCAGCCTGCGGCTTGATACGGTGAAAATCCGATAACTGATTGTCGCCGCTGATCGTATGCCCGTTGCCCTCGATCGTGATCGTGCCGTTGATCGCCGGCAGCGGCGCGCTCAGCGTGATGTCCTCGGTCAGCGTGATGATGTCGTGGCTCGCGCCCGCCGGGCAGCCGCCCACCGATGTGTTGGTGTTGGCGGAGAGTATGTGATTGGCCAGCGTACATCCGCTCGGTTCGGGGGTCGCTTCCGGCGCGGTCGCCGTCTGCGATTCATACGCGCCCGCGTCACAGCCGCCTCCCTGTGGCCGCGCCGTGCCGATTTGATCTGTCTCAAGACAGAACTCCGCATCAGCCGCGTCCAGCGCCGGGCTGCCATCCAGCAGCGGCAAGTAGCCGGGCGCGCCCGTCAGTTCTCCCAGCATGGGGTCGCCACTGGGCAAAAGCGCGCATGTCCCGTCCCGGCTTATATTCCCGCTGCTCTCGTCCAACCCGCCCGTGCATTCCTGCCCGCTTCCACCGCCGGCAACGATGCTGTTGCGCAGGCTCGCCCAGCCGCTCCGCTTGTGTATGCCGTCGCCCTCGCCCCACAGCGCCCGGTTGTCCACCAAGGTTAGATGCGTCAACGTCGTGGTCGCGCCGCTCACCAGAATTCCGCCCGCGCTGCCCGCTTGATTGTCGACGAAGGTACTATTTGAAATGTCGACACTTCCTACAAACGCTTCCAGCCCGCCGCCAAATCGCTCCGCGGCATTCCCCTGAAACACGCTGCTGCTGATTTCGGCGCTGCCACCGTAGACGAGTATCGCGCCGCCGCCAGACCCCGACCGATTGCCCTCAAAGACGCTGTCGCTGATTGACAAAGCGACAGCCGACGGCGAGGTCGAGATTGCGCCGCCCCCTTTATCAGACAGGTTGCCGCTAAAGGTCGCGCCTTCGAGGACGAGTTCCCCGCTATTCCCCAGCCAGATCGCGCCGCCGTCCTCCGGGCTATAGCCGTCGGCGAGCGTGGTGTTGCGTATCGTCAGCGTCCCGCCATCGACAACGAAGATGCGAAATCTACTGTCCCCGCTAATCGTATGCCCATTGCCTTCTATCGTCACGCTACCCGTTATCGGCGGCAACTCCAAAGTCAGCGTGATGTCAGCCTCTAAGGAGATGCTTCCGCCGTCGCTGAGGTTCGCCGCAGCAAAGTGTGTGAGAAACGAATCAAGATCTTCCGCCGCTTGCAGCTGCGCCTGCGCCCCTAGTGCTGTGCACAAACTCAGCAATACTACCCAGATCAACCTGCTTACATGCTTGCGAAACATTGTTCTCCCTTTTGCGCTGAATGTGCTATAGAACGCTAACCTAAATCATACTAAATGCGCTCGCTCATCGTCAAATCGACGGGACGAGAAGGCGAGAATCGGGAGGGGCGGCTACTGCGTCGCCCGCGTGATGGCATCGCCCATTGTGTTGACCACGATATCCACTTCCTCCGCCGTGATGCAAAGCACCAGCGCCCAGACCCACCGCCCTACGCGCAGTCGCCGCTCGTCGTCACGTAGTCGCCGCTGATCCAGCCCGCCACGCCGCCCTGCTCCACCTTGTACCAGCCAGAGGCAAATCCCAACGCCGTGAAGCTCGCATTCGCCGGCACGCTGCCGATCCAATTTCCATTGGGGCCATCGCGGAAGTTGAGAACGTGCGTCGTGGTGACGCTGCACGCGGGCCCGGCAGCCTCTTCCGCTACCGGTTCCGCCGCCGCCGGCCCGGCATCGCCGACTTCTATCGCGCCGATATCGCAGCCCGCGCCTTGTGGCCGCGGCTTGCCCGTCTGATCAGTCGCTAGGCAGTAAGCCGCGTCAGCCGCATCCACCACCGGGCTGCCTTCCAAGGGCGGGAAGTAGCCGGGCGTGCCACTCATCTCGTCCAATTGCGGGTCGCCAGCTTCAGCCGTACCGCAGCTGCCATCTTCGCTGAAATTGCCGCTCACATTCACATCGCCGTGGCAATCGGGCTCGTTTCCGCCGCCGGCCACGATGCTGTTGCGCAGACGAACCGTGCCCCGCCATTGCCAAATCGCATCGCCTTCATCGTAGGATCTATTGCCCAACATCGTCAGATGCGTCAAGGTCAACGTGCCGCCGGTTACAGAGATGGCGCCGCCATTGGCCGAGCGATTCCTGCTGAATGTGCTATTTTGAATGTTGACCCTACCGCTCTGGACTTCAATCGCGCCGCCAAAGCCATTGCCGTCATTGCTGGTGAAAGTGCTGCCGCTGATGTCAGTCGTCCCGCCGTTCAAATAGAGGCCGCCTGCGCCAACCGCCGCCCTATTTGCATCGAAGACGCTATTGCTGATGCTTATGCGGCCGCTGAAGCCTTGTGTGCTTATCGCGCCCCCTTTACCGCCATAAAGACGATTGCCTTCCTTATAATGCTCAACGACATTGCGAGTGAACTGGGAATTGTTGACGACCAGTTCAGCGCCGCCCTGCACCAGGATCGCGCCGCCATCCCCCACCGCCTTTCCCCTCGTCAGCGTCAAATCATTGAGCGTCAGCTTGCGACTTGATACGGTGAAAATTCGATATTGATTGTCACCGCTGATCGTATGCCCATTGCCTTCAATCGTGATCGTGCCGTTGATCGCCGGCAACGCCTCGCTCAGCGTGATGTCCTCGGTCAGCGTGATGATGTCGTGGCTCGTGCCCGCCGGGCAGCCGCCCACCGATGTGTTGCTGTTGGCGGAGAGTATGTGATTGGCCAGCGTACACTCAGTCGGAACCGGCGTCGCTTCCGGCGCGGTCGCCGTCGTCGATTCAAACGCGCCGATGTCACAGCCGCCTCCCTGTGGCCGCGCCGTGCCGATCTGATCCCTCTCCAGGCAGAACTCCGCATCAGCCGCGTCCAGCGCCGGGCTGCCATCCATCAGCGGAACGTAGCCGGGCGCGCCCATCAGTTCGCCCAGTAGCAGGTCGCCACTGGGCAACAGCGAGCAAGTCCCGTCCTTGCTGATGTTGCCTCGGCTCACGTCCACATTTCCGTGGCAATCAAGCCGACCTCCCCGGCTGGAAACGATGCTGTTGCGCAGTTGCGCGGTAGCACCGCTAAACACGTGTATCGCGGCGCCGTCGGCGAGCGAAGGTGAATTGTCCAGCATCGTCAGGTGCGTCATCGTCACCGCCGCCCCCCAAATGGCGATGGCGCCGTTGCCAGACCTGTTCCCGCTAAATGTACTGTTCTGGATGTTTATCCGACTGCCGGGCACGCCCGAGATGTCAATTGCGCCGCCCGCTCCATCGGCTTCATTGTCGACGAAGGCGCTGCCGCGGATGTCCGCCGAGCCGCCGTTAATCCCAATCGCGCCGCCGCTATGCCCGTGATTATTGCTGAATTCGCTGTTGTTGACGCTCAACCTGCCGCTGAACCACTCTGTGCCGATTGCGCCGCCATATCCGACGAATTGACGATCGCCGTCTTGGCGGAAAGTAACGCGATTGCCCTCGAAGCTGGAATCGTTGACGACCAGCTCCGCGTTATTCCGCAGCATGATAGCGCCGCCGCTGCCCTCGGCGTAGGCGCGGGTAAGCCGCAAGTTGTTGATCGTCAGCTTTTGACCAGTCACCTGGAATATCCGAAAGCGATCATCCCCGCTGATCGTATGCCCGTTGCCCTCGATCGTGATCGTCTCGCTGATCGGCGGCAACGGCTCGCTAAGCGTGATGTCCTCGGTCAGCGTGATGATGTCGTGGCTCGTGCCCGCCGGGCAGCCGCCAACCGATGTGTTGGTGTTGGCCGAAATTATGTGATTGGCCAGCGTGCAATCGCTCGGTTCAGGCGTCGCCACCGCCAGCGCCGCGAAGCCGATTTCTATCGCGCCGATATCGCAGCCAGCGCCTTGTGGCCGCGGCTTGCCCGTCTGATCCGTCTCCAGGCAGTAAGCCGCGTCAGCCGCATCCGCCACCGGGCTGCCTTCCAAGGGCGGGAAGTAGCCGGGCGTGCCCGTCATCTCGTCCAGTTGCGGGTCGCCCGCCTCCGTCGCCCCGCAAGTGCCATCTTCGCTGAAATTGCCGCTGAAACTCACACTGCCGTGGCAATCGGGCTCGTACCCGCCGCCGGCCACGATGCTGTTGCGTAGACTAACCGAACCGCTCCGTTGCCAGATTGCAGCGCCTTCAGCGTACAATGAAGCGTTGCCAAACATGGTCAGATGCGTCAATGTCGCCGCGCCTCTATTTACAGCGATGCCCCCGCCATGGCTCGACCGATTCCTGCTGAATGTGCTATTTTGAATGTTGACCCGACCGCCTGCAACTTCAATCGCGCCGCCGAATCCCTGGCCTGCATTGCTTGTGAAAGTGCTGCCGCTGATGTCTGTCGTCCCGCCGCTCAAATAGAGGGCGCCTGCGCCAATCTCCGCGCGATTTCCATCAAAGACGCTATTGCTGATGCGTATTCGGCCGCTGAAATTCTGTGTGCCTATCGCGCCCCCAACACCGCCATAGAGATAATTGCCGTCCTCAATACTCACGATGCGATTGTCATTGAACTGGGAATTGTTAACGACCAGCTCGGCGCCGCCCTGCAGGAGGACCGCGCCGCCCGTCCTCTCCGCCTTGCCCCTCGTCAGCGTCAAGTCATTGAGCGTCAGCCTGCGGCTCGATACGGTGAAGATCCGATAACGACGCTCGCCGCTGATCGTATGCCCATTGCCTTCAATGGTGATGGTGCCGTTGATCGCCGGCAGCGGCGAGCTCAGCGTGATGTCCTCGGTCAGCGTGATGATATCGTGGCTCGTGCCCGCCGGGCAGCCGCCCACCGATGTGTTGGTGTTGGCGGAGATTATGTGATTGGCCAGCGTACACCCGCTCGGTTCGGGGGTCGCTTCCGGCGCGGTCGCCGTCTGCGATTCATATGCGCCCGCGTCACAGCCGCCTCCCTGTGGCCGCTCCGTGCCGATCTGATCTGTCTCCAGGCAGTAAGCCGCATCAGCCGCGTCCAGCGCCGGGCTGCCATCCAGCAGCGGAATGTAGCCCGGCGAACCAGTCAACTCGCCCAGCATGGGGTCGCCACTGGGCAAAAGCGCGCATGTCCCGTCCCGGCTTATATTCCCGCTGCTCTCGTCCAAACCGCCCGTGCACTCCTGCCCGCTTCCACCGCCAGCGACGATGCTGTTGCGCAGGATCGCCCGGCCGCTCCGCTTGTGTATGCCGTCGCCCTCGCCCCACAGCGCCCGGTTGTCCACCATGGTCAGGTGCGTCATCGTCGTTTCCGCGCCGCTCACCAGGATACCGCCCGCGCTGCCCGCTTGATTGTCGACGAAGGTACTATTTGAAATGTCGACACTGCCAACAAACGCTTCCAGTCCGCCGCCAAATCGCTCCGCGGCATTCCCCTGAAACACGCTGGTGCTGATTTCGGCGCTGCCACCGTAGACGAGTATCGCGCCGCCGCCAGACCCCGCCATATTGCCCTCAAAGACGCTGTCGCTGATTGACAAAGCGACCGCCGACGGCGAGGTCGAGATTGCGCCGCCCCCTTTATCAGACAGGTTGCCGCTAAAGGTCGCGCCTTCGAGGACAACTTCGCCACCATTCCCCAGCCAGATCGCGCCGCCGTCCTCCGGGCTATAACCGTCGGCGAGCGTGGTGTTGCGTATCGTCAGCGTCCCGCCATCGACTACGAAGATGCGAAATCTACTGTCCCCGCTAATCGTATGCCCATTGCCTTCTATCGTCACGCTACCTGTGACCGGCGGCAACTCCAAAGTCAGCGTGATGTCAGCCTCTAAGGAGATGCTTCCGCCGTCGCTGAGGTTCGCCGCAGCAAAGTGTGTGAGAAACGAATCAAGATCTTCCGCCGCTTGCAGCTGCGCCTGCGCCCCTAGTGCTGTGCACAAACTCAGCAATACTACCCAGATCAACCTGCGTACATGCTTGCGAAACATTGTTCTCCCTCTTGCGCTGAATGTGCTATAGAACGCTAACCTAAATCATAGCGAATTCGCCGGCACAACGTCAATTCGACGGCAAGAGAAGGCGAGAAGCGGGAGGGGCGGCTACTGCGTCGCCCGCGTGATGGCATCGCCCATTGTGTTGACCACGATATCCACTTCCTCCGCCGTGATGCAAAGCGGCGGCGAAAACGCGATCGCCGCCCCCAATGGCCGCGCCCGCACGCCCAGCTCCAGCGCCGCATCGCTGATCTTGCCCGCCAATGCCGCATCGCCTTCGCGGCTGGCCTTGCTCACAACCACATCAATGCCCGCCATCAAGCCGACGCCGCGCGCATTGTCGATATGCGGGAATTCGTCGACCAGGCCCTGCAAGCCATGCAGCAGGCGCTCGCCCATCAACCGGCTATTCTCCAGCAAGCCATCGCGCTCGATGATGTCGATATTGGCGCTGCCCACCGCGCAGGCCGCCGCGTGCCCCGAGTAGGTGTAGCCGTGCATCCAGCTCTGCTCTTCCGGCGCGCTCAAAATCACATCGCGGATCTCGTCCGTCACTTGAATGCCGCCCAAGGGCATGTAGCCGCTGGTCACCCCCTTGGCGAATTGCATGATATCAGGCTGGATGTCGAAGGCGTCGCTGCCGAACCAGTGGCCCGTCCGCCCGAAGCCGCAAATCACCTCGTCGACGATCAGCAGCACCTCATACTTCCGGCAAATCTCAGCCACCAGTTCGAAGTAACCCGCATCCGGCGCCACCAATCCGCCCGCGCCCTGAATCGGCTCGGCGATGAAAGCCGCCACCGCCTCCGGCCCTTCGCGAACTATCGCCTCCTCCAGCGCTCGCGCCGCCGCCTGCGCTACGGTTTCGCCCTCTCGAATATCACCCACATAGCGATAAGCGTTCGGGTCCGGCACGTGCACGAAGCCGGGCAATACGCCGCCGAACATGGTGTGAAACTTGCTCATGCCGGTGGCGCTGGTCGCCGCCAGCGTCATCCCGTGATAGCCGTTCAGCCGCGAAATAATCTTGGTCTTCTTGGTCTTGCCCAGCTGATACCAGTAAAAGATCGCCGTCTTGAACGAGCTGTCGCTGGCTTCGGAACCGCCCGAAGTGAAGTAGGTGAAGTTCATATTGGGGCGGAAGAAACCAGCCAGCTTATCCGCCAACCTGGCCGAGGCCGGGTTGCTCATGCCGGCGAAGCCCGAATTGTAAGCGAGCTCCAGCATCTGCTCGTACGCCACCTGGGGCAGCTCGCGGTTGCCATAGCCGATGTTGACATTCCACAAGCTGGCCATGGCATCGAGGATCTTCTTGCCGTCCGTGGTGTACAGCCAGACGCCATCGCCCTTCTCCACCATGGCCGCGTTCTCGACGCGCGACGGATGATGCAAGGGGTGCAATTGCCGCCGATCCTGTTCTACCAGTTGCGCATGATTCAACATCGTCTTCGTCCCGTCTCGCTAGCCGTTACCCGGCGCAAGCATAGCCGATTCCTCGCCGATTTTCGACCGCCCATCGCTCGCGACCCCTTCAACATCAAGCTCTGTAGGGCGAGGCGGCGACTCGCCCACCCACCCGCAACGTAAACAGATATATAGCTTGGCGTACTCCCTTTTACTCGCTGCCCTCGGTGGTGAGACATGTTCTGAACCGACCGCCCGGCGCCTCACCCGCCAATCGACCGGACGCCCCGCTTCAGCCAGCGCGGCAGCCAGCGCGCCCCCATCTTCTTCGCCCAACTCGCAGCTTGCCGCAGCCGCAGCGCCGGCTGATTCGCCCGCCTCACCAGCCAGCGCCCCAGGCGGTAGCGTCGCGAATTCAGCAGCGCTTCAATGTCATCTCTCCGCCTGATTTCAACGCCCGAATCCGCCCGGCTGATATCGCGCCACATCTGCTGCATCGCCGGCGGATGCTCGCCCTCAAAGCGATACAAGCAAGCCGGATACTCATCCACATTATGCACATGGTAAGGCCGTCGCAGCCCAAAATAAGCCTCCCGCGCCCACTCGACCGCGTCAGCCCGCCGCGCCCACTCGGCCCGGCTGTAATAGGCGCACTTCTCGCGCACCTGCTGCGGCAGCAACAACGAATAGTGATACAAGTGGATGCCCCGCGCCGCCAAATCCCGCCCCCGCAGCCAGCGCAAATCTCGCAAGTCGCGGCCCATGGCGTCCACCACGGTCGGCGGCCGGTGGCTGATGTAACGGTAGCCAGCGCCCCACTTGAATAGCCGATGATACTCGGCCGCGCCCCGCCGGTGATGCCAGGCGTCCACCCGATACTCCGGCGCGCCCCAGAATGTCAGCGTTTCAAACGACACCGCGCTGATACTCGGCTGCTCAACCAGCAGCGCGCAGACTTGGCGCAGCGCATCGGGCTGATAGAATTCGTCGACATCCACCTGCCACAGCCAGTCGCCTGTGGCGCGCTCGGCATAAGCCTGCGACATCTCGTCTTTCTCATTCCAGAAGCCGTCCCGCGTAACGATGGTCACCTTGTCCGCGGGGTCCTCGTCGGCTTTGAAGGCGCGCAATATCTCCAGCGTGCCATCCCGCGAGTGACCGTCGGCGGTGGCGTTGCTCGCCGCGCCCGGCGCCGCCCCTTCAACCACGATGATCTCATGCGCGAAGGGATACAACGCGCGCAAGTTGTAACGCAAGAAGGGCTCGCCATTGAGCACGATCATGCCGAAGCTGATGCGCGGCAACTCGCTCACACGCCGCCGCCCAGCAGCGACCGATACAGCTCGATGTACTTGCCCGCTATTCGCGCTTCGCCGAAGCGCTCGCCCACGCCCTCGTGCAGCGCCCGCCGAGACCACGCTTGCCCCAAGACCCAGTTGATGCCGGCGGCCAAGTCGCCGCTATCCCGGCGCCGCGCCAGATAGCCATCACGCTGATGCCGCACGACATCGCTCGCGCCCGTGCCGTCAAAGGTGACGCAAGGCGTGCCGCAAGCCAGCGCTTCGATCAACGTATTGCCCAAGCCTTCTTGCAGCGTCGGCAATACATACACATCGCAGGCCGAATACAGCAGGCTCAGGCTGACTTCGTCGCGCAGGCTCCCCACCTGATGCGTCGGCAGCGCCAGCCCCAAATCCGCCGGCCGCTCCTCGCCGAAGACGACCAGCTCGCAGTCGCCCACTTCCCCGCCCAGCGCCGCGCGCAAATAGTCGAAGCCCTTGCGTCGGTCGCTGGCCCCGCCAATCGCGCCGAAAAGAATCAGCCGCTTGTCCTTCGGCAAGTTGAAAGCATGCCGCGCCGCAGCCCGGTCTAGCGGCTTGAATACGCTGCAATCGATGGGATTGCCGATGACCTCAATCTGCCGGCTGCGGAACAAGTCGCTGCGCCCGGCGCAATCGGCCAGCCAGCGGCTGATGCAGACCAAGCTCAGCGGCGTATCCGCCCAAGCGCTCTGCTTCGCCCGAAAGACCCGCGCGCAAATGTCATCGCCCGCCTCGCCCAGCCCGCGCTCGCAATTGCCGGCGTCATCGCCGCTATCGTCAAGCCCGGTATAGTGGGGGCCGCCGCCGAAAGCCCACATATCCCGCAGCGTCCAGACGACCGGCGCCTTTATCTTTGGCACTTCCCCGATCGGCAGAAAGTTGTCGCCCACCCACTGCAGATGCACGATGTCAGCGCCGAAGTCGTTGATAACCGCCGCGATCGGGTAATCGTACAAGTTCAAGCTCCAGTGCCCGGCATCGGCCCGACGCGGAATCCCGCGCAATCGCCGCCCGTGCCGCCAAGCCGCCAGCCGCCGCCGCGCCCGCCCGGCAAGACTCAGATGATCCGCCAGCCGATGCACCTGCTCGTCGCTCGTCACCTTGCGCCAGACCAGCATCTGGCTGTCGACGCCGGCGCTCCGCAGCGCCTGATGCAGCCGATAAGCGCCAATAGCAGCGCCCCCCGCCCGATCATTCGCCGATACCGACAAGACTCTCACCGCCGCCCCTCCCAGTCACGTCGCTAGCGATTATACACCGCCGGCTTATCCCACATTGAAGCAGGTTGCGCGTACAGGCGACCCGTTGCTCGCCCCAACACGAATTGACCTCGATGGCGTGCCGGGCTCTGCCCCACCTTAGCCGTACCGTCGGCCCATGACAAACTCATACCTCGGCGCCCTCTTTCCCCTCGGTGCATTCGGTGGCAAAGTGTAGACCTTCCGTCGAGCCTGAGTTGCGCGGCTGTTGCCAAATCCGCGTTACGAAATTCGCCGCCAGCGCCTATACTTACCACATGCGACTCTGACTCAGCCGAGGTCCAATGCAATCAACACGAGCCGGCGCCTGGGTTCAAGCCCTGCGCCCACGCGTCTTCACCGCCAGTTACGTGCCCATGGCTCTGGCCGGCATCGTCGCCCTGGGTGATGGCGTCTTTGATTTGACCCTCTTCTTGCTGGCGCTGATCGGCACACTGCTGCTGCAGAGCGCCGCCAACCTCGTCAACGAATACGCCGATTACCGCCGCGGCGCCGACGAGCGCAAAGAAGCCGGCCAAGGCATGATCATCAAGCGCAAGATCCTGCAGCCGCGCAGCGTGCTCTACGGCGCAATAATCACCACCATCGCCGGCTGCCTCGTCGGCCTCTTCCTGCTGACGCCAAAGCGGACCCCTGCTCTGGCTGATCGGCCTGGGCGGCGTCTTCGTCGCCATTACCTATACCGCCGGGCCCTTCCCGCTGGCCTATCACGGCCTGGGCGAAGTCGCCGTCGCCATCTTCATGGGGCCCGCCATCGTGGTCGGCGCCTACTACGTCATGTCGCCCGCGCTCAGCGACGCTCGCCTGGCCGAGCTCTGCCTGATCTCGCTGCCGATCGCCTTCATGGTCAGCGCCATCTTGCACGCCAACAACATCCGCGATATGGATGCCGACCGCGCCGCCAACAAGCGCACCCTGGCCGTCATCTTCGGGCTGCGCTTCGCCCGCGCCGAGTACATCGCCCTCGTCAGCGGCGCCTACGTCAGCCAGGCGCTTCTCGTCGCCAGCAGCCTGCTGCCCCCGGCCACGCTACTGACCCTGCTCACCCTGCCCGAAGCCCGGCGCCTGATTAAGATTTTCAACACGTCCCGCGCCGTGCCGCTCTTGCATCAAGCCCAAGGCCGCACCGCCAAGCTGCACGGGCAATTTGGCTTGCTGCTCGTGGTCGGCTGGGCCCTGACGCTGACGCTGCCCGCGCTCTAATGCTTTTCCACTGATTCACCGGCGCCAATTGCCGTACCCGCCTTACCGTACGGGTATACAAAAAATCCGGGCCTGTGACACTTTTGCCACCGAGTAAGGCGAGTGAATTTGAGCACACCGAGTATCGCATTGCCGCTTAGGCATGTCGCGCGTTCTGCATGACCAATATGGCCACGTGGCTCCCGCCGCCGCCGGCGCAAAATATCTTGCATCCCGTAGTCTTAACCTCACCCCATCCTGATGCAGGGGCCGATCAGGGTGGCCCCAGCCGCCACTTACGCCATCAAAATCACCCGCCTCGCTGCACTCTTCTTCACTCGGTGTCGGTGGGCAGTGTCTACGCGCCCCTCGGTGGTAAGCGTGCCTGAAGTTTCTCCAGAGTGCTGACCGCCCGCCTCACACCGTCCAATGCCAAATCTGATCCCAAGCCGCCATCCAGCTTTCGGCCCGGCTGTAGACCCGCTGCGTCTCGTAATCCAGCTCCACGCCCGGCCGCCCCTGGAAATCCGCCATCTTCTCCACTTGGTCCACTTCGATGGTGATGGTCACTGGCGCATCGGGCACATACGCTGAAACGGCGTCGAGCCGCCCCAGCGCCTGATAAGCGCCCGCCTCGATCATGTCGCGCGCCCGCGGCGGCGGGATTTGCCGTGCCGAGTACCGAGTCAGGCCCCGCTTAACCGCGACGGTCGTCAAGCCCGCGCCCAGCAAAGCCGTCGATTCGCGACAGACCGCCTCGTCGCCCGTCACCAGCAGAATCGGGCAGCCATAATGCCCGCAGAGCGCCGCGTTGACGCCCACCTCGCCCACCAGGTCGTTGTTGAACCACAAGTTATGCCATTTCACCGTCGATATCGTGTGGCTCAAGACGCCGTCCGCCGTGTTGTTGCGCGCATGCATGCCCACCAGCAAACATGCGTCCGCGCCGCCTTCCAGCAATTCCGTGTAGCGCGACCAGGGGTGATGCGCCACCCAGGTGCAAGCGACATCAAGCGCTTCCGGTATCAGCGAATTGAAGCTCCAGTCCCCGCCGGCGCCATGACAATCCACCACCACGATCTCATCGGCCCCCGCCCGCTTGGCGCCCCGCACCGCCGCATTCACCTCAGCCGTATACAATTTGCGGCCCTCTTCAAACATGGGCGCGCCGCCCGTCACCTGATCCCAGGTCACGATGCCGCTGACCCCCTCCATATCCGCCATGATCAGCACTTTCACCGCACTGCCCTCCTTATCAGTAAACGCCGCCGGGTCCCGCAAGAATGCAAACCTTTGGCCCTCGCAAGTTACAAGTGTGTGTAGGTTCTACACTTTTACCACCGAGTAAACCGAGGAAAAGAGAGTACGCCGAGTTACAATTGGACTATACGAAATCGACCAACTCATCCTGTATCGCTTCCAGCGACCTTCCGACTTCCTCCAACGACAGCCACCCGTCCATAATCACCGGCGCTGAAGACAAATCCGCCGCCGTTTTGAGGTAGAAGCTGCATTCGCTGGGGCAATCCACCGCCACATCGCCCGCGAAGCACGCCGCCTGCAAACAGCCCAGCAGCGAACTGGCCTGCGAGCCCACCATCACGCGCTTGCCGCCGGCCGCGCAAAGCTCAAGCATCCGCCGCGATACGCTGAAGCCGGTGCGCGCCGTCTTGATGTTGAGCACATCGAAGGTGTCGCTCTCGATCTCCCGCCGCAAATCCTCCAGCGTGAAGGCCGAGTCATCGGCGATGATCGGCATGTCACAACCCTGCCGCAGCGCCCGCCGCGCCTTCAGCTGATACACCGGCAACGCCTCTTCACAAAACAGCACGCCCAGGCCGCGCAGCCGATTCAAGACCGCCGCCGCCCCGTCCCTGTCCAGCGTCTCATTAGCGTCGACGTAAAAGCGCGCCTGCGGATACAGTCCAATCAGCCGCTTTATCGTCTCGATTTCGCCCTCGATATCCGCGCCGATCTTGACCTTGAAAACCCGCAGGCCCTGGCCATGCCACGCCGCCACATCCGCCAACACGCTTTCCTGAGCGCCCGTGCTGACGATGGCGCTGACCTCAAGCCGCCTCCGCGCCGCGCCCAGGTATTGCGCCAGCCCCTCCCCCCGGCTGCGCGCCAAGGCCTGATGCGCCGCCATATCCAGCGCGCCTTTCGCGCAATTGTTGTTCTTGATGTGTTTCAGCCGCTCAGTCGCAGCAGCTACACTATCGAAATCCGTCAACTCGCAGCCAACCAGCAGCGGCGTCAAGTGCGCCTCGACGATGTGGCTGACGGAGGCCTGCGTCTCGCCGTAAATGCTCGGCCGCGGCGTGGCTTCGGCGATGCCGACCGCGCCATCGCTCAGCTCGACACGCACGAGCACGTGCCGCAAATGCGCCAGCCGGTGGCCACTGCCCCAGGTCAACGCGCCTTTCAGCGGCACATCATAAGGCGCTGTGCTGATCGCTTCTATCGTCGGCATTTCACTTGGCCCGCTCAGCTTCCGATTTCGATGCTGCGCTGCAGTATCGCGAGCACTGCCTCGGCCACTTGCTCCGGCGTGCCATCATCGACCTCAATGCGATGATACTGCGAAAACGCCGCGCCGCCGTCGAAAGCGTAAACGCCGTAATTCGCCGCCTCGGCCCGCATGATCGCCAGCGCCTTCCGCGAGATCTCGCCGGCCTCCAGCAGCGCCCGCGCCTCGGCCCGCAAGCCGCCGGGCAAGAAGCTCAAATCCAGCGTCTCGCCCGCCTGGTCAAAGTCATCGTGACGCCCGCTCAATCGCCGCAGTCGTGTCAGCGGATGCAGCGCCAATTCCACAATCTGCCAACGTGGAAACTGCCGCAGTGTGTAGGCTCGAGCTCATTTGCGCCGCGGATGCCCTCCGACAGCAGCGGGCCCGAATAATCCGCCCTGATGCGCAGCCAGGAGAAGGCCGCCGCCATGCCGCCCGGCACGCGCCGGGCAAAACGCCGCGTCAGGCGGAAGCGCTCGACCCGGTCCGGCACGTGAACCAACGGCGCCCCCGCCCACGCCTGCGCCACCGGGATAGCGATCCAATCGGCCACTTCACGCCGCGTCGGAATCACCCCCAGGCCCCGCCCGCCGATACGCGCGCTTAGCAGCTCCAGCGCCGTCGACTTGCCCGTGCCCGTCAGCGCCACCAACATCAGCAGCGGCTGCTCGCCCAGCGGCTGATAGCCCCCGCCACCCAACAGGCTCACCAAGGGATAGCGCTCCGCCAGCGGCAGGCTCAGCCGCGGATACACGTCCCGCAGGTATGCTTCACGCGCGTCCATCGTGTCGCCAATCTAAACTTCGTGCGGGCGAGCCGGTGGCTGGCCCCTGTTTACGTTGCGGCGGAGGATCCACACTTTTGCCACCGAGTACACCGAGTGAAAAGAGTGCGCCGAGGGCAATTAAGGGCGACGCGGGCATCCTGCGCTGGGGCGAATGTTAGGGACGGGAGGGCGAGACAAGTCTCGCCCCTACAAATTTCGACCAGGCGGAGGAGACGTACATCGTGCGGTGCAAGGTGTTTTGCGCTTTGCACCCGCTACTCACGCTCATTTCCCCCTCAAGTGACGCTCGTTGCCCCCATGTTTCACCCTTAGACTTGGGACCCTGTCCCCTACGATCGCCCATGTTAAGCCCCAATGGCGCCCTCGGCGCACCCTTGTCTCCCCCTGGATGCCCCCTTTGCCCAACCCCCGCTGCTGCTTGGCGCGGAAAAGAAAGGTTTTATGTCCGACGGAAAACTTTTTTCGGACATAAAACGTGTTTTTATGTCCGGCCGCCGGTGACGCGTGGTTGTTAAGGCGCAGTCAGTGAGCATGATAGCAGGTTTGGCGGCGCAGGTGGTGTACAAATGTTCACGCTTTCGGCTGCGCAACAACTTGATACGACATTGTAGGATAGTCTGGCAATCAGCATGCGTGCAGTGGTCGATAGAGTTTTACCACCTTGGACAGCGAGTTATGTAGAGGGCGCCCAGGTTTGCATTGATAGTTGTGACTTGGCACGAGCTCCACGTGTCCTTGTGTGGCCGAACTGATTCTCGGCCAAAGCGTTTCTGAATCACAATTAAACTTGCAAGGCTGTGAATTACAGCTATCAAAGCCCTACTCGGCGTACTCTTCTTCCTCGGTGAACTCGGTGGCAAAAGTTTGGATCCTGCAATTTTCGTGACTTGCACCGGACAGTAGAGATTCCGTACGACCTAAAGCCCATCCACCGCCTCCAAACCCAACTCACGCACCTGCGCGTTGAAATCCGCCACCGTCTCGCCCAGGTCCGTCCGCGCCCAGGCCACATGCCCGTCCAGCTCGTCGCAAAGCTGGGCGAAGACCTGACGCGCGCCCAGCGGCGGGGCGTAATCGGCGCTGTCGACCGAATCCAGCAGCGCGTTGAATTTCTCGTGGGTGCCGCTGGCGTAAAGCTGCGCCTCGCTGAAACCGATGTTGATCAGCAGCGGCAAGCGCGCCTCCACCTCAGCGCATATCGCCCCAGCCGCCGCCCGCAGTCGTTCGTCATCGCTGCGCGCCGCCCACGCCTCAACCTGCCGCTTCAGCCGCAAGAGCTGATTGATGAGCGCGTTGTTCTGTGACAGCCGCTCGCGGATCTGCAGTAGCATGTCCAACTGCGCCTCCAGGTCCGCGCGGCTCGTCTCCACCCGCGGGTCGGCCAGCAGTTGAATCCGCTGAGCGCTGACCCGCCCGTCCACGACCAGCTCGGCCCGATAGTCGCCCGGCAGCGCCAGTGGCCCCTCCGGCCGTTCCCAGGCGCCTTCGATACCTTCGACATCTGTCGCGCCGGCATAGCGCAAATTCCACTCAAATTGATTGAGGCCCGCCGTCGCCGTCAATTTCGCTTCGGCCGCGCTGCTGAAACTGCGCACGAGCTCGCCCGCGCCCGTGCTGATGCGCAGCTCGACCCGCTTCGCGCCTTCCGGCAGCCAAAAACGCAAGACGATGCCCGCCGGCGGATTATGCCCGGCGTCCAGAAAACGCACATCATCGGCAGCAGCGCCCTGCGTGAAAGCCGCCACGCTGGTGCCCACCCCGCCGTAATTGACCGTATCGCCGCCGTAATCGTCATCCCAGCCACCGAAGCCAGGGTAAGTGCGCAGCCGCACTTTCGGCGCCACGGCCAAGAGCGTCGCCTCTCCGCCATCAATCGCATCGCAAACTTGATGCAAGGGCGAAACGTCATCGAGGATCCAGAACGAGCGCCCGTGCGTCGCCACCACCAAGTCACGATCTTTGATCACCAAGTCGTGAATCGGGCAGACCGGCAGCCCGCCTGCGAGCCGCTGCCAAGCCCCGCCGTCGTCGAAGGACACGTAGATGCCCGTCTCTGTGCCGGCGTAGAGCAAGCCGCGGCGGTTCGGGTCCTCGCGGATGACGCGCGTGAATTCATCCGGCGGGATGCCGTCGACGATGCTCGTCCAGCTCGCGCCATAATCTGTCGTCTTGTAAAGATAAGGCTGCGTATCGTCCAGCTTGTAGCGCGTGGCGGCCAGGTAAGCCGCGCCCGGCTGATGCGGCGAGGCTTCGATGATGCTGATCAGCGCCCATTCCGGCAAATCCGGCGGCGTGATCTCGCGCCAATTCGCGCCTGCATCGCGCGAGACATGTACCAGCCCGTCATCGCTGCCCGCCCAGAGCACGCCCGGCTGATGCGGGCACTCGGCCAGGGCGAAGATATTGCAGTACACTTCAGCGCCGGTGTTATCCCGCGTGATCGGCCCGCCCGAAGCGCGCAGCTTGTCGGGGTCGTTGCGCGTCAAATCCGGGCTGATGACGTCGAAGCTGGCGCCCAAATCGGTCGAGCGGTGCAGATACTGGCTGCAAACGTAAAGCACATCGGGATTGTGCCGCGAGAACATGATCGGGAAGGTCCACTGAAAGCGGTACTTCATGCGCTCGGCGCCGACGCCCCAGCCATACAACTCCGGCCAGACCGTGATGATCCGCCGTTGCCCTGTCCGATGGTTGTACAGCGTCATCAAGTCGTTGTAGGCGCGCTGGCCGATGGGGCCCGAAGCCACCACAATAGTCCGGATCATCCGGCTTGACCGCGATATAGCCGCTCTCGCCGCCGCCCGGCGCATACCAGTCGCGCTCGTGAATGGCGCCGTCGACCGTCGCGCTCGGCAGCGTGATGGCCGTGTTGTCTTGCTGCGAGCCATAGACGCGATACGGGAACTGATCATCCGCGCAGACGTGATACAGTTGCGCCGTCGGCTGATTGTAAATCGACGACCAGCTGGCCCCGCCATTGAACGACACGCAAGCGCCGCCGTCGTTGCCGCGAACCATGCGCTGATTATCCGCCGGGTCGATCCAAAGCGCGTGCTCATCGCCGTGCGGCGTCGGCAGCGTCTCGAAGCTCGCCCCGCCGTCAATCGACTTCCACATGCTGTAATTCTGGATGTAGACCGTGTCCGCGTCCAGCGTATCAGCCGTGACGTGCATGTAATACCAGGGCCGCGTCCGCAACAGCGATTGCTCGCTGAGCCGTATCCAAGTCTCGCCGTAATCGTCCGAGCGGAATACCGCGCCGTCGTCGGCTTCGATGCAGGCCCAGACGCGCCCGGCCCGCGCCGGTGATACCGCCACGCCGATCTTGCCCAAGATCCCCGTCGGCAGCCCCGGCTTGCGCGTGATCTCCTGCCAGTTGTCGCCGCCATCGACGCTACGCCAAAGCCCGCAATCGGGCCCGCCGCTCTCCAGCTTATGCGGGTAGCGCTGCGCCTGCCACACCGCCGCGAACAATATCCGCGGATTATTCATATCCAGCGCCACATCGTGCGAGCCGGCGCGCTCGCTCTTGTGCAGCACTAATTCCCAGCTGTCTCCGCCATCGCGCGAACGGTAGACGCCGCGCTCGCGATTGGGGCCGAAAGCGCGCCCGAACGCCGCCACGTACACCGTGTCCGGATCCTGCGGATGAATCACGATCTTGCCGATGTGCCGCGTCTCGCGCAGCCCGACATGCCGCCAGGTCCGTCCCGCGTCGTCGGACTTGTAGACGCCATCCCCATGCGAGACGTTGCCGCGGATGGTGCTCTCGCCCGTGCCCGCGTAAATCACGTTCGAATCCGCCGCCGCC
>CBDBOC010000001.1:0-179088 GCA_965208195.1 Phototrophicaceae bacterium | reverse complement strand
TGCCGTTTCCCGCGTTGCCCGCGCCCATTATACCGCTCCGCGCGAAATCTGTAGGGGCGAGACTTGTCTCGCCCGCCCGGCAGTCCCAAGCCCGCTTCACACTAAATCTGTAGACCGCCGCCCGGCAATGCCAGCGCCAACGCAAATTACCTTGCTCCCCCACCTCGTCGAATCCTGTAGGGGCGAGACTTGTCTCGCCCGCCCGTCAGTCCCTTACGCCCGCTTCACACGTCGAATCCTGTAGACCGCCGCCCGGCAATGCGTCAGCCTTCCATCTCGATGGGGGGACCGAGGGGGGTCCCGACCCCGGGCGCCTAGTCCGCGTGCTTTTTCTACCTCACCCCCCGGCCGCATCCTTGACCCCCACCAAACGTCTGTAGGCGCGGCTCGCAGCGTCTCCGAATCATCAGAGAGGGGGAGCCAAGTGCGCGCATACTTGACAGGGTTTCCGCGAAATGGTGGTCGTTTCGGGGGCAATCGCCAGGTTGGTATGGTCCGAGACGAGCTTCCCCCCGTTGATACGGGGGGATTGAGGGGGGTAGACCCCGGGAGCCAAGTGCGCGCATACTTGACAGGGTTTCCGCGAAATGGTGGTCGTTTCGGGGGCAATCGCCAGGTTGGTATGGTCCGAGACGAGCTTCCCCCCGTTGATACGGGGGGATTGAGGGGGGTAGACCCCGGGAGCCAAGTGCGCGCATACTTGACAGGGTTTCCGCGAAATGGTGGTCGTTTCGGGGGCAATCGCCAGGTTGGTATGGTCCGAGACGAGCTTCCCCCCGTTGATACGGGGGGATTGAGGGGGGTAGACCCCGGGGGCCCTCCCGCCCCTCACGCCCCCACCAACGTGCGTGCTGTCATTTTGATTCCGACACGCTAACACGTCGCCTGACACTAAGGGTGCGTGTCCCCGTCCCTTTAGGGACACGCACCCTACAGGGTGGCACACCCACTTGGCTTCGCCGTGGAAGCGCTTGCGTTCTTTTGCAATCTTGTGATGCTTCATCAGCCAGCGTACCGCCGTGCCGATGCTATGCTTCTTGACCCAGCTGCGCGCGGCAAACCCCGCGTCGCTCAGCGGACGCCCGGCCTTCGTGAAAGCATCACAGCCCCTCGAGAATAGGGTAGAATCGCGGCTGGCAGCGCAGTGCAGGCAATCAGCGAAAAGACAACCATGCGCGATGTGGTGGTGATCGGCGGCGGGCTCAGTGGCTTGGCCGCCGGCTACGAATTGGAGCGGCGCGGCGTCCGCTACACGATGATCGAAGTCAAACCGCGTTTCGGCGGCGCCATCCGCAGCAGCAGCGCGGGCGGTTTCGTCATGGATGCGGCGGGCTTCGCCTTCCGGCCGATTGAGGACGCCGGCTGGCTGCGCGAGATCGGCCTGTGTGATCAACAGATACAGACAGGCGACGATGTTTGTGTCTGGCGGCAGGGCACGCAGTCACTCACGGACAAGCTGGCCGGGGCGCTGCGGGGCGGGCGGCTGATGCGCATGGCGGTCAGCTCGATCGGCGTGTGGCGCGGGCGTTACATGCTCTGCCTGGAGAACGGCATGATGCTGGACGCCGGCGCCCTCATCATCGCCGCGCCCGCTCGCTACGCCGCCCGCATGCTCTACAACCTGGCGCCCGCTGCCGCCGCAGCCCTCAGCGGCTTTCGCTACGATTCGATTCATCGCTTGTCGCTGGGTATTCGCAAGCGGGATCTGCCGGCAAAGCTCAACACCGGCGATGCTGAGCGTTTCCCCTTCGTCTTGACCGCCGATACACCGGGGCGCGTTCCCGACTGCGAACATCGGTTGCTGCAAGTGGGCGTGCGCGCTGATGCCGCCGCGCCCCCCGACGAGCTTTTTCAGCTGGCGACGCGTCACCTAGGATTGGCTCAGGCGCCCCTGACCTGGCGCGTCGATCACTGGCCCGAGGCTGATCTGGATTCGTGTTGCGCTGCTGACCACCGCGACGCCCTGCGGCTCGTCCACGCGGCGCTACCGGCGGGCATAAGCTTAATCGGCAGCGACACAATCGACGAAGCGCCGCCCGCGCCCGGCATCGCCCGGCTGGATGAGCGCATCCGCGCCGGACGCCAGGCGGCCCGTGACGCCATCGCCCATGCGCAGCGGGAGAGACGGCGATGAGACGCTTCTTCGGCGCCTTTTGGCGCGCCCTGTTGCTGACCCTGCGCGGTCAATCGCTGATGCCGGCGCGCTATCGGCCGCTGGAGCGCTGGATCGCCGACGGGCTGAAACTTGTCAAGCGAATCGACGCCGCGGCACGGCGAGAAGGCGTCGACCTGGCAGCGTTGCAACTCAAGCTGGATGGCCGCCCCACGAGCCTGGCGCGGTCCCTGGAGATGGCGCGGCACAACCTGGTGAGCGAGTATCCCCGGCTCATGCGCCTGGATGACCCATATACCATGCTGGTGGCGCAAGCCAGCAACCTCAACGATCAGTATCGCTTGGGCAGCTTTCTGGCTTCAGAGTTGGTCGCCGAAGGCACGCTGCGCGAGGCGCTCGCCGCGCTCAATCAGCACCTGCTGCAGCTGCCGCAAATCGACCCGCCGGGGGCGTAACAGCACGACCTTCCCACGAAAAAGTGTAGGGGCGAAACTTGTCTCGCCCTCCCGTCCCACGCGACCCCAACAACGTCGAGTTTTGTAGGGGCGGCTCGCAGCGTCAGCCTCCCCCCATCTCGATGGGGGACCGAGGGGGTAGACCCCGGGAGCCAAGTGCGCGCATACTTGACAGGGTTTCCGCGAAATGGTGGTCGTTTCGGGGGCAATCGCCAGGCTGGTTTGGTCCGAGACGAGCTTCCCCCCGTTGATACGGGGGGATTGAGGGGGGTAGACCCCGGGAGCCAAGTGCGCGCATACTTGACAGGGTTTCCGCGAAATGGTGGTCGTTTCGGGGGCAATCGCCAGGTTGGTTTGGTCCGAGACGAGCTTCCCCCCGTTGATACGGGGGGATTGAGGGGGGTAGACCCAAGCCGAAGGCATGTAAATTGGTAGCGGAAGCAGCGGCGGCGCGCCATACTCGCCCGCAAACCCGCGTGATATACTGCGCTTAATTCCCGCCGATCCACAAAGGACGCCATGGCTTTCCTGGCGCCGGCTGCCTTGGCGGCCCTGGCCATCGCCCTCCCGATTCTGCTGCTGTACATGCTGCGCCTGCGCCGGCGTGAGCTGCTGATTTCGAGCACTTTCCTCTGGCGCCAGGTCGTTCAAGACACCGAAGCCAACACGCCCTGGCAGCGCTTGCGGCGCAACTTGCTGCTCTTCCTGCAATTGCTGATTTTGCTGCTGCTGGTGCTGGCGCTGGCGCGGCCCTTCGTCACCGTGCCCACCATCAGCGCTGGCAAGATCGCTCTGCTGCTGGATGCATCGGCCAGCATGGCGGCGACCGACATCGACAGCGCTGATCGCTTCGCCGCGGCTATCGAGCGGGCGCGCCAAATCGTGGACAACATGAACCCGCAAGATGTCGTTTCGTTGATCCGCGTGGCTGCTGTCGCCGAGCCGGTGACGCCCTACACCGACGACAAGAATGTGCTGCGCCGCGCGTTAGACGGCCTGCAAGTCAGCGCGGGCGCGGCTGACTGGGACACGGCGCTGACACTGGCCGCCGCGGGCGCTGCCGGGGCGGAGAACTTCAGCATCGTCATGATTTCCGATGGCGGCGTCGGCGATGTCGCCAGCCTGCCCGCCAACATCCCCCAGCCCATTTACGTGCCCATCGGCGCATCGGCGAATAACATCGCCATTAGCGCCCTGGCGACGCGCGCCCTGGCCGGCGGGGCGCCGCAGCTCTTCGCCCAAGTGACGAACTACGGCGATCAAGCGGCCGATATCTCGCTGGTGATCCGCCTCGACGATGTCTTGCGCCTCTCCCGCAGCGGCAGCATCCCGCCGCGCAGCCAACTGCCGATTCCTTTTCCCGAGCCCATCAGCGAGCGCTTCGAGACGCTTTCCGCCAGCTTGACCTTCGATAACGCGGTAGACGATTTCCTCGAGCTGGACAACCGCGCCTGGACGGTGCAGAACGAGGTCAAGACGCGGCGCGTCTATTACGTCTCGGCGGCGGGCAACCTCTTCCTGGAGCAAGCCCTGCGCAGCCTGCCCGGCGTGCAGACCTTCCGCGGCAATCCGGAAAACCGGCGCCTGCCCGGCGATGAATTCGACCTCTATGTTTTTGACAGTTGGCTGCCCAATACGCTGCCCATCGGCGACATGCTCCTGATCAACCCGCCCAATTCGACGCCCCTGTTCACCCTCGGCGGCGCGCATGACGCAACGGACGCCATCACCGTCAGGCGCGATTCGCCCATCACCGCTTACGTCGACCTTGACGAGATGAGCCTGCTGCAATACCGCGAAATCGCTGCTGATTGGGCGCAGCCGCTGGTCGAGACGCCGGCGGGCCCGCTGCTGCTGGCGGGCGAGGTCAGCGGGCAGCAGATCGCCCTGCTTTCCTTCGACCTGCGCGATTCCAACCTGCCGCTGCTGATCGCCTGGCCGGTGCTGATGGCGAACTTGATGGACTGGTTCTCGCCGGCTGATATCGTGGCGCTGCCCGGCGGCTTGAGCGTGGGCGATGTGCTGCTGGTATCACCGCCGCTGCTGGCGGAAAGCCTGCGCATCACCGCGCCAGATGGGACGCTGCACGAGCTGCCGGTCGAGGCCGATACGCTGGCCTTTACGGATACAGATCAGCTGGGCTTGTACCGGCTGGAGATCGTCCAGGGCGGGCAAGTGACGCAATCGCAGCACTTCGCCGTCAACCTCTTCACCACGGGCGAAAGTGATATTGAGCCGGTCGCTGAAGGCAGCTTGCAGCTCGGTGGCAGCGTGACGGCGGCCGCGGCTGACGAGCAACTGGGCTTGCGCGAATTTTGGCTGCCCCTGGTCGTGGCCGCGCTGCTGGTGCTGGCGATTGAGTGGATCGTCTATCACCGGCGGCTGCAAACGCCGACCCTGCTGCGCCCGGCGCGGCGGCGCATTAGATGGCTTCCGCCAGCGCTGCGAAATTCTTGAGCTTGATGACCGACTCGAGTGATTTGCCCCGACCAGCATAGACGATGTTTTGCAGATAGACACTCTCGATCTCGCTTAGCGTGGCGAAGTGTTCTTCGTGGTCGCGCGCGCCCAAGGCGCCCACGACGATGGCCGGTTTGACGACGGTCTGGTTGATGCCCGGCAGCACCGACAGCTGTTCCTTGATGGCGTAGTCCAGGTCGATGTGAATGGAATCCGGCAAGGCGTCGCCATTGGCGGGCGCGCTGTCGCTCTGCGGGTATTCGATATCCGCCAGCCAATCGGGCGCGAAATCACCGCTGACCAGACTGTCCACCGTGCCGCGGAAATCGCCCGAATAGGGAATCTTGCCGGGCAGCAGAAATTGTGCCGCGGGCGCCGAGCGGATGACCAGCGTGCCGTAGACCTGGCAGCGCCGGCCCAGGTAGCGCGCGATATCGGCCTGGATTTCGCCGGTCGATTGAATGGCCGTGCGGGCGGGCAGCGCTTGATCGAGGCGCACGCCGCGCTCGCCGACATAGAGCGTGAATTCGCGCCGGTACACGGCAGCGGTCAAAAGCTCAACCTGCGGCTCAGCGGAGGCGGATGTGGCGGCCAACACACGCACGCAAGCGCGCACGGCATCGTGCACACGGTAGGTTTGGAAGCCGGGCAAGTGGCGCGGGTTGAGGCGCGACAGGCCGTGCCAGAGGGTGGAATCGCTGCGGATGGGACGGCTGCGAATGGCTCGATTTGGTTTGTCGCTGGATTGCACCAGCCAGACTTGCCGGAAGCGGCTTGTGTCTCGGTCGTAGTCGGTGATGAAGAGGATGCCGTCAACATTTACGATTTTGCCGCCGAAGCTGCGCGGATTCCCCAGGATGTCGCTGATGCTGGCGTGCATTTCAGGCCCAAACTAACCTGCTGGAACTTCAATTATAGCAGCGTTTGCGCCAAGGCCGGCGGCTCAAGCGAAGTGTTTGCGCAGCCTGCGGGCCAGGGGGACGCGATTGCATCGCACCAGCTCGAAGCTGTCGCAGCCGTGGAAAGCCATGAATTCTTTGATGGCGCTGATCAGCCCGCGAATCAGCGCGCCCTTGAGCTTGACGCCGCGCTCCAAGTGCAGGTTGTTGAAGATCAGCCGCTTGCGCACCCGGTCGACTTTGGGGTCGATGCGCCCGACCAACTCGCAGCCGTGCAAGATGGGCATGACGTAGTAACCGTAGATGCGCTTGGCTTTGGGCGTATAGACCTCGATGCGGTAGAAGAAGTCCCAGAGCGCCTCGTCGCGGTAGCGATCCCAGAAGAGATTATCGAAGGAGAGGAATACGGTCAGGGTCGGCTGGTGCTCGCCCGTGCGGATGCGCTCCAGCGCCGGCAGGTTGTCGCGGTGGATGTAGGCGAGCTCGCGCCAGCCGTCGACCGCAACCGGCAGGGCGGCGCCCGACTGCGCGAAATCAGCCAGGATGGCGGCGGCCGCGCGTTTGTATTGGCGGTAATAGTCGGCGACATGGTTGGCTGTGCCGATGCCGATGTGCCGCAAACCCTGCTCGATCGCCCAGCGCCGGAAGTCGTTGAGGGTCTTGTCGAGCGTGAAATCGTGACGGGCGAGTACGCGTTCGGGCAAGTCGTAGTAGCGCTGAAACTTGACGCGATGGCTGACCATCAATTCGCCGCGGTCGAAGAGGTATTCCAGCGCCACCTTGGTCGGCTTCCAATTCCACCAGCCACCCTCGCCGCGGCGCTCGCTTTCAAAGTCCTTGGAGGACAGCGGGCCGCGCTGGCGGATCGCTTCCAGCACGTGACCAACGATGGCATCGGTTTCATCGCCCAGGCGCTCGATTTGCCACTGGCTCTCTTTGAGCCGCTTCTGCTGGATGTAGGCGTGGTACCAAGGGTAGTGGGCGCTGGGGAGCTGGCACATGGCGTGGGCCCAGGTCTCGAAGAGCCAGCCTTCGTCGAGCAGGGCGTCGAGGTCGGCCGGGTCATAGAGGCCGGCGCGGGCGAGCATGACGAGGTAGTGGCTGCGCGCGACCACGCTGATGGAGTCGAGCTGCAGCAGGCCGATGCGCTCGATGATGCGTTTGAGCGCGGCTGGGTCGCTGCGGGCCGGGCGTTGGTGCAGGCCTTGCAGATAGACGCTGAGGCGCTTGGCGTCTTCGCGCGTGGCGGGGATGGGGGTAGTCATGGCGGCGAGTTTAGCATGGGATTTGCATTTGAACTACAGAGGTCGCAGAGCGCGCGGAGGAGATTGAATTCAATTGCAGCGCTAGACGTGATAAGATGCTGTAGTGTCCGACGAGGGCTTGCGCCTGAGCAAAGAGCTTCGACATGTTCAAGCAAATCAGTATGAAGAATTTCAAGTCCTGGCGTGATACGGGGCCTGTGCGCATGGCGCCGCTGACGGGTTTCTTCGGCGCGAACAGTTCGGGGAAAAGCAGTTTGCTGCAAATGTTGCTCTTGCTCAAGCAGACGGCGGAGTCGAATGATCGGAATCTGGTGCTCAAGACGGGCAGCATACAAGAGGGTTATGTTAATTTAGGCACTGCCCCAGAGATAACGTTTCGCGATACTACTGACATGACGTTGAACGTGGTATGGGACTTAACTGGCAAATCAACATTTAGCGTTCCCGTTCCGGTGGATAACGGAACGATAACCGTTGAAGACTTGGCATTTGAGACCGTCATTCATGCGGCTCAGCAAAGAATATATGTGGACAAGCTTCGCTATTCGAGTGGCGACAAGTTTTCTGTGGAGCTGTCCCGGAACCCAAGAAACTATCACTACACGATTCGTATAGAAGTTGACGGACAACCACCCGTCAGGGCGCAAGGGCGTCCCCGAGTCTATATGAAGCCTGAAAAGTGTTATAGCTTTTCTGACGAAGCGATGCGCTACTATCAGGACACGGGATACCTCAGCGACTTAGCACTCCAATTCGAGCGCCGATTTCAACAGCTATATTATCTTGGTCCTCTGCGAGAGTATCCTCAAAGGACGTACACTTGGGCGGGCGAAAACCCCGTTGATGTTGGGCTGAAAGGTGAACTGGCCGTGCCAGCGCTGCTGGGAGGCAGGAACAGGAAAGTTTATCCGGATGGAAGGAAGCGTTTCAGCAAGCTAGAGACACGCGTCGCTCAATGGCTAGTCGACTTGGACCTTGCACATTCGTTTGAGACAAGGCCCTTGTACAGGGGAAGCAGCGAGTATGCAGTGTGGCTAAAGCGACACAGTAGGAGTTCTGAGGTACGCATTACGGATATGGGTATTGGCGTTTCTCAGGTCTTGCCAGTGCTTGTACTTTGTTACTATGTGCCTGAAGGCTCCACGGTCATATTGGAACAACCGGAATTGCACTTGCATCCCTCGGTGCAAGCGGGCTTGGCTGATGTGTTTATTGATTGCATTGACAATCGAAGTTTGCAAATAATTCTGGAGAGTCATAGCGAGCATATGATGAGGCGCCTCCTAAGACGAATCGCCGAAGAAAAATTCGATAGGCAAGACGCTGCTCTGTACTTTTGTGAACAGTCTGGCGGAGTATCCAGCATTACCAATCTTGAAGTCAATCTGTTCGGTGAAATACATAACTGGCCTGATGATTTCTTTGGTGACTTGCTCGGTGAAATTGTCGCCTCTTTTGACGCCAGCTTGGAACGCAAGCAGATGCAAGCCAATGCCTCATAAAATTGTAGATACAAATGTTCCGCTGACGGCAGCCGGCATGAACTCAAAAGCGTCAAAGCGCTGTGAAGTTGATTGCGGGGAAATCATCAACCAAGTCATCAAGGGCGATATTGTAGTCGTTATAGACAATAATAGTAGCGCAATCTCGGAATACCGAAACAATATGTATCCGGACCCAAAGGGAACGCGCGCTGGTCAATTCTTGATGTATATGTTGCTCAATCTTCGGCGTCCGTCACGAGTTCGTACCTTGTCGACCGAAATGGATGAATTAGGAAACTATCAGGACTACCCCGACAACGAAGGAAACTGGACCACAGAAGTCCCGCGTTGCGAACGCTTCGACCCGGACGATAAGAAATGGGTCGCGCTGGCCGTCCGCTTCAAGAAAGAAATGGGAACTGACGCTCCAATTGTCAACGCGGCTGACCGTTGCTGGCTGGCATTTGAGCCTCAGCTTGAAGCGGCGGGCGTAAAGCTGGAATGTTTGTGTCGTGACGAGCGGGAAGCCGCATCAGCCTAAGTCTCCAACACCAGCTGATGCGCCGGGGTGAAGAACTGCCGATACGTCAGCCAAGCTGTACCTTAACTGTGAGAGGCGCTATAATCTGGTAGCAACCTGAACTATAGGCGAGTCCTTATGAAAACTGTCGAAAGCATCAACCTCATCTTCCGCGATCCCCAGATACGCGGCGGCAGACCCTGCATCATCGGCACGGGGCTGCGCGTATCGGATATTGTGGTCGCGATGCGCTACCACGACCGCAGTCCCGAGCAAATGGCCGAGGGCTTTCAGGTTTCGCTGGCGGAGGTACATGCGGCACTCGCCTATTACAACTTGCACAAAGACGATATAGACGCCGACATTGAGCAACAGATCATCAGAGCGCGCGAGTTGAGGGACAAAGGTGTTGGAAGCCGCAAGTCTACGATTTTACCTTGACGAGCATTTGGACATTGAGATTGCGCGCCAACTGGTGCGCCAAGACATTGATGTTGTCACAGTGCCCCAGATTAGAACATTCGGGGAAGGAGATCCGAATCAGTTGGAGCGCGCGACCAATTTGGGTCGCGTCTTTTGCACGCATGATAGCGACTTGGTTGACCTGGCAAGTCAGGGCGTGGAGCACGCCGGAATTGTGTTTGGACAGCAGGAAAAGCACTTCACAGGGACGTGGGTGAAATTCCTGAAGCGCATGACAGTACAATACCGTCCCGACGAAATGGTAAATATGGTGGTGTACGTGAAAACTATTGATTGAACAAGCGAGATTTGTATCAAGCTGAACCCCTCACTCCAACGCCAGCTGATGCGCCGGGGTGAAGAACTGCCTGTAGGTCAGCCAGGCGGCGATCAACCCGGTAAATGTCGCCGCGCCCACCAGCATGTACATCACGATGATTTGCAGCTGCACCGCCTCCAGCGGGCTGGCGCCGGCCAGGATCATGCCGGTCATCGCCCCGGGCAGCTTGATGAGCCCGACCGTCTTGGTCGTGTCGATGATGGGCGTCATGGCGCTGACGATGGTGCGCTGGAATTGCGTCAGCGAGGCTTGGCGCGATGTGGCGCCCAGCGCCAGCTTGCCCTCGATCATATCGCGCTGGTCGTAAAAATCGCTGGTGAGCCGCGTGATGACCAGGGTGGCGGTCGTCATGGAGGTGCCCACGATCATGCCGCCGATGGGGATGATGTCATGCGGCACGAAGTCGAAGACGCCCAGCGCCACCAGAATCGCGATGGTCAGCCCGGCGCCGATGCCGATCGCCAGCCAGGCGATCATGACGCCGTTGGGCGTTTTCACCGCGCGCGCGCCGCTGGTGCGGCCGGCGATGCTGATCATCACCAGCAAGATGGCGATGGTGAAGAGCGGCACATCCATCTCGAAGACCAGTTCCAGCACGTAGCCGATGGCGATCAGCTGGACGAAGCTGCGCAGCGTGGCGATGGCCAGGTCTTTTTCCAGGTCGGAGCTTTGCCAGCGGGAAATCAGCGCGGCGACCAGGACAAATGCCATCGATAGCAGCACTCGCTCGATGCCGTGGAATTCAGCGCTTAGGTCAGGCATGATGCCACCTCCCAGTGTCTGGCAGACGATTTGATGCTGGCGCGATAATTGTACCGCGTTGGCGCGGCGTCTTGGAATTGGAGACGCTCCCCTTCCCTCCTGGTGGGGGAAGGGGCTGGGGGATGGGGGCGCTACACTACCAGGTCAGCGCCGGGTTCTTGAAGGGCACGAGCGCCATGATGACGGCATGTGTGTAGTAGGCTTCGCGGTCGACCACATCATCGGTGAGCAGGCCGATGGCGCCGTTTTCCTGTTTGGAATTCTCGCGGCCGAAGACCTGGTCATCGGCGTGGCCCAGCTCCAGGCCAGCGCGGACCAACTGGGCGACCTCCATGGGCAGATAGAACACGGCGGTCTGGCCCAGGCCGATCTTGCCGGCGCGGTTGATGACGTGGACGCGGGCGCAGCAGGTCATGCCGGCGGGACTGTCTTCTATGCCGCCTTCAATGCCGACCCAGAAGTCGGATGCCGGCTGCGATTGGCGGGCATTGCGCGCGCGGTTGCGGGCGCCGGCCATGGTTTCGGCGCGGCTGCGCGGCTGGTCGCCCACGCCGGAATCGACGGCGGCGCCTTGCACTGCAAAATCGAGGGCGGGGAACATCCGCTGGAATGCGTTCAGCGCGGCGCGCAGCTTGACCGGATTTTGTGACGCGACCGTGATTTTCGGCATGGGTGCGGGCTTTCACGATTAGGCGGCGAGCGTACTGTAACAGAATCGACCGGCGATCCCTAGCCCGCCAAAGGGTGTTGCCCTGAACGGGCGAACTGCTACACTTGCAAGATAGGGCTACAGGAGAGGCGCATGTTGGGCGAAACGTCCAAAGCCATCACCATCGCCAAAGCCGAGCCGAGCGATCTGCCGGAGCTGTTGGCGTTCATCAAGCCCTTCGTCGCCAGTGGCGACTTGCTGCCGCGCACCTTTGACGAGCTGGAGGGCTTGCTCGAGACCTCATTCATCGCGCGGCTGGACGGCGAGATCGTCGGCTGCGTGGCCTTGGAGATTTACAGCCGAAAGCTGTGCGAGATTCGCAGTTTGGCGGTCGACCCGCGGGCGCAGGGCATGGGCATCGGCAAGCAACTGGTGGCGGTCTGCGTTGAGCTGGCGCGGCGTAAGGGGATTTACGAAATTATGTCGATCAGCGCTGCCGAAGACTTTTTCAAGTCTTGCGGCTTCGACTTTACGCTGCCCAACTTGAAGAAGGCCTTTTTCTTGCAAACCCGCGCCGAGATGTGAGCGCGAGCTCCCCGCCCCATGCGCATTGACGTCCTGACGCTCTTCCCCGAAATGTTCGACGCGGTCATGTCCGCCAGCATGATGTGGAAAGCGCGGGACCGCGGCGCGCTCGACTTTTACACGCACGACATCCGCGACTACGCCCTCGACAAACACCGCCAGGTTGATGACACGCCTTATGGCGGCGGTGGCGGCATGATCCTCAAAGCCGATGTGCTTTTGCGCGCTATCGAGGTGGTCAAGGGCGATGCGACGGCGCCAGTCATTTTGCTTTCGCCGCAAGGGCGACGCTTGACGCACCGGGTCGCGGCGGAGCTGGCGCTGGAGCCGCGGCTGATTCTCGTCTGCGGCCACTACGAAGGCGTCGATGAGCGCGCGCGCGAGTTGGCGATAAGCGATGAAATCAGCATCGGCGATTATGTGCTGACGGGCGGCGAATTGGCGGCGATGGTGCTGACCGATGCTGTCGTGCGGCAGCTGCCGGGCGTGCTGGGCGCGGAAGGCGCGCATCAGCGGGACAGCCACGCCGACGGCTTGCTGGAAGGCCCGCACTACACGCGCCCGCCGCTAGTCCGTGGGCTGGGCGTGCCCGAGGTATTGACCAGCGGCCATCACGCCGAGGTCGAGCGTTGGCGGCGGCAACAGTCGCTGAAACGCACCTGGGAACGCCGACCTGACATGCTGGAGCGCGCGCCGCTCAGCGACGAAGACCGCGAATACCTGGACCGACTGAAAGCGAATAGCGGGGATTAGGCGCCGAGTTCTTGCAAGCCTGCTTTATCGCCCTCGGCGAAGGCCAGCGCGCGTCTATCGCCTGTGTCGGGGTCGAGCATGGCGCTGACCGTGTCCTCGCGGATGACGCGGCCCGCATCCAGCAAGAGCACGCGGCTGCCCACGCGACGCGCTTGCTCGATAGAATGCGAAACCCAGATCATCGTCAGGTTGCCGCGTTGGCGCAGCCGCATCAGCGAGTCCTCAACATGGCTGGTGGCGATGGGGTCAAGCGACGAGGTCGGCTCATCCAGCAGCAGCAGGGACGGGTTCAAAGCCAGCGCGCGGGCGATGGCCAGCCGCTGCTCCTGCCCGCCGGAGAGGGAGGCCGCCGCTTTGTCAATCAGTTCCGCTTCCAGCGAGACCTGCCCCATCAGCGCCAGGATCGCGTTGCGGGAGAGCGCCTCGCCCTGCAAGCGCGCGCCGAAAGCGATATTGTCGGCGACCGTGCCGTCGAAGGCGGCCGTCTTCTGGAACATCATGCCGACCTGGCGCCGCAGCTCGGTCACGGGCAAGTCGTAGATTGACCCGCCGTCGAGCTGAATCGCGCCAGCGTCGATGTCGTTCAGCCGGTTGATGCAGCGCAGCAGCGAACTCTTGCCGGCGCCGCTGGGCCCGATGACGACGAGTAGCTCGCCAGCGGCGACGTCAAGCGAGATATCGCGCAAGACGGGCGCGCCGCCGCGCTTTAGGCTCAGGTTGCGGATGGAGAGTTTGGGCATGGGCGCACGCTCGACCGGTTTTCGAAAGACTCTTCAATTGTAACGCAGAGAATTGCTCCGGTTGGTGGATCATGGAAGCATGTACTATACTGTATCCAATGGAAGCGATTGCAGCCGAACCACAACTTTGAACAGACACGACGTCAGCGACACAATTGCGCGACGTCTTGGTGACCGCATAGCTGGTTTCAACGGGCAACCGACAGGAAGCAGACCACAATGCGCTTGATAGTCGTCGCAGCGATCGTGTTCATGATCTCCGCCACGAGCTTCGCCGAAAGCTACGCTATCCGCGTCCGATACAACACCAACTTGAGGGCGTCTTACAGCCTTGAGAGCGCAGTTCTCGCCACTGCGGCCGCCGGAACCACGGTAGAGGTCATCAGCGAATTCAATCGCTGGTTGCAGGTGAATCGCGACGGCGGCTCTTACTGGATGGCGAGTTGGGTTGCGCACGAGCGCGTTGAAGCTTCGGCAAATCAAGCGGATGTCGACAACTGCTGCTTCATAGACCGCCAGTGCGAGACCGACGCCGAATGGGTAGAGGGCTACTGGGCATACCAGCGGAACGAGTGTCCGGCAATTGCCCTGCCGACGCAGCTAAACCTTGCCGAGCCCGCGAGCAGTAAACCCGTCACCGTCGACAACTGCTGTGGCATTGACCGCGTTTGCAGCACCGAAACAGATTGGATTGCGGGCTATTGGGCTTACCAGAATCAGCAATGCGCTTCACCGTCCAGGCACAGGCCGGTATCGCCTTCCAGACCGCCGATTGAGGGATCGCCCGCGTTCGTCCGCTGGATTACTTCGGCGCTTGACCTGCTCGAAGCGCGAACGCCGCACTGGTATAACTATGTCGCCAGCCACACAAACGTGATCGTCGAAGTACCGGATGAAGATGGTCCGCTCACCTGTACCGCACGCGTCGCCACCAGCATAGCCAGAGTCATGGTGCAGACGGATTGCCGAGCCTTCGACAGCAGATTGCCGTTTATCGCCGGCATTTTGTATCATGAGGCTTGCCACGTCTATCACCACGTTAACGGCATAAGCTATCCCGAGGGCAACTTGCGCGAGGAGTGGGAATGCAGTACGTTCAAAGTGCTAAAGGACCTTGATCCCAGCGCGGGCATAAGACAGATGGCGTGGGAAGAGTACGTCGCCTGGAATAGCACCAGAACATTTGGCCACTGAGGCCGGCGATAAATAACGCATTCGACGCCTGTAAGCGTCATTCTTCATGTTCCATGCGCCGTGCCTGCCTGCCGCGCGCGAGGCTCAAGGTTTATGTGGAAAGCTTTGGCCAATGGGCATCTTCGGGCGAGCGAACGCAGGTCGATTGTAGCGCTGTCGCGTGGCTGCGCATAGTTGTCGCGGCTGGTACGTGATAGACTTGGCGTAGCAAAAGCTCAAGATGACAGGCTAAGCCGATGCAAACGACCTTGACTTGCGCCGAGGAATCGCGCGCGGCGGAAGAGCAACTGGCCGGCACCTTCAAACCGGCTGACACCTTCTTCCTCATCGAAAGCAGCTTGCCGGATTACGGCGGCTGGGGCGCGAGCGCGGTTAAATCAGCGGCGACCGGCGGGCCCTTCGCGCCTTACCTGACGCACCTACAGTCCACCCCGCGCGGCAAAGTCCTCTTCATCCGCCGGCCGCAATCACAAGCGAAGAACTTCTACATCGCCCTGACCAATCAAGCGGCGCCGAAGCTATATCACGCGGCGTTGTCCGACTTCGCCGAGTTGCTGCACGTCGAGATCGACAGCCTGGGCGCCGATCGCAGGCCGCGAATCAACGGGCGCGATATGGCCGAGGTCGACGAGCTTTACACCGTCTGCACCAACGGCCGGCACGACCCCTGCTGCGCCGCGTTGGGCACGCCGGTGTATCATGAGTTGGCGGCTCAGGCGGGCGCGGACCGCGTTTGGCAGACGACGCACATCGGCGGGCATCGTATGGCGGCCACCTTGATCGCCTTCCCGCAGGGCATCGTCTACGGCCATGTCGACCCGGGCGATGCCGAGGCTATCGTGACCAATCATCGCGCCGGGTATCTCTTGACGTACAAGTATCGCGGGCGCGGCGCTTACGCCGGGCACTGGCTGAGTGAGGCTGAGCACGCCGCAGCCGCTGCCGCCGAAGCGCTTATCCGCGAATTGACAAGCAGCTTTCGCATCGACGATCTGCGCCTGGCGGATGTGAGCGAACTGCCGGATGGCGCGCGGCGGGTGTGTTTCGTCAACGGCGCCAGCAGCTACAGCGCCGATGTCAAAACGCGGATGTCGATGCCGCGGCAGACCTCCTGCGGCGAGCCGCCAAAGCCGATGCCGCAACACGAGATTGCCGTGCATTCCCTTGCTTGACGCGCCGGCGAAGCGCGCAACTGCACAATGAACGCCCCGTCCGCCTTTCATCCGCCGCCGCTGAAGGCGCCCCTGCTGGTGCGCTTGCTGCGCTTGAGCGTGCTGACCTTCCTGGGCATGCTCTTGCTGGCGCTGCTGTTGCTGATCGCCTTGGTCGGCGTGCAGTTGGCGTTGGAAGACCGCATCGTGCCCGGCGTGCAAGTCGGCGAGGTCCAAATTGGCGGTCTGGCGCGCCCGGAAGCCGCCGCTGCCTTATCCGCGCGGTACGGCGCCGTCGAAGACGAAGTTTACACCTTCACTTATGGCGACCGCGCCTGGCGCGCGAAAGCGGCCGAGTTGGGCCTGCGCTTGCCGCTTGAGGCGCTGGTGGCGGAGGCGTTCGAAATCGGCCACGCCGCCGAGAGCCGACAGCGCTTCCAGCAGCAGGCGAGCGCCTGGTTCCAGGGCGCGCAATTGCCGCTGATGTTGCGCTTTGATGAGGCGCAGGCGCTGGCGTATCTCGAAGGCTTGCGCGCTGAAATCGACCGGGAGCGCCAAGACGCCTCACTTACTGTGACGGGTTATCAGGTCGAACTCGACGGCGGATGGGCAGGAAGGCGGCTAGATGCCGACGCGACGCTCGGCAAGCTGCGCTCGGCAGTGTTGGCCGCGGATGGCGAGCGCGTCATCCCGCTGGCTGTCGAGGAGAGCCCGCCGCGCATCGGCAACGTCGAAGCGGCGGCGGCGCGGGTGCACACGGCGCTATCGGCCCCGCTGCAGTTGGTGGCGACCTTGCCCAAGGGCGATATCCTGGCGCCTTGGGTCATCACGCTGGATCAGATCCGCGCTGGCTTGCAAGTCACGCGGCGCGCCGTCGACGACGACCTGCGCTTTGACGTTAGCGTCGATCTGAGCGCCTTCGCCGATTTCCTCCGCACTTTGTCGCCCGCGCTATCGACGGCGCCGGTGGACGGCCGCTTCGACTTCGACCCGGCCAGCGGCCAGCTCACCGCCACCTCGCCATCCACCGGCGGGCGCGCGCTCAAGGTCGGCGAAACCATCGCCCAGCTTGAGGCGGCTGTTTTCGAGCCGATGCAGCGGCGCGTGGCCATGGTCTTCGAGCCGATCCCGCCACGTTATCCGGTTGGCATCAGCGCGGCGGAATTGGGCATCAGCGAGTTGGTGTCGGAAGCCACCACTTACTTCTGGGGCTCGTGGCCGAATCGGCGCAGCAATATCGCTCTGGGCGCGGGCAAGCTGGCTGGCATCATCGTGGCGCCGGGCGAGGAGTTCTCGTTCAACGCGCATCTCGGTCCCATCACCGCCGATGAGGGCTACCTGGAGGGCAGCGTCATCCTCGGCGGCGCGACCGTCACCGGCATAGGCGGCGGCATCTGCCAGGTCAGCACGACCATGTTCCGCGCGGCTTTCAGCGGCGGCTACGCCATCACCGAGCGCAACAGCCACGGCTACCGCGTCGGCTACTACGAATACGCCGGCGCCGGGCCCGGGCTGGATGCGGCTATTTGGCAGCCCGATGTCGACCTGCGCTTCCAGAACAACACGCCGCATCACCTGCTGATCGAGAGCGCCTTTCTGCCGACGCAAGACGCGCTGCAATTCCGCTTCTATAGTACGCGCCATTGGCACACGACAGTGGAGCAGGCGGTCATCCGTGATATCGTGCCGGCGCCGCCGGACGGCTTCGTGGCGGCGGAGGATCTGGCGCTCGGTCAAATCCGCCAGATCGATTATTCGGCCGATGGCGCTGATGTCTGGGTCACTCGCGACATCTACGCTGGCGACGGCAGCCTGGTCAAGCGGGATCAGGTTTTCACGCATTATCAGGCCTGGCAGGCGGTTTATGAGGTGGCGCCGGGCGACCCGCGGCTGGAGGCGGAAGAAGACGAGGCTGACGATGGCATTGCGCCCGTCGGCGTGGCTGGGTGAAGGCTGGACTGATGTGCTAAAATGGCAGAAGTTACCGAAAATAAGGATTACGATGCAGAAAAAGAAGAAGATTGCATTTGGCTGGTATGGTGGCAAATACAGTCATCTTGACTGGCTGCTACCGCTATTGCCCGAATGCCGACACTTCTGCGAGCCATTTGGTGGGTCTGCCGCAGTGCTTATCAATCGTGTACCGGCGCCAGTCGAGACCTACAACGATCTTGATGGCGATTTGGTCAACTTCTTTAGAGTTCTTCGTGAACATAAGGACGAGCTAATAGAGCGGATTGGTTTGACTCCTTTTTCCCGCGAAGAGTTTGAGTTAGCCATCGACGCGCAGAGCAAAGAAACTGACGATGTGGAGCGCGCTAGGCAATTCTTCGTTAGGGCAAGGCAGGTTAGGACAGGTTTGGCTCAGAGTGCTAGTACCGGGCGTTGGGCACATTGCAAATTGACCAGCCGCGCTGGAATGGCGGGCGCTGTTTCGCGATGGTTAGGAAGTGTAGAAGGGTTGAGCGAGGTAGCGCAGCGACTCTTACGTGTTCAAATCGAACATGGAAGCGCAATAGACGTTATACGGCGATACGACAGTGAAGAAACTCTCTTCTACTGTGACCCGCCCTACGTACATGCCTCGAGAGGCGATACCAATGCCTACAAGTATGAGATGTCAGATGGAGAACATATTGAGCTCGCTGACGCACTACGAAATGTAAATGGTAAGGTTGCGCTGTCGGGATATGAATGTGAGTTGATGGATGAGTTGTATTTTGACTGGTATGTGACCAATGCTCCTGTAAAGAAGATCAATTCAGTTAGGCAACCGCGTCAGGAAACGCTTTGGACCAACTACGATCCGAGAAGAGTGGGTGAATGGCAACAGCAGAAGAAATCCTTGAACAGTCGCTTAAGGTTGTGACCCGTGACTTGGACAACAGTCATGTCGATGACGCGGTACGACGCGAACAGATAGATTACATATGTCGAAATCAGCAAAATAGAGCAGGCGTCAGATTTCTAATGGCCTGTCTATTGGCCAAGCTGCATCAGCCGAACTTGGATATTCGTATGCCCTATAAAGAAATTGGCGGGGACGACTGCTACTCTGGGCGGCAGTATGATGAACGGTACATTACATCTTTTGTCGAAAGGCACGAATTGCCCTGCAATGTTACGACGGCGTTTTTGACTCCAGCATTCAGAAATCATGAGGTTATGCTCTCAAAGAATGTGACGCTAATGGGGCGTCCACGAGAACTCTACGAATCCGTATTGTCATTGCTCGACGACGTTGCAAGAAAGAGGGAGTCGCCCCAAGATTTGCTCTGCGAAATACTGCGCATTCTCGTCATTAAGCGCAACGAGCAGAAGACAAGAATGGAGTCTCTACTAGCAGATCTGAAACAATCTGATCCCTCTCAGCTCACGGTAAACGATATAGTAGGTGTTGTAGACCGGCATTTGGATCAGCCCTATTCCAGCCGCCTACCGGTACTAGCTTTTCACGCCATATATCGAACCATCGAATCTCAACTTAATGAACACATTGTGCCATTGCACCCGCACACAGCAGCCGATTCTCAAACGCGGTCGCTTGGTGATATGGAGGTTGCGCTGAAAGACAGCAATAAAATTATAACGGTGTATGAAATGAAGTCACGACAGCTTACGAGAGGCGACGTAAGACAAGCGTTGAACAAAGTTGCAAAAGGGACTCAGAGCGTTCAGCAATATCTGTTCGTTACTACCTTTCCAATTAGTGAGGATGTTACGGAGCAAATCAAAGACTTTAACGAACGCCGCTTAGGAACAGAATTTGCCGCGCTAGACTGCGTCGCGTTTGTGCGTTACTTCTTACACCTGTTTTATCAGGTAAGACTCGAATTTCTCAGCAATTATCAGGCTCTAGTGCTTTCGGAACCTGAGAGCGGCGTTCGCCAACCGCTGAAAGAGCTATTCCTGACCCTGAGGTACGCGGCGGAAAGCCCGCAACATTCATAGCGCGCCATAGCCTAAATTGCGGACATAAGTCTGGCTCAAGCTTGGCTCCGCCACCTATGCCACGGGCTGCGCGCGCACCGGCTGCACCATGCCCTTGAGGATGCGCTCCAAGGCCATGGTATGGCTGCAGACGCCGCGCTGGGCGAAGAAAGAAGCCGTGCTGGTCCAGTTGCCGCGGTCGTAGGTGACCCGGTGGTCGCGGTTATAGCCGGCAAACTCACAGTCAAAGCTGACGATTTGGATGCGGTCGCGCTCGTCCGCGTAGCGCTTTGCCTTCTCCACATCGCTGACGATGTTTTGGCCGGGCGCGTAGGGCACTGGCCGGCGTTTCAGCATGGGCTTGAGCAGATTCTCCAGGGCCATGATGTGCGGGCAAATGGCGTAGCGCTGAAAGCCGGAACAAGTGCAAGACCAACCATCTGCGTCCAGGCTGATTTCGTAGCTGCTGTTGTCGCCGCGGAAATGCACGGTGAGGCTGTTGAAGGTCGCCCGTTCCGGTTGGTTGGCGTATTCGCCGGCCTTTTGAATTTTGTTGATCATGCTTGCGTCCATGTCAATCCCTTCAGCTAGGCAGTGCCGGGCAGAAAACAAAAAACGCGGGGCGAACAAGGTGGCTCCGCCGCGCGCTTTTTAGTCCAACTGGATGAGTCAATGTGATGGGGCATCGCGTATATCATCTTGTCACAAGTGTAAGTCAGGCGTAGGGAAATGTCAAAGCCGGGACGGCGGAATCTAATGCGAATCCGTCAGTTTCGCGCAGCGTTATCCTGGCGTTGAAGGCCGTCTCAGCGGTCGACTGACGCATGCGCCGGGGCCATGCCGAGCAGCAACGACGCCCTATTGATACAGTGCCGCCGGCGGATCGATTCGTCAGCCGCAGATGGTGGGGGATCGCTCAATTCCGCGCGGTCGATTCCGCCGATTAGCGCCGGGCGCGCCGAATTGAAATCAGGCAAGGGAACGCGGCGCAGGCAAAGGAGAGTGACGCGCCCACGCCGCGATAGTTTCGGCCGGAATGTCGGCTCGCGTTATTCTTCAGCTTCGAGCGCGGCGCGCTGTTCCGCGATCATCTCATCCGAGCAGTGCAAGCTGTCGAGAAAACCGGTCAATTCCTCGTGGCGTTCTTCGTCGCTGGCATCGGCATATTCGGGCCTGACGAATTCGTCGGTGCTTTCGCCATTTTCAAACACGAAGTCCGCCCGTTCCATCAGCTCATCTGGTATCTCGATGCCGCCCGCCGCGATGGAATCCAGGTTGAGCGCGATGGTGACGGCTGTGTCGGCATGGATGGCCGTATGCACCGGGTCCAATATGCCTTGCAGCTCGGCCACCAGCATCTGTCCGATAATTTGCCCCTCTTGATAGTAGGAGTAGAAGCCGGAAACGACATGCGCGCCAGTCGGCAAGTAGGACATCGTTGAGGTGACGATCGGTATGCTGGATACGTTGGCGGATTCGACAATCGCGGGCAAGGATTCCGGGTAGCCGATCGAAACAAACATGTCGACGCCCTTGTCGATGAGCGTTTCTGCGCCGACGATGCCGTCAGCGGCGGTGACCCAAGAGGCGGTCTCCACATCAATGCCGAGTTGCGCGGCGTAGCCCTTGATCCGCTCGACGCCGATTACGGTGGCCGTTCGCGCCGGGGTGGCGAAGCTGCCGATGAGGTCAACATCCGGGTCCAGCAGCGGGGCCAAGCCCACCATGTCCTCATAGGAAACGCGGGCGTGACTGCCGACCACGTTGGACGGTTTCACGCAAGGCGCCTCGGCCACGCCGGCCGAATAAGGCGCGGTTACGATGGCGAATATCACCAGCGGCGGCGGCTCAATCCCGCTATCAAGCGCTCCCTTAACAGCAGCGAGCGTGACATTGGTCGTCAGCGTAACCATAATGTCGGCGCCTCGATCCAGCGCTTCGTCAACCATGATGCTGACTGTGGGCAAGTCAAAGCCCGCGTCGCGCCAGATGATGTTGAGATGCTCGCCCTCAAAGTCTTCGTTGAGCGTAAAGCTGTCAATCTCCTCCTGATCGACGAAACCATGGTAAGCCAGCGTATCAAACAGCCCCGTAATTGTGCGACCGCGCAGTGACTGGGCGCTGAGGGTCAGGACCGCAATGGTCGGCTTGTCGTCGTCGGCGAGGGCCGCCGGGACGAGCGCAATCGCGTAGACAAGTACCGCAAGACAGATTGCACTGAAGATCGTCCGCTGCATAGGTTACCACTCCTTAATACGGTTTTCCGATACACGGGAACGCAGCTTCCAGCGAATTCAAGACGAGAACTAACCGGAAACCAACGCAACTGTAATAGGCATCAGCTAGCTATGCAGCAGAGGAGGCGGCTAACCGTGAGAAGTGCAACAGAGAAAGTTAGAATGTATTGCTAAGGGCGCGTTATCAGGCCGATGATGTCAGCGAGTAATAGAGCCTAGTGGGTCAGATTGCAAGAGCCCCAGGGTCAGCGACTCGACATAGATGCAGTGGCGCCAGGGGATGGCGACATCGTCGGCTGTGATGGGCTCGTCGCTCAAGTTGATATCGGCGCCGCGGATCAGGGCGAAGGGCGTGGCTTCGTCGCGCTCGCCCATGACGATTTGCGCGCAGGCGGCCAGCGCGTCGGCGATGCCGATTTGCGTCACCGCCATGGGGTTGCCGAAGAGATCACGCTTGCCGCGCTCGTCCTTGATCGGCTGAAAGCCCGCCATGGCGATGGCGATGCCGGTGGCGCCATAACGCCCGGGCATCAGCCAGCTGTCGGTAAGCACAATGCCCAGCTTGCAACCGAGCCGACGTTGCAGCGCCTGGCGCAGTGATTCTGCCAGGGCAAAGGGTTGACGCGGCAGCAACACCACTTGGCCGCTGGGGATGTTCGAGCGATCCAGCCCGGCGTTGGGCGAGATGACGCCGCCTTTAGCAGTCAGCAGGAAGCCCAGTTCAATGCCGCCGAAGATATGGTCGGCCTCTTCAATGACCAGTTGGGCGAGGGCGGGGTCGATGGGATAGCGGGCGGCCAGGTCTTGCGCTTGCAGCGAGGGCCGCACATCGGCGAGATTGACGATGCGCCCGGCGGCGATGGCGGCGTATTTGCTCGATACCGCCAGCACATCGCCGTCCCGTGGCCGCAGCTGCGCGAGCGCGAGGCTGTCGGCGGCGGTTTTGACCAAGTCGAAGGGCCGGTCCTGGACGGGCGCTCTCACTGGCGTGACGGTCATGGCGTTTGGCATCGGCGGCGCTTTCTGTTTCGGCGCTGGGCAGACAGCGTCATCCTAGCATGTTTGGCGCGCGCTGTCAGCAGATGTCGTTCGGCGCTCAGCCGGCAGGGACGCCCAGGATGAGAACGCGGTTTTGATCCGCCTGTGCCAGCGCGAGCATGGCGCCGTCTTCGCTGAAGGCCAGCGCGGATGCCTCAATCGGCAGCCTCGTGGTTGGCGACTTTGCGCTGAGGGCGTTGCTGATGTGCAGCTCGGCCCGGCCCAGGCGGTCGCGCAGCAGCAGGGCCATCAGGGCTTCGGCGCCGGCGATGACATGTGGTCGAAAGGCGAGCTGCTGCAGCACGCCCCCGCCCTGATGATAGAAGCGAAGGTCCGCGCCGGACTCAAGCGCGAGCTGATAGAGGCTGTCGCCACTGCTGTAGACGAAGTCGCCCAGGTCGGCCGTTGGCGCCGCGCGCAAGAGGGCATGCCCCAGCGTTGGAACCAGCGGCTTGCTGAATTCCAGCGCGCCCGTGGCGACATCGTAGACCCACAGGGCGGCGCGATTGCCGCGCTCGGTTTCGCCGCTGACCGCCAGCCAGCGATCGTCGCGGCTGAAGGCGACGGCGGTCAAGGGGTAGGGGAAGGCCAGCGGCAGGCTCAGCTGGCTTCCTGCTGGCGCTACGCCGGACGCAGACCAGAGCTGGAGCGCCCCGGCACGACGCGAGATGCTGAGTGATTCGTCGCCGCTGATGGCTGCCAGACGGTCGCCGACATGCGACGAGGTCAAGGCGCGAACGGGGCTAGGTAGAGCGCCGAATGATGGCAAGGCGCGCGGCGAGACGTCGGACGCGAGTGAGGCGAGGCTTATGCTGCCGTCGGCGCCGCCGATGATCAGCTGCCAACCGGTCGGCGTGAATGCCACGGCGGTTGCGCCGGCGATGGGCGGAGCAAGCGAGACGTCGTTTACGCGGGCAAAGGTCGGCGAGGCGTAGAGCGCGATCTGACCGTTGCCTTGGACGATGGCGAGCTGGCCGCTGGGCGACCAGGCGACGGCTTGCGGCGAATTGACCTGGAGCAGATGCACTGTGTCGAGGCGCTGGATGTTGCCGCTGTGGATCATGCGGCCCGAAGCCGGGAGCGCGACAGTCGTGGGCGCACGCGGGCTGTCTTTATCAGCGCTGGCAAGGCCGCTGCCGGAGTTGGGCATTGGCTCGAGATAATAGTGGTAGGCATTGAGATCGCTCTCGACCGTCCAGCCGACTACGCCATCTACTTGGACTTGCCACCAGACGAAGGCCAGGTTGCAGGCGGGCCCATCAAGGACGGCGTCAATGATAGTGCGCGGCGGGATCTCGCCGATGAGCTCGGCGTCAAGAGCGGGCGCGGCCCGCAGCCGATTCGCCAGCGTAGTCGAAGCGACCCGTGCCGTCGCAGTCCCGATGCTTATGCGGGGCGTCAGGTATCCGACGAAGCCGGGCGGGCAAAGGTCGATGACGCCGCTGCCGACCTGCGCCGGATTGAGCGCGGGCAAGCTATCGCAGACGCCGGATAATTCAAGCTGGTCAAGACTGGCCCAGCCGCCGCGGAAAAAGAGCCAGTCGCCGGCGTGATTTCGCCCCAAGACCGCCTGCGTCTCGTGCGATTCCAAGCGCGAAACGATGCGTCCGTTGGGGCCTTCGCGCACAGTCACTCGCGCCCCGCTTGGCCGCATGAAACAGCCGCTGGCATCGCCCGCCGCCGCGTTGATCAGCGGAATGTTGTAGCAGGCGCCGCGAAGTTGCGTCGCCCGCACCCAGCCGCTGGCAAGCTGCAGCCAGGCGCCGTCAGCAGTCCGCGCCAGGACCGCGCTGTGCCGAGGCAGCGCCAGCGCCGGAATGATCCAGTCGGTGATGCTCCCCTCGTCCCCGGGTTCGCTGAAAATGGGCAGGCTGTCGCCGTTGACATGACAGGTCGCGTCGGGCGCGCGCCCCTGGCTGGAGGCGCCGCTGCCATCGGCCGGGCAGCCCAGGGCGAAGCCGCCGCGGATGATGCCGCGCTGGTCCGGGCAGATGTCGCTGTCATCGGGCGCGCCGTCGCCATCGCGGTCGCGCAGCAAGGCGCAGCCCTCGGCGAAGGGCGACCCCGCTTGCTCGGGGCAGCGGTCGGCGGCGTTCAATACGCCATCGCCATCGCCGTCATCCGGAGCGGGTCGCGGGCAACCGGGCCGCGCGTCCGCGTCTGATCCAGCGATCTGCGGGCAGGCGTCGTCGCGGTCGCGCCAGCCATCGCCATCGCCATCAACGCCTTCACGCAAGAGCGGGATGACGCCGGCGCCCAGGTTGGCGACGCGCTCATCGCAGGGCTGCGTCAGGCTGCCATCGGCCGAGACGTGCATTGCGAAAGGCGCGCCGTCCAACGCGAAGTCCAGACGATAGACGTCGATCGCGGTCGACAGTGGCAGGCCCGCGACTAGCTCACAACCCAATGCGCTGGATAGGGCGGGCGCCAGGGCCCGCTCAGCGACCAAGGCCGCCGGCTGCGGGGCGGGGAAGAGGCGCTCCAAGGCCCGCCGTGCCGCGGCCCGCGCCTCGGGCGCTTGCGTATCCGCGGGCGCCAATGAGAACGCCAATATGGTCAAGAGCAGCAAGAGCCGGCTTGCGCGCAATTCCAAACCTTTCGAGCCGCTTGCGAAAGCTGCCGGTATTGTAGCAGAAGGCGCTTTCGGGCAGGTTTTGCCGGTGCAAAACTACCCTGTCTCAGCGGCGTAATAGATGGTAAATTCAGGGCTTATGTCGAGCCCCGGACGGGTTCGGCTATCAGCTGCCGGGGCGCCCAATGCCGCGATTCACCGAGCTATATCAACTGGGCAATTTCATCGATACCTTCGCGCTGGGGCATTATGCCAGGGTGCTCGACGCTGTGGACTTGCGCAATGGCAGGTCGGTCGCCTTCAAGATCATGCGCCCGGAACACCTGGATGCGAAGGGCGATATGCGCTGGGAGTACCGCGCCTTCGGCAACGAAGCCGATATTCTGACGCGCCTGTGGCAGAGCCCCAGCATCGTCAAGCTCTACGATTGCGGATTCATCACCGACCGCGAAGAAGCGCCCCGCGGCGGCGACATTACCTCGTTCCAGGGGGATATACGCGGCTTCATTCAGGCGCTGTCGCGGTATGCGGCCGCTGGCTGGCGGCCCTATCTGACGCTGGAGAACCTGCCGCGGCAGCACAGCCTCTTCTACTTGATGAAGCCCAACAAGCCCAATAGTCGCTGGCGTTTGCCCAGTGAGGAGGGCTTGGCGCTGGCGCTGCAATTCAGCGAGTTGCTGGCGCTGGCGCATGCGCAGTCGATCGTTTATCTCGATCACAAGTTGGAGCACGTCTACTGGGACGGCGTCGGGCTGAAAGTGATCGACTTCAACAGCTCGCGCATCCTGGAGAATGAACGGGGCAGCGTAGCCGGGCAGTATCGCAAAGACGTGCACAATATGTGCGTCGGCGTGCTGTATCCCATTTTCACCGGCATGTCGCCACAGAAGACTTCCCTGCGCCCCCAGCCCAGCAGCCGCGACGCGGTTGAGGCGCGCTATACCGATATTGACAGCCTTGATTTCAGCGTCGAGCCCAGCCTCAGCGAAGGCATCGCCGATTTGCTGCAGCGCGGCGCCGCCGAAGAATTGGAGACGGTGGGGGAGTTCGTCAACGGCTTGCAGCGTGTGGCGACTCAGCACGGCTGGCGCTTCCCCGATTACTACACCAGCGACGCCAGCAACACGGCGCGCGCGCAAATGGGGGCTGGCCTGGCAAAGCTGCGTGGCGGGCATGAGCAACTGCGGGAGGCGCGCGACCTATTCCGCGAGGCGCTGATCCAGGATGGCATCAGCCGCGACCTGGAAGACGAGCTGCGCCGGCTGGTTGTCTTGCTGAACGAGATGTTGAACCAGCGCGTTGTGCCCTAAGGCAGGAGGCGCCCGCTGGTTGCTCGCTTATGCTATACTGCATGTACGAAGTTTCGGGAGGCTAGGCGTGCCACTCAATGACCTTGCTCTGATTGTGAGCCTCGTGTTGCAAGCGCTGACCTTTGTAATCGTTGTGGTCGTCTTCACTTGGCGGATCGCCACCAAGGCAGACATACAGCGCCTTGATGAGCGCATTGACCAGACCAACGAGAAGATGGAATACGGCTTCAACAGGTTGGAAGCCAAAATTGACGGCGTTGAAAACAAGCTGGATGCCAAGATAGATGATACGCGCATAGAACTCAAAGGCGATATCCAACGCCAAGATGGGCGTATTAACCAAACAAACGGCACAATGCAAGAAGGCTTCAACAAGCTGGACGCCAAGATAGATGACAGTTACAACAAGCTGGACGCCAAGATAGATGACAGTTACAACAAGCTGGACGCCAAGATAGATGACAGTTACAACAAGCTGGACGCCAAGATAGATGATACGCGCATAGAACTCAAAGGCGATATCCAACGCCAAGATGGGCTTATTAACCAAACAAACGGCACAATGCAAGAAGGCTTCAACAAGCTGGACGCCAAGATAGATGATACGCGTAAAGAGCTGAAGGGTGATATCCAGCGCTTGGAAGACCGAGCTGACATCGCCAACGATTACCATGCCAAGAGCGTCGACCTGCTCGATGCCATTCGACGCGAGCTTGAAGACCGTCGTGAGCGTCTGTAGTGCTTGACCGCGCCGCACTCTAATCTTGGAGAAGTTGCCCCGGCAGAGTAAAATCCGCGCGATTGAGCACCGGCTGCGATGCCAGGACGCGCCGCACGGTCTCCGCATCTCAGTCGGCAGCCGCAGCTGATTGCCGCGCGCGTTATCCCGGGCGAAGCGCGTGCCCGCCTGCGCGTCCGCGGTGAATGATGCTCGCGCCGAGGTCAGATCGGCCTCGGGCAGCCCCAGCAGCTCGACAATGCGCCGCAGCACGCCCTCGCGGTCGGCTTGCAGGTCTTCGTAGCGCAGCGCGCGTACGGGCCAACCCGTGCCGTGCAGGTCGAGGTAGCGCCCCAGCATGAAGAGCCAGCCCAAAGCGCGTCCCTCCAGCCCCAGGTAGGTCGGGATTTCTGGCGGCGCCAGCGCTTCAATCTCGGCGCGGGGACAGCGATAGTAGTCGGCTTGTTGCGAGATGGCATCATCCCGATGGTACCGTGTAGGGATGTCGCCGCGTTGGCTGCGCAGGCGATGAAACGACGCCAGCCAGTCGATAGCGTTGCGGTACATGAAGATGTGCTGCGCCTCGGGCATGGCATCGACGAAGTTCTTCATTATCGCGGTCGCCTGATTGCGCAGCTTGACGACGAAACGCGTCTCACCGCCGATCGGCGCCGGCCGGCACAGCCAGACCAGGCTGGCGTGGATGAGGGCGTTGCGCATCGCTCGCGACCAGTGACCCAGCGAAAGCAGGCTGGCCAGCGCGTCCGGCTCGGAGTAAGCGACAAAGCCCTCGACTTCGTTCAGCGCGCGGGTTAGCGCGGTCGAGCCGCAGCGGCCGATATTGTGCAAGAATAAGAGCGACTCCGCGGGAAATATGGTGCTGTCCGCTATCCCAATGAAGTCGAGCAGGGGCAGGGCGACAAGATGCTCGGCGCGGTCGAATTGCGCCTGGTACATGAAGGGCGTACGCGACAGGTCGAGGCCCGGCGGCAGCGCTGCGAAGACCGCCACCTCATGCTCGGCATCAAGGCAGTAGAGCGAATAACGCGGATCGCCCATGAGAAGCTGAGCGTCCATCGACGCGCTCGGCCGCCAGTCGAAATCAGCCAGCGAGGCGATGACGCCCGGATGCTCGCGGTGACGGCTCTTGATAAGGAGCTTGGTCGCGCTCACCGTTTGTCGATCCTTTCATTCGCCTGATACAGCCGCGCCTCGGCCAGCACGAAATCGACCGCGCCGGCGATGCTGGGGTTGGGCGGTGTGCCGCGCGGCATGTCGTGGATACGAGCCTCGATCAGACAAGGACGCGCCTTCAAATCCAGCGTGACCGCGCCAACCTGGCCCTTGCGAACGGCGGTCAGCGACAGTACGCCGCCCTCAAGTCGGGTGTCGGTGGCCGGCTGGAGCGCGACTTGAAGGCGCCCGGAGCGCTGCATCGGCTTAAGCGTAAAGACGACGCTGTCACAATCTGGCGGCTGGTACACCCAGTCGTTGCGTTGATCAACCAGAGCCAGCGAAACTTGCTCGGCGAGCTTGGCCCGGTCCATCGGCGACAGCGCGCCTTGCACATTGGCGGCGTGGTAGCCCATGCCGTCCAGAACAACGAGCGATGAGCGGCCGCCTGTCGCGCGGCAGTGCCATACGTCAGGCGAGCAGGCGGCGCCGAGGTCCAGCATCAGCGTAAGGTCGCAGGTCGAACTAAGCCGGTCGATGAAGGTATGCAAGCGCGGCAGCAGCGCCAGGTCGCCAGCGATGCCCGCCGTATACAGCAGCGTCAGGCTCAGCGATGTTTCCATTCGGGCCGTCGCTTCTCGATAAAGGCGCGCATGCCCTCGGCCTTGTCTTCCGAGCCGAAGGCGATCAGGAAGTTGCGCCGTTCGAATGCCAGGCCTTCTTCCAGCGAGGTCTCGTAGGCTTTGTTGATGGCTTCTTTGGTCAGGCGGATGGCGACCTGCGAACGACGCGCGACTTGCCCCGCCAGCGCGATGGCCACGTCCATGTACTCACCCGGCGGCGCCACGCGATTGACCAAACCGGCCGCCAGCGCTTCCTGCGCGTTGAGCTTGCGGTCGGTCAGCATGATTTCCATCGCCAGCGCTTTGCCCACGGCGCGGGTCAACCGCTGTGTGCCGCCGGCGCCGGGGATGATGCCGAGGTTGATCTCGGGCTGGCCGAAGACCGCCGTCTCGGAGGCCACGATCATATCGCAGCTCAGCGCCACTTCGCAGCCGCCGCCCAAGGCATAGCCCGATACCGCCGCGATGATCGGTTTGCTCAGACGATGGATATCAAAGCGATCCACCAGCGAAACCGTCATCATCATGTCGATCTGCGTCTTGCCCTCCATCTCCTTGATATCGGCGCCGGCGGCGAAGGCTTTGTCGTCGCCCGTCAGGATCATGGCGCCGATGGCCGGATCATCGTTGAAGGCAGTCATCGCGCGCATGACCTCGTCCATCAGCGGCGAGTTGAGGGCGTTCAGCGCGCCCGGCCGGTTGAATTGAACGCGCCCGACACCGGCTTCTGGCTCATCCACCAAGATGTATTCGTAGCTCATCAGCTTCCTCTCTTCGTCTTTTGTCTTGAATTCAAGGCGCTTGCCGAGACTGGGCGGCGCCAACATACGCCAGTATCGCCGCGACCGCCTCGTCGACCGTGATGCCGTGGCGCTGCCAGTCCCAGGCGGCATCGCCGGCGCGCAACGCAGCCGGTTGCCACAGCGCCAGATGATCGGGCGTATAGGGGGCGTAGCGCGCGGGATCGGTGGGGCCCATGATCATCACTGTCTTGGCGCCGCTGGCCGCTGCGAGATGGGTGGCGCCGGTGTCGTTGCCGATAAAGAGCTGCGCTCCCGCCGCCAGCGCCCCGATCTCGGCGAAGTCCAGCTCGCCCGCCCAGGACCGTGCCGGCGCCGATAATCCGCGCGCCACCGCCTTGACTTCGTCCACGTCGCCAGGCCCGCCGATGACGATGACCGAAGCCGCCAGTGATTCCGCCACGCGATTGAGCAGCTGCGCCAGTTGCCGCGCCGGATAGCGCTTGCTCGACATTTGGGCGCCCGGGTTGCTGCCGCCGCCCGCGTGCGCCACGATGAATGGCGGCGCCAGTCCGGAGCCGGCCAGCCGCTGACGGACCGTCGCTTCTGCCGCCGCGCTCACGGGCAGGTTGGCGTAGGCGTGCAGGCCGCGACGGGCGATTGCGCTGATGACCCTGAGGTAGATTTCGCTTTCATGCTCGCGCGCCCCCCTGTCGATTGGGACGCGGAGGTTATAGCCAAAGCCGCGGCCGCCGCTATCTATGCCGGCGCGCCCGGGGATGCCTGAGAGCAAGACGGCCAGGCTCATCAGCGGGGAGCGCGCCAGCGAGACCGCCAGGTCATATCGGCCAGCGCGCAGCTTGCCCACGAATCGCCAGAAAGCGCCGGGCGATTTCCAGGGCAGGTCGGCGCCAGCATCCAAAATGCCGTCCAGCGCAGCGTGATGGCGGATGGCGCGTGCCGACCAGGGCCCTACCGCCCAGGTGATATGCGCCGCCGGGAAGGCCTCGCGCAGGGCAGTTAGCGCAGCCGTCGCCATCACGACATCGCCGATGCAACAGGTGCGCAGCAAGACGATGCGCCGCGCTTGGTTGATGACGGCGCTGTCCGGCAGCAGGCGCGACAGGATCGCGTATATCATGGAGCGTACTCATGTCCTGTGGGCGAGGCAGCCACAATGTAATGCAGACTTGCGAGCGCGCATAGTGGAATTAGCAGCGGGTCTTGAAAGGCTTGTCCGGTACTGAGCCCAATTTGCGCGCTTCTTCTACCTCACCCCCCGGCCCCCTGTTCCCCCCTCGGTCCCCCCGCTCAACGGGGGGCGGAACTGAATCATCAGAGAGGGGGAGCTTAGAGGGTGCGCGCTCAATAGCATTTGCTCCGAAAGTTGGCTGTTTCTGATAAACCAGTGGGGCAATTTAATCCGAGACGCGCCTCCCCCCGTTGATACGGGGGGATTGAGGGGGGTAGACCAAAGCCGAGAGCGCATGATTTAGCAGCGGGTCTTGAAGCGCCGACACCAGCACGTGACGGATCTGATGGATAGATTCCTGGTATATGCCTTTGCAAGGTCGTTATCCATGTTAAGCTTGGTTTAAGCGTCTATGAAATCAATTATTCCTTGGAGCCATGAGCATCAGTCGCGCCTTCACCTACATGTTTGGAGATCGCCATTGGTTGCGAAAGCTGGCGGAAATGGCGCTATTTCTCGTTCTGTGTCCGGTGCCGGTGGTGGGGCTGGTGTGCATCTGCGCGCTGCTGGGTTACCTGGCGGAGCTCATCCACAACGTCAGCAACGATTACCCGCGTCCGCTGCCCATGTGGGATCATATCGGCGAGGATATCAGCAAGGGATTTCCCGTGTTATTGGCGATTATCGTTTATCATTTGCCGCCGCTGATTGTGATGCTGCTGCTGCTGGCATTACGTGGCGTCCTCGGCGTAAGCCTCTTCGGCGGCATAACCTATATCGGCATCTTTACCGGTCTGCTGCCGCTCTTGTTGCTCTACATGGCCTTGGCCTGGTCGCTATTGGCAATCGGTCTGGTGCGCTATGCCGAAACTTGGGATCGGGCTGCCTTCTACCAGATCAATACTTTGGTTCGCAGCTTGCAAGCCCACAGCATCCTGACGCTGCAGTGGCTCATCGCCACCACGGCCGCCAGTTTGCTGCTGTTGCTGCTGCTGCCGGTCGCGCTATTGGGGCTGCTGCTCTTCTTGCCGGTCCAGGGTTATCTGACTGGCAGCTATGGCCGGCGTTTGCGCGGGGCAAAACTGGCGCTGCGGCAGGGGAGCGCATGAGGGGGGCCAGCCGGTTCACGCCACCCGGCGCCGATTGCCGCCCGATTGCCGGGTAAGCTGGCGGCATCGCCGATATAATGGGAGACGGAGTCGAATAATTCTCGTCGGCCACTGTCGGCTCGCCGACGGTTGGCGCGGCGGGTGCCGGACGGATTGCCAGGCGCGTGCGACACAATTGTCTATTGGTCAGCCTCTTCAGCGGTTACGGTTCTTGTACCCCGTTAGTCGAAACGATAACCATGTGCGTTTTTCCAAGCGCAGTCGTGTGGCGCCAGCGCTACTTGCCGGCAGCGGCGATGTGAGGGCGAGCTTGCCTTTCGAGTGAAGGCGGACGCGCAGTAAGGGGGCTGAGGGCCATGGGCGCATTCTTGATTTGTCGGCTAATCGGCATGGTCGTCTTTGCGCTAATCGGCATCCGCCTGGGCGCGGCCCTGGCGCATTTGACGCCCTTGACGGCCGAGGAAGCGTCGCTGGTGTTTTTTGGGCTGGGCGCCCTGGTGGGCCTTATCGCCACGCCCTGGTTCACCGTTTTGCCCCTGCGTCTGTGGCGACGCGCGGTCATCGAGCTTACCATTCCCCGCCTGGCGCTGGCCATCCTGGGCGGCCTCATCGGCCTGACCCTGGCGCTGATGCTGGCTTTCCCCTTATCGCTGCTGGGCGACCCGCTGGGTACGCTGGCGCCGGCAGTCGTTTCGCTGGTGTTTGGCTATCTGGGCATGCACATCTTCATCATCCGCTCCGGCGAAATGCTTGACCTCATCAATGACCGCATCATGGGCCGGCCGCGGCGCAGCCAGCCTTTCGCCGCCCGTCAGTTGCTGCTTGATACCAGTGTGCTGATCGACGGGCGCATCGTCGAAATCGCCGAAACCGGCTTCATCGGCGGCACGCTGGTCATCCCGCGCTTCGTTTTAAGCGAGCTGCATCGCGTGGCCGATTCGTCCGATTCATTGCGGCGCAATCGGGGCCGGCGTGGCTTGGCCAAGCTCAACGAGCTGCAGCGCAACAACGACCTGCCGGTCAAGATCGTTGACGATGATCCGCAAGATTTTAGCGAGGTGGACGCCAAATTGGTGGCGCTTTCGATGCAGCTAAACGCCTCGTTGGTCACCAACGACTTCAACCTCAACCAGGTCGCCGATGCCCAGGGCGTCGATGTGCTGAATATCAATGCCTTGGCCAATGCGGTTCGTTCGGTATATATCCCCGGCGAGACCTTTTCCATTCGCATCATCCAGCCAGGGCGCGACCCCAAACAAGGCGTCGGCTATTTGGACGATGGCACGATGGTGGTGGTGGAATCGGGCCAGAAGCACATGAACCGCACTGTGGGCGTGGAAGTGACCAAGCTGATCAACCGGCCCACTGGGCGCATGATCTTCGCCGTGCCGCAAGGCGAAGGGCGGCGGTAGGCGAGGCGATCACACCTGAGAGTACTTCGCTGGGTCTTGGCAAGTGCTAATCAGAGACTTGCTGCCAAATGGCGCGAATCTCGTCCGCGACAAGCTCGCCATCTTGATTCGCAACCATTATCATGCCGCCTATGGCATCAAGTTTGTTGTCCAATGCCGCGAGACCGGTCTCCAAATCGACCATGCGAGATTCGACACTGGTGATTCTAGTATCCAGCGCCCCGATGCTTTGATTGATGTCGTCAAACCTTGGATTCACAAACAGCAAGAATGTACCTGCAATGGATACCAGCGCAAGAACCGTACCCAAAATGGTAAAGAACTGCGTACCGCCGCTCGCCGAATTGGTTTGGGCGCCAGACGCTTCTCTTGATGTCACGGTCCAGCGGCGTCCTTGCAGGATTTCGATACCGGACTCGCTGTTGACATGCTCAAATTCGGACTGATTTCGCTCTACTATCTCTTGCCCAACATACTGCTTGTGCCAAATTCGACCAAGTAAACTGCGCTCTAGTCCGCTTTCACGATAAGCCTATGATGTTCGAGCACCTTGACTATCGCCCCGATTTCGTCCGCTTTGGCCAATTCTTCCAAGTCGGCTTTGGTCGGTACGTCGCGAAGCTTTTCTTCCAACAGTTCGTTTACTATAGCCTTGATCAAGGTCTGCTGCGACGGCGACAGTTTGTTTACCTCATCCATAGTATACCTCTCAAAACTACCACCACTATCCTTGGCCTTAGCTCTAGACTAGAGTTTACCATGAACACGGGCGTCTTAGAAATCCTCAGCCAGCCGTCGAGCAGGCAGGTGAGGCTCGCCGTAGTGTCACAAGCAAGCTGCTGAATCAGACGACGGATAGTCTTTGTCGGCGAATACTTAGGTTCTCATTCAGAACTGGTTTCCCATTGCATCAGGCAATGAACGGCAAGTGCGCGCCTTTACAAACTGGATCTGCAGCTCAAGCGACCGTGACTAGCTGTATCCTCAAGTCGTTCCGTCTGCTAGGATACACTCGATTTCGACGCAATTGGAAAGCGAATGGAGACAAGATGAGCGAAGCCGTCACGGAACGCGTCACCGGCGCCGAAGATGTGATTTGGGACTTGTCCGTCTTTTATCAGAGCCTCGACGATCCCCAGATTGACAGCGATATTCAGAAGCTCCACGACTTGGTCGCCGCCTTTCAGGAGCGTTGGCGCGGCAAGTTAGCCGACATGAGCGCGGCCGACTTCGTCTGCGCTTATCAGCAACTGGAGCAAATCTACGACTTGCGCGGGCGGCTGGGCGCCTTCGCCTTCCTCAACTTCTCGACCGATACCGGCGACGCGGGATTCCAGGCGGCGGTGGCGCGCATCCAGGAATTGGAAGCCGAGCTTAGCCAGCAGTTGGTCTTCTTCGAATTGGAGTGGAACGCGCTGGACGATGAGGCGGCGAGCGCGCTTCTGGCTGACGCGGCCGTGGCGGAAATCCGCTACTACCTGGAGGCGGAACGGCGCTACCGCCCCTACAACCTCAGCGAAGCCGAAGAGCAGATCATCATCGAGAAGGGGGTGACAGGCAGCGCCGCCTGGACGCGCTTCTTCACCCAGTTGACCAGCGCCTTTCGCTTTGACTGGCTGGGCGACGAGGTCAACATGACGGCCGTGCTCAACAAGCTGCACGATGGCGACCGCGATGTGCGCGAGATGGCCTGGCGCAAGTTGACGGACAAATTGGCGGAAAAGTCGATGGAGCTGACCTTCATCTTCAATACGTTGCTGCTGGACAAAGCCAATAACGACCGGCGCCGCGGTTACGCCAGCTGGATTTCATCGCGCAACCTCAGCAACAAAGCCAGCGACGATGTGGTGCAGGCGCTGGTCGAAACCGTGACGAGCAATTACGGCTTGGTGGCGCGGCATTATCGCTTGAAGCGGGCGCTGCTGGAATACGATGAGCTCTACGACTATGACCGCTACGCGCCGCTCAACTTGAAAGAAGACGAGACATTCTATGCCTGGGAGCAGGCGCGCGAGATCGTGCTCAAGGCTTTCGACAATTTCAGCCCGGACATGAAGTCGGTGGCGCAGCGCTTCTTCGAGCGCAACTGGATACACGCGCCGGTGTTGCCCAATAAGCGCGGCGGCGCCTTTGCCGCGTCCACAGTTGCTTCGGCCAACCCTTTCGTCTTCCTCAACTATCTGGGCAATACGCGTGATGTGACGACGCTGGCGCACGAGTTGGGCCATGGCATCCACATGTTCCTGTCGGGCCAGGAGAAGGGGCTTTTCGCGCTGTACACGCCGCTGACGACTGCTGAGATGGCATCGACCTTCGCCGAGATGCTGGTCTTCCAGGACCTGATGGCCGCGGAGGACGATGACGAGGTCAAGCTGTCGATGTTGACCGAGAAGATCGAAGACACCTTCGCCACCGTCTTCCGGCAGATCTCGATGAATCGCTTTGAAGACAAGATGCACAACGCCCGGCGCGATGAAGGCGAGCTGACGGCCGAGCGCCTCAACGAGCTCTGGCTGGAGACGCAGCGCGATATGTTCGGCGACAGCGTCACCATCACCGATGAATACGGCAGTTGGTGGAGTTACGTGCCGCACTTCTTGCATACACCGGGCTATGTCTACGCCTATTCCTTCGGCGAGTTGCTGGTACTGGCGCTCTATCGGCTGTATCAGGAAGAAGGCGAGGCCTTCGTGCCCAAGTATCTTAAGCTGCTGGCGGCGGGCGATTCTGATTATCCTGATCGTTTGCTGGCGCAGGTCGGCGTGGATATTAACGACCCCGGCTTCTGGCAGAAAGGCATTGATGTGATCGACGAGTGGATTGCGCAAGCCGAGGCGTTGGCGCGCGCGCTCTATCCGCGCAAATTCGCCTGAGCGCAGCTTTCGAGACGATGAGCGCCGGTTATTCCACTACGCCGCTGGTGAAGAAGCTGGGCCTCAAGCGCGGCATGAAGGCGGCCCTGGTCAACGCGCCGCCGCATTACTTCGACTTGTTGGGCGGGGCGCCGGCTGATGTCGCCTTCGACCGTAGGCCTACGCGCGCTGACTATGACTTCATGCACGCTTTCTACGTCTGGCGCGCCGACTACGAAGCCGACTTCCCGCAGCTCAAGGGACAGCTGAGCAAAAGCGGCATGATCTGGATTAGCTGGTACAAGAAGGCGGCCAAGCTGCCCACCGATATCAGCGAAGATGTAGTGCGCGAGGTGGCGCTGGCGGGCGGCCTCGTCGATGTCAAAGTGGCGGCGGTGGACGCGCAATGGTCCGCGCTGAAGCTGGTTTATCGGCTGAAGGACCGCTGAGAGGCATTTAATGGGAGATATCGTCTCGCTGCAAGAGGCGCTGGGCCTGCGCCATTCGCTGAGGGGCGCCGGCAAGCGCCTCGTTTTCACCAACGGGCACTTCGACCTGCTGCATGTCGGCCACGTCGATTACCTGGAGAAGGCGCGCGCCTTGGGCGATGCCTTGTTCGTCGGCTTGAACGACGATACCTCGACCCAACGCTTGAAAGGGGAGGGCAGGCCGCTGGTGCCGGCCGCACAACGCGCTCGCCTGCTAGCAGGGCTGGCGTCGGTGACGGCTGTGATCGTGTTTGCCGAGGATACTGCCGACGATTTGCTGCGCGCGCTGCAGCCTGACATTTACGTCAAAGGCGGCGATTATCGGCACAAGCCGCTGCCGGAGCGCCCGACCGTCGAAGCCTACGGCGGTAGCGTCCAATTGATTGAGTACCTGCCCGGCTTCAGCACGACCGAACTGATCAGCAAGATTCGCAACTTGCCCTAAACGCACAAGGGACGCGCCGCGGCTTCCCTCTTGGTTTTCGCTGTGCTGGATGCGCTCTAGGTCAAGCGGTTGTAGAACTCAACCACCATCTGGATATCCACCGGCGTCTGCACTTCGCCTTCTTCCGGCGCCCGATCCAGCGTGACCTGGAAATTGTCTTTGTCCACATTCAAGTAGGGCGGGAAGTAAGCCGATTGCTGAATCCACTCCTGGATGTGCACATTCTTCTTCATCTTGTCGCTGACTTCGACGACATCGCCCGACCGCACCTGATACGAGGGCAAGTTGACGCGTCGGCCGTTGACGTTGATGTGCCCGTGCCCGACGATCTGCCGCGCCGACCAAATCGTAGCGGCCAGGCCGGAGCGATAGACGACATTGTCCAGCCGCAGCTCCAACAGGCCGAGCAAGTTGACGCCCGTCGGGCCCGCCATCTGCGCTGCCTTCTTGTAATAGTTGCGCAACTGGCGTTCGCGCACGTTGTAAATGAAGGACAACTTCTGCTTTTCGTCCAGCTGAAGGGCGTAGTTGCTGCGCCGGCTCGAGCGGAACGACTTTTCGCGCCCGTGCTCGCCGGGCGGGTAGGCGCGGTTTTCCAGGATGCGCGAATATTTGGGGCGCGGCACCAGCAGCTCGCCAAAGCGGCGCTGGGGTTTGGCTTTTGGTCCGTGATAAGACGCCATAGACTTAACTGTCCTCGTGCTTGCGGGCAAGTAGAGCCCGCTGAATCTGCCTGAATTCGACAAAGCAGTATAGTCGATTCCGCCGCGAGTGGTAGGGCGAGTTTGGCCATTGCCCCCCATCCCCCAGCCCCTTCCCCCACGGGGAGGGAAGGGGAGCAGCAGAACCGATATGGAAGCCTATACTCTATAACGCCCGATCAGTCAGATCTGGTTCGTCCAATTCGTTTGACTCATGACAGATTGCAAACGAAGCCCCTCCCTCTTTATGGGGGAGGGGTTTGGGGTGGGGGACTACGCCGGCATATTCTCCAGGCGGGTCATCCAGTAGTTGACATCAAAGGTCTCATCGCCAGTGAGGAAGCGCCAGAGCTTGACGCGATTGACGATTTCCAAGCGCCCCGAGGCCGCCTCAAACCAGGGCTCCAGGCGGCTGAGGATGTCCTGAACGGTGCCGTCTCGGTCCAGGCCGGCGTGGATTTCCCGATGCGCGCGATAGCTATCGTCCAGGTCGTCGGTATTCCACAGGCGCAGTTGTCGCACTGCCGGGTTCAGGCGCAGCTTGAACATATAGCGACGGCGGTTCGTTTTGTTTTGCCGGCCACAATGCCATATACCGTGATGCAGCGCCAGGATCGTGCCTGCCTTGCAGACCATCGCCACTTGCCCGCGCATGTTCTGATAGGCGGCCACATCCATTTCGTTGACGCGGCGGAAGTGGCTACCGGGCAGCACCAGCGTCCCGCCCATTTCCAGCGGCACATCATGGGGGAAGTACATCAGCTGGATATCAAAGTGCGTGCGCGTATCAATAATGGAATCGGCATGCAAGCCCTGCGCTCTGCCTTCGTTCGGCTCCCGCACGTGCACGGCATCATGATCAAAGAGCGGGTCAGGGCCGACCAGGCTGTGGATCAAGCCTTGAATCTGCGGCAATTCCAGCAGCCGGCGGATGGATGTGCCCTGATAGCACTGTGATAGCGGCGTGCCGGCGGGCGCGCCCTGGATGGCCTTGTTGTCGATATCGCGCATGACGGCCTGGTTGATTTCATCCGGCGCCAGTTCGTCGAAGCGCAAGAAACCGCGCGCGACGAACGCCGCCATTTGCGCTGAGGTCAAGAGGTGCTGCTTGTCGATCATTTGCCGATGTCCTCCAATTTTTCAAAGACGAAACCATATTTCATGAACGAGGTGGTGTATTCTTCGCCGGGGTAGGGCGGGATGAGGATGGGATGCTGGATCAGCCGCCAGCCGTCACGCAGCGCGTCCAGACCGGTTTCATAAGGCGCCTGGTCGCTGTCGCCGGTGGTGTGCGCCTCGCGGCCGGCGCCATCGTAAATCGCCCAACCGAGCACCCCGCTATCAAGCGCGGAGGTATGCAGATATAGCACCAACACCTTCTGTCGCAGCGTGGATGACATAGAGAATCCCTCGTAGACAAATCCAGCACGCCGATAAGCCTATCGTATTCTCTACCAAGGGACAAATGCTATCTGCGAATTGAGTGGAAGTCGCTCAGTCTGCGTCGTCCTCGACGGCGATGTCGGCTGTTTGCTCGGCGGAGTTCTTGCGTTTTCCGCCGTCGGCATCTTCCATCGGGATGAGGACTTTGGTATCGGGCAGCTCGCAGCGCTCGCGGAAGTACTTGATGACAGCGTCGCCGATGACTTTGGCTTTGGCCGCCATAGCCGCGCTCTTGATCGCCCAGCCCACCAGCGGGATCACACCGACCACTTCGGCGATGACGCCGCCGGCGATGGCGCTGCCCACGGCGCCCGCCAGGGTCGATGTCAAGTGCGCCATATCGAAGGCGTTTACGCGGTAGGCGCTGGCCACTTGATGGATCATGGCGGTATCGGCAGCCGTCAAGAAGAAGGCGCTGCCGGGGATCCAGCCGGTTAGTGCGGCGCCGGTCGTCCAATTGGCCACCAGTTGCCTGGATTCGCGGTCGGCGTCTTGTAGCGTTTTATCCATGTGTCTCCACCTTGATATTGGTTAGACTACTGGCGTCTATAATTCATCTCTGTATACGCATGAAGAGGCCCGGCGTTGCGCGATAATCAGCCGTTGGGCCGCGCCCGGAAAATACGATGAGAGTCTTGCTGCTTAGCGACAGCATCCCGCCCGAGGGCAAGGGCGGCGCGGAAATGGTCGTCTGGCGCCTGGCGCGGGGATTGACCGGCGCCGGCCATGAGACGCATGTGGTTGCGGCGACGGCGGGCGAGCCTTTCGAAGAAGTACGCGACGGCATCCCCACATATCATATTCGCGCCGGCTACCCCGAACGCTTCCGCGCCTGGCTGTCGCTGCGCAATCCGCAGACCGGCGGCGCGCTCCGTGAATTGCTGCGGCGCCTTCAGCCCGATGTCGTCAACGCGCACAATATACATTTCTTGCTGTCTTATCATGCGCTCAGGCTGGCGCGCGAGGCCGGCTGCGCGGTCGTCTTCAGCGCCCATGACGCCCTGCCCTTCGCCTATGGCAAGCTGACTCATTTCGTGCGTAGTGACTTCAACCAGATGCGCCTGCCGGCGGACTACCGCCTTCCGCGCGGGCACAATCTGCGGCAGAATCGCTTTCGCTATAATCCGTTTCGCAACGCAGCGATAAGGCGTTATCTCAGCGGTGACGCGCAGGCCCGCACCGCGCCCAGCCGGGCCTTGGCCGAAGCTTGGGAAGCGAACGAATTGCCGCCCGCGGAGGTGGTGCACAATGGCATTGATCCGGCGGACTGGGTATCGCCCGGCGAGGCGAACGTTGCCGCATTGCGCAGCCGGCTCGGTCTCGACGGCGCGCGCGTGATGCTTTTCGTTGGGCGCTTGACTAGGGAAAAGGGCGTGCTTGAAGTTTTGCGGGTGCTGGATCGTCTGCGGACGCAACTGCCTGATCTACGCTTGCTCGTTTTGACCGCCCGCGATGTCGATGCGCAGATTCCCCCGGCCTTCGCTCATTTGCGCCCGCTGATTTGCGGCGGCGGCTGGCTTAGCGGCGCTGAACTGCGCGCGGCTTACCACTTGGCCGATGTGGTGGCGACGCCTTCCATCTACCTGGATCCCTTCCCCACGGTTAACCTTGAGGCCATGGCGGCGGGTGTGCCGGTGGTCGCGACTTGCTTCGGCGGCTCGTCGGAGTTGGTGCTTGATGGCGAGACGGGCTACGTCGTCAATCCATTCGACACGGCCGCCTTTGCCGATCGGCTCCTGCGCTTGCTCAGAGACGAAGCGCTGCGGCGGGAACTGGGCGTGGGCGGGCGTCGACGCATCGCCGAGAAGTTCTCGCTGGAACGGCAAGTCACGCGCATGTTGGATGTATACGAGCGGGCGGCTCGCTGAGTAGGCGCCGGCCCAAGGAAACCAGCCCATGAAAGCGATGCGATACCACGAGCCAAACGATCTCTTCCGCGCCCAAGCCGCGCTGATGCGCTGGGTCAGCGAAGCCGGCCAATGCCATTACCTGCACAAGGGTGATATCGGCCATCGTCTCTTCAACGGCTGCTGTGGCTACGACAAACGCGAGATGTTTCGCTATTGGCTTGACGCGGAGGGAGAAATCGCCGCCTTTGCGCTGCTGCTGCCGCATTGGGAGTACTTCGCGCTGCAAGTGGCGCCGCGGCTGCTGTTCAGCCCATTTCACGGCGCGGCCCTGGACTACTGCGAGCGCGAGATGCTGCGCATCGCCCGGCTGATAAAGCGGCCGCTGAACGCGCTGGCCCTGGAAGCGTCGGATTGCGAACCGGCTATGGCGGCATTCCTCACAGCGCGCGGCTATGGCAACCCGGAAACATGGGGTTCGCTGACCCGGCACGACCTTTCGGGCCTGCCCAACGCAGCGTTGCCGGCCGGCTTCAGCGTCAGGCGGGCCAATGCTGACGATGCCGAAATGTTGGCCGATGTGCATAACCACAGCTTCGCCAACAAGTGGACGGCCGAATCTTATCTCAGCGTATTCCACGCGCCGCACCTGGAATACGAGTTTATCGTTGAAGCGCCGGATGGTCGCTTCGCCGCCTTCACCAATGTCTGGGTGGATGAGCTCAATCGTTCGCTGCTCTTTGAGCCGGTGGGCACGCATGCCGATTTCCGCCGGCGCGGCATCGCCAGGGCGCTGATGGTGTATGTCATGAAGCGTATGGAGCGGGAGCGCGGCATCGAATGCGCCTATGTCGGTCACGAGCCGGCAGCGGTGAATCCCGCCTCGGGCGCGCTGTACCGGTCGGTGGGCTTCAAGAAACACTCCGAGCTTCTCGACTATCGCAAGGGCGTCGAGTAGCCGGCGCCCACGGCTGTATTTTCTGTCAGCCTGCTTCACATCGACATCACTTCTGCTACAATACGCCGCATGGTGCGCGCATCTAACGAAGGACCCTGCCAGCGATGACCTTGCAAATCTTCAACGTGCTGGGGCGCGAAAAGCAGCCCTTTAAGCCCATTCACGCCGGGCGCGTCGGCATGTATGTCTGCGGGCCAACGGTATACGAGCATTCGCATTTGGGGCACGCCAAGACTTATGTGTCCTTTGATGTGATCGCCCGCTACCTGCGTTTCCGCGGCTACGACCTGCTCTATGTGCAGAACATCACTGACGTCGGCCATCTGCTGGCCAACGAAGAAGATCGTATCTTGCGGCGGGCGGCCCAGCTCAACGCTCGTCCGATGCAAATCGTCGAGACCTATACGCGCAGCTATTTCGAAGATATGGACGCGCTCGGCGTGCGGCGGCCCGATATTTCGCCGCGGGCCAGCGGCCACGTGCCCGAACAGATCGAAATGATCGACGAGCTGATCGCCAAGGGCCATGCCTACGCGGTCGAGGGAAATGTCTACTTTGATGTGCTCAGCGATGCCGATTACGGCAAGCTATCGAACCGGCGGGTGGAAGAACAGCAGGCCGAATCGCGCGATCTGGTCGGCGGCGGCAAGCGGCACCCGGCGGATTTCGCCTTGTGGAAGGCGGCCGAGCCGGAGCATATCTTGCGCTGGAATAGCCCGTGGGGCGCTGGCTTCCCCGGCTGGCACATTGAGTGCTCGGCCATGGCCAGGAAGTATCTCGGCGCCAACTTCGATATCCACGGCGGCGGCATCGACAATATCTACCCGCATAACGAAAACGAGATCGCCCAGAGTGAATGCGCCAACGATGTCAGCTTCGCCAACTTCTGGATGCTTACGGGCAGCCTCAATGTGCTGGACCCCGACGAGGGCATCCCGGTCAAGATGAGCAAGTCTCTGGGCAATTACATCACCATCAAGGACGCGCTGAAGACGTACCGTGCCGGCGAGCTGCGCTATTTCATACTCAGCTCGCATTACAGCAATCCGGTCGTCTTCAGTGAGGAAGCCCTGGCATCGGCCCGGTCGGGCTGGGAGCGACTGTCCAATGCCCTGCGTCTGGCGCGGCAACAGATGAATAGCGCGCCCGATAACGACGCCGGCAACGGCTTCCGCGACCGGCTCAAGGCGGCGCAGCGTGACTTCTGCCAGGTCATGGACGACGACTTCAACTCGCCGCGCGGTATCGCTGTGCTGCAAGACTTGACGCGCGATGTAAATTCGCTGCTGAATAGCGAGGTGGCTGTGGGTTTGCCCACGCTGTCGGCGATAGAGCGCGCCTACACGGCTATGGGCGGCGATGTGTTGGGCTTGCTATCGGCGACGCCCGAGGCCGAAAGCGGCGACAGCCAGCGGGAAGCGGCGCTCATCGAAATGCTGATTGACATGCGGGCGCAGGCGCGGGCCGATCGAGATTATGCGCGGGGCGACGCGAATCCGCGACCAGCTTGCCGCGCTAGGCATCAACCTGGAAGACCGCGTCGACGGCACGATATGGAAGTTCGGCTAAGCACCGGTCGCCTCAAGGGAATCCGGTGTAGCGGCGACGTGCCAGATCGCCCGATCGCGGCAAATGAAAGGATAGCGGGTGACTTGAACAGTTGCCCCTACAGCGATTGAAGCTAAGGTCTTGAGGGCGCAGTAGCCATGCCAGAATTTCTCTATGGACACTGGGCGGTGATTGAAGCGATGCGCGCCGGGCGGCGCCAAATCGACGCGCTTATGCTCTATGAGCGCGCCGAGCGTCGCGGGTCCATCGCCGAAGTCATGGGCATGGCGGAAGAGCTCGACTTGCCGGTGCAGCGCGTGCAGCGGCGCATCCTCGATGATCTGGCGAATGGCGGCAACCATCAGGGCCTGGCCTTGCGCGTCGGCCCCTATCCCTATTGCGATCTGGAGGACATCCTGGGTGAGGCGGCCCGCCGCGGCGAGAAGCCCTTTGTTCTGTTGCTGGACTTGTTGAAGGACCCGCAAAATGTCGGCTCGCTGATCCGCGTCAGCGACGCCGTCGGCGTGCACGGCATCGTCATCCAGGAACGCCGCAGCGTGGCGGTGACGCCGGCGGTGGTGAACGCCTCATCGGGCGCGGTCGAGCACATCAACGTGGCGCAAGTGACCAACCTCGTCAACGCCATGAAGGAGCTCAAGAGCCAGGATGTCTGGCTGGTGGGGCTGGACGTGGGGCCCAACATCCCGCCGCTGGACAAGACGGACCTAAATATGTCGCTGGGGCTGGTAATGGGCAGCGAGGGCGAGGGGCTGCGGCGGCTGGTGCGCGATACTTGCGACCTGTTGCTGACGCTGCCCATGCGCGGCGAAGTCGGCAGCCTCAATGTGGCCACGGCCGGCGCCGTCGCGCTCTACCGCGCCTGGAGCGCGCGCGACTGGGAAGGCTGGGCGCACGCCTAGGCGGTGGCTCCCGCTTATTTCTGGAATCCAACCCGCGCTCCTATTTGAGCCGCTGGCTCCATGTCCTCACCACAACTCGGTGTACTCGGTGGCAAAAGTGTGACATTGTACGCCGCGCGACGATCGTCCGCGCAATTACGAAATCGTCCGCTGCCGCCTCAGCATCGGCCAGCTCAGCAGACACAGCCCGGCCATCAGCAGGCCGCCGAGCCAGAAGGGCGCCTCCGCGCCATAGCGTTGAAACAGCCCGCCCGCGGCCAACGGAGCCAGCGCATTGGCGGCGCTGACCATGGCTGTGCTGAGGCCGAGGGCGCTGCCATACTGCCGGCTGGCAACGCGCTGCGTAATCAAACTGTTGATCGCCGGGCGGATCAAGCCGGCGCCGATCGAGACTGGAACGACGGCCAGCATTAACCAGGCAACGCCCGTGAGACTGTTGTTGCCATTTGGCGGCAGCCTGATGCCCAGTTCACCCATGACGGATTCCGCCCGCGTCGGCAAGGATTGCAGCAAGTCGCGCTCGACGATTTCGCGCACGTAAAAGGGATGCGGGCTGGGCGGGGTGGTCGCCGTCAGCAGCGCCCCGGCCGCCAGCAGCGCCAGCGCCAGCGTCACCAGCCGCGCTTCCCCCAGTCTGTCGCTCCAGGCGCCAATGAAGCGCAGCTGCACCGTCACCAGGATCAGGCCGATCAGCAGGAAGAGGGCTGCGTTGCCGCGCCCCAGGAAGCCCAGCCGCGTCAGCGTGAACAGGCCGAGCAGGCTCTCGTAGCCGAAGAAGATGACCTGCTGGGCGAACATCAGCAGCAGTAAAGCGCCGAGCGCTGGCGTCAGCGTCGCCCGCCAGGCCGATAGCGGATTGAAGGCCGGCGCACGACTTTGCCGTCGCTCCGGCGGCAGGGTTTCCTCGAAAAAGCGCGCAGTGATCAAGATGGACGTGAAGGAGTAAATGGCCGCGGTGAAAGCCGGTGTCGCTAGCGAATCCGAGAGTTCCAGCGAGAGCAGCGCGATCAGCGGGCCGATGATGAAGCCCAGGCCAAAGGCCGCGCCGGTGATGGCCAGGCCGCGGGTGCGATTGGTCTCGTCGGTGATGTCGCTGAGCGCGGCTTGCGCGGTGGCGATATTGGCGCCGAAAAGGCCGTCGATCAAGCGCGACAGAATCACCATCTCCAGCGATGTCGCCAAGCCCAACATGACGAAGCTCAGGCAGGTTGTCAGCTGGCTGATGAGCAGCAACGGCTTGCGCCCGTAGCGGTCGGATAGCGCGCCCATGATCGGCACGCCGATCAGCTGCGCCAGTGGAAATGCCGCCAGCGCCAGGCCAATCTGCAGCGGCGTGGCGCCAAAGCCGGCCGCGTAAAGATGCAGCAAGGGCAGAAGCACGGTCAAGCCGAGCATATCGACGAATACCAGCAGAAAGATGGGTAGAACGCGTTTCCAGTCGAGTGCGGTGGGGGCGCCGGCGGTCATGATGGGCGGATCAACTTGGGTGTCAACTCACTGTACGAATCACCCTAATCTAGCAGACATTCAGTCGGCTGACAGCGGCGCGGGCTTCGGGCGCACGACAGCGCGCGGAGCTTCGCAAGCGAAGGGGATGCGATTTGCTAGCAAATGCGCTTTATGCTAGCTTTAGATTACCGAAAGCGGCGCTGTGTCTGGAATTGCGAATGCCAACTTCACGGGAGTACGCGCGCTTGCGCAACCGCATGATTGACGACCAGTTGGTAAAACGCGGCATTAATGATCGCCGGGTGCTGGATGCCATGCGGGTGATGCCGCGCCATCAGTTTGTGCCCGAAGAGTTTAAGGCGCAAGCTTACGAAGACCGTCCCTTGCCCATCGGCGAGGGCCAGACGATATCGCAGCCCTATATCGTCGCCTTCATGTCGGAGCGGCTCCGCCTCAAGTCGCATCATACTGTGCTGGAGATCGGCACGGGCTCGGGCTACCAGACGGCCATACTCTGCCATCTGACGCATTATGTCTTCAGTATGGAGCGCGTCAGCCGTCTGGCGGATCAGGCTGGCGAGCGCATCGGCGATTTGGGCTACAACAACATCGATATCCACGTCGGCGATGGCAGCCAGGGCCTGCCCGATCAAGCCGTGTTCGACCGTATCATCGTGACGGCGGCCGTGCCGCGCCTGCCTAATGTGCTCTGTACGCAGTTGGAGGAACGCGGCGGCCAGATGATCCTGCCCGTCGGCGATGAAGACTTGCAGGAACTGAAGCTGGTCACGCGGCGTGGCGCGCGCTTCAACTCCCGAACCTTGCTGCGCTGCCGCTTCGTCCCGCTGATTGGTCGCTATGGTTTTGACAGCGACATCAAGAGCCCGCCGAGCATCTTCTAGGCGCCGGCTACGATGCTCGGCTACTCAGGAGGAATCGGTGCGACGCTCCAGCGTACTCCGTGGCTAATTTGCGGGCCAGCTTCCACCTTGCCCATACAAAGGTCGGCTAGATTCGCGTAATATCTTGTTATGCCACTGTTCGCGTCGCAAGCTGAGACTCACTGCCGATGACAAGCCAAGCAGAGCAGGACGACCTCAATCTAGATCTCATCCAGATGGTGCAGGCGGCGCGCCTGGCGCACGATGCCACGGCCCGCCCCTCGGATTACGCCGCGGTCTACTGGATCGAAGCCAAGCGCGCCGACGGCGATACCCCGGCGCCCACGTCTCAGGCCGGCGAATGGCGCGTCCCGCTGGCCGTGGAGACGGTCGACGCCGTGTGGGAGCGGGTCAAGGCGCTAACCGTCAAAGGCGAGTTGGGCTACAAGTCCAAGGTATCGACCCGCCCGGCAGCGGGCCAGGCCGATCCGGATGCGCGCCTGCTCTGCGTGCGGACCTACGATGCGGGCGACTCCGAAGATGTCGAGCGGGTGAGATTGGCCTTGCTGGCTATGGGCTTGACTGAGTTGGAATACGCGCCCGACAAGCCATGAGCGCTTTTGAAATTGTAGGGGCGACATACCAGGTCGCCCGCATCTACAACTAAAGGCGAAAACTAGCGCGCCGCGGCCAGCGCTTGCTCCAGATCCTCGATGATGTCGTCGATGTGCTCAATGCCGACGCACAAACGAATCGTATCCGGCGTGACGCCCGAGGCGAGTTGCTCTTCCGGCGTCAACTGCCGATGCGTGGTCGAGGCCGGGTGCGCCGCCAGCGACTTGGCATCGCCGATATTGACCAGCCGCTTGAAGATCTTGAGCGCATCGTAGAACTTCACGCCGGCATCAAAGCCGCCCTTGATGCCGAAGGTCAGCAGCGCCGATGGCCGGCCGCAAGTGTACTTCTGCGCCAGCTCATAATAGGGTGAGTCTTCCAGGCCGGGGTAGCTGACCCAATCGACCTGGGCGTGTGATTGCAGGTGCTTGGCGACCGCCAGCGCATTGTCGGTATGGCGCTCCATCCGCAGCGATAGCGTTTGCAGGCCTTGGATCACGAGGAAGGCGTTGAAGGGGCTCAATGCCGAGCCAGTATTGCGCAAGGCGACCACGCGGGCGCGGGCGATATAGGCGGCCGGGCCCATCGCCTCGGTGAAGACGACGCCGTGGTAGCTGGGTTCCGGTGTGCTGAACATGTAGAAGCGCTCATTGTGCTTCTCCCAGTCGAAGATGCCGCCATCAACCAGGATGCCGGCGATGCTGTTGCCGTGCCCGCCCATGTACTTGGTCATGGAATGCAAGATGATGTCGCAGCCGTGCTCGACCGGGCGGCAGAGCGCCGGCGTGGGCACTGTGTTGTCGACGATGACGGGCACCCCGTGCGCATGCGCCATATCAGCGATGGCGGCCAAATCCGGGATATTGCCCGCCGGGTTGCCGATCGATTCGCAGAAAACAGCCGAGGTCTTGTCGTCGATCAGCTGTGCCAGGTCATCCGCGCTGTCGCCCTCGGCGAAGCGCACATCAATGCCCAGCTTGGGCAGCATGTGGCGGAAGAGCGTCCAGGTGCCGCCGTAAAGCTGTGGCACGGTCACGATATTGTTGCCGGCTTCGGCCAGGTTGAGGATGGAGTAGGTGATGGCGGCTTGGCCCGAGGCCAACGCCAGCGCGGCGACGCCGCCCTCCATGGCCGCAACCCGCTGCTCCAGCACATCGTTGGTGGGGTTCATGATCCGCGTGTAGATGTTGCCGGGCACCGCCAGGTTGAAAAGATCGGCGCCGTGCTGCGCGTCGTCAAACTCGTAGGCGACAGTCTGGTAAATCGGCACGGCCACGGCATGCGTGGTCGGCTCGCTTTCATAGCCGGTGTGGATGGCGGTGGTTTCCAGCTTCATGGCAGATGCTCCTTTGTGTTTACCGCTCGACGAATGGCGCGCGTAACTCTAGCGCAGAATCGGCCAGGATGTGAGGTGTAAGTTGTGGAGACGATAGCTATTCACGCTCTTGGAGGGAGTGACTTCGACATTACTCGCTTGCAGTACGAAGCAATAGCTTCCGTTGGCGCAAGCTGATGGCTAAGCTCGTCAAACAGGTCATGAATTGCATTCAGGATACCACTTGCCAAGTGATAAAAGGAAGCGCCATCGATCTCAAACACATTACTGCCAATGTGGGTGACGTATCGCTCGGGCTTGCGCGGGACAATCAGCACGAGATAGGCGGTCCAATCGCCGCGTAAGCTTCGGACAGCTGTTGCGAGGTCCGATTCAACTTGTCGCCTGTTAGCGGCGTTCATCGTATTCCATTTGTTTTTGACTTCGGCGACTATGCGACGATCGGAGTTCTTCAAATCGTAAAGGGCATCGTGATTTTCCCAGCCGCGGACAGAGCCGAGAATCGACTGATGGAATGCACCCAATGCGCCACTCATTCCGCGGATGGCGGACTCCGCCCGTTGCACACTGGACAGGTCGGATGCGCTGCTAATAGAAAAGGAGGAAGATAAGAGCAACGTCAAAAACGGGTCAACAACATTCTTGGTTCGTCGCCTGTCTGCGTGAGTGAGCGCGTCCTCGGCGCTCTGCCTAAGATCTGTTAACGCCCTTTGAAACGCCTCTTCGCTGATCCAACTGAGCATTACTGCAAGTCCATTGAGGCGGACTCATCGATTTCGATGCCTACAGGCACGCGACCCAAACGCTTCGCGACGCGAAAAGTCGTGCCTGAACCGAGAAATGGATCAAGTACAACATCACCCTCGTTAGTAAAGAGCTTGATAAAAAACTCTGGCAACCATTCAGGAAATGCCGCGCTGTGGCCTGTGTTGTGGCAAATCGGCGACTTATGCAAGACGTTTGTGGGAAAAACTGTCTTTCGATCTTCCCAAGCGGCTATCTTTCTACCGATGTTGGATCCGGTGCCTGACTCTTGTCTCGTGCGGTCATTCGTACTCATGTTGGCCAATCTCTTGGCAGTCCAGTCACCGACCGGTATCTTTACCGCGTCTTGGTTCATGCGTATGTCCGGCGTCTTCGTAAAATGGAGAAGCCTTTCCCATGAGTCTCTAAATCGGTATTTCCACTTTCCGGGGGCTGATGTCGTTTTGTGCCAAATGTACTCTTCGGTCCAGCGCCAACCTTGTTCTTTGAGCGCGAGTATCAACTGTAGTACATAAGTATGCCGTTCTCCATTGACCGCCTTCTCTTTGATATTCAAGACGAAAGAACCATGCGGCGCCAAGACGCGCAGCATCTGTTCCGAGCGTTCCGTAAACCATTCCACGTATTTATCCGCTGGTATGCCGCCATAAGTGTGCTTGCGGGCATCTGCATAGGGAGGCGAAGTTACGATCAGGTCGATTGAGTTGTCGGGAAACCCCTGCATGATTTCCAGGCAGTCGCCGATATGAACTCGATTGCACCAATTATGCCTTGGCGCGAAAAGGGGCGTTTCCCATTGCATCAACGACAGCTGTCGATTCTGTAACATGCGCCGCATCCTTGAACGAAACAGAACTAACGTTCCTACTTGCTACAGTATGACACGAACGTCGTGTCCTGTCAAATTCTAGCGCGGCATGTCTTCTTGTTCACGTCTGGATTATGCTCTATCGTCAAACCGCCGGCCGGCGCCGCCAGCGAGCCCGCGTCTGCTCGACCGTGGCGACGATGACGCCGTAAATGACCAGACCGCTGCCGATAACTTGCAACAGCGACGGAACCTCGCCGAAGACGAAAAGCGCGATGACAGCGCTGAGCACAACACCCGCTTGCAGCAGAATAGCCAGCGCCGTCGCGCTGAAAAATTGCAGCGCCAGGTTCATGAAAATATGCCCCAGCACCTGTGCCAAAATCGTGACCACGATGGCCCACAAATAGCTGGAGAGCGGGTAGCCGACCAGGGGAGTGCGGCTGAGCGCGACGAAGACCGAGGTCACCAACGCGGCGCTGAAAAAGACCAGAAAGCTGTAGAGCAGCGGCGGCATGATATTGTTGAGCTGGCGGCCGATCAGCAGATAGGCGCCGAAGCAGAAGGAACCGCCTAGTGCGAGGGCGCCGCCCAGCAGCGGATCGCTGCCCGCTTCGATGGCGCTGAGGCCGCCAAAGCCCACCAAGGCGACGCCGATGACCGTGACGACCAGGCTGAGCCAGAAGCGGCGCGAGAAGACGACGCCGAAGAGCACAATCTCCGGCAAGACGATCCATATCGGCGAGGTGCGCCGCAAGAGGCTGGTCATCAGCACGCTGGTGTACTCCAGCGCGACGAAGAGCAGCAGCAGGTTCACCGCCAGCCAGAAACCGGCGATGGCGGACCAGAGCCACTGCCGCCGGGTGAGCCGCAGCAGTTGCCGGCGGTAGCGCGACCACACCAAGGGCAGCAGCCCCAGCGTGACCAGCCACAAGCGGATGACCACGATCACGCTCGACGGCATGCCTTCGCCCTGTGTGATGCGTATGGCTATTGGCGTGACTCCGGCGGCAAAGACGATTGTGAGCAGTATAAGGAATCGGCGCTTGTCGAGCATTCGCCGCGCCTTGCGTTTACCGGGCAGAATCCACGAAGGCTAACATAGCCGCCGTCGGACGGCTAGCCCCGCCTACACGTGCCGCGGCGGCAACAATTGGCTACAATGGCGCCAGTTGCGCGAAAGGATGCGGCTTCATGAGCTTGATGGGCATTGATGTCGGCACGACTGGCTGCAAAGTCGTGGCCTTTGATGAAACGGGGCAAGTGCTGGCGCAAGCCGGCCGCGAGTATCCTCTGATCACGCCGCAGCCGGGCTGGTACGAGCTGGACCCCGAACGCGTCTGGGCCGATGTCAGCGACTGCCTGCGAGAGGTGAATGCGCTGATCAAGGCCGACCCGGTTTCGGCGCTGGCCATCTCGTCCCAGGGCGAGGCGATGACGCCCATCACGCGCGCTGGCGAGATCCTGGCCAACAGCCCCATCAGCTCCGATATCCGCAACATCAAGCAGACCGCTGCGATGGAAGCCGTGCTGGGCGCTAGGCGCATCTTCGCCATCACCGGGCAGCCGATGAGCCCGATCTACACCTTGCCCAAAGTGCTCTGGTGGCGGGATAACGCGCCGGAGATCGTCGAGCGCGCCTGGAAATTCCTCTGCTATGTAGACTTCGTCGCCTGGAAACTGGGCGTTGAAGCGGCCATCGACTACAGCATGGCCGCGCGGACGCTGGCGCTGGATGTACATGCGCTGGATTGGTCGGACGAGATGCTGGCCGCGGGTGGCGTCCGGCGTGATCAACTGGCGAAACCCGTGCCCAGCGGTACGATCATTGGTGAGATTCCCCGCCGTCTCGCCAATGAGCTGGGCTTTGGTGGCGCTGTCAAGGTGGTCAGCGGCGGGCATGATCAGCCGGCCGGGGCGCTGGGGGCGGGCGTGCTGCAAGCCGGGCGCGCCATGCTGTCGATCGGCACGACCGAGGCGCTGGTGGCCGTCACCGACGCGCCGCGCATGGAGATGCTCGCCAGTAACGTGTCTTGCTACCCGCACGCTGCGCCCGGCAAGTTCATCGCCTTGACCGGCAACCAGACCGGCGGTCGTCTGTTGCGCTGGTATCGCGACGAGCTGGGCGCGGCCGAGCGTCAAATCGGCGCGGAAACCGGTCGTGATATCTACGATGTCATCGTCGACCAAACCGACGACGAGCCGGGGCGTCTGCTGCTGCTACCCTATTTCATCGGCAGCGGCATGCTGCACAACGATCTCTCCGCGACCGGCGCCATCGTCGGGCTGAATTTCGACACCAAGCGGGCCGACATCGTGCGCGCCATCCTCGAAGGCCTGACCTATGAGGCGGCGCTCAACATCCGGCGGCTGAACGATATCGGCGTACCGGTTGAACAGCTGACGGCGGTGGGCGGCGGCGCTCGCTCGGATCGCTGGATGCAGATCAAGGCGGATATCACCAATCTGCCCGTCTCGATCATCCATACCTCGGAAGCGGCCAGCCTGGGCGTGGCGATGCTGGCCGGCTGGGCCACTGGTGTCTATGACAGCCTGGAGGGCGCTGCGGAAATGCTGAGCCAGCCGCGCAAGACGTTCTATCCGCGGCCCGAGCGCACGGCGCATTATCAGCGGCAACTGACGCTTTACGACGAGTTATACCAAGCGCTGCGCAATATATATGCCCGGATGGCCGCCTCCGATTGAGGCGCGAATTCAGCCACCCTGCAAGCGGCGCCGGCGTTCCTCGATTTGCGCCAGCACATTCTTGTTGACCTCGGGCGTTTCTTTCTCTTTTTCTTCCAAGCGCGAAATGTCGGGCTGTACCACATCATCAGCGCTGATCACGACATCGCGGTCCTTGAATTCGATATTGCCCGTCGGGTTGCTATCCAGCGATTGTTTCATTTCGCTAATCGTCTCTTGCTTGATGGCTTCGACTTCCGTCTCAGCAAGTTCTTGCGCATCAGCTTTGGGCGCGCCGTCCGCTTTTGCGGCTGTAGCTTTGGTGGCTTCGCCCGCGACTACTGTGCCCATGGGTCGCCGCCGTCGATGTTTCTTTTCGACGCTCGCTGCGGCCGTCTGCTCGGGCTCGCTCCTTAGGTCGGTCAGCGCTTCGCCCACCTTGACCGTCGCCTCGACCGCTTTTTTGGTGCGGCGGAAACGACTGAATAGACCGCGCGCCTGCTCTTCGACCTCATCGGCAGTTGGCGCCGGCGCCTCGTTGAGCGCCCAACGATAGGCGGCCAGGATGCCCGCGCCCACGATCAGGAAGGGCAGTACTGTTTGGATCAGCTGCACCAGGGTGCTCATGACCGCCAGCGCCGCCAGGGTCGCCAAGACAACGATGATCAACTTGAGGACTTTTTCTCTATCGAGCTGCATAGCGGCGGCTCCCGAAACGGCCTGAATTCCAGCCAGCACGCGCCCGTCACGATAGGTGGGGCGGCGTATAATGTATTATACGCCAATTGCCGCCGGTTTGATTTATCCAATGCGCGACTATTTTTCGCCCACCTGACGCCTCCAATATGATACAAGGAGGACAAATCGAAACCAGGCGCAGGTCGCTGCGCAGCAGGTGTCAGAATGTCGTCTGAAACAATTATCTCCCATGCGTTTGTCTTGCCCGACCGCGACTTCGACGAGTGGCTGGCGGTGTTGCGCCCTTACTTGGCGCAATTCGAGCGCGTCGCTGTGGTGCGCTCACCGGCGGGCAACAACCTCAATCGCTACCGCAATGTGACGGCGGTGGACGCGCCCTTGACCTGGTGGCGGGATTCCGCCCTGACGCACATCCGCCGCATCTATCCCTCGGTGGTCATGGTTGATGTGATCGATGTGGACACGCCGGCCGAGCTCGAGCCGATTTTGGCGCGCCGCATAGAGCGTGACGATCGCTACGGCGAAGCTGACAACGACCCGCCGCGCCTCTCCTATCGCTTCGTGCTTGAATGGATGACGAGCGCCCGCCCCATGGCCGTTCTCGCCCGCTTCAATGCCGATGCCGACGCTGGCGAGTTGCGGCCAAGTATCGACCTGCTGACGCACGCGGGCGCCGATGTGCTTTGCGGCGCGGCCGGCGTGGTGCGCGCTGTTGGTGATGCGGTTCAGGTGGAATCGCTGGTGGGTGACGAACGCTATATCACCACCTATGGCGCCCTGCGCGATGTGCGTGTAGCGGTCGGCGCTAGCGTCGAGCTGGGGCAAGCGCTGGCCAAAGCGGCGGGCGCTCGCTTGCCCATCATCGTGCAGCACCCGCCCAGCGGCGGCAGCAGCTTCCTGGGGCGGGACAACTTGATGAACCCGCGGGATTACCTCTATATTCCGCAATTGCGCGCCCGCCCCATCGTCGACAACTTGCGCGTACGCAAGCTGCCCAGCTTGTACGCCGGCATCGTCGGCCAGGTCTTCAGCTGGCATCTGCTGGAGCCGCAAGAGCATCACGGCCGCGCGATTGAAAAGATCGGGCATGACGGCAGTTGGCTGAAAGTGCGCGCCACGACCGGAGTCGAGGGTTACACCGCCGCCCAGTACCTGCGCGCCACCACCTTGAGCGAAGGCCGGGAAGTCTTCGCCGGCGTTAATCCGGTCGGCGTCAACCTCGATGTTTTTCATCGGCTGGGCAAGCCGGCCTCCCGCCGTCTGGGTGGCATTGGCTGGGTGCGCTTCGGCTACAACGTCTCCAACGGGCGCGGCTCGGAAGATATCAGCGCCGCTCTGGCGCGTTATCTGCCCTATGTTGAGGCCTACCGCGAAGCCGGTTACCGCGTCGTCTTCACCACCAGCCACCAAACTTATGGCGAGGGCAAGAACGAATTCTGGCCCTGGTCGCAGATGACCGACGCCAAGTGGCGGCTGCTGCGCGGGCGCTTCGCCGATATGATGAGCGCCATCGCCGCGCAATGGGCCGGGCGTGATTTGATTTCAGCCTGGCAGATTTGGAACGAGCCGGATTCCTTGAGCGGCGTGGCTTCCGTGCCCCTGTCGGCGCGCAATTACGGCGCCATGTTCGGCGAGGTCTACCAGGCGATACGCTCGGCGGATAGCGATGTGCAGATCATCACCGCTGGCTTCAACAGCGGGCCCGTCCGCGGCAGCGCCTACGCCCGGGTCATGCTGGAAACGCTGGCCGACGGCGCCACACCTGACGGCATCGCTTTTCATCCTTACGGGCGCGGCGTCAACGGCCACCCGCATTATGCGCTCTTCGGGCACATCGACGAGTCGGTCTGGGCTTATAGCGCCGTCTTGCCGGATAAGCCGCTGTGGATCACCGAGTTCGGCGTGCTTGACCGCCCGGGTGACGCGCCCGGCCAAATCTCCCGCTACGCAACCGATATGATCCGCTATCTCAAGAGCCAATATCCCGGGCGGATCGCGGCTTTGATTTGGTACGCTTGGGCCCAAGGCATGCACAACGGTTACGGCATCGTTGACAACGCGGGCCGGGAGCGCCCGCCGCTGACAGAGCGCTTCCTTTCGGCTTAAATGGCGTTGGCGAGCACTCGAATCATTCTAGTTCTCACCACCAAGTACAACGAGTGGCGTTCCAGGCAAGCGCTAGTCTCGGTGTGCTCTGCATTGCCACGTTTGTGACACGCTCACCGAATTCGTCTTTCGTAGGGGCGAGTCGGTGAGTCGCCCACACCTCACGCGCGAATATTGCCAGCCGGCGAAACGGTGGCATGCCCCGGTTTACGTTGCGGGCCAGAGCCCACCGTACGTACGGGCGAGCCGGTTGCTCGCCCCTACAGATGATGTCATTCTCTGTGCACTCTGTGGTCTCTGTAGTTGATATCCCCGTCATCAGCTCGTGCGAGCCCTGACGCGATTGCCAGGGCAGCCGCCGCGTATCATTTGCGCTGATAGGCGCGGACGCGTTACCATACAAACAGCGAAACTAGGCGAAAGAATTTGTCTCATGGCCAAGCGACTGCTTCTTCTAATTGTGCTCAGCCTTATGGTCAGCGTCGCGCCAATGACGCTGGCGGATTCCGACTGTGACCATAGCGCCTCCAATTACGCGCGGGCGGTGCAATTGCACGACGCCGGCGACTACGACCGCGCGCTGTTCCATTACGACTGCGCGCTGCAAAACGATCCCGACAACACGATCATCCCCTTGCTGATCGAAAATGTCCACGAAGATATCGCCACTGCTGGCGACGCCTGGTCGCGCAAGCCTGAGCCGGCCACGGCGCAAGTCACCTGCGATCACACGCGCGATCAAGCCGGGTTGGGCGCGGACGCGTATGCCCGCGGCGAAATGCAGTTGGCGCTGATCCGCCTGCAGTGCGCGCTGCTGCTTGATCCGCAGCAGGTCGATGTGCTGGAGCTGTTGGGGCAGATTTACATCAGCCGCGGCGAAACGCATACCGCGCAGCACTACTTCAACCGCGCTGAAGCAGCCCGCGCCGCCCAGGCCGAAGCGCCGGCCGACGAGCCCTTCATCCCCGACTGGCTGCGGCCCTACGAAATGATGCCGCTTGAGGCCGCGCCGCCGGCCCGGACGCCCTGGAGCCTGAGCGCGCCCGCCCGCCGTGACAGCGCTGATACGGTCACAGTGACCTTATGGCTGCGGCATCAGCCGGCTGCGCAAGCCGCGGCGCCCCAGCTATCAAGCGATATTCCCGCCGAGCCCCGCGCCGGGCTGAGCGCGAGTGAATTCGCCGGCTTCGCTGATTGGTTTGTCAAGCGCGGGGACCTGGCGCGGGCGGCGGTGGCCCTGTCCAAGGCGCTGGAACTCGAGCCCTTGCGCCATGATTTACGCTGCCGTCTGGGCGTGATCCACGAGTCGGCTGGCGACGCTGTGGCTGCCTTGGCTGCCTTTGACCATGTGCTGTCACAAGACCCGGGCGATATCTGCGCCAACGGGCATCGACGCGCCTTGATGCGTTCGATGAATGCGGCCGCCACGACAAGCGCCGAAGCGGCAACACCCGCGGCTGTTTCGCCCGCGCATGAGACCTACGAGCGGGGCATGCGCTTCCTCGAGGCGCGCAAGCTATACGCCGCCGCGCATACCTTGATAGAAGCGCTGAAACTTGATCCGGCGCACACCGCCGCCCGCTGTCAATTGGGCGCGGTCTACAGCAAATGGGGCAATTACGGCCGCGCGCTGCAAGAGCTGCGATCTGTCCTGGACGCTGATGCGGAGAACGCCTGCGCCTGGCAGCAGCGCAAGCTCACCGTGACCAAGATGCTGAATATGTACGTGCCGCTGGCCGTGGACGACTTCTTCTACCGCGCCCGCGCCTTCGCCCGCATCGACGAGTGGGCCGCCGCCCGTGACGAATTCGAGCGCGGCCTGGCGCTTGATCCCAGCCGGAAGGACGTGCGCTGCGAGTTGGGCATGCTCTACGACAAGCTGGGCGACCATCAGGCGGCGCTGGCGGCATTCGACCGCGTCCTGGCGGACAACATCGACGACAGTTGCGCTTGGTCCAACCGCGAAGGCTTAATGCAGCGGCTGCGCGGCGAGTAAACCAGAGGCGTTCCAGACGGCGTTAGACATTGGCAAGGATTCCGTCACAGCGCCTTTAGCAATTTGCCACAAGCTGGCATTGTAAGCACGTTGAAGAGAGCATCACGAGCATGCTCTCTTTTTGTAAACTCCGGGAAGGACTAAGCTCATGAGACGGCTAACAATACTGCTGCTGCTTTTGCTGGCGATTGTGGGGCTGACGCACGCGCAGACGCCGCAGGAACAGTTTGAAGGGCGCGTGCCGGCGCCGGAATTTCCTCCCACGCTGGATTGGATCAATGTGGACGCGCCGCTGACGATGCAGGGCTTGCTGGGCAAGATCGTCATCTTTGATTTCTGGACCTATGGTTGCATCAACTGCTTGCACATCATCCCTATCCTGGAGCAGGTGGAGACCAAGTTCGCCGAAGAAGTTGTGGTCATCGGCGTGCACTCGGCCAAGTTCGAGACTGAAGGGCAGACGGAAAACCTGCGTCAAATCGTGCAGCGCTATGGCGTGCATCATCCGGTGGTCAACGACAATCGCTTTGAAATCTGGAATAGCTATGGCGTGCGCGCCTGGCCCACCACGGTCATCATTGACCCGCGCGGCAATGGCGTCATCCGCCAATCGGGCGAGATTCCCTTCGAAGCCTTCGACCGCTATCTTTCCGGCATGATCGCTTACTACGACGAGCTCGACCCGGCAATCATCGACCGCGGGCCGCTGGAGCTGGCTTTGGAAGGCGCCGGCGACCCCGGCACGCCGCTGCTCTTCCCGGGCAAGGTGCTGGCTGATGCGGCGAGCAATCGTCTTTTCATCGCCGATAGCAGCCACAATCGCATAGTTATCGTCGACCTGGCCACGCGCGAAGTGACCGACATCATCGGCTCGGCGGCGCGCGGTTTCAGCGGCGGAAGCTTTGAAAATGCCCGCTTTGATAAACCGCAGGGCCTGGCGCTGGATGGCGAGCTGCTCTACATCGCCGATGTCAACAACCACGCCATCCGCCTGGCCGATCTGGCGGCGCGCGAGGTGATCACCCTGGCCGGCAACGGCAGCATGGGGCTCAGCCGGCACGGTTTTGGCCAGCCCATCGCGAATCCTCTGGGCGTGTCACTGCGCAGCCCCTGGGATGTCGAGCTGGATGACGCGGGCCGCCTGCACATCGCCATGGCCGGCACGCATCAGCTCTATATCTACGAGCCGGCAACCAACTTGCTCTACCCCTCCGTCGGCAATGGCCGCGAAGCCAATCTCAACGACGTCAGCCTGGCCGATAGCGAATTGGCGCAGCCCAGCGGCCTCTACTACGCCGGCGAGGGCAAGCTCTACTTCGCCGATAGCGAATCCAGCACCATCCGCCTGGCCGACTTTGCGGACGACCTCGTCACTGTGGCCTCGGGCACGACGGCCAATAGTCTCTTCGACTTCGGCGATATCGATGGTGAACTTGGCGTAAATCGCTTGCAGCACGCGCTGGGTGTCGACGGCGGCGCCGACGGCGACATCTACATCGCCGACACCTACAACAGCCGCATCAAAGTGATCCGCGCCGGCGAAACCGACACAACTACGGTCTACGGCAAGGGCGGGCAGGGCGGCTACCGCGACGGCGAAGCGGCGGTCGCTGAATTTGATGAGCCGGGCGGGATCAGCTACGCCGCCGGCATACTCTACGTGGCCGATACCAATAATCACGCCATCCGCGCCATTGACCTGGATAGCGGCTTGGTCGAGACGCTTGAATTCGCCAATCCCGAAGCGCTGATCATCGACCGCGGGGCGCTGACTGTGATCGGCGGCAACCGCGCCGATGCGTCCAGCCTGGAGTTGGCGCCGCAACAGCTGCAGCCGGGCGAGGGCGTGTTGAGCTTGCAGCTTGAGTTGCAGCCGGATTACAAGATAAACCCGCTGACTGACAGTGTGCTGGAGGTCAAGGAGGGCGATGCTGTGCTGGCGCAAGCGGTCGTCGCCGAGACCGAGCTCCGTCTCCCGGTTGAGATTACTGAAGGCGCGGGCCAATTCGATGTCGCTTTGACGCTGTACTATTGCCGCGAAGGCGAAGAGGCGCTCTGCTTTATCGAATCGTTGACTTGGCGGATTCCCTATGCGGGCGTGGCTGACGCCGGAGCGTCGGAGATTTCAATTTTCCGTGAAGTGATCGCCCCGGACCTCTAGGGCGGTATCAACTGAAGCGAGGAACAACGCAGGCCCTCCCGCTCTCGGCCGGAGGGCTTTTATCTGTCGTGCGGCTAATTTGCGCCGATGGTGACGCTGCCACGGCGCGCTTCCCCGCCGCGCGCGAAGCCGATCAAGAGCTGGTCGCCCGCGTGCGCGCTGGCCAGTACGCTGAGCAGATCGTCGATGTCTTCCAGGGCGGTATCGCCCAGCGTCGTCAAGATATCGCCAACCATCAGCCCGGCCGCGGCCGCCGGGCTGCCCGCCTCAACCGATACGATCAGCAGGCCTGACGCTTGCCCCTGGGAGTCGGCAATTGCTTCCGGCAGCAGCGCCGCTTGCACGCCGACGCCCAGGTAGCCGCTGGTGATTTTTCCGTGCTTTTGCAGCGCCGCGACCGAGCTAGACAAGGCGGCTACGGGTATAGCCAGGCCGAAGCCACCTCCGAAACCGGATGTAGTCATACCATGGGCCTTTCCATCGGCGCCGATGAGGGGGCCGCCGGAAAAACCGGGGTACATGGTGAGGTCGACGCGGATGAGGCCGCCTGCCAGGGCGTGGCCGCCGCCCTCCATGATTCGCTTTTGCCATCTTTCTCTCCTTTTTCTGTTGGCGAATTGCGGGCCGCGCTTCTCCCACATGGCGCGCCGGCGTCGCCAGCGGCGTCGCATTTCGTCTCCGCTGATGATTCCCGCGACCAGGCCGAGCGCCGCGCCAAGGTCTTGCCGCGGGCGGCCCAGCCCCAGCACGATTTCGCCCACGCGCAAGCCAGCCGCGCCCGCCCAGTCGGCCGGGGTCAACGCCGTGTCGACCCGCAGTAGCGCCAGGTCCCGCCGCGGATCTCGCCCGATTAATTCCGCCCGGGCGCGTTCGCCATCGGGCAAGCCCACGCTGATATCGTCATCACTTTCCACGACGTGGTTTGCTGTCACAATGAGATGCTCCGACCAGGCGATGCCGCTGGCGGGGATGCGCCGTCGCGCGTCAACCTGCAGCACGCTCGGCGCGGCGCCGGCCACCAAATCGGCCAAGTCTTTCGATAAGTCTTGCAGTGCATTTGCCACGAATTGTGCCTCCCGTAATATGTCACTGCCACCATGATGCCACGCTGATGGGCGCCGGCACATCACACCTTTGGCTAGGCCGGGCCTGCCTAAATGGGCAGGGGCGCAAGAATCGGAGCGTGAATTCGGGCGTCGCTCTGTTACAATCGCGGCGTTAAGATTGGCGAGAGTTAGCGATGTCTTTGCCGCAGTTGGCCGCCTTGGTGGCTTTGGCCGCGATATGGGGCGCGTCTTACATCTTTATCCGCGTGGCGGTGGAATCCATCGGTCCCGTGCCGCTCATGTTCGTACGGGTCGCGTTCTCCGCCGCGCTGCTGATCGCCTACGCTCGTTGGCGGCGGATTCGGCTGGATATCCGAAGGCATTGGCGGCGCTTCATGCTACTCGGTTTCCTGGCATCGGCACTGCCCTTCACGCTGATCGGCTGGGCGGAGCTGACCGTCACGGCGTCGATGGCGGCCATTCTCATGTCGACCACGCCGCTCTTCACCGCGCTGGTGGCTTCGGTCGGCTTGGGCGAGCGCTTGACCTGCCTCAAGCTGGTCGGGGCGTTCATGGGCATCGTCGGCGTCGCGCTCACCGTCGGCGGCAGTAGCCTCGAAATGAACGCCGAGGCGCTGGCCGCTACCGGCGCGCTGCTGCTGGCCACCTTGAGTTACGCCCTGGGCGGCGTCTATGCCAAGCGGAGTTTTAGCGGGGTGAATTCAATGTCGCTGTCGGCCGGGCAATTGGCCGCTTCGTCCTGTATTTTGGCGCCGCTATCGCTGCTGGATTTGCCCGTAGAGGCGCCGCCGCTGGATGCTGCGCTGGCCACGCTGGCGCTGGTCGTGCTATGTACCGCCGTCGCCTATCAGCTCTATTACTACCTGATCATCAGCGCCGGGCCGACCCAGGCGCTGACGGTCACCTTGCTCATCCCCATATTCGGTGTCATCTGGGGCGCGCTGCTCTTGCAAGAAAGCATCAGCCCCGGCATGCTCGTCGGTTTGCTGATCGTGCTGCTAAGTGTGGGTCTGGTGACAGGCATGGTCGCGCCCGGTAAGCGCGGTATGGGAAAAAGAACATCCCCCCGTCAAGCCGGCGCCCGCTGATTCAAGTCGCGGTGGGCAGAGGGGGGATGGGGCGCCCGGCTGAACGCTCGACAAACGGGCGTTGGCGCGAAAGCCTGGCCTACATGTTCAAGGCGTCGTAACCGGGCCCTTGGGTGAAGAAGTCGTAATTGGGCTGGATATCGGGCGTCAGGTCGATGATGTCGCCTTCTTCGTGCTCAATGATGACCTTGGTGTCAAAGGGCAGGCGTTCCTGGCCCTCCATCATCTCGTAATCCGATGGGACCTCTTCTTCGACGAAGATGGCTTCAAAGGGACATTCGGGAATGCAGGCGCCGCAATCGATGCAGGTGTCCGGGTCAATGAAATACCAGGGCCATTCGTTTTCCGGCTTGCCGGCGATGATACATTCGACCGGGCAGACTTCCACGCAGGCGCCATCGCGCAAGCAAAGACTGGTGATGATATGCGTCATTTGCCCTCTCCTTGTCGTTTCGCATCGCTACTCTGACGCGATCGCGCGCGAAAACTTACTTGGCTGTTGCATCAGCCGCTATGCTAGCGCAATTCCGCCTTGATTGCTACGGTAGGTTCGCGAAGTCAGCGAGATTTCACCGGCGTTAAATCCGGATTTCTGTAGCTTAGCGGTCTGAGCGAAAGCGGTGTTCGCTGCCCGCTATTTCACATTCGCAGAGCCGCCGCTATAATCGCCCGCAACAAGCACGGCTCCAGTAGCTCAGTGGATAGAGCATTGGTTTCCTAAACCAAGTGTCGCAGGTTCGAATCCTGCCTGGAGCGCACACCACATGCGTACGGGCCCGTGGCCTGTTGCGCCCCATATCCAGGTTCCTTGCATTCGGCTTGTCGGCGGGCCACAGCGCATGGCTGCCTGACGGCCGTACAAAGCTAAAGCCCGATCCCCGGCGACTGCGCCGCAATATTCACCGCCGCGGCATGAGCGAAGTCATCCAGCGGCATGGCGCCCAGGTCTTCGTCCGTGCGCAGCCGTACGCTGACCGCGCGCTGCTCGACATCGCGGTCGCCGACGATCAGCAGCCAGGGGATCAGCTTGCGCCGGTGGTCGCGGATTTTGCTGCGCATATTGCGGTCTTGCAGGTCCGCCTTGACGCGCAGCCCGCGCGCGCTCAATGACGCCCGGACTTCCTCGGCGTAGGCGTTGTGATGCTCGCGGATGGGGATGACGATGGCTTGGGTCGGCGCCAGCCAGGGCGGGAAGGCGCCGGCGAAATGCTCGATCAAGATGCCGATGAAACGCTCCAGGCTGCCGAAGGGGGCGCGGTGGATCATGACGGGCCGCTGGCGCGAGTTGTCGCGGTCGACATACTCCAGGTCGAAGCGCTGCGGCAGATTGTAGTCAACCTGCACCGTGCCCAGCTGCCACTCCCGCTTTAGCACATCGCGCACGATGAAGTCCAGCTTTGGCCCGTAAAAGGCGGCCTCGCCGGGCTCGACATGATAGTCCAGCCCCAGCTCCTGGCAGGCTGCGATGATGTCTACGGTGGCGGCTTCCCATTGGGCGCTGTCGCCGACGTACTTGTCGCTGTCAGGATCTCGCGTGCCGATGCGCGCGCGGAAGTCCATCATGCCCAGCGCGCCGAAAACGTGCTGTATCAGGCGGACGACGCCCTTGAACTCGCCCAGCAATTGGTCGGGCCGGACGAAGAGATGGGCATCGTCGACGGTGAAGCCGCGCGCCCGCGTCAGCCCGCGCAGCTCGCCCGATTGCTCGTAACGGTAGACCGTGCCGAATTCGGCGTAGCGCAGCGGCAGATCGCGATACGAGCGCGGCTGGCTGCTGTAGATGCGGCAATGGTGCGGGCAATTCATCGGCCGCAGCAAGAATTGGTCGCCATCGACATCGATGGGCGTGTACTGGCTATCAGCGTAATAGGGGTAATGCCCGGAGGTCTTGTAGAGCTCGATGTTGCCCAAATGCGGCGTGACCACGGGCAGATAGCCACGCTCAATCTGAATCTGGCGCAGCCAGCGCTCCAGGGTATCGCGCAGGGTCGCGCCGCTCGGCAGCCACAAGGGCAAGCCCTTGCCCACCATGCTGTCGATGATGAAGAGATCCAGCTTCTCGCCCAGGACGCGGTGGTCGCGCTTGATGGCTTCTTCCAGTTGGACGCGATGCGCTTGCAGCTCAGCCGGCGTTTCCCAGGCTGTGCCGTAGATGCGCGTCAGCTGCTGGCGTTTTTCGTCGCCGCGCCAGTATGCGCCGGCCGGCGGCCGCAGCGATATGCTCACGGCTTTGGGGTTGATGTCTTTGGTGCTTTCGACATGGGGCCCGCGGCAAAGATCGGTGAAGCCGTTCTGCGTATAAATCGTGAGGCTGGCGGCCGGGTCGGCGATGGCGTCCCCGTTTTCGTCGACGCGCCCATTGACCAGGTCGTCGATCAGTTCCAGCTTGAAGGGCTGGTCGTGGAAGAGCGCGCGCGCTTCGTCAGCCGTCACCTCGCGCTGGGTGAAAGCGTGCCGACCGGAGAGGATCTTGCGCATCCGCTTCTCGATCCACTTGATGTCGGCGTCGCCGATGGCCGCCGGCAAATCGAAGTCATAGTAGAAGCCGTCTTCAATCGGCGGGCCGATGGCGATCTTGGCCTCGGGGAAGCGCTCCAGCACCGCCTCCGCCATCACATGCGCGGCTGAATGCCGGATCTTGTAAAGCTGGCTGTCTTCGTAACGTTCCTCTGGCATGCTGCTTCCTCAGCTAGAAGTTGGAATCCGCCTGCAACACCACGACGGCGCCGACGGGGTCAATCGCGCTGAATTATAGTTGAGACGCCTTTAGGGCAGAAAGGGGCAGCCACGCTTCAAATCGCCCGGCGCACATGGCAAGGCGGGTGACAACGGGGCTCAGTCGTCGATGAGGACAAGCACCTCTTCGATGACGGCGCGGGCGATTTCCTGGGTCGTATGCTGCTTGGCCGGCTTGGCAACCTTCGCGTCCGCTTCTTCGTCTTCGGTGACGCGCGTGAATAGGCTTTCGAAAACATCCTGCGCCACCAGGTTGTCAATGGTGTCTTCAATAATGCCGGACGCCAAACTCTCTACGATGATGTGCGGCGTATCCAGCACGGCGAAGCGGACCGGCGCCGTATCCGGAATGGATTCGGTCACCATCCACGTCAGCGACAATTGGCGATGAATGTAAGTGAGCGTGGCGAAAAGCGCGGTGTATACGGTCCCGTCTTCCATGCGCACGATGACATCGCAAGCATCGTCATCCTCGTGCTTTTCGCACAAAATCTCTTCCGGGACGATCATGATGGAACTGATTGAATTATCGGACATTGGCTAATGTTTCCTGACTAGAAGCAGATACTGACGGTAAAGGCGGGACCTGTAAACAGTCGCCACATAAGCATAGCACAACTTGCGCTGATTTTGCCGTTTCGCGGGAAATTCGCCCGAGATTAGTCGGCGGCGCGATAACTCGCCAATTCAATTTCGGCGCATATCGCATATCATGGTGGCGAGGGCAGGCGTAGAGACGAGGCGACATGGACGGTCCCAGGGAAAGCGAACATCCCCTCTATCAGCAGCGGAAGCCGGTCGATGGCGGCCGCGTAGTTGTTGTGAGGAAGCGGCAGGCGCGGCCGGCGGCTGGGGACATGCCGATCCTGACCTATCTGCTGATGGCGCTGAACGCGACGATCTTTCTGGCGGGCTACCTCACGCCTGAGCTGGAGTGGGAGCTGTTCTTGCGCGGCGCCATGATCCCCCAACTGGTGGTGGCGCAGCGCGAGGTCTACCGCTTGTTCACGGCCATGTTCTTGCATGGGAGCCTGGGGCACGTATTCTTCAACATCTATGCCCTATACGTCATTGGCCGCTCGGTGGAGCCGATTTTCGGGCGCCTGCGCTACCTGCTGATTTACTTGCTCGGCGGCTTGACCGGCTCGGCGTTGAGCTTGGCGCTGGGCGGCTTGGAGGGCGCATCGGTCGGCGCATCGGGCGCGGTCTTCGCCATATTCGCCGCGGAAGCCGTGCACTTGTATCAGCATCGCGGCGTTTACGTGGAGGTGCGTGGGCGCTTGCAGCACATGGCTTTTCTGATCGCCGTCAACTTGTTCATCGGCTTCATGCCCGGCTCGCGCATTGACAACTGGGGGCATATCGGCGGGATGCTGGGCGGGGCGCTGCTGGCTTGGCGGATCGCGCCGCGAATAGAGCGGCCGGCCGCGCCACCCCGCAGTATGCGCGAATTCGCCCGTGGCGACCGCAATCCCTTGTCGCATCGCCTGCCAGAGCTAGTCGTCTATGTCTTCGTCCTGGTCGGGCTGGTCGCCCTCGCCATCAGCGCGCATACGCCGTAGTTGCTCGAGTTCGTGTCGGATCAAAGCGATCTGCTGGGCGGCCTCGCGATTCTCTCGCGTCAGCCGCGTGATCACGGTGGAATAAACGAGCTGAATGAACATCATGAAGAGCGCAGCCAGCATGAAGAGCAGGTTGGTGGGGTCGTGGATGTTGACTAATTCGGCCAAGCCGTGCAAGAGATCGCGCCAGACGCCGAAGACCAGCATGACCAGGGCCGTGCCCAACCACAGCAGCGAATACTCTTCGCTAAGATGCCGACGCCGCACCAGCTCCAGCACGACCAGCAGGGCGATCAGGGCCGCGCCCACGGTCACAATTGTCGAGCGATCGATCATGCCGCCCCTCCCCAACTCCTGGCCGCTGCGCCGGGTTTGTCAGCCGCCGATGCCTCGAAGCATAGCACGATTCGCAAGCCGTCATGCCCCCGATTAAGCTTGAACTGAGCGGCGCCGCGGGCTCACCCCTGATACACCTGGCGCCCGCCAATGGCTTTCCCCCGCAGGTGTATTCGCCCATGCTGAGTCGCCTCGGCGATTGCCGCATCGTCTCTTTGCCGCCGCGCGCGCTCTGGGACGATGGCCCGCCGCCGAGCGATCGTCGCGGCTGGCGTCAGACGGCTGATGACTTGCTGGCCGGCTTGACGCAGCACGACCTGCACGACATCATCGCCATCGGGCACTCTTTCGGCGGCATCGCTTCCATGCTGGCGCTGATCGACGAGCCAGCGCGCTTCCGGGCTTTGATCATGCTGGATCCCGTGCTTCTGCCGCAATTCATGATCGCGGAACAGGCAAGGGCTTGGGCCGACGGCAGCATCAAGCAACATCCGATGGTGCGCAGCGCGCTGCGGCGCCGGCGCGTCTTCGCCGGTCGAGAGGACGCTTTCCGGCGCTTCCGGGAAAAGCCGGTCTTCGCCGATTGGGCGGACGAGTCGCTGCGGCTCTACGTCGAACACGGACTGCGGCCGCGCGCAGCCGGAGACGGCTACGGATTGCGCTGGGATGTCGCCTGGGAAGCCTATTACTTCTCGGCGGTATACGAGCATGTCTGGCGCGACCTGCCCAAAGCCAATGGCTTGGCGCCGATACTGATCGTACGCGCCGATGACAGCCACACCTTCCCCGACGAATGCGTTGCTCAAGCGCGGGCGCTGCTGCCGGCGGGGGACTTCATTGAGCTGCCGGATCAGGGGCACTTGTTCCCCCTGGCGGCGCCGGAAATGACGGCGACACTCATCGTCGAATGGCTGGCGTCGCTGTGGAGAGCGCCCGGCGCGGCATAATGTCCTTGACATTGAAGCCGTGCCAAACTACACTTCAGCACGCTCAATCGCGGAAATGATGCCGAGATAGCTCAGTTGGTAGAGCATCGCACTGAAAATGCGGGTGTCCCCAGTTCAAGTCTGGGTCTCGGCACACAAGCTCGTCCTCGTGATGGGCTTTTCTGTTTTTGAGACAATGTCGCAGCTGGCCTTGGCATGAAGACGATACTGCTGATTTCACGCTGCCCGCCCTATCCGCTGCACTTTGGCGATCGGCTGATACTCTGGCACTTGACGCGGGCGCTGGCGCAGCGCGGGCACGTGCTGGATTTGCTGGCGCTGTATGACCGCGATGATGACCCCGGGCAAATTGAGCAGTACCGCGCGTACTTTCGCCATGTCGAGTTGATTCGCGAGCCGAAACGGAGCGGGCTGGCGTATTTGCGGCGCATCGTCGAGCCCGCCCGCCGCTTCGCAACCGGCCCGGAATCGAGCTTCTGCCCGCAGCTTTGGCGCTTGATCGACGGCTTCCTCAAGCACAACAGCTATGACCTGGCGCATTGCTTCGGCGCCGTCAGCGTCTACGAGTACTATCCCTTGCTGGCCGACTTGCCGACCGTCATCACGCCCTATGAGTCGCATAGCCTCTACTTGCAATCGGCCGCGCGGCAAGGCGACCCCCGCGCGCGGCTGCGACTGCCCCTGGCGCGCCGCTTTGAGCGCTTCATGTTCACGCCCTACGACCGAACGGTGGTGATCGCGGAAGCGGACGCGACGATGCTGTACACGCTGCAGCCGGCTCTGAATATTGACGTTATACCCATCGGCCTCGACTTGGGGCCTTATCCACTTGTTGACGCGCCCCGCGAGCCAAGCACGCTCTTGTTTGTGGGCAATTTCGCTTATCCGCCCAATCAGGATGCGGCGCGGACGCTGGTGCATGAGATCTTGCCCGCTGTGCGCCAGGCCATTCCGGGAGCGCGATTGCAGCTGGTGGGCGTCAATCCGCCGGAGTGGCTGCGGGCGCTGGCGAGCGACCAGGTTGAAGTGACGGGCGCCGTGCCTGATGTAACGCCCTACCTGGCACGCGCCAGCGTTTTCGTCTGCCCGCTGCGCATCGGCGCCGGCTTGAAGAACAAGGTGCTGGAAGCGCTGGCCGCGGGCATTCCCCTGGTGGGGACACCGCTCAGCGTCGATGGCATCGTTGTGCGCGACGGCGAATCGGCCTTGGTTGCGCCGGTCGAGCGTATCGCGGCGCAAACCATCAGCCTGTTGCGTGATGAAGCGCTGCGGCAACGCCTCAGCCGCAAGGGCCGGCAACTGGTCGAAGATCGCTACAGCGCTGACTGGAGCGCGGCCCGCTACGAAGCACTGTACGACGAAATCTGCGCCGGTTGAGCCGCCTCAGACGATCATCAACTGCTCGCGCTCGGGCAGCGGCGGGAAGGGCGCGTGCGGCAGCGTCTGATACCAGTAGGCCACCGAAGCGATATCGTCTTGCAGCGGCAGGTAACGCCGGTTATAGCCCCAGCCCAGCGCTTGCATCGTGATGCGCAGATCGGTCTTGAAGCGGACGGGATCGAGGATGTGCCAGCGGTACATGCCCATGCGGTGCTGCGAGCGGTAGGCGCCATCGGGGCGGAGCACCTGGTGGAAGCCGGCGTAGGGGGTGGTGAAGGTGACGTAACCTTCGTTGTGGCGCGGGCTGGGGTCGAAATTGTAGGAGCCGCAGAAATAATCTTCGGTGCCCGTGCCGCAGATGGTGGGGTATTCATCGCCATCGAGGTAGAACTTCAGCTCGCCCTCGCCCCACCAGCCATTGTTATTGCTGCCCCAGGCGACGTAGGCGCCGACATATTGGCCGCGGCCACGGATGCCGTCGACGATGGTGTAGACGTCTTTGTAGGGCAGGGGGTTGGTGCGGCGGAATTGGGCGTGGAAGTAGGCGGCGTCCTCCGGCACGTCCGTCAGCGTATAGTTGACCTGGTAATAGAGCACCATGTCTTCTTCGGCGATGTTGCTGATGGTCATGCGGCAGTGGCGGCGGAAGGGCATCTCCCAATACGAATTGAAGGCGCTGCCCGGGTTGACGCAGATCGGCAGCGAGGTCACTTGCGCGTATTCGCCCCAGCCGACAGCGAAGAAATCGCCGATGGGGCATTCGACAGAGGGGTGTTCGCTGCCGTCCCAGTAGATGCGCAGAATCGTATAGCGCCAATTGCCGGTGGGCGTCAGCCAAATCTGCTGGATGGCGCCCGGGCCATCGATATCGGCCATGGTGAAGGTCTCGCCGGCCGCGATGCGCACTGAGGGCGACACCTTCCAGCCCACGCCCAAGTCGCGCGCAGCCGTGCTCCCCGTACCCTCAGTCGCGCGGCCGCCGGCGCCTTTCTCTCCTGTGAAGTTCTCGGCGCTGATCGAACGCGTCTCGGCATCCGACAGGCGCGACAGGTTGCCGAGGTGCATGCCAAGTCCGTTGAAGCTAGTCATGTCTAAGTCCTTTTCCTGAGATGTTCCTAATTCATTATGACGCGGGGGTTGGGGTGGCGGTCCCCGCCAAGTTGTCAAAGTGCAACTGAAAGATGGCGCAGACATCGGGATGCGAGGCCGCGTAGACGTAGCTGACGGTATCGCCTTCGTAGCTGAGCGTGCCGGCGCTGGCGCAGGGCTCAATGCTGAAGCTCTGGGCGCTGGCGGCGTCTTCTTGGCCGCCCAGGGCGCAGTTGATCATCTCCTGGCTGATGCGCGACTGGTTGATGACGAGCGCTGCGCCGACGCGGGGCGCCGTCAGCGACGAATCACTATCTTGATAGAAGCGGGCGGCGATAGCGCCACGATCCTGGAAGCATTGGATGATCTGCTCGGCTTTGGCGATGGCGGCGGTGATGCCGATCTGCCCGCCCATCAAGGCCGCGCCACCAACCGCGGCGAAGGCGCCATCGATGGTGGTATCGACATCGGAGACGCTGAAACCGGCCAGATTGGGCAGCAGTAGCTGGGCCGATTTGGCGTCGCCGGCTTCGTTGCCGGTGTCGCTGCAAGCGGCCAGCAGGGGCAGGACGAGCACGAGCAGAGCGACAGCGCGCAACAATCCCAAACCGAGTCTCCCATCGACATCTTGCTGCAGGTCAACACTGGCATTTTAGCAGACTTTGTTCGGAGCATCGCCCGCTCGCATTGCCAATCGCACGGCGTTTCGTCGGCGCTAGTCGCTTGCGGCGGAGTTTGCTAGACTTGCGCAAATCAGCCGCGGGGAGGGACTTCTGACGTGAAACTGCTACGCTTTACCAGCACCGATGGTCCGCGCATCGGCATCGTACACAAGGTCGGCTTGCAAGCCTTGGGCAACAGCGAACTGACCGAATTAATGCCGCAGGGCGCGCGTGCTGAACGCTCTTGTTCAGTCGTCCCACTCGATGATGTTGACACCTTGCCGCCGCTGATTCCAGGCAAGATTTTGGCTATCGGCCGCAACTACGCCGAGCACGCCCGCGAGCTGGGCAACGAGGCGCCGAGCGAGCCGCTGGTCTTCGCCGTCATGCCCAGCGCTGTCATCGGCCCGGGCGACATCATCGAGTGGGAGGCGGATCTCACGGCGCAAGTCGATTGGGAAGGCGAGCTGGCCGTCATCATCGGCCGGCGGGCGCGACGGGTCAGCCAGGATGAGGCGCTCGATTACGTCTTTGGCTACACGATCGCCAACGATGTCTCGGCGCGCGACCTGCAAACGCGGGACAAACAGTGGACGCGGGCCAAGGGCATGGACAGCTTCTGCCCGCTGGGGCCGGTGGTGGTCACGCGGGACGAGCTGCCTGATCCGCAGCGGCTGCGCATCGTCACCCGCGTCGACGGCGCCGTGAAGCAGAATGGCTCGACCGCCGACATGATCTTCCCGGTGCGCCAGCTTATCGCGTACTTGTCGCGCGCTTTTACGCTTAACCCCGGCGATGTGATCCTGACCGGCACACCAGCGGGCGTGGGCAAGGCGCAGCAGCCGCCCGAATTCCTCGGCGAAGGCAGCGTGGTCAGCGTGGAGATTGAGGGCATCGGCAAATTGACGAATACTTGCCGGGTGTTATAATGCGGCTGTGCAGATAGGTAAAGAAACGGAATACAGATGGTGACCGCTGACAATACCGTTAATCAGTTGACGGCAATATCTGAACGAGTAACGAGGGTGGAAACAGTGGTAGACGAAGTACTACCGCACTTCGCAACCAAGGCGGATATGGAGCGTCAGACGCGCATAATCGTGATGTGGCTGATAGCGACTCAGATTGCTATAGTCGGGTTGATGCTCACGGTAATCGGCAATTGGGTCGGCCCGGCTCGATAGCACAGACCTTGAACCACATCCTCTACGCCGCCGACTGCCTTGATGTGCTGAACGACAGTTCCGCCCCTGCCTGACGCCTCGATTGAACTCATTTACCTCGAGCCGCCTTTTAACTCCAATTCGAAATACAACTAGCCCTCAGAACGGCGCGGCGCGATGTTGGGGCTGTACCCACCCCACCCCAAACGCCTCCCCCACAAGGAGGGAGGGGCTTACAATACGCTAGCATGCTGAATGAGTCCCCTTCCCGCTTGATGGGAGAAGGGACCGAGGGATGGGGGTGAAATCCTTGCCAAAACCAGTCACCATCAAGGACGTCAAAGTCATCTTGACGCAGCCGGGCAAATCGCGCCTGTGCATTGTTAAGGTCAGCACATCGGAGCCGGGGCTTTTCGGCTTGGGCTGCGCCACGTTCACCCAGCGCATTTTCGCCGTCGCCGCCGCCATCGAGCGTCACCTGGCGCCATTCCTGCTGGGGCGCGATGTCGACCGCATCGAAGAGATCTGGAATATGTCGATGGTGCACGGCTACTGGCGCAACGGGCCTGTGCTCAACAACGCCATTTCGGGCGTGGATCAGGCGCTGTGGGATATCAAGGGCAAGCGGGCCGGCATGTCGGTATGCGACTTGCTGGGCGGCAAATCCCGCGAGGCGGCGCATGTTTATGTGCATGCCGATGGCGACAGCAAAGAGCAGGTCGCCGACAAGGTGCGCGAATATATGGAGCAGGGCTACCGCTACATCCGCGTGCAGCTGGGCGGCTATGGCGGGCGAGGCGGCGTTATGGTCAAGCCAAAGAACGCGCCCGGCGGCGCCTACTACGACCCGCGCGAATACTGCCGGCGCACGCTGGAAATGATCGCGTATGTGCGCGAGCAGGTCGGCGATGAAGTCGAGCTGTTGCACGATATTCATGAGCGGCTGGCGCCGATTCACGCCGTGGAATTCGCCAAAGACGTGGAACCGTTCAAGCTCTTCTTCCTGGAAGACGCGCTGGCGCCCGAGGATATCGCCTGGTTCCGCACCATCCGCGCGCAGAGCGCCACGCCGCTGGCCATGGGCGAGCTCTTCAACAATCCGCATGAATGGCAACTGCTGATTCAGGAGCGGCTGATCGATTTCATCCGTATGCATATCAGCCAGATGGGCGGCATCACACCGGCGCGCAGTGTCGCCATATTCGCTGATATGTACGGTGTGCGCACGGCTTGGCACGGGCCGAGCGATACCTCGCCGGTCGGCCACGCGGCCAACCTGCAACTTGATCTGTGGCACCCCAATTTCGGCGTGCAGGAGTGGTACGGGCCTTCGGCGCTGGACTACGAGATCTTCCCGGGCCTGCCGGTGGTCGAAGACGGCTACCTCTATCCCAACGACAGGCCTGGCTTGGGCATAGATGTCGACGAGGCGCTGGCGGCGAAGTATCCCTGCCAGGACATCGTCGAGCAGTGGACGCAGACGCGCTTGCCCGATGGCAGCCCGGCGCGGCCCTGATACTGATAGACCGGGTACAAGATGACATGGCGCGACTGGCACGTTAAAATGATGAGGCCGGGCAAACACCGAGGTGCATGATGGCGAAAATGGCAATCGAGACGAAACCCGCCATGACAGTCGAAGACTATTTCGAATGGGAGCAGCTCCAGGAGCGGAAGCACGAATACATCGACGGAGAAGTCATCGAGATGCCGGGAGTCAGTTTCAATCACGATTATATCGTAAGAAACCTTATCTACCTGTTCGTGAGCTGCCTAGACCGCGGGCGCTTTGACTTTCATACCGCCGAGCTTCGCGTACAGGCCAGCGGCAGCCGCTATGTCTACCCCGACCTCACCATTGTTCGGGGCCGCTCCACAGCTTCTGACCTCAGTCAGTACAACCTCACCAATCCCTATGTCGTGCTGGAAGTGACGTCGCCTTCCAGCATGGATCGTGACCGCGTCGATAAACTCGGCTACTATTTCGAGGCGCCGTCAATCGAAGCCTGCCTCATCGTTGACCAGCATCGCATCCGCGCCGAGCTGCACACGCGCGGCGATTCCGGCTGGCGGCGGCAGGCCTACACCACGCTGGATGATGTGATATCGCTGACGATGCTGGACTGTGAATTGCCGTTGGACCAGGTCTATCGCGGCATTGATTTCGAGGCGCGCTAGCCTTCGAGTACCGCCTGATTGCAGACGTTCGCTGCATTGCCCGTAAGCAAGAAGTCGACGGCGCGCTGGCGGCGAAGTATCCCTGCCAGGACATCGTCGAGCAGTGGACGCAGACGCGCTTGCCCGATGGCAGCCCGGCGCGGCCCTGATACTGATAGACCGGGTACAAGATGACATGGAGCGAATGGCAAGTTAAAATGATGAGGCCGGGCAAACACCGAGGTGCATGATGGTGAGAATGCCAATCGAGACGATACCCGCTATGACAGTCGAAGACTATTTCGAATGGGAGCAGCTCCAGGAGCGGAAGCACGAATACATCGACGGAGAAGTCATCGAGATGCCGGGCGTCAGCAACAGGCACAGCCTGATCACAACTAACCTGATCTATCTCTTTGTCGCAGTACTAGACCGATTGCGATATACAATGCACACAGCGGAATTGCGCGTTCAGATTAGCCCGACGCGCTACGTATATCCCGACCTGACGCTGGTGCGCGGCGCCTCCAGTTTTGCCGAGCCCAGCGAATACAACCTGATGAACCCCGTCTTCGTCGTCGAAGTCACATCGCCCACCAGCACAACGAGGGATCGCGGAGAAAAGCTGGAGTATTACTATTCCCTGCCGTCAATTGAAGCCTGCCTCATCGTTGACCAGCATCGCATCCGCGCTGAGCTGCACACGCGCGGCGATTCCGGCTGGCGGCGGCAGGCCTACACCACGCTGGATGATGTGATATCGCTGACGATGCTGGACTGTGAATTGCCGTTGGACCAGGTCTATCGCGCCATTGATTTCGAGGCGCGCTAGCCTTCGAGTACCGCCTGATTGCAGACGTTCGCTGCATTGCCCGTAAGCAAGAAATCGACGATGAGCTGCGCCGCTTCGAGGGCGACTGTGATTTGCGCGTCCGACGTGCTGGCGGCCAGGTGCGGCGTGTGTAGCACCTTGGCGTGGTCGATCAGCGGGTGATCAGCCGGTGGCGGCTCCCGCTCGTAGACATCTACCGCTGCGCCGGCCACTTTTCCGCTTTCCAGGGCAGTCGCCAAATCAGCCGCGTTGACCAATGCGCCGCGCGATGCATTGATGATGCGGACGCCGTCTTTCATTTGCGCGATGGCGGCGGCGTTGACCATGCCGCGCGTCTCGTCCGTCACCAGGGCGTGCAGCGACAGAAAGTCCGCCCGCGCGTAGACCTCGGCGAGCGCGAGCAGGGGCACGTTGATGGCGGCGGCGACCTCCGGCGGCAGGTAGGGGTCGTGCGCGATGACGGTCATTTCGAAGGCGTGGGCTCGCTTGGCGATGGCTTGGCCGATGCGCCCCAAGCCGATGAGGCCCAGGGTCTTGCCCTTGAGCTCGACGCCGCTGAAGGCCTTGCGATCCCAACGGCCGTCGGCCAGCGACTGATGCCCGGGCGCGATATGGCGCGCGAGCGCGATCATCAAGCCGAAGGTGTGCTCGGCGGTGGAGATGGTGTTGCCGCCGGGCGTATTCATCACCACGATGCCCGCGGCGGTGGCGGCGGCCAGGTCAACATTGTCGACGCCGACGCCGGCGCGCGCGATCGCCTTGAGCTGCGGCGCGCGGCTGATCAGTTCGGCATCGGCGGTGACGCCACTGCGGATGATGAGGGCGTGGGCGCTGCCGACTGCCCGCAACAAGTCGACCCGCTCAAGCTTTCCGGGCGCGGAAACGCGAATCCCGTCGCTCGCGGCAAGTATGTCGATGGCGCTTTGGTGCACATTGTCCGGCACGAGCACGTGATAGGTCATGCTTTTAGCCTTCCTTTGCTTCCCTTCCCTCGTTATGGGGGATAGGGCGGGGGATGGGGGTCGCGTCTACGTCATGAAGGCGTCGATGCCGTCGAGGACTTCGCTCAGCATGTCAAGCGTGAAATCGCCCATGTGCGGCAGGCGGAAGGTCGCGCCTTTTATCTTGCCGTAGCCCTTGTCCATGGCGTAGCCGACCTCGGCCTGCATGTAGGCGTCCAGGGCGTTGACGTCGATGCCGCGCGTATTCTCGACGGTCGTCACGGTATCGCTGCGGTAGCCTGCCTGGGCGTACAAGCCGAAGCCGCGCGACAGCGCCCATTCATGCGTGGCATCGCGCATGGCCCGGTGCCGCGCCCAGCGCGCCTCGATGCCTTCTTTCAGGATGTTGTCCATCTGCCGATCAGCCGCGAACATCAGCGCGACCGGCGGCGTCGACGGCGTGTTGTTCTTGAGCAGCGATTTCTCCAGCGTCAGGAAGTCGAAATAATAACCGCGATGCGGGATCTCTCTAGCCCGCTCCAGCAAGTCGGTCGCTGACGGCGGCGAAGGCGATGCCCGGCGGCAGGGCGAAGGCCTTCTGGCTGGATGTCAGGGCGACGTCAATCGCCCAGTCGTCGACGCGCAATTCCGTGCCGAGGAAGCCGCTGACCGTGTCGACGAAGAAGAGTGTATCGCTGTGCTGGCTGACGACCTGGCTGATGGCCGCGATGGGATTGGTGACGCCGGTGCTGGTCTCGTTGTGCACGGCGCAGACGGCATCGTAGCGTTCTTTGGCCAGCGCTGCTTCGACCATTGCCGGCGTATGCGCTCGGCCCCAATCAACTTGTAGCGTGTCAACCTGCTTGCCGTTGACGGCGCTGATCTGCGCCCAGCGCTCGCTGAAGGCGCCGCCCGTCAGATGCAGCACTTTGCGGCCATCGCGCACGCCGCAGCGAACCGCGCCCTCCCACAAGCCGCTGCCCGATGACCCGCTGATATAGACGCGACTGTCGGTGAAGAAGGCGCGCTTGAGCTTGCCTTGCAGGCGCGCGAAAAGCTCGGCGAATTCGGGCGTGCGGTGGCCAATCATCCAAGCCGTCTGCGCCTCGAGGATTTCGCGGCGCACTTCAACAGGACCGGGCAAAAACAAGCGAATATGGTCAAAGCGACTCATGCAGGCATCGCCTTTCACTCAGAGTGGATTGGCGCAGCAGAGGCCGCGGCCGCCGCGATTGTAGTGTTGGCGAGCCGGGCTGCACAGGGCGAAAAGGCGGCGGGCCCAGTGCTTGATTGGACGTGCAGAAGTGCTATACTCGGGCGCAAAATGCCGGCGCAGCGGACGGCAATCAGCGGAGGCTTAGATGTTCAAAGTGGCGAACGCGCCCTGCTCTTGGGGCGTCATCGAAAATATCGAAGGCGAGCGCTACGATTACGCCCGCGTGCTCGACGAGATCGCGGCCAGCGGTTATGCCGGCACCGAGCTGGGCGACTGGGGCTTTATGCCGACCGACCCGGCCAAGCTGCGCGCCGAGCTGGATCAGCGCGGTTTGCAAATGCTGGGCTCCTGGGTCAACGTCAATTTTCAAGACGAAGCGCGGCACGACGACAGTACCGAAGCCTGCGTGCGCACGGCGAAGTTGCTGGCGGCGGTGGGCGGGGCGGATTGCCTGGTGGTGCTGGGGCCCGATCCCTATACCGACCCGCTGCGCTCGCTTAACTCGGGGCGCATCACGCCGGAGATGAGCCTGGACGAAGATGGCTGGAGGGTATTCGCGGCCGGCACGGAACATGCGGCGCGGCGTGTGCGTGAGGAGACGGGATTGCGCTCGGTCTTGCATCACCATACCGGCACCTGGATCGAGACGCCGGCCGAAACCGAGCGGCTGCTGGACATGACCGACGGCGATGTCGTCGGCCTGGTCTTCGACACCGGGCACTGGGCTTTCGGCGGCGGCGACCCGCTGCAAGGCATTGAGCAATTCGCCGACCGCATCTGGTACGTGCACTTCAAAGATCACGATCCGGCGGTGGCGGCCCAATCGCGGCTGCATGAATGGGATGGCCCGCAATCGGTGGGGCAGGGCATCTTCCCCGAGCTGGGCCAGGGCGATGTCGATTTTCCCAAAGTGCTGGATTCGCTGGAAACCATCGGCTATGACGGCTGGATCGTGGTTGAGCAAGATGTCTTGCCCGGCATGGGCGCGCCGCTGGCATCGGCCAAGCGCAATCGCGAGTACTTGCGCGGCATCGGCATCTAGTGGTGGTGAGGCTCGGCGATATTGTCCAGGCGGGCCAGCGGATTGGGCCGCATCTGACGCCCACCCCGCTGGAAGCGGCCCCGTCTTTGGGCGCTGGCGTCTGGCTCAAGCTGGAGAACGCCAACAAGACGCATTCCTTCAAAATCAGGGGCGCGCTGAATGCGCTGCTGTCGCTGGACGCAGTGGAGCGCGAGCGTGGCATAATCGCCGTCTCATCGGGCAATCACGCGGCTGCGGTCGCTTGCGCCGCGCGACAGACTGGCGCAACTGCGCAGATTCTGATGCCCAAGACAACGCCGCAGAAGAAGGTGGAAAACGTCCGGCAATATGGCGCGGAGGCGGTCCTTTACGGCGAAAACTATGACGAAGCCGAAGCCGAAGCCCTGCGCCGCGTTGAATCGGGCCGCGTCTGGGTTTCGCCCTATAATGACGCGAAGGTCATCGCTGGCGCGGGCACAATCGGCCTGGAGCTGTTGAGTCAGCTGCCCGCCGTCGAGCGCGTCATCGTGCCGGTCAGTGGTGGTGGCCTGGCCGCGGGCGTCGCTACTGCGCTGAAAGAAGTCAGCGGTAATATCGAGGTCATCGGCGTGAATGCCATGTCGGCGCCGGCCATGTACAATATGCTGCGCGCTGCTGAGCGGCCGCAAGTCTGGGATACGCTGGCGGAGGCGCTCTCGGGCGATATTGAAGCCGGCTCGCTCACCCTGCCCATTTGCCGACGCTACCTGGACGATATCGTGTTGGTCAGCGAAGGGCAGATCGCGGCGGCGATGCGGCGTATGCTGGCGCAGGGCTGGGTGGTGGAAGGCGGTGGCGCTGTCGGCGTGGCTGCTGTGATGAGCGGGGCCCTGCCGGCTGATGGCCGCGCGACCGCCATCGTCGTCAGCGGCGGCAATGTTGATGTGAGCGTGCTGCGGGCCGTGTTGGCGGATGGCGAATTTGACGCCTGCGGATGAACATATAGCGCGAGGGAAAGCAGTATGACCGGAACAAATGATGATGCTATGAGTGCTGAGCTGCGCGAGTGCGAGGCAGCGGCGGTGGCGTTGCTCGCGGCCTTCAAAGCCGGCGACCCGGCGGCGATCGACCGCGTGCGTCAGCACTTGCCGCAGGTGAAGTATGGCGCGCGCGATGTGGCGGCCGCCTTCCCCTTGAGGTTGGGTGAAGCGCAGACGGTCATCGCCCGCGAGCGCGACTTGAAGAGCTGGGGCGAATTGCGCCTCGGCATCAAGCTGCGGCATAGCGACTACGGCGACGCGCTGGAAAAGTTCAAGTCCCTGGTCTATGCCGGCGACGCGGAGGGCCTGGATCAGCACTTGAAGGCGAATCCGGCGCTGCGCTCGACGCTGGACGACCCGCACTTCTGGTTCGGCTCAACCGCGCTCATCATCGCCAAAGAGAATATACCGCTGGTGGATGTGCTGCTGCAGCACGGCGCCGATATCACGGCCACGTCACAGTGGTGGGCCGGCGATTTTCAGCTACTGGAAGTGGCATCGGCGGCGGCGGCGCAGCAACTCATCGAGCGTGGCGCGCGCATTACGGTGCACGTGGCGGCGGAACAAGGCTGGCTTGACTGGCTCGAGGACGCTTACAAAGAAGACCCGGCCATCGTGCATCAGCCGGGCGGCGATGGCAAGACACCGCTGCACTACGCTAGCGACCCGGACGTGATCGACTGGCTGCTGGAGCGCGGCGCCGACCTGGAAGCGCGCGACCTGGACCATGCGTCGACGCCGCTGCAATGGCGGCTGGGCGAGCGCGACTTTGACACCGCCCGTGCGCTGATCAGCCGGGGCGCGCGGGTGGATATCTTCGCCGCCGTCATACTGGGCGAGCCGGATTTGGTCGCTGCTGCTTTGGAGCAGCAACCGCAGGCGATTCGGGCGCGGGTCAATGCTCCGGGTTATCCGTTGGCGCCGCCGGCCGATGGCTCGCACATGTACGTCTACGCCTTTGACGCCGCCGGTTTCTCGCCGCATCAGGCCGCGCTGCATTTCGGGCACGCTGAGATCTTCGCCGATTTGCTGGCGCAGAGCCCGCCTGATGTCGCGCTGCTGGCGCACTGCGTTGCCGGCAATGCGGCTGAGGCGGAGGGTATCGCCAGCGCGAATCCGGGCATGGTGGCTGCGCTGGGCGAATACGATCGACGCCAACTGATCGGCGCGGCATGGACCGGAAACGCGGCTGCCGTGCGGCTGATGGCGCGGCTGGGCTTCGACTTGCACATCCGCGATGACGACGACCTGATGCCGCTGCACACGGCCGCCTACCACGGTTTCGCCGATGTCATCGCCGCGCTGCTCGAGGCCGATGCCGAGCCGCCGCTGGCCTGGCTCAACGTCTTTGGCGGCACGCCGCTGGACACCTGCATGTATGGCCGCAATCATAGCTGGCGGAGCGATGGCGACTTCGCCGCTAGCATTAAGCTGCTGGTCGAGGCGGGCTCGCAAGTGCGCGAGGGGTGGCTGCCCACGGGCGACGAGGCCATCGACGCTGCCTTGCGGGCGGGCGGAAGCGTCGACAGCGCGGCCAAATGAGAGGGTGATCGCGGCGCTTACGATGTCTGCTCGTCTTCGGCGGGCGCCCTGCCCAGGCTGATTATCTGCTGGAAGGCGATATCCAGTTGCACATCTTGTTCGGCGATATCGGTTAGCAGCTGTCGCACCGCTTCCAGGCTAGCGAGCGCCGGCCGCTCTTTGGACAGCATGCCCGCGCTGATTCGCAGGCCTTCATCCCGGCTGAGCCGGACATCTTCAAAGGCGGCGCCCGGAAAGGCCTCGCGCAAGGTGGCGAGGGCCGCCTGCGTCATGGGGTCGGGCGGCGGCACGATTTGGCGCGCGACAACGGTGAGATCGACATTCTGCCGATAGAGCTCGTCGATCAGCATCTGCGCGGCGGCAATTTCTTCCGGCATGATGTCGTGGTCGGATTGCACCAGCAATTGCACGCTGAGCGGCACGGACGAGATGACATAGTACTCGACGACAGCGGCGCCGTTGAAGGCTTCCAATTGCAAGCGCTCGCGGATTTGCGCTTCGTCGATCGCCTGGGAGCCGAGGCGGGCGAATACGCCGGTGACGACAATAGTGATGACGAAGAGAATTAGCCACCAGGCGCGGGTGCGGCTCTGCGTCGAGCCTTCCCGTTCTTCTGTCGGGTGCATGCCCATCCACAAGAAGGTGATATACTGCGAAGCGATAATGAAAGTAATATTGGCTAGAAATAGTAAGTTGGCGCCGATAGCCAGGTTGATGTCACGCAGGGCGATACCGAGGCCGATGGTGCAAATGGGCGGCATCAGGGCTGCGGCGATGGCCACGCCGGCCAAGGCGGCCGGAATGCCCTTGCGCGCGGTGGCGTACGCGGCGACCAAGCCAGACACCAAGGCGATAGCGGCATCCAGCAAGTTGGGGCTGCCGCGCACCAGCATCTCCTCGGTCGGCGTGTCGATGGGCAAAACCAAACCCATCACGATCGAGATCAGCAGCGCCAGGGTGACGCCAGCGACGAGCGTTACGCTGGCGCGCCGGGTGAGCGTCAGTACGCCGGTCGCCATGCCGGTGGAAAAGCTGGACAGCGGGGCCATCAGCGGCGCGACCAGCATGGCGCCGATGATAACCGCGGCGCTGTTGGTCAGCAGGCCGAGCGTCGCCAGGGCCGCTGACAGCACGATCATGACGATGTAATCGAGGTTGCTGTTGGCGTTGTGCTGCGCGCTCCAAATCAGCTCATTCTGTTCAACCAGGGTCAACTGGGGGTTGAGGCGCGCGATATTCTGCTCGATGGCGCCACGCAGACCGCGATGCCACTCAATCTGAGAAATCAGGATCACGGGACCGGGCGCCCGGTTCAGCAACTGGTTGGTGACATCATTGCTTATCTGTCGCTCCAGGTCGGACTTCTGGGAAAAGCCCATGACGAGCAGATCGTCGGTTGTCAGGATGCTCAGAATCGTCTGTGCCGGGCGCGGGCCCGTGATGATCTTCGTTCGCAGCTCCCGCTGGCGGGGCAGCAGGGCTTCATATTTACGGATCGCTTCTTCATGCGCCGGGTTGAATCGGTAATCAGCCTGCACACTCATTTGCTGCAGGGGGATTTGATGATTCAGGGCGATGCTAATGCCCAGCTTGATGGCGTTGGTGGCGGGCAGGTCGCCATCGACGGGCACGACCACCCGGTCGAAATTGGGCGAGATACCGGTACGGTAGATCAGTACGCCGCAGGGCGCGGTGGCGATGACATTCTCCACCACCGTGCCGAGTTTGACAGCGTCCTGCGTCGGGCGCTGCACACCGAGGATGATGACATCGGCGTTGCGCTCGCGCGCTACATCGAGGATGCCGCGCGAGATGCTGACGGACATCGTCGTCACCAACTCAACTTGATGGCCGCGGCCGGTCTCGCGAAATTCTTCCACCGCCGGATTGACTTGCGCGCTGACCGTGTCGGTTTCTTCGGCATCGCCAAGCGAGATGACCAGCGCGATCACCAACCCATGGGTCGGATGCACCAACTCGCCCGCGATTCTGAGCATCTCGATGGCGGTGTCGGGCCGTCCCAGAGGCACGACTACGGTTTCGGCGTAATAGTTGTTTTGTTCACGCGGCTCGCCAGGTTGCGCCGCAGATAGTCGTTTTGAGTCCATAATAAACGATTATATATACTTCATTCAGGAAAGATACGTTGAAACAGCGAGCTAGATGAGAAACTAGAGTATCGGCCTGTAAGTCTCTCTTCTAACCGAGGACGACGGGCTCGCCGGTGAACTGGTTGCTATGCTCGCTATATTGCATGAGCTCAATGCGAACGCCGCTGGGGTCGGTCAACCAGGCCTGCCAATTGTGGTCGCCGCCCATTTTCTTGTCGCTGACTTCCACGCCGCGTTGCTGCAAGGTATCGACGACGGCGTCCATATCTTCAACCTCTAGGCAGAAGTGTTTCATGATGGGGCGGCGCAAGTCTGGCGCTGTGTTTTCGGCGAAGACCTCAATGAATGTGGCGCCGCCGGCTCTGAGGTAAAAGCCGAATCTCTCCCCATGGCGTATGAAATCGAAGGCTTTCTCCATGCCCAGCAAATTGACGTAAAAGTGTTCGGCAGCGGCCAGGTTGGTGGCGCCGATACAGACATGCGCGAGCCGGATGAACACTTTGAGCACTTTCGTCTCGAATGATATTCGCGTACATTCAAGCTTAACGCGGGTTGACGCTTATGGCAAATCCTGCGCAATCGCGCGCCGCAGGTCCTGGATGGCGTCGCGAACGCTTGACCATGCCGGCGCATCAACGGCCACGACCTCGAAATGCCCGGCCTGTTCCAGGGTGATCAGCTCGATTGCATCGCCGGCTGCTTCCGCCGCACCCGCATAACGCTGGGCATTGGCGGCGACCAGTTCGTCTTCCGCCCCCACGATTATCGCCTGAGGCGCCTGCAGCGGCAACAGCTCGGCCGGCGATAGCTCGGGCAGATTCGCCTCAATGGCCTGGCGACCGCCGCCCAAGACGAAGGGCAAAGCCGGGCCGCAGGTACCTTGATCGAGGGCGTCGGCGATATCCGCGATCGGCGCCAGCGCGGCCACCCCCGCGATCGGCAGCGGTTGCGGGCGATAGAGCGGGCTTGTCTCGCCGAGCTGATGGCGCGCCGCCAGCCACAACGCCAGGTGACCGCCGGCCGAATGCCCCACGCTGATGACGTGGTCGAGGTCGAGGTCATGCTCGTCAGCGACTTCGCGCAGATAATCAGCGGCCGCGCCGGCATCCAGGAACATGTTGGGGAATTGCCCACCGGCGCCGGCTCGGCGATATTCGATATTCCAGACGGCGAAGCCTGCGTCGGCCAGGCTGCGCGCCAGCGGGCTCATCGGTTTCAGGTCGTAGGCATCATAGTAGCAGCCGCCATGCGCCAGCACGATGACGCCATCGGGCGCTGACGCGGCGGGCAAATAGAGCTCGGCGAATTGCTGGGCGTCATCGCCGTATTGGTAGCGGTGGTCCGGTTCCAGGTAGGGGAATTGCGTATAGTCGGCGGCGGTCAGCAGGGTCATGACTTCATCCTGAGTCTGCGCCAGCAAGGGAAGCGCGGGCGCCATTAGCAAGGCGAAAATGAGGCGCGCCAAGGGCAAGGTTGCGTTCCTCCATCGCCGTAGCTTGCAAGACGCCATTGGCATTTACGGCGCCATTCAATTCAACTTCCTCGCCGGCTGAGGCATCGGCGGCGGCTGAGCCCGGCCCTACAGAATCCCGAGCGGATTGTCGGGATCGACGCCGTCGTCAAAGGGCCGATGCCGGTCGAGACTGGTCACCTGGTAGACGGAGCCGAGCCAGTTGTTGAAGATGGCTTTGGCGGTATCGCCCCAGGTGTTATCGAGCCAGGGCAGGAAGTCCTCTTCGGGGAAGGCGGGCAAGTCGGCGCCGTTTTCCAGCGCCAGTTGCGCCCGGCGGATGTAGCGCTCGGCGATTTCACGCGCTTCCAGGGGGAAGTAATTCTCCGGGAAAGGCGGCTGGCGATTGGCGCCGCGGAAGTAACCGAGCAAGTCGCGCTTGTACTCTTTCAGCAAGCTGTTGATGTCATATTCGGGATGTCCCTGGAAGTAGACCATGCGCAGTTGATCCGGGCTGACGGCCATGTGGAAGTCGCCGTCGAAGCTGCGAATCAGCAAGCTTAGGCCGGCGTCCTCGATCTGTGCCGGCGTGATGGCGTTCCAGCGCGAATGCGGCACATCGAAGCGCGTGTTGATCTCTCGCAATAGCGGATGATTCGGCTGGGTGACGCGATGTTCGTAGACGCCCCATTTCTTGGTCGGGCGCTTGACGCGGTCTATGCGGTAGAAGTACTTCAATAGCGCGTGTGTCGCCAGGCAGGAGCAGAGTGTCGAGGTGACATTTTCCCGCGCCCATTCGATGACCTCGGTCAAGGGCCGCCAGAAACGCTCTTGATCGAGGCTGGGGTTGGCGACATTAGCGCCGCTGATAATCAGGGCGTCCAGGCCATCGGCTTTGACCTGCTCAAAGGATGTGTAGAATTGGTCGATATAGGCTTGCGTGGACGCGCTGCGCTCGAGGCCGGGCACGGAAAAGACGTGCATGTAGAATTGCGCGATCTGATTGCTGTTGCCCACCAGCCGCATGAATTGACGCTCCGTGATTTGCAGCGCCGAATCCGGCATCATGTTGAGCAGGCCGATGTGCAACTCGCGGATGTCCTGCGCCAAGGCACGGTTGAGCGAGAGGACTTCCTGGCCGCGCGTCCGCAGGCGATCAAAGCTCGGCAGATTGGTATGGGCGACAAGCGGCATGGGCGACCAGCTCCATAGACTTTAGTCGTCGAAAGCGCAACCGGCACAACAGTATAGCAGCCGCCGCGAATGGCACAATAGCCGTGCCCGTTGCGCGCTGGAAGCTGCCCGGCAACGTATAATGCAGGTGGCGTCTCTGGCGGTCGCAGGCAGCGACGCGCAGGCATAAGGGGAGGTAGACCGATGCTGCATCAGATTCGTGTTTCACTGTTTCGCTATGCGCTGATACTCATCGGCATCGTAATTGGCGCCATCTCGCTGATCGTGTTTTTGCAGCCGCTCGATATCGCGCCGGCGGGCGTGGCTGGCGCCTCGACGCTGCTCAACGAGCTCTTCGGCACGCCGATCGGCTTGATGATATTCGTGCTCAACATTCCCATTCAGCTGTTGGGATACGTCATGCTGCCTGATGGCGCCCGCGTGATCGCGCGCAGCGTCGTCATCATCCTGGTCTTTTCGGTCGTGATCGACAATCTGGGGACGCTTGTGCCGCGCGGTGGCATCAGCGACGATCGTATGCTTAACGCGCTATTTGGCGGCATCACCGGCGGCATTGGCGTTGGCCTGGTGTATCGCGCCGGGGCGACATTCGGCGGCACATCGACCCTGGCCCTGGTCTTGCAGCGGCGTTTTGGGCTGCCGATGTCGACGACGTTTCTGTGCACCGACACGCTGATCATCGTAGCGGCGGGGCTGGTCTACGGCTGGGAAGGCGCGCTCTATGCCGCCATCGCGCTCTTCACCGCCGGGCTCGCTACTGATTATGTGCTTGAGGGCCCCAGCGTGATCCGAACCGCCATGATCATCACTGACAAGCCGGACGTCATCTCGCAGCTTATATTCCAGAAGTTGCAACGTGGCGCGACCAGTTGGAGCATCCGCGGGCAGTATACCGGCGTTGACCGCACCATGCTCTATGTGACGATCGCGCGCTCGCAAGTGCGCGATCTCAAAGACGAGGTGGCGCAGGCCGACCCCGACGCTTTCATCGTCATTGGCATGGGCCACGCGGCCTACGGCGCCGGGTTTCGCCGCGTCAGGCGCTTGAAGATGTGAGCGAGCGCAAGTGTTCACCGGCGTTGACGTGCAGCAATGCGCCGGTGACGAAGTCTTCACGGCAGAGATAGACCACCGCCCGCGCCACATCCTCGGGCGCGCCCGTGCGCCGCAGCGGGTTGCGCTCGCCCACCCCCGCCCAGCTTTCGTCTGACATCATCCCGCCGGCGGTTTTCATCACCGGGCCGGGCACGATGGCGTTGACACGGATTTCCGGGCCCAGCGACAAGGCGCTTACTTGCGTCAGCGACCAGAGAGCGGCTTTGCTGATGCCGTGATGAGCGTAGTCGCGCCAGGGGCCATCGGCGCCGGCATCACTGATGTTGACGATGACGCCGCCCGGTATGGGATTTTGCTGCATCAGCCGCGCGGCGCGCTGTGTGATCAGAAACGGGGCGCGTAAGTTGACCGCCATGGTCAGGTCCCATTCTTCGGGCGTGACGTCCAGCAGGCGGCGCTTCTGGAAAACCGAAGCGTTGTTGACAACGATGTCCAGCCGATTGAAGCGCGCTTTCAGCTCGGCGAAGAGCACATCGACACCCGCGCTTGTGCTGATATCTGCGCCCACTGCATGGGCGGCCACACCGCATGATTTGATCGATTGCAGCGTGGCGCGCACCTCGGCCGCCTCGGCGCGGTTGTAATGCACCAGAATGTTCACGCCTTGTTGCGCGAGCGCGATGGCGATTGTGCTGCCGACCCGCTTCGCCGAGCCGGTGACCAAGGCGACGCGCTGCTTCAGATCGATCTGCATACTTTAGGCCCCCGCGCCGTAATCCAGCGCCGCCAGGTAAACTTGCATGTCTTCGTATGTCATTTCCCCCAGCTTGAGGTGGCGCACCATCCCCTCGCTGTCGATGACAAGGGTTGTGGGCAAATTCTGCACGCCATAGTCCCGCTTGACAACCTGGTTGATGTCCAGCGCCACCGGCAAATTGTCGACGCCGATTTCTTCGAGGAAGCTGCTGATCTCGGCGGCTGTTTCGCCCAGGTTGACGGCGAGCAGGGCGGGCCCGGCCGGGTCCGGGCCGTGCTCGATGACGAATTCAGCCAGCGCCGGCAATTCGCGGACGCAAGGCGCGCACCAGGTCGCCCAGAAGTTGAGGAAGAGCGGGCGCCCCAGAAAGTCGCTCGGGCTGACGAGGGTGACGCCGTCGAGCAAGGGCAGTTCAAAGTCGGGCGCGGCGAAGTTGACGACGGTGCGTGGCGGCGCCGGCAGGAAGGTGGGCGTGGGCGGTGCGGGCTGCGTGTTGGTTTCGAGGGCGATCATGAGCAGCGCGACGAAGACCGCCATTAGCGGCAGGATGAGGAGGATGAGTAATGTGGGGGAGCTTAGTTTGTTGCCGGTGCTGCTATCGGCATTTGAATCTGTCATTGGGGTTTCGCGCGATGAGTCGTCGGCAATCTTGGTCAGAATACCCAGTTTTCCCTACACATTAAGTCATCAAACGTTCCACACTCGATGTCGAAATGATTGCATATTGTCGGTATGCGCACTCTGTTGCCCCGCTTTCGTTCTTGCGTGATGACCATTCCGCCAATCGAAAAGGCTCGTGCAATCAGAAAAGGATCCGCGTCGGCGTCAGTATCTCGAAGATCCATTGAGACGATGTGGCGAAAACGTGGCACTTTATAAATCTCCCGGAGAAAATGCGACTCGTTCTCAGTAACGCTTGGGAACAAATGGGAACGAGCCTGAGCCCATTCAAGTTCGCCGTTTCCCTTGTTTCTTTGCCTAATCTCAATTAAGACATGTCGTATCGAGGTGATCGCACCTTGATCGACCAATTGATCAAATCTGTTCCAAAGAGCCGGAAAACGTGCACGATTGTAGCATCCGAACAGTTGCTGAAAACTGCTCGTGTCTAGGACATAGTTCAACGTAATGCCTCGAATAGCGTGTCTTCCAGTGGTTCAATATGTTTTGGTTTGATTGCCAAATAATCGGCTAGCTCCTCGTCATCAATACGATTCTGATAGAAACGCTCAAAGGCTAGTCTAATGTACTCCTCACCTAGATACGCTATGCGGGTGCGATAAAAGTGACCGCCTCCGCTCCTGCGTCTTCCTCTTGCTTGGCTGTCCCACTTTTGCTTTGCCGCTTTGTATTCGGCGTACGAAACCAATCCTCTATCGCGGAATTTCCGGAAGATTACTTCTCTGCTGACACTGAATTTTTCCGCCACGGACTCCGCCAGAGATTCGGTTGCTATTTTGTGGCGGATTTCTGAACTTAGTGCATCCTCTGGAACGAGAACTTCCGCTGCCAAGCGATTACACTTTGTCTCAATCCGCCTATTATCGTCCGATAGCGGATTTCGGAACTCGTACTCGCTGTCGATGCCGCTTGTTCCGAACAGCAGATGTGCCAATTCGTGAAATAGCGTGAATATTTGACGCGTCTTGGCGTTAGAGTTGTTGACATAAATCACCGGAAACTCATCATCATGCAGACTGAATCCGCAGAAACGTTCCTCTCTAAACGCATCCTTGAAGACCGTTACGCCTACTTTGTAGAAAGCCCTTCGCCATGCTTTTAGCGCAGTGTCTTCGTCCGGCCAATCGTATTGTTCATCTGGGCTTACATCTAGAATCGCCCGGACTTGAGTTGCCATTTCGGCTGTTTTGTCATCGCGGCTAAACGCCAACTCCTTCGTGATCATGCGACGCGCTGGATTCATGCCTTCATTTAGCTCGGACAGACCAACTTGGAATGCGCGAGCCTTATGCAGCAGCAGTCGAATCCGAGGAGGAATTTCAGCGAATTGCTCAGAACCGATCGTCCGAAATGACTTTTCTATTTCAGGGAACTGAGGGGGTTCTGGAAAAAAGAAAATCGCCACGGGCACCCACAAATCCTTGGCCAGCAACTCAAGCTGCCGGTACGTAGGCTTTGATTTACCACTCTCCCACTTGGCAACATTTTTAAATTCCGAGCGTTTCTCGGCAAGCGACTCTTGAGTGTAACCTAATCTCTCACGAGCCCGCGCTAAAACTTCCCCCGTGATGGGCATCCGTTCAGTAGCCATGATAGTGCACCCGGCTCATGTTGCGTGAACTCTAACCCTGCCGATATTCTCTGTCAAGCTGTCTTGAGCAACATCTGCCGCCTACTCAAACACCCACGGATCCGCATCCCGCAGCCAGCCCGCGCAGAGCTCGCTTTCCTCAAAGAAATTCGCCACTTCGATCGCGCCGTTTTCGACGCTGTCCGAGCCATGCACCAGGTTGCGCCCGATCTCCAGGGCGAAATCGCCACGGATGGAACCGGCGGCCGCCTCGCTCGGTTTGGTCGCGCCGATGGTCGCGCGCGCCGCTGCCACCGCATCGCTGCCTTCCAGCGCCATCACCACCACCGGCGCGGACGTAATGTATGCGACCAAGCCGGCGAAAAACGGGCGCTCGCGGTGCACATCGTAGTGCTTCTCCGCCAAGTCACGGCTGACGCGCAGCAGCTTCATGCCGATGATCTTGAGGCCGCGCTGCTCAAAGCGGCTGATGATTTCGCCGGTCAAGCCGCGCTGCACGGCGTCGGGTTTCACGATGATCAGTGTGCGTTCCAAGGGATTGCCTTTCTGTTGATTGCGTCGTCAGTCTGCTGGCTGTCATCATACTGACGCAGGCTGCAAAAGGGTAGTGGGATGGCGGCGCGCCGGCATCGCCGCGGCAGTAACGTGGTTGCCTGGGCTTGGATTCAGTGGCGTCGGGGCGCTGATTCGGGCAAGGGCCAAGGCTGCCGACATCAGCGGAGCGAATTGCAGGCGGTCCTGGATGCTATCGAAGCGCGCTTGCCATTCGCTCGGCAGCGGCAAGGCGACCCGGGGACGCTTGCACGTTTACAAGTTTGTCGATGTAACATGCGCGGGCGGGAGCGCGGGCCCCCGCTCGCGTCAAAAGTCAGCGACCGCTATTTGGGATGCTGGTATTCCCAGCGCTCCGGATGCAAGGGATCAACCGAGCGGTTTTCGCGTTCACACCAGATGTCGTCGCCGCGCCGGCCACCCCAGAACCAGTCTCTTTCTTCCGTCCAGTCCAGCAAGCGCTTGCCGGTTACGCGCGCCCAGCCGGAGGGGCATTGGTTGCTGCGGACGCCGGTGAGCGATTCCTGATAGGCCTTGCGGCGATAATCCCGTTGCTCGTTCTTGCACGCATTGTAGGTGGCGAGGTCTCGCTCGTAACGCTCTTGTTCTTCTTCAAGATCGTCGTCGCAGGTTTCACCGGGACGTTCGCGATTACAATATAGGTTTTGTGATTTCGGTAGGGGGCAGACCGGCGTGTCGCTGGTGCCTATGTTGGAGACGAGCTTGGGCGCGACGTTTTCTACCGAATCGGACTTGACCGGGACGACACTGCGATTGCGATTGTGACTGGGAAAGGCATCGTAACCGGCGACCCATTCGTCGTATCCATTGCAGCTCCAGCCGTGATGGCACATGTTGTTGAGCACGATATCGGCCGTGAACGAGTTGTTGTCGTGGTCGTGCCGCTCGCCGTGATCAACCGGCCCCGACTGATGCGCGTTGACGACGGCGAAGGCCAGCGCAATTAGCGTCAAACTCGCGATCTTGGCTGCGCGAAACAAGGTTGACATTTGCTTTCTCCTCAACGAAATTCGTCAGTTGGCTGCTTGAGTCGCACGGACGGAAGCGTCACTCGAGACTCGTGCGAAGGTAAAAAGAAGATTGGCTCTATTATGACACATAAGAGATTCTTTTGCGACAAGTGGGTCGATACCGATCAGCCACCCTTGAGACGGCCCGGGCAGTGGGCGCCGGACGACGCCTTTGCCGCCCAAGGATTCCTCAATCAATTGGTGAGACGGCGGCGATGCGCGTGTGTAAATCCAGCGTAGGTCGGCGGATTTTCTGATAAGATACGGGCAGTCCATAAGGCGGGAGTCGAAAGCGCGTGACAAACTGGCGGCGGCAAGTGGTGATGGTAACCGGTGGCGCGGGCTTCCTCGGCCGGCATGTAGTGGCGGCGTTGGAGTCGCGTTCGGCCGCGCAAATCATCGTGCCGCGCCGCGCTGAATACGATCTGCGCGAGCAGGCGGATGTCGCGAGGCTGTACGCCGACCACCCGGCAACGACCATGGTCATCCATCTGGCGGCAAACGTGGGCGGCATCGGCATCAACCGCGAGCATCCGGGGCTCTTCTTCTACGAGAATCTCATGATGGGTACGCTGATGCTGGAGTACGCGCGGCGGGCTGGCGTGGCCAAGTTCGTCGGCATTGGCACCGTCTGCAGCTATCCCAAATACGCGCCCGTGCCCTTTCGCGAAGACGACTTGTGGGCGGGCTATCCGGAAGAGACCAACGCGCCCTACGGCCTGGCGAAGAAGATGCTGCTGGTGCAGAGCCAGGCCTATCGCCAGGAGTACGGCTACAACGCCATCCACCTGCTGCCGGTCAATTTATATGGCCCGCACGACAAGTTTGATCTGAAGTCATCGCACGTCATCCCGGCGGTCATCCGCAAGATGGTGGACGCGCAAGAGCAAGGCGCGGCGCACGTGACACTCTTCGGCGATGGCTCGCCAACGCGTGAATTCGTTTTTGTGCGCGATGCCGCCGAGGGCATTGTGCTGGCTGCTGAGCGTTACAATGGGGCCGAGCCGGTCAACCTCGGCAGCGCCTTTGAAATCAGCATCCGTGACTTGGTCGAAATCATCGCGGACGAAGTCGGCTTTGCGGGCGAGCTGCGCTGGGATACCAGCAAACCCAACGGCCAGCCGCGGCGCAAGTTGGACGTCTCCCGCGCCCGGCGCGAATTCGGCTTTGAAGCCCGCACGGACTTCCGCGCCGGCCTGCGCGAGACGATACGCTGGTACCGCGCCGAGCGCAGCCGCGAGCGCATGCACCGGGCCCCCGCGTGAGTTGACGCCATTTACCAATTGCGCTGAAACTGCCCCTCTATTGTGCAGTCGGTTCAGTCTGCCAATTCGCATGACCTAGTCGCATAGCAGCCCGCGACCGCTATTCTCTGTTGTTGTCGGGCGAGCATCAGCCGGGCCAGCACCCACCGGCGCGTCGTCCGCCAGTGGCAGTTTGTTGGCGCTGGCGCGGTATATGCGGTAACATGGGGCAGGCCGGTTGGCTGAACCTTCGGGCGTGTGGATTTAGTGCTTCGTCCTATGCTCCGCTCAGGTGGTTATTCAAACGAAGTTGTCGTTGCGCAAGGAGGGTAGCACTTTGAGCGCTTTACTTGAAGTTAGAGACCTCATCGTCAGGTTTTACACGCAAGAAGGCACGGTCTACGCGGTCAACGGCGTCTCGTTCGACTTGGCTGAGGGCGAGACTCTGGGCATCGTGGGCGAAAGCGGCAGCGGCAAGAGCGTCAGTTGCCTGGCGCTGATGGGCCTGATACCAAGCCCGCCCGGCAAGGTGGAAACGGGCACGGTGATCTTTGAAGGGCGTGATCTCTTGACGCTCAAGCCGGACCAGATGCGCCTGATCCGCGGCAAAGAAATCGCCATGATCTTTCAAGACCCGATGACTTCGCTGAATCCCGTCCTCACCATCGGCACACAGATTACCGAATCGCTGAAGCTGCACGAAGGCATGAATACATCGCAATCGCGCAAACGCGCGGCCGACTTGCTGGACATGGTTGGCATTCCTGATGCCTACCGCCGCCTCGACGACTACCCCCATCAATTCTCCGGCGGCATGCGGCAGCGCGTCATGATCGCTATGGGGCTGTCCTGCAATCCCAAATTGCTGATCGCCGATGAGCCGACCACCGCGCTTGATGTGACGATTCAGGCGCAGATTATCGAGCTGGTCAAGCAGCTTAAAGACGAGTTCAACATGGCGATGATCTGGATTACGCACGATTTGGGCGTGGTCGCCGGCATTGCCGACCGCATCCAGGTGATGTACGGCGGGCGCATCATGGAGTCGGGTTCGTCGCACGAGGTCTTCGGTGATAGCCGCCACCCCTACACTGTTGGGCTTTTGGGGTCGCTGCCGCGCCTGGATTCGAGCGGCGAAGAGAAGCTGACCCAGATTGAAGGCTCGCCGCCGGATATGCGCAACGAGCCGACCGGCTGTCCATTCGCGCCGCGCTGCGACATCCGCGAATCACTGCAACTGGAAAAGTGCTGGGAGGAACGCCCACCGCTGGAAACGGTGCCGGCGGCCGCTGGCGATGGCGCCCACATAATGTCCTGCTGGGCTGATATCCGCGAGGGAGTAGCAGAAAATGTCTAGCCAAACGATGACGGCAGAAGCTGTGCAGAAGCAAAACGGCCACGATGCCATCCTCCAGGTCACGGGCTTAAAGAAGCACTTTCCCATCTCCGCCGGTATCGTCTTTCAGCGGCAGGTGGGCGCGGTGCGGGCTGTCGACGGCGTCAGCTTTGATGTCTACCGCGGCGAGACGCTGGGGCTGGTTGGGGAATCCGGCTGCGGCAAAAGCACGACAGGCCGAACGATATTGCAACTGTATCGGCCGACGGAAGGCAGCGTCAAGTTTGAGGGGCAAGAGCTTTCTACCATGTCCGGCAACGATCTGCGGCAGATGCGCCGCCGCATGCAGATTATCTTTCAGGATCCCTTCGCCTCGCTTAACCCGCGCATGACCGTCGGCAGCATCGTCAGCGAGCCTTTGCAGATCCACCGCATTTATTCCAACAAGAAGGAACGCCAGCAATACGTCGAGCAGTTGATGGAAAAGGTGGGGCTGAACCCCTATTTCATCAACCGCTACCCGCATGAATTCTCCGGCGGCCAGCGGCAGCGCATCGGCATCGCCCGCGCGCTCGCGCTCGAGCCCAGTTTCATCGTGGCTGACGAGCCAATCTCGGCGCTGGACGTTTCGATCCAGGCGCAAGTGGTCAACCTGATGGAAGAGCTGCAAGACGAGCTCAACCTGACCTACCTCTTCATCGCCCACGACCTCAGCATGGTGCGGCATATTTGTGACCGCGTGGCCGTGATGTACCTGGGCAAGATCGTGGAATTAGGCCCGGTAGACGATGTCTACGAGAATCCGCAGCATCCCTATACGCAGGCGCTGCTTTCAGCGGTGCCGGTGCCGGACCCGCAAGTCGAAGAGGACCGCCAGCGCATTATCATTACCGGCGACTTGCCCAACCCGGCCGACCCGCCGACCGGCTGCAATTTTAACACGCGTTGCCCGGTGGCCTTTGATCTGTGCTACCAAGAGCCCGATCCGCCGCTGATTGAGGTGCGGCCTAATCACTTCGTGAGTTGTCATCGGGTGACGTAGTTGGCGCCATCAAGCTCATCATTGCGGTCTGGATGGACGCCGAATGACTACGGTCGGCGCATATCTAGGCTCGCGGATTTGGCGCAATTGGACGCCGGCTCAGGCGGAGATTGAGCTTGCCCGATACAAGAGCCTTGGGATCAACGCGATATTCGCCGAAGCGGACCATTACCGGCGTGACATCATACAGATTGCCAAAGCAAACAGCCTACGCTTCTTCGGCGGCCTGAGTTGTTTCAACAACAATGAGGCGCTGGCGCAAAATCCGGCGCTTCGTCCCGTCAGCCGAGATGGCCAGCCGCGCCCGCAAATGAACTGGTATATCGGCATAACGCCCAGTCACCAGGCTTATGCCCGGTCGCGGCTTGATGTTCTCCAGCAGATGGCGCAAGCCTATGACCTGGACGGCGTGTGGCTGGACTTCATTCGCTGGCCCCTGCATTGGGAACGAGAACTGCGCGAAGATACGCCGGCGCCCCTGGAAGCGAGCTTCGACGAGCACACACTCAGTCGCTTTGCCGATTACGCGGTAGTTGAACTTCCCGCTGGCACGACCAGCCAAAAGGCCGATTGGATTACACGGCGGCATAGGGACGAATGGACGGACTTCAAGTGCTGGATTATCACTGACTTTGTGGCGCGGGCAAGAGCTATCGTCGACGCACATTTGCCAGGAATGCCCTTGGGACTGGATATCGTGCCGGCCCAGCCGCTGCAGCGTGAACAGCTTCTAGGTCAACGGCTGCGTGAACTGTCCGCGCATGCCGACTGTTTCTCGCCAATGCTGTATCATCATGCGCTGGGTTTCTCGACCGGCTGGATAAGGGAGAGACTCGATGACATGGCTGCGCAGACGGATAAACCGCTCCTTCCCTTTGTGCAAGTTGACGTGTTTTCCGCTGAGGACGGCCCGTACTCCGCGCGGGATTGGGAGCGGGTATTGGACGCGGTCCTGTCGCATGGCGGCTGCACGGGGCTGATCGCCTTTACTGGCGATATGCTGGGGGCAAATGAGCGCGGACGCGCCTTGCGGAAGTTGCTGCGGCGCTAGTTGAAATGTGGTTGCGAGTCTTGTTTGTTGCTAGGCGAGGTTCATCCGGATCTCTGCGTGAACTGATGTCGGGTGACGCGGCGGAGGTTCGTGCAAGCGGGACATCCCTTGAAGAGGATACATCTCCGGGGGATTTCATTCGCCTATGAAGAAGTATCAGACCTCGACCGGTACACCCCGCACGACTTCGATAATTTCGTCTGCGATCTCTTCAACCGTTTGGGTGGTAGTGTTCCTGGCGATTTTGTCGGCTAGCGAGGGACTATACGAGACCACTTCGTCCTTTGTCAAACCATGCCAAATTGGAAGAAGTATTTGGTCGCCGTCATTTGCCTTGGTAACCAGACCGTCAAGTTCGTAGTTGGGCCATCCTTTACTGAAAAAGGCTTTAGACAGCACCACAATAGCAAAACGGCTGGACGCGATTCCTTTGTCGATTTTCTGCCGCAGACTATCACCGATTCCAAGTTCAAAGTCGTCATACCAAACGGACAGGCCGGCAGCCAGAAGAGCATCCGCAAGCGGCGATACGACGTCGTCCTTGTCTTCAGACGCATGCGAAATGAAGACATCATATTGAACATCTTGCTCGTTGCGCAAAAGAGAAGGAATGGTAGAAAGCGGCGTCTCTACAAAGGGCCGCAATTTGCCAGGAAGGAGGCGAACGCTGGATTCCACCCGCCCTGCGTAGCCACCCATGTCAACGGTGACGTACCAGTGCCCGGCGTTGGGTATCTGCAAGCGGACGGGAGACTTCTTCGCGTGACCTCCGAAGTATCGATGTCGCCGGCCGCTGCGATAACTTTGGAAATTGGAACTGTCCATAAGGCGAACGTTAGCGGCACTACCTTCCAGGATAACTTCGACGATTTCGCCGCCCACCCTTTGCCCTAAGTCGTGCTTTATGAATTTCACCGGTATCACCTCATGGTGCAAATACATGATCTATTCTAGCATACGTGATTCGAGAATAATCTCATGGATCTCAATTGCGATCTCTTCGATCGTATAGGTAGCTGTGCTCCGAGCAATAATGGTGGCCAAAGATGCACGGTATGCTCTAAGCTCGTCCGCTGAGATGTTGTGCAAAATGGGGAAAAGGATGTAATCGTCGGTTACTGCCATGGTTTCGAGAGTGTTCAATTCATATTCTGTCCAGTTTTTTCCAAAGAAGTTCTGCGACAATACGAGAATGCCAAATTGACTTGCATTCATGCCCGCGTTCAGCTTTGCGATCAGTTTGTCGCCAATTCGCAACTCAAACTCGTCGAACCATACGCGTAACCCTCGTTGTTGTAACGCCAACGCAAGCGGACGCGCTATGTCCTCTTTGTCTTCAGAAGCATGAGACAGAAACACATCATATTTGTATTCTTCAACTTGAAGAATTGTCTTGGACAAAGGTATGTTTCCCCTCTAGCGGCGCAAGTTCAGGCAAAGAGCGGGTGGCTGACGGAGCCACCCGGAAGAATCGACTACGAATCTCGCTACCTACGCCGCCGGCGCCGCAGCCGGGCCGTCCACGATCTCGACGAACTCCTCGGCGTTGAGCGTCTCGCGCTCGATAAGGATCTCGACCAGTTCTTCCATCTTGCCGCGCTGTTCCAGCAACAGCGACTTGGCGCGCTCGTACGCCGCCTGCAGGATGCGCTTGACCTCGTCGTCGATCTGCTGGGCGTAGTGCTCGCTATAATCGCGCTGCTCGCTGAGCTCGCGCCCCAGGAAGACGGCGCCGCCCCCGTTGCCATAAGAGCGCGGGCCGAGCAAGTCACTCATGCCGAATTGTGTCACCATGGCGCGGGCCATGCGCGTCGCTTGTTGCAAGTCGTTGCTGGCGCCAGTTGTGAACTGATCGTAGATGATCTCTTCAGCGGCGCGGCCGCCCATGGCCGCCACGATGTCGTCCTCGAATTTCTCTCGCGTGATCAGCATGTCGTCGCCATCGGGCAGCGGCATGACGTAGCCGCCGGCGCGCCCGCGCGAAACGATGGTGATCTTATGCACCGGGCTGGTGTTTTCCAGCAGGTGGAAGAGCAGGGCGTGCCCGGCTTCGTGATAGGCGACTTTCTCTTTCTCTTCCGGCGTGATGACGCGGCTGCGGCGTTCGGGCCCCATGACGACGCGCTCCATCGCCTCTTGCATTTCGCTCATGCCGATGGATTTCTTGTTGCGGCGGGCCGCCAAGATGGCCGCTTCGTTGACCAGGTTCTCCAGATCAGCGCCACTGAAACCGGCGGTGATTTTGGCCAGCGCTTCAACATCGACATCGCCCGCCAGAGGTTTGCCACGCGAGTGCACCTTGAGAATCTCTTGCCGGCCTTTGACATCGGGGTTGTCCATCACCACTTTGCGATCGAAGCGGCCGGGCCGCAGCAGCGCCGGGTCCAGGATATCAGGGCGGTTGGTGGCGGCGATGATGATGATGTTGGTGTCGTTGTCGAAGCCGTCCATCTCGACCAGGATTTGGTTGAGGGTCTGCTCGCGCTCGTCATGCCCGCCGCCCAGCCCAGCGCCGCGATGCCGGCCGACGGCGTCGATCTCGTCGACGAAGACGATGGCGGGCGCTTCCGCCTTGGCCCGCTCGAAGAGGTCGCGGACGCGACTGGCGCCGACGCCGACGAACATCTCAACGAATTCAGAGCCGGAAATGCTGAAGAAGGGCACGCCCGCTTCGCCAGCGACGGCGCGCGCCATCAGCGTTTTGCCGGTGCCCGGCGGCCCGACCATCAGCACGCCCTTGGGCACACGCGCGCCCAGGCGGATGAACTTCTCCGGCTCTTTCAGGAATTCGACAATTTCTTTCAGGTCTTCCTTGGCTTCTTCAGCGCCGGCGACATCCTTGAAGGTCACTTGCGGCCGCTCCATATCTCGCGAGACACGCGGCTTGCTGCGGCCGAAGCTCATCGCCTGGTCCTGCCCGGCGCGCATCGACCGCATCATCCGCCACAAGAACCAGACGATGATCAGAATCGGCACCACGGCCAGGAAGATTTGCAGCATAAGCTGCGCTGAATCATCGGCCGGCTCGTAATAGTAGTTGACATTGTCCAGCGCTGTGCTGGATACACCGCGGGATTCCATCAGCGCGTAGAAATCCGACGCCGGATTCTTGAAGACAGTTTCGGTCGTGCTATCGGTATAGCGGACCAGCAGCTCGCGGCTGCGCTCATCCACACGTTCCACGCGTCCACTGCGAACGTCGTCCGCGAGCCGGTTTATCGGCAAGCTGTTGCTAAAATTGGCGGCCGCGCGGCTGTTGAATAGCAGCAGAAGAGCCACGAGTACGACAACGCCAAGCACGATCCAGGCGCGCTGGGCATTGGGGCTGCCGAAGGGCGATTTGCCGCCATCGCTGTTCTTCTTGCCGTCTTTGCCGCCTTCAGTCACATGTTGCGGGGGCTCAGGGCGATTGTTCATCTACCGCGCTCCATCTGGTCTATCCACGTCGGGCGAGTCGATTGCAGCATTCCGCCTCTATTATAAAGACCCGGCCGGTTGGCAAAAGGTGATAATCTCGCGCCATCGTCGGCAGCGATTCTCGGCCACTTCCGGAGTGCAAAGACGCTGAACAATCGCCACAGTTCCAGTATGATAAGGGGTGATATCGGCGACACAAGCCTGAAACATCACGGCGGGTCAATGAGCGAACGGGACAACAACAACTGGATCAGCGCGCTGCGCAGCGGCGATAGCGCAACCCAGGCAGAGGCGCTGGCTGATCTGCGCAAGCGGCTGCAGCGCAGCATCTACTTTTACCTCAGCCAGGACCGCAGCGACCTCCGTGGCCTGGCGGCGCAGGAATTGGCGCAGATGGCGGAGGACCTGGCGCAAGACGCCACCCTGCGCGTCATGGACAACCTGGAGAACTTCCGGGGCGAGAGCCGCTTCACCACCTGGGCCAACAAGATCGCCATCCGCCTGGCCATCAGCGATTTACGCCGCGCGCGCTATCGTGACTTCAGCCTGGACGAGCTCACCGCCGATGGCGAGTTGCTGCCGGCCGCGGGACGCCTGGCCAGCCCGCCTTCGCCGACGCCGGAAAAAATCGCCGAACGCGACGATGTGCTGGAAAAGATCGAACTGGCGCTGCAAGAGGCGCTGACCGAGCGACAGTACCAGGCGCTGGTCGCGGTCGCGCTCAAGGGCATCCCGATGGATGTGCTGGCGGAGCGCATGGGCACCAACCGCAACGCGCTCTACAAGTTGATCCACGACGCGCGGCGCAAGCTCAAGTCCCACTTGGAAGCCCAGGGCATCTCGACTGACTACATGATGAACTTGTTTCAGAATTGACTACGGCTGCGCAACCAACACCGCGGCGAAGCACATCTCGTCTGACGTGCCCTCGCCCCACACGACATAGCGCGGCTCGTCCGAGAGCGAGTTATCCCAAGTGCAGGACATGCGCACGACCTCGCCGAACTTGATTTGCAGCGGCTCGACGAATTCGTAGCGGTCTTGCCAGTGAAAGTCCCAGCGCGGGATATCCAGCAACAGCAGCGCATCATCGCGGCCGGGATTCAGTTCGAGGCGGAAGCTGCGCCCCAACTCGTGCATATGCCCCAGCACGCCGTAAACCGTCAACGGCTGAAAGAAGGGCGAGGGGTAATCGCAGAAGGTGGTCGCGTTCTCGCCCGTATTGTCGGCGTAATCTTCCAAGGTCTGGCGGCAGTTGCGCAGCCGGCGATCGGGCCGCGCGCTCTGTGCTTCGCCATAGAGTTGGGCGATGCGCTGGATGGCGTTTTCCCGCTCGCACTGGGGCCCGTCGACACCGGTCGGGCAGGGGATTTCTACCGGCGCGGTCAGCGGAAGCGTCTCCAATTCCAGCAGTTGCGCGTCGGCTGGTTCCAGTTGCAGCGCCAGCCGCGTCTGATCGGGCTGCCGCGTCGTCCATAGGTTGTAGTGCATCTGCAGCACGACCGTTTGGCCCGGCTCGACACGAAATCCTGTGCCCGGCGGATAGACCACGCCGAAGGTGCCCGGCGTCCAGGTGGCGATCATGTCGCCGCTGTTGGGCAAGCCCGTGCCGCCATAGCAGGGCCAGCCGGCGCGGCCATCGGCGCCATCAAGTGCCCCGATTTCCGCGCTCAGTTCCGCGTCCAGCAGATACACCAGGCCGTGGTGCGCCATCTCCGCCACATCGGGAATGAAGTCGTAGCCAGTGATGAACTGCGGCTCAGCGATATTGAGCGCGAAGGGGAAGCAGCGATAATCATCCAGGACATCGGCGGCCGGCGTGTAGGGCGCGTCGAGCATCAGCGTCAAGTCGGCGCGGATCTCAGGCAACTCGATGACGTCTGTGGCGCCCGGAACGAAATCAGCCGGGTCGCCCAAGGCAGCGCCTTGCTCAACCCAGGCGGCGATCAGCGCGATCGCTTCGTCGCTGAGGCTGCGGTCGTGCTTCAGCGGCACATTGTCGCGCGAGGGCATCCAGGGCGGCATCAGCCCGCTGGTGACGTGGAAGCGGACGTCCTCCGCCGCGAACTTGACAATCTCGGGCGAGTCAAAAGGCGCGTAGGCGGCAATCTGGCCTTCGCTATGGCAAGCGACGCATTTGGCTTCGATGATCGGGCGGACGTGCTGATGATAGTTGACATGATCCGGAACGCTGATGCTGCTGACGTCAACGGTTTCGGCGTCGTCATCGCTGTGGTCTTCATCGCTGTGCGCCAGGATGCCCATCGCGTTGGCAAGAATCAGAAGAAGAATGCAAAGCCGCATGATTGCTCTCCCGTCGTAAACAGTTTGTTGCTGTCTTACACAGAATTTTAGCCCAGGCTGCATTAGAATCACAGTGGTCCGCATGCCCGCATTGAATTAAGGGCGGGCTACGCATACGCGACCGAATCAGCGAATGTAGGAACGCCATGTCCGCTAGGCGCTGGTCAATTGCAGTCCTTGTATTGGTGCTCGGCGCATTTTCGCGCAGCCTGCATATCGCGACGCACAGCTTCTGGATTGACGAGGGTTACTCCTTCTATTTCTCGCAAGCGCCGGATCTGGCGGCGGTGTTGGCGAGCGATGTGCATCCGCCGCTTTATTTCGCTGCGTTGCGCCTGTGGAGCGAGCTGGCTGGGCAGGGCGAATTGGCGCTTCGCTGGTTCTCGCTGCTGCCGTCGATGCTGAGCCTGGCGCTGATTTACCAGCTGGGTAGAGAGATCAGGCGAGCGCGGGCGCCGGCGTGGGATGGCGCGGCCCTGCCTGTGCTGGCGCTGCTGATGCTGGCGCTGGCGGATGCCGAAAACTTCCTGGCGCAAGAGGCGCGGCATTATACCTGGCTGGTCCTGCTCGTGCTGGGCAGCATGCTCTTCCTCATTCGTTGGCTGCGGCGATCGCGGCGAAGTGACTACATCGTTTGGCTGCTCGCCTCGGCTCTGATGCTGTATGCGCACTACATCGCGGCCTTCGCGCTGGCGGCGCAAGGCGTCTATGCTTTGCTGTGGCTGCGCGGCAAGGCGCGGGTGGGCGCGCTGGCCGGGCTGATCAGCAGCGGCTTGGCCCTGGCGCCCTGGCTGCTCGCTATTGGCGCGCGGCAATTGGCGAACCGCGATGCGCACCAGAATTGGGCGCTCGAGCTCAGCGGCGCCTCGCTGCACGAGATCGGCCTGAAGTACTTCACCGCGCAATGGGCGTTGGTCATCGCTTTGATCGCGCTGGGCTGTGTCGCGCTCGTGTACCGGCGGGATGGCGCCGTCGAGCGTCATGGCGACCGCCTCACGCCCTTGCTGCTTTGCTGGCTGATTGTGCCCTTCGGCTTGACGCTGCTGGTCAATGAGTTTCTGCCCTTTCTGCTGCCGCATCGCTTGACGCAGTGGACGCCCGTCATCGCCCTGCTGGTCGCCTGCGGTCTGTGCAACATCCGCCAGCCGATTCGCGCGCTCTTGATCGGCGTGCTTGTCATCTATGGCGTGACGCAATACGACTTTTACTACCGCCATCAGCCCGATTGGCGGCATATCGCCCATTTGAGCACGCGCTACACCACGCCGGGCGACCTGCTCTTGACCGATGTAGCCAGCGGCGACTATCCGCTGCGCTATTATCTGCTGCGTGATGTGCCCGGCGCGCCCGCGCTTGAAGACGGCGTTCGCTACGAATCGCTGCAAACCCAACGCGAAACCGCGCCGCAGACGTATGAAGCCTGGCTGCCGGCGCTGCTGGACGGGCGGGAGACGGTCTGGCTGATGTACTGGTCGAGCGATGAAAGCGCCTTCAACTGGCTGCATGAGCTGGCTTTCGAGCGCACGGCGGCCTTTGTGCATCGGCATGATGGCGGCGCATTGGGCGAAACGCTGATGCACGTCTATCGCTTTGACCGCGCGCAGCCGGGGGAGCCGCTGGCGCGCTTCGCCAATGGCATGACGCTTCGCTGGGCTCGCTTTGATTTGGCCGATCTGCGCCTCGATACACTCTGGGAAACGGCGCGGCCGCTGGAGCGCGACTATGTGATCTCCGCCAAATTGCTGGACGCGGGCGGCGTCGTGGTCGCGCAGCACGACAGTCAGCCGCAGTTGGGCAACCGGCCCAGCAGCCAGTGGCGCCTCGGCGACCGCGTCTTTTCGCCGCATGAGATGGCGGCGGGGGCGCCGATCCCGCCCGGGCCTTATCGTGCAATTGCGCAGGTGTACACCGTGAGCGATGGCGAATTTGACAACGTGTCGACCGAGCAGGCCGCCGATTACGCTCTGGTAGCTGAGGTAGAGATTGACCTGGCCACGCGGCCGCGGCGAAGTTAGGGCCGCGCTGCTCCGCCCATTGGATACGTGCATGACCCCATCTCGCTGGATGACAATCACGCTGATTTTGCTGCTGGGCGCGTTGACACGCGGCTGGCATATCGCCGAGCAGAGTTTTTGGGTCGACGAGGGCTACGCCTTTTATCACGCGCAGGCGCCCGACCTGGCGCTTTCGCTGGCACGCGATACGCATCCGCCACTGTACTTCGCCGCGCTGCGCCTCTGGAGCGAGCTGGCCGGGCATTCCGAGTTGGCGCTGCGCTGGTTCTCGCTGCTGCCCTCGATGCTCAGCCTGGGCTTGATCTATCAGGCGGCGCGCGAACTCACGCGGGAGCGGCCGACTGCACGAGGCTCTGCGCCGACCCTGGCGCTGCTGATGCTGGCGCTGGCCGATGCCGAAAACTTCCTGGCGCAGGAAGCGCGGCACTATACCTGGCTATTGCTGTTGACGCTGGCAAGCATATTGTTCTTCTTGCGCTGGCTGCGGTGTGGCGGCCGGCGCGAAAACATCGCCTGGATCGTCTGCGGCATCACAATGCTGCATACGCATTACATCACCGCCTTCGCGGCCGCGGCGCAGGGCGTCTACGCTTTGGTCTGGCTGCGAGGAGCCAAGCGCGGGCGGGCTGTCCTCGCGCTCAGCATCGCCGGCCTTAGCCTGCTGCCCTGGCTGCTGCTGGTCGGCGGGCAACAGCTGGGCAATCGCGGCGCCAACTGGTCGGTTGAGTTGAGTGGACCGGTGCTGCAAGACATTCTGATTCGGTATTTCAGCGGCCAGTGGACCTTCGTCATCGGGCTGGCGCTGCTCGGCTGCTGTTCCGTGATCTATGCGCCCGGCGCGCGCTATCGCCTGCGATGGCATCGCGAAAGCGCGCTGCTACTGCTGTGGTTGCTGCTGCCATTCGCGCTCACCGTGGCCGTCAACGAATTCTTGCCTTTTTTGCAGCCGCGCCGCTTGAACCAGGCGACGCCTGCCATCGCGCTGCTGACGGCACTGGGGCTGGCCAATATACGTCCGCCGATACGCGGCCTGCTGGTCGCTGCGCTGATCGTGTACGGTCTGGCGCAAGTCGACTTCTATCGTGTCAAGCCGGATTGGCGCGCAGTGGCGCAACTGACCGCCCGCTTCGCCGGGCCGGGCGACCTGGTCTTGACCGATATCGCCGGCGGCGATTACCAGCTGGGCTATTACCTGCGCCGGCAGGTCGGCAGCGCCCCCCCGCTGAGCAGCGGCTTCAGCTACGAGTCGCTGAAGATCAGGCGCGACTTTTACCCTGACGAATACGAAGCTTGGCTGCCGGCGCTGCTGGAGGGGCAATCGACGGTGTGGCTGACGTATTGGTCGGGCGATCAGAGCGCCTTCGCCTGGCTGGAGCGGCTGGGTTTCGTCCGCAGCGCTGACTTCGTGCACCGTCATGAGGGCGGTGCCAGCCGGGTCAGCGAGATACACGTCTTTCGCTACGACGCCCCTGGCAGACTCAAGCTGATCAGCCGCTTCGAGAACGGGATGATGCTGCAATACGCTTCCTTTGATGCGGCCGACCTGCAGGTGGACACGCTGTGGACGACGAGCCGGCCGCTGGAGCGAGATTACATCATATCGGCCAAGCTGCTGGATGCGAGCGGCACGGTGGCGGCGCAGCACGATGGCACGCCACAGTTGGGCAATCGGCCGACGAGCGGCTGGGAAATGCCGGAAACAATCTGGTCGCGTCACGTGTTGGCGCCCTTGAAGCCGCTGCGCCCGGGCGATTATCGGCTGGCGATCCAAGTGTATTATCACGCGGGCGACGCCTTGGTCAACGTACGCGGCGAAGGCCGGGAAGAGTATGTAGTCGTCGATTCCTTTCGCCTTGAAACTGAAGCGTAAACGCATTCTTTCAGCCTAGCGGGCGGCCGCCATCAACCGGGATGATATCGCCGGTGCTGAAGCGCAGTTGGGCGGCAGCGGCGAAGACCGCCTCGGCCACGTCTTCGGCTTCGGCGATGCGGCCAAGTGGCGTCTTGGCTTCTTGCTCGGCGATGAGCGCGCGCGGCATGCTCTGGGCGTATTCGCCGTTGACCCAGCCGGGCGAGACCGACAAGACGCGAACCTGCGGCGCCAGGGCTCGGGCCAGCGAGCGGGTCATGCTATCCATGGCGGCTTTGCTGGCGCAGTAGGCGACGTTGCTGCCGACGCCGGTGCGGCCGGCGATGGACGATATGTTGATCACCACGCCGCCGTCGCCGGCCATCAGCAGCGAATGCAGCGCGCGTATCGAGGCGAAGGCGCCGCGCCAATTAACGCGGAAGATGCTATCGATGAGGTCGTCCTCCAGGCCGGCCAGATCGTCATGGGGCACCGCTCTGGTGATGCCGGCGTTATTCACCAGCAGGTCCAGGCGGCCGTATTTCTCGTCAATAATCGCGGCCAGTTGGGCTTGGGCGGCGCTGTCATCGACCGGGCAGCGCAGTATCAGATGATTGGCGCCGGGCAGGCGATTGGCGACCGCGCGGGCCTTGGCTTGGTCGCTGTTGTAGCTGATGACGATGTGCGCGCCGGCCGCGGCCAGCCGCTCGCAGATGGCGCTGCCGATGCCGCCGCCGCCGCCCGTCACCACCGCTACTTGTCCTTGCAATGTCGTCATGTTTCTCTTCCCTCGCTGATCGGGCGCGTCCGGCATATCGGACTATTTCAGGCTATTCTAACGCGCATCGCCAGCACAACTCGCCCGCAAATCACCCGCGGCGACACCATGTTTGCCCGGAGCGCGCGCGGATTGTTGTTTTTGTGCCGGAGATAAGAGCTTTTGCGACATAAAATGATGGCCGGCAGGGGCGAGGCGGCGATTAGTGCTCACTAAGCTTGGCAGACAGCAGGCGCGGCATGGGAGCAGAGTACCTGATAGCGGAGTGCGGCGGGCGACCGAATAGTCGCGCATTGAGCGACGCGGGCGCAACCGGGGCGGGCTCAATACGAGCGCAGCTCCGCCGGCAAGTGATCGACGCGATTGAGAAAGTGCAGGACGGGCCGGTCGCCGTCATAGTTGACGCGCGTGATGGCAGTGTTTTCGTGGTAAAAGCGCATGCTCCAGGCTTGCGACGGCAACTGGCCGAAGATGGCTTTGAGCAAGATATCGAGGAAGCCGGCGTGCGATACCAGGGCGATGACGTCGTCGGAATCGCGCCCTGCCTGCAATTCGCCGGCGACTTTGATGGCGCGGTAGAAGCTGTGCGGCTCGGGCTCGAAGCCGAGGCTGGCGTCATACCAGCCGTCTTCCGCGACGAGATGCGTCCGCGCATAGTCGGGGAACTCGCTCGTGATCTCGCTGCGCGTCATGCCGCGGAAGCCGCGGAAGCTGCCGTTCTGTTGCTGGAAGAGGCCACCTTTTTCGTGCAGGTCGGGCCAGAGCATCGGCTGCGTATCCAGGGCCTCGGCCAGCGGATGGGCCGTCAGCAAAGAGCGGTACATGGCGCTGGTGTATAGCTTGGTGATGCCGTAGGCGGCGCGCGAGCCGGCCAGGTGATCCGCCAACAAGTCGCGCTGCTGGAAGCCCAACGCGGTCAGGGCGGGGTCTACCTTGCGCAGATGAGGCTTGTGAGGGTGCAGGGCGTTGTTTTCCGACTGGGCGTGGCGGATGAGATAGACGCGCATGTGGCGTAGCCTTTCGGCGCTGATTCTTGTGCGGCTGATTATAGTGGGAAACGCGTTGATTGAAAGCGGCAGCAGGAAGACTTGGGCGCTAGGATAGTCGACGCTTTTACCACCGAGCACACCGAGAGAAAAAGAGGGCACAGAGAGGGAGAGCCATGGCTCGCCCCCGTTTGGATCCGTAGCGGCGGCGCAGCGGGACGCTGGATATGCGTGGGCGCGGGGTGTACACTTGGCTGCCGAAACCAAGCGAGGACTGCAGGGCGCGATGGACAAAGTCGTCACCTTAACCATGAACCCGGCGCTGGATGTGGCGACCCGGATTGAGTCGGTGGCGCCGGAGATCAAGCTGCGCTGCGGCGCGCCGGGTTTCCATCCGGGTGGTGGCGGCATCAATGTGGCGCGGGCGATCAGGTTCCTGGGTGGCGAGGCGAGCGCGGTTTACGCGGCCGGCGGGCATACCGGCGCCAAGCTGACGCAACTGCTGGAAGCGGAGGGCATCGCGCGGCGTGCGATCGCGATCGGCGGCACCACGCGGGAGAGCCTGGTGGTTTACGAAGAGAGCACTGGGCTGCAGTATCGCTTCAATATGCCCGGGCCTGATTTGCGCGCTGACGAGTGGATCGCTTGCCTGGAGGCGGTGTTTGAGCTGGCGCCGCAGTACATTGTCGCCAGTGGCAGCTTGCCCGGCGGCGTGCCGGCCGAGCTTTACGGCGAGATCACAAGGTATGCGCGGCAGTACGGCATTCGCGTAATTGTGGATACGGCGGGCGCTGCCTTGCGCCGAACGGTGGGCAAGGGCGTATTCATGATCAAGCCGAACCTGCGCGAGCTGGAGCGCTTTGCTGGCGTTGCGCTGAGCGACGAGGCGCAGATACGCGCGGCCGGGCAGCGGCTTATCGGCGAAGGACTGGCGGAAGTGATTGTGGTATCGCTGGGCGCGGCCGGCGCGGCGCTGATCACGGGGGACGCTTATCAGCCTTTGCGGGCGCCGATCGTGCCGATCCGCAGCAAGGTCGGGGCCGGGGATAGCATGGTCGGCGGCATGGTGCTGCGGCTGGCGCAAGGCTGGGATCTGCTGGATGCGGCGCGCTTCGGCGTGGCGGCCGGCAGCGCTGCCGTGATGACCGCGGGCACGATGCTCTGCCGGCGCGACGACGCCGAGCGACTATACCAGCAGATCGGGCTGGCCGATTGAGACGCGATCGGCACGAGCCAGAGAAATCACGGTTGATGGAGAGTGAGCATGTCGACGATTAGAGCGCGCAATGTCAACCATCCGCAGCACCGCGAAAACCTGAAAACCGAAAAGTACAATGTCATTCGCGCGGCGATGCTGGCGGTGTTGTCGCCGGAGCGTTGGATGCCTTTCGGCGAGCTGGAAGCGGGCGTGCGCGCCTGGCTGGACGCCGAGGATGTGCCGCCGGCGCTCTTCCCCAAGCCGGGTTCGGTGCGCTGGTATTGCAAGGCGGTGCAGCTGGATTTAGAGGCGCGGGGCGAGATTGAGCGGCAGCCGCGCAAGAGCCCGCTGCATTTGCGGCGTTGTCCGCCGGGGGACGGCTAGGCGCAGACGACTTCATCCGGCGGCAGGGCTTTGGCGCTGTCCCAGATTTGGCGCCACTCTTCGAGATACAGCGCGGCGATGGTCGGGTGGCGGATGATGACGATGTTTTCGTCGTTGCTGCGGGCGGCGTTGTTGGAAAAGTTGAAGGAGCCGGTGATCACGGTGTCATCGTCGATGATGATGACTTTGTGATGCATCACATAGCGATTGCCGTCCTGGCGCAGATCGGCGCCGGCGCAGTGCAGCGCGGGCAATTGGCTCCAGGCGGCGGTGCTATTGCGATCCTCGAAAACGCCCTTCAGCGTGACATCGTGCGTATCCATGCGCTCTAGCATGGCGGCGGCCAATTCTTCCAGCGAGAAGACGAAGGTCATGAAGCGGATGCTCTGTTCTGCGCGGGCGATCTCGGCGCTGAGGGTCGTGATCTCGTCGCCCTCAGCCGCGAAGAGGATCTGCGCCTGGCCGCCGGCGAAGTCGACATGGATGATGCCATCATCGCTGGAGCGCGTGCCGAATTCGCCGCGCAGGAACATCTCGTCGAACTCGGCTTGGTAGGCGGCCGCGATGGGCGCGCTCTGCATGACGAGGACGTTGTTGTTGTTGCGATAGGCGCCGTTGACGGTGAAATTCCAGGAGCCGGTCCAGACGGTTTGCCCGTCCAGGATGACGAATTTGTTGTGCATCAAGCCGCTGCGAGCATCGTCGACCAGCGGGATGCCGGCGGCGCGCAGCTCCGGCAGCTGCGGGTCGTCTGCGTCGGCCAGGCCGTGCTCGTCGTCAGTGACGATTCGCAGAGCGACGCCGCGGTGGTGCGCCTCCAGCAGGGCGTCGGCGATGGGATCGCTGTTGAGCTCAAAGGCGGCGATATCGATCGTGTCGCGGGCTGCGTCAAGGGCCGCGACTAGCGCTTGGTCAATGCCGCCATGATAATCGGCGCGTTGGGCGCTGCCGTCGGGCTGGTTGAAATACACTTGCCAGCTGTCGCCGAGGTAGCCGCGGCCGAAGTTGAAGTCCGCGATTTCATAGCTGCGGGGCGGCGGCTGCGTTGGCTCGGCGGCCGGGCGGCGCTGGGCGGACAAGTCGAAGGCGCGCAGCCCAAAAGCCAGGGCGATGATGATGGCCAGGGCGACAGGCAGCAGCCAGCTGAGGGCTGACTCTTCTTCTTCCGGAGGGCTGGCTTCGCTATTCACAGGCGCTCGTACGATGGTGAATGAATCTGCGCTGGACTTTACTTGAGGAGGGGCGAGCGCGCCAGCCGCGGCCGACGAATTCGGCCAAGCGGCGCTTAATCAGCGGGCGCGGCCATGCTATAATTCCGCAGTTTGTCTAGTATCGAAGTTCGGGACCGCGATGTCTTTGCTGACAGCGAGCGAGCTGAGCCGATTCTACGGCGCTGAAGAGATTTTCAGCGGCGTCACTTTGGCGGTCCCGGCCGGGGCGCGCATCGCTTTGGTGGGCCCCAACGGCGCCGGCAAGACCAGCCTGATCCGCATCTTGGCGGGCATCGACCTACCGAGCGGCGGCGATGTCAGTGTGGCGCGGGCTGTCAAGATCGCCTTCTTGCCGCAACGGCCGGAGTTGGCCGGCGAGCACAGCTTGTGGCAGGAGCAGCTCAAGGCTTTTGCTGAGTTGCGGGCGATGGAGGCGGCCTTGGCGCGGCTGGAAGGCGAGATGGGCGATAGCGTGCGCGCGGGCGCTGCCCTGGCTGAATACGGCCGTTTGCAGGCTGAATTCGAGCGGCTGGGCGGCTACGGCTACGAGACGCAGATCAAGATTGTGCTGGGCGGATTGGGTTTCACGCCGGATGAGTACGAGACGCCGCTGCCGCAGCTCTCGGGCGGGCAGAAGACGCGCGCGCTGTTGAGCCGGCTGCTGCTGGAAGGCGCCGATCTGCTGATCCTCGATGAGCCGACCAATCACCTGGATATTCGGGCGGTCGAGTGGCTGGAGGGCGCCTTGGGGGCCTACCGGGGGGCGGTGCTGGCCGTCAGTCATGATCGCTACTTCATCGACAAATTCGCCTCGACGGTATGGGAAGTTGAGTACGGCCAGCTGCAGGTATATCGCGGCAATTACAGCGCCTATGCCAATCAGCGGGCGCAGCAGCGAGATACGCTGCGCCAGGCCTACGATCAGCAACAGCAATTCGTCAAGAAGGAGACCGAGTTCATCCGCCGGCACATGGGCAGCCGCGGCACAGCGCAGGCCAAGGGACGGCTCAAGAAACTGGCGACAATGCAGCGACGTGGCGCTCTGTTGGCGGCGGGGCCGCGCAATCGCAAGCAGATGACCCTGGAAATGGCGGAGCATCAGCGCAGCGGCGACCAGGTCATCGTGACGCGTGATCTGCAGATTGGCTATCAGGCGGGCGCGCCGCTGCTGAGCCTGCCCGATGTTCTGGTGCAGCGCGGGGAGACGGTGGCGATCATCGGCGCCAACGGAGTGGGCAAGTCGACTTTGTTAAAGACGCTGGCGGGGGATTTGGCGCCGCTGGCGGGCGAGGCGCGGCTGGGCGCCAAAGTGCGCGCCGGCTATTTCGCCCAGGCGCACGAGAACCTGCGCGCGGAGCATACGCTGCTGGACGAAGTCTTCGCCGTGAAAGCCATGCGGATTTCGCAGGCGCGCGACTGGCTGGGGCGTTTTCTCTTCAGCGGCGACGATGTCTACCGGCGTGTGGCCTCGCTTTCCGGCGGCGAGCGAGGTCGCCTGGCGCTGGCCAAGCTGGCGTTGCAGGGCGCCAATCTGCTGCTGCTGGATGAGCCGACCAACCACCTCGATATCGACAGCCAGGATGTGCTGCAGGCCGTGCTGGAGCGCTTCGAGGGGACGATTTTGCTGGCCAGCCACGATCGCTATCTCATTGACGCGCTGGCGACGCAAGTTTGGGAGATGAGCGAGGCGGCGCTGACCGTTACGGCGGGCGGCTACGCGCGCTATCTCAGCGAGCGCAAAGGCCGGGGGCAGGTCGCGGCGTCCGCGGTGGTCCGCGAGAATGGACGGCCGCGGCGGAACCAGGCCGGCTCGGGGCAACGGCACGGTTTGAGCGCCTTCGAAGCCGGGCGGCGCGCGGCGGAACTGGAAGCCCAGATCGGTGAGCTGGAGACGCGGCTGAGCGCGATCGCCGCCGAATTGGATGAAGCCAGCCTGGCGGGCGACGCGGGTAAAGTGCGGGAGCTGGGACTGGAATATAGTGGCATCGAGGCGGCTTTGGAGGCGGCGCTGGACGATTGGGGCGCTGTGGTGGGGTAGGCTGGGCTCGGCGCGGGCTGGCGCAGCATCGGCCAGCGAGAAACGGCGGCGGGCGCTATGCTAAACGTGGGTGTGTGATGTGATCTTGCAGAATGCGGCGCTGAAGTAGCTCCGCATAGTTCATGCGAAAAATGATTGAGCATGTCAAATGTTTGCGGGCGAGCCACCGTTTCGCGCCTGCGAAGTTTCGCTTATTCTGTAAATTGAGTTCTTGCCGCGAACGTTCGAATCATTTGCTTGGAACACCTGAGAAAGGCAAAAGGCATCAGTGGACATCAATTGGTACGGCTATAGCTGTTTCCGCATCACAGAGCGTGGGCACACATCGGTCGTCGCCGACCCGCTGCATTCCGAGCGGGACCTGGCTGAGCTGCGCTTGCGGGCCGATCTCGTAACCGCCAGCCACAGCGCGGCGGCGCGGCAAGCGGAGCTGGTGCGTGACCAACGCTATGTCATCGCGGGACCGGGGGAATACGAGGTCGGCGAGCTCTTCATCACGGGCATTCCCTTGCACTGGCATGACGCGGCTGAGGACGAGGTGCTGGAGAATGTGGCTTATCACTTCGTCTATCCCAACGGCTTGAATGCGCTGCATCTGGGTATATTGCGGCAGATGCCCGACCAATCGATCATTGAGCAGCTGGGCGATGTGCACGCGCTGCTGCTGCCTGTCGGCGGCGCCAGTTTGTCTGGTGATCAGCTGGCGGAGTTGATCAGCCTGATTGAGCCGAAATTCGTCCTGCCGATGCGCCCCCCCGACCTTGCTGACGAGGCTTACGCGGAGGCGCTCAGCAGTTTCTGCAAAACGGCGGGCGTCAGCCAACTGGAGGAACAAGACGCCTTGCGCATCTCGTCGTCCAATTTGCCGGAGCAAACGAAAGTCGTCTTATTGCGTGCTGCCAAGGCGGGCGGCTGAGCGAATTCAAACCAACTGTTAAGATTTATGCGGTACATTGTAGGATGCGCCGCACCAGAACACGGATGATCCGCCAAATGCGAAACGGTAAAGTAAAAATCCTCATGACCTGGGACATCAAACCCGGGTTGGATCAAGAGTATTTTGAATTTGTGATGCGAGAATGGGTGCCCAATACCACCAAGCTCGGGCTGACGCCGATTGAAGCGTGGTACAGCGTGTATGCTCGGGCGGATATTCCGCGAATCATGGCGGGCGCGATCGCGGCGGACGACAGCACTATGCGTGAAATCATCACCAGCGCGGATTGGTCGAACCTGCAAGCCAAGCTGATGGAATACGTCGAGAATTACAGCCAGAAGATCGTGCGCGTCACCGGCGATTACCAGCTTTAAGTCGCGCTCAAAATCACCACGAACTACAGCGAGAACAAACGAGGGCGGAGAGCGGGCGACTCACAGAGCCGGCCCTGTTTACGTTGCGGCCTAAGCCCACTGTGCGTACGGGCGAGCCGCCGTAGCAACAGCGGGGAAGGCACACAACGAACTAAGCCCACTGTGCGTACGGGCGAGCCGGTGGCTCGCCCCTACAAGGCCTGTCCGATGAATTGAGATTCACCTATCTGTCACTGACTTTACAGTGCGCCAATGCCATCACACCGGTCGAATCAGCGCGAAAATACCGATTTAGCACCAATTCCGCTGATTCTAGCTCCCCTTCCTCCAATGCATTGGGGGAAGGGGCCGGGGGATGGGGGTTGAATTGGCGGAATGAGGTCGGATTACCGGACAAGCCTTACAGGATTCGACGGGGACGGGGCGATTTACTCTGCGCGATGCAAGGTATTCTGCGCGGGCGGGTGTCTACAAAACTCGACTTTGTTGGGGTCGCGCGGGACGGGAGGGCGAGACAAGTCTCGCCCCTACAATTGTTCATCTTGTGCGCAGTTTGAAACGGGCGAGGGCGAGCCAGTGGACCGCCCCCGCGCTGATACGTGAAGGCGATTGCCCTTAGCCGCCCATGGCGCCGCGCAGCGCGGCACAGGCCGGGCAACCGCCGCCCGGGCGCACGATAGCGTAGCCGGCTTGCGGGTCAGCGCCGAAGTGGGTGGCGTCGACATTCCACACGATCATCAGACGCACATAGCCGGTGCCTCGGGTCTGATGCACCGCGCCCGCCAGCCAATTGGCTTGATCGGCCAAGGTAATGTGCGAGGCCCAGGCAAAGCCGCCCGGCAGCGCGCCGATGCCTTCACCGGTCAGATAGCCGAGCTCGGTGTAGCATAGCGGCTTGCCGGGGAAGAAATTGCGATAGAGCTGCGTCATGCGCGGCAGATACCAGGAGTAGTGCCCGGAACTGCCGACGGGCGCGCCGCTGGTGGCGTTGGGCGGCACGATGCCAGCGTTGTAATGCACGCCGACGCAGTCCATGTAGTTGGCGGCGCCGGCCGCGGCCATCTCGCGCAAGAAGCAGTCGTCGTCGCTGCCGTTGGGTCCGCAGCCCTGGAAGAAGCCGGTGGGGGCGGGCGCGCCGCTGATGACCATCGTGCTCGGATTGGCGTTCTTGATGGCGCTATAGGCGGCGGCGAGCATCTGGGTGTAGTTGGCGCCGCTGATCTGGCCGATGGGCCATTCACGGTCAATGTTCATCTCGTTCCAGACTTCAATGGCGTCAGCCCCGCCGCTGGCCAGGCCGGCCAGGAAGTTGGCGAAGCTCTGGTAGAAGGCGGGCGGGTTGGAAGCGATCTGCGTCTTCTCGCCAATGACGCTTAGCAGGACTTTGAAGCCATTGGCGTGGGCGCTGTTGATAAGATGCTGGAAGTTGCTGGCGGGTTCGTTGCCGTGCCATACCACTTGGCGCTTGACCCAGGTCATGCGGGCATCGCGCATGTGGCCGGGGTGGGCGAATGACAGGGCCTGGCCGCCAAGCTCAAAGCCGCCGACATTGGCTGTGCTGGGCGGGGCGGTCACCGGGGGCGCCGTCGTTACCGTTTCAGCGGGCGCCGGCTCTGGCTCCGGCGGTGGCAGGCCGGGGATCTGCAGCACCTGGCCGACGTGCAGGATATCGGGGTTGGCGATGCCGTTCATCTGCGCCAATTCAAAGTAGTTGACGCCGAATTGGGCTGCGATCAGCGCCAGGGAATCGCCCCGCTGGACGGTGTAGACGCCGGTGGTGGTGGGCTGCGCTGTGACGGTGGGGCCGGTTTCTGTAGTCGCGGTCGTACCGGCGGGCGCGGGCACTTGCAGCACCTGCCCGACGTGCAGGATGTCCGGATAGGTGATGGCGTTCATCTGCGCCAGGATGAGGTAAGTGGTGTCGTATTGCGCCGCGATCATCGCCAGGGAGTCGCCGCGCTGCACGGTATAGGTTGTCGTGCCGGACGGCTGTTGCGCTGCGGGCGCCTCAGCCGGCGCTTGCGTGGCGCCGCCGGGCGTTGGGATGATCAACTGGTTGCCGCGATGAATGATGTAGGGTTCGGACAGGCCATTCGCCTGCGCAACTTCAGCGACGGTCCGGCCATATTGCGTCGCGATACTAAAGAGTGTCTCGCCACTCTGAACGATGTGTGTCTGCTGTGCCAGGGCAAGGCCCGAAACAACGGACAGCATCATGAGCGCGGAAAACAGGAAAAGACTTAGGCGGCGCATATTCTCTCCTTGCCAAGGTGGGCTCGCATTTGATTTCTGTTTCGCAGAAGCCAGTCTAGCACGGGTCAGTGAAAGTCGCTGACGCGCTGGTCAGCAATCTAAAGCTGCGTTGTGGGCGGGCAGCAGCCGCTCGTACCGCGGGCTCGCTCTCTCAGCCGGGATGCGCCTGGCCGCGGCAATTCGAGAAGGGCAGCAAGTATATGCGGCAGGCAAGGGACCTTGCGTGCACGGACGGGCTAGGCAGGCCGCGCCGTTACAAGGCTTGTCCCTTACTAAACTGCATGCTTTCGGCTTGGGTCTACCCCCCCCACGTATAAACGGGGGAACGCTCGTCTCAAACCAAATCGGCCTGGCGATTACCCCTGAAACGACCACGTGCCCGCATAAAACCTTTCAAGTTCGCGCACACTTAGCTCCCCCTCTCCGATGCTTCGGAGAGGGGGCCGGGGGGTGAGGTAGAAAAGGCACGCAAACTGGACTCAGTACCGGACAAGGCTTAAAAGGATCGGGGTTGTGACGGGCTTGCGACGCGACCGGGCGGGCGGGGTATTAATGGCCGATTTCCATGCCGGGGTCCACCAGGGGCAGGCGGGGATCGATAGCGGGCATAACTGTGCGCGCCCAGGCGTGGTCGGGGTCGTCGCTGGCGGCGAATTGCCTGGTCGAGCCGGCCAGGAAGTTGAGCGTGTAAGTCGCTGTGCCCGGCGCGCTGACCATGGTGTAGTAGCCCGAGGGCATGAGGATGACATCGTGCTGCCGCGCCGTCATGGTAACATCGGCGCTCTTGTCGGCGCTGTAGACACGCTGCCAGGCGTAGCCGGCGGGCCGGTCGAATTTATAGAAGCTGAAGCGATGCAACTGCGCTTCCAGGACGCGGCCTTTTTCGTCGGTGCGGTGGGTGTCGTGCTTATGTGGCGGGTAGCTGGACCAGTTGCCGCCGGGCGTGTACAACTCGTAGACCAGCAGGCGATCGGCCGGGAAGTCGCCCCCGATCAGCCGGCACATTTGGCGCGAACAATTGCCGCCGCCCAGCAGCAGCAGCTCGACATCGCCGGGCGTGATCAGCCGCGGCTGATTCTCTTTCTCCGAGGGCGCCCAGCAAGAGGCGAATTCGAAGTTATCGCTCAGCGATTCGATCTCGAATTCGGTATGCGGCGGCAGGTAAACGGCGTAGGGCAGGCCGCTGAAGACGCTGTCGCGGCGGCCGACGCCTTCAAAGTCGCCCTTGTTGCTGCGGATATTACAGCGCCCGCTGAGCACGACGGCCACGTATTCGAAGGTGTCGATGGCGATCTCAAAGGTCTTGCCGGCACCCAGGCGGACGGCGGCGAAGTTCATGGTATCCCAGCCGGCGCGCTTGGCGTCGAGCGCGGCGAAGGCGCCGGCGCGGCCGCTGTCGTCAGCCGGGAAGTGCAAGGTCGCCGCCGAAAGTGTCGTCATGTTTTAGCTCCAGTCGCGCCAGGCCTTAGGTGACCAGGCCTCGGGTCACGCGCATGAACATGTGCTCCAGGTCTTTTTCTTCTTCGTTGAAGCCCAGCAGCGTCACATCGCCTTCAAAGAGGCGGCGGCTGAGGGCGCCGAGCTCCTCGTCGTTGCCGGCGAAGTCGACGCGCACGCGGGCGCGCCCGTTCTTGGGCGTGATGATCTCGGCGGCGGCGACCTGCCTCATCTCCCCGACCAGGCTGGTGACGGTTTCGGCGATTTCGTGGTCCATCACCGTGATGACGATTTCGCGGTGCGCCATCAGCTGAATCTTGAGGTCGTCGATGCTGCCTTGCATGATCAGCTCGCCGGCTTCGACGATGCCGATGTGAGAGCAGACATCTTCGACATCGGCCAGGATGTGCGAGGAGAAGAAGATGGTCTTGCCCATATTGGCCAATTCGCCCAGCAGCTCGCGGATTTCGACGCGGGCGCGCGGGTCCAGGCCGGAGGCGGGCTCGTCCAGGATCAGCACTTGCGGGTCGTGCGCCAGCGTCCGCGCCAGCGACAGGCGTTGCTTCATGCCGCGGCTGAGCTTGTCGACCATATCTTCGCGGCGGTGCTGCAAGTCCACCAGTTCAAGCAAATCGGCCACCAGGGGCTTGCGCTGGTTTTCGGGGATATCGTAACAGGCGGCGAAGAAATCGAGGTATTCCCAGACGCGCAAGTCTTCGTAGACGCCGAATTCGTCGGGCATGTAGCCGATGGCGCGGCGCACCGCCCGGCGGTCTTCCAAGACGGAATGGCCGGCCACCCAGGCTTCGCCGGCGGAGGGGCGGGTGAGGGTCGTCAAGATGCGCATGGTGGTCGTTTTGCCGGCGCCATTGGGGCCGACGAAACCGTAGATGGAGCCGGCCGGCACTTCCAGGGAGATGCCGCGCAGGGCTTCAAAACCGCCGAAGGACTTGTGCAAGTCGTTCGTGTTGATAATCCAGTCCATCGTCGTCCCTTGTCAGTTTCTCGCGGCCGTGGCGGCGCAATCAGGTATAGCGGCCGGTCTGCTCGATGCGAATGCGGCGGACATGCGCCGTGCCCATGCCCTCGCCGTATTCCAGGCGCAAGCGCACGGCATTGCCCGGGCCCAGGTAGGGCTGCGGATCAGCCATTTCCAGCACATCGCCTTCGCGATAGGTGAAGACATCGTAGGCTTGGGCCGGCCAATTGTACACTTCAATGTTGAGCGACTGGGCATAGCCGCCGCCGCGATCAACCTCTAGTTTCATGAATTGCACGGCATCCATAGCCAGGCCGGGCAGCGGATAAAAAATGAACTCGGCGCCTTGGCCCTCGAACAGGCTGAAAGAATCAGTGCCATTGTCGGTCAGCCCCTCGCGCTCCAGCGTCATCCAACTGAAGTATTCCGACGGCAGGGTGACCGTGCCGCGGGGCAGCGCCAACTCGACATCCAATTCGATAATGTAGAGCGTGGTATCGACCGAGCTCCAACTGGCGCCGCTGATATCGAGGTCGCGGGGCCAGCGGTCGCTCCAGCCCACGAGATACAAGCCCGTGCCGCGCGCTGATGAGCCGAAATGATCGATCATGAAGCTGGCGAGGAAAGACTGCTCGCGCGCTGCCTGCCGCTCGTCGATGGACTCCGCATTGAGGAAGGCGCGCGTGCGCAAATAGCGATTGCCCTGCAGGTGGCGGATGCTGCGAGTGCGCCCGCCGCCGGTGAAGGGCGAGCTGACGGTCAGGGCGGCGATATTGAGTTCGTGCGGGTTGGGCTGCGCCGGATAATTGCCGATATCGGCGCGCAAGTCGTCGCGGCCGAGCGTCAGGATATCGCCCGGGGCGAAATCGCGCGGCAGCTCAAAAGCCAGCCCTTCGCCCAGCAGGACGGCATCGCGCAGGCTAATGTCGCTGTCGTTGACGATGACGCCCTGAAAGATGCTGGCCATGCGGCCGCTCTCGAGGATGTCGAAATCGTGGGTGAAGCTACCGCTGATGGCCGGCTTGGCGACGCGCCCGCCGACGGAGAAATTGGCGAAGATGCCGCCGTCGATGGTGAAGTCTTCAGCGCTGAAACGGGCGCGCTGGCTGATCTCGGTGGCGGTTTGAATGCGATTGCTGGCGAAGATGCTGGTCGGCGCGGTGGCGCCCGCCACAGCCAGGAAGTGCCCCGGCGGCAGGGCGAGGCTGTAGCTGGCGCGCCGCGGCGAGAGCAAGCCGACGAATTGATTCGTTTGCGCCTCGTCGCTATCGCCGAAGCTCTCGACCAGGGTCAAGCGGCTGACGATGATCTCGGCGCCGCGCAAGTTGAAGCCCACCGTCCAGGCGACCAGCGTGAAACTGACGATCACGGCTGGAATGGTGAACCAGCCCCAGCCGTTGCGCCGCAAGCGCGATAGCACAAAGTAATTGAGCGGCCCGATCAGCACGATGTAGGCCACGAGGAAGAGGCAGAGCGTCTGCATCGGCGGCAGCAGGTCGACGCCGGGCAGATTGGCGACCGCCTCAGCGCCCCAGTTGGGCTGGGTGAAGCCCTTGCGCCAGGCGGGCTGCGGCGCCCGCGTCGCCAGCAGCTTGCGCCAAAGCTCGCTCAGCCCGTCCCAGCTGGCCAGCGGCTCCAGCGTTGGATCCAGCGCGAGAAAGTCCACCAGCCCGGCAGCGAGCGTGCGGCGAATCAGCAGCGGCGTATCGCCTTGGGCGGCCAGGATCTCGGCGTCGGCGATCGGCCTGGCGACAGCCGTGATGGTGCGCTGGCGGAGCGGTGACCCCGGCCGGCCGATGTACGCTGCCAATGCGCTGACATCGTCGATGGCGCCGGTGCCCTCAAGCGTGGCGGGCAGCAAATCAGCCAGGGCGCCCGCGGTGGTAATGGCCGAGGCGCCGCCGGTGACGATGAGGTGGCCGCCGGCCTCGACCCAGTGGCCGATGGCGGCGCGTTGCCCGCTCGACAGGGCCGCGCTGTCGATGTTGATCAGCAGCAGCATGTCCAGCGCTTCCAGCGATTGCGCTTCTTCCGGGATATTCTCAAGTGACCAGATGGCTTGCTCGGCGATGAAGCCGCCGATGTGGGCCCCCGCCAGGTTGGGCGGCGGGGTGTTGGGCCCGGCCACCACAGCAACCAGCAGGTCTTGCGGTCGCAGGTCGTAAAGCGGGGCTTCCTGCGATGTGCGGACGATGCCGTCTGTGTCGATCAGTTCGACGCGCAGCCGCTCGGGCCAGGTGCGGGCGCGGATATTGAGCGTGGCGGATTTGGCGGAGCCGCTGGGCAGCTCGATGGGTGTGCTGAAGGCGTTGCCCACAACCGTGCCGGAGGTCTCCGGGCGGATGATCAGCCGGCCGCTGACTGATTCGCCGTTGTTCTGCAGCTTGATGTGCACTGGCGTCCACAGGTCGGGGCGGAAGAAGGAGCCGAAGCCGACCTCAACCGACATTTCGATGACATCGCGAAAGTTGTCCTGCGCGCGGACTGATGCCAGCGGCAGGGCGATGGCTAGTATGAATAGAATGTAGCAGCGCCGCGCCAAGGCACGAGACATAGGGTTTCCCAAGGGTAGCGCCTCGAATGTCGCTATTGTAGCACGACGCGCGCCCTTGTCGGCAGTGCGAATGGCGGGTGGCGCCGGCGCCGAGTCAGGAAGCTTGTAGACACGCGCGCGGCCCAGCCACGGCCCACGCAAAATACCTTGCACCGCGCAGTGTGGTTCTCCCCCTCCCCGTCGAAACCCGTAGTGGCGAGACTTGTCTCGCCCTCCCGTCCCTTGTGACCCTGCCAAGGTCGAGTTTGTGAGGCTTCTCCGGTACTGGGTCTGGAATGAGCGCTCTTTCTACCTCACCCCCCAGCCCCTGTTCCCCCCTCGGTCCCCCACTCAACGGGGGGCGGAACTGAATCATCAGAGAGGGGGAGCTAAGTGCGCGCGGATTCAATGGCATTTGCGTGCAATGGTGGTGGTTTCGGGGCAGTCGCCAGGTTGATTCAGTCCGAAACGAGCTTCCCCCTGTTGATACGGGGGGATTGAGGGGGGTAGAAGGAGGGCGGACAAGCCTCACATATCGCGCGGCGCGTTTGGGAAGTCGCGAGTGATAGGGTATAGTTGGCGCGGCTTCTGGCAATGAATCAGCGACGAGGAGAGGCACATGGTTTATCAGGCGGCGGAGAATCGCTATGACACGATGACCTATCGGCGCAGCGGGCGCAGCGGGCTGCTTTTGCCGGCGATATCGGTGGGCATCTGGTGGAATTTCGGCGGCGTGGATACGCTGGAAAACAGCCGCGCCATGTTGCGCCGCTGCCTTGACCTGGGCGTGACGCATATCGACATCGCCAACAACTATGGCCCGCCGCCCGGCTCGGCCGAAGAGACTTTCGGGCAGATCATGCGCCAGGACTTGCGGCCCTATCGCGACGAACTGATCGTCTCCAGCAAAGCCGGTTACCGCATGTGGGACGGGCCTTACGGCGAATGGGGCTCGCGCAAGTATCTGATCGCCAGCTGCGACCAGAGCTTGAAACGCACCGGGCTGGAGTATTTCGATATCTTTTACAGCCACCGCTTCGACCCGGATACGCCGCTGGAAGAGACGATGGGCGCGCTGGATTACATCGTGCGCAGCGGACGGGCGCTCTACGCCGGCATCTCCAGCTATCGGCCGGAGCAAACGCGAGAGGCGGCGCGCTTGCTCAAGGAGCTGGGCACGCCCTGTCTGGTTCATCAGCCGCGATACAACATGTTTGACCGCTGGATCGAAGACGGTCTGCTGGATGTGCTGGGCGATGAGGGCATCGGCTGCATCTGCTTTTCGCCGCTGGATCAGGGCATTCTGACCAATAAGTACATCGGCGCGCTGCCGGGTGATTCGCGGGCGGCCAAGCACGAATGGGGCGAGCGCCTGGGCAGCGACAAGCTGGACAAGGTCGTGCAGCTCAATGCGATCGCGCGGGATCGCGGGCAGAATATGGCGCAGTTGGCCCTGGCCTGGACGCTGCGCCACCCCGAGATGACCTCGGCCTTGATCGGCGCCAGCAAGCCGGAACAGATCGACGATGCCGTGGCCGCGCTCGACAAGCTCGATTTCAGCGCGGACGAATTGGCGCGCATCGAAGCGATTTTGCAAGCGGATTAAGGGACGCGATTGCATCAGCCGAGGGCAACCGGGCCCGGGCCAAATGAGCCTGCTCGTCATCGACATCGGCAGTTCGTCGGCGCGGGCGCTGCTATTCGACGACGCGGCGCGGCTGATCCCGGGCGCCATTTGCAGCCGGCAGCACAGCTTCACCACTGATAGCGCCGGCCGGGCCACGGCGGATGCGCGGCAGCTTCAAGGCTTGGTGGAATCTTGCATTGACGAGATTCTCTTGCATCCGGCCGCCGTCGGGATCCGCGCTGTGGGCATGGCGACCTTCGCCGGCAATTGGCTGGGGCTGACTGACGCGGGCGCGGCTTGCACGCCGGTCTTCACCTATGCTGATACGCGCGCCGCGGGCGAGATTGAGCGTCTCAAGCGCGTGTTGGGCGATGACGCCGAGGCTTATCATCAAGCGACCGGCTGTCTGCTGCATGCGGCCTACCTGCCGGCGCAATTCGCCTGGCTGCTGCGCGAGCGGCCGGCGGTCGCAGCGCGGATCGGCGCCGTCTGCGATATCGGCGCGTTCTTGTACCAGCAGTGGTTCGGCCGCCCGATGCCCATGAACTTGTCCATCGCCAGTTGGACGGGCCTGCTGGATACCGCGCGCTGCGCCTGGCACGATGACTATGCGCGGTTGCTCGTTGGTGAAAGGCTGCGCTCGAAATTGCCGCCGCTGGCCGATTACAATGCGGTCGCGGTCGGCTTGGCGGACGACTATGGCGCGCGCTGGCCGCAACTGCGGGACTTGCCCTTCTTCCTCGCGCTCGGCGATGGGGCGGTCGCCAATATCGGCTCGGGCGCAGTCGACGAGGCTCATGTCGCCTTGACCATCGGCACGACATCGGCTTTGCGTGTGATCAAGCGGAGCGCGCGTGTGCCGGCGGGCTTGTGGCGCTATTTGGTGACGAGCGACCTGCCCTTGATCGGCGGCGCGACCAGCGAAGGCGGCAACGTCTACCAGTGGGCGGCGGCGGCGCTGCGCCTGGATAGCGAAGCCGAGGCGGCGCTCAGCCGGCGCGAGCCCGATGCGCATGGCTTGACCGTGCTGCCGCTCCTGGCCGGGGAACGGGCGCCGGGCTGGCGGGCGGGCGCGATGGGCACGATCCACGGCCTGCGCTTGCACAGCAGCGGGCTGGACATCTTGCAGGCGCAGTTGGAAGCGGTGGCGCTGCGGCTGTCGCTGATCTTTGACGCGCTCGACCCCGGCGCTGCGGTGGTGATGGCCGGCGGCGGCGCCCTGGGAGCTTCGCCGGCGTGGGCGCGCATGATCGCCGATGCTTGTGATAGCCCCATTCAGCTTTTGAGCGAGCCCGAAGTGACGGCACGCGGCGTGGCGTTGCTGCTGCGGCACAGCCTGGATGGCGTGGCCCTCGACGCAGACGCGCCAGAGATCGCCGCGGTTATCGAGCCGGAGGCGTGGCGGGTCTGCAAAATGCGGGCGGCGCGCGCGCGGCAATTGGAGCTGTATCGCCGGCTCTATGACTAGACGTCGCCGGCGGCCGCCAGCGCGGCGAAGCGGGCGATATCTTCGGGCGAGTCGTTGCAGCCGCAGATGAGCAGCGTCAGTTGGTCTTCGCTGCCGAGGCGGTCGCTGATTACTTCCGCGGCGGCCAGGGTGCTGGCGGCGGCCAATTCGGGCTGCAAACCCTCTCCCTGAATGAAGACTTGCTGAGCGGCGATCATCTCGCGGTCGCTGACCAGGATCAAGTCTTCCAGATGCTGCTGGCAGAGCTCAAACGCCAACTGGCTGACGAAAGGGGCGCCCAGCGTCGCCGATAGCGAGGCCGGTGTGATGTCGACGATCTCGCCGGCTTGCAGCGCGCGCTGCATGGTCGGCGCAGTGTCGGGCTCGACGCCCCAAACGCGCACGTCCGGCTTGCTGGCTTTGATGGCCGCGATGATGCCGGCGATGAGGCCGCCGCCGCCGATGCTTACGATGATATCGGTCAGGCCCGGGCAATCTTCCAGGATTTCCAGGCCGACGATGGCGTTGCCGGCCACTTGTTGGGCGCTGTCGAAGGGGTGCAGGTTTTGGCGGCCCTGTGCCACGTAGTCCTCGGCGCGGGCGAAAGCGGCGACGGCGTCGGGCAGCAGTTCCACCGTTGCGCCGTAATCGCGCGTGGCGGCGATCGATCCGGCCGGCGCGTTCCGCGGCATGCAGACGATCGTATCCACGCCGAGTACGCCACTGCTGTAGGCGATGGCGCGGGCGAAATTGCCGCCGCTGACGGCGACCACACCTCGACGGCGCGCGTCAGCATCCAGCGACAGCAACTGATTGAAGGCGCCGCGCGTCTTGAAGGAGCCGCTGTGCTGCTGCATTTCCAGTTTGAGCGCGACCCGGCAGCCCAGCCGGGCGCTCAGCATGGGCGAAGCGCGCATCGGCGTGCGAATGGTAAGCGCGGCGACGTTGCGCGCCGCTTGCTGAATTTGTTCGTGGTTGATCATGTTATGTCTGGCCGCGGCTGGCATTTTCAGCGGCTGAATATAACATGAATTGCGCGGCATTGCAGGTTCGCTCAGACCTAGTCAACGCTGGGGAGCGGCGTCAACAGAGGAAGAAGACGGGCGCGGCGAAGGCTGCTGCGCCCGTCGTGATGCTCTGGGCTAGGCGCAATCGGCGCTGGAGGTCACATAGTCGGCGCTGATCCAGCCGCGTTCGCCGTCGAATTCAACCTGGAACCAATCGTCCGTCCGCAGCGCGGGGCGCAGGGTGTTTTCGGCCGGAATGACGATGCCGAGCGGGCTGCCGGCCGGCGTCGCGCGCAATATCAGACGCGTTGTAGTGATGAGCTCACAGTTGGCGAGCGGCGCCTGGATCATGTCGCCGGCGATGCCGCTTGCTCGCCGCGAAAGCGTCGCGCCGACCAGCATCACCGTGCCCGGGCGGTTGATCCAGCCGCAGGTCATGCCCGTGACCTGATACGCGTTCAACTCCATCAGCCGCGGCGTCAGCGTAGACATGTCCAGGTATACCAGCGAGCCGCTGCCGCGGAAGCAGACCTGAACGCCCAGCTCTACCTCGCCGGTTATCATGACGGCATCGAGATAGGGGGTCAGCAAGCCCAGGCCGGTACGATCCATCTGCGTGCATGCTATGCCGCTGTTGACAGCCGTCACAATGACCGACTCCGACACAGCTTCGCAGCCTTCGGGCGTCGGCGTGGTCGGCGGCGGCACGCGGATCGCCTGCGACTCTGCCGGCGTGTAGCTGGCGAGCCAGGGATCGGGCGAAAGCGCTTGCGCCACGTCGCGTTGAGGCGCGCTGCCGTCCATCAGAGTCTCATAGTATTCAAAGGCGCGGTCGCCGAATTCGCCGCAGAGGGCCGCGGCCGCCTCCACCGCTGCGGCAAAGTGCACGCCGGCCCAGACCCGCGCCTGGCCACAGTTCTCGGCGAAGTCGGTCCAGGTCTCGAAGGTCAGCGTTGTATCGCTGGCGGGGGTGAAGCCGGGTTCAATGCGGGAGCCGCCGGCCGGGTAGCTGACGCTCCAATTCAGGGAATCGCTGCCGCTGAAGCGCCGCAACGCTTGCGCCTGTGCATAGCAGCCGCAGGTCGAGCCCGAGGGATACTCCGGGTGGTCCGCTTCCGGCAGGTAGCTCATCCAGTCGCCAGCCGGGATCTCACGCGAGCCGGCGCCGGGGCCGCCCCAGGCCATGACGTTGTCGTCGCCGTAGACATGGCGGATGGCGCTGAAGGGACGCACGCCATCAAAGCGCGCCTTCTCCTGCCAGATGATGATGGACGAATCAAGCGCGGCCGCGACTTTGACGAAGTAACCGCGCACAGTATCCGCCGGCGACAGCTCAAGATTTTGCGCCAGGTGAAGGTAGGACAGGCCGAGCGAAACAATCTTGTTATCAAAGAGCTCCGCCATCAGCTTGTCTTCATCGCTGAGATCGGCCGATACGTCCAGCACGGCATCAACCTGCGCTTTGTACTGCTCCCAGTTCTCGACATCGCTGGCGATGGGCGGCGGCACGCGGTAAGCGCGCGGGTCGAATTCTGCGACGGGTTCGGTATTGGCCAGTTGCGGCGTGACGAATTGCTGCACCATGTAGACGCCTGTGCCCATCAGCCGCAGGCCCGGCTGCCAGCGAGAAGGATCGCGCAGTTCAAAGGCGGAATTGACCGGCCTGTAGCCCGTTGTGTCCTGGTAGTCACCGGTCTGATTCATGCCATCGTGCAGCCGCCCGGCCACGACTCGCTGCCCGGCGCTGTTGCCGATGCCGACGGCGGTCGAGAGATCAACGCTGCTGTCGTCCGGGTTCAAGCCGTAGTCGCTCAGCATCTCCCGCCAGACGGGCTCGCGGTCTGGCAACAGGCTCAGCAAGGCCCGGTAAGCGCCGTGCAGCATGGCGGTGTTGATGTTGAAGTCGCTGCGTTCGCCCTCCGGCCGGCGAGGAATGCGCGAGTACATGCCGACGGCTGTTGGGTGATAGGGCGCGGCGGCATCCATCATCGACAGCGAAAGCAAGAGGTTGATGCGATTGATCAAGGTTGCGTCGCCCAGGGCCGGTGATACATCCATGGCGATAACCGGATAGAGCCGCGGCAGAATGATGTCGATGAGCGGGTTCAGAGTCTCTAGCAACTGCGGCGATGCTTCGGCGCTAGGCAGGCTTTGGGCCGCCAACCGGGATGCGTTGCCAAATTGCGCCGGCACAATTAGAAGAAAGGAAAATAGAATACAGAGTGATGCGCGCATCACAAGCCCCCCTGGTTAGCTTACAAATTTGCGAATGGGTGTAAAACGGCGCGAAGTGTATACGAGGTTAAACAGCTTGTCAACATATATATGTAATATGTTATTTTCGAGTGAAATGTTTCAAATGTGCTGGAAACGCGCGGCCTGTGGCAAGGCGATAGCCAGCGAAACTTCGTTGCATGCGCGCAGCGTATGATAGCGTGCTAGCGGAAAACGATCGCCTTGGTGTCGGCGATGCAGCCGCTGTCCGGCTTCTGTAGCGGCTCCGCAATGAAGTCCACCGCAATCCGCACAGCACAGGCGTCTGAGCGCAGGACGCCGTGCCCGGCGTGGGGCAGCACAAACTTGAAGGCGCGGGACAAGGTGGCGGCGGCCTCATCGGCATAAGATGGCGGTGTGATGGGGTCGTAATTGCCGGAGAGCAGCAAGGCGGGGATATCGCTGGTCACCGCGTCCTTGGCGCTCGGCGGCCGCGCTTCCGCCTGCCACAAACCGCAGAGCCGCACGAGCGTATCCGCCCCTTCGACAGGATAGCGCAGATAGCCGCTGAGGTGGGGGTGCGCCGCCAATACGCTGGCGTAACTGCGCGCGTTGGCGGCGCCGAATTCTTCCTGGCACTGAATCGTGTAATGCATGCCCAGGCTGAGCGATGTCTTCGCTGATTCAAAGGCGACGCCAATCCGTGTCGCTTCCGCGATCTGGCCCTGGTGAATGGCGTAGATCAAAGACGGCATCAGCGCGATGGCGTCAACTTCATAAAGCCAACTGAAGACCCAGTCGTATAGCCGGTAGCCGCTGATTTCGATTTCGAGTCTCTTGTAGCGCGGCGGCTGATAATCGGCGACGAGCGGCGTCCGGTTCAACGCTTCGTAGAGCTGGTAAAAGACCGGGGCCAGGTCGGGGTAGCGGTCGCTGCAGTGGGCTGAGGCGGCGCAGGCGGCGAAGAGCACGCCAAGCGCGCGTTCGCCGTTGAAGTAGGCGTCGAGATAAATATCAGCTTGGGGCGGGTAGACCGAGTCGAGGATGACGCTGCGGATATGCCGCGGGTGGTCGCGCATCATCGCCAGCGCCAGGCGCGAGCCGTAAGAGACGCCGACCAGGTTCCACTCCTCATAGCCCAGGGTCAGCAGCACATTGACGATGTCGCGCGCGTTGTTCTGTGTGTGGAAGGCGGCGAATTGCACGCCCTGGCCCGCCAGACGCCGCTGACAATCCGCCAGAATATCAAGCAGGAGCTCGGCATGATCCGTGTGCCGACTTTGCAAAATCTCGTCCAGGCGATAGAGCGCTTCGCGACAGTAGAGCGGCGGATTGGACAGCCCGGTGCCGCGTTGATCAATGACGATGATATCGCGCTCATCGGCGAAGGCGCGCAGGTACTTGCTGAACGATGTTTCCAGCAGGCGGGTGCCGCTGCTGCCCGGGCCGCCGACCAGGTAGACCAACGGGTCGGGCCGGGCATCCGCCAGCTGGCTGCGGATGACGCTGTAATAGATGTGCACCAGGCCGGCCGCCGGGTCGGTGTAATCTTGCGGCAAAGTCACATAACCGCAGTCGACGATGAAGCCGGCTGGCTGCGCTTGACATTCGGCCGCTTCCAGCAGGCCTTGCGCCGAGGCGCCGGTGATGATCAGCAAAAAAAGCGCGGAGAGCAGGCAGATACGGGCGATCATGTCGCGTCCAGTTAGGCTTTCACGTAGTTAACCACAGAACCGGCGCAGAATCAAAAGACGCGCGTCAAGGCTGAGGCGAACGTGGCGGGCATGCTTGCAACGGACATGACACAGGCGTCTTGAACCGCAGAAGTGATTGAAAGTAAGTCATGCAACTCTTGAAACTACGGCGGTTGTAAGGCTTGTCCGATAAATTGAGATTCCCCCACCTGTCATTGCTTTACAGTGCGCAAATGCCACCACACCGGTCAAATCAGCGCGAGAATACCGATTTAGCACCAATTCCGCTGATTCTAGCTCCCCTTCCTCCAATGCATTGGGGGAAGGGGCCGGGGGATGGGGGTTGAATTGGCGGCATGAGGTCGGATTACCGGACAAGCCTTGTAGGGGCGATTCTGTGAATCCCCCGAAAATTGCACTGTCGGCTTGGGGTATCTCTGCGCTCTCTGCGTTGTCTTTTTTGTCAAACCGCCATTTGCGGTAGCCGAGGGCGTATGATATTTTGTGTGAGCGCGGGAGCCATTCTCGCTGCCGCCGAGCGGCTGTAGTTTGCTTTTCTTGCATGACTTACTCGCACGTACTGAGGACACAGAGGCAAGCGCAAATGAATCGTGCAACCTTGACGCACTCAGCCTTCGAACATTCGTTCTTGACGCGCCCGCAGTCTCCGGCTACACTGAACCCGGTGCGCCTTAACATCCGCCTGTCCCGCCTGACCCAACCCCGATAGCCGGACGGCCGAAATAATCTTTGCTTCGCCGGCCAACCGGTCACCTGCCCGGGCAGCGTGGCAATAGGGTGAGACTTGGGTCATTCAAGGGTGAATCCGGGCGAAAACACCTTCTATGTCCGAAAAAAGTTTTCCTGCGGACATAAAACCAGGACCCCACCCCAGTTCATTGGGTTGGCGCCGGGCGTCTTAAGGGTGAAATGAGGGTGAAATCCGGGTGAATCCAGGGGGACAACACGTTTTATGTCCGAAAAAAGTTTTCCCGCGGACATAAAACCAGGACCCCACCCCAGTTCATTGGGTTGGCGCCGGGCGTCTAAAGGGTGAAATGAGGGTGAAATCCGGGTGAATCCAGGGGGACAACACGTTTTATGTCCGAAAAAAGTTTTCCTGCGGACATAAAACCAGGACCCCACCCCAATCTATTGGGTTGGCGCAGGCTGTCTTAAGGGCGAAATGAGGGTGATCTCAGGGTATCTAGTGCAGACTTGCCCCGCGCGGCGCTTGGCTCCCCCTCCCCGTCGAATCATGTAGGGACGAGCCACCGGCTCGCCCGTACGCACGTAGGGACTTTGCTCCCAACGTAATCAGGCGCGTACCTATAGCTCGATCGCTGCGAATTCCGCGTGTCGGCCCGGGCGCGCCCGGCTTTAAGCGCCCGCGCTATGTGCTTTTGACCCGCCGGGGCTATAATGCCGGGCATGACTGACGCCCCCAATCACCCGCCCAACAAACGTCGACGCAGCCTGGCGCTACTGTTCGCGCTGTTGGCATTGGCCGGGCTGGCGGCGCTCGATCTGCGGCATCAAGGCTTGGGCTGGCGCCTGCTCTGGTCGCTGACCGGCGAAGAAGCCCCGCTGAGCCAAGTGCGCGGCGCGGTCGAAGTGGGCGGCAACTTGCTGCGCCATCCCCTGGCCACCGAGCCGCTGGCGCCGATCAACCACAAAGCCGAGACGCCTTGGGGCATCAACACATTCTTGCAAGAAGAAGTCGAGCGCCCCAAGATCGAGGCGATGCTGCGCATGATCAGCGAGGCCGGCTTCGTCTGGCTGCGGCAAGAATTCCCTTGGGAAGATATTGAGATCGACGGGCGCGGGCAATTCACGGACTCGCGCGACCGCGATGGCGATGGCGCGCCCGATGCCACCATCGACGCCTGGGCCAAGTACGATCGGATCGTCGACCTGGTCGAGGCGCAGGGGCTGCGCTTGCTGGTGCGCTTGAGCAATCCGCCGGCCTGGTCGCGCGCCGATCCCGACGCCGGGCATTTCGCCCCGCCTGACGATTTCGACGATTTCGTGAATTACGCCGTGGCTGTCGCCGAGCGTTACCGCGGCCGCATCAGCCACTATCAGATTTGGAACGAGCCTAATATCTACCCCGAGTGGGGCGAGCGCGCCATTGACCCGGCCGGTTACGCCGACTTGCTCTGCCGGGCGCACCGGGCGCTGAAGGACGTCGACCCCGAGCTGGTGATCGTCAGCGGGGCGCTGGCGCCGACCATTTCGCTGGACGGCCGCAATCTCAGCGACCTGGTTTTCTTGCAGGCGCTCTACGACGCGGGCGGCGGCGATTGCTTTGATGTGCTTTCGGCGCAGGGCTACGGCTTGCGCAGCGGCCCGACGGATCAACGGCTGCGCGCGACCAGCGTCAATATCGCCCGGCACAGCTACTATCGCGATATCATGACGCGCAATGGCGATGCGCAAAAGCCGATCTGGCTGGCGGAGGCGGCCTGGAATGCCGGGCTCGACGCCGATTTGCCGCCGGAGCAGATCTCGCTCTACGGCGCTTATGGCAACGTCACGCAGGAGCAGGCGGCGCGCTACATGCCCCAGCTATACGAGCGCGCCCAGCAAGAGTGGCCCTGGGTCGGCAATATCATGTACTGGTTCTTCACGCGCAAAGACCCCTTCGAAGCTGACCAGGCCTTTTACTATTTCCGCATGGCCGAGCCGGATTATCAGCCCGAAAAGCCCACCTTCACGCCGCTGCCCGTCTATCACAGCGTGCGTGACTACATCGGCAAGCTGGCGCCGGTGCTTTATCGCGGCGTCCACCAAGCGGAAACCTGGCAGATTAACTCAGCGGGCGCGCTCATCGACGATCCGTCGGCGCGCTTCGGGCGGGCTGCGCGCTTCCCCGCTGGCTTGACCTTTCGGGCGCAGGGCACAGCGCTCACGATCCGCTGGCGCGATGCCGAGTCCGCCGCGGGCGCCTGGCGCGTGAGGTATCTTGTGCTGTCGCCGGTGCTGGCGCGGCTGGAGCAGATCGACCTGGGCCAGAGCGCCATCATCGTGGACGAGATCGCTGTCTACGACCGCGGTCGCGAGCGGCTGCTGGCCTGGTGCGCGCTGGGGCTGACGTTGGCGCTGCTTGCGCTGGGCACTGTCACGCTGGCGCTGCACGGCCGCGGCCGATGAGCCGGATTGCGCGTTCGGCGCTCATCTGGCCGCCCGGCGCCGCCAAATTGCAGTTGTATGCATTGCTGCTGCTGATTCTGCTGCTCGGCAGCGCGGTCCGCTTTCATCGCTTGGGCGCGCAGTCGCTGTGGTATGACGAAGGCGTGGCCTGGGCGCATTCGCTGCGCACCCTGCCGGAGCTGATCCCGCTCTTGCAGCGCAATGTGCATGTGCCGGCATACTTCACGCTGCTGGGCTGGTGGCAGGATCTGACGGGCTCGACCGAATTCGCCTTGCGCGCTCTCTCGGCGCTGTTCAGCGTGCTCAGCATCGCCCTCAGCTATGCCTTGGGCGCGCGGCTCTTTCATCCATTCGCCGGCCTGACCGCCGCCGCGCTGGTGGCGTTCAACAGCTTCAACATCTTCTACGCGCAGGAAGCCCGCATGTACGCCATGCTGACTGCCGTGGGCGCCCTCAGCATGTGGCTCTTCGTCGCGTTGCTGCAAAACCCGCGCAGCCGCCGGCGCTGGCTGAGGGTCGCCGTGCTGGGTTTGGTCAACGCCTTGGGCATGTATACGCATGTTGCCTTCGCGTTGATCTGGGCAACGCAGTTGGCGCTGGCCGCAGCGTGGCTGGTCGCTGGCGCTGTAGCCGGCCGTCAATCCCGAGGCGACTGCGGCCGCCGCCTGGTCGACATCGCGGCCGCCAATCTGCTGACGCTGGTCGCCTTCTTGCCCTGGCTGCCGGTCTCGCTGGCGCAAATACCGGCCCAGCCGAATCTGGCCGCCGCGCTGCCCCCGCTTGAGACGCTGCGGTTGCTGCTGGGCAACGTTTTCTACGGCGTCACTTTCGAACATGCGCCGCGTGACCTGAGTCTGGTGGCGGTCGTATCGCTCGCCCTTGGTTTGCTGCCCCGGGCTGGTCGGCGAGCGAAGGCGAATCTGCTGACGCCACTGATCTGGGTGGCGCTGTCTCTCGGCATCTACATCGCGCTCGGCTTGGGCGCGCGTTATGTGCGCTTCTTGCTGCCAGCGCAAATTGGCGCGGCCCTGTGGCTGGGGCGGGGCGCCTGGCAGTTGTGGGCGCTGCGGATTGGTGATAACGCCCGCTTGCTGAGGCGTTTGCCACGTCTGGCGCTGATTATCGCACTGAGCGCGACCCTGCTGACGCAATTCGCCGGGCTGGAGGCGCTGTATCATCACCCCGATTTCCAGCGTGATGATATGCGCGGGCTGGCGCGGCGGATTGACGACGACTTGCGCGCCGGCGATGCCCTCATCGTCAGCGCCGCTGGCTTGCAAGAGCTGTTGCGATACTACTATCAAGGCGACGCGCCGGTATTCCCGCTGCCACTCAGCCCCGATGACGCTGTGACACGTTCGCAAGTCGGCGAGTTCCTCGGCGAGCATGAGCGGCTGCACGTCATCTTCTACGGCGCCGCCGAGCAGGACCCCGAGCTCGTGGTCGAGGCGACGCTGAACATGCAGGGCTTTGAAATCAGCGATAGCTGGGTCGACGAGTTGCGTTACGTCACCTACCTGGGCGCGCGCAGCTTGCCAGCGGCCACACTCATCGGGCTGGACTTCGGCGATCAAATCAGGCTGGACTCTTTCGCCATGCCCGCCAGTCCCGTCGCGGCGGGTGACGCGCTGCCCTTGCAGTTGGTCTGGTCGGCGAGCGCTACGCCGGGCCAACGCTACAAGGTATTCGTGCAGTTGCTCGATGCCGAGGGCGCGCTGGTGGCGCAGCGCGACAGCGAACCGGCGGGTGGCTTTGCGCCGACCACGACTTGGGCGCCGGGCGTCCCCGTGGTCGACAACCACGGCCTGCTGATACCGCGTGAATTGCCCGCGGGCGAATATCGTCTTATCGCCGGGCTCTATGATATAGGCGACCCGAGCGCCCGGCTCAGCGTCGCCGGCGGCAGCTATGTCGATTTGGGTCAGATCGCGGTGCGTTAGCCGTCGCCGCTGCTTCAAGCCCGCTGGTGGAGCAGCTGGCCCGCCACGTAGGTCGCTTGAATGGCGCGGTCATCGGCGCAGATCAGCAGGGCGAAGAGCAGCTCGTCGAGCGAATCGGCCACATCGGCGCGCAGTGCCAGCAAGGGCGTCGCCCGCGGGTCCAAGGCGATGACATCGGCGGCGTAGCCCGCTCGCAGCAGCCCCACGCGGTCGGCAATGCCCAGGGCTTGGGCGCTGCCCAACGTGGCCAGGTAAAAGCTCTGCATGGCGTTGATGGAGATGCCGCGCAGTTGGGCCATCTTGTAGGCTTCGGCCATGGTGGCCAGCATGGAAAAGCTGGTGCCGCCGCCGACATCGGTGCCCAGGCCGACCGTGACCGGCCGCGCGGCAGCTTTGGCCGCGTCCATGTCGAAGAGGCCGCTGCCGATGAAGAAATTCGATGTCGGGCAGTGGGCGATGTTGGCGCCGGTCTCGTGAAAGCGGCGCCATTCCGCTCCCGACAGGTGGATGCCATGACCGTAAATGGCGCGGGCATCCAGCAAGCCGTAGTGGTCGTAGATATCGGTGTAATGCGCCCGCTCGGGAAAGAGTTCTGACGCGCGGGCGACCTCGGCCCGGTTCTCCGAGATATGTGATTGCAGGCGGGCATCGCTATGCTCGCGCAGCAGAGCGCCGGCCAATTCCAATTGCGCCCGGCTGCTGGTCAGGGCGAAGCGCGGCGTCACCGAGTACAAGCAGCGCCCACGTTTGTGCCAGCGCTCGATCAGGGCTTTGGAGTCGTCGTAGCTGGCTTGCGCCGTGTCGCGGATATTCGCCGGCGCGTGGCTGTCCATCATCATCTTGCCGGCCAGCATCAGCATGTTGCGCCGTTGCGCCGCCTCGAAGATGGCGTCGACAGAATCGGCGGCCGAGGTGCAAAATACTGAGGCCGAGGTGGTGCCGTTGCGCAGCAGCTCAGCCATGAAGAAGTCGGCGATGCGGCGGGCGTGGGCCGGGTCGCGGAATTTGGCTTCGGTGGGGAAGGTGTATTGGTTGAGCCATTCCAGCAGCTGCGTCCCGTAGGAGCCGATGATTTCGACCTGCGGATAATGAATATGGGCGTCGACGAAGCCGGGCATCAGGATGGCATCGGGGTAATGCCGCAGGTCGTCGCCCTCGCTTAGTTGGCCGCGCAAATCGCTGTAGGCGCCCACCGCGTGGATCACGCCGTCGCGGATCAGGATCAGCCCGTCCGGCTCTTGCATGACGCAGTCGCCCATCGGACGCAAGAAGGGGTCGTCGAGCAGGGAGAATAGCGTACCGCGCAAGGCCAGCTGTGTCATTGTTATCCTCGTCTCAGTCGCTCGGCAGGCTCGTCACCTGCTCCCAGTTGCCGCTTGACCAGGCGCGGATCATGGCCGCATGCGCCTCGGCCACCTTGAGCGCATCGGCCAGGTCAGGCGCGATAGGCTTATCGTTAGCGACAGCCCTGAGAAAATGGCGCGCTTCGATCACTTTCATATCCTCGTAACCCAGGCCGCTGCCTTCGCCGGGATTGAAGTTGCCGTGGAAGGGATATTGATCGCCGCCGACCAGCCGGACGAAGCCATCGTGCGCCCCGTCAGCCCCGGGCAGGTAAAGCTGCAACTCGTTCATGCGCTCAAAGTCCCAACTGAGCGCGCCTTTGGTTCCGTTGATCTCGAAGGCCATTTGGTTCTTGGGGCCGAAAATCGTGCGCGAAGCTTCAAGCGTGCCGCGGGCGCCATTGCGGAATTCGACCAAGGCGCCGATATAGTCTTCATTGCTGACCGGGCCTTTGGGGTCGCCCGGCGCGCCGCGCGAATAGTGCGTGCCGCGGCCGGGAATCGGCAACGGGCGCTCGCTGATGAAGGTGTGCGCATTGCTCGACACGCGTTCAATGCCGCCGCAGAGAAAATGCGCCATATCAGTCACGTGCGCCAGGATATCGCCCATTGCGCCGTAGCCGGCGACATCGCGGTCGAAGCGCCAGCTCAGCAGGCCCAGCGGGTCGCTGCCATACATGCTGAAGAAGCGCCCGCGATAATGCGTCAAGTCACCGAGCGCGCCGCCCTCGATGAGTTGCTTGGCGTGCTGCACCAGGGGCGCCCAGCGATAATTGAAGCCGACGGAGCTGTGGATGCCAGCGCGCCTCGCGATCGCAGCTATCCGCGCGGTTTCATGCGGCGTACGACCGACCGGTTTCTCGCAGAAAACATGTTTGCCGGTTGCGGCGGCCGCTTCGACGATTTCCAGGTGCAGGTTGTTGGGCGTCGCGATATTCACGATTTGCACAGCGGGATGCGCGACCACATCTTGCCAATGCGCGCTGGCCGTTTCAAAGCCGAGCGTCGACCGCGCGGTTTCGGCCCGCTCGGGGACGCTGTCTGAGCAGATGACCAGACGGGCGGCCACGCCATCGTCGGGGAAGCGCTGCCGCGCCATGATGTAGGAGCGCGCGTGCACCTGCCCCATCCAGCCCATGCCGATTACGCCAACGCCCATGTCTTGCATAGCTCATCCTCAGCCGCGGCGCTGCGAACAGGGCGCGCATGTCGATTACTGTGCAGAGCAGGGCATTTATGCCACAGCAGCCGGGATTCTGCAAACCCGGCCGTTCTGTTGATGTGGATCGACCGATCGCTCAGGCGTCGGGCGGCTCAATGTGGATACGGAAGCTGGATTTGGGGTTTTCGCTATAGACCCAGGCGCGCGTCTTGCTCACCAGGGTGACGCTGACGCGCTGGTAGGCATCGCCCTCATAGTCATCCAACTGCGCCAGTTCGTCGGCGGTGACTTCGAAGAGGCGGCCCTCAACGGTGGAGCCGGGGTGCGGCTGCAGAATCGAAAACACCTGGTGGATGCCGGTGAGCTTGGCCAAGCGGTAGCCGCGCAGCGTGTCGCTGCTGCCCGCGCCGAGGGTGCGCCCGAGCAGTTTCTGCTGTGTGGCTGGGTCGCGCAAGGTGCCGTAGGTGAATAGTTTTTCCAGGCGCCTGTTCCTTTCGTCTGCGGCGCTCGTGTTGCGGCTGCGCGCGCCTCGCGGCTGTACGCCTCAATCTTCCCGCTGCGGATGCGCGCCATCGAGATAGCCGGCGATCCACTTCATCATGTCAATTGACCCGTGCGGATTGGCTTCGCCGTGCATCAACTGTTGTTCGATGCTGTCATCGCTGCGGATGAGCGACGGCTTGCTGCGCTTTTCCGCCATTACGGTAATGCGGTAGGCCAGGTTGCGCAGGTTGTTGGCCAGGATATGCCGCTGCTCCGATGACAAGTCTTGGCTGAGGGCGTCAACTTCGCGCCGGACTGTGCGGCCGTCGATTTCCGAAAGGCGCGCGTCGTCAAAGGCTTCGGTGATGTTCTCGATGAAGGTGAAAGCGAAATCAATGGCTTCGGCGAATTGGGCCGGGTCACGATTGTGCATCCAGCGGCGCATGGCGACTGCCGTCTTCAAGATCTGCTTCTGCGTTTCCAGATGACGGTATTTGTCGAGCTCCCGCTCCAGGCGCAGCAATTGGCCCAGGCTGCAGCTGTGCGCGTAATCCCGCCACCAGGTATTGACGACTTCGCACAGCGTCTTGCTCAAATGCGCATCGCCGCAAATCTGGGCGACACCTTCCACCACGATGTCCAGGTCTTCTTCGTCGCCGAATTGGCAGAGCAGCTGCAAAACGGCGATGCGCGTCGCGCCTTCAATCTGCAGGGCTTGGCAAGAACCAAACAGCTTCCACAAGTGCCGATAGGAAGCCTTGACATCCTGGTGTTTGGCCAGCGTCCGCGCCAACGCTTCCATCATCCGCTGCGTTGGCGGCTCCCACTGGTAATAGTCCAGCAGATGAAAATAGGTATCGATGACATCGCTGGGCGCGGCGGTCGCGATACCGCTGACGGCGTTCATCACCGAAAGCGCCTTGGCGATTGGAACTGTGTCTTGCTCCAGCGCGGCGCCCAGTCGCGGGAAGAGCATGTCGCGGTCGGCAAGCTGATGCGCCGCCTCGGCAATGAGGGCGCGGTCGTCGCCTTTCACGATGTGGCTGAAGAGCAGGTCGATGGCTTCCTCCGCCATCTGGTGGGAGGATTTCGTCGCCAGCATGCGGATAATGGCTGGCGCGCGATAGGCGGCGGGGAGGTTGACTCGTTCTTCGGATTCGTAGAGCGCCAGCAGCCGGCGGACGCTGTCGGCCGTCACCAATTGCGCCTCGGTAACTTGAATGCCGTGATACAGCGCCAGCAGAAAGTACTCCGGCTTGGCGTTGGCCAGCGGCGCCAGCGTTGCGGCCGACGGGTGCTGCAAGGCGCGGCGGACGTCCGTTTCCAGGGCCGCGATCAAACGCGTGTCGGCGTAGAGCCGGTCGACGATATCCGGTAAGCGACGCACGGCGATCAGAATCAGGTGGATGCCGAGCTCGCCATCGTCCCAGGCGCGTTTGGCAGCCGCCAGAATCCCGCCACGCAAGACATCCCGCAAGGCATAAGACTTTGGTTCGTGGGCGATGAGCTCAAGCCAGCCGGCTACAGTGCCGACATCACCGTCTTCGATCGCCACTTCCAGGGAGTTGCGGGCGGCGGTTTGCAGGCGCGGCAGCCAGCGTTCGCTCACGCCCAGCTGAATCAGGCGGTTGCGGATGAAGACGTAGACGGCATCGGGCTGCTCTTCCAGCATCTGGTCGATCATGCCGCTGAGGCTGCCTTCAAGGCTGGCATCGCGGTCCAGCGCTTCCGCCACATAATTGCCCGCCGCGGCATCACGGTTGTTCAGGGCACTTTGTAGCAGCTTGCCGACATATTGGTGGCGCAGGCTCTCGGACGGCGGCGAATCGCTTTCGAGGATGCGAATCAACACATCGGCGGGGATGTCCGCGCCCTCCTGCACCTGGCGGTCGATCAAGGCGCGGTCCGCCATCTGCTGCAAGGCTGTCGAGAGGCTGGCCGGCGGGGATTTGGCTTGGCGCTGGGCCGCAAGGTTCTGCATCTCGGCAGCCAGCGCGCTTACATCGCACCGCCACATGGCGCGCAAAGCTCTCAGATAATCGTGATCCTGCGCCTCGGCGATGAGTTGCGGTTCGCCCCAATCGTAAGACCAGGCGTCCACTTCGGCCGGCGCGTCGCCGAAAACCAGTTGAGGCAGGCGCTGGCAGGAATGCGGGGCCTGCGTGGCGAAGGTCAATTGCCCAGCTGGCTTTCCCGGCAGCAGGGCCTGCAGCCCGGCAACCAGCCCCAGGCGCCGGCTGAATTCGGCGGGGAAGTTGCGAATGAAGAGGGGCCGCGCGTCCAAGGCGGCGCCGAGCAAGGTCAGCGCATGTTCAAAGCTGTCTTCCGGCAACTCGGCGAAGAGTCGCTCCAGATTGTCACTTCGCGCGTCGAGCCCCAGCGGGCTGAAGGCCGGCGGCTGCAGCAAGGGCAGGGTCATATTGATGTCGTGCGAGACTTGCGGCAGGAATACAAGCCACTTCTCAATTTGGCGCGCGGACTCGGCCAGGCCGTCTATAGGGAAAAAGACGAAATGCTCGGTGAAGGCGCGGCGACGATCTTCGTTGGGCTGGATGATCGCTAACAGGTTGCGTTCGCCGTCGTAATCCGCCAGGAAGAGGGCGGGGCGGTCCCGGCCACCTTCGTCGGGCATCGGCGCCAGATCAACCAGCTCGACAAAATAATCGGGATAATGGGCTGGCAAGCGGCCATTGAACAGCAGCATCTTGCGCTGACGGTCGCCGCGCGCGTCTGCTTCTTGGCCGAGTATCACGTATTCCAGGGCGGATGTCACCGCGGCAGCCTCTATCCGAAAGGTCTTTTGCCTCTCAGGTCATTCTGTCAAATAGTTGGCTTACTTGCAAGCATTGTCCGCCACTGGCTGGGCCAATTGCCGACCGAATGCCGTGGCGCCGAAGCTACATTGCCGCGCCGCCAGAGGCAAAGCCACAGCACAGCGCGCCCAGAGGCGGTGCTACAATACATTAGCGATCGACAGTTGTGCGAGGAGACTTGAATGAAGCGCTTGGGCTTGGCGTTTGTCGCGATACTTCTGCTGATTTATGCGGGCGCCGTCGGCAGCGGGCAAGGGGCGCCGGCGCAAATCGAAGCCGCGCTGCTTGATCTCGGCGCTCGCCTTGGCCGCGCGATCGCGTTGAGCAATCTATCCGATTGGCGCTGGGAACAGACCAACTTCAATGATAGCGCCTTGGGCTGCCCGACTGTCACGGGCACGGGCGGCGCGGTGCTCGGCTACAAGTTCACGCTGACGTATAGCGGCGTGCAATACGATTACCGCGTCGCGGCCGACGATTCGCTCGTCGTCTATTGCGGTACAGTGGCGCAGCAGGGCCTTACGACCGCTGCAGCGGCGCCATACTCGAATCGGCTCTGCCCCCAAGACGCGGCTGATGGCCCCTACTTGCGCTCGCGGATCAATGTGGGCATTGAGGTTGAGGTCGAGGTTGACTTGCTCAATTTGCGTGGCCAGCCGAATATCACGGGCCAACTCCTATTCCAGTTGCCGCGCGGCACGCTGATCTCGATTACGGCGGGCCCGGACTGCGTCGCGGGCTACGTTTGGTGGCTTGTGAACGCCAGTGGTCAGACCGGTTATATCGCCGAAGCGGGCGACGGGATCTATTCGGTAGGGCCGGCGCCCCCGGCAGCTATGCCCCATCGCGAGGCGCTCAATGTCAATCTGGTCCCCTTCGTTCGGAAATTGACCGAAGTCCGCGGCAATTTCCAGCCGCTGCTGCGTTGGTCGGGCGGTGGCGACATCGTCGCTTTGCCCGGCGCCGCGGGCTCGGACAGCGTCTGGCTTTACGACTTGCGCAGCCCGGTCTTGACGCCGCAGTGGCACGATTTCAACGATGGGCTGGCGCAGATCGCCTTTCAGCCGAATAGCCTGCGCCTGCTGCTGGGGGGCGCCGCGGGCACGCTGCATTTGTGGCAGCTCGCCGCCGACGCCGGCTCCAGCGCCCGAGAGACCCTGTATCTCAATGCCCACGCCGGCGCAGTTTCCGCCATCGCCTTCAGCCCGGCCGGGGATCGTTTCGTCAGCGCCGGGCCCGTGGCCTACTCCCAGCTGCCGGGCGACCGCAATTGGGCCGCCATCCTCTGGGACATGCCCACCGTGGCGCAGCAAGCGCTGCTCACTGGCCATCAGGGGCTGATTCGCGCGCTGGCCTACAGCCCCGACGGAGGCGAAATAGCGTCAGGCGCGGATGATGGGCGCTTGCGATTCTGGCATGCGGATAGCGGCGCGGTCCTTAGCACGCTTGAATTGGGCGCGCCCATTACAGCCCTGGACTACAGCCCGGACGGCAGTCAGCTGGCAATCGGCATAGCGCGGACGGCGGACAATCTTGTCATCTTGGATACCGCGGCCCGGGCGCAATCCGCCAGCTATACCTTGCCGACCAATAGCGCGGCGGCCGTCGATTTCAGCCCAAACGCCGACATGCTGGCGGTCGGCGCGACTGAAGGCATCTTCACTGTATGGGATACGCGCACGCGGGCCCTGCTTTTGACGCGAGAAACAGCTGGCAGCGTCGGCGACCTCAGCTTCAGCCCGGATGGCACGATCATCGCCGTGGCCACGGAAAAGTACGCGCTGGCATTCTATGGCGTACCGCGTGGCTCTGGTTAGCGCTTGCTCCATGACCAGTGGCTAGCGCAACCAGGCGGGTTCCAGGATGTCAGTCCAGGCCGGCGTCAGCGGCGCCCTGTGGCCGAAGAGCAGATGCATCGCCGCGCCGATATCAGGCGGAATGGCGTGGGCGCGTTGCCGCGTTGGATCATTTAACTCCAGCAGGAACAGGCTGCCGGTAAACCGCGTTACGGATTGATATACGATCTGCCCCTCAATCCGCGTGAAGCTGGCGTGTTGCTCGTCGCGGCCGGGCGGCGTCAGCGCTTTGATGTCCTTTGTCGCCGGGTCAAGCCGATACAGATTCCAGGACCCATCGCGCAGCGAATCGTAAACGATGGCATCGCCCGCCGGCGACCAGACCGGATGCGCGTCCCAATGGGCGTCGCTCGTTAGGGCGTGGCTTTTGCCGTTCTCAAAGTCATAGATGTGGATCTCGCCGCCCGCGTCATAAGCGAGCCTGGCGCCATCGGGCGACCAATGCGGGCTGGCGGCCGCGAGCTCTCCGCGGGTCAGCTGGCGTGTCACCCCGCTGGCGACGTCCATCTCAAAGAGCTGGAATACCCCGCCCGGGTTCGCCTGGAAGGCGATGCGCCGGCCATCGGGCGACCATTGCGGATGCCGGTCATCGTAGCTGTTTTGAGTCAACTGTTGCGGCGCGGCGTCGCCCGGGCGCAAGCGCCACAGCTCGCTATCGCCATCGCTGTAGGCCGCGAATGCCAGTTCCCGTGTTGTGGGCGAAACGCTGGGCTGGAAGGCATCGCCATCCGCCGGCGGCAACCTGACGCTAAGACCCAGCGCGAGATCGGCCTGCATAAGTTGGCGGCGCCCCTGCATGCCCGCGACGAACACAGCGCCATCACGGGGCGGAAGCAACGCCGCCAGGGCCACCACACCCATGGCGGTCACGCTGCCGATCAGCCAAAGTATCAGCAGCAGTCGCATGAGGGATTTCGCCATGCGCTTTCCAGAGGCCCTCGCCGCGCTTTGCCTGCGTCATTGTAACATTGTGGGGCGATGAATTTGTCGCTACGCGGGCCTGTGTCGCGCTGAGCGCATTGGCTTCGCCTCGCTGAGCGGGCTGCTCCTCGTCGGCGGTTTCAGCAAAGCCGCGCGTCAGAATACTGATTGTCCCCGCTATTACCGAATCGGCATTATGAGCTGCCTGCCCAAAGTTGCATCAGGCGAAATGTGTTATACTTGCGCAAATCTGCCTGCCAACTTGGGCAGCGCCAGCGGGGGAAGTTCATGGAAATACTAGAATTAACGGGCAAAGCCGTCCGATCGTATGAGATTGAGGACCTGCTGGGCCAAGGCGGTTACGGCGTCGTGTACCGCGCGCGGCAGAGCGCCGTCTTGCGTGAGGTTGCGGTCAAAGTCATTTTGCCGAAGTACGCCAATTCGCCGGAGTTCATTCGGCGCTTCGAAAGCGAGGCGCAGGTCGTCGCTCGCCTTGAGCATCCGCATATCGTGCCGCTCTACGACTATTGGCGGGAGCCGGACAGCGCCTACCTCGTCATGCGTTACTTGCGCGGCGGCAGCTTGCGCGACATCATCGATCGCCAGGGCCAAATTGATCTGGATCTGGCGAGTAAAGTCCTGGACCAGGTGGGCTCCGCATTGACCTTCGCCCACCGCAACGGTGTCGTGCATCGCGATGTCAAAGCCGACAACATCCTGATGGACGAAGATGGCAACGCCTACCTCAGCGATTTTGGCATCGCCAAGGAAATGGGCGCCGATGGCATGGGCGGCTCCGGCAATATCGAAGGCACGCCCGCCTACCTGGCGCCGGAGCAAATCCGCGGCGGCGAGATCGGCCCGGCCAGCGATGTCTACGCCTTCGGCATCATGCTGTACGAGATGTTATCGGGCAAGCGGCCCTTTGCCGACCTGACCCTGGCGACGCTGGTGTACAAACACCTCAACGAACCGCTGCCGTCGATCGACCATGCCGAGCTGAACCTGCCGCCGGCCTTCAATTCCATCATCCAGAAAGCGACGGCCAAAGACCCGTCCGAACGCTACGCCGACGCCATGGCCCTGGTGAAGGAGTTCCAGCAGACGCTGCGGCACGGCTCCGCCACGCGCGAGATGGAAATCGAAGAACTTGACCTGGCCGAATTCGAATTGGTGGAGACCAAAAACCCGTACAAGGGTTTGCGCGCCTTCCAGCAGGCGGACGCGGCTGATTTCTTCGGCCGGACGGACATGATCAGCCGGGTGTTGGATCGTTTGCAGGAGCCGGTCGTAGAGAACAATTTCCTGGCGGTCATCGGGCCCAGCGGCAGTGGCAAGTCGAGCCTGGTCAAAGCCGGTGTCTTGCCTGCGTTGCGGCAGGGCGGCGTGCCGGGCTCGGAGAATTGGTTCTACGCCGAAATGGTGCCGGGCGAAGTGCCGCTGGAAGAGTTGGCGAACGCCTTGCTCAGCGTATCCACGTCGCCACTGCCCGGTGTGGTGGACACGCTTCGTGAAGAGGCGGACGGCCTGGCGCGCGGCGTCTACGAGGCCCTGCCCTCTAAAGACAGCAAGCTGCTGCTGATGGTCGATCAATTTGAAGAGCTTTTCACCCAGGTCGAGCGAGAAAGCGACCGGCAGCAATTCCTGGACCTTATTCTCAGCGCTGTAAGTGTAGAGAACAGCCCGGTGATCATCCTGGCCACATTGCGCGCAGATTTCTACGATCGGCCCTTGCTGTACCAAGGCTTCGGCGAATTGATACGCGCCCGCACCGAACTCGTCCTGCCGCTGAATGACGAGGAGCTGGCGGAGACGATCAGCGGGCCGGCCTACCGCGTCGGCGCCGTGTTGGACGAAGGCTTGATCGAAACGATCATCGAGGATGTTCGCGAGCAGCCGGGCGCGCTGCCGCTGCTGCAATATGCGTTGACGGAACTCTTCGAGCGCCGCGAAGGCGCGCTGCTGACGACAGAGGCCTACAAAGATATCGGCGGCACACTGGGCGCGCTGGCGAAACGCGCCGAAGAAGTCTACCTCCGCTTCAATGAGGCGGGCCAGAACATGACGCGGCAAATGTTCCTGCGCCTGGTCACCCTGGGTGAAGGGCAGGAAGATACGCGCCGTCGTATCCTGCAGACTGAGTTGCTTACCCTGGGAGACCGCGAGATCGTCGAGAGTGTCATCGACCGCTTCGGGCGATATCGTCTGCTCACCTTTGACCGCGATGAAGTTACACGCAGCTCAACGGTAGAAGTGGCCCACGAAGCGCTGATCCGCCGCTGGGAACGCCTGCGCGAATGGCTGACTGAGAGCCGCGTCGATGTGCGGCTGGAGCGTGAACTGCTGCACGCGGCCAATGACTGGCAGGCGGCTGAGCGGGACGCGAGCTATTTGATGCAGGGCAATAGACTGCTGACATTTGAAGAATGGGCCGAGACCACTTCACTGCGGCTGAATCAATTGGAGCAAGAGTTCCTCGCCGCCAGCCTGGCCGCGCGCGACGAGCGCGAGGCGATAGAGCGCGCCCGGCAAGAGCGCGAGCGCGAGCTGGAGCGGCAGAAGGCGCGTAACATGCGTATCGCCGCCGCCGTCTTCGGCATTGCCGCGGTGGTCGCCGTCATATTGAGCGTCTTCGCCTTCGACCAGCGCAACCAGGCCGATCAGCAACGGGAAATCGCCGAGGGTGAACGTGAGCGCGCCGACGAACAGCGCATGATCGCCGTCGAAGCCATGCACGTGGCCGAGACCAACGAGCGCAAGAACCTGAGCCTGGCGCTGGCGTCCAACGCCCGCACCGCGCTCAGCGAGAACAATCCCTTGCTGGCGCTGCCGGTCGCCATTGAATCGCGCGGCGTGTTTGACCCGCCCGAGGCCGAAGTGCTGCGCATCCTCGGCCAGGCTGCGTTCTCGCCCGGCCCGCGCTTCCGCTTCACCGATTCGCCGCACTCAATCCTGGCTGTAGACTTTAACGCGGACGGCTCCATCGGCGCGTACGCCGGCAGCGAAGGCGTCATCTGGCTCTTCAACACCATCACCGGCGAAGCCATCCGCCAGATAGACGCGGGCAGCCCGATCAGCGCTGTCGCCTTCAGCCCCGATGGCGTCTTGATCGCCGCGGCGCTGTCGGACAGCACGGTCGGCGTTTGGCATATCGTTAATGGCGAGCAGCAGTTCCGGCTCAGCGGCCATGAAGACATCGTCACTGATGTCGAATACAGCCCCGACGGCGCGATTCTGGCGTCGTCCAGCGCCGATGCCAGCGTCCGGCTGTGGGATGCGGCTAGTGGGGAAGCCCTGCGCGCGCTGCGCAAGCATGTCGATTACGTCATCAAGCTGAGCTTCAGTTCCGATGGCGCGCGGTTGGCCAGCGCGTCTTCCTCCTTTGGCGTTCGCGATGCCGATCGCACGGTCGAGCACAATACGGTGCAGATCTGGGATGTCGCCAGTGGCGAGAATCTGCTCACGATTCCGCCCGACGGCACCGGCTATTACCGCGATGTGGAATTCAGCCCCGATGACAGCCTCTTCGCCGCTACCACGTGGAGCTCTGCCTTGGGCGGCACGGCGCGCGTTTACGATGCCCAAACCGGCGACGAGTTGTACCGCTTGTACGCCCATCGCGATACGCTCTCCAATATCGAGTTCTCTCCTGATGGCGAATTGCTGGCGACGGCGTCCAACGACGCCACCATCAAGTTTTGGGATTTCGACAAAGGCGTCCTGGTCACCAGTTACGTCGACTTTCCCTATCGCGTGCAAGATTTCGAATTCTCGCCCGACGGCGAATACATACTCATTGGTATGGGCGAGTCCGAAACTTCGGGCCGGCCCAACCCCGACGATGCGCCCGCCGACAGCTCGGCCTTCCTCTGGGACCTGCGCAACCGGATGCAGACACATCAATATGAGGGCAATACCAATTGGACCTGGGCCGCCGATATCAGCGACGATGGGTCTATGATCGCGTCCGGCGCCGGGCCCCTGTTTACGCCGCCGGATCCGGCAGACCTGGACGCCACGGTGCGCGTTTGGGACGCCGAAAGCGGCGAACAGCTGGCTGTGCTGGAAGGGCATACGAATACGGTCGATTCGGTCCGCTTCGAGCCGGACGGCATCCATATTTTGTCAGCCGGCTGGGACGGTACCATCCGCCGCTGGGACTGGGCCAGCGGCCAGGAAGTCCAGCAATACGACATCCCCGATACGCCACGCGTCTATATGATCGAGTTGCTGCCCAATGGCGAGCAGTTCGTTTCGGGCTCGCATGACGGCGTCATCCGCCTCTGGGATATCGAGAGCGGCGAAGTGCTGCGCGAATACCTGGGGCATACGGATCCTGTCAACGGCGTCCACCTCAGCAACGACGGGAAACTGATGGTCAGCGCCGCCGGCAATTGGTTCAGCGATGACCAGACCATCCGCTTGTGGGATGTCGAAAGCGGCGACGAGCTGATGAAATTCGAGGGCCATGAGCATATCGTCAATTACGCGCAGCTTTCGCCCGATGAGAGCTACATCGTCAGCACCAGCTGGGACGGCACCGTGCGCATGTGGGATGTCGAGACGGGTGCCGAGATACGCCAGTTCATCGGCCACAACGGTTATACCTTCGGCATCGACATCAGCCAGGACAGCGAAATCGTGCTGACAACGTCCTCGGATTACACGGTGCGCATGTGGAATTCCGCCACGGGCGAGGAACTCATCCGCTTTGACCAGCACACCGACTGGATTCAGGAAGTGATCTTCAGCCCCGACGAGTCCTTCGCCGTATCGGCTGGCCAAGATTATGCGCTGCGCCGCCGGCAAGTGATACGGACGGCGGACGAGCTGGTCGATTGGGCGCGCAGCAATCGCTACGTGCGTGAACTCACTTGCGTCGAGCGGCAATCCTACCGCTTGGAGTGCGAGCCCTGATTCGGAATTGCTGTAGAATGGTGGTGTGTTTTCCCTAAGCCGCGGGGGTAGCGCGCGACCGTCATGCCCGACGAAAGCAGCAACGAACAACCGAGCCGGGATAACCTGGAACCGTCCGCCTCCGCCATTTTCGCCGCGATGATGCGGCAAGTGGCGGCCAAGGCTGGGGCCCGCGCCGCCGATGCAGCAGCGAACGCCGGGCAGCGGGCGCCGCTCTCCCTTGATGCAGAGGCTGAAGCCGAGCCGCCAATCACCCGCGAAACCCGCATTGAAACCCGGCGCATTCGGCGCGCGCCTTACCGCCTGGCTTTGAGGCGACCGCATCCCTCCAGCATGGCCAGCGGCTTCCTGGGCACGGTATTCGTGGTGGTGGTCACGACAGCGCTGGTGGCCACGCTGCTCATGTTCTTCGTCAATCCGGAATATCTCAACCCGGCCGTGGTGCAGGGTTTGGAGGTAGACCCCGAGAACATCCTGGCGGATATCGCGGCGCCAGCGCCAACTGCGGCAGTGACGCCGCAATGGCTGCAACGCATCGGCATCATATCCGGACATCGCGGCAAGGACTCGGGCGCTGTCTGCGAGGACGACTACGGGAACCCGGAGTTGCTGGAAGTTGACATCAATTTCGCTGTCTCGCAGCGCATCATCGCCCATCTGCGGGCCGAGAATTACGCTATCGATATGCTGGACGAAAATGACCCGCGGCTGGAGAATTACCGCGCTGCCGCGGTCGTGTCCATCCATGCCAATACCTGCGCGGATTTCGGCGAATTCGTCTCCGGCTACATCGTGCACAAATCGGACGCGCGGCCCGAAAACGGCAGCGACGCCTTCCTGCGCGAGTGCATCGCCATCAACTATGGCGCGCGGGTGCCCTTGCCCCGCAGTTACACCGAGACCGAAGACCTGATCAACTATCACGCCTTTCAACGCATTCACCCCTTGACGCCGGCGGTCATCTTGGAGATGGGGTACATGCTGGCCGATCGCGAGATTTTGACCGAGGACCCGGATCTGCTGGCGAATGCCGTCACGGCTGGCATCCTCTGTTACATCGACAATGCCGCCTTGCCGCCCGGGCAACAGTCGGGCGGTCGCGGCGGGCAGTATCTGGTGCCGGCCCGCGCCACGCCAACGCCGATATTTGGCGGCTAGCGATTCAGGCGCCGTCCGCGCGCTAACTTGGAATCTGCCTATTTGTCTGCTACAATATCGACGAGCGGGAAGAAACCCGCTCGAATGCAAGGAGAAGTCGCATAGAGGCCTAGTGCGTCCGCTTGGAAAGCGGATACGGGAAACCGTACGTGGGTTCGAATCCCACCTTCTCCGCCATTGGGAGCCCGCGCGTCGGGCTCTTTTGTTTGCGCTGGCTGGCGGATTCGACGAGAGCCAATCGGGAGCATGAGCGTGTCAAGTGGCGAGCTTCTCACCCTCCACGTCAACGGAGTGTCACGTCAGCTCCAGCTCGATGCGACGACGCCGCTGCTTTACGTCTTGCGCAATGACCTGGGCTTGAAGGGCGCGAAGTACGGCTGCGGCACGGAGCTTTGCGGCGCCTGCGCGGTGCTGATCGACGGCGTCGCTGTGCCCAGCTGTCAATTGCCGGCCGGGCATGTCGCCGGCCTGGAAATCACCACGCTGGAAGGCTTGGCAGCCGCCGACGAACTGCATCCGCTGCAAGAGGCTTTCCTTGAAGAGCAGGCGGCGCAGTGCGGTTTCTGCACTGCCGGCATGATCGTCGCCGCGCAAGGGCTGCTCAATCGCCAGCGTTATCCCGGCGATGACGATATACGCGCCGCGCTGGCGGATAATCTGTGCCGTTGCGGCGTCTACGACCGTGTGCGGCGGGCCATCAAGCTGCGCACCGGGAGGTGGGAAGCGCCTGTCTATCAGGTGGTCGACGGCGAGCCGCTTGACCGCGATGACATGGCCGTAGTCGATTCACCGTCGCTGGTTACGCATCCCCACATCGACGACTGGATTCGCTTCCATGAAGATCGCAGCGTCACGGTCTTCAGCGGCAAGGCCGAGCTGGGGCAGGGCATCAAAACAGCGCTGGCGCAGATCGCCGCCGACGAACTGGATGTCGGCCTGGAGCGAATCCGCGTTGTCCTGGCGGACACGGCGCGCACGCCGGACGAAGGCGGCACTACCGGCAGCCGCTCGCTCGAGACTAGCGGTGTCGCCATCCGCAGCGCCGCCGCCGCCGCGCGTCATCAGCTGCTGTCGCTGGCTTTTGAACAGCTCGAATCGCGTACGCCGGCCGCCGACTTGAAGGTGCGTGACGGTGTCATCACCGATCCAAAGACCGGGCGGTATACCGACTACTGGCAGTTGCTCGCGGGCGGACGCTTCAAGGGCCTGGTTCCTGGCGTTGCCCGCGGCAAGGATGCGGCTGATCACACTGTCGTCGGCACGTCAGCGCGTCGGCTGGATCTGCTGAGCAAGGTCAGCGGCGGCGTCAGCTATGTGCACGATATGGGCTTGCCCGGCATGCTGCATGCCCGCGTCTTGCGGCCGCCGGGTTATCACGCGCGCCTCATCAGCTTCGATCGCGAGGCCATCGTCGCGCTGCCTGGCGTCATTGATGTGGTGGTCGACGGGCAGTTCATCGCCATCGTCGCCGAGCGCGAGGAGCAGGTGTCCGCGGCCCTGGAGCGGGCGCGTGACACGGCGGCATGGGCATTCGCCGATGTCTTGCCCCAGCAAGACGACATCTATCGGGAGTTGCGGTCCAAACCGGCGCAGACCAATCTCATCGCCGATGGCACTGCCGTCGACGACCCGATTCCGCCCGCTATGACGCCCGAGCAAGAGTGGCGGACCGTTCGTGCGACGTATCAGCGGCCCTTTCAGATGCACGCCTCGCTGGGGCCATCGGCGGCGCTCGCTCTCTGGCAGGACGACCAGCTGACGATCTGGTCGCATACGCAGGCGGTCTTCATCTTGCGTGGCGCGCTGGCGCAGGTATTGGCGCTGGACGAGGCGCAGATCCGTGTCATCCACGCTGAGGGCGCCGGCTGCTATGGGCACAACGGCGCTGATGATGTCGCGCTGGATGCGGCGCTGGTGGGGCGGGCCCTGCCCGGCAGGCCGATCATGCTCAAATGGACGCGCTGGGACGAGCACGCCTGGGAGCCCTACGGCTCGGCCATGCTTATGCAGCTGCAAGCGAGCTTGTCGGAAGCCGGCGAGATCGTCGACTGGCGGCACGATGTTTGGAGCTACGCGCATTCGACGCGCGCGGCGCTCGGCCGGGAGACCTCGGGCTTGCTGGCGGCCTGGCATTTGGCGCGGCCCTTCCAGCAGCAGCAGCCCCAGCCGATGGGCGGCTATCACGCCGGGGCGCATCGCAATGCCGACCCCATCTATGCTCTCCCGCGCAAACGTATCTTGCGCCACGCCGTCGCCGATAGCCCGCTGCGCGTCTCGGCCCTGCGCAGTTTGGGCGCCTACGCCAATGTCTTCGCCATCGAGTCCTTCATGGACGAGTTGGCCTTGGCCGCTGATACTGACCCGCTGGAGTTTCGCCTGCGTCACCTGGGCGATCCACGCGCCCGCGCGGTGCTTGAAGCAGCCGCCGAACACGCCGATTGGCCCGATTGCCGCGAGCGGAGCGCGGATGGCGAAGGTTGGGGGCTGGCGCTGGCGCAATACAAGAACTTGCAGTGCTATTGCGCCATCATCGTCAAGCTGCGCGTCGATCGCGAGATCGGGGACATCCAACTGGAGCGCGCCGTCATCGCCGCTGATGCCGGCCAGGTGGTCAACCCCGACGGGCTGAGCAATCAGCTGGAAGGCGGCTTCGTGCAAGCGGCCAGCTGGACCCTGTACGAAGAAGTCAAGTTTGACGCGCGCGGCATCACCAGCGTCGACTGGGAGAGCTACCCCATCTTGCGCTTCCCGGCGGCGCCGATCATCGAGACGATCATCATCAACCGCCGCGAGCTGCCCATGCTGGGCGCGGGCGAAGCGGCGCAGAATCCCACGCCGGCCGCCATTGCCAACGCGGTCGACGACGCAGTCGGCATACGCCTGCGCGATATTCCCTTCACGCCGGACAAGGTATTGGCGGGGCTATGAAGCCAGCCTCTTCCCCGCAGCCCCCTGTCGGAAGCGTCAGAGAGCGGCAGCGCTTCGTTCGAGCAAGTTTCATCCGGACGATAGCAATCTAGCCCCGCATAGCGCTGCAGATCGGCTTTCGACAGCCGCCCGTCATGCGCTTGCCGGGCGACGTGCCGCACCAGCCCGCAGACGGGCCCTCCTTTTCTGGTTGCAGCAAACGCCCGATCATCGGTCTTGGCGCGGCGGCCATGATGCGATCGGCATTGCAGGCCGCGCGCGTAGACCTTGACCGCATGACCTACACTTCGCAGGCAATTAGCGCTTGATTCGCAGAATTCATCGCTTATCAGCGTGTTATATTGTTCACTACGAATCTTCAAGTAAGATGCTTAGACGTTGCTGACCTGATCAGAGTGTTTCAACCAGCACCAGCGGCATGAAACAGGCTGACGAGATGTCAGGCCGTTGCACCGCCTTGAAGTCAGCTGCCTGGTGGGCGGATCTTGTCATTGTCATACGGAGCGCGGAGTAATCAGATTGCTGTCTTAAGCCTATAGCAATGCTTTCCCAAGCAGATTGTTCACGCTCCGCGCGTCGCAACCATTATTATGAGGCGAAAAAGGGAGACGCTCCATGGCACTGCGCGAATCTGTGAGAATCATCTTTGACATCATGCACGATCTGGGCAACGCGCCGCATGGCATCAGCCGGGGCGAGCTGGTGGAAAAGCATGGCATCAGCGCCAGCACCGCGCATAAATACATCCGTCTCATTGAAGACATGGGCGTGCCAATCTACACCGAAGGGCAGCGCTATCTCGTCGAAGAGAGCTACTTTGTCGATCTCAAGCTGACCAGCGAAGAAGGCGAGTTCCTCTTCCTGGCGCTGGAGCGCGCGCTGACTAGCCAAACCGCGCAATCCCAGACTGTCCGTTCGCTGATCTACAAACTGGCGCAAAAGCTTCAGCCGCATCTGGCGGGCGAGCTGCAAGAGCGCTTCCGCCGCGAGCAAAGCAATGTGGAAGCGGCGCGCATCTTTACCACGCTGGCGCAAGCCAAGAGACGAGGGCGGGAGGTCCAGGTGGATTATTATCCTCTCAACCGTGCTGCAGCATCGCGCTGGCGCTTCCGCCCTTATCGCTTCGTCAGCAATCCCCTGTCAGATGGCTTCTACGTGCTCGGCGATGGCAGCCGCGACGGCGAAGCCTACATCAGCCTCAGCCTGAAATTCGACCGCATCCAGGATGTCCGCCTGACTGACGAGCGCTTCGAGACCGTCGACCTGGCGCGCTTTCAATCGCATCATGGGCAGGCCTGGGGCGTCTGGAGCAGCGCGCGCAAGCCGGAACCAGTCGTGCTCCGCTTTGAGCCGCGGCACTACGACCGCCTGCTGGAGAGCATCTGGCACCCATCTCAGTCCATTCGCGCCGATGCAAGTGGCTATGTCATCTTTCGCGTTGCCGTCTCCGAGCCGGATGAAATGGTTCCCTGGATCCGCAGCTGGGGTTCGGGCGTGGTGGTGGAAGAGCCCGAAGAATTGCGCCGGCGCGTCATCCGCACTGTGCTGCGTCAAGCGCGGCAGTACGGCCTGGCGCTGGGCGGTGGCGACGGCCAGCAGTCCACGGTGCATCTTCTTTGGGCGAAATATGAACGTAAGACCGGTGATTATCACTTGCTCGTCTACCATCTGCTCGATGTCGCCGCGGTCGCCGAGCGCCTATGGGAGCTGGCGCTGAGCCAGCCGCAGAAGGAATGGATACAAGCCGCTTTAGAGATGGATGCTGAGGGGGCGCGACAGCTGCTGGCGCTGCTGGCGGGGCTGCATGACATCGGCAAGGCCACGCCCGACTTTCAGAAGAAGGCCAAGCCGCTCTACAGAGCCCTGCGCGAGGCGGGCTTCCCCAAATCCCGCGAGGATACGCCGCACGGCACGCTCTCGGCCGTAATCTTGAAGCGCTGGCTGATTGACAAAGGCCTCGCCCAACGCAGCGCGAGCCAGCTGGCGGCGGTCATTGGCGGGCATCATGGCGACTGGATCACATCTGACGAAATGCAAAAGGCGCTCCCCGGCAAGGGCAAATGGCGGGCGGCGCAAGACGAACTGCTCGCCGCCCTGGAAGCGCAATTGCCAGTAGCTTCATTCGCGTTGCCGACAGACTCAGGCGCCTTTAACGCCTTCGCCGCCTTCGTCGCGGGCTTTGTTTCCGTCTGCGACTGGATCGGCTCGAGCGAGCAATACTTCCCCTTTGAAGAACGCATCCTCGACCACAAGGAGTATTTTGAGCGGAGCCGCGAGCACGCCCACGCCGCGTTGCATGAGTTGGGCTGGGCGCGCTGGACGCCGGACAAGCGCGAGCCCGCGTTCGAAAGCGTCTTCGACTTCTCCCCCAATCCGATGCAGCGCGCCGGCCTGGATGCCCTCAGCCCGGGGCAGGAGGCGCCGCGCTTGATTCTGGTTGAATACTTGACCGGCGGCGGCAAGACTGAATTGGCGCTTCACATCGCCGATATGCTAATCAACCGGCACGGTCTGGGCGGATGCTATATCGCCATGCCGACTCAGGCGACCAGCAATCAGATGCATCAAAGGGTGGGGCAATATCTGGAGCAGCGCTATCCACAAGACAGCATCCAGCTCCGCTTGATTCACGGCGGGGCGGAACAGGTCGTCGATCAGCGGATGCCAGCGCGACCGCAGCGCGAAGGCGACGAGAGCGCTGAGGCTTTCGCCGACTGGTTTCAGAATCGCAAGCGAGCGCTGCTGGCGCCCTTTGGCGTTGGCACCATTGATCAAGCCATGCTCAGCGTTTTGCAGGCGCGTCATCACTTCGTCCGGCAATTCGCCTTGAGCAAAAAAGTTGTCATCTTCGACGAGATACACAGCTACGACACCTATATGAACGTCATTATCGAGCGACTCTTCAATTGGCTCGGGGCGCTGGGCACGCCCATGATCCTGCTGTCGGCCACATTGTCGCGACAGAACCGCCGCGAGCTTCTGCTGGCGGCCGGCGCTGAAGACTTTGAAGGCGCGCTTGAGCAGCCCTATCCGCGGCTGACGGTTGTAGCGCAAGACGGCAGCGTTCGCGCCCACTGCCTGCCGCCGCCGCCGCCGCGCAGCTTGCAAATAGAGCGCATCCCGCCGGACGAAGCCAGCCTGCTGCAAGCGATCCGGCCGCGTTATCAGGCAGGCGGATGTATCGCGGTGGTCTGCAATACCGTGGATGAATCGATTGCCCTGGCCCGTTGCCTGCGCGCTGCCGAAGGCATTGACGCGGGCGATGTATGGCTTTTCCATGCGCGCTTTCCGCCAGCTTGGCGTGCTGAGATCGAAGCCGATGTGCTGAGGGCATTTGGCAAAGACCGCGAGCGTCCCGAACGCAAGATCCTGGTGGCCACCCAGATCATTGAGCAAAGCCTCGATCTCGACTTCGACTTGATGGTCAGCCGTACCGCGCCCATCGACCTTCTGATTCAACGCGTCGGGCGCCTACACCGCCATGATCGCGCCGACCGCCCGCCGCACCTCATGCACGCGACGCTGCTGTGGCGTCAACCGGAAATCGGCAGCACGGGCACGCCTGATTTTGGCGTTGATGCGGCGATATACGCGCGCTATTTCTTGCTCAAGACCTGGCTGAGGCTGCGCGATATGAGCGTGCTGCGCACCCCCGATGATATCGATGAGCTGATGGACTATGTCTATAGCGATGACTGCGCGCATGACGAGATTGGCGCGGACTTGCGGGCGGCACATGACGAAATGGGCTTGGGGAACGCAAATAGCGTAAGTTCGCGGCAAGCAGTATGTCATCGGCACGCCAAGAGACGAGCGGCTGATCGGCCGTCGCAGCCACAGGTTGCCGGATGATGAAGAACGCCACCTTTCCACCCGCGATATCCGGCCCGGCATCGACGTCATCTGCATTGTCGACGATGCGCTGCGGCGCATCAGCGAGCGCCTTCCCGGCAAGGATGACATGCGGGCTTTGCTGGATTACAAAGTCACTATCCGGCACGCGCGGGTTAAACAGGCGCTTGAAACATTGCCTGAGCATGACAAGTGGGCGAAGAAGCCGCATCTGCGCTTTGCGCGACCGCTGCGCTTCGAAGGCGACTGCTACAAGGTGCAGGACAGTCCTTTCAGCCTGCGGCTCACCCAAGAGTATGGGCTGGAGATCATCAGCGAGGAGGAAGAATGAGTTTCTCTTTCAATTTGATTGACGAAGCATGGATACCCGTTATCACCGCCGATGGCGATTTCCTGCAATTGAGCTGGCGCGACACGCTGGCGCGAGCGGCGTCGCTGCGCGAAATCTCATGCCAAACGGCGATTCAATCGACGGCCATCCTGCCCGTTGCTCTGGCGGTATTGCACCGCGTTTTTGGTCCTGCGAACATCGCTACCTGGCATGCTCTTCGGCAAGCCGGCGCCTTCGACATGGGCCGGCTGGACGAATATTTTGAGCGTTGGCACGAGCGTTTCGACCTGTTTCATGCGGAGCGGCCCTTCTTGCAAAGCGCTGAGCCACGGGTCGAGCCGAAGTCGTTGATTCATCTTATCCATCCCATGGGCAACACCGGCACGCTCTTCAGCCATGTCAACGACGAGGCGGGCATCGCGTTGTCGCCGGCGGCAGCGGCCCGGTATCTGCTCGCGGCGCGCTGTTTTCGCACAGCGGGTTTGGGTCCGTCAATCAATCGACGGCGTGTGAGCTTCAGCGACTGCATCTATGCGCGCGGCGTCATTTTCTGGGCGCGCGGACGCACGCTCTTTGAAACGCTGCTTTTGAACCTGCTGCAATATCCTGATGAACAGACCATGCCGTATACCGGGCGCGACGCGCCAGCCTGGGAGATGGCTGACCCGTTCCAGCGGCGCGAGTCGCCCTTGGGTTATCTGGACTATCTAACCTGGTCGAATAATCGCGTGCAGCTGATACCCGAAGCATCCGAAAATGGTGTGATCGTGCGCCGAGCTGCGGTATCGCCCGCAATTAATCTGGCGCCGCAGGTTCGCAGTCCGCAGCGGCGCTATGTCCAGCGGGAGAAAAAGGGAGAAATCACGTATCCCTTCCTTTACTTCAATGCGGACAAAGCCCTCTGGCGCGATTACGACAGCCTGCTCAAACGCGAGCCGGGCAAGGTATATCCACCGGCAGTCGTTGACTTGATCGCTGACCTCAAGGATTCCGGCTGCCTTGAAGACGATTATCCCGTTCAACTCATGGCGACCGGCATGCTGGCCGATCAAGCCAAGCCGGTCTTTTATCGCCAGGAGATCATGCCGCTGCCGCTGGCGCTGCTGCGGAATGAAGATCACGCACATACGATCAACCTCGCGCTCGCCTATGCCGAAGAGGCTGCTAACAAACTGCGTATCGCCTTGAACATGCTTGCCAGTCAGGTCCTGCTGCGCGGCGCCGATGGCAGAGCGGACAGCAAGGACCGCAACAGTTTGACCAAGCAATGGGCCGCGCGCCAACGCTACTGGACGGCGCTCGAGCCGCGCTTCTGGCGCTTCATCGACGCGCTGGTTGTTGACAGCGACGCGGCGCTGCATGACTGGGCAGTTGACTTGCGCGAGCAGGCGCTTGACGCTTTGCATCACGCGGCAAACTTGGCCGGTGACAGCCCTTGGGCGCTCAAGGGCGGCATTCAAGCGGAACGATACTTGCGCTTTCAACTTAGGGAATTGCTCGATGACTATGAATAGGAGGACCGCATGAGTTCCACCGAAACACAGCAACACCCCTTCATCAGCTATCTGCAGGGGCGCGCAGAAGACCGCGCCATGCTGGCGGCTTTGCGGCGAGGGCTGGGCGCTGAACCGGGCGATCCCGAGACAGTCGGCATGTTCCAGTATGTTGTGCCCTGGATCAACGAGTGGTACGACGAGGCTGACATCTACATGGTCGCGTCGCTTTTCGCCTTGCACCCGTCCTCGGCCGCTTCCGGCAATATGGGCGATCATCTGCGGCGGCTGGCGGGTCAGCTCGGCGATGACAACGCGACAGAGCGTCGTTTCGTGCAGCTGCTGCGCATGCGCCGCGATACGCTGGAACCGCGTTTGCGCCAGCAGGTTAGCATCTTGAAGTCCAAAGACATCCCCATCAACTGGCATCAACTCATCCGCGATGTCAATTATTGGGACCATCCCAATCGCTTTGTGCAGCGCCGCTGGGCCAGCGCCTATTGGCGAGCCCAGCGCTCCGAACCCAAATCCACATAAGAAAGGAATATCAACCGATGATTATCGAACTGCATGCGATCCAAACTTTCGCGCCGTCGAATCTGAACCGCGATGACACCGGCAATCCCAAAGAAGCGCTCTTCGGCGGCGTCCGCCGGGCGCGCATATCCTCGCAATCAGCCAAGCGTGCTATGCGCGTCTCGGACCTGTTTCAACGCGCGGTCACCGTGCCAACCGGCACCCGCACCAAGAAGCTGGTCGCGCATCTCGCCGACAAACTGGAGCAGGCGGGGATCGAGCGGGAGTGGGCGGAAGCACAACTGATTGAGATAGCGAAGAGTCTCTACGCCAAGATGGACAACAGGCGCGAGCAAGAAACGAGTGTACTGCTCTTCATCAGCGAAGAAGAGACGGATGCCATTGCCAACTTCCTCCAAGATGCGAGGAGCAATGGCACGGAGCCGGATATCAAAAACTTCGTCAAGGGATTCATCAAGCAACTGGCAAACCGCACATCGGCGCCCGATATTGCCTTGTTCGGACGCATGCTCGCCGAGAAGCCCGCGCTTAATATCGACGCCGCCTGCCAGATGGCCCACGCCATTTCGACGCACGAGGTCAATACCGCCGAATTCGACTACTTCACCGCTGTTGACGACTTCACGCCGGAGGACGACAGCGGCGCGGGCATGCTCGGGCTGGTCTCGTTCAACTCCGCCACCTACTACCGCTGCGCCCGCATCGATTGGGAACAGCTGCTGCTTAACCTCGGCGGCGATGTCGAGCTGGCGCGGCAGACCATCGGCGCCTTCATGCGCGCCTTCGCCCTGGTCGTGCCCAGCGGGATGAAGAACTCTTTTCTCAACCAGCATGCGCCCGACTTCCTGCTCGCTGTCGCCCGGAGGAGCAACGACGGGCAGTCGCTGGCGAATGCCTTCGAGAAGCCGGTGCAAAATGGCCGGTCGAGCGGCTACGCAGAGCCGTCTATACAAGCGCTTTGCGTCTATTGGGACCAGGTCGAAGGCGCGTTTCGGCTGGGCCTGCCGACAATCGCTGTCTTGAATCCACGCGGCTACGCGCTCGCGTCTGAGGAACTGGCGGGCGCGGCCGTGGCCAACCTGGATGATTGGGCCGAAGCCATGACGACCGCCCTGGGCGAGGGCTAAGCCATGAAGACCTTGCTCCTTCGCATCAGCGCGCCTCTGCAATCCTGGGGCACGCAGAGCCACTTCAGCCATCGCGATACCGGCTACGAGCCATCCAAGAGCGGCATCATCGGCTTGCTATGCGCCGCGCTGGGCCGGCCGCGGGATCAATCCATCGCCGATCTGCGCGCGCTCAAAATGGGCGTGCGCATCGACCGGCCCGGCGTTATCCTGCGTGACTTTCACACCGCCGGCATTGACGGCTATTACAAAGTCAGCGGGAGTATCGAGCGCAAGAACGCAATTCCGTCGGAGCGTTATTACTTGTCCGACGCCTTGTTTCTTGTGGGCTTGGAAGGGGAGGCCGCTCTGCTTGAACGGCTGCAGACCGCTCTTCAGCAGCCGCGTTGGTTTCTCTTCTTCGGACGCAAGGCTTGCTTGCCGGCCGAACGCGTCTGGCTGCCAGATGGGCTGCGCGACGAAGACCTGGAAAGCGCGTTGAAAGGCTATCGCCATCTGGGGGACGATGCGCAAGCAAGCCCGGAACTTAGGCTGCTGCTCGAAGACGACGGAATGGGCACAATCGTGCGCAATGATCAGCCGATTTCTTTCAAGCCGCGGCGCTTCATAACGCGGCGGCTGCGCGCGCAATACATCGCCAATCCCAGCTATAAGGCGGAGGCTTGAACATGTTCCTATCGCAACTGTTGCTAAACCTGCGGCATCGGGAAGCGCGGCGCGACCTCAGCGACCGCTACGAGTTGCATCGCACACTTCTCAGCGCGTTTCCGGAGGATTTGCCGAGCCACGAGCGCGTGCTCTTTCGCGTTGAAGAGCGGCCGCGCCAGCCCTACGTCACCGTGCTTTTGCAATCTCAGGAGCTGCCGGATTGGGGCAAATCCGAGCGCTTGAACGACCCGCGCTATCTCTTCAAGCTGCCCGATGTGCGCGCGGTGGAGGCGCGAGTCAGCGCAGGATTGCGACTGCCTTTCCGCTTGCAGGCCAATCCAACGATGAAGCGTGATGGCAAGCGTCATGCCATCGTCTCCGACGACGAGTTGGCGCTGTGGCTGCGGCGCAAGGGCGAGCAGCATGGCTTTGCTGTGGACGCGCAGAATGTGCGCAGCGCGAAGTTAGGCAATCGTTACGGTCGGCGGCGCAAACGAACCTGGCACGCGGTGCAATTTGACGGCGTGCTGCAGATCAGCCAGCCGGAGGCATTCGCCACCGCATTGCGATCAGGCGTTGGCAGCGCCAAGGCTTTTGGTTTCGGGCTGCTGTCGGTGCCCTATACAGCTTGATATCCGGCGGGAGAGATGACCTATGCAAGATCTGCACATCCTGCCCAAACTGCGTGACAGCCTCAGTTATGTCTACGCCGAGCGCGCGGTGGTTCAGCGCTTTCGCAATGCCGTCGAACTGGTGGACGAAAAAGGCAAGACCGCCGTGCCGATTGCCTCGCTCTCGCTGTTGCTGCTCGGGCCAGGCGCCAGCATTACCCACGAAGCGGTCAAGCTATTGGCGCAAAATGGCTGCTCTATCGTCTGGGTCGGCGAAGACGCCACTCGCTTCTACGCGCAAGGCACTGGCGAAACGCGCAAAGCCTATCGCCTATTGAAGCAAGCCGGCCTGGTTTCCAATCCTGAAGCCCGGCGGAAAGTGGCCCTTGCCATGTACGCCAAACGCTTTGATGAAGTATTGGATGCGGATTTGAGCCTGGAACAGATACGTGGGCACGAAGGCGCGCGCGTCCGCAATACCTATCAGATGATGAGCCGCCGCTATGGGGTGAAGTGGAAAGGCAGGCGCTACAGGCGCAACGACTGGGATGCCTCTGACCCGGTGAATCGCGCGCTGTCGATGGCGAATGCGCTGCTGAACGGCCTCTGCCACGCTGCTATCGTTAGCGGCGGCTATTCGCCAGGCCTGGGATTCATCCATACGGGCAAGCAACTGTCCTTCGTTTACGACATCGCCGACCTGTACAAGACCGAGCTTTCGATTCCCATTGCTTTCGAGACCGCCGCGCTGAGCACCACCGATATTGACGCGCGTGTGCGGCGCCGCTGCCGCGAAGCTTTCAAGGAGACGAAACTCCTGCAGCGACTTCTGCCTGACATCGACGCGCTACTCGACATGCAAGAGGAACCGGCGCCGGATTACGATGCCGATGGCGCGCTGCCTGGTCCGCTGATCGATGATATCGATTGGGACGCGCTTTTCGAGGAGGACGAAGCATGGTCGTGATGATCATGGAAAGCGTACCCGTTGGGCTGCGCGGCGAGTTGTCGCGCTGGCTGATTGAGCCGCATCCCGGCGTGTTTCTGGGCCACTTGACGGCTATGGTGAGGGATCGGCTGTGGGAGCGCGCCTGTTCAGATTGCCGCGATGGCGGGCTGATACAGATGTGGACAACCAACAACGAACAGCGCTTCAGCGTTCGCGTCTATGGCAGGACGCGGCGGGAAATCATCGATCTCGATGGACTGCAGCTAGTCCGACGGCCACTGAAAGGCGCGACGGACGACGACTAGCGCTGCGTCTCCGGCCCGCATTAGAATGGAGTGATGCAAGTGGCTGTCCCTTCGGGCACACATTACATTTTGTTACCGAAGGGTTTTCCCCACAGGCGTGGGGGTGAACCGCCATTGGTCAGGCGTGTGACCAGCGTACGCTCGGCTTATGTTTTCCCCACAGGCGTGGGGGTGAACCGCCACATGGCCGCAGGACGTGACCGAGCGTAGGCAGGTTTTCCCCACAGGCGTGGGGGTGAACCGCTATCGCCACGGTGTCGCGCCGCGCCGAACGCGTTTTCCCCACAGGCGTGGGGGTGAACCGGCGACTAGCCGGCCCGCTTTGACCGTTTATTGAGTTTTCCCCACAGGCGTGGGGGTGAACCGCATAACGGGTCGCCGTCAGCGATTTACGATGAGCCTGACGGTTTTCCCCACAGGCGTGGGGGTGAACCGTCGGGCATTCGGCGAAGAGCCTTCAACGTTTTCCCCACAGGCGTGGGGGTGAACCGTGGTTTCGCGCCGAAATCACTTGTTCCCCACAGGCGTGGGGGTGAACCGCAATTCGCCGCCGAGATGCCGCGTCATTTCGTTTTCCCCACAGGCGTGGGGGTGAACCGGCCAGCCTGGTGGCCGGCATGCGCTCTGCGGCCGTCGACGCTTTGCGTTTTCCCCACAGGCGTGGGGGTGAACCGGCAACATGCGTGGATCTACGGCAGTGGCGAGTTTTCCCCACAGGCGTGGGGGTGAACCGCCACATCGTCAGGCGGGGGTGAACCGCTAAACAGGCTTGACAACACCGTTTTCCCCACAGGCGTGGGGGTGAACCGTGACATGTGCGTTTTCCCCACAGGCGTGGGGGTGAACCGCTGTGCGGAACGGTTTTCCCCACAGGCGTGGGGGTGAACCGCTAAACTCTGGCTGGTCTGCGCCGGGGCACGTTTTCCCCACAGGCGTGGGGGTGAACCGTCACAATTCGTACCGCGGCGGTGAGGCGTTTTTCCCCACAGGCGTGGGGGTGAACCGCGCTGTCGATGTGGTACGACCGTTCGTTGCCCGGCGTTTTCCCCACAGGCGTGGGGGTGAACCGCTACGTCTAGCAACACGACGGGGCACGTCTGGTTTTCCCCACAGGCGTGGGGGTGAACCGCCGGCGCAATGCGCAGCATGGCCGCCCTCCACGTTTTCCCCACAGGCGTGGGGGTGAACCGCATCGGCTTCCGGTAGTTCCATGCGTTTTTCCCCACAGGCGTGGGGGTGAACCGGCACACGATGTACATTCTGCGACGTCCCAACGCGTTTTCCCCACAGGCGTGGGGGTGAACCGATTGCGAAACATGGGGGTGAACCGATAGGTTGTGGTCGTTTTCCCCACAGGCGTGGGGGTGAACCGGCTGAACACGCGCGAGTGGCTACCAGTTTTCCCCAGGCGTGCAAAGGATACCGCGAGCGTTTTCCCCACAGGCGTGGGGGTGAACCGCGATACTCCTGGATATGTTCGGTCTGACCGGGCAGACAAGTTTTCCCCACAGGCGTGGGGGTGAACCGGGCGCATGGCACGGGGCGCTGGGCGCAAGCGAAGTTTTCCCCACAGGCGTGGGGGTGAACCGTCCCACAGCGACCGGCTCAAATCCGCTGAGCGGATGAAGCGTTTTCCCCACAGGCGTGGGGGTGAACCGAGCCCGTCGAATCGGCCGGGCTCGTGCAGGCCGGGCGTTTGTTTTCCCCACAGGCGTGGGGGTGAACCGCCGCGCGCTGGTCAGACGCTATGTGCCAGAGGCGTTTTCCCCACAGGCGTGGGGGTGAACCGTACGGCGGGGGAACATCGTCAACATACGCGTTTTCCCCACAGGCGTGGGGGTGAACCGAGCCGCTGGCCTAGGTAAACGCAGGGTTCAAGTTTTTCCCCACAGGCGTGGGGGTGAACCGGCGCTTGTCAATGACAGGCCGCTCCGACACGTTTTCCCCACAGGCGTGGGGGTGAACCGTGAAGTCCTGGCAATTCGAGGGACCGGACGTTCATCGTTTTCCCCACAGGCGTGGGGGTGAACCGAACTCGAGAATGGCTCGGCATGCAGAAATGGATGTTTTCCCCACAGGCGTGGGGGTGAACCGGCAGCGGGCATTCACAGGCGTGGGGGTGGCTTGGTGGAATTCGCACTCGTTAGTTTTCCCCACAGGCGTGGGGGTGAACCGTCTCGATGTACATCGCAGAGGGAAACCTCGTAGCATCCCGTTTTCCCCACAGGCGTGGGGGTGAACCGTCAAAACCCCAAGCTCACGCAATCCCCACAGGCGCGGGGGTGAACCGAGGCGCTGGCGGCGTTTTCCCCACAGGCGTGGGGGTGAACCGTCCAAGGCGCGCGTTACAGATTGTACTCACGTGCCTCAAAGTTTTCCCCACAGGCGTGGGGGTGAACCGTCGTGCGGCGCTGCGATGTAAGCAACGCGTTTTCCCCACAGGCGTGGGGGTGAACCGTGATTTCGCCGATATCAGAAACAACTTGGCCATAGTTTTCCCCACAGGCGTGGGGGTGAACCGCCAGTACGTCTGACAGGCGTGGGGGTGAACCGAGCGTGATAGACCCAAGAGCGCGTTTTCCCCACAGGCGTGGGGGTGAACCGTAATTTGCGACAACTTTGTCCGACTTGCGGAAATCAGTTTTCCCCACAGGCGTGGGGGTGAACCGGACGGCTCAAGCCCCCACCGTCCCGCATTTTTCCGCCGCCCGTTTTCCCCACAGGCGTGGGGGTGAACCGCCCGACAGCTTCCTTGACTACATTGACCTGGGAGTTTTCCCCACAGGCGTGGGGGTGAACCGAGGTCGGGGGTCATCTGACGCTCATTTTCATGGGGGTGAACCGAGGCGTTTTCCCCACAGGCGTGGGGGTGAACCGCTATCGCCGCCTGCGCGGGCATCGCACGACTAGTTTTCCCCACAGGCGTGGGGGTGAACCCATGCGGCGACATGGGTGTACTGGTTGCGCTGTACAACGCCACTGACGGCGCCAACTGGACAGACAAGACGAACTGGCTCAGCAAGAAGCCCATCGGCGAATGGCATGGGGTCACGACGGATTCCGACGGCCGCGTCACGAGGTTGATTCTCAGTGGCAACAATTTGAACGGCTCGATCCCAGCGGAGCTGGGCAGTCTCAGCAACCTGAGGGATCTGCACCTCCATAGCAACGAGTTAAGCGGTTCGATACCGGTGGAGCTGGGCAACCTCAGCAACCTGAAGGAGCTGTCCCTCGCTGTCAACCAGTTGAGCGGTTCGATCCCGGCGGAGCTGGGCAACCTCAGCAACCTAGCGCATCTGTACCTCCATAGCAACCAGTTGAGCGGGTCGATTCCGGCGGAGCTGGGCAGCCTCAGCAGCCTGACCCATCTGTACCTCCAGACAAACCAGTTAAGCGGAACGATCCCAGTGGAGTTGGGGGATCTCAGTAGTCTGACCCATCTCTACCTCAAGACCAACCAGTTGAGTGGATGTGTGCCCGCGGCCCTGTTCGCGGTGGAGACAAACGATCTGAACAGCCTGGGGCTGCAGCCATGCGGCGACATGGGTGTGCTGGTTGCGCTGTACAACGCCACCGACGGCGCCAATTGGACAGACAAGACGAACTGGCTCAGCAGAGAGCCTATCGGCGAGTGGCATGGGGTCACGACGGATTCCGACGGCCGCGTCACGAGGTTGATTCTCAATAGCAATATTCTGAGCGGGACGATCCCGTCGGAACTGGGCAGTCTCAGCAACCTGAGGCGTCTGCACCTCCATAGCAACCAGTTGAGCGGTTCGATTCCGGCGGAGCTGGGCAGTCTCAGCAACCTGAAGGAGCTGCACATCCATAGCAACCAGTTGAGCGGTACAGTTCCGGCGGAGCTGGGCAAACTCAGCAACCTGACGAAGCTGTATCTCAAGGACAACCAGTTGAGCGGGTCGATTCCGGCGGAGCTGGGCAGCCTCAGCAATCTGAAGGAGCTGTCCCTTGCTGTCAACCAGTTGAGCGGTACGATCCCGGTGGAATTGGGCGACCTCAGCAGCCTGACCCATCTCTACCTCAAGACCAACCAGTTGAGCGGATGCGTGCCTGCGGCCCTATTCGCAGTGGCGAATCACGACCTGAACAGCCTGGGGCTGCAGCCATGCGGCGACATGGGTGTACTGGTTGCCCTGTACAACGCCACTGACGGCGCCAACTGGACAGACAAGACGAACTGGCTCAGCAAGAAGCCCATCGGCGAATGGCATGGGGTCACGACGGATGACGACGGCCGCGTCACCAAGTTGATTCTCAATGGCAATAATTTGAACGGGACGCTCCCGTCGGAACTGGGCGACCTCAGCAACCTGACCCATCTGTACCTCCAGACAAACCAGTTGAGCGGTTCGATACCGGAGGAGTTGGGCGACCTCAGTACCCTGACACATCTGTACCTCAGCGGCAACCAGTTGAGTGGATGTGTGCCCGCGGCCCTGTTCGCGGTGGCGAATCACGACCTGAACGACCTGGGGCTGCAGCCATGCGGCGATATGGGCGTGCTGGTTGCGCTGTACAACGCCACTGACGGCGCCAACTGGAAAGATAAGACGAACTGGCTCAGCAGAGAGCCTATCGGCGAGTGGCATGGGGTCACGACGGATACCGACGGCCGCGTCACGAGGTTGATTCTCAATAGCAACATTCTGAGCGGGACGATCCCGTCGAAACTGGGCAGTCTCAGCAACCTGAGGCATCTGCACCTCCATAGCAACCAGTTGAGCGGTTCGATTCCGGCGGATCTGGGCAGTCTCAGCAACCTGAAGGAGCTGCACATCCATAGCAACCAGTTGAGCGGTACACTCCCGGCAGATCTGGGCAGTCTCAGCAACCTGACGAAGCTGTATCTCAAGGACAACAAGTTGAGCGGGTCGATACCGGCGGAGCTGGGCAGCCTCAGCAATCTGAAGGAGCTGTCCCTTGCTGCCAACCAGTTGAGCGGTTCGATCCCGGTGGAATTGGGCGACCTCAGCAGCCTGACCCATCTTTACCTCAGTTCCAACCAGTTGAGCGGATGCGTGCCCACAGCGTTGCTAGCCGTGGCCAATCAGGATCTGGACAGACTGGGTCTGCCGACCTGCGTCGACAGGAACGCCCTGGTTGCGCTCTACAACGCAACCGACGGGGGCAACTGGATAATCAGGACGAACTGGCTCAGCGACAAGCCTCTCGGCGAATGGTATGGGGTCACGACGGATGCTGATGCCCGCGTCACGAGGTTAATTCTCAACGGCAACAGTCTGAACGGGACGCTCCCGGTGGAGCTGGGCGATCTCAGCAACCTGAGGCATCTGCACCTCGCTGTCAACGAGTTGAGCGGTTCGATCCCGTCAGCCTTGGGCAGGCTCAGCAACCTGACGCGGCTGTCCCTCAGCAACAATCAGTTGAGCGGTTCGATCCCGCCGGAGCTGGGCAACCTCAGCAGCCTGGAGTGGCTGTACCTCTATACCAACGAGTTGAGCGGGTCGATACCTGCGAAACTGGGCGACCTCAGCAACCTGACGCAGCTGTCCCTCGACAAAAACCAGTTGAACGGGTCGATACCGAAGGCACTGAGCGATCTCAACAAACTGACGCAGCTGTATCTCAGCGGCAACCAGTTGAGCGGTTCGATCCCGGTCGAACTGGGCGACCTCCCCAGCTTGGAATATCTGGGTCTCGACGCCAACGCGTTGAGCGGGGCGGTGCCTGTGGAGCTGGGCAATCTCAGCAGTCTTAAGGAGTTGGGCCTCAACAACAACGCGTTGAGCGGTTCGATTCCAGTCGAACTGGGCAACCTCAGCAGCCTGGGGTTTCTGAATCTTGTCAATAACGAGTTGAGCGGTTCGATCCCGAGTGAGCTGGGGGATCTCAGCAGCCTGGTGGAGTTGTACCTCGAAGACAACCAGTTGAGCGGATGCGTGCCGGCTGCTTTGTTGGCGGTGGCGTATCACGACCTGGACAGCTTGGGTCTGTCGACCTGTAAGGAGCAGCAGACAAACTTGCCAACAGCTACGCCGACACCGACCGCGACGACCACGCCAACGCCAGTGCCGGGCCTGCAGCCGCTGGTCACGCCGACACCGACCGCAACGACCACGCCAACGCCAGCGCCGGGCCTGCAGCCGCTGGTCACGCCGACGCCGACCGCAACGACCACGCCAACGCCAGCGCCGGGCCTGCAGCCGCTGGTCACGCCAGCGCCGACCGCGACGCCGACGCCAACGCCAGCGCCGGGCCTGCAGCCGCTGGTCACGCCGACGCCGACCGCAACGACCACGCCAACGCCAGCGCCGGGCCTGCAGCCGCTGGTCACGCCGACACCGACCGCGACGACCACGCCAACGCCAGCGCCGGGCCTGCAGCCGCTGGTCACGCCGACGCCGACCGCGACGACCACGCCAACGCCAACGCCGGGCCTGCAGCCGCTGGTCATGCCGACGCCGACCGCGACGGCCACGCCGACGGCGAGTTCGGAAGCAACGGCTACGCCGACGCCGACCGCGACGGCCACGCCGGCGGCAAGTTCGGAACCGACGGCTACGCCGACACCGACCGCGACGGCCACGCCGGCGGCAAGTTCGGAACCGACGGCTACGCCGACACCGACCGCGACGACCACGCCGGCGGCAAGTTCGGAACCGACGGCTACGCCGACACCGACCGCGACGGCCACGCCGGCGGCGAGTTCGGAACCGACGGCTACGCCGACACCGACCGCGACGACCACGCCGGCGGCGCGCTCGGAACCGACGGCTACCATCGAGTCGCCATGGCCGGAAGCGCCGACAGGGCCGACTGAGAAGACAGCCACGCAGGCGCTGACGGCCACTCTGACGGCTACACCTGAGCCGACACCGACAGCCACGCAGGCGCTGACGGCCACTCTGACGGCTACACCTGAGCCGACACCGACAGCCACGCAGGCGCTGACGGCCGCTCTAACGGCTACACCTGAGCCGACACCGACGGCTGTGACGCCAGCCGTTCCGGCGCCTCCGCAGAACGTGCGGGCGATTGTTGTTGCACAAGATGCGGTGGCGCTGACTTGGGACGATCCCGAGGACAGCAGCGTAAGCGGCTACCGGGTTGAACGTCGCGGGGGTGAAGATACGGCGGAGCAGTTCGTCATGCTTGTGGAGGACAGCGGCAGCGCGGCCACGCATTATATCGAGAGAACGGTGTTACCGGCGAGTAGCTACGTGTACCGGGTGCGGGCGATCAACGCGGCCGGCCTGAGCGCGCCATCCGACGAGGTTCGCGTCAACACACAGCCCGCCCCGGCGGTCGTGATAGGCGACCCGGACAGGGATGTACTGGTTGCGCTGTACAGGGAGACAGACGGCCCCAACTGGGCGGCAAGCACGAACTGGCTGAGCGACAGGGCCCTTGACGAGTGGTATGGCGTGACGACGGACGCCGACGGACGCGTCATCGGGTTGTCTCTCGATGGCAACCAGCTGTACGGGACAGTTCCGGAGGCGTTGCGCGATCTCAGTGAACTGGCGTGGCTGGACCTCAGCAGGAACCGACTGTACGGGACAGTTCCGGAGGCATTGGGCGATCTCAGCAAGCTGACGCATCTGTACCTGGCCGGCAGCGCGTTGAGTGGATGCATACCCATCTCTTTGCGCAGAGTGCCGTCGAGCGACTTTGCCAGTATGGGGCTGCCGTTTTGTCAACAGTCATTGACATCTTCGTGCCTGGATGCGCAGGTCGCGAGTGAAGAGCGCTGGCGAACTCCGCGCGGCAATCTCAATCCTATCGGCTCGAATGTGTTGTCCTGGGAGTCAGTCACGTGTCCTCAGAGTTCTGTACCAGCGGGATTGCGGCGTGGGGAGAGCAGTATCCCGCGGCTGTGGTTCCTGTCCTGGCGCCTTTCAGCAAAATGGCAGGCAGTGTTTGAAAGCGGGTCATAATCGCGTAAGGGGGCCGGGTGCGTTCATTCCGGTGGAGTGTGCGGATTGTGGGCGTAGCCTGTGGCGCAGGAGATTGCAATCCGTGTCAAGGCTGCGCGTAGAACAACGACAAATAGTTGACGGACAGGGCGATTCCGGCGACAATCGGCGTGAACAGGCGGATCCGGAGACGTTTCAGGAGTTTGCTGAACAGTCCGGGCGGTTGGCCGCGGCACACGAGCGCAACCGTCTGGCCAGAGGGTTGCACAGCGCTCTGGGACAGAGGAAGAGCCGGGTATGGACAGCGAAGGGAAGTGAGGAGAAAACTACAGCATGGGAGGGCGGCAGGCGCCCTGTTCATGACGGCAGGAAATCATATTTACTTCAAGCCGGAGAAACTGTGAATGGCTGTAAAGGGTCTGTACTATAAATTGTTGGCTGGGAACTGGTCTTATGACCATCGAGATTTCATGTTGCGTCTTGCCGGGCAAGCATTTCTCATGGTCTCTGTGTTCTACTCATACATACAGATGGGTGCAGTGCCGGGGCCGATACCTCTGGCCGGGTTATTCCTTTTCAGCGTCCTTTTTTGGCGCAGGAAATGGGACTACAGCGCGTTGGCGCACACGCATGTTTATATGGCGGCACAGACCGTGATTTCCACTTTGATTGTTTTCCAGGATTTTACTTTGTCCTGTATGTTTGTGGTTCTCGCCGGGCAGTCAGCGGTGGTATTCAGCAAGATGCGGACCAGTCTGATCTGGTCTGCGATATTGTATTTTATTGTACTAATTGCAAACTTTAGTCAGCCCGGGGACGATCTGTTCACGCCGACGAGCAGAGCGGTTGCAGTCATCGCCGTGATGGTTATTTCCGGCTTCATGAGCGCCAGCATAGGAAGGACAAGACGGGAGCATGCCAAGATTCAGGATCTGCTGACGGAGCTCAACGAGGCCAATTCGCGGTTGCGGAAGTACGCAAGGCAGGCCGAATTTTTGTCTGCGGCAGCCGAGCGGGAACGCATCGCCAGAGATTTACACGATACGCTTGGGCACAGGTTAACGGTATCGGTCGTGCAGTTGGAGGGCGCGGAGCGGCTGATGGAACGGGATCCCCACCGGGTCGCCGGGATGCTCGAGACGGTGCGCTCACAACTGATGACAGGGCTGGACGAATTGCGTCAGACTCTTCTGGTGCTGCGTGGACACAATGTCACCAGCGCCAGTCTGATCGACTCTTTGCAAAAGATCACAGAAGAGTTTGCGAACGTCACGGGCATAGATTGCCACAGGCGACTGCCCGACATGTTACGGGCGCCCTTGTCCGATGAACAGTGCATGGCGATATACCGGATCGTTCAGGAGACGCTGACCAACACGCAGAAGCACGCCCAGGCGCAGAATGTGTGGGTGGAATTGGAATCGAGCGATGATGCGCTGATCCTGAAGGTACAGAATGACGGCCGGGACTTCGACCCGTCCAAAAGCAATGGGTTCGGTTTGCTGGGGATGCGGGAGCGGGCCGCGCAGCTTGGCGGCGATCTGCGTGTGATCACACCGGCGGCGGGCGGCACTCTGGTGATCTTCTCTCTGCCTATCGGGATAAACGGCACACGCGAGTATATTGTGGCCGGATCGCAGGTGAACCACTTTGAAGTAATGGGAGGTGCGAGATGAATTGGGTTGGTAGGGGAGCCAGATACGATTTCGGTTTGGGTCCATCAGTTTCTCCTCTCTTGAGGAGACGTTATGGGTGTTTCTTTGTTGCGGAGGAAGATCGTTCGATGGGGCACTTTTTGAGTTTGCATGCGTTCGGCAGATGGATACGTGATGGATTTCGGCAAAGGACTCGGTCTTATCGTTGGGAGAATTTCCCGATTCATTGTGCCGCGCAGGCGGTTGTCATTTTGATGCTGGTCCACTATCACATTCTGAACGGTTCAATGCCGGAGCCGTTTTTTGTGATTGGAGCGCTATTATTCAGTTTTCTATTTTGGCGTGTACCGACAGGCGATTACCGGCGCAATCAACTTTATCTGGTGGCGCAGACTCTGATCGCGTGCCTGGGATATTTTCAGGATTTTCTTTTCATCTATCTGTTTCTGCTTCTGGTCGGGCAGGCGGTGTTTCTATTCAGGATTGGACCCGCGCTGGTCTGGATTGGCGTGTATGTAGCGATTGCGCTGTGGGGCACCTTTTTCCGACATGCTGAAGGGCCGCTACCGCCCGTGGACAGCACCATCCTGTTCGCTGTGGGCTTCATCTTCAGCGGCATTTTGAGCAATCGAATCGCGTACGAAAGGCGCGTGAAGCGAGATGTCGGACGTCTGTTGGCAGAGATATCGCAGGCCCATGCGCGTTTGCGAGAATACATTGGACAGCGCAGGTTTCTGGTTATGGTGGAGGAGCATAATCGCCTCGCGCGCGAGCTACACGAATCTCTCGGGCACAGGCTTACCGTCGCGATCGTGCAGGTGGAGGGCGCGAATCGAGTGATGGAAAAGGATTCAATGCAGGCGGACGCGATGCTTAAGACGGTGCATTCGCAACTCAAAGCGGGGCTGGATGAACTACGCGATACGATTCAGGCGTTGAGCACGCCTGAGATAAACGCCAGAAATCTGACGCCTGTGTTGCGACGGTACATCAGTGAGTTTTTCCGGGAGACGGACATTTCTCTCCACGTCGAGCTGACGGACGTCCCCGATTTTCTGTCCGAGTCCGATTGTCTGACGGTGTACCGGGCAATACAGGAATGGTTGATGCACATGCAAAACCATGCCCATCCTATGAACATATGGATGGATTTGGATGTTACGGATGATTCATTGGTTCTGGCCATGCGGCATGACGGCCAGGAGGTCGACCTGTCCACCGGCTACGGCTACGGAGTGCCGGGGATGCAGGAGCGGGCGTTTCAACTTGGGGGGACGCTACGAGTGACCAAACCGGCGCAAGGCGGCGGCGTTATGGTGACATTCACCCTGCCTATCGGGGGGGAGACGGAGCGGGAGAGATCATGGTGGGATGGCGGGTAATCTGCCACAGATTTGAGAACGGGGCCGGGCAGAGAGGCTTCGCACCTATTGGCGTGCGGGGGTGAGCCAATGCGCGGACGATCCGCGAGCAGCCGGCGGATTGAGAGAGATAGCGAGGACAGGTTGATTCTGAATATGCCGAGAGACGGGCGGGATATCGCTGCGTCATCCGGCGGTGGGTCGGGGGCGCCGGGATGCGGGGAGTCGTCGCACAATCAGGCGGCGTTCTGAAGACATGCTGCCTGCGGCACAAGGGAAGGAAAGGGAAGGAAAGGGAAGGAAAGGGAAGGGAAGCATGTTTGATAAGATTTCACTTTTGTTGGTGGACGATCAGGAGCTATTGCGTGAGGGGATGCGCATCATCCTCAATCTGGAAGAGGACATGATGGTTATCGGCGAGGCTGGAGACGGTCAGGAGGCTGTCAGCCTGTATGACGAACTGCAGCCCGATGTGGTGTTGATGGATGTGCAGATGCCGGTTATGGACGGTCTCGATGCGGTCCGGTATATCTGTAGGCGCGATCCACAGGCGAAGATCATCATATTGACGACTTTCGATAGCGACGAGTATGTGTTTGAAGGGATCCGGGCGGGCGCGCTGAACTATGTGTTGAAGGCGACATCCAGCGATGATTTGGCTACCGCGGTGCGCACGGCATATCGGGGCGGTTCCTACCTTGATGTATCGGTCGCTCGCAAGATCGTCAATGAATTTATTCGTCAGCCGCCGCCTGCCTACGAAGCTTCGAGACTGGCCGAACCTCTCAACGAGCGGGAAGTGGAGATTCTGCGCCTGCTGAGAGACGGTTGCCGAAACCAGGAGATCGCGACGCGACTTCATCTGGCCGAAGGGACGGTGAAGAACTATGTTTCGGTGCTGATGGGGAAGCTCAATGTCCGCGATCGGATGCAGGCGGTTTTGCGGGCAAAGGAGTTAGATTTGTTGTAACCCTGAGTTCATGGCCGCGCGGCCGGCGGTGTCCCGGCCACGTGAGTGCGGGACCCATCGGGTGGGTCGTTATCTTTTTTCTGCGTGGGCCCATCGCTCGGCCGGCGCGGGCTGGGTTGTTCGCCCAGGGCGATTTCAGGCGCGAAGACGTGCACCAAGTTATCGAAGTGTCCGGCGCAGAACGGCGGCAGGGGATCGGGGGTCGGAGGCGATCAGTTGGAGTTGGCCGTCGTTGAGGTGGGCAGTGCGGCGCTGCGCTTTGCAGCCAAGGCAGATTTCGAGGCGAATGATTTCGCCGTTTTCTCCGAACCCATCGATGGGGTGTACCGCCTGCCAGCCATGCGTTCGTTTTGGCGACGCGTTCTGTAGCCGATTGTGCGTCTGGTTTGCGCTACGGATGCGTATCCACCTCAATAGCCTTGACCGTAAGCTTATATACGCCGCGTTCGAGATTGCCAACACTGTTTTCGTCAATTTCAAGAGCAAGCAGATCGTTCTTTCTGTCAAGGTTTTCTGACAGTTTGAAGGGATCTGTTTTGTGCCCGATCTTTCGGATGTTCTCGGCGATTCTGCATTGGCCTGCTGCGCTTTATCCGCGTATTTGTAGGTAAGTCATTCTTCTCTGTTGCTCGCGAGCGGGCAATCCGGGAGCGGATCGGGATCAGTAAAGACGACAACGTCTCTGATGACTTGCCCGCCCTTGGTTGTCAGCCAGCGTCGCCGCCTTACTCCACATTCGCAGTGCTCAATACGCTCTGTCATACCACCTTCATATCGATCTGCACGCTATAAAATCCATTCATGAGTAGCCATCGTTTGCCGTGGAAAACGTCATGGCATTGCTCCTTGCGAGCGATTCCACTGGCCGGCGGCGGCCGTTTTCCATTCCAATGTTTGCACTCGACGTTGAGAATCATGGTTGAAGGATTGGAGATGCGGGTTAACTTTTGTGTGTGCCGGTTTTCATCAACAAACCACCGACTTCAAATAATACAAGCATAAAATTTCTTTCTTATGTCATTTGCCTTTTTTTTGTGTCAGTATTGTGCCAAATTTGTCGATAAGCAGCAGAGCGGGGGCATTTTGGTGCTACGCGTTTCAGATCAGGACCTGTGGACGGGCGGAGAGGCGGTTCAAGATGGCATTGTCTATCGTCGATTCCACCGCCAAGTTGCGCGGTCGGCGCGGAGAGGCAGGCCGTCGCACTCCTAGCGCGTTGCGCCGGGTGCTGGAAGCAGTGCGGATGAGCAGGTTCCCGGGGTGCCTGAAAGGTGGACGCCGCTGCCACCGTCGTTGCTGTTTTCAAAAAAGCAGAGTCTCGAAGTGGGGAAGGTTGGAGGCGTGTAAAGCGGGCGGTATGGTTCCACACAGACCAGGGGTGTCGGTAGCGATGCGCACCCTGACAGGGTTTCCCGCCGGGCGAACCAGGTTAGCCGGTTCTGCGGGAACTGTTCCGGTCAGCTAGTTGATATGGAGGTTCAACCTTATGTCGCGGGCGCCGGTTCGCACACATCTTTCGAGCCTCTATTGGCAGCATGGTTGACTGCGGCATTCAGTAACAGGAACCGGTCAATTCGACCCGATCCGCCGCTGGATTAGGCGCCGGTGCCGTTGTTCTCCCCGGCGATGACCTCGAGGGATGTTAAACCGGCATCGGTTTCTCTCTCGCCGACGGCTCCAAAGCCGGATCCAAAGAGTTCGCTGCTGGCCTCTCCAATTCCTTCTTCAGACGCAGAAGCGGACAGAGCGCTGACGCCGCCGATTGCCAGTAGTTCTTCCATCTTACGTTCCCCTATTTGGCTGGGCACAAGTCCGGTTTCTTCGTCTTCAACCATACAGGCACAGAATACGGGCGAAAGCATCTGTCTTCCTGACGCGCTCCCTGTATCTCTCCGACACAGAGTTGAAGAGAGGGAGGGAACGAACGCGCCCTTTTTGCAGGTGAACCCCTCCATGGCGCGGGCAGCCCTGTACGGCGGACTCTGGCGGCGTGCGCGTACGGGCCGACGGAGAGGCCTGCCGGGGGACGACGGGACCGGCGCTCGAAAGAGAAGCCTTCAACGCCGCCTGACGGCGCGATCCAGAAGCGGGAGAGATGATACAGAGGCGTTCTGAGCGGCTCTTTCAGCGTTCAGGCTGTTGATACCTGTTCAGACACTTACGCGCTGTGAGCCGGGCGGCATCTGCCGGAGCGGTATGGGTTTCTCGTTTTCCGTTCTTCACGGCACGCGGCGGTCGTTCTGCGAAACGATTGTCAGAGATTGTGAGAGGTTCGCCTTTTGATGGTCATGTGACTATTAGGTGCCGACAGACACTGACCGGTGTGACTTTCCGCCGGATACACTTGGTCATCCACCGGATAAGCGTTCGGGCGCTGCCCGATATTCAGCGACAGGCGCCTGACAGCTTGGCAAACGCAATCGGATGGGGCGTTCGCATTCCGTCTCTTCATCCATATGCAAGCGTGCGAGAAACGCGGAGCAACCACAACGGGTGCTCCTACGGTGGGGATGGAGTTGGTCTGTTCAAGGAGCCGCGGCGAGTCGGTGTATGCGAACGCGATGGTGGGAGCGCGGTTTAGTAATTCAAGGGGAAGGAGTTGATGAAGTTATCACCTGTTTGGGAAGGAGCGCGGCCTATCCTCGCGAGGAACGGTCTGGCGGTCGCCATCATTGCGCTCCTGCTGTTGTTCACAGATCTCCTTGAGCGGCCGGCCGCCGCCGTGGAGGAGGTGCCGGAGTCAACTGCTGATCCGCCGGTGGTGTTGATATGGACCAGCACCGCGACAGCGACCAGAAGACCGGCGCGGACGGCGACCAATACGGCGACACCGGTGGCGACTGATACGGCGGTGGTGACCAATACGCCGGTACCGGAGGCGACCAATACGCCGACACCGGTGGCGACTGACACGGCGGTGGTGACCAATACACCGGTACCGGAGGCGACCAAGAGGCCGACAGCGACGGTTACCAGCACACCGACCGCGACGGCGGTCAACAGGTCAGTGGTGGCGAAGTCCGATACGGCGCCGGATCGTGTTGAGGCACAGTGTCTCGTCTCGCATGCGGCTACGCCCGCTCAGGTGTGCAGAGACGACGGCGGCGTGTATCGCTACTACTTTATCGGGCCGGACGGCAGGAGCTACTCAGGCCCGCGTCTGGAGGCCGTTACCACCCTTGCAGCTCTCTATCCGCAGGATTACGACACGGGCGAAGTTGAGATTTATCGCGGCAACAATCCCGGCTCCGGCAAGGAGGTCGTCATCCATTATTTGACGGCCAGCAGATTGTTGCGCGTCGCCACCTACTATGCCAACACAGCGTATGCCGTGGCCAAGCAGTACATCTTGACCATTGACGAGGAGGGTCGTGTAAGTCACACGGCCTGGTAGATGATCCCGGTCAGCCCTCTGTGCGCTGCATGGCGTTGACAAAAGCAAGTGTCATTGCCGGTTCAAAAGGGCATAGCTGTGGAACGGCAGGGGCGGCGAAAGCGGACGGGCCGATACTTTGGCCGGTAGAGCGAGCGCGAGGAACGAGAGGATGAACGCCAATCTGCGTCTGTTCATGGTTCTTCCAGTTGGTTAGCCGGTCCAGGCCGAGATGGGCGCTTGAATGAAGAGAAGGAAGGTGCCATCGAATCATTTGGCAACCTCGACAGTCACCAAGTAGACCGAAACAGGAAAGGAGAAAATCGGTTCAACATAGGTCCCCATGAAGTTGGCGTAGGCCATCATCTCTTGGGTAACTTCAGGCATCTTATTCCTCCCCTATAGCCCCGTTGTGAACACCCTTTGTCCTACGCAGACCGATTTGAATTTTTGTCCGGCTCTGACATATTTGTGACACATTTCACCTCTATCATGGGCAGTGTATGAGGGACAGGCCCTCAGATAACCATAGTGAAACGAGGTGAAAAAATGAGAGGCAAGGGAACGAAGTTGAGAATGGCGCAGACGTTGGCGATACTGGTTCTGATTCTGACGATGATGGTGGCCGCTGGCTGTTCACGGAGGGGACAGAGCGGCGCCGACCAGAGTGCAGGCAACGTTACGGAGAGCCGCGGCGAAGGCGGCGGCGAAGGCAGTGGCGAACACGGAAGCGGCGGCGAAGGTAGTGAGGGAGGCAGTGAAGGCAGTGAAGGCGGGGCAGCCGGCAGCGAAGAAGGCGGCAGCGGCCTCGCCCTCGACGAGACCTTCGACATGGTCCGGGCCGGCGCTCGCCTCATCATGAGCTACGATGCCGCCAGCACCTCCTTCGTGGGAACCGTTGCAAACACGACCGACGCGACCCTGACAAGGGTACGCATCGAAGTCCACCTCTCAAACGGCATCGAGCTCGGCCCGACAACGCCGACCGACTTGGCGCCCGGTGAGATCCTGGATGTCGTTCTGCCGGCGTCAACGCAGTCCTTCGACAGCTGGACGCCCCATGCCGAGGTCGGCGCAAGTGAAGGCGGCGGCGAAGGTGGCGGCGGTGAAGGCAGCGGCGAACACGGCAGTGGCGGTGAGGGCAGTGGTGAAGGCAGTGGTGAATCCGGTAGTGGCGAATCCGGTAGTGGTGAATCCGGTAGCGGTGAGGGAAGTGGTGAGAGCGGAGATCCCTCCAGCCCGATCCTTGCCCTCGACGAAAGCTGGGACGGCGTTGTCAACGGCGTGAGAACGGCCATGTCCTACGACCCCGCAGCGAAGGCATTCTCGGGAATCGTGGAGAATACGACCAACCAGACGCTCTGTTTCGTGCAGATCGAGCTGAACCTCAAGCAGGGAACGACGACCGTTGTCGAGCTTGGACCGCAGCCGGTAGGCGACCTGGCCCCCGGCGCCCAGACCACGGTCGAGCTGCGTGTCGCCGATGAGCCAAGCGCTGTCGGCGTAGCCTACGATGCTTGGGAGATTCACCCGGAGATGTTCACCTGCGGCGGCCCCGGCCCTGTCAACACTGAAGGCAGTGGCGAAGGTGGGGGCGAAGGTGGCAGTGAAGCCGGTGGCGAGCAACATGGCGCTGAAGGCGGAAGTGAGAGCGGTGGTGAGGGCAGCGAAGGCGGCGCAGCTGGCAGTGAAGAAGGCGGCAGCGGCCTGGCCCTCGACCAGACCTTCGACATGGTCCGTGCCGGCGCTCGTCTCATCATGAGCTACGATGCGCACAGCAACGCCTTTTTCGGCACCGTTGTGAACACCACCAGCGCGACGTTGACGAGAGTTCGCATCGAGGTCCACCTGTCCAACGGTATCGAACTCGGCCCGACAACGCCGGTCGATCTGGCGGCCGGCGCGGCGATGAATGTGATTCTGCCCGCATCGGCGCAGCCCTTCGACGGCTGGACGCCCCATGCCGAGGTCGGCGCGAGTGAAGGCGGCGGCGAAAGCGGCGGCGAAAGCGGCGGCGAGCATGGCAGTGGAGGTGAAGGTGGCAGTGAAGGCGGTGGCGGCTAAAGACCGCAAGCCCTTGTGACGCACTCAAGTTGGAAACGAGCGGTCGTTGCACTTTCAGTCAACTAAGATCAGACGTGGCGCCCCAGATGGGGCGCCACGTTTGCATTGTTCCATT